>OY365742.1 GCA_959347425.1 uncultured Amylibacter sp. | reverse complement strand
TGGGGGCGATTGGACGCGTCCAAGGGGTGATTTTGCTGATTTGCCTCGGGGCGATTTTAACCAGAAATCTGCAACAGGCACTAATAAAACCCCAGACCCAAACCGAAACAAAAACCAAAACCACCCCCACCCTATCCCTACCGAAAGCATTATTCGCCTTATTAATAGGATTGGCGGCCTTGCCACTGGGCGGGAAACTATTAATTGACGGCGCGATTAATATCGCCATGACATTTAACATCGCCCCCGCCGTTATTGGATTAACGCTCGTAGCCCTCGGCACCTCCCTACCCGAACTGGCAACCAGCCTATCCGCCGCCTATCACAAACGCGGCGACATAGTCATCGGCAACATTATCGGCAGTAATTTGTTTAACCTACTGGCAATCCCTGGGATAGCCGCGATGGTCGCCCCCCTACCCGTTCCAGGCGATTTCCTAACCCGTGATTTATGGGTGATGGGCGCGGCAACCTTGGCACTCACGCCGTTTATCGTGTTTGGCTGGCGAATGGGGCGGATTTTCGGGGGTTTATTCGTGATTTGCTATGGTTTGTATAGCTATTTGCTATTATACGGGTCGGTATGACAGAGAAAACACACTATCGCGCGGCACTGATAACAGGGGCGGCAAAGCGGCTGGGGCGGGCTATGGCACTGCATTGCGCAGGGCGGGGGATGGCTGTGGCTATCCATTACAATACCAGCAAGGCAGAGGCACAGGCGGTTCTGGCGGAAGTTATTGCGGAGGGTGGCTCTGGCGTGGTTTTACACGCGGATTTGGCGGATGTGGCGGACACGCAAACCTTGATTCCCCGTGCGGTGGAGGCTTTGGGAGCGTTGGATGTTTTAATCAATAACGCGGCGGTGTTTGATTATGATTGTATAGCGACAGCCACGCCCGAATCGTGGCAACATCATATTGGCATTAATTTACATGCGCCGTTTATTTTGACGCAGGCGTTTGCCAAACAAACGAAACTTAAGGGCGCGATTATCAATATGATTGACCAACGTGTGCGCAAGCTCACGCCTGAATTTATGACTTATAGCGTCAGCAAGGCCGCCCTGTGGCATTTGACCCAAACCAGCGCACAGGCCTTGGCTCCACAGTTGCGGGTAAATGCGATTGCCCCGGGTTCCACGATAAAAGCAACACGGCAAAGCACCGCCCATTTTGATGCACAACGCAAACGCTCGCTTTTGCAACGCGGGGCAGAGCCTAATGACATTCTGGCGGCTTTGGATTATTTATTGGATGCCCAAGCCGTGACGGGACAGTTAATCTGCGTTGATGGCGGACAGCATTTGGGCTGGCGCACGGCAGATATTATTAATGATTAGGGGTTAATGATTAACCATGACTCACCCAGCCCCCAAACCGCTATCTGGTCATGCCGTTATTGACGGCTATCTAAACAGCCTGACGAACACGGCGGGCGTCTATCGCATGCTGGATAAGAGCGGTAAAGTGCTCTACGTCGGCAAAGCCCGCAATTTGAAAAAACGGGTGTCCAGCTATGCCAAACCGCGTGGTCATTCCCTGCGGATTATGCGGATGATTGCCAAAACAGCCTCTATGATGTTCCTTAGCACCGATACGGAAACGGAAGCCCTGCTGCTGGAACAAAACCTGATTAAACAATTAAAACCGCTTTACAATGTTTTGCTACGCGATGATAAATCCTTCCCAAACATTATGATTGCCAAAGACCATCCGTTCGCCCAAATCACCAAACACCGAGGCAAGAAAACCCCGAAGGGGGAGTATTACGGCCCCTTTGCCTCTGCCAACGCGGTGAATACAACCCTGCATCATTTGGAAAAGATTTTTCTTTTGCGCACCTGCACCGACCATGTTTTCGCGAACCGCACCCGCCCGTGTTTGCAACACCAGATTGCCAGATGCTCGGCGCCATGTGTTGGCAAAATCAGCCAAGCCGACTATAAAAAATCACTGGATGAAGCCCGTGATTTCCTATCGGGCAAAACCGTTGATATCCAAAAACGACTGGCGGATGAGATGCAAATCGCCAGCAAGGATTTGGCGTTTGAACACGCGGCTCGCCTTCGCGATAGAATCCGTGCTTTAACCAATATCCAAGGCAGTCAAGGCATTAACCCCGCCCATATTAAAGAGGCGGACGTGATTGCTATTTATCAAAAAGGCGGGGCTGCCTGTATCCAAGTGTTTTTCATCCGCGCCCATCAAAACTGGGGCAATCGGGCGTATTTCCCCCATACGGGCTCGGGGGCGGAGGCGGAAGAGGTTTTGGAGGGTTTTATCGCCCAATTCTACGATAATAAAACCCCGCCGAAACAGATTATTGTATCCAATAAATTATCCAATGCCGATTTGCTCTGCGATGCTTTGGGGCAGAAACGGGGCTCTCGCGTGGATATTACCCGCCCGCAACGGGGCGAGAGGGCAGAGATTATCACGCTGGCTATTCGCAATGCCCGTGAATCGCTGGAACGCAAATTGGCGGAGAGTGCCAGCCAAAAGGATCTATTGGAACGTTTGGCGCAGACGTTTAATTTACCCGCCCCGCCAAAGCGGATTGAGGTTTATGATAACTCCCACATTCAAGGCACACACGCCGTTGGCGCGATGATTGTCGCGGGGGAGGAGGGGTTTATCAAATCCGCCTATCGCAAGTTTAATATCGCCTCGCCTAATATTTCGCCTGGTGATGATGTGGCGATGATGGGTGAGGTTTTGCACAGGCGGTTTGCTCGGCTGTTAAAGGAAGACCATCCGCGTGGCGGTGAGAATTGGCCAGATGTTTTGCTGATTGACGGTGGGCGCGGGCAGATAAAAGCGACACGCGAAGCGTTGGAGGGACTGGGGATTAAAGACCTGCCCTTTATCGGAGTCGCCAAAGGTGTGGATAGAAACGCGGGCAAGGAAGAGTTTTATATCCACGGGCAAGTGCCGTTTTCTTTGCCCCCGCAGGACGCGGTTTTGTATTTTATTCAGCGTCTGCGTGATGAAGCCCATCGGTTTGCCATTGGCACGCATCGGGCGGCGCGGTCGCGGGCGATTAAGCGGAATCCGTTGGATAGTATCGCGGGGATTGGGGCGCGGCGGAAGGCGGCTCTGTTGGCGCATTTCGGGTCTGCCAAGGCGGTGGCGCAGGCTTCGTTAAAGGATTTGAAATCGGCGGAGGGGGTGTCGGAGGCTATGGCGGAGCAGATTTATGATTTTTTTCAGGATGGGGGGTAACGATTAACGATTAATTATTTTTTGCTTGTTTAATATTTTTTTTGCTCTATTATTTATATGAACCGATTCGTACAACATAAAAGGAATGAAAAATGACACAAGAAAGCACCGAAACAGCACCAGTCGTTCGCAAGCGTTTCTGGAAACAGTTTGAGAATGCAAACCCAGCATTGGGAAAATTGGCTAAGAAAAAAAATGGAAGAGTACTTTTTGATATTGATGAACGTGGGCAGATTCTTTCAAAAGTTCTTATGGGTGAAACGCATAAAAAAGGAGTCTATGTAGAGCTTTTATTAGAAGAACATGATCAAGAGACTAACAAATATATATATACTAATTTGGAACAAGATAGAGAAATAATAGACGCCAAACTTGACTCTTCTTTGGGATGGAAAAAACTTGGACTTTCTTTAACATGGAATATAGGATCAGACACAATCCGCTCAAAGATTTTTGTTCATAATAAAAATTTTAATCCTAGAGACGAAACCCATTGGGAAAATCAATATAAGTGGATTCTAGAAACAACAGAAGCATTTGACAGCGTTTTTACCAAACGCTTGCAAGAGATGAAAATCTCACAATAAATTAGTGTCGCCTATTCGCTCGGCGGGCGGGCAATAAACCCGCCACTAAAACCCTTTTGACCAGAGCTTTGAATATTTGTATTGATAAAAACACCAACCGCACCCTCTTGCCCGATTAAACCACGTAAACGCCCAGGGGTTTTTACAATATCACCCCTACCGCTAATATGCTCACTGCGCACATATTCAATATCCCCTCTAATCACTCCATTACTATCAAAATCTCCTGTTAGCAAATAGTGGGGCTTATATTCATTACCAACATCAATACGTGCCGATATAGTTCCTGCTTGATCACCCGCACCAAAATTAACATTAAGAACAAAGTCTTTATTTGTAGGAATACCTTTCCGAGCGTCAGCTCTAACTCTAAAACTCCCATTCCAAGAGCCTGAAGCAGTCTCTGCTGTCAAGGGTAGCCCTAAGTCAGTACTAGACAAAATCCCAGCATAGTAATAAACGGTACAGCTATTAATACATATTTTTCGCCAACTGAAAAACAAGCCATCCCCAGTGTCAAGATTCAGAGTAAGGCTATTCAATCCCGCGTGCCGTACAAATGCATTGCCTCTGCCTGAACTGCTGTACGTTGAACCGCTGTACAGTAAAGGGGGGTCAAAACTTTGTAAAAAACTTGCCGAAGTTGGTCTTGAAAGCACCTCTGCACAAGTCGGGTCGTTTTTACTATTTTGCTTTCCACAAAAATCAATGTGCTGATTGCGGGCTATGTCATAAGTATCGGTAAGACAACCCGCTCCAAAAGGAGTTAGAATACAAGGGTTTTTTGTCAAAATATCTATACAAATTGATTCGCTCCTATTTATTGTAATACTGCAATAATCAATCCGCACAGGCTCATAAACAGAAATATCATTACAAAGCCCGTCAAACGCATTACGTTCGCAAACCCTGCTTACCGTTTTTTTGCAACGCTCGGATGTTTGTTCATTCGCACAGACAGCTTCACGATTGCTATTGTAAATGTAGGTATTGCACAAATACGGATTAAACGGGTCATCACTACAAACCCTATTTGCCGTTGTTTCGCAACGAGGATGGCTTGCGCGATTGGAACAAGATCTTTCGCGGGCAGAATTATAAAAATCATCCTCAAAACATAATTTGGTATTAAAAGGGTCAGTTCTACAAACACTGCTTACTATATCAGCACAACGGGGAAAGGTTAAGGTATCCTCGCAAAATAATTTACGTTCTTGATAATAAAAACCGCCGCAAACCCTGCTGAACGGGTCATGTGTGCAAATATCTTTTACAGAATCGGAACCCGTGCAAAGGCTATCCTCTTCATTATTCGCATCATTGCAAAACTTCACCCGTTCATCCCTCGCGTTTTGAACATGTGGGCTAAATAGGGGATTCGCCTCGCACCCGCTTAAAAATGGATTGGTGATGCACCCGTTCGTATCTGCAACGGCTTTCGCACATGTTGGGTCGCTTTGGGCAGTGTTGCCTATAATACACCTGTTAATAAGGGCGTTTTCAGAGCTAGTACCACCACCAATATTAACCGCCCCAACGCAAGCCGATAGGATGAATCCCGCCAACAGGCAGGGTATTATTTTTATTATTTGAATCTTCATAACTTGTCCTTTTTTTACAAAACGACAAGCTAACCTCCCAGCACATTAGTGCTGGGAGACCGTTAAGCCCCATACGCGGGTGCGACGTATTTCTGCAAGCAGTTTTCTATTCCATCGCTCTCCCAACATAATGGGAGAATATTTTGAGAACACTAATTCTCAATGTGTCGTATGAGGGTTAACGGTCCTTGTCGACTCCCCGACAATAGCCCAATTATATTTTGATTGCAAGTGGCAAAATCACTACCCCTAAAAACTAATCACTAATCACTAATCACTAACCACTAAACATTGCACTTTACCCCCAAATCAGGTTATATCCCCATAAACCCCGATAAAGGAGCCACCCCATGTGGAACATCCCAAACATCCTCACCATCCTGCGTCTTATCGCCGCCCCCGTCATGGCACTGCTGTTTTTATACCTGCTACGCCCCTTGGCGGACTGGTTCGCCTTGATATTATTCCTTGCCGCCGCCCTGACCGATTTTATCGATGGATACTTGGCACGGCGGTGGAATCAAACCTCTAAACTCGGCACGATGATGGACCCGATTGCCGATAAAATTATGGTTATTCTGGCTCTGATGGTGATTGTCGCTATCAGCCCCGCACCCGATTCTACCATCCTGATACCCGCAACCGTTATCGTGTTTCGAGAGGTTTTTATCTCTGGCCTTCGCGAATTTCTGGGGGATGAGGCACGGCTTTTGGCGGTGACTCGGCTGGCGAAATGGAAAACCACTCTGCAAATGCTGGCGATTGTGGTTTTGTTTTCCGAAGGCGTTTTTGCCCATTATTACGTCACGGATTTTGGCGCACCTGCCCATTATATCGGGCGGGCTTTGCTGGCGATTGCCGCGTTAATAACTTTTATTAGCGGGGTTGATTATTTCATAAAAGCCCGTGGTTTTCTGCAAGAGGGCAAACGATGAAGCTAACGGTTTTGTATTTCGCGTGGGTGCGCGAGCGGATTGGCGTGGATAGTGAAACTATAACGAGTGATGCTGCGTGCGTGCGTGATTTGATAGCTGATTTAACGGGGCGTGGGGCGCGGTATAAAGTCGCCTTTGGCGAGCCTTTGGCGATTCGGGCGGCGGTAAATCAAGAATTGGTGGAGTGCGACCATCCCCTGCATGACGGGGATGAAGTTGCGTTTTTTCCACCTATGACGGGGGGATAAATTATGGTGGTGAGGTTGCAAAAGGACGCGTTTGATGTCGGGGAAGAGCTGCGGATTTTGCAAGACCAGCCCTTTGATACGCCCATCGGGGCGATGGCGAGTTTCACGGGGCTTGTCCGCAATGACACCCCTGAAAACCCGCTTATCGCGTTGGAATTGGAATGTTTTAATGCGATGTGTTTGAAAAACTCTGCAAACCCTTGAAACCCAAGCCATAACGCGGTGGGACTTGCCCGCCTGCCTTATCATTCATCGGTATGGGCGACTGTCGGTGGGCGAGCCGATTATGATGGTGGCAACGCTGTCCGCCCATAGAAAACAGGCGTTTGATGCCGCGACCTTCCTTATGGATTATTTGAAAACCCGTGCGCCGTTTTGGAAAAAGGAACATTTTGCCAAGGGAACGCGGTGGGTTGAGGCAACCCGTGCGGATGAATCCGCCCTAAAAAATTGGGATTAAACCCGAGCAAAAACCCCTAAGACCTTTGGTTTTTCAAATCCGCCATTTGCTGACGCACCCGCCCCAATTCATCCGATATCGCATCGCGTTCGGACAGCATTTGCAACGCGTAAGTCCGACACTCTTCCATATCCTGTTCCGCCTGAATTTGCGCGGATTCAAAGGCATAAAGTTGCTCTTGCATGGCATCCACTTCGGTTGGTTTATAGTCCTTATTTTGGCTTAATCGCCCGTAGATTTCGCGTAAGAACCAGCCCAAACCCATCGCCACCATAATGGCGATGGTCAGGGCTAGGGTCAATTGATTTCTATCCATTATTATTCTCCTTCTGGAATTGCTTGTGTGGGTGTTTCATCGGTTGTTTCACCTGATATTTCAGTGGTTGTTTCACTTGGTATTTCCTCGTTTATTGCGGGGTCTTCCCCCAGTTTTGCCTCTTCGTGTTTCAGAGTTTCCTGCAACAACAGGCTAAATTCAATCCGCCGATTCGCCGCCCGCCCCGCCGCGGTTTTATTATCGGCAATCGGGCGGTCGGGGCCATAGCCCTTTGCCCGCAAATTCGTTGTCACAATCCGCTCATTTAACAAGGCAAACAAAACCGCTTCGGCGCGTTTTTGACTGATAGAGCGGTTTAATTCCTCCCGCCCTTGGCTGTCCGTATGACCCTCTATTTCAAAATAAACATCGGGACAGGTGCGCAAAACTGCGGCAATTAACCCCGCAATAGCCAGCCCGTCTTCGCCCAATTCGGCCGAACTGGGTTTGAAAATAATCTTTTTCTCTGCCAAAATCGCGTCAATCTGCTCGGCACATTCCAAGGGTTCAATATCCACCACCTCTTTTAACACCAGTTTTTCATCGTAATCAACGGAGATAACCAATTCATTCGCGTTGCTGACATACTGCGATAAAATCCGCAAAACATCATCCGCACTGGTGGCGGTTTTGCCCATGCCTTTGACCTCTATTTGATTGGGGTTCATAGTGACAATACCGTTGTGTAGCATATCCAAAGCCAGCAAACTGGCCATCACACGGCGCGACCAGTTTTGCGGTAAATCATTATCCACCCGCGCCTGTTGATGGACGTTTTTCGTGCCAAACAAGGATTGTGCCAGAATATCCGTGGTGTTTTGCGCCAGAGGCGAATCAACCCGCCCGCGTAATTGGGCTTGCCCTTCGGGGCTCATCGTTGCGATGAATTCGGGGATATCCGATTCGCCCGTTTCATCATCCACAACGACAGGCGGGGGCAGAACCGCATTGAGGGAAAACACACGCGGCAAGCTATCGCGCAATCGCGCCACAACCCGTTCAAAATGCCCTTCATCTACATCGCTGGACGCAACGAATCTTATGTTAAAATCGGTCATAGTCACCACCCCCGCGCCCATATTATACAAGGCATCAAGGCTGGATAGCACGACATCGGCCCAATCGGGTGTTGGCACGCCCAGCCCAACATCACAAACAGGCGGGGTTATCATATCAAACTTTTCTAACCCTTGCAAAATACGCATTTGCGCGGTCTCACTATCGGCAGAACAAATATCCAACTGCGCCCGACCATCGCTAAGGTTCAGGCGAAACACAAAGGGCGCAATGACTTCGCGGGGCGAGGTTATGTGGGTTTCAATCATAATCCCACGGGTTTTTTCTTGGTTTAAGAACTCCGTAACCGCACGTTTTTCTTCCAGAGAATCGGCTATCGCGGACACGATGATTTTATCCGCCGTCACGGATATTTTGGAACGGGGCAAACGGTGCAGGATTTCCCCACCCAGAGTCAAAGCAACGCTCCACTTTTCACTGACGGGGTAATCGGCGGTTTCCAGCATATCGGCGATTTTCTGCCCTTTGCTAAGGTCATCCACCAAATCCAAAATACCTTGGCGACCAGCCGATTTCGGCACCAGCCCAATCAGGGAAATCTCATCATCATTACGCAGGATTTCAAGGCTGAATTGCGGTGGGGCAACCCTTTTATTGCGGTCAATTTCAATGGTATCGGATAGGCGGGAAGTGCTGATAATACCGCTAATCGCCTCTAACACATGCAAATGCGAACCTTCATCAGGGCAAATCCGCTGAGTTTTACCGACATGCCGTCTGCCTCTACCTCCATCCAGTCGACATTTTGCGCCACCAGAACCGAGGATATTTGGGCTTCGGTTTGGCTCTCAAACCAGCCCACGCCAAGCGCCACGCCAAAATAGGCGACAACCGACGAACAGCAAAAAATAAGCAAAAAAACAAAACGATACATTGCGCCAAACCTATGGGGTAAAGGGGCGAGCGAACTCCCCCCCGATATATTGCAAAGCCAGCGATAATAAAAGGGCAAAAACGACTATCAGCCCCGCCGTGCGGTTTTTTTTGAATAAATTTAGGCAAAGGGCGGGGGTGCGGATGTCTAATGTGTAAAGTTGCCATGATAAATGTGTGGCGAAACCTGCGATTCCGCCGTAAAGGGCGAGGTGCGGGGTTACGCCGATTGGCAGTAAAAACAACGCGATGCTGAGCAACGCGGTGCTGGCAAGGGCAAACAGGCAAAGCATTGGTTTGGCGCGGGTGCCGAATAATCGTGCGGTTGATTTAATGCCCAGTAATGCATCATCTTCGGTATCCTGAAACGCATAAATCGTGTCATAAAATAACGTCCAGAAAATCGCCGATAGATATAAAATAAAGGCAGAAACAGACAGAGCCCCAGCCTGCGCCGCCCAAGCCAGCAAAATCCCCCAGTTAAACGCCACACCCAGAAAGACTTGCGGCCACCAAGTCCATCGTTTGGCAAAGGGATATATTAAAACGGGCAGCAAAGACGCAACCCCTATCACCACGGCAAACCAGTTAAATGTAAGCAAAATCATCCCAGCCAGCGCGGTTTGCGCAACCATCCAAATAAACGCGGCTCGCGGGGTGATTTGCCCGGCAGGAAGCGGGCGAGTCGCGGTGCGTTTGACTTGCCCATCAAACTGCCTATCCGTGATGTCGTTCCAAGTACACCCCGCCCCACGCATTAAAATTGACCCAATGGCGCAGGCGGTAATAATCCAAGCCGTTTTACCGATATTGGGGGAGGTAAAACTGGCCGCCAACACCCCCCATAAACAAGGAATAAACAGCAACCACGCGCCAATCGGGCGGTCTAATCGTGATAGACGCAGATAAGGGCGGAGTGCCACAGGGCAGAACCGATCAACCCAGTTTTGTGCGGGTGCGTCAAAAACCCGAATATCATCTTGTGTATTTTGCCGACTATTTCGCGTGTTTTTCTTTAATTTGGCTCGCATGTTTTTCCAATTTATCCTAGACTGCGCGTTATGGCAGACTCACCCAAAATCCGTCTTTATATTGATGCCCCGATGGGGGCGGGTTTGCGCTTGCCCTTGTCGCCCGCTCACAGCCATTATTTGGGTAATGTGATGCGGATGGGGGCGGGCGATTGCCTGTCTGTGTTTAATGGTATGGACGGGCAATGGCAAGCGCGGATTGCGGTGTTGGGGCGGAAAAATGGGGAGTTGGTTTGTGAGGTGCAAACCGCCCCGCAGGGGGAAGTGGCCGATGTGTGGCTGTTATTTGCCCCGATTAAAAAGGCGCGGACTGATTTTATTGTGGAAAAAGCCGCTGAGATGGGGATGGCAAGGATTTGCCCGATTACCACGGATTATAGCCAAACGGCGCGGATAGCTCGGGCGCGATTGGTCGCCCATGTGGTGGAAGCGGCAGAGCAATGTGGCGGGACGACCCTGTCCGTTGTGGATGATTTGGCGCGTCTGTCGGAGGTGTTAGCGGGCTGGGATACAGAGCGACGGATTTTGTTTTGTGATGAGCGAATGGCGGATGAAACCGCGAGTGGTTGGGCGGGGTTATCCCGTGATTCGGCTGGTGGGTCGCTCGCGGGCAAGTGGGCGATATTAATTGGACCAGAGGGCGGGTTTTCTGCTGGCGAAAAGGATATGTTATCGGCGCACCCAAGCGTTTATCGGGTGGGTTTAGGTCCGCGAATCCTCCGCGCCGATACGGCGGCTGTGGCGGCGATGGCTTTGCTAACGATTAACGATTAACGATTAACGATGAATGACATGATTGCACCGACTCGTTTTCAGAGGGCGTGGCTTTTGTGCATATAGAGCTTTTTCATAAGGGCAGTTGAACCTGCCCGACCAAAATAAAAACATGAAAAAGCCCATACACAAAAGCCCTTTGGTTGCAAGATGATAATGATTCTATAAATCTATTAGCTGGATATACAAGACGATAGATTGGATGATTTGCAAAGAATACTTGGGAAGTGGTGATGGGTTTGCTCTAAATTTATTTAGGCTGTGCCTAGATATAAAGACAGGCTTTAGCCATAAAAACCCGTCCGCCCAAGCCTCGCAGAGGGGTGGGCGGGCGGGAAGCCCGAACGCAGGGGCTTGCCCCGAAGTGAGGGCGAAAGCAAAAAACCATTCACCTCTCGCCATTAACCGTTAATCGCTAATTTAGCCCTTGCGGGTCTTCGTCATTGCTACGCAATGCCGACCAGTCAGGAAGTGGCAAAGAATCATTAATCGTTAATCGTTAATCATTAATCGTTGCAATCTCTCTGGAAATCCCCCGCAATCTCTTGTAAAACACTCTCTTACAAGAACACACAAAAGAAAGCCCACCAATGTCCATCCCCCAAACAGGCGGCGGCCTTATTGAAACCAAAACCGACCTTATCAGCTATCTATCAGACGGATGCAAACCGCCAGCAGATTGGCGCATCGGCACAGAACACGAAAAGTTCGGCTATCATAAGGACACCTTCCTCCCCCTGCCATACAAAGGCGCATGTTCCATAAAAGCCATGCTGGAAGGCTTGCAAAAACGATTCGATTGGCAACCTGTTTATGAAGACTCCCACCTCATTGGGCTCACCAAAAACGGCGCGAATGTCAGCTTGGAACCAGGCGGGCAGTTGGAATTATCGGGCGCACCCTTGGCAACCCTGCATGAAACCTGTGATGAAGTTAATATCCACCTACACCAAGTCCGTGAAATAGCCGATAAAATCGGCGCGGGTTATATCGGGCTGGGCGCATCCCCGCAATGGCTTGGCGCGGATGTGCCGATGATGCCAAAAGGGCGCTATCGTCTCATGACCGATTATATGGGGCGAGTCGGCACGCTCGGCACGCAAATGATGTATCGCACCTGCACAATCCAAGTCAATCTGGATTTCGCTAGCGAACCCGATATGGTGAAAAAACTGCGAGTCGGGCTGGCTTTGCAACCTGTGGCGACGGCTCTGTTTGCTAACTCTCCGTTTTTTGAAAACACGACAAACGGTCATAAATCATGGCGTTCGCGGATTTGGCGCGATTTGGATAATGCCCGCACGGGAATGTTGCCCTTTGCGTTCGAAGACGGCATGGGGTTTGAGAGGTACGTGGATTACGCGTTGGATGTGCCGATGTATTTTGTTTATCGGGATGGGAAATACATTGATGCTCTGGGGCAATCGTTCCGTGATTTTCTGGCAGGGCGGTTGCCTGCTCTGCCCGGGGAAAAGCCTTTGTTATCCGATTGGGCCGACCATTTAACGACAATTTTTCCAGAGGCGAGGATTAAGCAATTTATGGAAATGCGTGGAGCGGATGGTGGCGAATGGCGGCGGATTTGTGCTTTGCCCGCGTTTTGGGTGGGGTTGCTTTATGATGGCACTGCGCTGGATGCGGCGTGGGATTTGTGCAAGGATTGGGATGAAGAAACCCGCGATGGGCTGCGGGTTGCGGCCTCGGTCGACGGGCTGGCTGGGCGGTTTGGCGGGGTGGATTTGCATGCCGTGGCGCGGGAGTGTTTGCGGGTGGCTACGGACGGATTGCGAGCGCGAGCGCGAGCTGGTGCGGGCGGTTTGATTGC
The DNA here is from genome assembly GCA_959347425.1 of uncultured Amylibacter sp. Next base: position 9,200 of record OY365742.1, on the reverse strand, counting down.
CGATGAAACGCATTTTCTGGATGCGTTGTGCGAAAGTGTGGAAAGCGGGCAGACCCCAGCAGATGAGCTGTTGGCAAAGTACCACGGCGCGTGGAATGGGGATTTATCGCGGATTTACGCAGAATACAGTTATTAACGATTAACTATTAACGATTAACGATTAATGGGGTTATGTTTGGCAAATTCTTTCCTAGAATAACAAACACCTGATTATTTAAATAACTAAAAATAACTCACCCTAGTTATTAACGATTAATGGGGGTATGTTTGGCAAGGTCTTTCCTAAAATAACCAACACCTAGCTATTAAATACCTAAAAATAACGAACCCTAGTTATTTTAGATAACGGATAATGAGAATAACCAATTGTTAATCATTCATCGTTAATCACTAATCACTACTTCCCCGCTTGCCCAATCCGCAACTGTCGCGCCCGCGTTAGGATAGCATCCTCTATCTGGCGAGTCGTATCCTCGCCCACCAGCCCCGATTCATCATAAATAGACACACGCAAATTGCCCGCATCCAATTCTGGTCCAATCACATGGATATTCGCACGGTATTTATCGGCAGACCCAGGCGGATTGCCCCATTCCGTTATGACAAGCCCAGTAAAAGGATCAGCCGATTCCAACGGCAAGAACTCTAACACATCCAAGGCCGCCGCCCATATATAACGATTGACATGAACGCTATCCCCAGCTTTGTTATCGGTGAAAATATCTTGGACACGCCCGACCTCCGCGGTTCTACGCTCGCCAGGATCGTCATTATTAAACGGCGAATTGGTGTTATTGCGCAAAACCTCTTGGTTAGAGGGTATCGGATGCGCAGGAACATTGCCAGATGCCGTGCATCCCAGCAAAACAAAAGCCAAGAACGCCAAGACCACCACCATTAAAACCGTGTTTGTGCGTGAAAAACATATCATACTGGATAAACCTTTATCGGGTGAAAATAGGATAAACCGAGGGCTTACCCCGATTTTAATCTGTGTAATACAGGGTTATTGGGGAAAAAACAAGCTTGGATAAGGGGGATAGCCAAACAATAGTGTGAATGGAGGCGTACGCGGGCGGGTTGCCAAACCGATTCTTACCCGATTCGCACCTGATTCTTGGCAAATATTTACCAATAAAACCGCCAAAAGTGTTTTATTTCCACAAAATTTTCATAAAATCCCCCCACCGACCTTTACAAACCGCATAAAACCGATACAATCCCCCCTGCATAGCCCCATCCCGAACCCCCTATAAATAAGGGTGATATAATAAGCAAACCAAAAACTGTGGCAAGATTGCATCAAATTGTAAAACCTCTTATATTAATTTTTTGTTTTACCTTGAACTTATGTGCGAATTAAAGGAATGTGTCATCACTTGATCGGATACCCCGATTACCCCCAAAACGGGGCTATTCATTTATAATTCACAAACGAGAAAGAAAAGAAAATGAAAAAACTACTCATCTCTACAACAGCGCTTGTTGCCGTCGCCGGTATTGCACACGCTGAAGTAACTCTAACAGGTACAGCAGAAGCTGGTATCACACAAGGGACAAACGCAGACGACGCGCTTGGTTATCACTCTGACATGGACGTAAACTTCCGTGGCGTTGGCACAACCGATTCTGGCTTTCAATTCGGTGCAACCATCGATTTGGACGAAGTTTCTAATGGCATCTCTGAAAAGAACTCTCCTGTTTCTGTCTTCATCTCTTCAACTGGCTTCGGCACATTGACAATGGGTGATACAGACGGTGCGTTCGATCGTGTATTGGACGAAGTTGGCATGCTGACTTTGATCGCTGACGATCACACAGCACACGCTGGTTACAATGGTAACTCTGGCACGGACGGAAGCGGCAAATCTTCTGGCGACGACCAAATTTTGCGTTATGACCGTCAGTTCGGCATTTTTGAAATTGCTGTTTCTTGGGAATTCGCTAACGGTTCTGACGAAAACGCTGGCTGGGGCATCGGTGGTGCACTAGACTTTGGTGGTGGCGAACGCTCCTCCTTTGGCGTTGGACTTGGCTTGCAAAGCGCGGGCGACGATTTCCTTTATGGTTTGAGTGCGACTGCAAAATTCTCTGGCGTTGATCTGGTATTTAACTACTCTACAACACCACAAGGTAGTGCAGCCGAAGGCGGTACACATATCGGTTTGGGTGTTGGTTATACAATCAATGACTTTGCTGTATCCTTCAACTACGGAACTTACTCCAGTGGCCCTAACGATGGCAACAACGGCTGGGGTTTGGCAGTGAACTACGCGCTTAGCGGTGGTGCTGTTATCCAAGGTGGTTTGGGTTCCGGTGGTGCTAGCAATGGTGCTGGTGGCAAAGGTGCCCTTCAGTATTCTGTTGGTCTTAGCTTGAACTTCTAGTTCCATTGAACCTATGATTTTGAAAAGAGCGGGCATCGCGCCCGCTCTTTTTATTTTAGGGTTTTTGTTTTAAGCGTTTGTTTTAGGGCGTTTTATTGGCGTTTGTTTTATTGATATAATCCCCCCGATTCGTTAAAAGACACTATGATAACTGACCCTGCCCAAATCCCTGCCCACTATCAAAAAGCCATGTCTTGTCAAAAAGCGGGGGATTTCGCTGGTGCCTTGGCTATCTATAACGATATTATCACCCATAACCCGAATATAGCGGAGGTTCATTTTCAAGCGGGCAGTATTTTCATGCAAGTCGGCCAGATGGAAGATTCGCACAAACACCTGCAAATCGCCAGCGAATTAAAACCAAACGAACCCGCGATTTGGCAAAAATATACCGAGGTTTTATGGGTCTTAACCGATGCAACCCGTATTAAAACCGCGTTAAAACACCTATCCAAAACCGCCCTACCCGACCAAACAAAAACGGCGATTCGCGCAAAGCTGGATAAAACCAATCAAATCGCCTTTGCCCCAATGCGTGGCATTAAACGCGGCGATATTAACCCCCTGATTGACTCGCTGGACGCGGGCGATTATGCCGCGGCGGAACGGGGCGCACGGCTGTTGGATTCCGCGCACCCGAACGAGCCGGTCCTTGCCGATATTATCGGGCAAGCCCTGCACCGTTTGGGACAGACCGAGCCCGCCCGCGCCGAATTTGAACGGGCGTTAAAAATCGCGCCGAACTTCGCCCAAGCCTACAGCAACTATGGCGATTTGGAACTGGACGCGGGCAATTTTAATATAGCGATTCGCCTGTTTCACCGGGCCTACGGGCTATCCCCCAAAATGCTGAACCCGATTTTGGGGCTGGGCAGTGCCTTTGCCCGCAAAAACCAATGGCAACGGGCGATTGACCATTTGACCGCCGCGCAAAAACACCTGCCGAAAGCGGGGTTGATTGATCGCCTTATTGGTCTGTGTTATCGCGATTTGAAACAACCGAAACAGGCGGTAGAACACCTCTGTTCCGCCCGCGATAAAGGGATAAAAAACCCCGATTTATATTTTCATCTGGCGCACGCTTATACCGCGATGAAAGACCCGCAAAATGCGTTGCAAGCCTTTGATACGGCACTGGCGCAAACCCCTGATTTTGCCGCCGCCCTTGCCGATAAGGGCAAAGTTTTAATCACCCTTGGGCAGTTTGACGCGGCGATTGCCCTGTTCAAACAAGCGTTGGAAATTGACCCGACAGAGCCTCGGTTTTACAATTTTTACGTAACCTCGCAAAAAATAACCCCAAACGACCCGATAATCAAACAAATGCGCAGCTTATTTGACGATAAAACCCTAGCGGATAACAAAAAAGCCGACCTTGGGTTTTCCATTGTAAAAGCCTTGGAGGACACGAAAGATTACAAACACGTCTTCCCCTATTTGCAATCCGCGAATCAGTTGATTTTGAAAAACCAACCATACGATATTCAAACCCGCGTGGATGAGGTGAACAGCCTCATCCGCACCTTTGACGGCTTTGATTTATCGCAGTTTGACGGGCAAGGGTTCGCCGATATGACCCCGATTTTTGTCTGTGGAATGCCGCGCTCTGGCACGACTTTGGTCGAACAAATCCTTGCCAGCCATACGCTGGTGGAGGGTGGGGGCGAAATTGGCACAACCTCCATCGCGATTCGCCGTGTGCTTGGGCGTTTGGATAAGATTGATTTTGATTGGCGAGGGGTCGCGGGCGATTCCCTGCATGCTATCGGTGCCAGTATTGCCGAGCAACTGGGCGCGTTATTCCCAAACGCCAGCCATATTACCGATAAGGGTATCAGCTCTTATATGCAGATGGGGTTGATTTTGGCGGCGATGCCCAAGGCGCGGTTTATAGTCGTTCGGCGCGACCCACGCGACAATCTTTTGTCCATTTATCGCAATCGGTTTATGGATAATACCCACGGCTATGCCTATGATTTGCGGACTTTGGGGCTGTATTACAACCAGTTTCTGCGGGTGATTGATTTCTGGCGGGGGCTGTTGGGCGGGCGGTTTTACGAGGTTCAGTACGAACGGCTCACCGCCGCGCCCGAAGAGCAAGCACGGGGTTTGATTGATTTTTGCGGGTTGGATTGGCAGGAGGACTGTTTGAATTTCCACAAAACCGACCGCCAGATAAACACATTAAGCCTGTATCAGGCACGGCAACCTATTTATCAATCCTCAATAAAAGCGTGGCAACGGTATGAAACCGACCTTGCCCCCTTGTTTGACGCGTTAAAGGAGGGCGAATCATCCTAACCGAAGTGCAAAATAAAATACGGAAGGCGGGCGATGCGGAGCTTTTGGCGGTGTCCAAACAACAGCCGATTGAACGGATTATCGCGGTTTTGGCGGCGGGGCATCGCGTTTTTGGCGAAAACAAAGTGCAGGAGTCTTTGGATAAATGGCCAGCGTTAATGGCGGAATATGACGGGATATCGGTGCATCTTATCGGCCCCTTGCAAACGAACAAAGTAAAGGCGGCTGTTGGGTTTTTTGCCGCAATTCATTCGTTGGATAGGCAGAAATTGGCGAATAAAATAGCGACAGAGGTTCAAACGCAAGGACGCGCGCCCGATTTGTTTGTGCAGGTGAATACCGGGGAAGAACCGCAAAAATCGGGGGTTATGCCCGCGGATTTGGATGATTTTGTGGCGGTGTGTCGGGCGATGGATTTGCCAATTAAGGGGCTGATGGTGATTCCCCCTGCGCAGGATGAGCCGTCTTTGCACTTTGCCTTGTTGCGCAAAATGGCAGTGCGAAATGGGCTGGCGGGGCTGTCCATGGGGATGAGCGGGGATTTTGAAACGGCTTTGGCTTTTGGGGCGACGCATCTGCGTGTGGGCTCGGCGATTTTTGGGGAACGCGGGGTTTAACGACTAATCACCCGTTAAACCAGCAGGATAAACCCCCAATATTTTCACCATATCGGTATAATACCCCAGCTCATCTAACGCCCGTGCGACATCTTCATCCTCTGGATGCCCAATAATATCAGCATAAAACTGGGTCGCGGCAAAGCTACCATCCAGCATATAGCTCTCTAACTTCACCATATTCACCCCGTTCGTGGCAAACCCGCCCAAAGCCTTATACAAAGCCGCAGGAATATTACGCACACGGAAAATAAAACTGGTCTTCACCCGCATTGCCTTATCACGAGCGATAAACCCCGATTCGGGCGCGATAATGACAAACCGCGTGGTATTATGGCGATGGTCTTCCAAATTCTCTGCCAATACATCCAAATCATACAACCCCGCGGCAAAACTGGATGCCAAAGCCGCACAAGTCTTATCCCCCGATTCGGCAATCCGTGCGGCCGCACCCGCCGTATCAATATCGCTGATTGGGGCGATGCCTTGCCCACGCAAAAACTCGGCACATTGCCCCAATAAAACGGGATGGGAACGGGCAGTTTTCACCTGTTCCAAACGCGCACCTTTCACCGCCAACAGGCTGATTTCCACGCGAACATAATGCTCGCCAATAATATGCAACCCAGATTCGGGCAACAAACGATGGATATCAGGCACCCGCCCGTATATCGAATTCTCAATCGGAGTCATGGCGTAATTGGCACGCCCCTGCTGCACCGCCAATATCGCGGATTCAAACGAATCACAGGCTATCGCGCAAGCATTTGGATAGCAATCGGCGATGGCTTTGTGCGAATACGCGCCCAACGCCCCTTGGAAAGCAATTTTTAATTCCGATGACCCCGCCGATGTTTTCCCAGATAAACCCATAGTTATTCCTTATTTTATACGGTTTTCACGCCGTTTTATTGCAGGTTTGCCACGCTGACAAGCCCTATTCACAGAATTTTCAAAATATCCGCATCTAATAGCCCTTTTGCATCTTGCCTTTTAGAATAAAAAAATGATAAACGCCACACAGAAATATGTAAAAACAAATCTCAATTTATGGGTGGAACATCATGGATACAATGGAAGCAACGAAAATTGTTGGCGCGGCATGCGGGGCTCTGCTGATTTATCTTTTGGTAAGTTGGACGGCAGAGACTATATACCATGTCGGTGGTGCGGGCGGGCATGGGGAAAAAACCGCCGCCGCCCCTGCTGATATTTATAATATAGAGGATACGGAGGTTGAAACCGCAGGGGTTGCTGGTCCCTCTATCGCCGAATTGCTGGAAACCGCTGATGTGGGTAAGGGTAAGCGGACTTTCGCCAAATGCAAAGCATGCCATAAATTGGAAGACGGGCAGAACGGTGTTGGCCCGCATTTATACCAAATCATTGGGCGCACAAAGGGTGCGGTCGCGGGATTCGCCTATTCTGCCGTGATAACAGACCTCGGCGGGGTTTGGGATATTAACGCATTGGATGAATTTTCCGCCAATCCGCGTGGCTATGCCAAAGGCACGAAGATGAGCTTTGCTGGATTGAAAAAAGCCTCCGAGCGTGCTAATTTGATTAAATATCTGCAATCGTTACAGGGGCAATAAGATGCGAACGCTGGCACACACACGATTTATGCTTGGCACTTGGCTGTTTGTTTTTATGGCTTTTATGGTCGCGCCCGCGTTTGCCCAAGATGAGGTGCGAATCATAAAATCCCACGGACTATCGGTTTTTGGCACGGGTGAGGCGGGCGATTTGAAATACCCCCGCGATTTCCCCCACCTTGATTATGTCAATCCAAACGCGCCCAAGGGCGGCACGTTTTCCACTTGGGGCTTTGGCACTTTTGATTCGATGACTCCGTATATTTTAAAAGGGCAAGCCGCCAGTTTGTCCTCTGTGTTCTTTGAAACTATGATGGCTGGAACTGCCGATGAAACCGATTCGTCCTATGGTTTATTGGCGCATACCGTGGAATATCCGTCCGATTTTTCGTGGGTTATTTTTCATATCCGCCCCGAGGCACGGTTTTCTGACGGCACCCCTGTTCGCGCCGAAGACGCGGTTTTTTCCCTGAATGTATTACGTGAAAAGGGTCGCCCGATTTACAAAACCATCCTTGATGATTTTGAAAGTGTGGAGGCTTTAGACCCCCTAACCGTGAAATATACCTTTAAGAAAAAATCCAATAATGCCGAATTGCCACTGGCGGCGGCGGGCTTGCCCGTGTTTTCAAAGGCCTATTATGCCGACCGCGATTTCGCCGAATCCACCCTGGAACCCCCGCTTGGCAGTGGTCCGTATTTATTGGAAGAGGCTGTTGCGGGTAAAAAAGTATCCTACAAACGCAACCCGAATTATTGGGGGCGCGATTTGAATTTGAACATCGGGCGCGATAATTTTGATAGGATAGTTATTGAGTATTATACCGATTATACTTCCGCTTTTGAAGGATTTAAAGGCGGCAATTATAATTTCCGCATAGAACATCAATCCAAAATTTGGGCGACTTCCTATAATTTCCCCGCGTTGGAAAAGGGCTGGGTGATACGCAAACAACTCCCCGATGGTCGTCCTTCTGGCACGCAGGGTTTCTGGTTTAATATGCGCAAAGACAAATTCCAAGACCCGCGTGTGCGCCGCGCGATTGGCATGATGTTTAACTTTGAATGGTCAAATAAAACCTTATTTTATGGGCTGTACCATCGCACGGATAGCTTTTGGGAAAACTCTGATATCCTGCAAGCGACAGGCATGCCCAGTGCCGAGGAGTTGGCGATTTTACAACCGCTCCGCGCTGATTTGCCCGAATCGGTTTTCACCGAACCCGCCTTTACCCCCAAGATTTCCACTATAAACAAACTAGATCGCGCCCTTTCGCGAGAGGCTGGCGCACTGCTGGACGCGGCGGGCTGGACGATTCAAGACGGCAAACGGCGCAACGCGGCTGGCGAAATTCTCACGGTAGAATTTCTGGAAGACAGCCCGAGTTTTGAGCGTATCATAAATCCCTATATCGAAAACCTAAATCGCCTTGGGATAGAGGCAACCTTACTCAATGTCGATTCCGCCCAAGCGACCGAACGCACACGCGCCTTTGATTACGATATTGTCATCGGGCGGTTTTCCATGTCCCAAACCCCTGGGATAGAATTGCGCAGTATTTTCAGCAGTGAATCGGCGGACACGGCTGGCTCTTCTAACCTGTCTGGCTTGGCGAATCCCGCCATTGATGCGTTATTGAAAAAGATTGAAACAACCAATGACCGTGCGGAGCTAACCTACACCGTTCATGCACTGGATCGGGCTTTGCGGGCGATGCATATTTGGGTGCCACAATGGTATAATCCCTATCATAATATCGCTTATCTGGATATTTATGAGCATCCCGAAACCCTGCCCCCGTTTGCTATGGGTGAGGCCGATTTCTGGTGGTTTAGCCAAGAAAAATACGACAAGCTAAAAGAAGTTGGCGCAATAAAATAACCCAACAGGGATACCCCGTATGCTCGCCTATATCTTTCGCCGTCTTTTATTTATGGTGCCAACAATCCTTGGTATTATGGTTATCAACTTCGCCTTGGTGCAGTTTCTGCCCGGTGGGCCTATTGAACAAATCCTCAGCCAACTGGACGATGAAAGCAGCGCAACCGACCGTATCAGTGGCGGTGGCGGCGATGGAATCGGCAGTGGCGGTCAGCAAAACGAATCGAGTTATCAAGGGGCGCGGGGTCTGCCCGATGGGTTTATTGAGGATTTGGAAAAACAATTCGGCTTTGACAAACCGCCCGCCCAGCGATTCGCCCTGATGATGGGCAACTATCTGCGATTTGATTTTGGCGAGAGCTATTTTCGCTCCATCTCTGTCATTGATTTGGTGTTGGAAAAAATGCCTGTGTCTATT
>OY365741.1:892500-2339033 GCA_959347425.1 uncultured Amylibacter sp. | reverse complement strand
TACTGCAAGAAACCAATATGATGATGCCTGATGCCTATGAACGGCTGATTATGGACGTGATTCGCGGCGATCAAACCCTGTTTATGCGGGGGGGATGAGGTGGAATCGGCTTGGGCGTGGGTTGATCCGATTTGCGCGGGCGTGGCGGGGGTTGCGCCTGATATGTATCCGCAGGGTAGCGTGGGTCCGTGTCGCGCCGATGATTTATTGGCGCGAGACGGGCGTGTTTGGCGCGACATAGGCAGCTGATATGACGATTTATCATTTTAACGATATGGACGCGCAGATGCGTGGATTGTGCGATGCGGTGCGTGGGGAATTGGCAGGGGCTTTGTTCGCACGAGGGCGGGCGGTTCTGGCAGTTCCAGGTGGGCGTACGCCCGCGCCGTTCTTTGAAATGCTGGCGGGGTGTGGCGATTTGGATTGGCGTAATATCGTTGTTTTATTGACGGATGAGCGGTGTGTGGCGGACGACAGCCCCCGTTCCAACGGGCGGTTATTGCGGGCTAGTTTGTTGCAAAACCACGCGAGTGTGGCGCAGTATGTGCCGATTTATGACCACGCGGGCGGGGGTTTAGCGGATTTAGCGGGGGTTCTGCCCTTGGATGTGTGCGTGGTTGGGATGGGCGCGGATGCCCATACCGCGTCCTTGTTCGCCGATAGCCCTGAGTTGGGCGAGGCTTTGGCAGAGGACGCACCGCCACTGGTTCGAGTTTCCGCCCCGTCAATGGGCGAAGACCGCGTGACGTTAAGCGCGGGTGCGTTGCGCTCGGCCGCGGCGATTCATATTTTGATAAGCGGGGCGGATAAATATACGGCGTTACAGGCGGCTATGCTGGCGGGCGAGGTTGCGGATGCGCCGATACGCGCGATTTTACACGGGCATCAGCGGTGGGATGTTTATTTTAGAGATTAACGATTAGTGGGGGCTTTTGTGCATATAGAGCTTTTTCATAAGGGCAGTTGAACCTGCCCAACCGAAATAAAAACATGAAAAAGCCCATACACAAAAGCCTTTGGTTATGTTTGGCAAATATTTTTCAAATAAAATAACCGCAGGTCATGGTGGCACGGGTCGCGCGAACCCGAAGGGTGTGCGTCTTGGTTGTTAGGTATTAGGGAATTTGCGTCACCGAAGACTCTTAAAGACTATTGACCCAGTACAAACGATAAGCTGACGCGCACCCGTGGGGGTGAGGGTGCGCGCGACCACCCTTTGGGCGGTCGTTTCCTAGAATTGTAGATTGTCCTAGATTAGAGATGAATGGCTTTAGCCCTTCGGGTCTTCGTCATTGCTACGCAATGCCGACCAGTCAAGAAGTGGCGAAAAAACCATTCACCTTTCCTCCGTTACCATTCCTCGTTAATTTACTTAGGCTTTGCCAAGCATAACCAAAGGCTTTTGTGTATGGGCTTTACGCAAGTAAAGCTCTATATGCACAAAAGCCACCACTAATCACTAACAACTAATAACTAATAACTAAAAAACCCTTGCCAAAGCCAACCCACCATGCTTATATCGTTTTCTTTAATCCATAGGCAGGAGACCCCCCATGGCAAAAACCCCAACCGCCACACCCGACCATATCTGGCAAGCCCTAGACACGCATTACACCGCAATATCCCCCCGCACTCTGCGCCAGAATTTCACCCAAGACCCCGCTAGATTCGCAACCTTTTCTGCCCAAACGGACGGGATATTTTACGATTATTCCAAAACCAGCATGGATGCGACTGCCAAAACCCTGCTGCTAGACCTATTGCACGCGAATGATTTCACGCAAAAACGCGCCGACATGTTCATCGGTGCAAAAATAAACAAAACCGAAGACCGCGCCGTGTTGCACACCGCCTTGCGTACCTTTGGCAATACCCCGATTATGTTCAATAATACCGATATTATGCCTGCGTTGAACTCAGCACGAGATACCCTGTTCGCCTTCGCCGACTCCATCCGCTCGGGCGCGATTACCGCCTTTAATAAAACCCCTTTCACCGATATTATCAGCATAGGTATTGGCGGTTCCGACCTTGGCCCGTCTATGGTCACCCGCGCTCTTGCGCCCTATCACGACGGGCCGCGCGTGCATTTTGTCGCCAATGTGGATGGGGCGGATATCAGCGATACTCTGGCGCGATGCAACCCCGCGCAAACGCTGGTTATGATTGCCTCCAAAACCTTTGGCACTGTGGAAACCCTGACAAACGCCGATACCGCAAGGCGGTGGTTGCAGGCGGATTTGGGCGATGATTTCGGCACGCATCTGGTTGCTATGTCGTCCGATTATGAACGCACCCGCGATTTTGGCATCGCGGCGGACCGAGTCTTCCCCTTTGCCGATTGGGTTGGCGGGCGGTTATCGGTTTGGGGGCCGATTGGGTTGGCGATTATTATTGCCATTGGTGCGAAGCGTTTCCGCGATTTTCTGGACGGCGCGGCGCAGATGGACGCGCATTTTCAATCGGCGGATTTAGCCGATAATCTGCCTGTTTTACAGGGGATTGTCGGGTTATGGCATCGCAATGTCTGCCGCTATCCAGCCCGCGCGATTTTACCCTACGAGCATCGTTTGGCGCGATTACCCGCCTATTTACAGCAGCTGGATATGGAGAGCAACGGCAAATCCGTGACCATGGACGGGGTTGCGGTGACGCGTCCCACCGTGCCTCTGGTCTGGGGGGAAGTTGGAACAAACGGGCAGCACGCGTTTTATCAGATGTTGCATCAAGGCACGGACGTTATTCCGTGCGAGTTCTTGGTCGCACGGCAAGGGCATGAGGCTGGGCTTGCTCATCAGCATCAAATGTTACAGGCGAATTGTTTGGCGCAGGCAGAGGCGTTAATGTGCGGGCGTGAAAAATCCGTTGTGCGCGATATGATGCGGGATGCGGGGCTTACAGGTGAGGCGTGTGAAACACAGGCCGCGCATCGGGATTTTGCTGGGAATCGGCCGAGTACTATGGTGATTTATCCCAAGCTGATGCCTCGTGTTCTGGGGCAGATGATGGCGATGTATGAACACCGCGTTTTTGTGGAAGGCGTGGCGTGGGGTGTGAATAGTTTTGACCAGTGGGGCGTGGAATTGGGCAAAACTATGGCGACAGAGATGGTGGGGTTCGTGCAAGCAGGGGCGGCTGGTGCGGGGACGGATGGGTCAACGGCTGGGCTGATTGAGGTGATAGCAAAGGGGGCAGGGTGATGGTGGCGAAGGATTACGAATCGTGGTTTCCGATAAAGGAAAAGTTGGATGCGCGGGCAAAGGATAAATTGCCTCCATTTAAAAAACGCCAAATATGGTGGACTCATATTGGTGTTAATATAGGTAATGAAGTTTTTGGGAAGGGTGTTGGATTCACACGCCCTGTTTTAATTATTAAGAAGTATGATAGCCTTAAATTCTTAGGTGCACCTTTAACCTCAACTCCACCAAGATATCAAAACCATGTGCCGATTTTTTTGAAAGAAAGGAAAAATACCGTGTTGCTTGACCAGTTAAGAACATTTGATATACGGAGGTTAAGTGTTTTTTATGGACGTGTGCCCCCAGAGCAGTTTGAAGAGGTGATGGCTGTGTTAAGAGAGGGGCTCTAAAAAAATATGCCCCGCCAAGTTAGAAACTTGACGGGGTTACATGCCCACATACGTGACACAAAGTGTGTAATAAAGATAGCAGTTATTTGGGCTTTGTCAAGTGGTTTTTTGCGAAAAACACACAAAAACTGCCAAAAAACGCCAAAAAATGCATTTTTATCACTAAAATCTGCGTTCTAAAAAATTTGCCCCGTCAAGTTAGAAACTTAACGGGGAATCGTGCCTATTGGCAAAAATATGTAATTAAAGTAGCAGTTATTTGCGGATTGTCAAGCGGTTTTTTACAAAAAAACCAACGTTCTAAAAAATTGGCCCCGCCAAGCTAAAGACTTGGCGGGGAAAGTGCCCACACGAAGTGACACGTACTGTGCGATAAAGATAGCAGTTATTTGCGGATTGTCAAGCAGTTTTTTACAAAAAAAACCAACATTCTAAAAAAATATGCCCGCCAAGCCAAAGACCTGACGGGGTTACATGCCCACGAAGTGACACATCTGTGTAATTAAAATAACAGTTATTTACAGATTGTCAAGCAATTTCCAACAAAAGACACAATAAAAAACACCCCAACCCGCCCTTTTGCCAAGACTTTTTTCAAAAATCCGCTATAACCCCCACATAACCCATAGGAAACCGACATGACCATCTACCCCAAAATCGCGCTCATCACCCTTATAGCCATAGCCACAGACCAAATCAGCAAATGGTACGTGGTCTGGTATTTAGACCTGCTAACCCTGCGCCAAATGGATGTCGCCCCGCCGTTCTTAACCTTCCGCATGGCGTGGAATCAGGGCATAAACTTTGGGCTGTTCGCGGGCGGGCAGGGCGCGGGGCGGGCTATCCTTATCATCCTAGCCCTTGCGATTTGCCTTATTTTGCTGGTTTGGGCGCGGCGATTCCACGGCTGGATGGCGGCGATTTTCATTGGCCTAGTCATTGGCGGTGCGCTCGGCAATGTCTTTGATCGCCTGTACCACGGGGCGGTCGTGGATTTCCTAAATATGTCGTGCTGCGGGATTAACAACCCGTTTTCGTTTAATATCGCGGATGTTTGGGTTTTTGCTGGGGCTTTTGGTTTGATTTTATTTGAAAAACGGCTTAAAAGGCAATGATGATGTTTCTTAATAAAAAATTACTGGTGGTTTGCGTGGCGGGGGCTGTTGCTGTCGCGGGGTGCTCGGGTTCGGGGCAGAAAAAACGCGCCGATGAGTTCGCGGTTTTGCCGACTATCCCGTTGGAAATCCCCGATGATGTGACGATATTGCCTGTGCCAAATGACGGGCAGAACCTTGTCGATAAACGCCCGAAGGCCAGCGCGATTGCCGCTTTGGGCGGACGAGCGGGTGCGGGGCGTGCGGGTGCGGGGCGTACCAGTGGCGATGACGCCAGCCTTCTGGGTGTGGCGATGCGGTTTGGCGTAGAGCCCGATATTGCCGAGGTTTTGTATAAAGAGGGGGCGGCGGCGCGAAGGTCAGCCCGCGGCACGGGGATTGAGCGGGCTTTTGGCTATAATGCCGTGAAACGCGCCTATAAAAACCAGACTTTGAACGAGGAGGAAGAGGCCGCACGGCTGCTCGCCTTGGGTGTTTTTGTTCCACAGAAGATTGATGATGAGTGATTGGTAAGACCGCACAAGCTATCATAAATCCAAACAAAGGGGACTGTTTTGTTAAATAACGGGGCGATAAAAAACCGCACACTCTTTGCCCACGATAATTTGGACATTCTGCGGGGGATAGATTCTGATTGCGTGGATTTAATCTACCTTGATCCCCCGTTTAATAAGAAAAAGATTTTCACCGCCCCCACTGGTAGCGATGCCGAGGGCGCGTCTTTTTCCGATATATTCCGCGAGGAAGACGTGAAAGAAGACTGGTTGCTGGATATTAAAGAAGACCATTTTGCCATTCATAACCTGTTAAGCTCTGTCCGCGTGATAGAGGGGCGGGGGTCGTATAACTTTTGCTACCTTGCCTATATGGCGATTCGCCTGATGGAATGCCAACGGATTTTGAAACCCACGGGGTCAATTTACCTGCATTGCGACCCGACTATGTCGCACCATTTGAAACTACTGTTGGACTGTATTTTCGGGGAAAAGAATTTTCTTAACGAAGTCATCTGGGCCTATCGTAGTGGCGGTGTTAGTAAAAAATGGTTTGGGCGCAAGCACGATATATTGCTGTTTTATGCGAAAAAAATTGGCAAACATTATTTCAATGTATCAAAGGAACGCTCGTATAACCGCGACAACAAACCCTATCGTTTTAAGGGGGTTACGGAATATGAGGATGATGAGGGCAAGTGGTACACTTTGGCTTCCCTGCGCGATATTTGGGATATTGCAATGCTGGGGCGTACGAAAAAAGAACGGGTCGGCTATCCCACGCAAAAGCCGTTGGAATTGCTGGAACGGGTGATTACCGCGTCTTGCCCCGAGGATGGGATTGTTTTAGACCCGTTTTGCGGGTGCGCAACGACTTGCGTTGCGGCGGAGCGGTTGGGTCGGCGTTGGGTCGGCGTGGATGTGTGTGAAAAAGCGTTTGATTTGGTGCAGGAGCGGATGAAAAAAGAGGTGACTGTGGGTTTGGTTGCCTGCCAAACCAACCCGCCTGTCCGCACGGATTTGGGCGCGGGGCGTGTGCAGAAATATGTTTATATCATATCAAACACGCAGTATAAGGGGGAATTTAAGGTTGGCATCGCTTTAGACGCAAAAGCGCGATTGAATTCGTACCAGACTTCTGATGCGAACCGTGGTTATGTTTTGGAATACGCGTATTTAACTCCGCATTTTCGCGCCATTGAAGCCTATATCCATGAACGCTATGAAAACCGCCATGAGTGGGTGCGTGAGCCTGATATGCAAAAGATTGTTAAGGATATAGAGGGATTTAGTGATTAGTTGTTAGTTGTTAGTTGTTAGTGATTAGTGATGCCCTTCGGGTCTTCGTCATCGCTTACGCGAATGCCGACCAGCGTGGTCTTTTGTGCGTAGCCCCCGCTTCTCGGGGGCATGCCAAAAGCCCTTGGGTTTCAAGACGATATGGATTCTATAAATCTACTATCTGGAATAACAAGATTATAGAGTGGATTATTTGCAAAGAATACTTGGGAAATGGTGATGGGTTTGCTCTAAATTTATTTAGGCTGTGCCTAGATGCTTGGATAGGCAAAAGCCACAAAAACCCGTCCAGCTCTCCGCAGGAGGGGTGGGCGGGTGGGCAACCGAACGAAGTGAGGGCGCAACAAAAAACCTCCGCTCTTAACCTCTAATAACCAAATTCCAATCCCTAACAACCAATCACTAATCACTAATCACTAACCCCTAATCGCTCTTAAAAACCTGCTGCGCCATCCCAACAAAGCACAAATACAGACTACACCCCGCCAAAACCCACAACACCGCTCCGCCAATCTGGAAATCCGCCCACGCGCAGACCCCTGCCAAAGCAGTCCAGCAAATCGCCACAGGCAAGCTCACGCGACGCCAGCGCACCGTCCGCACGGGGTGAATGAATTTAAGATGGGTAAATTGGCTGACCGCCAATACAATCACCATCGCCAATATCACTTGCCACGGGGGTTTTGTCGCGAATAACACCAACACCACCATATTCCAACAGCCCGGAAATCCAGCGAAGCTCTTATCCTTTGTTTTCATCCGCGTATCGGCGAAATACAGGGCGGACGTGAAGGCTATCACAATAATACACACCCACCCAGACCAGCCGTTTAACAACCCAGACCCAAACAGAGCATAGGCGGGAATAAACACATAGGTCAAATAATCAATAATCAAATCCAGCAAATAGCCATCGTACTCGCCGGCGTTTTTCTGCACATCATAGCGACGCGCCAAAGGCCCATCCAGCCCATCAATGAAAAACGCCACGACTAGCCAGAAAAACATCCAGTCCCACTTTGCATCCACCGCCGCCAGCAACGCCAGCATAGCAAACACCGCCCCCGTTGCCGTCAAATAATGAATAGACATCGCCTTCATCCGTATTGATACCACTTTATCAAACCATTTCATCGTTTTATCCTTTTGTGCCTTAGTGTTTTTATGGGCAAAACCCCGTGCATTTTTGTAAAACCGCCTTACATATCTGTACAGTATAAACAAAATCACCGCATTTGTCCATTCGGATGAGTCTTTTTATAAACTTCCATCAAATGGCTTTGATTAACGGCCGTGTATATTTGGGTAGAGGTCAGGGACGCATGCCCCAGTAAATCTTGGATAGAGCGCAAATCCCCGCCCGCTTGCAATAAATGCGTGGCAAAGGAATGACGCAGAGCATGCGGGGTTGCACTGGCGGGCAAGCCCATCTGGTGACGCATAGTTTCAACCAGCCTCTGCACGCTGCGGGGGTATAAGGCACCACCGCGATGCCCTCGGAATACGGGTTCATCGGGGGGTAAATGGTGGGGGCAGAGCGCGATATAATCTTTCAGGGCGGTTTTCACCACGGGTAGCACTGGCACCATCCGTTCATGTCCGCCTTTGCCCTTAATACGCAGGGTATCGGGGGATTCGGCGGCTCTGCGAGTCAATGCCAGCCCTTCGGACACTCGCAGACCACAGCCGTAAAGCAGGGTGATTATGGCGACATCCCGTGCGGCTATCCACGGTTCGGTTTGGTTTTGCGGGATTTTATCGATTAAAGTGGTGATTTTGGGCGAATCAATCGGGCGGGGCAGGGGGTTTTTGAATCGCGGGGCGCGTAGGGATAAAACCGCGCTTGGGTCAAAGGTTGCGCCGATTTCCGCCTGCGCAAACCAGCGATAAAAGTTTTTCACACAGGACAACGCCCGCGCCATGGAACGGGGCGATAACCCACCGCTATGCAAATGTGCCAGCCACGCCCGCAAGGTTATTTTATCCACCTTTTGCAAATCGGGCAAGGACGGTGCACCGCCGTTGTAATCCGCTAAAAACCCGAAAAACCGTGATAAATCATCGTGATACGCCCGCAGAGTATTATCGCTCGCGCCCCGCAATCCGCGTAGTTGCCCCAGCCAAACCGACAAAATACGGTTTGGGGAGGTATCCGCCGTTTTATCTAGAAAGGAAACCATTTTTCAAATGCCCATCCAATACATGTTCAAAAATCGCCGCAAAGAACAGCAGGAAATCGGTCGCCATCTTTGGGGCGAAATGCGCGGTATCCTCTGCCCCCAAAACCAACATCGCGGTTTTTTCATCGCTTAATGTCAATTTTAACGCCGCCTCGGAATGTATTTCCTGCGCCTTATCGGTATAGATTTTTTCATGCCCATTATCCAACGCCCGCAAAACACAAACGCGAGTCTGCGCCCCCCGTTCGCCCGCGATATAATGCGCAACATTGCCCGTGGGTAGGAAAGTGAACTGCCCATCCGCCTTTGTTTGCAGGGTTTCCATGAATTTTTTCGTAAAACCGCCAACCTCCAAACACAAACGCGCCGCGTCTATATTCAGCATCTCTGCCAGCTCTTCATCCACGAATTTCACGAACTCCACGGTGTTTTGCGGCTGTAACAGCGACAGCATAGCCCGATGGATTTGCCGCGAGGTCGTTACGTTTTCTTGCACCACGGACAGAATGGTTTTGTGCTTTTTAGTCAATTGATTCAACTGCTTATCCAGCCGTTTGATGAGAGATTGCTTCAAATCAATGACATTATCCGAATCATCCCCATCCTGTGCGTTTTCCTTATTTTGCGCATCCACCAGAGCCTGAATAACCTCCGTATCATTAATGACAAGGTCTAAATTATCCAAGATGTAATCGCGCACATCGGTGTTATCAATGGGGGTGGTCATGTTGGGGTTTCCCTTATTTTACAGGATTTTCTGCTTGCCTTTGTGCCAATCGGCAAGGAAAGACTCCAGCCCTGATTTTGTCAAAGGATGCTCTGCCAATTTTTTAATAACGGCGGGCGGGGCGGTTATGATATCCGCGCCGATCAGCGCACAATCGGCGATATGATTGACGCTGCGGATGGACGCGGCAAGGATCTCTGTTTCAAAGCCGTAATTGTCATAAACCGTGCGGATATCGGCGATTAAATCCAGCCCGTCAAGGTTTATATCGTCCAGTCGCCCGATGAAGGGGGATATGAAGGACGCGCCCGCTTTCGCGGCGATAAGGGCTTGGTTTATGGAAAAACATAGGGTGACATTGACCATGAAGCCTTCGGCGGACAGGGTTTTGCAGGCACGTAATCCGTCCCAAGTCAGCGGCACTTTAATGGCGATATTTTCCGCGATTTTGGCAAGGTGGCGACCTTCGGTTATCATGGTGGCCGCGTCTGTGGCAATGACTTCTGCGCTGACTGGGCCGTTGACTTCGGCGCAGATTTCGCGAGTGACCTCGGCAATATCACGCCCCGATTTAACGATGAGAGACGGGTTCGTGGTGACCCCGTCAATGATGCCAAGGGCGTTTAGTTCTTTTATTTCTTGGATTTCGGCGGTGTCGGCGAAGAATTTCATTGGGGTTTCCTTTTGTGTTTGTTTGGGTTTTGTGGGTTTGGGGGTAGTTTGGTTTATTTTTTTATGATTGTCAATGGGGATTTAGTTATTAGTTATTAGTTGTGAGTTATTAGTTATTGGTTATTAGGGATTGGAGTTTGTTATTAGGAGTTAAGAGTAGAGGTTTTTTGTTGCGCCCTCACTTGGGGGCAAGCCCCTGCGTTCGGGCTTCCCGCCCGCCCACCCCTCTGCGAGGCTTGGGCGGACGGGTTTTATTGGCTAAAGCCTATCCGAGCATCTAGGCAAAGCCTAAATAAATTTAGAGCAAACCTATCACCAATTCCCAAGTATTCTTTGCAAATAATCCAATCTAACGTCTTGTTATTCCAGATAGTAAATTTATAGAAAAAATATAGTCTTGTAACCAAAGGGCTTTTGGCATGCTCCCACGAAGTGGGGGCTACGCACAAAAGACCACGCTGGTCGGCACTCGCGTAAGCGATGACGAAGACCCGCAAGGGCTAAAACCACTAACAACTAACAACTAATAACTAATAACTAACAACTAATAACTAAAGAAGCCAACGCCACACTCGCCAACCTCGCCGCCGCAGGGTCGGCACGGCTGGTCAATAAAATCGGCACACGCGCCCCCAAAACTATCCCCGCAGCACAGGCCGCCCGCGTATAGACCAGAGCCTTAAACAACGCATTGCCCGATACTATGTCAGGCACAATCACCGCGTCCGCCGCCCCGCAAACCTCGCACTCCACTCCCTTAATCCGGGCGGCCTCTGCCGATAATATCAAATCCAACGCCAACGGCCCCGCCACATCCGCATCCACCGCATCCACTGCCCACTCCGCCAGCTCCGCACATTCGCCAGAGGATACAACCGACGGTATCACGCTTTCGGTCGCGGATAATAACGCCACGCGAGGCCTCAAAACCCCCAAAACCCGTGCCAAATCCACACATGCGATAATCCCAGCCTGTCTGGTCGCCATATCAGGCGCGACATTTAACGCCGCATCGCATAATAATAACGGGCGGTCAGACTCGGGCGCGGTCATGTGGAAAATATGAACCAGCCGAGCATCGGTGCGCAAACCCGCATCGCGGTTTAACACCGCCTTCATAAACACATCCGTGTGCAAATGCCCCTTCATTAATACATCCGCCAGCCCGTCGCGACAGGCGCGCACAGCCTCCGCCGCCGCCCCAGATTCGCCGTCCGCAGGGATAATGTCAAACCCGCTGATATCCCAATCCAAACGGGCGGCTTGGGCGGTAATATCCGCCCGCGAGCCGATAAAAACAGGGGTCATAAGACCGCTTGCAACCGCGTCCTTGGCGGCGAGCATAGGCAATTCCGCACCCGCACCCGCGATAGCTACACGCACGGCTGGACGCGCACCCGCCTTATCCAGCAGGGATTTGGGCGCGATAACAACGGGGTTGGGAAGGGCAAAAGCAGTGGCAGTCATACCCGCGTTTTACCCCGCCCTAAAGAAAAACGCAAGGGCAGTTGAACCTGCCCGACCAAAAAAGACACCTCCCCGCGACGGAATCCGCACGCTCACCCGTATAACCTATATCATCAACTCAAACATAAAGGAAAATCACGATGAAAACAATTAACAAAACCGCAATAACTCTGGTCGCCACGGGCGTTATAGGACTGGGGGCTATCGGTGCAACAGTCATCCCAGCTATGGCGAAACATCACGGCGAACATCATGGCGAAAACTATGGTGACAAACAAGCCAAGTTCGCAGAAATGGACACGAACGGGGACGGCGCGGTATCGCTGGACGAATTAACGACCAACGCCACCGCCAGAATCCAAGAAAAGTTCACCAAAATGGACGCAAACGGGGATGGTCAGATCACGGAAGATGAGCTAACATCCCGCAAAGGTAAAGGCAAAAAAGGCAAAAAAGGCAAATACGGGGGCAAACACGGGGGCAAATACGGAGGCAAACACGGAGGTAAATACGGGGGCAAACACGGAGGTAAATACGGGGGCATTATGAGCTTTGATTCATTAGACGCGAATGATGACGGCACGGTTGCGCTGGACGAACTCACCGCCTACGCCCAAGAAATATTCACCAAAATGGACGCAGACGGGGATGGTCAAGTCACGAAAGATGAGATAAAGTCCGCCAAAGGCAAAGGCAAATATAGCCACGACAAATAGGCACACCCATGCACCCCACCAGCGATGACGACCTAATGCTCGGCTTGGCAAACGGGGATGAGAAATGCGCGATAGCCTTAACCCGCCGTCATTTACCGCGATGTTTGGCACATGCCACTCGGATGGTGAATGACGGCGGGACGGCGCAGGATTTAACGCAAGAGGCGTTTGTGCGCCTATGGCAAAACGCCGCGGGCTGGCAGGCGGGGCGGGCGCAAATATCCACTTGGCTCTACCGAGTCGTGGGTAATTTGGCGATAGATTATCTGCGCAAATCGGCGCGGGTGGATGTGCGGGAAGTAACAGATGCCGATATGTCGGCGGATGCGGAAGATGGGGAGGCGGTTTTGCAAGCAAAACAGAGGGACGCAGGGCTGATGGAAGCGATGCAAACCTTGCCCCCGCGCCAACGGATGGCGGTCAGTTTGCGGTATTTGGAGGAGGTTCCAAACAGGGAAATCGCCGATATTATGGGAGTATCGGTGGAGGCGGTGGAAGGGCTTACAAAACGCGGGAAACACGCGTTGCGGGTGGTTTTGGCGGGTAATAATATACATGAACAAAAGGAGGTAAGGCTATGAAAAATAACGATATAGATAAAGAAAAAATCTTATCCAATGCGGGTAATGCGGATATGGAAACTTCTGTGGAACACATGTTGAAGTCCGCCAGAGACAACCCGCCCAAAGTCCCCGCGTCCCTGTTTGATGCGGTGGTGGCGGATGCTGTTCGCCTGAATCCCCATACCAATAAAATTAGCAACACCCGCACCAACACCCCTGCCAATTTGAACACACCCCCGATATACGCACTGGCGGGGCTTGCCGCGTGTTTGTGCGTGGGGTTTATCGCTGGTATCGGCTATTTGAACAGCGCGGATGGCGCAGAGATTCTAACCGCTCTTTGGGGCGATGATAGCGATATTACCACCCTGTCCGCCTTGATAAATATCGCGGATTAACCCTAAAAACAAAGGAAACATGCTATGGAAAATAAAAACCACAAAATAACAGGCTGGCGCAGATGGGTCTTTCTGGTATCAATCGGGGCGAATGTGCTGGTTATCGGGCTGGTATTGGCATTGGCTTTGAAGACGACCGCCTACCACCACAAACGCCTCGCCGATAAACAGGCGAAGTTTGTGCAGATGGATGCGAACGGCGATGGGATTATTACCTTGCCAGAGCTGATGTCGCAGGCTACCCCGCTTATCCGCACTGAGTTTGATAGGCTGGACGCGAACGGCGATGGGCAGATTACGCCAAAAGAGCTGAGGCGTAAGGGCAAAGGTAAGGGCAGGGGTAAGGGTAAAAACCACTAGGGGTTAGGGTTATTGGCAGCAAACCCGCCGAGATATCTTGCTCCTGATAGGCTCTCGCTAGCATTAATAAAGACTCCGACCAATCCCTCTGTCCCAATCAAACCAGTGGCAGTCCTAGAAGCAAAAACAGCTGAATCAACACCTGTATCATGCTCTATTACCGCCCCACTGATGACTCCCGAATCGGAAAACACAAGCCTAAAGCTGAGAGAGGCAACTGGAAGCGTATGTTCTGTAGTAATACGTCTATTGGCAAAATCAATGTTAAAGTCAAGGGGGACGGCTGCGAGAACTCTTTCAAAATAAAACCCAGGCCAAGCGGCTGTGGTTGGCTGAGCGGTTAAAGGTGCGCCAAGGTTGGTTGTGGGTAAAATCCCAGCAAAATTTAATGTATTGCTTCCACCAAATTCTCCTTGAAAATATTGAAATCCATCATCCATGGTATTTGTATTCTTTGTTGAGGCGCAGGTGGGTTCATCTCCCCCTCTTGCCTCACATATATCCGCCCGTGTTGCCTTTCGTATAGTTGGCGTAGCACCAGCTCTTCTTACACCTGCTATGGAAATCTCTGTCCCCGTAATGGTTAGAAAGGTTGAATCATTGCTCGTCACGGCAGTTGGATAGCTGGGCAAATCATCGGCATTAACGACATTATCGCAAACGGGGGTTGTGCATCTGACGGCGTCAACGGCGATTCTTTGGGCGTCCGCGGCGTCGGCTGCTGCCTTTGTCGCGGCGTCGGTTGCCTCTGCCCTTGCACTCGCAACAGCCGCGGCTATCGCCGCATCCTGCGTTGCTTTGGTGAAATCAGACACGGCGGCACTGGCACAGGCGGTGATGGTCATAAGGGCTATACCCGCAATCGCGGGTAAAAAATTAGAGGTTTTGCGAATCGTGCGAATCGTGTAAATCATGGGGGTTTATCCTTGTTATTAGGGGTGGGTTTTGGGTGTACGGGCAGACTAGCCCAAATAGGCGGGTAGTGTCAAGGTTGCCCATCATCATCAAACCCATGCATCCGCTTCGCCCATTGATAGGCGATAAACGCGCCCTTCACCCGTGGGAGGAGCCACAGGGCTATCGCGACAAACCCTATGGAAAACACCACGCTGAGGGCGAATGGATTCGGCGAATAGCGGTCAAAGATATACACCATAATCGGCCCCAGAATATGCCCCGATATCAGGATAGTTATGTAGGCAGGGCCATCATCCGCTCGGTGATGGTGCAGGTCTAATCCGCAATCAGGGCAGGTCGGGGTGACTTTCAAATAGCGGTGGTACATCGCCCCCCGCCCACAACGCGGACAGGTTTTCGCCCAGCCTTTGGCTAGGGCAGGTTTGGTGGCACGTTCTCTGGCATGGGCGGGTGGTGGTTTCGGTGGTGTTTTCATAGGGGGGAGTTTAGGCGGGATTGGGTTGTTTGTAAAGGGGTTTTAGTTGTTAGTTATTAGTTGTTAGTTATTAGTTATTAGGGATGAATTATTGGTTATTAGGGATTAGAGGTTGGTTATTAGGAGTTGGGGATAGAGGTTTTTGCTTGCGCCCTCACTGCGTTCGGTTGCCCACCCGCCCACCCCTCCTGCGGAGAGCTGGACGGGGATTTTTGGCTAAAGCCTATCCAAGCATCTAGGCAAAGCCTAAATAAATTTAGAAATTGCCTATCACCAATTCCCAAGTATTCTTTGCAAATAATCCAATCTAACGTCTTGTTATTCCAGATAGTAATTTTATAGAACCATTATCATCTTGTAACCAAAGGGCTTTTGGCATGCCCTCACGAAGTGGGGGCTACGCACAAAAGACCACGCTGGTCGGCACTCATTATTTTAATTTGCGGGCAGGTTCAACTGCCCTATGTCGCGATGACGAAGACCCGCAGGGCATAACTAACAACTAATAACTAATAACTAATAACTAACAACTAATAACTATTCACAATCCAATAAAAACCCACTATACTCCGCCGAATGACCACACCCTCACCCCCATTAGACCTGATTATCATCGGCGGCGGAGTCAACGGCACCGCCATAGCCCGCGATGCCGTGGGACGCGGGCTGTCGGTTTTATTAATAGAAAAAGGCGATTTAGCCAGTGAAACCTCCTCCAAATCCACGAAATTATTCCACGGCGGGTTGCGTTATTTAGAATACTTTGAATTCAAACTGGTGCGCGATTCATTGCGTGAGCGGGAGGTTTTATTGCAAAACATGCCCCATATTTGCTGGCCTTTGCGGTTCATTCTGCCGATTGATAAAAACATGCGGTTCGCCACGGATACTCCTGCTGGGCGACTGCTCCGCCTGCTAAAAGGTCGCCGCCCTGCGTGGATAATCCGTGCGGGGTTGGCTCTGTATGATACGCTTGGGGCGCGGAAAATCCTGCCACCCACCCGGACGCTGAGATTGCCGAATACACCCGAAGGTGCGCCCTTGAAACCCGCCTTGAACCGAGCCTTTGAGTACTCTGATTGTTGGGTTGATGACGCGCGTTTGGTGGTTTTGATGGCGGTTGATATCGTGGCGCGGGGCGGGCGGGTTATGACGCGAACCCGTGTTACGGGTGCGGAGAGAAAAAACAACCTATGGCAGGTGAAAACCGCCACGCAAACCTATGAAGCCCGCGCCTTAATAAACGCCACGGGCGGTCATGCGAGCCGTATTTTGCCAGATATTGGCACGGTTTCCAATTCCAAAATTCGGCTGGTCAAAGGCAGTCATATCATCACCAAACGGCTCTACCCCCACGATAAATGTTATTTTTTCCAAGGCGACGATGGGCGGATTATTTTTGCCATTCCGTATCAGCGCGATTTCACGCTTATCGGCACGACCGAGGTTGCAATGGACGATGTCAGCCCCCCCGTTTGCAGTGAAGCGGAGATGGATTATTTGTGCGCCAAAGCCTCCCGTTATTTCGCCAAACCCTTGACCCGTAAGGATATTATCAGCCATTATGCCGGGTTGCGGGCGTTGTATAATGAAGGTGATAATTTTGGGGCAGAGGACGCGACCGCCGCCACCCGCGACTATGTTTTGGAACTGGATGCGGGGGGTGTTAAGGGCGGGGGTGCGCCCGTTATCAGCGTGTTTGGCGGTAAAATCACCACGCATAGGCGATTGGCAGAGGCCACCTTGACGCGATTATCGCCTTATTTGAAAATGAACGCGGCTTGGACGGCAACCGCGCCGTTAAAAGGTGGTGATTTTGCCCTGAACGACCGTGCGGGGCTGGTTAAAAAACTACACAAAGATTACCCGTTTTTGGATGCGGATTGGGCGGAACGGTTGTTTTCTGCCTATGGTTTGTCCGCGTGGGATATGCTGGGCACGGCACGGGGGCAGGGCGATTTGGGCACGGATTTCGGCGCGACCCTGCATGCTAAAGAGGTGGATTATTTGATAGCCCACGAGTTCGCACAAACGGCAGAGGATATCGTTTGGCGACGCAGCAAACTGGGCTTGCGGTTAAGCGAAACGCAGGTGGCAACGTTGGATGGATATATGAAAAAAGGGGGATAGCGACTAACTTGCACTAAGTATTGGGAGTATATGGAGTGCAGTCCTCAATAATTTCGCCGTCTTTGTAATCATAAACAAAGGCAACGCTGTATCGCGCCCGTGTAATGGCGACATATAGTTTTGAACGGCTGATTGGTTTTAATTCGCTGGTATTATCTTTTAACCAATTTCTTATTTTTTCTGTAGGATAAATAAGAACCCTATCAAATTCTTGCCCTTTAGACTCACCAAAATTCATAACTAAAAAATTAGTGTCAATGTTTTTTGTTGTCTTTCTGTCTCTAAGTTGCATTGGTTTATACTGCTCAAGATACTGCGGTATATCTTTTTTGCGTACCAAAAAAACACCATTATGTTCAAAAATGGTTGCATTACCCGATTGAGTTTTTGTATAATCGGGATATAGTTTGTTTGAAAAATCGCAAAGAGCAGGAATGCTACGATGATTTGTCCTGTATGTTTCCCTATCAATTTCAATATTTGGAATCTCGTCAAAAAATGCAGCAATGCCAGATTTAGAATATTTCTTATTTTTACGCGCACTGCTTGTTGAATACGTACCTTGACGTGGATCGCCGACAAGCAGGGTATTGATGCTTGAATCAAATAGCAATATTAAGAAAGGAAGGTCATATGCAGCTAAATCCTGTACCTCATCTATGAATAGGTGTGCGTAAATCTTGGATAAACGGTCTATAACTTTACCGCCACTTACTTGGTTGCACTCCAAGGCAAATTGTAAAATTTTGTCTGCGTATATTTTTCTGTTCTTATTAAAATAATAATGTCTAATGTCGCTTCCTTTAGTATAAATTGAGCACCGCTCTTCAAAACGCGCCATCCCCCTAATATCGTCATTAAAAAGATAATTTTGATAAGGTCTTACCCCATGTTGCAGAATAACCGAAAACCATGTTTGCACCGTGATATTATCAGGCAAAAAATTATTTTCTTCTATAATTTTGTCGCGTATTTCTTTTTCCGCCGCGATTGTAAAAGTTGTGATTAAAACTTTTTTGTCTGTAATTTTTAATGCCTCTTCCACAAGGTGAGTCGTTTTTCCAGACCCTGCCGCCGCAATAATAACTTTGTTATTCATGGTCGTCTTCAATCGCATCTATGGCATCTAATATGTATTGGGGGAATCTTATAGATTCGTAGGCATCAAATATGTCCAAGGCACAGTCCGTTTTATGGCTTTTCATGAATTTAAGCAATCCATTGTTTGTACCATAAGCCGTCCCGAATGTGCTATTAAAGAGTTCTTTACTATTTACTCTCAATAGGCTTGGCTCCAGAGTATTATAGTTAAACCCTTCAATTCCTCCATCGGGCTCAGGATGCTCAGTTTCATCAAAACATATTTTGATATTATCTTTCTTGTTCCCTTCCAAATAATAAACATATTTGCTATTTACAGCAGCAACATCACCATCATTATCCGTTACCACAACAACTTTTTTCTTTGTTTTTTCGGCTATCTCTAAAAATCTTAAAAACGAAGTACCAACAGATATAACATCAATACCATCTTCAATCGGCAACCTGCCACCGTTTTGTTTCATATAAGCTGCTTGCACAACCATCTCGTCAGAGCCACCCTCCACCAATATAGCCTTTTTACAAAGGATAAGTCGCAATGTATCGTACCCAGCCAGTTTAGAAAAGAATTCTTGTGTTTTTGGGAGCAAGTCTTCCAGTCTTGCGATATCAGGGTTATTTAAAAGTATTAATCCCCCCAAATTTAATTTGTTAGCAACAAAACTGCTATGGGTGGATATGATAATTTGCTTGCCAACACCTTTAGTTTGTATCTTGTCTATCAGTTCGTTTAATTTAGAATGCGATAAATGATTTTCTGGCTCTTCAAGCAAAATAAGATTCGCCTCTGGGGGCTTGCTATGACTCATTGCTAGATTGGTTTTAACAATGCTTTGCTCGCCTTTGCCAATATAATGAAACGGAATATCGTTAAGATAGGTCATTAGGCTAGTTTCCCAAGCATTTTGGGTGGCAAGATCAACTGATATTTTTACTTCTTTATCAGTAATACCTGCGTCTCGGTCAATTTTAGTATTAATATCTCGAACAGATTGTGTGTTCATGAACGTTTCTTTCATCTGCCGATGTGCCTGTGAAATCGCCACTCGTTCGCTTTCCTCCAGCTTCTCTTTTATGATTTTTGAAATATAAACGTCTGACCCGTTCCTAAATCGTGCGCTACTAGAATCTATTAACGCTGGTTTTATTGGGATAGTCCGAGCCGTAATAGCTTCACCCGCAAATGAACGCCAGCTAATCTTATAGTACTCTATTGGAATAGTTTTTATACTGTGGGTTGCCACCAGCTTATTATATTCTGGTAGATATTTTTCATCAAATTCAATGCAAAATAATATACCGCACTCATCTTCTCTGTCTTTGTTATTAGTACCTTTAAGCTCAGGGCAAGCCTCACCCTCTATAAATAATTCAATCAATATACGTGGCGGGTCTTGTGCAACTTGTGGCGATGTGGGGTCTAAACCGTCTATATATTCCTTTTCAGCTTCTTTATTAAAAAGATATTGCGACAGCTCGTTCTTTAAATATCGCCCGTTAAACATACCCGATAACGCAAGATGAATTGCCTCCAATATCGTGGATTTCCCAGCTTCATTATTGCCGACAATTATATTCGTGTTCGCGTTAAGTTCAAGAGAAAATTCTTTGAAACATTTAAAGTTTTCAATATTTACTTGCTTTATGAACATGGTGTGTCCTTTTGGGTTATTAGATTTTATATTTCTACTATAAACACACCTTCCCACGGATTGCAAGCGGTTTTCACATCCCCCCTTGACAAACCCATAAAAAACCCTAACCCTCCATAATAAAAAGAGAAACCCATGAAACACATATTAACCATAGACCAAGGCACGACCTCCACCCGCGCCCTTATATTCAACGAAACATTCCAAATCAAAGGGCAGGCCGCCCAAGAATTCACCCAATCCTTCCCTCAATCGGGGTGGGTAGAACACGACCCACTGGAAATCTGGCAAACGGTGGTTGATACGGGGCGGTTGGCTCTGCTACATGCGGGGCTGGATGGGCGCGATATAACCGCTATTGGCATAACAAACCAGCGTGAAACAACGGTGGTTTGGGAGCGGTCTACGGGCAAACCCATCCATCCTGCGATAGTCTGGCAGGACAGGCGCACGGCGGACGATTGCGCGAAATTGGACGAACAAACCATAACCGCCCGCACGGGGTTATTGCCCGACCCGTATTTTTCTGCAACCAAAATCGCGTGGATTTTGCGGCACGTGGAGGGTGCACAGAAACGGGCGGAAGAGGGGCATTTATGCTTTGGCACGATTGATTCCTATCTGATTTGGCGGTTAACAAAAGGGCAGTCGCATAAGACGGACGCGACGAACGCCGCGCGGACGATGCTATACGATATTCATCGGGGCGAGTGGTCGCGCGAGTTGTGCGATATGTTCAATATCCCAATGGCTATGTTGCCCGAGGTTTGCGATTGCGCCGCCGATTTTGGCACGACGGGCGTGGATATTTTCGGGGCGAGGCTGCCGATATTGGGTGTAGCAGGTGACCAGCAGGCGGCGGCTATGGGGCAGGGGTGTTTCACGCGGGGGATGGTGAAATCCACCTATGGCACGGGGTGTTTTGCCTTGTTAAACACGGGTTCGCGGGCGGTTGCCTCCAATAATCGGTTGCTGACAACTATCGCGTATCGGCTGGACGGGCAGACCAGCTATGCTTTGGAGGGCTCTATATTTATGGCGGGCGCGGTTGTGCAATGGTTGCGTGACGGCTTGCAGATGATAGGCGAAGCGGGGGAGACTGTGGCACTGGCGGAGTCCGCACGCACCGATAGCCGAGTCGTGATTGTGCCAGCCTTCACGGGTTTGGGTGCGCCGTATTGGGCTGCTGGGGCGCGGGGGGCGGTTTATGGATTAACCCGCGATACGGGCAGGGCAGAGCTGGCGCGGGCGGCCTTGCAAGCGGTCGGGTTTCAAACCCGCGATTTGGTGGCGGCTATGCGGGCGGATATGGGGGGTGATGCGGATTCTGGTGCTGGTTCGGGCGATAATATCCTGCGTGTGGATGGCGGGATGAGCGCGAATGGCTATGCCATGCAGTTTTTATCGGATATATTGGGGGCAAAGGTGGATAGACCGAGGGTGCTGGAATCCACAGCCTTGGGCGCGGCGTGGTTGGCGGGCATGCGGGCGGGGATTTATCCAGACCAGGCGGGCTTTGCCGGGTTGTGGCAGTGCGAACGCCAGTTCACCCCGACAATGGAGGCGGATGATAGAGCAAGGCGATTGGCCGATTGGGATAGGGCGGTTCAGGCGACGCTTTCTTACTAACGATTAACGATTAGTTATTACGGTACTGTAGACCGCGCGATAAACCCACCAGCAAATCCGACCTTCGTAGCAGGAAATTTAAAAGTGTTTTGATTTGCATCTAATTGTCTAGGCCTATCATCATAATCCATAAAATCCTGACCAATAAACACGCCAACAGCCTCTGTCTTCCCGATAAGACCTGTTAAAAGCCCAACGATTCTCCTTGTGAAACTGTAAGTAGTTGGTGTAGTAGCGGTAGTATCTCCTACGAAGGTCAGCCTCGTGTACGTGTCTATTTTAGATCTTGTCACATTGCCACCCATAATACCGTTAGAATCAAAAGTTCCATTAACAGTATATTCACCATAACTCCCGCGGATTGTCCCGTTGTTGTTTCCGTCATAATTAACAGTAAGGTCAATATCGCCATATATTTTACCAGCAGGAGTAAGATACCACGCCCGATTTTGTAGAACTACAATCCGTCCATACCACGTTGCATTTGTCACTGCGGACAAAGGCAGTCCCAAATTTGTGCCTGATAAAAGCCCAGCATAATAATAACGCTTGCCCCCGATATTGCCATATTGAAATGCCACGCCTTCAGTTGCACTCCCGCCAAAACCTATGCCATTGTAGGTGGCAGTTTGAAAGTTAAAACCGTCAGCCTCAAGGCTGCTCAAACCCGATCGATTCAGCCCTGTTTCCGTGCCTTGCAAAAATTTGTTTCCCGTGGTGGGGGCAAGATTGGAAGCAAGCAGAAGAGGGGGATTTTCGCCAAAACTAGCCACCCAAGCGGCATGATCCACATCGGGCAGAGCAGGAGCGGCAACAAACCCACCAACGTAGCCACCGCTCGTGGCACCTATTATATTGTCTTTTGTACTACCCGCATCCGCAGCAAGGAAAACCCCAACCGCGCCCTGTTCGCCAATCAACCCTGTAAGAATTCCGTTGGGGGTGATTGTTGTCGCTAGGTTGTCTTGGGCAAGACTCCCCGTGAATGCCCCAAAAATAACCTCGCCTGTGATAACCCCACCAGCATCATAAGTACCAGTCAACTGATAGTGGTTAGTGCTGCTGCTTGTATCTGATTGAACAATTCCCTCTATTGAACCCGCAGAGCCATCAACCCCAGCCTTCGCACCAAAAGTAATCTTTAACACGAAATCTTTTTTGTTGATATCCCGAAAGCCAACAAGAATGGTGCTAATTTGCCCGTACCATGTGCCCGTTCCAGTGGCTTGCTTCAGGGGTGCGCCCAAATCTGTACCAGACAGAATCCCCGCGTAATAAACACCTATAGTATCGTTATTAGTGTCACTATTATCAAAAAAGGCAGCAACACCATCGCTGACATCGCGAGTCCCGCCCAAAGGCTCGCCATTATACCGCGCCGAATCCAGCGTCAAGAAAATGTTTCCATTGGCTGGTATGCTGGTCGTCCCCGTTGTATCCAGCCTTGTTGCCAAGCCCACCAAGAATTGTCTTCTGGGGTTGGTGTCGTCAAGCCTAGCGGGTGGGGCTTTACCCGCACCAAAGCTCCGCACCCAAGCACTGGTCTTCGCCCTGCATTCGCGGTTTCTTGGGTTCGTGTCCCTGCAATAAGTTTTCACAATCATTGGGAATTCGGTAAGAATGGCACAGCCCCGATTCGCAGGGTGAAACGGATTTAATGCACAGGACGACTCGGCAAGTGTATTGCCAACGCAACTGACATGCCCGCCCCTGGTTGTATCAATGCCAAACTTCAAACAGGCATCACCCCGCTTCATCGTAACTGCACCATGCGTTGTTTCCATGCATTCCTCATCCCAAGCCGTGGCGGGGGTTTCACAATACATCACTCGCACCCCTGCAATCCCCTCCACATTATTACACCCTGTATAGGCAAACGGGTCTCGTATATCGCAAGCGGTGATAAGGCTGGTCTTGCAACTATCATCACCGCCCATGCCTGTATCCGTGCCAAACATTTCACAAGCGGTCACTCGCGTGGTGGTCACAGTGCCATGCATGCCATCCATACATTCCTCATCCCAAGCCGTGGCGGGGGTTTGGCAATATATCGTTCGCACCCCATCGTCTATACCCGCCACATCATCACAGCCCTCATAGATAAACGGGTTGGCTATATCATCACACACGGTGGCAAGGCTGCCCGCGCAACTATCATCACCGCCCATGCCCGTGCCAAACATTTGGCAAGCCATCACTCGCGTGGTATTCACCGCCCCATGCATGCCATCCATACATTCCTCATCCCAAGCGTTCGCGGGGGTTTGGCAATAGGGTGTTCTTATATCCGCGTTTATATTTGCCACATTATCGCACCCCGGATAGATAAACGGGTCGGTTATAGTACAAGAAGAGGCAAGGCTGCCCGCGCAACTATTATCACCGCCCGTGTCCGTGCCAAACATTTGGCAAGCCGTCACTCGCGTGGCATCAACCGTGCCATGCATGCCATCCATACATTCCCCATCCCAAGCTGTGGCGGGGGTTTGGCAATACATCACTCGCACCCCTGCAATCCCTTCCACATTATTACACCCCGCATGGGCAAACGGATCCCGTATATCGCAAGCGGTGGTAAGGCTGGTCTTACAACTATCATCACCGCCCATGCTTGTGTTCGTGCCAAACATTTCACAAGCCGTCACTCGCGTGGCATCAACCGTGCCATGCGTTGTCTCCATACATTCCCCATCCCAAGCCGTGGCGGGGGTTTGGCAATACATCATTCGCACCCTTGCAATCCCCTCCACATCCTTGCACCCCGCATAGGCAAACGGGTCGGTTATAGTACAAAAAGAGGCAAGGCTGGGTGCGCAAGTGGCATGCCCGCCCGTGTCCGTATTCGTGCCAAACATTTGGCAAGCGATCAATCGCGTGACACTCACCGCCCCATGCGTTGTATCCATACATTCCCCATCCCAAGCCGTGGCAGGGGTTTGGCAATAGGGTGTTCTTATATCCGCGTTTATATTCGCCACATCATCACACCCCGCATGGGCAAACGGGTCGGTTATAGTACAAAAAGAGGCAAGGCTGGGTGCGCAAGTGGCATGCCCGCCCGCATCCGTGCCAAACATTTGGCAAGCGGTTTTACGCTGGTCGCCATAATCCGCCTCACACCCCGTGGCAAACGGGTTTGCACCGCAAGTCATCATCAAAGCCTCCCTATCACACTCCTCTTTCGTCTTTGTGCATTGTTCCACAACCGCAACAACCTCGCGTTGGTCTACATATTCCTTAATGTCATCGCAAAGCCTATCCTCAGGATCATCCGTGCAAACAAATGTGGTCGCATCATCGCAAAGCTCGCCCGAGTCATCGGCACGACAATCGGTGATAATTTCACGACGGCGGGTGTTAATTTCCGTTCCCGTGCAGGTCGCACCATAGGGATTCGTCTCACACGGAACGACGATTGTGTTATTATTCACGGTCGGGTTAATAGTAACGCCCCCAGCACAAGCGGTCAATAAAGCAAGCCCAGTAAGGATGATTAGGGTTTTGATATAAGTCATGGCGTGTCCTTTGGGGGTTGTCTTTTCACAATAGACATAGTTTTGGGGGTGTGTCAAGCGGTTTCTAATTTTTTTTAATTGTTTTCTAATCATTAAAAAAAACCCCACAATATCAACGCTTTATAATTTTTTTCAAAAACCCCCCACATTTAACGCTTGTTTAATCCATAAAATCTCCCACTATACGATTCTGCCAACAAAACATTGGAAGCACAACACCGCAATATAGGAGAAAACTATGCGAACACACATCACACCTGTTGCCATTGGCTTGGCGACTTTAACTTTGGGCTTTGCCGCCTCCACACCCGCGCTTGCGCAGGAATGTGGTAAGGTGCAAATTGCCGATATGACTTGGGCTTCGGCTTCGCTTTTGGCGAATATCGATGCCTTTATTTTGGAAAACGGCTATGGCTGCGATCCGGAACTGGTACCGGGCGATACCGTGCCGTCTTTCACGTCCATGAACGCTAAGGGGAAACCCGATATTGCCCCAGAACTCTGGGTTAATTTCGTGCAAGACCCCTTGCAAGCCGCGATAGCAGAGGGGCGCATGCATTCGGTTGTGGACGGGCCGATTACCGGCGTGTCAGAGGGCTGGTTCGTACCGCCTTCTTTCGTGGAAAAATACCCCGAATTGGACACGATTGTCAAGATTTTGGAACGTCCTGACCTGTTCCCAGATTCCGAAGACCCCAGCAAAGGTGCGCTTATCGGGTGTCCTCCTGGTTGGGGCTGTAATCTGGTGACTCGCAATTTGTTCCGTGCGTTTGATATGGAAGCAAAGGGCTGGAAACTGATTGATCCGGGCTCTGGCGCGGGGTTGTCTGGCTCGCTGGCAAAGGCCGTGGAACGCGGGGAAGAATGGCTAGGGTATTACTGGGCGCCAACCGCGTTGGCTGGTAAATACGGTCTGGTTAATCTGCCGTGGGGCGTGCCTTATGCTGGTGATGAGCACTGGAATGGGTGCATTGTGAAACCAGAGCAGGAATGCGATGATCCACAGCAGTCTGGCTGGTCTCCCGCTATTATTCACACGGTTGTAACCGATGAATTTAAGAAAGCGGGCGGTGTTGCCTATGACTATTTATCCAAGCGGGTATTTCCTGGGCCAGTGATGAATAAAATGCTTAACTATAAGGAAGAAGAGCAGGCATCAGCCGAGGACACAGCGATTGAGTTCCTAGAAAATCACCGCGATGTATGGTCTACTTGGGTATCACCAGAAGTGGCGAAAAAGATTGATAAAGCGCTTTAGTTAGTGATTAGTGATTAGTTTTTAGTTTTTAGTGATTAATTACTAGTGATGAATGATAAAAGCAAGCGGTCGTAAGGTCGCTTGCTTTTTTTATGGGGGGGTTTTTAGTTATTAGTTATTAGTTATTAGTTATTTTAGCCCTTGCGGGTCTTCGTCATCGCTACGCGAATGCCGACCAGCGTGGTCTTTTGTGCGTAGCCCCCACTTCGTGAGGGCATGCCAAAAGCCCGATCTATACTTGGCAAAGCATAAGTAAATTAACAATGAATGATATTTGATGAAAGGTGAATATTTTTCTGCCACTTCTTGATTGGTCGGCATTTCGAAGAAATGACGAAGACCCGCAGGGCAGAATCGGTAATAGTTAATCTAGGACAATCTACAATCCTAGGAAACGACCGCCTTGTTCCTTAATTTTAGCGGGCGTGCCCGCAGGGGGGGCGGTCGCGCGCACCCTCACCCCCACGGGTGCGCGTCAGCTTATCGTTTGTACTGGGTCAATAGTCTTTAAGAGTCTTCGGTGACGCAAATTCCTTAATACCTAACAACC
This sequence comes from uncultured Amylibacter sp., assembly GCA_959347425.1. Next base: position 2,312,222 of record OY365741.1, on the reverse strand, counting down.
AAGACGCACACCCTTCGGGTTCGCGCGACCTACGTACCGCCATGAATAATGGTTATTTTATTTAAAAAGGATTTGCCAAGCATAACCAAAGGCTTTTGTGGATGGGCTTTACGCAAGTAAAGCTCTATATGCACAAAAGCCACGCCCTCTGCAAACGAGCCGTGGCAAAGACTCATTCATCGTTAATCGTTAACAAAAAGAACATTCTTCCCAATAACCCGCCCGTCTTCCTGCAACCTGTGGGCTTTTATCATAGCATCGGCGCTCATCACGCCAAGATTGCCCGTCACGGTCGGTATCAAATCGCCCTTATCCAGCAACCCCGCCACTTCATCCAGCAACGCACCTTGCGCCGCCATATCCTCCGTGTTAAACATAGACCGCGTGAACATAAACTCCCAATTCACGCTCAGCGATTTGGGCTTTGCCAGCATCATATCACACGCGCCAAAATCATCAATAATCCCAATATGCCCGCGCGGTTTTATCAGATCCACAATCGCGCCGAAATGCGCGGCCGAGCCGTTTAACGCGGCGACATAGCCCGGCGCACACCCCAAATCCGCCATTTGCGTTGCCAAATCCTCGTGGTGATTGACCACATCATCCGCGCCCATTTTGCGCACCCACGCGATTGTTTCATCGCGCGAAGCCGTTGCTATCACCCGCATGCTCGTCAGCCGTTTCACCAGTTGTATCAGGATTGAGCCGACCCCGCCCGCGCCGCCTATGATTAAAATCGCGCCCTTCTGCCCGCGTGTTAATCGCAGGGAGTCGAACATCAGCTCCCACGCCGTGATGGAAGTCAATGCCATCCCCGCCGATTGCGCGAAATCCAGAGATTTGGGTTTGCGAGCGACTATCCGCGCGTCCACCGCGTGGAATTGGGCGTTTGTGCCTGGGCGAGTGATGTCGCCCGCGTAGAAGACTTCGTCGCCGATTTTGAATTTTGTCACCGCGTTGCCCGTGGCGCGGACGATGCCCGCCGCGTCATAGCCTATGATTTTATGCCCCGAATCGGGGGATTGGGCTTTGCGGATTTTTGTATCAACGGGGTTTACGGAGATTCCTCGGACTTCCACCAGCAAATCGTTGGCTGTGATTTCGGGGATTGGCGCGGTGAATTCTACCAGCGCGTTTGGCGCGTCTATTGCGCCTGCTGCGGTGTAGCCGATTGCTTTCATGGTTTTCATTTGGGGGATTCCTTTGGCGATAGTTTTTATGTGAATAGGGTAGGGGGATATTAGCGGGTTGTTGGCAAAGGTCAATATCTAGTTGTTAGTTGTTAGTTGTTAGTGATTGGTTATTCATAACTGCCATAACCACAAATAACCAAAAATAACCAAAAATAACCAAGAATAACCAAGAATAACCAAGAATAACCAAAAATAACCAAAAATAACCAACCGCAGTTAATCGTGGTTAATTGAGTTATTTAATAACCAAAATAACCACAGGTGGTTAATGTGAGTTATTTTGAGTTAAAGTGAGTTAATTGAGTTATTTTGAGTTATTTTGAGTTATTTTGAGTTATTTTGAGTTATTTTGAGTTATTTTGAGTTATTTTGAGTTAATGTGAGTTAAAAATAACTCAAGTGAGTTAATCGGAGTAATGAATAACTCAAAATAACTCACCTTGAGTAATTTCTAGTTAATCCAGTTAAAATCACTAATCACTAATCACTAATCACTAATAACTAATAACTAATACCGAACAAAACCTTGTGCGTAAGAAATATACAACGGATGTTTGGGCTGGCCGCTTTTGTTCAAACCCAGATGCCACAACGCACCCACTTGCCCGCGCAACATCGCATGCACCGCCTCGCCTCGCCCCAATAACCCGCCGTGGTTGCCCCAAGCGCAAATAACCGCCCCCGCCAGCCCCGCGTGCCGCGCAATAATAGCATCGTTGCCCGCCCCGATTGGGTCTGCCACCCGTTGCAATTCGCGCGGGTCTGTGGCGCGATAGGCGAAGATATTGCCGATAGACACCCCGCCAAAATCCGCACGGCGGGCGCGGATTTCGCATCGCTCCACGGTTGGATCGTTTGCCAATTCGGTGGCGGTGGACGGGTTTAACATCACGAACATAGCCATCGGCGCGGTGACATCCCAAACTATCTGCAACAGATAGCGGTACGCCTCGCAGTCCGAGTATATCGCCAAGCAATCCGCGTCAATCCGTCTGTGGGTTCTGTTTATCATATTCGCATAATTCATCGTTTGGACGGCAACAGCACCCGATTCGGATGCACCATCCCGTTGCTATAAACGCCAATGGCTATTGGTCGCTCGCCACACCGCGCCCAAGCCTGCGCACCCTCTTCCGCCTCGCAGAAAATCACGGGGGCGGGGTTGCCTTGATAGAGGCTGTTTGCCGCGTCCATCGGGCAAACCACGCAGGGCAGGCTGTGCAAACCCGCCTCTATCGGCAACAAACGCGCCGATAACGCCCCCAAATCCGCGTTCAAAACCGCGTCCCAATCCACCGCGTGGCTCTCATTAAAACCCGCCGTTTCGGTACGGCGCAACCCCGCAACATGGGCAAAACACCCCAGCATTTCCCCCAAATCCCGCGCGATAGAGCGCACATAACCGCCTTTCCCACACACCATTTCCAGCACGACATGGTCGGCATCGGGGCGCGAAATCAGTGCCAGAGATTCCACCCACAAAGGCCGCTCCTGCACCGTGAAATCCACCCCAGCCCGTGCCAAATGATAGGCGCGTTGCCCGTCAATTTTCACCGCTGAAAATTGCGGGGGACGCTGCATAATATCGCCCTCAAACGTTGTTAAACCCGCGCGAATCGCCGCATCATCGGGGCGGATTTCGCTGGTGGAGGTCACTTCGCCCTCGGTATCGTCGGTGTTCGTGGCAACCCCCAAACGCAGGGTGAAACGGTAGGTTTTCAGCGCGTCCATGACAAAGGGGATGGTTTTCGTCGCCTCGCCCAGCGCGATTGGCAAAATCCCAGTGGCGGTCGGGTCCAGCGTGCCGCTATGCCCAGCTTTGGCGGCGGACATCGCCCATTTTACCTTATTAACAACGGTATTAGAGGTCATGTTCGCGGGTTTATCAATCACCAACCAGCCGTCTATGGGCAGTTTTTTGCGGGGTGGTTTAGGCGGAGTTTTAACCATCTTTCGCCACATCCGCACGCACCGCATCGCGGTCTAGCAACGCGCGGGTTTGGTCAATATGGTCAAAGGTTTCATCCAGAAAAAACCGCAATTGGGGGGAAAATTTCATCGCCAAATGCTTATTTAACGCAAACCGAATCTCCGAGGCATTGCGGTTCAAAGCCTCAATAACCGCGGGGGCGTTTTCCCCGCCGAGCGGCAGGGCATAGATATGCGCGGTCTTCAAATCACTGCTGGAACGGACTTCGCCGATGGTGATAGAGGTCTGTGCCAGCGCCGGATCGTGCAGTCCATCGCGTTGCAAAATCTGGGCGAGGGCGCGGCGGATATTTTCACCCACGCGCAGTTGGCGTTGGCTTTGGGCGCGGGTGAAAGTGCCGCGATGTTCGGGTTTCTTTGCCATGATTATGTGCCTTGACTTTGTGTGGATTTAGGGTAGGATATAGCAAATTCTGGGCAAAACACAATAGGAAAAATGATGGCAGATAAAATTAAAGTAGCAGTTATGGGCGCGTCTGGGCGGATGGGGCAGGCGTTGATGAAGGGCGTTCTGGCGGCCGATGATATGGAACTGATTGGTGCAACCGAACGCAAGGGGAGCGAATGGGTCGGGCGTAATGTCGGGGCGTGTTTGGGCGGTGATTACTTGTGGGGCGAGGGTAAGGATGTGATGATTGTTGATGACGCGGTGGATTTGTTTGCCAAAGCTGATGCGGTGATTGATTTCACACATCGAGACGCAAGCCTTTATCATGCCGAATTGGCGGCACAGGCAAAATGTGTTTTGGTGATTGGCACGACTGGTTTTGCTACAAGCGAGTTAAAAAAAATGACCAAAGCAAGCACCCACACGCCAATAATCCAGTCTGGAAATATGAGTCTTGGCGTTAATTTGCTGGCGGCATTAACGCAACAAGTAGCGGGCGTGCTGGATGATAGTTTTGATATAGAGATTATAGAATCCCATCATCGCCATAAACTTGATGCGCCGTCTGGTACGGCAATTATGTTGGGAATTGCCGCATCTCGAGGACGCGGTTTTAAACTGGACAATGTCCGTCAGCGCGGGCGAGATGGATTTGACGTTGCGCGAAAAACTGGCGAGATCGGGTTTCACTCTGTTCGTGGCGGTGATGTTGTTGGTGAGCATGATGTTATTTTTGCGGCGGACGGCGAACGTATAGTGTTGCGCCATGTTGCGACCGATAGATCTATTTTTGTACGGGGTGCGTTGCAAGCCGCGCGTTGGGGTATAGGAAAACCGAATGGCGCGTATAATATGCGACATGTTTTGGGGATTGATGTTCAAGGAATAAAAATTAACGCCTAAAAAACTAATAACTAACAACTAATAACTAGCACGCCGGCAAATTCACCGCCAACCCGCCCAACGAAGTCTCTTTATACTTCGTATTCATATCCAGCCCAGTCTGGCGCATAGTCTCAATACACGCATCCAAACTCACCAAATGCACACCATCCCCGCGTAACGCCAGCGACGCGGCCGACACTGCTTTTATCGCGCCCAGCCCGTTCCGCTCAATACACGGAGCCTGCACCAGCCCGGCAATCGGATCGCAAGTCATTCCCAAATGATGCTCTAACGCTATTTCCGCCGCGTTTTCAATCTGCATCGGAGTCCCGCCCATAACCGCACATAACCCCGCCGCCGCCATAGACGCGGCCGAGCCGACTTCGCCTTGACACCCGACCTCTGCCCCCGATATGGACGCATTGGATTTTATTAACGCGCCAATCGCCGCCGCGGTCAGCAAAAACACCTCCACCCCGTCCGCCGAAGCATTCGGCACATGATCCCTATAATACCGCAGAGTCGCTGGAATAACCCCAGCCGCGCCGTTCGTGGGGGCGGTTACCACGCGGGCACCCGCCGCGTTCTGCTCATTCACCGCCATAGCATAGGTGGCAATCCAATCATTTATCACATGCGGGGCGGTTTGATTCTGCCCGTGTTCGGCGTTCAAAGCATCATAAATACCCTGCGCCCGCCTGCGCACATTTAACCCGCCCGGCAGAATTCCGCCGGTCTTCAAGCCTTTGTTAATGCAGTCATCCATAACGTCCCAAATACGGTCAATCCCTGCCTTTAACTCACCCGCCGACATGTGCATGATTTCGTTGTCATGGACTATCTCGGCTATGGTTTTGCCCGTGGATTTGCACATGGATAGCAATTCGTCCGCCGTACTAAAGGGGTAAAATACCTTCTGCACGGGGCCTTTTGTGGATGCGTTTTCCGTCATTTCTGCGTCTGTTTGAACGAAGCCACCGCCTATGGAATAAAAGATTTGCTCTAATATAACCTTGCCGTCCGCGTCATAGGCAAAGAATGTCATGCCGTTGGAATGGGCGGGTAGAATGGTGTCGTAATCAAAGGCGACTGCGGTTTGCGGGTCGAATTGGTAAAGCGGATGTCCGTCAGGGCGGATGGTTTTCGTCTCCGTGATGTGTTCCAACAGCAAGGCGGCGGCTTTTTGGTCGAACGTTTCGGGTTGTGCGCCCGCCAGCCCCATGATGACGGCGAAATCCGAGTGATGCCCCTTGCCCGTAAAGGCGAGCGACCCGTGCAAGGACGCACCCAATCGGGCGGGTTTGATTTTGGCGGTTTGGATTTGGCTGAGGAATCGTTTTGCCGCGACCATCGGCCCCATTGTGTGGCTGGACGACGGGCCTATGCCGATTTTGAAGATGTCAAAGATGCTGAGGAACATGGGTAGTTGTTAGTTATTAGTTATTAGTTATTAGTGAAGGTTTTATTTAGCAGGGTATTGTGCGGAAGCTAGGCGTTATTTAACCATGTGGGGTGTGGAAAACGACATAGGAATAGTGATTAGTGATTAGTGATTAGTGATTAACGATTAGTGAATTGTGAATTGTGAAAAAATAAGTTAAAAGGGGCAAGACAAGAGGAGTCAAATCAAATGAATATAGCAGACCTACAAAACTTACCTAATGCTGAAAAAGCAAAAATATTTGCGGCACGGCATGCTCTGGCGGAAGTTAAGGATGGAATGAAAATAGGCATAGGCTCTGGCTCTACTGTCTCTTGGTTTGTGAAACTACTTGCCCAAGCCCAAGCAAACGGGCTGAACTTCCGCGCCTGTGCGACTTCTTCGCAGATTACCAAATTAGCAGAAAGTCTGGGGATAAAAATTGAATCGCTGGATGACCTATCCCGGTTGGAAAATGCTACGCCTTTGGATTTGGCAATTGATGGTGCGGACGAGTTTGACTCCTACCATAATTTGATAAAAGGCGGGGGCGGGGCTTTACTGCAAGAAAAGATGACAGCGCGGTCGGCAAAGCGTTTTATAGTGATTACCGATGCGAGTAAAAATGTGGAAAGACTGGGGGCGTTTCCTTTACCTGTGGAGGTTGTTCAGTTTGCTTGGGAAACTACGGTGTGGCATATTTGGCAGGCTTTGGATGCGAACAAAACATACTGTAATAAAACCGATTGGCGCAAGGTAGGGGGTAAGCCCTTTATCACTGATGAGGGTCATCGCATATTGGATTTGCACTTGAAATCTATTGCGAATCCCACTGCTTTGGATAATGCTTTGCAATCCGTAGCTGGGGTCGTGGAAACAGGGCTTTTCGTGGATACGGCGAATGCGGTGATAATGGCGGATTCGGCGGGTATCGTGCGGACGCGTGAAACGGGCGGGGATTGGGTGGAAAGCCACTATGATTTGGCAGATCTTGCTTATATGCTCGCCAATATACAGGTATAAAAAGGAACACCCCAATGACCCACGACTTTGATTTATTCGTTATCGGCGGAGGCTCTGGCGGGGTTCGTGCCGCCCGCCTCGCCGCTGAATCGGGGGCAAAAGTTGCCCTAGCAGAAGAATACCGCATGGGTGGCACTTGCGTTATTCGCGGCTGTGTGCCGAAAAAACTAATGGTCTACGCGTCAGAATTCTCAGAAACCCTAAACGATGCCAAAGGCTACGGCTGGGACACCCCCCCCGCTACATTTGATTGGGCAAAATTCCTACCCGCCAAAGACGCGGAAATCGCCCGCCTAGAATCCATATACCAAACGAACCTTGAAAAAGCAGGGGTCACCGTTTTCAAATCCCGCGCCCGCCTAGGCAACCCGCACGAAATCCACCTAAACACCAAAACCGTAACCGCCGATAAAATCCTTATTGCCACGGGCGGTCGCCCTTTTGTCCCTAATATAAAGGGCGCGAGCCACGCGATAACTTCCAACGATATATTCCACCTGCCGACATTACCCAAATCCATCCTTATCGTCGGCGGCGGCTACATAGCCTGCGAGTTCGCCTGTATCCTAAACGGATTGGGCGTGAAAACCACGCAATTTTACCGAGGCGAGCAAATCCTCCGCGGGTTTGATAACGAAGTCCGCAACCACATAGCCTCCGAAATGCGCAATAAAAACATTGATTTACGCACGAATACCGATATTGACGGGATTACCGAAACCCTGCGGGTGAATGGCGAGCAATTTGGGGCGGTGATGCTGGCGACTGGGCGCGTGCCGAATACGGAAAACATGGGCTTGGAGGAGGCGGATATCACGCTCCAAAAAGGCGCGATAGTCGTTGATGACTACGCCCAAACCAGTCGCAAAGGCGTTTATGCGATAGGCGATGTGACCGACCGCGTCCAGCTCACCCCCGTTGCGATACGCGAGGCTGTGGCGTTCGTGGATACCGCGTTCCACGCCACCCCGCGCACTATGGATTACGCCGATATAGCCACGGCGGTTTTCACCCAGCCAGAGATTGGCACGGTTGGGCTGACGGAAGAAACCGCGTCCGCCCGTGAATCGGTGGAGGTCTATGTGTCGCATTTCCGCCCGATGAAGCATATTTTGGCGGGTCGCGATGAAAAGATGCTGATGAAGATGATAGTCTCTGTGGCCACGGGTAAGGTTCTAGGCGTGCATATAGTTGGACATGCCGCGGGGGAAATGATACAACTGGCGGCGATTGCCGTGAAAATGGGGGCGACAAAGGCGGATTTTGATGCGGTTGTGGCGGTGCATCCCACGGCGGCGGAAGAGCTGGTGACTATGCGCGCGCCCACGCGGGTTTGTGATAAAGGGGGATAAACTGGGTTTGCCGCTGTAGCTCAGCTGGTAGAGCACATCATTCGTAATGATGGGGTCGTAGGTTCAAATCCTATCAGCGGCACCAAGTTTAGTTGTTAGTTATTAGTTGTTAGTTATTAGTTGTGAGTTGTTAGTTGTGAGTTGTTAGTTGTGAGTTGTTAGTTGTGAGTTGTTAGTTGTGAGTTGTTAGTGATAAATGATATTTTTATTTATTTTTGTCTGCACTCAAGCTCGTTAATTTAAGAAAAACTTTACCACAAAATCCACTAATAACTAATAACTAACAACTAATAACTAAAAAACCGCTTGCATTCCCCCGAATTACCCCGTATTGTGGGGATAAGCGTAACGAAAGGCACTCCATGCGATTCTTCTCATCAAACCAAAACTCAGGCGGCCCTTGGGGCGGTGGCACTCCGCGTCCTCCGTCAAAGGGCAAAGATGCACCCAAAGGCAACGGCGCTCCGCCCCCGCCAAACCAGCCTCCGCGTAATGAAATTGAGGATATGATGCGCAAAGGGCAAGAACAACTGCGCGTTCTTATCGGTGGCAAATCCACGGGCGGTGGTTCTGGCGGTGGCGGTGGCGGCGGCAATGATTCCCCCTCTATGCCCAGTATCGGGCGGTCAGGCGGGCTGTTGTTCCTTGTCGCACTGGTTATATTATGGCTATTCGTTAGTTTTTACCGTGTTGAAACCTCCGAACAATCGGTGGAATTGTTCTTTGGCAAGTATTACAAAACAGGCGAAGAGGGTTTGAATTTCGCCCCATGGCCTGCCGTCAGCAAGGAAATCTTCCCCGTAACCCGCGAAAACATTGAAGACATAGGCGTTGGCGGGGGCAGTCGCTCGGAAGAGGGATTGATGCTCACGGGGGATGAAAACATCGTGGATATTGATTTCCAAGTCGTTTGGAACGTCCGCGACATTCAAAAATTCGTCTTTAACATCGCAGAACCGCGTGAAACCATCCGCGCCGTATCCGAATCGGTGATGCGGGAAATCGTTGCGCGAACCGACCTAACGCCCATATTAACAACGGGCAAAAGCAAAATCGCCAGCGAATTGCAGACGCTGATACAGGCTACGCTGGACACTTACGAATCGGGTGTAACCATATTGCGGGTGAATTTTGACAAAGCCGACCCGCCCCGTTCCGTGGCGGACGCTTTCCGCGAGGTTCAGGCGGCAGAGCAACGCCGTGATACCCTAGAAAAACAAGCCGATGCCTATGCAAATAAGGTTGTGGCAGAGGCTCGCGGAGCCGCCGCCCAAATTCTGGAACAGGCCGAGGGCTATCGCGCTTCGGTCGTGAATAATGCCGAAGGTGAAACCGCACGGTTTTTATCGGTTTTGGAGGAATATGCCAAAGCCCCCGAAGTCACGCGCAAGCGATTGTATTTGGAAACCTTGGAAGAAGTGCTTGGCGGGATGGATAAAATCATCCTAGATACCGCCCAAGACGGGCAGGGTGTCGTGCCATATCTGCCGTTAAATGAGCTGATTAAAAAGAAATAACCGCGTGAAAACGCCTAACAAAAAGGAAATATTATTATGAGTCGCGCTATTATAGGTTTGATTTTCATCGTTGCCGTTGGCTTTATCGGGCTGTCGTCGATTTACATTGTGGATGAACGCGAAAAGGCGTTGGTCTTGCAGTTTGGCGAGGTTAAGGTGGTCAATGAAACCCCCGGAATCGCGTGGAAACTGCCGTTTATACAGGAGGCTGTTCGCTATGACGATAGGATTCTGCCCCTTGATACTCAACCGTTAGAGGTGACAATGCGCGATAATCGCCGCTTTGATGTGGATGCCTTCGCGCGGTGGCGGATTGTGGATGTGGTGCAGTTTCGCAGGGCGACTGGTACGGGGGGCGCGCGGGCGGCTCGCGGGCGGTTGGAAACGATATTAAACGCAGAGATGCGCCAAGTTTTGGGTGATGTTAATTCGTCCGCCTTGCTATCGTCCGATCGTGTGGATTTAATGAACCAAATCAGGGATTTAGCCCGTGCCAAGGCCTCTGCTTTCGGTGTGGAAATCGTGGATGTGCGGATTAAACGCGCCGATTTGCCTATTCAAAATCTGGAAAAGACCTTTGAGCGGATGCGCGCGGAACGCGAACGCGAAGCGGCGGATGAAATCGCTCGCGGTAATGAGGCCGCCCAACGCGTCCGTGCGGCTGCCGATAGGGAGGTTGTGGAAAAGGTATCGGAGGCGAATAAAACGGCAGAGATTATACGGGGGAAGGCGGATGCGACCCGCATTGCTATCTATGCGTCGGCGTTCAGTCAGGATAAAGAGTTTTTCGCGTTTTATCGGTCTTTGAGCGCGTATAGGAAGGCGTTAAAGGGGGATAATTCTACGATTGTGTTATCGCCTGATAGTGAGTTTTTTCAGTATTTGAAGAGTGCTGAGCCGTCTGAATGATGAATTGTGAATGATGAATTGTGAATGATTGGTTGTTAGGGATTGGGGGCTTGGCTCAGCGTCTTGTATGTAGTCTAAATAAATTTATGATAATTTTAACGTCTTGTAGCCCAAGGCTTTTGTGTATGGGCTTTGTGCAAGCAAAGCTCTATATGCACAAAAGCCACGCCCTTTGAATGGGTAACTCTTTAAAAATCAATAACATGCACAGGTTCGCCCGTGCCAACCGCGCCAGCACCCGCAGGGCGCACCACCAAACAATTCGCGCGTTCCATCACCGCCAGCAAACTGCTGTCTTGGCGTTCAAAGACAAACACACGCTCCGCCCCTGCATCGCTGCGCACAATCGCCCGCATATAATGCGCCCGCCCGCCGTTATTCGCGGCAATTGCACCGCCAGATTTGACCAATCGCTCGGGCATCGGCGCACCCGCAAACCCCAGCATAGCCCGCACCACAGGCACCAAAACCACCATGGCACAGACCAGCGCGCTGACCGGATTGCCGGGCAGCCCAATCATCGGCCGCCCCTGATACCTTCCTGCCAGCATCGGTTTGCCTGGGCGCATCGCCACCTGATAAAACAACGTTTCCAACGTGCCCGCCCGCACCATTTGCCCGATAATATCGTAATCGCCGACCGAGGCTCCGCCCAGCGTCACTATCAAATCCGCGTCCAAACATTGCGCCAGAGTAGCGTGCAATTCGGCGGGGCTATCGGCGGCTATCGGGGTGATTTTGCCAACCGCCCCGTGTTTGTCCAGCAGGGCGCGGATGGCGAGCGCGTTGGAGGCTATTATTTGATTTGGGTTGGGAGTGTCGCCGAGTGCCACCAGCTCATTCCCCATAGAAACAAGGGCTATTACAGGTTTGCGTCGTACGGATACTCGCGCACAATTCATCGCTGCCAACAGAGCAATCTGGGGCGAATCCAACCCTACAGGTGCGGATAAAACGAACCCTTGCGCGAAATCCGCACCCTGCGGGCGGATGTAATCAGGGGCTTGTTCTGGGTTGTTTGACCCCGTGTTTTCCACTGTGATATTATCGCCCACACTATCTTCTATACGGGCACACATTTCCTGTGGAATAACGCGGGTTGCGCCATTTGGCACGGGTGCGCCCGTGAAAATCCGCACGGCTTCGCCCGTGCTAACCGTCCCCGCAAACCCCGCACCCGCCGCCGATTCGCCGATGATTTTATACGAATTAGCCCGCCCACACACGGCATACCCGTCCATAGCCGCGGCGGGGAAGGGCGGTTGATCGCGCCCCGCCACCGCGTCAATCGCCAAAACCCGCCCGTGGGCGTTCGCCAAATCCACCTGCTCTGTGCCGAGGGGGGATACCAGCGAAAACGCCTGTTCCAAGGCCTGTTCCAAAGTAATCATTTGGGAGTTTCCGCCGAAAAATCGGACGTTCCACCGCGTTTTTCCAACAGGCGGATGTCGCCGATTGTCATAGCTTTATCGGCCGCCTTTAACATATCATAAATCGTCAGGGCAGCGATTGATACGGCGGTCAATGCCTCCATCTCTACCCCCGTTTGGTGGGTGGTTTTGACGGTTGCGACTATATTTATATGGGGTTTTTCGGGTTTGGGCGCAGGGTGAAGGGTGAAATCCACGGCGATATGGGATAGGGGCAACGGATGGCACAACGGGATGATTTCGGCGGTTTTTTTTGCCGCCATGATGGCCGCGATACGAGCGATGCCCAGCACATCGCCCTTTTTCGCCGAGCCCGATTCGACCAGCGCAAGCGTTTGTGCCGACAGAGCGATTGTGGCGGTAGCCGTGGCGGTTCGGGCGGTTGTGGGTTTGGCGGACACATCGACTATGTGCGCCGCGCCCTGTGCGTCAAAATGGGTGAGAGGAGATTTTTTCATGGGGTCTTTCCTGCTTTTTTAATTTTAAAAGTCTCGTTTGAATTACCAACAGTAAAATAATCAGGACTCTCTTTAAATGATTGGATAATTACATCGCTCGTTGCTGTTATATATAGCGGTATATTTAAGTCTTCTAAACGTTTTTTTACCTCTGGGTGTGGATGGTTATATTTATTGCCATCATTGCTAGCACAAACGGCAATCGTAGGTTTTATTGCTTTAAAAAAATCAATAGAATTATTTTTACAATCTGACCCGTGATGGGCAAGGGTTATAATATCAATATCATTATTAACAAGATATGGTGCTATACTATATGGAGCTATATTTAATTCTTCCATATCACCAAGACTCGCAACATTAAATGCACCATGTTTAAATATTTTTACTGTGGAATTGTTGTTAGTTTTATTATCAATAAAGCGCGGAAAGCAAATCACATCATCGCTCTCCAAAGGTTGGGGTTTCCATAATGATTTAACATGTGGTGGTGTCATAGGAATAATTTCAATAATTTTCTCTTCACCAAATGGCATTGACTCCTTATAGCTAATAATTTCATTTAGGCAATCGTTGTCAAGAATACTATGAGGCTTATAGCCCGGACATTCTATTTTTGAAGGTTTAAACAATTCAAGTATCCTAACTAATTGCTTCCGTCTGCAATGGTCGTTCTCCCAACTTGTTATATGTAACACATCAATATACTTCTTGTTAAAAAGCGCAAGTTCTTGTAAAATCCTTGCTTCGCTTCTTTTTATCCTTCTAGCTTCAATAAGAGTGAAAGTGTCATTGGTGGCGTAGGAAAATGATGCACCCTCCAAGTCCAGATGATAAGCCCTAAAGCGTGTATGTATTGTTTGTTGTGTCACCCCACCAACTCCCTCGTAGCCGTTTCCACATCCTCACACCTCATCAAACTTTCCCCGATTAAAAACCGCGAAACCCCATAACCCGCCAATAAATCCATATCCGCCCGCGTGAAAATCCCACTTTCCGACACGACATCGCGACCAGCCCCCACCATCCCAGCCAGCCCGCGAGTCACCGCCAAATCCACCGTGAAATCCCGTAAATCTCGGTTATTTATACCGACCAAACGCGACCGTAAATCCAAGGCGGACGACAGCTCGGCCGCATTATGCACCTCTAGCAAAACATCCAGTCCGAGCGCGGCCGCGGCCTGCTCTAATTCCGCCGCCTGTGCGCCCGATAAACACGCCATAATCAGCAAAATACAGTCCGCCCCCATTGCCCGAGCCTGCGTGATTTGGTACGCATCAAAGATGAAATCCTTGCGCAAAACGGGCAGGGGACAGGCGGCTCTGGCGGCGCGCAAGTGGGCGGGATCGCCTTGGAAACTTGGGGTATCGGTCAGCACGGACAAACACGCCGCCCCGCCTTTGTGATAGGCGTGCGCCAGCGCGGCTGGGTCAAAATCCGCGCGGATAACCCCGCGGGAGGGGCTGGCCTTTTTGATTTCGGCAATCAGGGCAGGGTGGGTTTTTGCCTTGACGGTGAGCGCGTCGGCAAAGCCTCGGGTCGGCGGAGCTTGGCTGGCGAGGTCGTGCATTTCGGACAAGGGGATTTCGCGCTTTTGGGCGGCGATTTCGGCGAGTTTATAGGTTTTTATTTTGTCTAATATGTGGGTCATTTTGGTCGGGTTTCAAAAAGGTCTGGGTGTTTTTCTTCTAGCCAATCATCGTAGAGTTCTTTAAAATCATCGTAAGATAGATCCTCCTTTGGCCAATGTTTGGGGGGGAGAGTTTTCTTCAGCTTCGTACCGTTTGGTGGCCTTACTTTTGGTAATTTTACTTCATTTCCGCAATACATTTGATTGACTTGCTGTGGGGTAAGGTTTTTACATTTTGAAAAATCACCTGTGTGAGCGAAAGCCCCGCGTGTGTCGGCACCATTAAATCGTGTATTTTGCATTTTTGCATCATCAAACCACGCACCGCACAGGTTTGCGCTATCAAACCATGTACCTGTTAGAGTTGCATCTATAAGCCAAGCACTGCTTAATTTTGCTTCCATGAGTCCCGCCTGAGTTAGGTTTGAATTTTGAAACCATGCATTGGCTAGATTTGCCTTTACAAGAAGTGCTCGAATTAAATCACAATTGCGCAGATCAAGGCTGTAGTCTTCGTTTCTTTCGTGCCTTATCCGTTTTCTACCTTCGGGCCAGCGGTCGCGCCGTCCAATAATGGTTAAGGCTGTTTGTATATCCTCATCTATTATATCGTCGTTATTTTTTTTACGTTTAGTTTTTATTTGTGTAATTTTGTTTGTATTTTTTGTTTCATCTGGCAATGGACTGTTATAGCGGATATAGGCACAAAGGATTTCCATAATTTGGATATGGTCGCGGATACTATCTTGGGCAATTCGTTCTAGTGCGTAAAGTGCACCAATGCGTACCTCAATCACGGGGTCGCCACCCTCAGTGCTTTTACCTAAATTTTCAATTGCTTTGTTAAGGCGTTCGGTGATTTGTCCTTGTTCGGCTGTTTCTGTCTTTATGATAGAGGTATAGAATCCAAATACTGCCCCGAAGCCAGAAAGGATAGCGAAAACTGCCAAAGAAAGATTGTAAAATGATGTGTTCTTATCATCTATTTTATCTAAAAATTCTGGAAAAATAAACCAAAATGAGTACAAGAAAATAGAGACAACAATACTAGCCAAAACATAATAAGTCTTTTTTAAACCAGAACGGCTTTCCCATCTGTCCCATTTCTCTGAAATAAATTCCTTTATCCATTCTTTACGATGTAACCAAATAAAGTTTAGAGCTAAAACAATAGCAGTATAAACGATAGTAAAAAGAATCAATTCTTTATTGATAAATCCTAAATATTCCATCACCCACCCCCACTACTAAACTCAGCCAAAGCCGCCAATTTACCGCGAGCCGCCCCACTATCTATACTCTCACGGGCGACCTCCACACCCTCAACCAGTCCCGAAACCACCCCAGACACCACCAAAGCCGCAGACGCATTCAGCAAAACCGCATCCCGATACGCGCCCAAAGCACCATCCAGCAACCCCCGCAACGCCGCGCCGTTAAACGCGGGCGACCCACCGACTATCGCGGCAAACGGATGGACGGGCAACCCCGCGTCCTCTGGCGATATCTCGCCCTCAGTAATCGCCCCGTTCGCCAGCCGAACAACGGCAGAGGGCGCGGCTATGGACAGCTCATCCGTGCCGTCCCCGCCATGCACCAGCCACGCGGTTTCACTGCCCAGCGCGGACAAAACTTCCGCCATAGGGCGCAGCAATTCCGCAGAAAACGCCCCGCATAAATGCAATCGCACCCCCGCAGGGTTCGTTAAAGGACCTAAGATGTTAAACACCGTCCGCGTCCCCAACGCCAACCGTGCTGGCATCACATATTTCATAGACGGATGATGCACGGGCGCCATCATAAACCCAATTCCATGCCGTGCGATACAGGCCTGCACTCGGTCAGGTTCGGACATGATATTGACTCCGCAAGCCGCCAGCGCGTCCGCCGTGCCAGATTGCGACGACAGATTGCGGTTGCCGTGTTTAGCGACTGGAACACCCGCCCCAGCGACTACGATAGCCGTCGCGGTCGATATATTCAGCGTGGATTTGCCGTCTCCGCCCGTGCCAACGATGTCTATCGCGCCCGTGGGGGCGGTGATTTTCAGGGATTTATCGCGCATGATTTTCGTGGCGGCCGTGTATTCGGTGACGGATTCGCCGCGTGTGCGCAGAGCCATTAAAAACCCCGCGATTTGCATGTCGTTTGCGCCTCCGTCAAAGATGATTTGAAACGCGGATTCCGCGTCTTGTTGCGATAGAGGCGCGGTGGCCTTGTCTATAAAGGGTTTGAGGGCATCGGTCATTGTGTGCTTCCGTGGGGTTTTCCGTGTTTTGGTGGGGGTTTTATGCGTGTATTTTGACGGTATCCAGAAAATTACGCAGGATTTTATGCCCGTGTTCAGAGGCTATGCTTTCGGGGTGGAACTGCACCCCATAAATGGGCGAGGTTTTATGGGCAAGCCCCATAATCGTGCCGTCTTCCAGCCTTGCTGTTATGGCTAAATCATCGGGGAATGTCGCGTTTTCCACGATAAGGGAATGATAGCGTGTTGCCTCAAACGGGGTCGGCACTTCGGTGAAAATCCCCTTGCCATCGTGGTGGATAACGCCCATTTTGCCATGGACTATGTCCGTGGCGCGATTGATAGTGCCGCCGAAGGCTTGGGCGATGGATTGATGCCCCAAACACACGCCCAGCAAGGGGATATTGGCGTGGTGGGCTTTGGTTACCAGCGACAGGCAAATCCCCGCTTTATCAGGGTCGCAAGGCCCGGGGGAGAGGACTATTGCCGTGGGGTTCAGCGCGATGGCTTCGTCGGCGGTGATTGCATCGTTGCGTTTGATAGCCACCTCAGCGCCCAATTCGCCAAGGTAATGTACCAGATTATAGGTGAAACTGTCGTAGTTATCGATTAAAAGTAGCATGGGTGAGTCGTTTTGGTTGGTGGTTAGGGGGTTGGTTGCGGTTGGGTTGGCTTTGTGCTAGGGTTTGTGTTAAGGTTGCGTTAGGAATGGCGACCATGCCCTATGTGCGCGAAATCGTCAAGGGGTAAAGTGCGATAAAAACAGGAGGGTATTGTGGGTGTGATAAAAGCAATAGCAGGGTTTATCTGTGGCGCGTCCGTTGCCGCCGCGTTGCTGTATTTGGTGATTTATTTGTGAACGATTAACGATTAACGATTAACGATTAGTGGGGGCTTTTGTGCATATAGAGCTTTTGCATAAGGGCAGTTGAACCTGCCCGACCAAGATAAAAACATGCAAAAGCCCATACACAAAAGCCTTTGGCTATGCTTGGCGAGTTTTTTTTAAATAAAATAACCATTCGTCATGGTGGCACGGGTCGCGCAAACCCCGTAGGGTAGGTACAGACATCAAGGGCGCACCCACAAAGCAGGCACGCCCTAACGTTTCACAACTACCCCGCCTTACAAAAAGCGAAACACAATCGGGCAATTCACTATAAACCCGATAGAGCCAAATGCGCCACCGCCAAGCCCTTCCAGCCATCCTTGTTGCACCTTACCCAGAATATCAAACTCTTCGGTCAAACGCGAACGATAGCCCGCTTCAATCGCCTCTTCCGTCCAGCTGAACGGATTCAAATCCCACAAAGGGCTGTAATCCGTCGCGATAGTCGGTATCCCGCCCAGCACATTCAGGGGGCCCCGCCCATCGGACAACGCGCTGTTAAGCCCTTGCCGTTGCGGGTTATCCACGCCCGTTGGCCCGTTGGTCGCAAGGAAAATTCGCTCGACCGCACTGAACAAACTGTCATCACCGCCTGTTGGAATGTCTTCCAACCCCGGGGCGTAGGTCGCGCCTTCCAGAGTTGCTGGCAAGGGGTGGTTGGCATCCGTGGACAGATACAAAACGGGGCGCGAAAAGCTGAACCCAGCCGTCAGGGCTATCGTAATCGTGCCTTCTTCGGGGCAAATCCGCAATACTTTGTCATGCACTATGTCATGGTCTGCATCGCTATCGCAGAACGCGTTCAGCGTGTCCGCATCCACGTCAAACGCCATCATAGGCGCGTTATAGACGTGATTGCCGACATTGGCTACGCGTACCAGCGGGCTGTACTCGTTATCCCCGACAGAGCCCGGCTGGAAATCCTTCGGCGGAAAGTAATTGGGTGCATCGCCCGGCGTAACCGCGTGTTTGGGCGAGAAATCCACCGTGCCGCTATCAAAGACTAGGATGGGGCCTTTATCGCTGCCTTCTAGCGTGCCGTTGCGCGTGCCGCGCCCTATGGACGTATAGGCCAGCTTGGGCGAGTGATTCAGCCCCAGCGCATCGGCGTTATATTTATCGGAAGTGTCCGTCACGATATACCAAACCGTGCGCCCGTCGCGCATTTTGCCCTTATACAGGGGCAGGGTAATCGTGCCAGCGTCCAAATCCACCTTGCCCGCTTTAAGCAGTTGGTGGGGGCCGATCAGCTCTTTTTGCACATCGGAGGGCGCAGGGCCAAAGTAGGTAAGCGGAATATCCGCGCCAATGGAAGGTGGAGCAGGGGCGACATCGTCGTCTTCTTGCGGCGTTGCCATAGTCCCGCCAAGGGATAGTGCGCCAGTTATCAGCGCGGCGCCGTAAAGGCGCAGGTGTTTTTTAAGTGTCTTGTTCATAGGGGTCTCTTTATGTTTGGTTAGTAAAGCCCGTTTGGGCGGATGTGGTGTAGATTACGCTATTTTTCAAAAGGGGAAAGGGGTTTTGGCGTTATACGACATTATTACACGGTAAAGTGATTTTTTAGAGGGGGTGGGCTTTTGTGCGTAGCCCCCAAGGGGGGCATGCCAAAAGCCCTCGTTAATTGTGAATTATGAATTGTGAATTATGAATTGGGTTTTGTGGCAAATTTCTTTCCTAAAATAACGAACTCCAATTATTTTAGGTAACGAATAACAAGAATAACCAATAATTCACCATTCACCATTCACCATTCACCATTCATAATTCATCATTCATAATTCCCATGTGCAAACAAATACGCCTCCCTCGCCGCTTGATGCAACGCCTTTGACTTATTCACCGTCTCTATATACTCAGCCTCTGGATCGCTGTCATGCACAACACCCCCGCCCGCCTGCACATACAAAACCGCGTCCTTCACCACAGCCGTTCGCAACGCGATACAAATATCCATATCCCCATTCGCCGAGAAATACCCAACCCCGCCACCATAAACCCCACGTTTTTCCGCCTCTAACTCATCAATAATCTGCATCGCACGGATTTTCGGCGCACCAGAAACCGTCCCCGCAGGCAACCCCGCCAGCAACGCATTCAGCGCAGTTTCCCCGTCCCGCAACTGCCCAACGACGTTGGATACTATGTGCATAACGTGGCTATACCGCTCTATCGTGAAACGTTCGGTCGGTTTAACCGAGCCAACCTGGGCAATCCGCCCGACATCATTACGCCCCAAATCCAACAGCATCAAATGCTCGGCACATTCCTTGGCATCGGCCAGTAAATCGGCCTCTAACGCTATGTCTTCGGCTTCGGTTGCGCCACGCGGGCGAGTCCCCGCAATCGGGCGAATAGTGATTTCTTGGCCTACTCGGCGTACCAAAATCTCTGGGCTTGCGCCGATAACCTGAAACCCGCCGAAGTTGAAATAAAACATATAGGGCGAGGGGTTCGTCCGCCGTAACGCCCGATACAAAGCAAACGGAGGCAGGCGGAACTCCGACTTCCACCGTTGCGATGGGACGACTTGGAAAATATCCCCCGCACGGATGTAATCCTTGGCCTTTTCCACGGCACGATGGTATTGTTCGCGAGTCATATTGGATTCGGGCGGGGTTGCGTCATCCGCCCCCACACCCGCACGAGAACCCTCTGTATCCACATTTAAAAACGAATGCGCGGGCAGGGGATTTTCCAAATCCCGCAAACATGCCGTAATTCGCGCGGTTGCCTGTTCATAGGCGGTTTTTGCGTCTGGTGCACCTATCCCCGCACCCTCATCCGCGCTGGCATGCGCACCCTCGCCCCAAACGGGGGCGACCAGCGCGATTTCATCCTTAACCCCGTCAATAACCAGCACCACGGACGGGCGCATCATCACGGCATCGGGCAAGCCCAACGGGTCTGGGTTTATATCGGGTAAATGTTCCACATGGCGAATCATATCATAGCCGAGATAGCCAAACAGCCCCGCAGCCATCGGGGGCAACCCATCGGGTAATTCAATTTGGCTGTTGTTAATAAGGGTATTCAAGCTAGCCAAAGGCGCGGTTTTATCAACCACGAAATCGCCCGCATCCGCCCCCGAATCCCCTAAAGCGTTCCGATTAACCCGCACAACATCCCCGTTGCATTTCCAGATTAAATCGGGCTTCATCCCTATCACAGAATACCGCCCGCGGATTTCCCGCCCCGTCACGGATTCCAGCAGAAAGCTATCCTTCCGAGCTTGCGTTAATTTTAACATTAACGACACAGGCGTTTCCAAATCGGCAGCTATACGAGTATAAACGACCTGATTTTGCCTCTTTTTATAAAGGCTTTCAAAGACATCAAACGCGGGGAATAATTTCACTAATAGCTCAGCAGTTGGGTGTTAATAAAACCGAGCGAAGTGCGGTCAATCGCCAACCCTACATCATCCTGCACGGCACGGATAAAATACTCACGAATATCACTGGCACGTTGGGTTTTGATTTCCGTTTTAAATTCTGCCAAGTACTCTTGGTTTTCTTCGGTGCTTGGGTCGGCGGAATGAATGGCGTTTAATTGCACGATATACAGCGTGCCTTGCCCTTGGGCGGTGGTTGTATCACCCGCGTTCAGCGCGAATATATCGTCCAATATCCCATCGGGCAGGGGCAGGTTGGGTTGGCTACGCAGAACATCGCGTTCCTCCACCACATCAAAGCCCAGCGTGTCCATAGCCGTGCCTTTATCCAGCTCTGCCAGCAGAGATTCCCCCTTTATATCCAGCAGTTTGGCGGTTTCATCGGCAATCCAATCGGTGCGAACTTCGCCTATCACATCAGCCAGAGGTTTCACCTGCTCGGGGATAATCTCATCCACCCGCAACGCGAAAACCCCGCCATCGGGCAGGTCAATCAAACGAGGGAAATCGTTTTGCCTTGCCTTTGACGCGATTTCGCGAAATTCCTGATAGGCGGCAATATCGGTTTGGGTTTGCCCTGTGAAATCAATTTCACCCACTTGCATTATCGTGGTCTCCGCCAGCTCTTCCAAGGTATTCCCCGCCGCCAACTGGTCTTCCAAATCCAGCACAGCATCGGCGATGAGACGGCGGGCTTCGTCGCCCCCGATTTCGGCAATCAGTTCCGCGCGGGCATCTTCAAAACTCGTTGATCGCGCCCCCGTAATGGCATTCACACGGTAAATCGTGGGGCCAAGCCCACTGGCATAGGGTCCATAAACCCCCGTTTCGTCTTCGGCAAAAATCGCCACAGCCGCTTCATCGGAAATCACGGCAAGCCCCTGTTGGTTTAACTGCCCCAATCGTATATCCGCCTCGCTTAACCCGCGTTCGGTGGCAATATCGCCGAATTCCAGCGTGCCAGCGTCCAGCCCTGCACGGGCGGTTGCGGCTTCCTCATCATTGGCGAAAACAATCCTGTCCATATTGCGAAATCCCGGACGGTCAAACCGTTCAATCTGCAATTCATAGGACGCTTTCAAATCCTCCTCTGCCACATCAATACCGTCCAATAACATATCGGGGGATAGCCAAGCGTAAGTAATCTTACGCACCAAAGGTGACTGATAATTCTGCGAATTGTCTTGATAATAGGTCTCTAACTGCGCATCCGTAGGCGCGGGTATATCCTCCTCCACGGAGGCAGAGTTTAACGCAATCCAATTAAAATCGCGCTTTTGCAAGGCGTATTCCAGCAGGATTAACGGCTGATGGGTATTTTCCTCAATCCCCGTTTGGATTGATTCCTCTAACAGCTCACGGATTTGTCCATCACGGATTATCAATTCATTCTGCCGAGTCGTCAGGGTTTCGATTTCCAAACTGGCTTCGTAGAAGTCCTTATCAAACTTACCATCCAAGCCCGCATAACGCGGGTCATTAACAATAAGAGTCGCCAGGGCAGTGTCGCTGATGCTCAGCTCCATTTCCTTCACTTTACTATCCAACGCGCCGTCAAAAAACAGCCGTTCCAGCACAATAGCCTCCACATCGCTATAATCATCGGGGCTGAGCGCACGGCGGCGTTGCTGTGCGAGCTCAGACGAAACCGTGCTCCACATAATGGAATAATCGCGCACGGATATGTCTTTATCGCCAATTTTACCGATAGAATAAATCGGTGCGCCTTGCAGACCAATACTGCCAAACCCAACAAGGCTGAGAACCAGCAAAGCCATCACTGCATAGAAAAAATATCTGTTCTTACCAGAGTTCATTTTAGAAATCATAATCATATCCTTATTTGATTGTTTTTGGCTCTTTTAGGCGGGTTTTGCGAAAAACGCAAGGGCGGGCAAGCCTTCGTGGATTATTTTGGGGTAAAATTGCCGTTATTTTATCGTAATTTTACCGCAATTATCGCAAAATCCGCGTTATGGTGCGAAAACGGTCTTGCAGATTTGTATCTTTACCAGTATGAAGGGCGAAAATATACAAATCCACAAAAGGGACATATCCATGGAAATCAAAGAAACCTTGAACAAGGGGCTGAAACGCGCCTATTCAATGACTATATCGCACACAGAGCTGGAAACGAAAGTGGAAGCCAAATTGCGCGAGGCGCAACCCAATGTCGAATTACGCGGGTTTCGTAAGGGCAAAGTGCCGTTTGCCCTGCTGAAGAAACAGTTTGGGCAGAACATTATGGGCGAAGTGATGCAAGAATCGGTTGATGGTGC
The DNA here is from genome assembly GCA_959347425.1 of uncultured Amylibacter sp. The sequence goes on along the minus strand of OY365741.1, from coordinate 2,289,215 downwards.
GATGCGCGAACACATGGAAAAAAGCGGCGACCGCCCCGCAGCCCAACCCGAAATGAAAATGACCAATGAAAATTGGAAAGAGGGGGAGGATGTCCAAATCGCTCTGTCCTATGAATGTATGCCCGATATTCCAAAGGCGGATTTTTCCAAAGTGAAACTGGAACGCCTGACGGTGAAACCAGAGGCGGAGGATATCAACGGGGCGTTGGATAATCTGGCGGGCTCGGCACAGGATTTCGCGGATAAAACGGGGGCGGCCGCCGATGGCGACCAAGTCGTTATGGATTTTATCGGCAGTATTGATGGGGTTGCGTTTGATGGTGGCACGGGGACGGATTATCCTTTGGTGCTTGGCTCTAATAGCTTTATTCCGGGATTTGAAGCCCAGCTTATTGGCGTGAAATCGGGCGATTCCAAAACCGTAAATGTGGATTTCCCAACGGAATATGCTAGTGCCGAATTGGCGGGTAAAGCCGCCAGTTTTGCCTGCACTATTAAAGCGGTGAAAAAACCCGTGGCCGCAAAGATTGATGATGAGTTTGCGAAAAAATTCGGTGCAGAAAATTTGGCGGATTTGAAGGGCAAAATCAGCGATAGATTAAAAGAAGAATACGCGGGCGCGGCGCGAATGGTAATGAAACGCGAATTGATGGATGAGCTGGATAAACTGGTGGATTTTGATTTGCCAGAGGGGTTGTTAGAATCCGAAGCCAATCAAATCGCCCATTCCATGTGGCACGAGGAAAATCCAGAGGTCCAAGGGCATGACCATCCCGAAATCAAACCAACCGCCGAGCATACTAAATTGGCAAAACGGCGGGTGCGTTTGGGTTTGTTATTGGCAGAAGTGGGCGAATTGCAGAAAATCACCGTGACGGATGCGGAAATGCAACAGGCTTTGATGCAGGAGGCGCAGAAATACCCTGGACAAGAAAAAGAATTCTTTGAATTTGTTAGTAAAAACCCGCAGATGCAGCAGCAAATGCGCGCCCCTATTTTTGAAGATAAGGTGGTGGATTATATCGTGGAACTGGCGGATGTGAAAGAAAAAACCGTGTCCAAGGACGTATTGAAAACGGCGGTGGAGGCTTTGGGATAAAGGCTAAATTACCGCCCCGCGCCCACCGATTTACAGCTTGTTATGATAAAATTAACGCAATCCCTGTTAGTTGGCGAGGTTTAGTTGGCACGATTTAAGAGCCGCGATTTAACCGCCCCTTGCTATTTCAAAATAACTTGCCATATTTAACACAATGTTTTAACACAATCTTAACGAATTCACCCCCTAATAAACCCTGTCAAAATAAGGATACCCAATGACGATACCTACCAGCGATGCCCTTGATGTGTATGCAAATACCCTTGTCCCTATGGTTGTGGAGCAAACTCCGCGGGGCGAGCGGTCTTATGATATTTTTTCACGCCTGTTAAAAGAGCGGATTATTTTCGTGGCGGGACCCGTGCATGATATGATGGCAACGCTGGTCGTGGCGCAGTTGCTGTTTTTGGAGGCTGAAAACCCCGACAAAGATATTTTCATGTATATCAATAGCCCAGGTGGGATTGTGACCTCTGGTCTGTCCATCTATGATACGATGCAATATATCCGCCCAGAGGTTTCTACGCTTTGCATAGGGCAGGCGGCCTCTATGGGGTCGCTTTTGCTGACGGCGGGCGCGGCGGGCAAACGATTCGCCCTGCCAAACGCACGGATTATGGTGCATCAACCCAGCGGCGGTTTCCAAGGGCAGGCAAGCGATATCGCCTTGCAAGCAAAGGAAATCTTGGAATTAAAAGAACGATTGAACAAAATCTATGTGAAACACACGGGGCGCAAACTGGCGGAGGTGGAAGAGGCGTTGGATCGCGATAATTTCATGACCGTGGAACGTGCCAAAGAATGGGGTTTGGTTGATGATATCATCCAAAAACGCGATGAATTAAAGGAAAAAACCTAAGTCAGTTGCGCTTGACGCGCCACGCCTCGCGTCCTTATGGACGCGCCCAGCCACACGCTTGTGTCTTTTATCACGCACATGTGTAACATATACGGGTATTATGCCTAAAAAACGCTTGCCTATCTGCGTGAATTTGTTTTTATGACTAGGTGAGATTAAAAATGGGCGAAAGACCCAGAGCAGTAAAAAGGAAATAAAATGTCGGATATGAAAAAAACCGCGAAGAACACTCTGTTTTGTTCGTTTTGTAACAAAAGCCAGCACGAGGTGCGCAAACTGATTGCTGGACCCTCGGTTTTCATTTGTGATGAATGTGTAGAGCTGTGCATGGATATTATCCGTGAGGAAACGAAGGATACTGTTGATGTGAATAGCATCAGCATGCCGACCCCGAAAAAGATTTACGAATTCTTAAATGAATATGTTATTGGGCAAGAGGTTGCCAAACGGGTGCTGTCTGTCGCCGTGCATAATCACTATAAACGCTTGGAACATACCGAGGCGGGGGGTGACGATGTGGAGCTGTCCAAATCCAATATCCTGATGATTGGGCCAACGGGGTGTGGCAAAACTTTGCTGGCGCAGACGCTGGCACGGATTTTGAATGTGCCATTTACTATGGCGGATGCTACGACCCTGACTGAGGCTGGTTATGTCGGCGAAGATGTTGAAAACATTATATTAAAGTTGCTACAAGCGTCCGATTACAATGTGGAAAACGCGCAAAAGGGTATCGTTTATATTGACGAAGTCGATAAAATCACTCGCAAATCGGATAATCCGTCCATCACCCGCGATGTATCGGGCGAAGGCGTTCAGCAAGCGTTATTGAAATTGATGGAAGGCACGGTTGCTTCTGTTCCTCCGCAAGGTGGGCGCAAGCATCCTCAACAGGAATTTTTGCAGGTGGATACGACGAATATCTTGTTCATTTGTGGCGGGGCTTTCTCTGGGTTGGATAAGATTATTTCCCAACGTGGCAGGGGGTCTAGCATCGGTTTCGCCGCCGAAGTGCAGAGCGAAGATGATTCCAGTGTCAGCGATTTGCTGGGGATTTTGGAACCCGAAGATTTGTTAAGATTCGGGCTAATCCCCGAATTTGTCGGGCGGTTGCCCGTGATTGCTACCCTGCGCGATTTGGATGAGGAGGCTTTGGTGACTATATTGACTGGTCCCAAAAACGCGTTGGTGCGCCAGTATCAGCGGTTGTTTGAGCTGGAAAATGCCACGTTGGAATTCACCACGGGGGCGTTGCAAGCCATAGCCAAACGCGCGATTGACCGCAAAACTGGGGCGCGGGGGTTGCGGTCTATTTTGGAGGATATTTTGCTGGATACGATGTTTGAGCTGCCCACTTTGGAAAATGTGCAGAAAATTGTGGTTAATGAGGAGGCGGTTTCAAAGGTCGCATCACCCCTGATTGTCTATGGTGAAAAGACCGCAGAAACCGTGTCGGCGGGGTAAAATTATGGGGGGAATGATGATAAAGAGCCTATTTACTTGGTGGAATCGCCAAACCTTGAACACGCGGTTTTACACGTGGCGTAAGGGGGTTTTGGTCGGCGATGACGCGCAGGGCAATGTCTTTTATCAAACCCGCGATGGCAAACGCCGTTGGGTGATTTTCGCGGGGGAGTGTGAGGCTTCGCGGGTTGGCGCGGACTGGCACGGCTGGCTGCATCATACTTTCGCGCAACCACCGACAAAACGCCCGTTGCCCAAGCAGGATTGGGAAAAACCGCATAAAGAAAATCAGAGCGGAACGGCGGGCGCGTATTATCCAGACGGCTCGTTGCGTAAAGGCGCGGGCGCGGTTGCGACTGGGTATGAGGCTTGGTCGCCTAACCAGAAATAAACTAATTATTGAAAGAAAACCCCATGTCTCACACCGTTTCCGAAACAACGATTGGCGCGATTGTCGTCGCCGTAGCCGTGGGGTTTTTGCTCTATGCCAGTAATACCGTGGGTTTTAATCGCGAAACCCAAGGTCTGCATCTGGTCGCGGGTTTTAACAGCGCGAACGGCGTTTCGGTCGGCACGGATGTGCGGATGGCGGGGATTAAAATCGGTACGGTGCAGGGGATGCGGCTGGATGCCGACAGCTATCGCGCCTATCTGGATCTTGCGCTGGTCGAGCGGTTTCCTATCCCCGATGATTCGGCCGTGTCTATCAGCCAAGATGGGTTGCTTGGGGGTAGCTATGTGGAGGTTATACCGGGCGGCTCTGATGAGAATATGGCGAATGGGGATGAGTTTTTAGAGACCCAAAGCTCGGTCAGTTTCCTGTCCTTGTTGTTGCGGTTTGTATCGGGAGCCGAAGAGTGAGGATTGGCGTTCTTGTCTTTGTTTTTATGGGGATTTGTGGTGTGGCATGGGCGCAAGAATTCACCGAAGAGCCGTTATATATACCGCCACAGATTTTCCCAACCCCGCCCATGTTGGGCGAAGACAGACCGATTGAGGATGAATTTGCCCCGCCCGAAGTGAAAACTGGGCAGGGGGCGGAATTGCGATTGTTAGACCGTATTACGGGCGAAGTGCGCGATTATCGGCTGGATACTGGCGATGTGGTGGAACACGCGAATTTGGTTGTGTCGCTGGTGGATTGCCGCTATCCCGCTGGGCAGAGCAATTCGGAATCCTTTGCCTATTTGAGGATACAGGATGTGCGGGCGGAAAATTTGGCGTTTGCGGGGTGGATGTTTGCCAGTAGCCCCGCCTTGTCCGCGTTGGATCATCCGCGTTATGATGTGTGGGTTTTGCGCTGCGTTATTAGTTATTAGTTGTTAGTTATTAGTTATTAGTTTTTTAGCCCTTGGGTTCCTAGGCGTTAGAGATTCTATAAATTTATTATCTGGAATAACAAGACGTTAGATTTGGCCAAGGGGTTATAACTCTTGCAAAGAATACTTGGGAATTAGTGATGGGTTTGCTCTAAATTTATTTAGGCTATGCCTAGATACAACGGCAGGCTAGGGCGGGTGGGCGGGCGACATTTCGAAGAAATGTCCAACAAAAAACCTCTATCCTTAACCTCTAATACCTAACCCACAATCCCTGATAACCAATCACTAATAACTAACAACTAATAACTAACAACTACCATTTACGTATCGGCCCGGTATCCACATGCACGAACCCAGACCGACGATATCGCCCAACCCCGCCAACCGCAACCGCCAATGCCGCCTTTTGGATTTGCCGAGTCGTGCGCCCCTTCATCCGTAAATCCACGGCGCGGGCTTTGACATGATAGCTCTGCTTGGCAACGCCACGACTGCGACGGCGTAGTATTTGATTGGTTGCCTCCGTGCGGTAGGCGGACAGCAGATTAAACGGCTCTGCCGTGTCCAAATGGGTTTGCATCGCGGCAATTAAATCAATCAGGGATGGGTCAATTTCGGCAGCTCGCCCAGCCCGCCAATCACGCATGAAATAGTTAATCTCTTCCAAAACGGGCGCGATATACTCGCCATCCGCCCAATAAACCGTGTCCATAATTTCACCCGTGGGGGATGCGTACATGTGGATTTTGCGGGTATTAGCACCGTTTAATACCACGGGGGCGCGACGAGCTGCAAAAGCGGGCGAGGCCGTAAACGCAACAATTCCGCCAATCAGGGCACGTCTTGACAGATGATTTGGGGGGATAAAAGTCATATTCGCCTAATTGCATAAAAAATACGAACTTACAAGGTGTTGAATTGTGAATTATGAATTATGAATGATGAATTATTGGTTATTTTGATTATCCAATATCCAGAATAACTGCGGTTAGTTATTTTTGTTTATTTTAATTATAGATTAACTCAATTAACTAAGGTTAGTTATTTTAGGAAAGAAGTTTTCCACAAAACCCCATTCACCATTCACCATTTACAATTCACCATTCACAACTAGTTGCATTATTCTGTGTAATAGTATAGCATCAAATCCAGCACAAATCATTCGGGGATTCGGGGATAAGATAAAATGGCAAACAAACCAGCAAACCAAAAATACACGATTGCACAAATTGCCGCCCACTTGAACGCGACCGCTCTGGGGGATGCGACCTTGATTGTGGATAGCGTTGCCGAGCCGAAATCCGCCACTAAAACCCAACTGGCATTGGCTCTGGATAAATCTTATGCCACCGATTTGCAGAATTCCCATGCCCAAACCGCGATAGTCTGGGCGGACGCGGATTGGCAAGCTATGGGGCTGAAGGCGGCGATAATCGCGCCGTCCCGTTATACGCTATCGGGGGTCAGCGTGCTGTTTGAAACCCCGCCAGACACGGACGGAATCCACCCGTCGGCGATAATTGACGAGTCCGCACAAATCGGTAAAAACGCACAAATAGGGGCGTTTTGCGTGATTGGGCGCGGGGCGGTCATTGGCGATAATCTGCGGATGCTCAGCCATGCCAGTATCGCGGAAAACGCGACCATAGGCGATAATGCCCTTATTTACAACGGCGCACGGATAGGCGCACGGGTGCAAATCGGCGCGCGAGTTATTATCCAAGCGGGTGCGGTCATAGGCTCTGACGGGTTTTCTTTTGTCACGCCAAAACCCAGCCGCGTTGAAAAGGTGAAAAAGGACGGGCAGGGGGCTGTGGATGAGGCGAATCACTTTGTGCGCATAAACTCGCTTGGGGCGGTTGTGCTGGGCGATGATGTGGAAATCGGGGCGAATTGCGCGATAGACCGTGGCACCGTGGCGAACACGCAGATTGGCGACCGCACAAAGCTGGATAACCTTGTTATGATAGCCCATAATGTGCAGATTGGGCGCGATTGCCTGATTTGCGGGCAGGTGGCGATAGCGGGCAGTACTCGGCTGGGCGATCGGGTGATTTTGGGCGGGCAAGTTGGGGTTGCCGACCATATTACCGTGGGTTCTGATGTGATAGCGGCGGGGGCCTCGTCGCTGTCCAGCAATGTGCCGTCTGGGCGCGTGATGATGGGGAATCCTGCGACAAAGATGGATATTCAAGTGGCGGCGTATCGCGGGTTTAGGCGGTTGCCGAGGCTGGCGGAGCGGTTGGCGAAAATTGAGAAGAAGCTAACGATTAACGATTAACGATTAACGATTAACATGCCCTAGTTATTCGGGTGTGTTATTCGCTGGGTGTGGGTCGTGCGACAAACCCGCCAGCATAGGAGAAAGCCGTGTTCGGGTTGCTGATAAATACGGCAATCGCGCCAGCCTCAGCTATAAGCCCGCGAATAGTCCCCGCACTTGCCACATCGCTAACGGTGCGGGTTATCGTACCAGTCAACTGCCCGCTTGGATTATCAAAACTTGCAGTAAAACTATACGAAACACCTGTGGGAAAAGTATTGCCGCTAATCACCGCAAAGTCAGTATCGCCGACAGCACGGTCAGCGACTGTACCAGTGATTGTCTTTGCGGTAAAATTAACGGTTGGGATAAATTGCCCCCTCTCAGCATTTCGATTCTCATCAACCACTGAAAAACTCCCTTGCCATGTGCCAGAGGCGGTCGGCTCGGTTAGGGGTGCGCCCAAATTGGTTGCTGGAAAAATCCCAGCATAACTTTTGCTGTTGCTTGAAATAATAGCAAAACCATCGTTGTCATCCCCGCCGAACGTTCCATCGTCATATTGGGCAATGTCAAAGGTAAGGTAGGTATCACCAACACTAACTGTCGTTCCTGCTTCATTTACTATCCCTGCTGTGCCTGTCCGCGTTATAAATTCGTTTATCGCGGGGGTGGTGGGTGTTGCCACGGTTGCCCCGATGGCAAGCCAATCGCGGTAATCCACCTTTCCATCCGTGGCGGCTGGCACGGGTGCATCGGCGACAAACCCGCCGTACAAGTTACCTCCCAATCCCCCGCCATCTGTGTTGACATAACCGCCGACAAGCCCCTCTTCGCCAATCAATCCCCGTGCTTGGGCATCATCATCAAAACCAGCACCATCAATATTCACCTTGCCCGTGATAACACCCTCTGCGTTGAAATCAAGGGTAAAAGTCGTGGTATATATCGATTGGGAATCCATTGCAGTAATAGTTCCAGCTTGATCGCCTGCGCCAAAAGTAACGGTAAAAGTAATAGGAGGAGTGAGACCAAGCAGGGCAAAGCTATAACGCCCCTCCCATGTCGTATCCATGGGGGCTTCCACTAAAGGCGCGCCCAAATTGGTTGTTGGCAGAAGACCGACAAAACTTTGTGAAACCGTCTCAATCGCACCCGCAATATAGGTAACACCATCCATCGTATCACCCTCACGGCGTAGGGTGTTGGTGATTATTTGCCCCGTCAATCCTTCCCCATCAATAACACCATTTTCACCAATGCTTACAAAATGTGACGGAATATCCGTGCCTGTGGTTACCTCTACCAATGTTGCGGGCGGGAGTGTATCGCCAAAACTAGCCAAATAATCGGCATGATTTACCGACGCACGCTCGGTACAGCTTGTGTGTTTGTTATTATTATTAACGTCAAGACAACTGGCATTTTGAAAATTTCCGATGTTTGGGTGTTCTGTGCAACCAGCCGAAGTGTCAAACGGATTCGCCTTGCAAAAAACCGTGGCAATCCCCATTTCACCAATACATTTATCGTTTGCGTCTAGACTCAATAAACACGCCATTTGGCGGTCATCATCATAATCGGTATGCATGCAAGCGGTCTCGGTGCTAAACAGATTCGCCCCGCAAAAAACCGTGGCAATCCCCTCCGCACCAACACAGGTTGGGTCTATCGCTGTATTCGCCAAACACATGGTTTGGCGGGTCGTGCCATAGGTGGCATCTGGGCAAATCGCGGTAAATGGGTCAAACCTACAAATAGGAGTCACATTATCACCCTTGCAAAGGTCGTTATCCACATTCGCGCTATTATCGCAAAAGCTCGCCCGATTCGTTCGTGCCTGTGCAAAACTGGACATAAAGTCGGGAACGGACTCGCAAGCCGTATCAAACGGATTTGTTAGGCAAGCGGTTAGCGCGGCATTCTTCGTGGCATCCCTCGTAATAAGCCCGCAATTTGGAGTATCCGCCTTGCCATCTTTTATACAATCGGCGATTCGGTTTGGCAGATAGTCATCACCCGTGCAAACGCCCGCGAAAGTTCTATGTGGATTCTCCGTGCAAAAGCTGGTAATAATTGCACCGCAAGTTGTGTGTATATCGTTATCATTTAAACACATGCTTTGGCGTAATTCTATCGCGGGTGCGTCTGCGTTGCAATCCGCATGAAAAGCGTTTGTCTTGCAATCGGTGGTCGTATCACCGCCCGTTTTATCGGCAGGTGCGGCAGCACCCCCACAAGCGGTTAGCAGGGCAAGCCCAGCAAGAACGGTTAAAAGTTTGATATATGGCATGAGTGTGTCCCTTTGCACTTTTTATTTTTCCCACAATAAACATGATTTTGGCGGGAGTGTCAAGCGTTTTTTTAATCCTAAACCAAAAAAACACGCCCGCTTACTCTTACAAGCAAGCGGGCGTGTCCTAAAATTAACAACTCAAAGAGTTAATAAACCCTAATTAGCCCCTAATTTGAAGATTCTTCTTCCGCAGCAGCGGCAGCAGCAGGAGGCACAGGAATAGAAGCCCACGCATCGCCAATCCCTGCCAAAGGCACGCTCAGCTCAATCGGCTCATCAGGGTCAGCCAAATTCACAATCGTGAAAAACAGAGACTCCCCCCGCGACAAATCCTCCATATCATCGCCAGACAGCCCGAACCGCGCGACACAGCCCGCTTGCTCACACCAGCCGAACGGATGATTGCGCACGCGCGAACTATCAATCCGCATCGCCACACCCGCAGGTAAAAGCGTTCCCAAAGGCGCGACAAACGTCACCCCAGCAACGGCTTCGCCACCCTCTGGCAGGCGCAGTATATTAATCCGCGCCACGGGATCGTCATTTTTATTGGTTAAGAGTTCGAAAACCTCGCAGGTTGACTCCTCTTTGCCTTTGGCGCAATAAACTTCCCAAGTTTCAAAGCTATCACGCAGGTAATTATCGCCCTCAGCGACGATGGGGAACTGTTTATCCGCCTCATTCACCGCCGCATCTTCGCTTTGCGCGAAAACAGGGGCGGTTGCAAAAGCAAGAATTGCTGCCACAGGCAACACAGAGAAAAAACGTTTCATAATCATATCCTTTTGATTTTTTGTTAGTTAGTGTTAAACACGCGCCCCTTTTAGCGATAAAAAAGCAAGATGCAACCCGAATCACAAAGTTTTCATGTTTATTTCGGTTAAGTTTTTATCTTTATTTTAGTTAAACGGTTTTGTTTGCGTTCTATTATTTCAAATCGCATGCCGTGGATGTTAAAAACTTGCCCTGTATTGGGTATCATTTGTGCCTCGTGTATTATCAAGCCAGCCAGCGTATGCGCCTCTTCATCAGGTAGATTCCAATCGTGGGCGCGGTTCAAATCGCGGATGGTAGCCTGTCCGTCAACGTGATAATCCCCCGCCGAATCACGCCCCATAGTATCTGGCGCACCCTCATCATGCTCATCGGTGATCTCCCCGACGATTTCTTCCAGTATGTCTTCCAGCGTTATCAACCCCTGCAACGCCCCGTATTCATCAACCACCAGCGCGAAATGCGTTTTGCGGAGCAGGAACTGGCGCATTTGGTCATCCAAAGTCGTGGTTTCTGGCACGAAATACGGTTTCATAGCCGTGTCCAGCACGTTAAACTGCCCCAAATCGGTGTTTTTACCATCGCGGAGCAGTTTTTCCACGCTTCGCAGCATGTCTTTGGCGTGGAGGACTCCTATGATATTCTCTGGTTCGCCTTTAAAAACAGGGATTCGAGTGTGGGCGGAATTCAAACACTGGCGAATGATGTCTTGCGGGTTTGCCGCGCTGTCTATCATTTCAATGCTGGAACGGTGGAGCATGATTTCCTCCACACCCCTATCTTTCAAATCCAACGCGCCCAGCAATCGGTCGCGGTCATCCTTTTCAACACTGCCCTCTTTGTGCCCCAATGCTATCGTTCCCGCGATTTCATCTTGGGTTGCGTCCGTGTTTATCACGGGTGTGCCGCCAAACAGGCGGAGCATCAGGTTAACCGCGTGTTGGGCTATGAAAACAAAGGGGCGCAAGGCGATGACTATCACGCGGATGGGCGCGGATACCAACGTGGCGGCGTGTTCCGAATTGTTAATGGCGTAGGTTTTCGGCAGGATTTCGGCGAATATAAGGACGAGGAAGGTCATGACTAATGTCGCGACCGCCACCCCGCTATCGCCCAATAATTGCGTGAAAAGCTGCGTAGCCAGTGCGGCCGCCAATATATTCACCAGATTATTGCCCAGCAAAACCGTGCTGATAAGGCTCTCCGAGTCGTCTGTTAGGGTGAGGGCGCGTTTGGCTCCGCGTGAGCCTTTGCCCGCCATTTTATGCAGTTTGCCCCGTGATGCGGCGGTCAGCGCGGTTTCAGAGCCAGAGAAAAAGGCGGAAAACAGCAGCAGAGCGCAGATGGTTGCGATGGTAATCCAGTGTTGCATGGTTAGCGTGGTGATGAGGGGCATTGGGAGTGGCTTTCATTTCGGGGTTTCGGGTGGTGTGGGGAGTATAGCGGGTTTTTGACGCAATGCAAGTTTAGGGGTGAATTGTGAATTATGAATTGTGAATTGTGAATGATTGGTTGTTAGGGATTGGGGTTTGTTATTAGGAGTTAAGAGCAGAGGTTTTTTGTTTCGCCCTCACTTGGGGGCAAGCCCCCTTCGTTCGGGCTTCCCGCCCGCCCACCCCTCTGCGAGGCTTGGGCGTGCGGGTTTTTTATTTTAGGACAAAAGGTTCGTCATAAACCTAATTCATAATTCATAATTCACAATTCACCATTGGAAAGCGGGTGATGCTTTAACAACAAAGCATTCAATTTTTCATCCAAAACATGCGTGTAAATCTCTGTCGTACTGATATTTTCATGCCCCAATAACATCTGAATAACCCGCAAATCCGCCCCGTTCTCTAACAAATGACTGGCGAAAGCATGGCGGATACTGTGCGGGCTAATCCCCTTATCACCCAACCCCGCGATAACCGCTATCTGCTTGATTAACGTGTAAAACCGAATCCGACTGATATGCGTCTCAGCACTCTTTGACGGGAATAACCAGCGCATCGTGCTGTTGCTGTGCCGCCGAATTTCCCCTGCAGACCTGTGCGCGATTGCTTCATCCAGCCCAACTAAATAATCCTGCAAGACCCCTCGTGCGATGGGATTTAACGGCACCAAACGTTCCTTGTTGCCCTTGCCCTTTATCAAAATCATATCGGGATTGCCGCTTACGGACATTAACGGCAGGGAAATCAGCTCGCTCACCCGCATGCCCGTGGCGTATAATAAATGCACCATACACGGATTGCGCAAGCGTTCCAGTTCGGTTCGTCCGGTGTGCGCGGAGGCGGTCAGCAGCCGTTTTATATCATCTTGGGACAAAACCGACGGCAAGGTTCGTTTCTTTTTCGGCGCACGGATGAGCTGGGTTGGGTTGGTTTTCACCCAATTTTCTTCATATAAAAACCGATAAAACTGTTTGATGGTCGATAAATGCCGCCCGCGAGAGGATTCTGCCAAGCCCTTTGTTTCAAGGTGCATAAGATAGGATTCTACTTCCGTCTTGCCGACGGTTTCAAAGGATTTCGGCGGTTTGTGGTCGTTTAGAAATGATTCAAATTCCAGCAAATCACGCCCGTAGGCAAGCACCGAATTTTCTGCTCCGCCACCCTCAGAGCGGAACGAATCCAAAAACGACGAAATCCAGCGATGCGCCATGGGGGATGCCTTTTCTTGCCTTTATTTTGAGGTTATTTTGCGGTTATAGCGGGATGTCTATCGGGGTTTTTACATCAACGGCGGGGACGGCTGGGTCTTGTAAAACCAGAGCCGTTATCAGCGCAATAACCCCTATGAATAAGGCTATTATCAGGTATTTTATCAGTTGGGACATGGGCGGTTTCCTTAAATATTTTGGCGATTGACGGGTTTATTCACCCGTAAGACTAGCATAGAACGCACAACAATGCTATAAAAAACCTAATGACATATTATTTAAACAAAACCATCGTTCTGGTCGGGCTTATGGGCGCGGGCAAAACCTCTGTCGGGCGGTATTTGGCGCAGGATTTGGGGTGTGGCTTTGCCGATTCGGACGAGCGGGTGGAACTTAACGCGGGCATGTCGGCTAAGGATATGTTTGCCACAAAGGGCGAAGCGGCGTTTCGGACGGCGGAAACGCAGGCCTTGCAAGAGCTGTTGCAAGCCGAGCCTTGCGTTTTATCCGTTGGCGGCGGTGCGTTTATCGCCCCGCAAAATAGGGCTATGATAGCGGCGCGAGGCTGTTCGGTTTGGCTAAAGGCGGATGTGGAGGTTTTATGGCAAAGGTTGCGTGATTGCACGGAACGCCCTCTGTTGCAGGAAAAAGACGGGTTGGCGACCCTGCATGCTCTGGCAAAATCGCGTGAAACCGATTATGCAAAGGCGGATATTACCATCACGGCACAGGCGGATTGGGATGAAAAAGATGTGGCGGGGCGGGTGTTGGCGGCCTTGCTGGCAAGCTCTAAAATAAAGGAACTCGTATGACCCCAAAACCCACCAAAATAACAGTAGACCTTGGCGCGAACAGCTATCCCATTCTTATCGGCGCGGGGTTGCTGGCGGATTTACCCCTGCATATAAAGCCTTATTTACAACGCAAACGGCTGGCGGTGATTACCGATGAGAATGTCGCACGGCATCATCTACCCGCCCTGCAATCCATCGCCCAAAACGCGGGGTTGGAGCTAGCAACCCTGACCCTGCCCGCAGGGGAGACCACGAAATCATGGGCTATGTTAGAGAAAACCTGCACATGGTTGCTGGACCAAAAAATCGAACGCGGCGACCTTATTGTCGCTTTTGGAGGCGGAGTCATCGGTGATTTGGCGGGGTTTGCCGCGGCGATAGTCCGCAGGGGGGTTGCGTTTATTCAAATCCCCACAACTCTGCTGGCGCAGGTGGATAGCGCGGTTGGCGGTAAGACGGGTATCAACACCGAGCATGGGAAAAACCTGATTGGCGCGTTTAATCAGCCGCGTATGGTGCTGGCGGATGTGACGTTGCTGGATACTCTGCCACGGCGGGATTTCCTTGCGGGCTATGGCGAAGTGGTGAAATATGGGTTGCTTGGTGATGCTGAGTTTTTCGAATGGTTAGAGGGCAACGCGGCGGCTATGGTTGCGGGGGATTTGGATTTGCGGGTTGCCACAATTGCACGATCTTGCCAGATTAAGGCGGATATAGTCGCACGGGATGAGACCGAACAGGGCGACCGTGCGTTGTTAAACTTGGGGCATAGTTTTGGACATGCGTTGGAGGCCGCAACGGGGTATTCATCGCGTCTGTTGCACGGGGAGGCTGTTGCGATAGGCTGTGGCCTTGCGCTGGAATTATCCGTGCGGTTGGGGTTGTGTCGGCAGGATGACCCGCCTCGGTTATACGCGCATTTGGAGTCAATGGGGATGAAGGCGAGGATGCGCGATATTGACGGCGATTTGCCCAGCGCGGATGCGTTAATAGATATAATGGCGCAGGATAAAAAGGTGAAGGACGGAGTGCTGCATTTCGTGTTGTTGCGGAAGGTGGGGGCGGCGTTTGTCAGTGATAGCGTGCCACCAGAGCAGGTTTTGCGGGTTTTGACGGATTAAGTGTTAACGATTAACGATTAACGATTAACGATTAACGATTAACGATTAACGATTAACGATTAACGATAATGGCATCATCGCCACGACTCGTTTGCAGAGGGCGTGGCTTTTGTGCATATAGAGCTTTTTCATAAGGGCAGTTGAACCTGCCCGACCACAATAAAAACATTAAAAAGCCCATACACAAAAGCCTTTGGCTATGCTTGGCAGATTCTTTTCAAATAAAATAACAGGTAGTCATGGTGGCACGTGGGTCGCGCGAACCCGAAGGGTGTGCGTCTTGTTAGTTAGGTATAAAGGAATTTGCGTCACCGAAGACTCTTTAAGACTATTGACCCAGTACAAACGATAAGCTGACGCGCACCCGTGGGGGTGAGGGTGCGCGCGACCGCCCCCCAGCGGACACGTCCGCTAAAATTAGGAAACAGGGCGGTCGTTTCCTAGAATTATAAATATTCTCTAGATTAATGCTGAACGGATTAGCCCTGCGGGTCTTCGTCATTGCTACGCAATGCCGACCAGCCCAAAAGTAGCAAAAAAATCATTATTAGTTGATTTATTTAGGCTTTGCCAAGTATAACCAAAGGCTTTTGTGTATGGGCTTTTTCGTAAGAAAAAGCTCTATATGCACAAAAGCCCTTTGGTTTGGTCGTCTGACAAAGAATTCGTCATGCTTTAACGCAAGGTAAATTGTTAGATTTTATGATTTTATGGTAAATTGTATGGGCTTTTGCATTCCCCCAAAATGGCGATAGTTCCCCCGGTTCATCGTCCTCAATAAACAAGGCAAAACTTATTTTGCCATTGGAAAGAAAAGATAACCCAAGGTTTTGCTCTCGTTCAAATTCCCAAGAAGCGTCCAAATCTCCATTATCGCTGACGGTAATATCTGGCACTGTATCAATCCGATAGGTTTTGAAAAACGCATAAAGCGCGCTTTTGCTGTTGGGCGATATTGTGACATCAGGCTCTTCGTTTGCAATAATGGATTCCATTCGGCGGATTTCGTCATCTAATCCGTTTATTATTTTAATAAGTGATGCGGTTTTGCTAGGGCAGGACATAATCGGTGTTCTTGTTTTATCATCAATACCCATTGTATGAGGGCTTTCAAACCGCGTTTTATCCGTGACCGCTTTATTCGTGACCATTGGGAGCATACCTTTCTTTTAAACCTAGTTTAGGTTAATAATTTGTCAATGCAACAGCAAATAGGTTAATTCACAGTTAATTTACTGTCTTTTGCTGTTATGAGTAACAACTACCCCGAACAACTCGCCCCACCCAACACGCAGAACTTCGCACAATGCGGATGGTTTAACTTGACCGCCCCGCGGGCGCGCGCCAGAGTATCCCCCAGCTCAAACTCCGCACTATAAGGCAACAAAGTACACGCCACAACGGCTGGCCGCGAAGCCCCCTTGCGTTTCACCACCATCCGCGATGACGCACACATAATATCCTTTGGCGATTTCCCCAAAATCCCCCAACACGCAGTGGTTATTTCGGGGACATCCACGGCTTCGTCCATCTCTGGAAATAACACACAGGCGCCCGTATCAAACGCATCAATCGCAAACCTATGTTGCGCAAACAACGCGGCATAGCCCGCCCGTGCGCCCTCATCCCCCCCGTCATTCTCACCGTCCGTATTCCAAATCGCCCGCCCCGCGACCGCCATAGTAAAACCGTTATCGCGCAGCCATTTCATCCCTGTAATAGTCACCGCGTAACTGCCTTTGCCACGTTCGGCCTCGTGCTTATCAGGGTCAAAATGATCCAGTGAAATCCGCAAAACCATCCGTGCACCGTAATCTTTATGCAACGCCAACAGCCCAGCCTGCACGGATTTGCGCATCATCGGGCGCATAGCATTGGTTAAAATCAGCACGCGATAGCCTCGTTCCAAACACGCACGGGCTATGTCAATCATATCGGGGTTCATAAATGGCTCGCCACCGGTAAAGGCGATTTCCTCGGTCGCCTCGCCCAAAGTGGCGATTTCATCCAGATAGGCGCAGACTTCGGCAGTGGTGATATAAACCAACTGATCGTTCGTGGGGCTGCTTTTAATATAGCAATTCAGGCATTCGATATTGCACAAAGTCCCCGTATTAAACCACAGGGTGCTCAGCCGTGTCAGAGGAACGGAGGCGCGCGTTTGCCCATCGGCGGTATAATCGGGGTGGGCGAATTTGCCCGTTTCGGGCGCGGGGGTTTGCGCGGAGGTTTGCGCCGCGGGAATCATGTCAACCTTATTCATAGGGGGTTCCTTTTGTCGTTTGGTGCTTTTATACAAAGTGGGGGCGAAAAGAAAGGGCAATTTAGTTGTTAGTTGTTAGTTGTTAGTTATTAGTTATTAGTGATAAATTGTGAGTGATGAATGATTGGTTATTCTCGTTAAACCCAACTAATAACTAACAACTAATAACTAATAACTAAACTCGCTATTTCAAACGCATAATAGCTCAAAACCCCGCGACACCCCGCGCGTTTAAACGCCATCAAACTCTCTAACACCGCACGGTCGCGGTCAATCCAGCCGTTCGCACCAGCCGCCTCTATCATCGCATATTCGCCCGACACCTGATAGGCGAAAGTCGCCGCCCCCAACTCAGACGATATCCGCTGACACAAATCCAAATACGGCAAACCGGGCTTTACCATCACCATATCCGCACCTTCGCGCAAATCGCGTGCTGCCATCGCTACACCCTCATCCTGATTGCCCGCACTTAGCTGATAGCTCGCCTTATCGCCCTTTAACAACCCGCCAGAGCCCACAGCATCCCGAAACGGACCATAAAAAGCAGAGGCATATTTCGCCGAATACGACATAATCGCGACATCGGTGAAACCGCCCGCGTCCAACGCCCCACGCACTACGCCAACCCGCCCGTCCATCATATCGGACGGCCCCAAAACATCCGCGCCAGCCTGTGCGTGGGCAACCGCCTGCTTTGCCAAAACCGCCAAAGTCGCGTCATTCACAACGACTCCATCGCGCAATAACCCGTCATGCCCGTCCGAATTATAGGGATCAAGGGCGACATCGGTCATAATTCCAATGGCTATCCCCGCCGATTTTATCGCCCGTGCGGCGCGATTGACAAGGTTATTTGGGTTGTAAGATTCGGCACAATCGGGGGTTCGCAATGCCTGCGGAGTATTGGGGAACAGCGCGATTAACGGGATTCCGACATCGGCGGCTTTTTGGGCCGCTATGACTGCACGATCAACGGAGAGCCTTGATACATTGGGCATTGCCGCGATAGGCTCTTCGCAATCCGTGCCTTCGCAGATGAAAATCGGCCAGATTAAATCGGACGGATGAAGGCGGGTTTGGGCGACCAATTCGCGCATCCAAGAGGTTCGGCGCAAACGGCGCGGGCGATAAACGGGGAAGTCGGCAAAAGGGTGGGTCATGGGGGGTCTTTTTATTTCGTCTTATGATAGAGTCGGTTATGGTCTAGGTTATAGTTCCAGTTTGCCCACCTAAATGACGGATTTTTTGCAAAAGTGCAAGAGGGGATACCCCCGTGCAAAAGCAAGGTTGAATCTTTGCCTTAAAATGATAAGCAAGCACTATGGAAAACGCCACACAAACCCCACCGCTAACCGCGAGCCTAACCGCCCACCAGCCCGCCACCCAGCAGAAAATCGGGCAAGTCCCCCATGGCTATGACGCGTGGCTGCTTGCGGATTTCCTAAAAACCCACACACACCCCGCGCTTTTCATCTGCAAAGACGCGCCGAGGATGGAGCAAATTAAAAAAGCCCTCGCCTTCTTTAACCCCGATATTGAAACCCTAGACTTCCCCGCGTGGGATTGTTTGCCCTATGACCGCGTTTCGCCGAACGCAACCATATCTGCTCGTCGGATGCGTACATTGTGTCATTTGCAATCCCGCTCTCTTCAATCACCCAACCATGAAATGCCGCCGCCTCTGACCCTAACGGTGGTTCTGACCACCGTTGCTGGTATAGCGCAAAAGGTGATACCGCGTAAAGACATCGCCTCTGTCGGGCTGTCCCTGCGCACGGGGCAACGGGTGGATACGGAGGCTTTGTACGCCTATTTTGCCCGCGCTGGGTTTGTGAAAACGCCAACGGTGATAGAGGCAGGGGATTACGCCATTCGCGGCGGTTTGATTGATATTTACACGGCGGGGGAGCTCGGGCCGGTTCGCCTAGATTTCTTTGGTGATATGCTGGAGGGGATTTATCGGTTTGACGCGACCAGCCAACGTAGGCTTGGGGCGGTGCAGGGCATAGACCTCGTCCCCGCCAGTGAAATTATCATGGATGCGCAAGCGATAGAGCGATTTCGCCAGCAATACCGCCGTGATTTTGGCGCGGCCAGCCGTGACGACCCGCTTTATGAAGCGATAAGCGCAGGGCAGAAATACCAAGGTGTGGAAAACTGGGTTGGTTATTTTTACGAATCGATGGAGACTTTGTTTGATTATCTACCCACCGCACAGGTGTTTTTTGATGACGGGGCAGAGGCCGCGCTGGATGAACGCTGGCAGGTGATTGACCGCCAATATCAGGCGCGGTTGGATGCAACCCGCCATAAAACTCTGGGTGGAGTCTATCACCCCGCACCGCCCGAAAGGCTCTATATGGATAGGGCAGGGGTGGAATCGGCTCTGCTGAACGGCGGGCATAATAAAACCACGCTGTCTTTGTCTGCCGTTGATGCGAACCCCGATAATAAAAACGCCCCCGCGTCCATCGGGCGCAATTTCATGCCCGAACGCCAGAATAAGGACGCGAGTCTGTTTGACGCTCTGTCCGCCCATATCGCCGAAAAACGTAAAGATGGGCGGGTTATTATCGCGTCCTTTTCCAAAGGCGCACGCGACCGTATGGAAAGCCTTCTGCAAGACCACGATGTTATAGGCGCGACCCCGATTGATGTTTTCACGGATTTACCCAATAAAATAGGCACTCTGGCACAAGTCGTGTGGCCCTTGGAACACGGGTTTGAAACGGATAACCTCACCATAATATCCGAACAAGACATTCTGGGCGAGCGGGTTCTGCGGAAAAAACCCCGCAAATCCGCCCGCGATATGTTAAACGAAGCCACCAGCCTGTCCGCAGGCGACCTTGTCGTCCATATAGACCACGGTATCGGGCGGTTCAAATCCTTGGAAACCATCACGGCGGCGGGGATTACTCGCGATTATCTTTTGCTGGAATACGCCAAAGCGTCTCGCCTGTATTTGCCTGTTGAAAACATAGACCTTTTATCGCGGTACGGGCATGATAGGGCGGATTTGGATGCGTTGGGCGGGGCGGCTTGGCAATCCAAAAAGGCGAAATTAAAGCAACGAATCCGCGATATGGCGCATCGTTTAATCGCCCTTGCGGCGCAACGGGCGTTGCGTAAAGGCGTGGCGTTTCACCCGTCCGAATCGTGGGGGCAGTTCTGCACAGATTTCCCTTATACCGAAACGCCAGACCAGCTGCGCGTGATTGACGAGGTGCTGGATGATTTGGGCTCTGGTCGCCCTATGGACCGTTTGATTTGCGGGGATGTGGGCTTTGGCAAAACCGAAATAGCGTTAAGGGCGGCCTTCATAACCGCCAGTGCGGGGGCGCAGGTTGCCCTGATTGCCCCGACCACTTTACTGGCACGGCAGCATTATTATTCCTTTAGCGAGAGGTTTGCCAAAACGGGTTTGCGGGTTGCTCAGCTATCGCGATTGGTCAGCGCAGCAGACGCTAAATTAGTACGCGAGGGTGTGAAAAACGGCACGATAAACATAGTCATCGGCACCCATGCGTTATTAAGCAAAGAGGTGGGATTCGCCAATCTGGGGCTGCTGGTTATTGATGAAGAACAGAAATTCGGCGTGGCGCATAAGGAAAAATTAAAACTATTACGGGCGGACGTGCATGTGTTGACGTTAAGTGCCACACCCATCCCGCGTAGCCTGCAAATGTCGCTGGCAGGCTTGCGCGATTTGTCGATAATTTCCACCCCGCCGAACGACCGTTTGTCCATCCGCACCTATCAAAGCGAATTTGATTCGGTTATGGTGCGCCAAGCGTTGTTGCGCGAACATTATCGCGGCGGGCAGAGCTTTTATGTCGTTCCACGTATATCCGATTTGCCTGAAATACAGGCATTTTTGGATGAAAACCTGCCTGAGGTCTCCTATATCACCGCCCATGGACAGATGCCCGCGGGCGAGCTGGATCAACGTATGAATGATTTTTATGAGGGGCGGTATGGGATTTTGCTGGCAACCAGTATCGTGGAAAACGGGCTGGATATTCCCCGTGCGAATACTCTAATCGTGCATCGCGCCGATAGTTTCGGCTTGGCGCAACTGTATCAAATTCGCGGGCGAGTCGGGCGGTCTAAAATCCGTGCTTACGCCTATTTGACCACAAAAGCCGGTAAAATCCTGACGACCACGGCGGGCAAACGTTTGCGGATATTGGCGTCCCTGACCGAACTCGGCGCGGGGTTTTTGCTGGCATCGCAGGATTTGGATTTACGCGGGGCGGGGAATTTATTGGGGGAAGAGCAGTCTGGACATATCCGTGAAGTTGGCTATGAGCTGTATCAGGACATGTTGGAAGAGGAAATCGCGCGGTTAAAAACCAGCGCGGGGGATGTGGCGGCGGATAAAGTCTCGCCCATTATCAGTTTGAATGTGCCTGTGTTAATTCCGCAGGATTATGTTGCCGATTTGGATGTGCGGATGGGGTTATATCGGCGGTTATCGGATTTTGAAACACGGGCGGAGCTGGATGATTTCGCTGCCGAATTGATTGATAGATTCGGGGAATTGCCCGATGAAGTGGGGATTTTATTGCAAGTCGTGCGGATAAAGGCTCTGTGTCGCCGTGCTGGTATTGCGCGGTTTGATGGTGGGGAAAAGGGTGCCTCGGTGCAGTTTCATAACAACCGTTTTGCCAATCCAACGGGTTTGGCAGAGTATATTGAAAAAGGTCGTGGGACGGTGAAAGTGCAGGATAATAAGGTGATTGTTCGCCGCGATTGGGATAATCAGGAGCGTAAGTTAAAAGGGGCTTTGATTATCGCGCGGGATTTGGCAGGGTTAGTCGGGGATTAAAGGGGGTTGTTGTGGAATTGGAATTAGAAAATGCGGAAGACGGGGGGGCAGTGGAGACGCTGTTCGATTTGTGTTTTGGTGGGTCGCGGGCGATGTTAAGCTCGTACCGATTGCGTGCGGGTGTGGATGCGGTCGCATCCCTGTGCTTTGTGTTGCGGGAGGGTGCGGGTGCTGGAGTCGTGGGTGCAATACGCTATTGGCCTGTGAATATAGTCGCGGGACGTGTGGAGTCTGTGGGTTCAGGCGGGGAGTCTGGCGGTTCGGGTGTGGAATCTGTGGGTTCAGGCGGTTCGGGGGCTGCATTATTGCTGGGACCCGTCGCCGTACACCCAACCCATCAAGGCGAAGGGCTCGGCGGAGTCCTCATCCGCCACAGTTTAGCAGAGGCACGGTTGCAAGGCTGGACGCAGGTTATTTTGATAGGCGATGCCAGTTACTACGGGCGGTACGGGTTCGCCCGCGCCGATTTGGACTTCCCACCGCCAACGGATAAGGCGCGGGTTTTGATGTTAACGATTAATGATTAACGATTAACGATTAGTGGGGGCTTTTGTGCATATAGAGCTTTTTCATAAGGGCAGTTGAACCTGCCCGACCAAAATAAAAACATGAAAAAGCCCATACACAAAAGCCTTTGGTTTCAAGACGATAAGATTATCATAAATTTACTATCTGGAATAACAAGATTATAGAGTGGATTATTTGCAAAGAATACTTGGGAATTGGTGATAGGTTTGCTCTAAATTTATTTAGGCTTTGCCTAGATGCTAGGATAGGCTTTAGCCAAAAATCACCCGTCCAGCTCTCCGCAGGAGGGGTGGGCGGGCGGGCAACCGAACGCAGTGAGGGCGCAACAAAAAACCTCTGCTCTTAACTTCTAATAACTAACTCCTAATCCCTAATAACCAATCATTCATCGTTAATCGTTAATCGTTAATCGTTAATTATTCATCGCTGATAAAAGCAAATCTAGCCCGTGCAAAACCGCCTTGCCACGGACATTATCACGTCCTATCGCGCCGAATTCTTGCGTTTGGCTGGTTACGCCCGCCGATGTAGCGATGGCGAAACACACACGTCCCTCGGGTTTATGGTCTGAATCGCCGGGTCCTGCGATACCCGTGATGGCTATGGCGATGCCTGATTTGCCCGAAGTCCCCCGTGCCAAAGCCCCCGTTGCCATCTCTTTTGCACATTGCTCTGATACTGCACCGAACTGCGTCAAAGTAGCCTCGCCCACCCCCAACACATCCATTTTCGCCCGATTGGAATAGCAAATAAACCCCATTTGAAACACATCCGAAGCCCCTGCAACCCCCGTCAATGCCGCCCCAAACATCCCGCCCGTGCAGCTCTCCGCCGTGTATAACGCCAAATCCCGCGTTTTTGCCGCCAGCAAAACCGCCTTTACAGCTTGTGTCGCCTCAAAACTCAAAACATCCCCCCGTGGAAATAAAAGCACACAGCCCCAGCAATCCCCGCCGTTGCCACCCCCGCAAAAATATCATCCAGCATCACGAAAAACGCGCCATGCTTGCGGTCAGCCCAGCCAATCAGCCAAGGTTTGGCTATATCCAACAGGCGGAAAAACGCGAAAACCCCCATTAAAACCAGCGACCATTCGGCCCAAGATAACCCTTGCCCAAACTCCGTATTAGCCAGAAAACTAGGCAATACCATCGCCAACCAAATGCCGACGACTTCGTCCACGACGATCTCTGACGGGTCTGGGTTTGTGCCTTTCTTTATCTCAACCGCCGCCGCCCACCAGCCGATGAACGCCAAAATAACCGCGCTGATTAATAACAACCACGCCCCGCCGAGCAAATGCAAACCATAGGCAAACGGCAACCCGCCAAGACTGCCAATCGTGCCAGACGGGCGCAAATAACCCATATAAAACCAACTGGCTATGATGCGACTAATAGTCATACGGATATTCCTTTCAAATTCTTTTCAAACAAACACTGGCCTGTGCGGCGATACCTTCGGCGCGGCCGATAAACCCCAAACCCTCGGTCGTTGTCGCTTTGATATTAATGCAATCGCGCGCAACACCACAGATATTAGCGACATTTTGCGTCATATTCAAGGCATGGGGGGCGATTTGTGGATTTTGGCAAATCAGCGTGCAATCAATATTCGCCACGATAAAGCCCGCCTCGGCACACAATCCCATCGCGTGGCGTAGGAAATGGGCGGAATCCGCATCCCGCCATTGCGGGTCGGTCGGGGGAAACCAGCGGCCTATGTCGCCTTGCCCGAGCGCGCCCAGCACGGCATCGGTTATCGCATGCAGTCCGACATCCGCGTCAGAATGCCCTATCAGGGAGGCAGTATGGGGGATTTTCACTCCGCACAGAATAACATGGTCGCCCGCGCCAAAGCTATGCACATCAAAGCCCGACCCGACCCGTATATCGCTTTTCATCATCGTTTCTGCCTTTTGCAAATCGCTGGCTTGCGTGATTTTTATATTAACCGAATCGCCCAGAACCGGGGTAGGGGTAACGCCAACCCGCGCCATAAGCCCAACATCGTCATCAGGCATAGCGTGTATATCGTCAAAGTTCAATCCAAGAGTGGTGTAGGCTTTCGTTATAGCGGTGCGTTTGAAGCCCTGCGGGGTTTGCGCTCGCCACATGTTATCGCGGTTTATCGGGGTTGGTGGGTTTATCTGCCAGAGCGCATCGGTTATGGGTAAAGCTACGAACGCGGCATCGGTTTGTTTAAGGCTGTTTAACAGGCGGTTCAGCATATCTGGTGGCACAAAAGGTCGCGCCGCATCGTGAATCAGGACGTAATCGGCTGTGGCGGTTTGCAGCCCGTGATAAACCGATTCGGTGCGGGTTTTACCGCCCATAACGGGCGGGGTAAGGCGGGGGTCGGTTATATTTGCGGTCGCGGAGTGGTAAAGCTCGGTATCATCGGGGTGGATAACGGGGATGATTTGGGCTAGGCGTGTGTTTTGCAGCAACGCGTGGATGGTGCGCGTTATGACGGGCAACCCGCAGAGCGGTTGGTATTGTTTCGGCAAGTCCCCGCCCGCTCGGTGACCCCGCCCCGCGGCGACTAGGATGAGTGAAAATTCCATAGGCTGGGGTGTAGCGGGTTTTTGTGGGAAATGCAATTTAGTTATTAGTTATTAGTTGTTAGTTATTAGTGATTGGTTGTTAGGAATTGGGGGTTGGTTATGAGAGGTTAAGAGCAGAGGTTTTTTGTTGCGCCATTTCCTCGTGGCAAGCCACTTCGAAATGTCGCCCGCCCGCCCACCCCTCCTGCGGAGAGCTGGACGGGCTATTTTTTGGCTGGGGTTTGGCTCAGCGTCTTGTGTATAGTCTAAATAAATTTATGATATGGCTATCGTCTTGTAACCAAAGGCTTTTGTGTATGGGCTTTACGCAAGTAAAGCTCTATATGCACAAAAGCCACGCCATCGCATGGAGCTGGTCGGTATCGCGTAGCGATTACGAAGACCCGAAGGGCTAATCCGTTCATAACTAACAACTAACAACTAATAACTAACAACTAAAATCCTTGCAAATTCCGCAAAAACTCCGCATAATACCCTGCATGACCGCTACTCTTACCTTTGATATGCTGTGGGATACGCTGCCCCTGCCTGCGTTTATCCTTGACTCCAACCTACACATAGAATCCGTGAACCCCGCGGCCGAGCAATTCGCCAAAACATCGGCTAAACACCTCATAAACAAACCGCTAAACACCTGTTTCACCCCGAATTCCATCATCCACCAAACCCTGCATAACCGAACGCAAACCATCGCGCAATACGGGGTAGAGCTATCCACAACCGAGCGCACCGCCCACATCTGCAATATATTCGCGAATACTCTGCCACCCACGCGCACGCTGCTTTGCATCCAGCCACTGGGCGAGGCACAGAAATTCCAAAACTCCCTATCCCACCATAATTCCGCGCGGAGTGTCAGCGCGATAGCCGCCACTCTCGCCCATGAAATACGCAATCCACTGGCGGGGATATCGGGGGCGGCGCAACTGCTGGCGCAGAACCTATCGGCAGAGGATAAGAAACTCGCCGATATGATACAACAGGAAGCCACGCGGATTAGCCATCTGGTCAATCGGGTAGAGGATTTCACCGCGAACGCCACACCGCATCATTCGGTTAATATCCATGACGCGTTGGAACGGGCAGTTTTGGCGGCGACGGCTGGGTTTGCCCGCCATGCTAAGATTATCAAAGAGTTTGACCCGTCCTTGCCAGAGGCGGCGGGGGACGCGGGGCAACTGCTTCAAGTCGTCCAGAATCTATTGAAAAACGCCGCCGAAGCCCTGCCCGCGAAGGGGGGGGTTATCCGCGTAAGAACCTCGTATTACTCGGGGATAAAGCTCGGCTCTGGGGCAGGGGGGACGGATTTGCCGTTGCAAATTGACATCATAGACAACGGGCACGGGATTGCGCCCGATTTCATTGAGCACATATTCGCGCCGTTCGTGTCCAGTAAGAAGAACGGCACGGGGCTGGGGCTGGCGTTAGTGTCGCAGATTATCGCGAACCACGGCGGGCTGATTGATTGCGATAGCCGCGATGGACGCACTTGTTTCACCCTGCGCTTGCCGGTATTTGCCCGTGTGGGCGGGGAATGATTATTAGTTAGGACTCGCCACAAACCCGCCCGTGGCTATAATGCCAAGACCAGTAGAGTGCCCGTGCATAATACCAACCAATCCCTCTGTCCCGATTAACCCAATAACATTTGTGTTTGTCGTTTCTATTGGATGTCTTTCAGTATCCGTGTTTAACGTATCCGTGCTGAACGTCCCGCTCATAACACCATCTGCGCCAAAACTGGTTTCTATCGTAATGGTTTTAGCAGCATTAAACGGTACTGGGGCTGTCCCTGTTAGGTTGCCCGTTTCAAAGTTAATGCTAAAAACAATCGGTGCATATTGGGCAATTATAGGTTTTCTGTCATACGCACGGATGAGCGAATAACTGCCATTCCAACTGACGGTTGGTTCTCCACTGCCAACGGCGCGGGGCAAGCCCAAATCCGTTGTTGGCAGTAGAGCCACATATCCGTGCGAGCCGATGGTAGTATAACCATCGCCAAAGCCCGTGCCACCCTCTATACCGCGTCTTTGGGTGAATAGCACTGGGTTGGTTAAACCTGCGGTATCAAGCCTTGCGCCGTCTTCAATCCGCAAAAACCTGCTGTTGGGATTGGCTGTACGTATCAGCCCTGCAACCGTTGTTGGAATATCGGTATAGTTTGGCAGGTCAGTATAGTTAACAAATTGCGGACGCGCGACAAACCCGCCAGCATAGCCACTATCGCCCGTGCCATCTTCTATCGTGTCTTTATCTGTACTGCTAGCCTTATTGCTGAGAAACACACCAACCGCGCCTTCCGCCCCGATAAGACCAGTTAAAATCCCGTTTTTTGGAGTGTTGCTATCGGCATTTGCCTCATAACTAACCCGTGCTGTCGCCTCGCCGTTCTGCCCTGTCATCACGCCGTTTGCATCATAATTGCCCGATAGGTAATAATCCTTTGCGCCAGCTTCAATAGTCGCGCTAAACGAGTTATTCACGAAATCAACCATAAGCATGAAATCTGTATCAAAACGGGCGTTTGCGCCTTGAAAAACGCTAAATTTTCCTTTCCACATGGCGGATGATTTATTGTTAAAGTTTGTACTAAGTGAAATCGCCGCGCCCAAATCCGTGGAATCCCAAAGCCCCGCGTGATAAGTGCGTTGTGTTGTTGTCACGTATGCCTGCTCTCTCGTACCGATTATTGTAATATCTGCGGGAAAGAAATCCGCCCCATCGGTGGCATCGCCACCCAGTGCGGATAGTGCCAGAAATCCACCCTCTGGTTTTTTCCAGCTTGGTCTTTTGGCAGGATCATCGCGTAATAAAAATGCGTTACTTGACTCCGCGTCATTTGTGGTGCGCCTTTTAACATTGCGTTTCAGGTTGGTAAAACCGCTCGTCCAAGCGTTAATCCTTACATTCAGGTTTGGCGGTGCGACAGGGGCAGCAGTGGCAGTTGGATGGGCAACAAACCCGCCAGCATAGCCGAATCGGTGGAAGCCTTGGGTTATACTTTCCTTTGTGCCGATTGCCTCCGTATTGTCCCCATTTCTATCGCCCGAAGATAAAAAGGCAGCAACCGCGCCTTGTTCCCCGATAAGTCCTGTTAAAAACCCATGTTGAGCCTGTATTTTAAGGAGATCGTGGTCCTCATCAATAACAATTTCGCCCGATATAACACCATTCGCATCATAGGTGGCATCGGTTATCATAAGCCACTGATTCGTGTTTTTTGGGTTGCTAAGTCTGGCTACATTCAACGTGCCTGTGTTGTTGTCGCCAAAAGTAACCTCTAACGTGAAATCCGTGTCAAATTCAAAATAGCCAATCGTGCGAATCCGCCCGTTCCATGATGCTGTGCCTGATCCGCTAACTGGCGCACCCAAATTCGTACCAGAATAAATCCCTGCGTAATTATGACGATCGATGTCGGGATAATTGAATTCGGGATTGATGGGGTTTTCGGTAGTAAAGCCGCGAAAGAAACCCACACCATCGGCGGCATCACCGCCGAGTTTTCTGCCCCCAAAGGTTGCGGTGGCTAGGTTCAAACTGCCTCTACTATGAACGACACCTGCGGGGCCCTCATCCAGTCGTCCCCCCAAAGCATCCACGCCCTGTAAGAATTGATTTTTTACCCCCTCGGTATCTGTGCGGGTTCTGAGGGCGTTATCCAGCGTCCTGGTATCATCCTGAATCATGGCGTTTTCGGCGATATAGTCAAGCTGTGATTGGGTGAGGGTAACCCGTTCTAAAATGTTGATATCGTTGCCTACGTCATAATTGGTACTGCTTGCTCTGAGGTCTGGGATTACATTGCCGTTTGCGTCATACGCTGTACTGCGTTCTCTGCCACTCGGAGGAGCAGTAATGGTGATTGTAGTGCTAGTGGTAAGGATGATAGGGTCGCCATTCGCGTGTTTGTCGCCACCCGCGTTTTTAATGACTTCGTCTGTGTATGTAAGGATACCGCCACCATTTTTGGCGAGGATTTGGCCCTGGTCATTATAGACTATCGCATTAGTGCCCGCACGCCTTTTGAATTTGGCTCTGGCTGTGATTGTTTTCGGTCTCGTTTCTGCTTGGGTTGGGGGTGCGTTGCCCGCACCAAAACTAGCCACCCAATCGGCAAAGGTGATTGCACCATCCTCATGGTTGGATTCCCCCGTAGCATCACTTCGCCTTACAGTCTCGGTGGAAGTCTGGGGTTCTGGTTGTGATTGGCTAAAGCTCCTCTGTGGCGGGCTGGCAGGGGCGAGCACAACTTCAAAGACGGGCGCGGGGACTTGCTCTTCCTCTTGCTCTGCCTCTTGCTTTTCCACGGGCGGTTGTTCGCCCACACTCAGCAAAATGCTATCGGGCGGGTTGGACTCCAGATTATTCGCCACATCAGTGGACTCTGTCGCTATCGGTCCAGGAATCGGCAACACCGAGCCCCCGCAACTCGCCAAAATAAACAGCCCAGCCAGAATTGTGGGCAGCAGAGCGGGCAGGGGGGTGCGGGTAATCTTTGGATTATTCATGTGTGTGGGTGTGTGGGTCATAGGGGCGTGTATCCTTATTTTTAACTAGGGTTTTAATTCGGGTTTTAAGTCGTTTATCATATCAAAACATGGGTAAATTAGCCAATTCCCCCATTTGTGTCAATAGGATTTTGCAGGATTCTGTAGGATTCTGCAAGATTTTGCTGGATTCATAAAATTTTATGATTTTTCGCGAATCCCCTGCGTATCCCCCTATTGACCGTTAACGGGGTTATCCGCGACAAACCCGCCGTGGAAGACTGGGCCTGCTGCTGGGCTAGTATCCACGAAAACCCCGACCAGTCCCTGTTGCCCAATCAAACCACGGGCTGTTGCCTCAATGCTGTTTTTCGTCACCGTGCCAGTGATAACACCCACGTTGTTAAATCCAAGGTTAAAAGTGGGCGGGTTGGTGACAGTATTAGCAATACCACTTGCGCTAATGGAACGATTGCTAAAATCAATATCAAAAGTGGCGTTGGTACTAACCGCGGCTATGCTATCGTAATAACTCCCAGACCATGCGGCGATAGTGGGTCTGACGGTCAAAGGCGCACCCAGATTTGTGGTGGGGCGAATACCGACAAAGGCTTGATGGTTAGCACCGTTATAGCCGCTAATAAAAATAAAACCATCGTTATTATGTTCAGTATTGCGGCCTCGGAGGCCAGAGACGGAGGCGGTATCACCGTTTGGCGCTGTCTTCAAACCATCTGCTGCAATCGCAGCCCCACTGGCAATGTCTAAAAAGCCACCGAAAACACCTGTTTGGGCTGCTGCCGTTACTGTCACGGGCGGGGCATCGTTACCAAAACTACCCACCCAATCGTCTCTATTCGTGTTGCACTGTGGGTCGTTTGCGGTGCCAGAGGTATTACCACAAAAATCTGGCGTGGCGACAAACCCGCCAACCCAACCTAGCTGTTCGGGAAAAGTACCACTCTGACCAATAAAAGCACCAACCGCACCTTCTTCGCCGATAAGCCCTGTTAATGTGGCTTTTATTCTGTCGGTGTCATCTGTAAAGCAATCCTCGGTAATGGTTGGCAGCCCATTCGTGAAACAGCTGCCCATAATGGGAACGTTGGTCGTAGCGGGAGTTATAGTGGTATTTCCGTGTATCACGTCACCTGTAATAATGCCTTTTGCGTCAAATGCGCCATCTATGCCAACTCCTAAGGTGTCATCATCTCGTGTAACAATGCCGTCAAGCGTTCCACCCTGCGCCGTGAATCTAACGATTAGCTCAAATACACTCAAATTATTCGCACTAGTCGCATAAAAATTGTCCCGAAATCGCCCTGCCCATCGCGCGGTTGTATCAGCCACGCCTGTTACGGGCGCACCCAAAACTGTCCCCGAAAGAATCCCTACATAGGCGCGTCTGCCTGTACCGCGAAGATACGCAATACCATCATAGATATTGCCATCGTTAAACGCTTTATCCAAGGTTAGAGTTCTGACAGGATTGCCCTTAACACGGGTTTCAGCCCAATGATTATCCTTTTCAGTCCCATAATTATCATTCGCACGGTCTAGTGCAGAAAATGTGCCTTGCACGAAATACTGTTTGTCATTCCCTGACGTGAAGTCTTGGGGTCTGATTGCGCGGGTCAATGGGGTGTTAGGTGCATCAAAGCTATCGAGCCAAGTTTCAAAATCCACCCGTGGCGCAGTCGATGGAGTCGCGGGGGGCAGGGCAACAAACCCGCCAGCATAATTGCCAAAGTGAATAGGACAGCAACCGTCTGGTCCAGGCGGAGACGGATTCTCATCATCAGAAACAAACGTGGCAACCGCGCCATCCGCGCCAATCAAACCTGTTAAAGAGCCACTGGCAATCAGATCCTCCTTATCAAAAAGCCTTGTTTTGCCATAAATCAGGCCTTTATCATTGAAACGACCGTCTATATTAAATCTGGCGGCTGAACTAAGAACAATAAGGTCTTTGTTCCTAATACTCCCAAAGTTGCCATAAAAGCTGACCAATAAGGTGAATTCCTTGTCGTCATATTTAACAACATCAATGTTCCGCTCCCCCCGCGTTTCCCCCAGCTTCCCTACTCCATAAAGCGCACTAATTTTACCTGTCCATTCAACCTCTGTTTGGATGTCGCTCACGGGTGCGCCAACATCCGTGCCAGCCAGAAGCCCCGTGTATAGCTTGATTCCGCCATACCTACGAGTCGCGGTTCTGGCAATGGTACGAAACTCGCTTCCGTCATCTAGAACCTTTACCACGAGTGTTCTAACAGGGAATTCCACACTAGCAAAGGCAAAGCCACTGGCAGCATCCGTGCTGGTTTTTAAATCAGCGCTGTTTGTAAAGGGAGTGTTCAGCGACAAGCCACCACGATTAGCAATACCATCCGTTACCGGGGTATGGTCGATCTCCACACCGTTTCTGTCACGTTCAATTAGACTTGCCAAATCCAGCTGGGTTGTGCCACCCACGATATAATTCGCATCGGCACTGTCTCGTCTTATCTTGCCTGCTGGTGTGATGTTTATCGGGAATTGGACTAATTTGGTGTCAGTGTGCCGTCCAGAAATGATTTGGATGTTCCCGTTCTCATCCAAATCTGGCGCAGCCACCTCGCGAATTGCATTATCAGCCCAATATGGAGTCTTTCCGCCTATTTGCGCAAATTCACTATCCAATTGTTGTTGTAGCGTGTTGCAATCATTATTGACACCTTGCGCGCCTTGCTGACAGAAAAAGGTTTGTATAATCTTAAGCTCACGCGCTTCAGAATAGGGGTTGCCCATCGCATTACTGCAAATCGTGGCAAACGGATTTGTCCCAACGGCAGTGGGCGAACCGCAAATTTGAACAGTTATACCCAGCGTGTTGCAATCACTCACCTTTGCGCCCGTTGGCAAATTGGTAAGATCACCTTCGCAGAAGTCGCGTTGTTTGTTTATATGCGCGACATGGGCAATCTCAGTTGGAAATACGCCCAAATCGCGGCATCGTGGATGAAGTGCGTTTGCCGTACAAGCAACGCGTATATTCTCCACACAGGTGGTTTTACCCGCTATCGCGCGTCCCGCACCCCCCAAACAATAATCATTAACCAACGTTCCGCAACTTGGGTCGGGCTGGGCAACAGAGCAACTATTCAATTGCGCCCGTAAATTAGTGCATCGCGGGTTGGGCGGGCTGGTCGCCACACCGCAGGTGTCCAAATGCGCTGTCCGTGCCTGCTCATACATACTGCTCTTACAAACAAAGGCATAGGGGTCATGCAAACACCGCGCAACCTGCCCCGTGGTACATGCATTGGCTTGCCCTGCATCAGCAAAACATTCATCAACAAAAGTGGTTTTAACATTATCATCCGCAGTTGGGCAAATATCTGCATCAAACGGATTCGCGTAAGTACCAGTGCCTGTGCAAACCAAGGCGGTAATCGTGGCATCCCCCGCGCAATTTGTCGCAAAATCCGCCATGGCGGCTGGGTCGCGGTCAAGACACAACTGCAAGCGTAGGGCTTTCGCGCCTATGTTCGCATCGGGGCAGTTTGTTTTATCAAACGGAGTCCCGCCAGCCGTACAAACCCACGGCGTGGCGGTAAATCCGCCCGCGTAAGCATTGGGGTTATCAGGATCGCTGATAAACGCGGCAACTAATCCTGCCTCGCCAATCAAACCCGTTAAAGTACCAGACACGCCAGGCGCGAGGTCATTCTGCCCAGGTTGGAGATTGGTTGTGCCGCTTATTTTACCAGTTTCGC
This sequence comes from uncultured Amylibacter sp., assembly GCA_959347425.1. Next base: position 2,256,137 of record OY365741.1, on the reverse strand, counting down.
TGAAACGACCATTTACGGTTAAACGACCAGTTGCTTTTGGAGCTTTTGTTAAAGGATTGACAGCGGGTGCGCCACTCGTACTGACTTCAACCAGTTGACCAGCCCTGTAAGTGGTAACAACCGCCCCTTCGGTAACTCTAACGACTGGAATTTCCCTAGTTGTTTGTGCTATTTGACTAAGCAGTTGTTCAGTACCACCGGACGTGCTATATGCAGTTGTTATAGTGAGCGTACCGCCAGCCTTCAATACAACAACTTTCGTTCGTGTAACACGATTAGAGACACTGGTATCTTCCGTCTCCGTCACGCTTACAGTTCTGCGATCCCCTGATTGATACGTATCGGTGAGGAGGGGCAGACCAGGGTCATCGTCAATAGTAAGAACTTCCGTTAGGGTTTCCATGGTTACGACCACACCGCTGGCCGAGCTGACGAAAGTAACGGGGTTGCCCTCCGCGTCAAGGGCATTAACCGTCGCAACCCCATTATTGGCAACAGTTATAGCGTCTTCCCCAAGCCTATTTAATACTTTGTTCTCCTTATCAAAGGTAAATTGCGCTGGGCGATTTGCCAAAGTCTCAATCGTTCGCGTATTAAAATCAACGTTCAAATCAAAATCGGCGGATGCCGTATCCCCAAGAATCAGCAGATTCAATTTCGCCCTCCAAATACCAGTCGCGCTGTTATCAAACAGGGGGTTGCCTAAATCTGTGCCACTTAAAATACCCGCGTATAAATTTATCCCGTCATTGGCGATATTTTCAGAGGCAAGGGCAAAGCCGTTGGTTGTGCTGTCTATTACATAATCCTCATTGCTGGTAATGCCGAGCGGATGGCGGATTTGGGAAGTCGGGGCAGCCGCCTCGGTTTTACCTGCCAATGTCAATTTATCCGTCCCACCTGTGGTGAAACGTGTGGGGGAGAGCGTGGCAGAGGGTGTGGCAATAAACCCGCCCGCATAAGCCTCTGCACTACCCGCATTGCTGGCAAACGCGGCAAACAATTGGTCTGTGCTAATCCGCCCGACAAGCGTGCCAGGATTGCTCGTCACATCACCGCCGTTTTTACCGATTAAATTGCCATCATCGTTCAAAACACCTGTTTCAATGTTTATACCACCGTGTATTAGACCAAGACGGCTGAAACTCGCATCTATGGTTAGGCGACCCGATGTCTGTTTGGTTTCTGTGATAAATCTAGGGTTGCCGTTAACGTCTAGTCTTAAAATACCATACGACGATGTCAGATAATCGGGGCTACCGCCACCTTTACATAGGGGGACTTTACTACCCTGTAGCAATACATTGCCGTTACAATCTGTATAGGTATCACGCGAGGTTACGATAATATCCTCGCCCCTGCTGTTGCGTTGATAAAAAGTTTTGAGAGTGAATGGGTTTCTGAGCTCAAACACATGGCTATCAATCGGGGTGAATTGCCGTTCTTGAAAACTGGCACTTGCAAGGGTAAATTCGGCAAGCCGAGTCGCATGGGTTGTAATCCTTTGCGAAATAAAATCAACACTCAAATCAAAATCCGCACTTGCCGTAGCACCGCCCAGCCCCCTCAGATTCATTGTCGCGTTCCAAATCCCAACCGTGGGGTTATCAAAATTCGGCGCACTAAAACCACTATACGACAGCAAACCCGCGTATAGCTTTCTTTCACTGCTGATGAAGGCGTTGGTAATGGTGTCTTGGGCGGTGACAGTGGCATGGGCAAGGGCATAGCCGTAATTCGTGCCGGCTATTCTATAGGTATCAGCATTGACGTCCTGTTGTGTTATTCTGACTCTGATTTTAAGCGGGTTGCCGCCGTTCCTGATTACGGTGTCGGTGGCGGGGATCGTCCCAAAATCCAACTGTGAACCAGTACCCCTGATAAGGTTCGCGCGGGCATCTGTGACATAGCCGATAGCCCGTTCAACATCGGAGAGACCATCCTTGGCTTTATCCTTAACACCCGCCAGCGCTAGAATACTACGAGAGAAATAATCAGAGGGCCGAATAAAATTAGCACTATTTTCATCAATTTCATCAAATTCATCAACAGAGGTTCGGTAAAGCGCGTGATCAACGATTATAGGGCAGTCTTCGTGGCGTGGCATCCCATCCGTGGGGCAGAGCGTGGCGACAACACCCGCCGCTCCACGACAACTCGCATGGTTCGTATCACCGTTAAGACAGGTGATTAAACGGCTGTTTTCATAACGTTCATCACCACTGCAAAGGGGGTCTAAAACATCCGTATCAAAGGCAAAATCACAAAAATCCGCTATTGTTTCTTCGCAAGCGGTGTTGGCAAGGTTGCCACGACAGAAATTTTCTTGCGATGCTGTAACGGATGCTCTATCAATATCTGGAATAGCATTTTCATCCGTGCAAAGAGGGAGCTGGGAATTCCGCCCACCCCCACACACTATATCAATACTGTTTCGCAGGGCAAATGCCTCACGACAGGCAACAGAAAACGGATTTGTCCCCGCAGTTTCCGCATCCCCGCAAAGTGTCATGAGCGCGGCTTTATTATCCGAGGCAGTCTCACAATCGTGATGCACGGATCTTGTTGGGTGAATACAATAGGCCAAACGCGCCCCAGTATAATCAGCACCACCGCACAGGTCATCAAAAATCATATCGCTGTCAGTGGGGACACTGCAAAAACTTGATATCGTATCGGCGCAAATAGATTCGCCAACATTCGCGGTTGCCCGACAGAATGCCTGTTGCGTGGCTCTAATCACGATGATACGGATTCTTGCCAGCTCTGTGGCTTTATCTTTCGCATCAGAAATGGCTTCACAGCTGGGGCAAGCGATGGGGTTTAGCGTTTCATTTTTGCAAACAGCATTAAACGGATCGGTGCCAGGGACGGACGTGGTACCACAAATAGCCGCCGCATCGCTTATATTCATCTGATTCTCCGTACATTTGGCGTGGGTAAAGGCAGTTTCACAATGGGTTACGCGGTCGGCAAGATAGTCATTACCATTGCACAGGTTATCAAATAAATCCGCGCCTGTCGCGTCATCGCAATATGTCGTTATCGTTGATGTGCAAGCGTTATTCGTAATATCCTGCCGACAAAATGCTCGTTGGGCTTCCGTCCACGCGTTGGTGTTGGCGTTTGTGCGTTCCAAATCGGTAGTACATGACGGGCAGGGGGCGGGGTTAAAAAGGTCATCCGCGCAAATAGCAGAAAACGGATTTATCCCGATAGTGCCGATAGTACGACCTTTAAAACCTTGCCCGCAAAGCGCCGCCACTGTAATCAAAGCCTGCGGTTCAATTTCGCAAATAGGACTCATAGGGTTTGTTCCTGCACGATTATAAGACCCGCAAATTCTCAGATTGCCATTAGGATCCTTTTGGTGATGGGTGCAAATAGGATCATTGGGGTTGGTACCTCTAAGACCTGCATCATCCCCGCAAGTTATCTCTAACATAACCTGTCTTTCCTCGCTAACAGTAACGCCACATCCAGCAAGTTTGAAATCGACAGTTTTGCAGTGTTCCAGCCGTGTTATATCGTAAGCATGGGGGGTATCGCATAGTTTATTAAAACGTGCATCCCGATTTGGATTGTCACAAACGCTGGCTATAACATTGTATCTATAATGCACTCTATTACGGCATAGGGGGCTAGAAATTGCGTTACTCGCATCATCACAAAATACCACTATGGTAAGGGCGCAATCAGGGTTGTTTGCGTTAATCGGCCTCAGACAGAAATTTTCGCGGTCTAATTTAAGGTTGGCACCATTTATAAAAGCAGCGTTTATTGTATCATCCCCGCAAAGTAGATTCAACGGATTTATACGGCAACGGGCGGTTACCCTTGTATTGCAGTCGGAGGTATCTTCCGCTATAGTACGCCCCGCGTCGCCAAGACAATATGATGTTGGCAAATCCCCGCAATTTGCATGAGGACTAGAAGACGCGCAATTCACCACCGCCAAAAGACATTTATCTGTGCCAGCGACAGCCACGCTACTACGGCAATATTCCAAATGCGCCACACGGGCAGAGGCATAAATCTCCGCAGTATCCCCCGTATTACAAGTAGATGAAAACGGGTTTTCAGTACAAGCCAGCACACCCGCACAATCCGCCCCCGCCCGTAAAGATATATTCGCCCCTGGGTCACAATTTGCCAAAAACGCCTGTTGCACCAATGCTTGCGGGTTCGCACAAATAACGCCATCAAACGGGTTGGCATAGGTGCCACTACTCGCACAAATCGCGGCGACAATATCGCTATCTTGTAGGCAATTATTGGTTAAATCGGCGGTCGCCAGCGCATTGCGCGTGCTACACAGCATTATCCGCACATTATTATTATCCACACATCGCCCATGAAACGGAGTCCCCGTAGCGGTACAATCAGGCGCACTCGCACCATTATGGGGATTATGGGCAACCAGCCCGCCAGCATATTCACCTAACCTATTATTCACCCCGTCAGAGACAAACGCCGCAAGCAAGCCCTTTTGCCCAATTTTACCAGTGATAGTGCCATCGGAAGCCTCGGTCAAGAGAGTGACGGGGAACAAACCCGGAGCAGACATGCGCACAACGCTGAGTCTGGTATTGCCAAATATCTTGCCCGCATCGTTAAACCCTGCATCTATGGCGAATTGATAGTCGCCTATAACAGGGATACCATCAGCCCTAATAGTGCCATTGCTACCATCAAAACTAACCAACAAGATGAATTCTGCTGGCTCAACCACACGCCCATCATTGGGAGCGGTGTTGCAATTAAGGTTCGCCATATGCGGCATCCCCTCGCCAAGCTCATTGCCCAAACATAAAAGATTAACCTCATTATAGATAGCAAGTTTGGCAGGCCATTTGGCGTTTTTCAAATTTTCTGAAACCCGTGTGGTTAAAGTATCGCCCGTCAGCAACCCAGCATAGAATTTCTGTTGGCGATGCTGCCCTTCGCTGTTGTCACCATTGCTATCCGTAAAGGATGCAAAGCCCACACCGTCGTTGTCTCCTTCAGGAGAGTCCACATCAGTCAAATCAGACAATCGTATCACGCCCGAGGAAAAATCGCTGATATTTGCTGGGACATTTGATTGGGTAAAGCCCAGCTTTAACGCATCCGCTGTTCCCTCAACATAAAACGTAATAGGGTCGGTTGTTCTTGCTATACTCGCAGCCGCAACCGCAATATGACAGGTGGATCTCCGCGTCCCGCCGCTAGACGGGCATTGCTGCGCAATAATCGCAGGACACCGAGGGTCGGCATTTGTCGGCACTCCATTTAAATGACATGCGGCCACTCGTTGGTCAATATAACCATCGCAAAGCGGATTAAACACATCATTCGCACAAAACGAATCCCGCACAGTGTTAATCGTGGCAGAATAGTCGCTGACATCTGCATCTGCGCAAATCGGAGCAAAGGGGTTTGAACCGCCCAGCTGTCCGCGCCCACAAATACGGTCAGCATAGTCGACACAATCGCTCGCCTCCCCGCCCGCCGTGCGTAAAGCAGCAATACTACCACTGCATGCCTGTATTCTAGTCTCAGTTTGGCTGTCGCAGCTAGGAAGGAACGCCCGTGTTGCACAATAAGTATCGAGAATGGCGGTGCAATTACTCGCATAGGTTACAAAATTATTACCCCTACCGCAAAACGCTGCCTGCCCTTCTGTATCATCCGCATCGCAAATCCCATCAAACGCGTTCTCCGTGCAAATCCCCACAATAACTGCCTTGCAATTCATGTCAGTCATGGCATTCGTACCCGTGCGACAATACATCCGTTGGCGCACGACATCAGGCGTGCAAAGCGCCTCAAACAAGGGGTTTGACGCGCAAATTGGCGCAGCAATATCGGCGCAATTCGGGTTAATGTTCAGGTTGTTTCCCCTACGACAAAAATCTTGCCGTTCTTCCAAGGTGGAAGAGGGGCAAATCGTATCAAATATATCCCCCGTGCAGATATTAGCAACGGAAGTAACACAAAGTTTGTTGGCGGCATTCGTGCTGATTTCGCAGAAACCCCGCCGTTGCATTTGCGCGGTAACAACATAGGGGGCGAAAGTGGAGTTGCGGGAAGAGCATTCGGGAAGAAACGGGGTTGCTATACATGGATTCTTGGCAATAGCGTTTTTGCAATCGTCGTTGCCTGCATTACCGACCATGATACATCGTCTAATGATGACATCTTGCCTTGCCTTGTCTGCCTCGCTCGTGCAAGCGTCGCCGAACGGATTTGTCGCGCAGGTGGCTGGCGGGGTCGGGGTGGCAGTGGTAGGTGCGGCCCCACCCCCGCCACATGCGGATAAAATGAGCAATGTGACCAGTAAAACGGGCAACAAAACGGGCAGGGTGATTCGGTTTCCCCAAGGTCGCGGGGTAAGTGCTTGATTTGTTGAGGTTTTTATGGTGTAAAGAGCATTTACCATAAGGACAACCTTTCATCTCTAGTCAATTTAATGTGTTAAAAACAATTTTTTTTAAAACACTTCGCGTTAATTGTCAATGATTTGCCAATATTTTACCAGTGTTTTTTAATATTTTTGCCTCGCCACACGATAGGCATAAAAAAACAGGCAATTTGCCTGTTTTTTCTTTGTTAAAGATGGGGTGTTTTTTATTATTACGGAGACGCGACAAACCCGCCAGCAAAGCCATATTCTGGCACTATGTCGTTGATGAACGCGCCGACCGCGCCGTCCTGCCCGATAATCCCTGTTAGCCTTCCGTCAAGCGGTCTTTGGTTCCCTAATCCGTCAGGGTCTGTCCGCGTTGCGGTTTTGACACTCCCCGGAAATACTCCGTACTTAACCGTGCCGTTTGTGAATTGCCCCCGCTCATTATACCCTGCTTCTAGCAAAAGATGGTGGTGGTCGGCATCATTATTAGGCATCAATTTAACAAAAGCCTCAATAGTGCTCATGTCAAAATTAACTCTTAGTTTCATAGGTATTATTTCTTCACGGCCTACTAAACGTCCGCCACCTTTAACAAAATTCACCGATTGGAGTTTCCCGTTCCACATGGCGAAGGCGGTATCACCAGAGGTATAAGGGGCAAGCGGTTCGCCCACATTCGTCCCCGACAATATCCCAGCATAGAATCTGTGTCTATTAATATTTTCCACGCCGCGCGGCGACACATAAGTACCGCTAAAGAAAGACACGCCATTATTGGTATTGTCGTCCATTGTTAGGGTTAAATTAGTTACAAGGGCACCGAAAGGTCCTGTAATAGTCCCAGTGTCTAACTTTATTGGTCCGCTTTGCAGGAATTCACTGTCGTTACCATCTGAAGGATGACCTTCCGTTGGCAAGGTTGCACTAAAACTATCCAACCAGCCGTCATAATTCACAGTAAACGTGGGACGGGCGACAAACCCGCCAGCATAACTGCCATTCGTGCTTGCATCATTGCCAGCAAAGACGGCAACCGCGCCATCCACGCCAATCAAACCGCTTAACGTGGCAGAGACATTTGCCGAACCAGTACCCAAATCAGCGGTTGTCGTGCCAAATATCACACCATCCGCGCCAAATTGACCATTGATAGTTATGTTATTCGTAGTTTGCCTGCCCGCGCCCAGAGCAATTGCATCTGTTACAATCGTACCGTCCGTACCGTCAAAGCCAACCGTAAATCTGACCTCCTCGTTAAAACTAATTTGCGCTTGTGGCGATTCCAGACGAAGTCTCCCAGTCCAACTCGCGTATGGCATATTCGCATTGGTAAAGGGTGCGCCGACATCCGTACCAGACAATATACCCACGTACAAGTTAAATTGCGTGGTATCAGCAATACTTTGCGCATGCGCAAGGGCAAAGCCACTGGTGGCATCGTTGCTATCAAAAAGCGCGCCGAAATTAACGTTATAGTTGTTGGCTATCGTGACATCAGCACGTGCATCCACACCCAAATTCAGCGCAGATGCACCAGCCTGCATAAAGTTCGCTTGGGCATCGTCGTCTGACTCACTGCCCGTTTTGGTAAGCGTTGCCGTGCCAGCGGATAAGATAGTCGGATATACGCCAGCCGTTGTTGTCAGTGCATTTCGCGCCCAAAACCCAGGTGTACCTATCCGTACAGGTGATAAGGGCAGGGCGACAAACCCGCCAGCATAGACTCCTGTGTGGGAGTAAAACGCGCCAACCGCGCCGTCTTCCCCGATAAGCCCTGTTAAGATACCGTCAGTGGCGCCCCCATTGAATTGGTTTCGGTCGCCATTAGTGAAACCCCCAGCAATGGCTGTGCCTTTGATAACCCCCGCGGCATTGAAAGTGCCTCTTACATAATGATGGGCAGCACCACCCGCGACTTGCTCAACAAAAGCCTCTACCTTGCCAACAGAGCCATCAACTCCAGCAACCGCGCCAAAGGTAACCTCTAACGTGAAATCTGTATTGATTATCCTAGACTGAACCACCTGAAACTGCCCGCGCCATTCGGCTCTTGCATCTTTGGCGGTTATAGGTCCGCCCAAATCCGTGGTGCTAAAAATCCCAGCGTAGCCAGCACTATTGCCACTATCATAGCCCCGATAGAACGCCACACCATTCTTGACATCGCCACCCAGTGGATTGTTTCTAAGTGTGGCGGTGTTTAGGTCTAATGTGGTGACGGTTATAGCTCCGCCACCCAGCGCCGTCAAAGTCCCTGTCGCCAAAGTGCTACCCGTGGTTTGCAAAAACTCGCTTTGCGGAGTCCCCGTGGTCGGTGCGTCTTCGGGTTCAGTGGCAAAACTGCGCGTCCAATCGCCAAAGGTTACATCAGATTCTGTATCGGGGGTAATTGGGCTGGCAACAAACCCGCCAGAATAGTTGGTGGAGTGAAACGCGCCAACCGCGCCATCAACCCCGATAAGCCCTGTTAAGACTCCCAATACCCCTGGAGTCCTGGATTCTCCGACTGCGGGGGTAATTCCAAAATCAGTTGTGCCTTTGATAATACCCGCGGCATTGAAAGTCCCTTTTACAAAATGAGAAAAAGTTCCATCGGTGGGCACCAAAGCCTCTATAGAGCCAACAGAGCCTTCAACCGTTGCATCCACGCCAAAGGTAACCATTAACGTGAAATCTGTATTGATTGCCGCACTGCCAATCACTTGGTATGTCCCTTTCCACATGCCCACTTGGTTGGCATTGGTTATCGGCGCACCCAAATCCGTGCCAGATAGCAAACCTGCGTAATAATTGCTGTCATCCCTAAAGAACGCCACGCCAGAGCCTGTCACCTCGCCAAACTTTGCACCAGCTAGGTTCAGGCTAGCCCTATCGTTTTTATTGCAATCCAACTGGTCGAACTGCTGTATCCTCGTTATCACTGGCGTTACGCTTGTGACTCTATTGACGTCGCTTATAGGCATACTAGGATCGGGGCGATTGTAAGTGTAAGTAACACTCTCTATTACGGTTTGTGCGTTATGCGCATCACAATCAGCACGGCTAATAATCACACTGGCTGCCCCCGTTGTGCTAATCCCAGTCGCCCCGCCCGCCAAGAATTCATTGGCTCGCGTGTCCTTATTTAATGTGGTAGAAGGGGTCGTTGCCCGTGCCCAATCGCTAAACGTAACATCGGGGTTGCCTGTGAAGGATGCACTGGCAACAAACCCGCCAGCATAACCGTCGATAAAAGTAGTTACATGCGCTGCGTCATCCCTTACAGTACTCCCTGCCACATCACTGATAAACACGCCAACCGCGCCCTCCACCCCGATAAGCCCTCTAAGAGTGCCATTTGTTGGGCGACTAGCCGTTGGGGTGCGCAGGGCAATATCGCTAAATGTTCCCCAATTCACCGTGCCTGTTATCAGCCCCGCGTCAGTATAAGTCCCCGCCACCAGATAATAATAATCGTCACGTCTTGCCCCGTCTTTGACAAAGGCGGATATGGTTCGCCCGCCCTCCCCGCCAAAAGTAACCTCTAATTGGAAATCCACGGGGTTCGTGTTATAGGTTCTAAATGACCCGTTCCAAGTTGCCGTCCCAACATCGGAGGAAACGGGCACACCCAAATCCGTACCAACTAAAATCCCCGCGTAGTGAAAACGGCTGTGTGAGATAGTATTAATTGTACCATTATTCTTGAATGTAGACTGCTGAAGGTCTGCTGTAAAGAAATCTATCCCATCTGCCGCATTGCCACCGATGGCAACCCCGTCAAACGTGGCTTGGGCTAGGTTCATGCGAAGCGGGTCTGCGCGAACCGCACCCAATCTATCCAATCCTGTATCATCATCAGCCTCTAAAAATTGGTTGCTTAGGTTGTTTAAGTTCGGAATGACACCGAATTGGTTTGGTGTAGCCACCTTTCGTTCGGTCGGCAAATCCGTAAAAGCAGTCGTGCCCGCGGCCCTAACAGGGGCGGATTGCTGACCACTCGCCCCAGAATCACCAGAGACGGCAGAGCCACTGCGCTGTTCGGCAGGGGCGGATTGTGTGGAAGGGCTGGTCTTTGGCGTGAAATCGTGCGTATCAACGGAGGTAATCGGCGCGGGCGCAGGCTGGGTCTTTTTCTTCGCCAATTCCTCTAACACAGGCTCGGTTTTCTTAACAACAGGCGTATTAACAACAGGCTCTGGGGTAGGGGGCGCAACGCTGGGCTCCGCCTCTTGATTCCCAATACCCTCATCCAAACCCACGGATAAAAACCCCGCACCCGCTTGGCAACCATCCGCCAGTGGATTCGTCTTACACACATTTTTCTGCGTATCTGGCGCAATCTGCCCGTCATTCGGCAAAGCCCCGCCACCGCAAGCCGTCAATATAAACAATCCTGTTAAAATCGCGGGCAATATCGCGGGCAGGGTAAAGCGGGCGGAAGTGGTTGTGGTGGTTTTTGTGGTATATGTCATAGGAACGGACTTTCTTTCATTTTTAGGTGAGTTTGTAAAACAAGAGTAGGATAAAAAAATTTCACGCTCCTGTCAATAGCGTTTACCATGCTTTTTTTGTGCTTTTTTATACATTTCCGCGATTTTTTGCTAAACTTTTCGCTAAATTCATGGGATTTTTGCCGGGCAGGGCGACTCACCCCGATGTTAGTTAGGATTATTGACAACAAACCCACCTGAGTAAGCATCATTGATATCGCTACCTGTGCCATTGAACACGCCAACCGCGCCGCGTTCGCCAATCAGCCCACTGAATGCACCATTGACTCTGTTAAGAGAAACATTGCCCCACATCACACCATCCGTGTTAAAATTACCATTTACATCAAACGTCCCAACACCAGTTAGAAAAGCTCTTCCGGGGTTTCCATTATTTAAAGTCCTGATTGTTCCTGCATGGTTGCCAGCACCGAAATGAACTTCCAGTGACAAATTAGACGATATAGCGGTATTGCCCCGACCTGCTATACCAGCCATCCTGCCCGTCCAAATTGTCTTGGCGGGGGTTTGCGAGGTTAAAGCCTTACCCACATTGGTGGTTGATAGCAACCCCACGTATGCTTGGCGGTTACCATGTTCATACGCATAGGCAAAACCGCTTTCATAGCCGTCTTGATTCGCTGTCTCATTCAAGCGTACAATCGTGGTGGTAAGAGTCCGTGAATTTACCACGATTTTATCGCGTGTATCCAATTTGATATAATCCGCAATTCCATCTGTACCACTAACAAAACCCGACTCGTGCAAAGGTTCGGGTGAATTAACCCCGCCGTTCGCAAAACTAGCCTCCCAATCCGCGAAATTCGCTGTATCTGGCGGTGCGGCAACAAACCCGCCGACATAATTATTGTCGGTAACATTAGGGTTGCTCTTGAATATACCAACCGCGCCGTTTGAGCCAATCAAACCTGTCAAGGTACCAAAGCTGTTTATAGAATTAGCAAAAAAATTCGTGGTACCATATATCACGCCATTGGCGGTGAATTTACCGTTCCTTATAGTAAAGATAGGATTATGCAAAAGACCATGAGTCCAGCTAACACCCTCATCATTAACGGTTTTAATGGACTTCGTGGCAAAATCAACCTTCAATTTGAAATTCTCTTCCAGTGTCAGGTTAAAAAGCTGCCCTGTTCTGACACTTACTTTTGCATCCCAAATACTCTCCTGCGGGGCTTCAATCAAAGGCGCACCCAAATTCGTGCCAGATAACAAACCGACATAGTGCTTGGCAATACGCGCCCCCGAATCAATAAAATTACCAGTCGCAATGGCAAAGCCACTGATGGTATTATTACTATTTCCAATCCCATCTAACTTCACAATTTTTCGTCCTGAAGTTGCTATCCTTGCCCCCAAATTCAGCCCAATAGTACTGCCCAAGCCCAAGATAAAGTTCGCATCCGCATCGGTAAGATTCGCCGCGCCCCCGTGGATAAATTTTGTGGTGGTCGTTGTCGCATCCTCGCCCGTCAGGCGAGTCAGGCGAGCGGTACCTTGCCCATTAAGGGCTTTACTTCTTAAAGTGTCCACGGTCACTCTATCATCAGCATTAACAGGATTCGCAGTCAGATAGGCGGTATTGCCACAATGCCTTGCATTAGCCACAGCCTCGGCTGAACCAGCAGTACAATAGGCGTGGATATAACTACTGGGGGTTTTATCATCACCGCAATTCCCATCATTATAACCAGCCAAACAAGCCACCCCACGCGCGACATCATAATCACCATCACAAAGGGAATTAAACAAATTCACATTCGCAGGGGTCGGGCTTGTTGGCGTACCACAGAAAGCCCATATCGTAGGTTGGCATGTTCCATCATTAGGATTTCTAGTGCGACAGAATTCGCGTTGGTTCGGCACATTATTATCCGCCTCCGTAATACAGATATCAGAGAAGGGCGAATCCCCCGCACCACAAATCCTGCCTGTACGTGTAGGGTCACACTTCGCATCACCAGAACGCGCAGTATCACGGCAATAGCTATCCTTCTCCGCCATATTATCACCGCAAATCGTGGCAAAAGGTGTATCACCAGCAACACAAACAGCCGCCACAACACCCGTTTGCAGGCAGAGCGGGTTGGTACTCTGTAAATCATCACGACATAACGCAATACGCGCGGCTCGTAATCCATTAAAAGACTCATGCACACAAGCCGCGATAAAGGGGGACACAAGACATCGGTTAGACGCAATAAACCCGCCCGCATATTCGCCGTTTGAATCTTCACCATTATTCTGCCCATTGGACACAAACGCGCCAATCGCGCCTTTTGACCCAATCAAACCAGAAACCGAGCCGTGCGATGTTTGCCTATCATAAATCCATGATGATGTGCCAAATATCACGCCATCCGCGTTAAATTTACCATCTATAGTAATACGGTCTCCGTCCAGCTCAAAGTCAGTCGGGTCAGGGGTAAAATCGGCATCTACCTCTCTGGTTTTAATGGTCTTATCGGCAAAACTAACATCCACGGTGGAACTGGTCTCAATGAGGCGACCGCTTCTTACTTCCCTATAATTTGGATTTTGATCCGTGTCGCAATTTGGGTCACACGCGGGTTTGGAATCGCTCACAACGGCCGCAAATACCGCATCCCATATCCCATCGGCGGAGGTATCCGTCAGGGGTGCGCCCAGATTGGTAGTGGTCAGCAACCCAGCATAAAATCTGGCTTTCGCATCAAGTGCGCCATCGGGATTATCGGTAAAGGCGGGATTATCAACACGGGCAAAGGCAAAACCATCCGTGCCCCCAACATTATCCTCCACAAAATTAAAATCAGAGAGCAATAAACTATCTTGTATGATGCTAACACCATCCACCCCGTTAACACCGCCATCAAAATCAAAAGTCCCGCGTCCGTTTGTGCGAGCAATCGCGTTAATATAACTCGTGCGGGCATCGTTATTCCCAACCGCCTCCAAAACGCCACGCCCCGTATTATCCGTGGCATTCCGCGCAGTGGTTGCCCAATCGGTGGCAATCACGGTTGCCCGAACAGCTGGCGTATATTGCGCGGGGCAGAGTGTTTGGCTTTTCCGCCCTTCCGCAGTTTGGCAGAATGATGATATTGCCCCCGAGCAACCACTTGCGCTGGCATTATCCACACAATAGGCAACTTGTCTGGTCAATATATTAGCAAAATCGGAATTCCCCGTGGCATCCGAACAAATCGGGGCAAACGGATTTGTGCCAGTTGAGGTTGCCGTGCCACAAATCGCCCCAGACAGGGCGGGTGTTTTACATTTATCAGGGCTACCACCATTAGCGGCGTTCAAAAGGGCAATCGTGCCTTGACACAACGCCAACTTCACATCGCTATTGTCCGTACAACCCACATCAAACGGAGTCCCCGTGGCTTTACAATCAAGCGTAGCTTCTGGTTTATCTGGGTTCGGAGTGGGCGGAGGCCTCGTGGGCTAATTGCTCGGGGGCTTGACAACAAACCCACCTGCGTAACCACTATCGCTATTTGCACCTATGAACGCGCCAACCGCGCCATTTTGCCCAATCAGCCCACTGAATACACCATTGGCAAAAGTACTATTGTTCAAAGCAACATTGCCCCACATCACACCATTCATATCAAATTCACCATCTACATTAAATGTCCCACCAGTTATAGAAGTTGGTTGCCCGCTACCGAAATCATTAAAAGTCTTAATCGTCCCTTGTTTTGTCCCAGCATTAAAAGTAACTTCCAGTTCGAAATTAGCAGACGATAGAGTGTCATAGCCTGAATTTGATAAACCCTTTAACGACCCACTCCAAGTTGCCTTGGCGGGTCCTGCGGTTATAGCCCCACCCACATTTGTGGTTGATAACAGACCAACAAAACTTTGCGCGTCATAATCATGAACCCCAAAGACAACTCCGCCTACTGCTGACCCATCTAACATCAAACTATCTTGGGTAAGAGTCCCGCTTGCTACGTTAGCTCCTGTCAACTCGATAGTGCTTCCATTCAATGTGATATAATCGTTAGATCCAAATCCGCCAAGTGTAGAAATATCCACACCCGAAGCCCGCCGAGTTTTGCGTGCATCATCCGTGCCCGTAAGACTAGCCGTCCAATGGGAGTAAAGTGTGTCCGCAGCTGCAAAGGTATAGGTAGCCGTTTCCACAACAGGTGTTGCCCAAAACCCGCCAGCTAAAAGCTGATTCACGCCGCCGTGGAATATGCCAAGCACACCCTTTTCACCAATCAAACCAGCCAAAGGCAGATTCCTGTTAGCATCATTGTCCACCGTCCCGAACAGAATACCATCGGGCAACTTATGCACCGAGCCGAACCGCCCTTTAACCGTCAACGACCCACCGTTAGTGATACTAGTGCCTGTTGAGTTAATCGTGCCAGCGGCAAAATCCACAGTCAACGTCAAATCACCGACATCCAGGTCATCCCCATCCTCCTCATCTACAGTATGACGTAAAAGATAGATTTTTCCCTTCCAATTTGTCTCGACATTGACATCCAAAGACGCACCCAAATCTGTGCCAGATAACAGCCCCGCGCGATACTTATTTTGATTTGAACGCATAACAGCAAACCCGCTCGTATAGTCGGCATGGTCGCTTGCCACCTCGCCCAATCTAACCACAGCAGGTCCATAACCATTACCATTACCTGCTCCATCACTACCCGTAAGGTCAAAATTATTCGTAACCAGACTCGTGGGCGTGCCTTCTATGAATCTACCAGCATCGGGCGTTGCGGGGTGGGTTGCGTGTAGTTCATAGGTATCCGATCTTGGCGTATAAAACTCTACAAAAGTGCTATATTTTGGCAAAGTTGGCGGAGGTGCAACAGCAAACCCGCCAGCATATGCAAACGCATGCTCGCCCGTTGTTACACTTGTATCAATGGGATTGCTGATAAACGTGCCAACCGCGCCATTCTTGCCAATAAGCCCAGTTAATATACCATTGGACGCACGTGTTGTGGTTCTATCCCCATTCGTAAATGCCCCAAGATTAACCGTACCCGTGATATAACCGCCCGCATCAAACGTCCCCTCTATAAGATAATAACGGTTATCAGCCTCATCCCTAGCTATTTGTTGAAATGCCTCTATAGAGCCAACAGAGCCCGCAACACCGCGAGAATCCGCACCAAAGGTAATCTCTAACTCAAAACTTGTCGTACGACTAAAACTACCTGTTTCGCGGGGTCGTGAGCTATCCGAATCGAGATAAGTGCCAATCGCGCGAAACGCACCCATCCATGTTAGCGATACGCCATCATCCATTAAAGGTGCGCCCAAATTCGTGCCAGACAGAAGACCCGCATAGTATTGCACACTATTGTTAAATATAGCAAAGCCAGAGTCAGTATCACCCGCAAGGGTAATGGTGGCTTTTGCTGCAGTAGTAACACTACCAGCACCCTCTTCATCCAACTCAGTATCGCCGACTGCCGTACCCAAGAATTGATTTTTCAGAGGTGTTGTCGCCGTCAGTGACACAGATTCTTGATTGATAAGTTCTTGACCACGCACCCAATCGGTATAACTCACCAGATTCGCATTATCCTCAGGGGTGGGAACGAATACTGCCTCTGGCGCGGTGGCAACAAACCCACCAGCGAATTCGCCGAGTGTATTTACGGTTACCCCTTCACCAGAAGATACAAACACGCCAACCGCGCCTTTTTCCCCGATAAGACCGGTAAGCGACCCACGCGAAGATTCACCATTCAGCTGTCCATCGCTCAAACGGGTTGTACCATAAATAACGCCAGCCGTGGTGAATTTACCCGCTATGGTAAACTGCCCGCCCGCGATAGTGACATACTTCACATCCTCGTTCACTGTTGTCGTAGTAATCGTTGATCTAAGAACAGGTCTACCTAGTGCATCAACCTCAAGCGCACCCGTGGATGGATCAATCATCTGAGTAGGCACACCAAGCACCTCGGTTATTGTTGTGCGCGTACTAGACGCACCAAGAGTCTTGGCGGCAAAATCAACATCAAGAGTGAAATCCTCCGTTTCAACTGCGCGACCATCATGGATGATAGCCATCTTGGCAGTCCATTCGCCACTAGTAGGTGCAACAGTCATCGGTATGCCGACACTGCTAACATTCGTACCAGATAGCAACCCAGCATAAAATCTGTCCGTGCCGAAAACATCCGTATCTGTAGCGCGTCCCGTTGGAATATAGGCAAGGTTAAAACCAGCCGTGGCATCCTCATTTCCCTCAAGTTCAGCAAGGGTTAAACCGCCTGTTTGGGTGGCACCTGCACTCGCTTGCAAATTATCACCGCTAACATAGTTTGTAAGACCTTGCCCGTCCGCCACACTACAATCGGCATCTGGACTACCGCCTTTACACGATTCCAGCCGTGCGTTAATAAACGCAGGGCTTTCACATCCAGCGGCAAACGGGTTGGCGTTACAATCATTAATAGTCTTACCGCTAGTGACCATAATCGTAGCACAGCCAGTACCACCCGAAGCCACAGCACAGCTTAACGCCAGCTCTGCCCGCGCGGTATCTGTGCCTGCATACGTTGCCTCATCACACCCAGCGGTAAAGCTGGTCGCGGCAGTCGTACAGATAGGCGCACGATATTGGGCAAACGCATCCGCCGCAGTGCCACCAGAACAACGCGCATCAAACGCCATGGTGATACATTGCGTAATGGTTAAACCGCCCGCAACCTCAGTATCACAGCCCGTTCCCCCAGTACTACACCCAGCAACAAACGCATCACGTTTGGCCTTCGCACCCGTTGATGCGGCCAGTGCGCTGGCAAGAGTCGCCCCCTTACAATCGGCAAGGAATGGATTGTCAATACAATTATTAAGCGTTGTCGTCGTACCCGCTTTAATAACAGTATTACAGCCCGTTTTATCCGCGTCATCATTTGTACAATTATAAAGAAGCGTAGCCCGCCGTAAGGTTGCGGTACGCGCACGGCGACCCGTATAACCGTTCGCAGGAACAAGACAGCCAGCCGTGTAACTGGTCGTAGTTGACTCGCAAACCACATCCCGCTGGTCCAAAACCGCAGCCACAGGACAAAGCGCATTAAACGGGTCAGCAACACACCCAGCAACGGTCAATGTACCAGAAACAGTGATAGCACAATCAGCATGTTGGTCATTCCCACCGCAGTTATTTACAAGAGTAGTCTGCTGATCCGCCCATTGCCCTGGGATGGCATTACAAACAGAGGCAAAAGGCGTATCCTCACGCAGGCAAATCACTCGCCTTGCTCTATTGCAAAGCGTAGCACCACGCATCGCCGCATCACCACGACATGTTGCCACACGGTCGTTACGTAGTTGCTGATACTCCGTTGCATACGGTTCACAAACCGCGGCAAACGGATCAAGCGTACAGGCATTCGTTATCGCCAAAACACCCCCTTGCGTACAACGCGGGTTGCCACTATTATCAGTTGCAGTATCTATACAGAACGCTATACAGGCATTATCTAACGCATCTGTATAAGTACAATAGGCAACCTCGCAATTCGCACTATCCGCACGACCATCGGGCGAGCCACAATAGGCGGCGACATAAGTATCTGGGGTCGCTTCATTACCGCAACCCGTGGAGTCTGGAGCTGCATTCGTCGTGGGGATTCTATAACTGCTATCAAGACAGAGCCTTCCGCGTACCACATCATAAGTATTATCGGCAAAACAAAGCGTATCAAACGGATTCGCGGTTTCAGCACAAAGCAGATTTACAATATCTGCCCTGTTACACGCCGTATCAGTAATACCATTTTCAGCTGGCGTAACGCGATTTTCACACGCAGTCGCCTGTGCCTGTAGATTATCTGCAATTGGACAAGCAATCAAATTAAACAGATTTCCAGACTCTGGCGTACAATCAACAGCTATATTAGGATTAACAGCAACAAAACCACCAGCGTATTGGCTCGCGTTTCCGTCTAGCACTCCCTCACCCACAAACACACCAACCGCGCCTTCTTTACCAATCAAACCCGTCACCGAGCCACTGGCTCTCGTATCTCTACTATTACCCGCAGCATCTGCAATAAGTGTCGTACCATATATCACGCCAGAATTGGTGAATTTACCTGCTATGTGTAAATGGTGGCTCAAAAGCGATCCCGTGTTGATACCCCTACCATTATTGCCAGTGGCAATAGTTTTACCAGAAAAATTAACAAACAAATCACCTGTAAATTCTCTTAAATCATTATTGATTAAAACGGCAAACCTCGTTTTCCAAGTCGCAGTCGTATTATCTGACGAAACATCTGCCGCAACAAGAGGTGCGCCCAAATCCGTACCAGACAAAATCCCAGCATAGTATCTTTGTTTGAGGTCTCTTGAATCAGTGCTTCTTGAATTATTCGTGAAACCGTCAAAATTAATAATGGCAATGGCAAAACCACTGGTCGTATCAAGCGTCGGGGCGGAGGCAGATAATCTTACAGTCGTTTGTTGAACGGTAGCACCCGCCTTGAGCGCACCATTTTCTTCCACAAAGCCGAGATTCAAACCATCTGTCCCTGCCGAAACATAATTGACATCAGGGTCATCGTTCCCGACCGCCGCCAAAACATCCAATCTGCCTGTATCATTCGTATTACGCGCATTCAATTTCCAAGCAGGCAACACACACTCCGAATTATCAGAGTTCGCATTACAAAACGCCACTTGCACCGCAACTTGGTCAAATCCAGAAATAATAGCCGTAGCCGTAGTTTGCGAACAAATCGGCGCAAACGGATTCGCGGCGGTGCCACTGCTGGCACAAATCGCACCAGACAATTCGGCAGTGTTACAAGCAACAAGGCTACCACCATCAGCGGCCATCAAATCGTCAATCGCCCCGCCACACAACTGCAACTTCACAGTGTTATCACAGCTCGCATCAAACGGAGTCCCCGTGGCGGCAGAACAATCAGTCCCTACCTCGGTAGGCTCAGACGCTTTGACAACAAAACCACCCGCGTATTCGCCATTGCGATTACGGGCTTCACCAGCAGTAGAACGATTACCCGCGCCCGAAGAAACAAACGCGCCAACCGCGCCCTTCGCACCAATCAAACCCGTCAGCGAGCCAGTGCTTAGGAAACCTGTATAACCAAAGCTTGTTGTGCCATAGATAATACCAGCACTGGTGAAATTGCCATTTAGAGTAAAAGTAGCATCCGCCAAATCACTATGCGTAAGACTAGCGGTAAGAGTACCATCCGCGCCATTATTAAAACTAACCGTCAAGTCAAACTCTGCGGAGAGCAAACCACCAGCATTAGTATTATACAGGGCAATCATACCACTCCACGTGCCACTTTGCTCAGCGTTATTCAAAGGCGCACCCACGTCCGTGCCATCCAAAATACCAGCATAAAATCTTTCTTTGCCAGTGGCGACTTCATTCGCCACGAAATCGGTAAAATCAATAAGGGCAAAGGCGACACCACCATCCCCAACCACACCAGCATCAGATAAGTTTAAAATATTACCATTATAAGTAACGCCAGTTTTACGCGTACCACCTGCATCAAGAAGAGCCGCCCCAAGTTTCAAACCATCGGCATCAGCCTGAACATAGCCTGTATAATCTTCGTCTAATCCCAATTCGGACAAAATATCCAACCGCGTTGAACCATCAGCCTGCACCGCACCAGCACCAGGCAATACAGATGTCCAATTGGCGGTGGTTACAGTATCACCACTAAGAGGACACCCAGGATTACGCGAACCAGAATCGGGGCAAAGGCTTGCCACAAGGTCGTTACAACCCGTAAAGCCAGTCACCGTATAGGTGCTTGTGTTAGGCGTACCCGCTCCACAAGCCTTCACCCGTGCCTCATCATAACTGGCATCGCGACACAGATTATCAAAGGCAACCGCATTGTCCGTCCCCGCCGTCGCACAGAAAGCCGAAGCAACCCCGCCACAATCGCTGAGGTTCGCTTCCAAAATACCATCGGCACGACAATAACCTTCTTGCGTGGTTTTAAGAGTCTCGGTGGCGATTGTATCGGTACAAATCATGGCAAACGGATTGGCATTATCACCACTATCCGCGCAAAGCGTATCAGTATGACCGAGACTTTGGCAAATGGCGACATTTACCATAGTGGGCGACAAATCTCTACCAGCTTCGCTATTAAAACCGCTCAATCTCACCCCATAATCATCCGCACCACAGGCAGTCCGCTGTGCCGTGATATACCCCGGTTCGGTACAGAACGTATCGAACGGATTGTCATCACAGCTGTCCGTACGTTGCGTAGTCTCACGACATACTCCATCCGACAAGTTGCGAAATGCCCCACAAAATGCAGGAATCAGCGCAGTATTCCCCGTGGCACTACTCTTACACTCTGAAGTATCTGAACGCGTGGTGTCGCTACAATACGTCAGCGCACCAGCACAAGGACTACCGACCGTAGTCGTAGTCGTAGGCTGGATGGCCTGAAGTACACAATAGTCAACACGAGCGGTTCGTGCTGTTATTGCAACATCCGCACCCAAACTGGCATCACAACCAGTGGTGAATGGATTGGTAATACAGGCAGCTTCCGCGGTGTCCAACGCTATAAACACTTCACATAAACTAGTAGCTATATTATTACCGCCACAATAGCTTGCCCGTGCGCCCGCAAAAGCAGCATCGGAACAATCTATTCCATTACGGGGTCTTTCTGATGATGAGAATAAACCGAGACTGGTTTTCCCCAAACATTCATTAATAACCGAGCAATCCCCGTCTGATGGACGCGAACCACCATCGTTATAGCATCTGTTTGCCTCATTCAATCGCGCGGTGGCATCCGCCACGGCATCACAATTCGCATCAGAGAATGGCATATCGGGATTACATGTCGTAGAGGGGGGGGTGGCAGCTTTCGCGACAACAAACCCGCCGATGAAATCAGCATTATTGCCATTGTCTTTGAATGCACCAATCGCGCCGTCTGCACCAATCAAACCAATGAATGTGCCTGTGGCTGAACCACTATCCAGATCGGCAGTACCCGACATCACGCCAGCATCAGTAAAACTACCGCTTATGTCAATGGTGGAGCCATCAACGGCAAAATCATCTATCGGAACAGCACCTTCCGTGCCACCAGACGCGGCAGTTATAGAGCGAACCGTGCCACCTGAACCCGTATAAGCAATATTAAGATGAAAATCGACCGCGGCATTAAGACCCCCATATACGTAGGATTTTATTTTACCACTCCAAACAGCACTGACAAAGTTATTGTCAAGAGGCGCACCCAAATCTGTACCAGCTAACAAGCCAGCAAGACCTACACCACTAACATTAGTACCACCACCCTGATCGCTCGCAATAAAAATACCACCTTGCCAGAATATAACACCGCTGTCAGTCGTACCCAATCGCAGAAGATTCTTAGCCTCGGTAAAATTACCCGCAGGAGCAAGAGCAGTCTCTGGTACATTAGTTAATCCAAAGCCATTTGCCGCACCCTCTACAAAGTATGTTTTATTAGCACTAAATGCACTCGCCCTAGAATCCACTGGCAAAACAAAATTGTTGTCACCCGCCGTTTTAAACGCTTGCTTCCAAGCCCCAAAATTCGGTTTGGTAGTGTCGAATTGGTTATCGTCCTGTTTTTCCATACCATCTGGCAAGTCTCCGCTCGCCCAAAACCCGCCTGTCAAACCTGCCGTGTGGAATACACCCAGCACACCCTCTGCGCCAATCAAACCAATCAAAGCTTCGTTGGCTCTGCTTTGGTTAAGAATACCATTATTATAAAGAGCAAACGACCCGCCCAGAACACCTGTGGGCAAGCCCGATGCGTCCGCATGATTGCCGAACCGCCCGTTAATCACCATTGTGCCGTCCGTCGCAAAACTGGGGATGCTTATGGCGGTTGACGTAAGCGTGCCATCATTAACATTCACAGTTAAAGTAAAATCAGAGGATGTTGAAAGACCAATAGCCGAAGTAGATGCCACGTAACGAAGGCTACCCGTCCATTCTACATTTATCGAGGACTGTGACGCTAAAGGTGCACCCAAATCCGTGCCAGATAACAGCCCCGCATAAACCCCATTGTTAGATGACACAACAGCAAAACCATCAGGGCTATTCTCATTACCCGTATTTCCGCCCAATTTAATCGCTATAGAGTTAAACCCTGCGACCGAATCAAAGGTTAAATTTGTTTCAATCAAGCCCGTGGCTGTGCCTTGCAAGAATCCACGTGTGGCTGAACTCGCCGATGAGTCTGCCGTTGCGCGTAGTTCCGTATTCCCCGATTGCGCGGCATAATGATTCTTAAAGGTGGTATAACCATCTCCCTCTGGCTCTACCTCAGCAGCAGGGGCGGCAACAAACCCGCCGACATAGGCGATAGAGCTGGAGCTGGCATCCCCCGCATCATTGCTCTTAAATATGCCAATCGCGCCATCCGCGCCAATCAAACCTGTAAGCGTACCCGCACCCACATTATTATTACTAGCAAAATTCACCTCGCCATATATCACGCCATTGTTGGTGAATTTGCCATTTACGATAGAAAACGCGCCAAGCGTGGTAAGGCTGGGGTCATTCCCCGCTATAGCAAGGGTATTATCTCTGTTTGCGTCACCATAATTAATCTGCAATTTGAAATCTGCCTCTTCTGGCATAAAGTCCGTACCATTAAAATATAAAACACGCAAGTTTGCATCCCAAGTGGCACTCGTTGCGTTATCACTACGCAAAGGGCCGCCCAAATTCGTGCTTGCTAACAACCCGACATAGAGCTTGTTGTTATTATTTCTGGCAAAGGCAAAACCATTTACCCCATCATCCGCCAAGGTAAGCCCTGTGCCGTTTGAATCCCCACTTGGGCTTTCACTTGGGTTTGTACCCGTGGTTAGGAGTGTGCCATCCGCGCCGAGTTCGATAAAGTTCGTGGTGGCATCGTTGGTATCATTCGCCCCGCCAGCATCCACAACATTCAACTCTGCCGAACCATCGGAATTGAGCGGTTTGTTTTGACCAGATGCTTTAAACGCTGCCACAGACACTTCCGCAGCATCGCCATTCATCGTCGCATAGGTAGCAGGACAATCCGCCAAATTGGTAAGCCCTGCGTCCTGACAATAGGCGTAGATATAATTACCTGCGGTATTTTCATTACCGCATAGGGTAGGGACGGTAGAGCCATCATTATTCTCGGTATAACCATCCAAACATGCCCGCCCACGCGCGATATTAAAGGTATCATTACAAAGTGCGGTATCAAACAAATTCGCAGTCGTAGAGCTGGGCGAAGCAGGCGAACCACAGAAAGCCATTATCGTGTTCCCACAAGTACCGCCATCAGCACTGGAACTAACACGACATGCCGCCGCCTGTGCATCCGTAGCCGTTGAACCATCATTCCCACCACAAAGCGTAGCAAAAGGCTTGGTGGCAAGGGTGGAGGAATCGGTATCGGTACAAATCGTTGTTGTACGACCAGTAGCGCCACATTCTGTATGGTCAAAGCCTGCCGTATCAGCGCAATAGCTATCCCGCGCGGTTTCTACATTGCTAAGATAGGTTGCATCTGTCGCCGTCGCAGGATTACACTTGCTATCAAAGGGAGCAAAAGTAGCCCCTGCGGTCGTGCAGAGTGCTCTCCGCGTTGTCCGCTCGGTATCAAACCCCGTGTCCGTATTACAGCCATCGGTGGTAAGGAATGGATTCGCGCTACACACGGCAACGGTGATTGTGCCTGCAGCAGTGATAAGTTGACCACACCCATTGCCACCAGAACCAGCCCCGCTACAACTAAGTGCAAGTTGCCTCCGCACGTCAAGCACATTGCCTATCGCGGTCGTACACCCAGTGGTATAGGTCTTGTCAGGGGTTTCACAGAAACCCACCCGCGCGGCCGCAACATTGGTTGTCGTATCCATCAAACAATTATAGTTCGCCGCACCCACTGTCGCAACCGAAGCAGCACCCGAACAAAGAGCATCTAGAAGACCATCACAACTACTATGAACACTATGAACATCAGAGGTTGTCCGCGGCGTGCCACCACAGAAATTTTGTTTCACCACTTCAATAGTACCCGATGTACTCGTCCCCACTTCATCACCACAGAACGCGGCAAACGGATTGGCGTTGTCGCCAGAGGCGGCACAAACAACGGGCTCAATCTCAGACGTATTACAATTACCAGTCCCTTGCGTATTATCTCTACAAGCCGTTGCACGGTCGTTGGCATAGGTATCACCTACAAAACAATTCTCATGGAATGGGTCAGCGGTAATACCCGTCCCGCCATTTTTGCATGTAATCTCTGCCAATGTAGCACAAGCATCTTGGGGCGCACCCGCGGGCAAAACCGCACCGGGCGCACAAAAAGCCAAACGGTTGGTATAATAGGTATTCGCATCACAATCAGCACCATTTTCAGAAACAGTACCCCACGGATTAGCCTCACATGCGCCGCGATGCAAAGCCGCAACCGTAATAGGGCAATTATTGCCATCCCCCATACCCGCGGGCGATTGACAATAGGCGGCCATAAGACCTGTATATTCATCATCACCACAATTGGTTATCTCATTACCATCAGCATCCACAGGATTTACGTCAGGAGTCATCTGGCAAACCAACGCCCGTGCCTTATCCACTTCACCATGCGTACCATTCTTACAACTATCATCAAAGATTGTCGTAGTGCCAGTCGTACAGAACGCCTCGCGGTTAGCTGGGGTGCAAAGCGTTGCGAAAACATTAGTGGCACTAGTCGTTTCACAAATCGTTGCTGTATAACCACCATTTCCACAATCGATATCACTCTCGCCCGCATCATTATTGCAAAAGTTATCCTGAGCCGCCGTATTTGTGCCACAAAGCATTGCGAAAATCTTACTGCCACCAGAGTCAGCCGTGCCACAAACCGCGTCTTTACGACCATTACACAGAATATC
The DNA here is from genome assembly GCA_959347425.1 of uncultured Amylibacter sp. The sequence continues at coordinate 2,230,343 of OY365741.1, read as the reverse complement.
GTTTGGTGTTGAAGTGCCTTCACAATAGCTAATCTGAGCCGTCTGATTATCACCACAAAGCGGATTGAACGGGTCCGCGTCAGCCACACAATCTACCGCGGAATCAAAACGTTCTGCAACAAACCCGCCGACATAGGCGGTGGTTGCGGCACTATTGCTGGCGAATATACCAACCGCGCCGTTTGTGCCAATCAAACCTGTAAGCGTACCCGCACCAGAATTAGCAAAACTAACCGTGCCATATATCACGCCATTATTGGTGAATTTACCGTCTATATCAATAACCCCAAGACTGCCAATCACAGGGGCATCAGCACCTGTCACAATAGTACTAGCATTAGTATCAAAATTAACAGTCAAGGTGAATTGCTCGGTTTGGGCTTGTAAAGTAGTGCCGTCTATGACTCGCGCTATTGTTTTCCAAACGCCATTCTTGGCGGTATCCGTCAAAGGCGCACCCAAATCGGTGCCAGCCAACAAACCGACATAGAGCTTTTGACCAGAGGTATGAAAACTGCTTCCAAGGGCAAACCCGTGTTCTGTCTGTCTGGTGGGGTCTTCAAGCGCACCTAATGTTAAGAGGGCGTTGTTCTCTGTACTTACATTCCCGTTAGCTAAGTTCAACGACGCATTATCACCTTGGATAAAGTTCGCGGCGGCATGAGTATCACTTGTTGTATTCTTCTCCAAAATCGTTAACAGCTCCTGCCCCTCGGCATTAAGGGCTTTGCTCGTTAAAAGAGCCACATTCGCTACATCACCAGATTGAACAGGATTCGCCGTGGCATAGGTCATAGGGCAATTCGCTATATTATTCACCTGCGCTGGGTCATTACAATAGGCGGCGATATAATCACCGTTGGTGTTTTCATTACCGCATAGGGCAGGGGTCGCACCACCATCCTCGGTATAACCATCCAAACAAGCCCGCCCCCGTGCGACACGTATTTTGGTAGCAGCGTCCTCCTGCGTAGCACTCTCACCCTCAATATCACACGCGGAATCAAAAGAAGACCCCGGGTTATTGCAAGTGCTATCCCGCGACATCCGCCTGTCAACAAACGCATCGTTTGTATTACAGTTATCGGTCTTAAGGTATGGATTTCGGTTACACTCGGCAACGGAGATTGTGCCACCGTCTCCAGCGATAGGTTCCTTACAGTCGTCGCCTAAGACACCATCGGTCGGATTTTTGATCCCGCCCAAGAGACAATCGAGTGTAAGTGTCTTCCGCACAGCAAGCACAGTGTTACCCGCCGATTCATCATGCTCACCAGTGGTAACACATCCAGTTTTGAAAGTCGTGGCAGGGGTTGTACATACTCCAATCCGCTTTGCGGCAACCGTTTCGCCTTCGCCATTGTCCAAACCATTGCAACGCTCGCTAAACAAAGAATCCCCAGCAGCTACCGCAACAGGGTTATCAACGGTACCCGCGTTAAACGCCAGATCGTCAATACAAATCTCTGCACGGCGTTTGCTAACTTCAGCTATGTTTGTGTAAGTAGTACATCCGGACAGCCAAGCATTAACGGTACTAGTATTGGAACAATATCTCTGCTGCACATCAACATAGTCTTCCGCAGGGCAGGGCGCACTAGTCGTGCCAAACGGATTTTCTATACAAGCCGTAACCACTGCTGGGCAGGTTGCCCCGTCTAAAGCAATTGTGTTTTTTAGGTCGCAGTAGTTAGCGAAGGATTTTTTTTTTCCGTCAAGCCCAGAGCAATTAGATTATCACCACTGCAAAGAGTCGGATGAAACGGATTAGCGTGTTTCTTATTATCATCGCAAACCAGTTTTGTAACCCTATCGTTATTCACACAATTCGCGTTGTAATCCGTAACACGAGCCGAACGCATCAAAGCGTCTGCTGTACACAACAGCACCTGCAATTCCACTTCATCCTCTTCAGTACATTCTGGAGCGAACGGAGTATTCCCTTCAGTATCAGTACACGTGTCATCTTCTTGTATTGGAGCAGAATTACCAGGTGCGGCAATAAAGCCACCTACGTATGGTTTAGCGGGAACTCCACCATTGCTTTTAAATATCCCGACCGCGCCTATTTGCCCAATCAAACCTGTAAGCGTGCCATCATTAACACCCACGCCACCCGCGCTTACCGTGCCATATATCACGCCATTGGCGGTGAATTTACCGTGTATACCAATCTGCCCAATATCAGTTCCAACATTAGGAGCCATACCAGCCGCATTATTTGTCACAATAGTCTTCGCATCAAAATTAACAGTCAAATTGTATTCGGTGGAGTCGTTTATTGTCGCACCATCTGTGTTATTCAAAAACCTAAATCTTGCTTTCCATGCTCCATCCGCGTCGCCATTCAACAAAGGCGCACCCAGAGCGGTACCATGCAACAAACCGACATAGAACTTGCCGTTCGTGGTCGCAAAGGCAAAGCCAGCCTCCGCAACAGTATCAGTCGCGGTGCGACTACCCGAAGTCGCGGTGACATTACTCAGCAAATCTAACGTTAAGGAACCAGGGGCTAAAGCCGTTGCAGAATTTTGCAATTCCAGCACGGTATTGTCGTCTGTGCCATCCAGGATAAAGTTCGTGGCGGGATCGCCATTCGTTGCCCCTTCAGCAGCGATAAATCCTGGCGACAACAAAGCCGAACCATCGGTATTAAGAGCTTTGTTCGCTAAAGTAGCCAAAGTCACTCTATGAGCAGGAATAGCAGGATTGTTGCCCTCATACGTCTGACGACAATCCCTTAGATTATTCGCCTGCGTAGGGTCATTACAATAGGCGTGGATATAAAAACCCGCATCGAGTTCACCACGGCAGTTGCCACTCTGCGTCGCAGCTGGAGTATTACCCAAACAAGCTACCCCACGCGCGACAACATAAGGCGAACCAGTCGTAGTCCGTGTACACACAGCATTAAAGATAGTTCCAGCCGTATCACAAATCCGCGTTACGGTAGGTCCACATTGACCGTCGCTAGCAGTACCAGTACCGCTACCATCAGAGGGCAGGGGAGCACAAGCCGCCTCGCGTGCCGCATTCGTAGCACCATAGGCATCATTATCGCCACAACGACCATTAAAGATATTGGTTACCGTACAATAGTTCGTTCTATACGTGCTTATATCATCAGCAGTCGCACACCCAGTCCGAGTGAACGGGTCTGCCGTACAAGTCGTAACGATAATTTGGCGGTTGCCACAATCGTTGCCCGCACCAGCATTCGCAGTACCCAAATCCAAACAAGCCGTATCACGGGCACCATTCGTATCACCATAGGCATTCGCATCACCACAATTAGAATTAAAGATATTCGCACCAACCGTACAATAGTTCGTTCTATACGTGCTTATATCATCAGCAGTCGCACACCCAGTCCGCGTGAACGGGTCTGCCGTACAAGTCGTAACGATAATTTGGCGGTTGCCACAATCGTTGCCCGCACCAGCATTCGCAGTACCCAAATCCAAACAAGCCGTATCACGGGCACCATTCGTATCACCATAGGCATTCGCATCACCACAATTAGAATTAAAGATATTCGCACCAACCGTACAATAGTTCGTTCTATACGTGCTTATATCATCAGCAGTCGCACACCCAGTCCGAGTGAACGGGTCTGCCGTACAAGTCGTAACGATAATTTGGCGGTTGCCACAATCGTTGCCCGCACCAGCATTCGCAGTACCCAAATCCAAACAAGCCGTATCACGGGCACCATTCGTATCACCATAGGCATTCGCATCACCACAATTAGAATTAAAGATATTCGCACCAACCGTACAATAGTTCGTTCTATACGTGCTTATATCATCAGCAGTCGCACACCCAGTCCGAGTGAACGGGTCTGCCGTACAAGTCGTAACGATAATTTGGCGGTTGCCACAATCGTTGCCCGCACCAGCATTCGCAGTACCCAAATCCAAACAAGCCGTATCACGGGCACCATTCGTATCACCATAGGCATTCGCATCACCACAATTAGAATTAAAGATATTCGCACCAACCGTACAATAGTTCGTTCTATACGTGCTTATATCATCAGCAGTCGCACACCCAGTCCGAGTGAACGGGTCTGCCGTACAAGTCGTAACGATAATTTGGCGGTTGCCACAATCGTTGCCCGCACCAGCATTCGCAGTACCCAAATCCAAACAAGCCGTATCACGGGCACCATTCGTATCACCATATAAATTCGCAGTGCCACAGCTAGAATTAAAGATATTCGCACCAACCGTACAATAGTTCGTTCTATACGTGCTTATATCATCAGCAGTCGCACACCCAGTCCGAGTGAACGGGTCTGCCGTACAAGTCGTAACGATAATTTGGCGGTTGCCACAATCGTTGCCCGCACCAGCATTCGCAGTACCCAAATCCAAACAAGCCGTATCACGGGCACCATTCGTATCACCATATAAATTCGCAGTGCCACAGCTAGAATTAAAGATATTCGCACCAACCGTACAATAGTTCGTTCTATACGTGCTTATATCATCAGCAGTCGCACACCCAGTCCGAGTGAACGGGTCTGCCGTACAAGTCGTAACGATAATTTGGCGGTTGCCACAATCGTTGCCCGCACCAGCATTCGCAGTACCCAAATCCAAACAAGCCGTATCACGGGCACCATTCGTATCACCATAGGCATTCGCATCACCACAATTAGAATTAAAGATATTCGCACCAACCGTACAATAGTTCGTTCTATACGTGCTTATATCATCAGCAGTCGCACACCCAGTCCGAGTGAACGGGTCTGCCGTACAAGTCGTAACGATAATTTGGCGGTTGCCACAATCGTTGCCCGTAGGAGCATTCGTACCCAAATCCAAACAAGCCGTATCACGGGCACCATTCGTATCACCATAGGCATTCGCATCACCACAATTAGAATTAAAGATATTCGCACCAACCGTACAATAATTAGTTCTATACGTGCTTATATCATCAGCAGTCGCACACCCAGTCCGAGTGAACGGGTCTGCCGTACAAGTCGTAACGATAATTTGGCGGTCGCCACAATCGTTGTCCGCACCAGCATTCGCAGTACCCAAATCCAAACAAGCCGTATCACGAGCACCATTCGTATCACCATATAAATTCGCAGTGCCACAGCTAGAATTAAAGATATTCGCACCAACCGTACAATAGTTCGTTCTATACGTGCTTATATCATCAGCAGTCGCACACCCAGTCCGAGTGAACGGGTCTGCCGTACAAGTCGTAACGATAATTTGGCGGTCGCCACAATCGTTGTCCGCACCAGCATTCGCAGTACCCAAATCCAAACAAGCCGTATCACGGGCACCATTCGTATCACCATAGGCATTCGCATCACCACAATTAGAATTAAAGATATTCGCACCAACCGTACAATAGTTCGTTCTATACGTGCTTATATCATCAGCAGTCGCACACCCAGTCCGAGTGAACGGGTCTGCCGTACAAGTCGTAACGATAATTTGGCGGTCGCCACAATCGTTGCCCGCACCAGCATTCGCAGTACCCAAATCCAAACAAGCCGTATCACGGGCACCATTCGTATCACCATAGGCATTCGCATCACCACAATTAGAATTAAAGATATTCGCACCAACCGTACAATAGTTCGTTCTATACGTGCTTATATCATCAGCAGTCGCACACCCAGCTTGAGTGAACGGATCAAGCGTACAAGTCGTAACGATAATTTGGCGGTTGCCACAATCATTAGTACCCCCGTTAACAGCCGTACCAAGCGTCAAACAAGCATTATTACGAGCGGTTTCCACAGCCGACCCAGTAGTATCCGCAACATCACAAGACGTAGCAAAGCTGGTCCCAGGAGTCTCACAATTCATCCGTCTAGAATCATAAGTCACGCCACCCGCGTCCATACCAGTACAAATTGTCGCATCACCATCCGTTGTAAGACTTGTCAGCGTAAATGGATTTTCATTACAAAGCCTACGAACTTCGTCACGCTCCTTACAAGTGCCATCCGCCGCATCACCGCCCACCAAACAAGCCGCATCACGCAGTCCTTTTAATTCGTTTGTGGTATTTTCATGCGTTCCCTCAATACACATTGGGTTAAAGATATTTCTACCGTTGTTGTCAGTCGTATTGATACAAAACGCGATTAGCGATGGCATATCATCAATCGAACAGCCCTCAGCAAAAATATTCGTAGAACAAACGCCACTCGCAACAAACCCACCAGTATAAAGATCCTCGTTATTATCGCTGACAAACACGCCGATCGCGCCGTTTTGCCCGATAATCCCTGACAAATCCCCATTAGCTCCCTCTGTGGAAACCTCTGATTGAACGCTATTCGGGAGCTCACCATAATAAACACGGCTTCCGGTCAATAATACACCACTAGCACCAAAAGTCCCATCAATATTGAAATCCTTATTGCCACTAACATCTGCAATAAACGCACTAATCGTGCCAGTAGTACCGCCAATAAACGACACGTTCAAGTCAAAATCAGATTCAACTAGGGTACCATCATCCAGTATCCGTAGCGCACCAGACCAAGTTGCGTTGGTGACATCATCGACTATCGGCCCACCCAAATCGGTGGTTTCATAAATCCCAGCATAGGCTGACTCTAGAGTATCATCGCCAAAGAACCCAGTAAAGAACGCCAAACCATTGTCGGTGCCCAGACCCAGATCTTGGGTTTTATATTTAATCGCGCCAAAGTTCAGCGTTTCAGGGGTGGGCGCGGTCGAACCACTCGTCTCGGTTGCCGTTCCAGCTGTGCTAATCGTCTGGCCATTGCCCGCGTCGTTCGTGATTGCCAAAAATTCATTCCTACGCGTCGCTGAGTCAGCATCGCCCGTAGGGTCGTTTGCCAAAGCATCTTCGCCAGTAAAACTATTCAGCCAATCGCCAGACGTTACATTCGGGCATTCGTGATTGCTAAGATTACCTTGAGCCGCCAGACAATAAAATGTCTGCGCGGCCACATAATCAGCATGATTATTGACATTCTGTGTAGCTACGGAACAAATAAAGGCAAAGGGGTTTGTCCCCTCTATCGCATTAGTACCACAAATATCGTCCGCTCTGCTGACGCAATTGGCAGTACCCACACCCGCGTGAGGAGTGTCACCCGATTGTGCGCAAGCCGCTTGACGTGCCGCTTGCGTACCTGCAATTTTATCTTCCGCATTCAATGCAACCTCGGCACAATTCGTATCGAAAATATCCGCACCAACCGTACAGAACATCGTCCGCGCTTCGGCATAAATGGTTGGACTACAGGATTCGCCAGGGCTAGACTCGCCAAACGGCGCGGCATTACAAGTGGCAACATCCGTACAATCCGGACCAGTCTTTGCTTCAGTAAGACAGGCATCCGCACGCAACTTACGTTGTGCATCAAAGATATTATTCTCCCCAAAACAAAGGGTAGTATCAAACGGGTTACCATCGGTGTCGGCACAAGCGACGGTACGGGTGCCAGCACACGCAGTTGGGTCTCCTGCAGCAGAGTGATCAAGTGCGCAGAACGTCCGTTGCTCCGCGACATTGTCCGTACCGCAAACCGTAGCATGAGGATTATCAGAGACTTCTGTACCATCACAAAGAACAGCTTTGATAGTCCCGCCTGCTCCTGCTATCGACTTATCACAATCCGTATCACCATCCATTGCAACATTACTGCAATAAGCTACCTTTGCGTCATTATAGGTAGCACGCGCGCAAATGTCAGCAAAAATTTCATTCGTAGCCAGGTTAGTCCCACCAGGGGCGCAGACACTTGCTACCGTAGTATCGCAAACGGTTTCCGCATTATTACCGGGCAAACCACAATAATCTTGCTGGGATTCTGTAAGTTCGGCAAAATAATTGATATTCTGTGTGGCAACTCTGCAAATCGCGGCAAAGGGGTTATCCCCAGCATTGTCATCATCGCCACAAATCGCCTCCGCTCTTGAAACGCAATTGTTCGCACCCACACTCGCAAGGGGGGCATCAGCTATAGTGTTGCAAGCCGTTTGACGTGCGGCATTTGTTGCACCATATTCATCTATATCACCACATTGCGCATCAAAAATATTATTGCCAACCGTGCAATAATTAGCCCGTTCAGTTTCAACCGTCCTGGCGTCTGCCGCAACCCTACCATTACAAAGCGTACTAAACAAAGACTTACCAGCCTCCGCGTTATCGCTACTACCTTCTGCTACAAAAAGCACAGCATTGGTAACGCAAATAATGTCACGGGCGTCTTCAATATCAGCATCGGCAAGAGTCTGTCCTGAATCGAATCTACCACAACCTGACTGCCAAGCGTTCCCGGCTTCTTTACAATGATTCAACCGCGCAACATTAATCTCCACGGCGTTCACATCAACATAATTATCACAAACACCATTAAATAAAGACGCGCCTTCCGCTATTACAACACCGCTACCTCTTTTAAGCTCAGCATTAGCAAAGCAAGCCCTTGCACGGGCTTTTGCAATATCATTGTCACGACTATTGTCCTCCGCCAATGTTTCGCAACCTGCGTGCCAAGCGAACGCTTCAGTTTCACATTCCCTCTCCCGCACATCGGCAATCGTCGGTACAGTTCCACAGAGAGCATCATTAAACAGAGAATCACCAGCCGCTAGTGTTTCGCTAGCTGTCGTAATCGCACCATTGTTAAGGCAAACATTGTTACGGGCGGTTACAACAGTATTTACACCGCCATTTGCCATTGCCACGTTATCACAATCTCCTTGCCAAGGGTTCGCGTCAGCAGCACAATAATCCGTCTGCGCAGCGGTAATCGTCATGGCGTCTGCAGTCGCAGTCAGTGTCAAACAAGTCGCAGCATGAAACAAAGACTCACCAGCCGCCACGTCACCAGCGGTTGCGCCTGTAATCGCACCATTGGCAGCACAAACACCACTACGGACGGCCGTAACAGCATTACCGACTGTAACGTCCCCCGCCATTGCATCACAACTTGCATTCCAAGTGGTCGCGGGATCAATGCAATAGGCAGTCCTCGCATTGGCAAATGCCGCAACATCGCATGCTACGCCACCAGTAGGCGCAGTTTCGCCAAACGGATTGGCATTACAGTTATTGATAGCAGTTGTACATGTTGTGCCAGCTGGAGGTGTAGTCCCCGCCCGACAGGCATCGGCCAGAGTTTTACGCTGTGTAGCATAACCTGCTGTACAATCTACAGTGGCATCTGTCCCCAGATTTGTCCCGAACGGATTCGCACCGCAAAGTGTAACCTCTGCAGTTTCACAATTGGGGTTTGGGGGACCGCCCGCATCCGTAATCGCTGTACAAAACGTACCACGGAGTCCGGCAATACCAGAATCATCCCTACATAGCGAGGCAAAAGGATTATACGTTGCGGTTTCAGACGCATCCGTGCAAATTTCGGCTTTCCTAGAAAAACAACCCTCACCATCCGTAAGACCATCGGCTGGAAGCGCAGTATTTTGGCAATAGGTATCACGTGCGGCATCGTTCATGCTAGGAAAATTATCAATTTCGCAAGCGGTATTAAACGGGTCATTCGTAGCGGCGCAAAGGTCAATCCGTTCCGCCCGTGCGCTAGCAAAAGTATCGTCAACGATGCTGTCCCCGCAATCAGTATGAAACGGGTCAGTAATACACGTGTTAAGGGCTGTTCCGTCAACACCATTGACATAAATCATTGTACATTTAGCAGGGGGAGTCGCAACCGCACACTCCGCTATCAGCGCTTCCCGTAAGCCACCTGATGTATCGTAGTTGGCGTTGGTACAACCTGGATTAAAAAGAGTTGCTTCGGTCGTACAAACGCGCGGCTGTGCGGTAGCAAAAGCACCGTTGGCAACACAATCAGCATGAAACGGATTCGTATTACACTGAGCAATGGTCTGTCCGGTGTCAGTACTACCATCTATACGCGCATCGCAACCCACTGTTACGATGCCATTAGCACAATCCTCGGCAAAACTTACCCGTGCGTCATCCGCACCTGCATAGGTTGTTCCGCTACAACCCGCGGTAAAACTGTTTGCATCAATCGCACAAAATCTCGTCCGTTCCACATTAAACGCAGGGTGGGTATTACAACCATCCATGTCTATAAACGCATCCGCGTTACAAGCGGCAACGGTTGTTCCGCCAACACCATTGACAAAAGTACTGGTACAAACAGAAGCGGTTGGATTTGCCTTACACGTGGCAACAAAGCTTGCCCGTAAAGCAGCCGTCCCACCATAATTATCACCATTACATCCCGTATTAAAAATAGTCGTGCCAGTCGTACAAATATTCGTCCGTATTGTGCCAAAAGCATCGTTTGTAACGCAACCATTTGCGGTCAAAAATGGATCCCCACTACACGCGGCAATAGTTGTTCCGCTTTCACCATCTACAAAAGTACCTGTACATTCAGAATCGGTGGGCGTGGTCAGACACTTCATGGCAAGGTTTGCCCGTGCAACATTTACCATGCCATCCGTACCATCCGTACAATCCGTATCAAAACTGGTCGTGGCAGTCGTGCAATATGTTGTTCTTATTTTATTATTTTCCGCAAGGATATGGGTCGCCGTATCACACCCAGTATTCGCAAAGGGGTCATCCGCATCACAATCCTCAATAATATTCGGGCGGGTCGCACAATCATTGACCGCACTGGCAGCCGTGCCTGATTCGGCACAAGCCATATCACGCGCGAGTTTAACATCGCCAATAGTATCTTGCGAATTACAATTCGCAGCAAAGCTGGTCGCAGCAACCGCACATGCCGCCCGTGCATCCGCATAAGTCGTGCCACCGGTATCTGCTGTTGAACCAGTGCAGAGATCCGCATTCGTGGTTGTCGTTTGCATAAATGGGTCGGCATTACAAGCCTCACGAACATTCGCACGGCTCGCACAACTGGCATCCGCAGTTATACCACTCTCCAAACACGCCATATTACGCTTTTCTGTCGCGCCTGTATATGTTGCCTCACCCGCGTCGCAATTATCATTCCATAAAGTCGCAGTGGCGTTACAATAAGTCGTTCTTAACATACCAATATTCGTGACAGTATCGCACAAATCGTTCGCAAAAGGGGCGGTCGCTGTACAAGCACTTTGAGCAGTTTGAACACCAGTACAAATATTTGCGGTATTAGGGTTTTCATTACAATGATCCGCCCGATCAGAGACGACATCAGCAACAGTCTCGCCTTCAGGAAGATAAGCGATGAATTCCTGCTTCGTCGCGCATCCGGTGGCGGTTGGATCTACAATGCAAGGCTCTGCCACAATCGCTTGTGCACAGACGGGCGTGTTTGCCGCACCCGCCGCAAGGCATGTCTGAACCACCGTCGTGCGCCTTGCCTGGTCCGCCGTCGAATTACATGTACTGCCGAAAGGATTGCCCACACAAGGGTTCGTCGTTGGCGTAACACCAGCAGGGGCAGCCGCGCCACCACCACAAGCCGCCAATATAAACATGGCAGTTAGTAAAATTGAAATAATCATCAATGGTTTCGCCCCAACGCGGAGGATGGAGTTTAAGTACTGATTCGCAACTGTATTTTGTGCGTGTGTCATAGTGGTAGCCTTTCTTTCAAGCTGTTTGTGTGTGTTTAATGCGGTTGTCATAGGAGTAGCCTTTCTTTTGAGCTATTGCTGGTTATATAAACGCCCCATAATTAGGATAATTACAAGTTTATGTCAATATGTTTTTTAATGTTTTATTAAAAAAACAGCAAATTTTGGATAAAAATGGGTAAAAAGTGCGGTTTTCCCACGATTTGTTAAAAAATCTTTATTATTAAGGCGAATCAAGCGGGGTGTGGTTATACTATATACATGGGGGTGTTTCGGGGGGCTTGATATAATGCGGGTGATTCGTAATATTCCTATGTTTTGCACGGGGAAATATGGGCGGATAATCACGGGGATTCACCGATTCGTGCGAATCACTTGCGTTTTTCTGGATTTTTTGTGCGGGGTTGGGCGAAAATGCGGTGAAATACCGTGTGCTGTGCTGATTTATTATCGCTCGCATCGGTTATTTGGTATTCATCCTTCGCCCCTTGCCATTCCCCGCAAAATTGCGTAAAATTTAGGCAATCCCACCCCAATAAGGATAAACACAATGGATGGAACGGTTCTGCTGGCCGATGATGACACGACTATTCGCACGGTGATAAGCCAAGCGTTAGTGCGGGCGGGCTGTCGCGTGCGGGCGACCAGCAGCGCGAATACTCTGTGGCGATGGATTAGTGAAGGCGAAGGCAATATGGTCATTTGCGATGTTGTCCTGCCCGATGGTGACGGGATTGATTTGCTGATGGCTGTGCAACGCCGTCGCCCCAATCTGCCCGTCATTGTGATTTCCGCGCAAAATACGGTGGTGACGACGATACGGGCTATGGAATCGGGGGCGTTTGACTATCTGCCAAAGCCGTTTGATTTGCGTGAGTTGCTGGCGAAAACCCATAAGGCTCTGTCGCAGGGGGAGCTGGCTGCATTGAACAAAACCAACCGCGCCGCCGAGGGACAGGACTCTGCATCACCGTCCGCCCAAGGCGGCGAGCCTGTTTCGGGCGGTAGCGGGCTTTCGCTGATTGGTTCGTCCCCTGCAATGCAGGAACTTTACCGACTGGTTGCAAGGGTGTTAAACACCGATATTAACGTGATGATTTCTGGCAAAACGGGGGTTGGCAAGAGTTTATTGGCGCAAAGCATGCATGATTTGTCCGACCGTAAGGATAAGGATTTTATCCAGTTGCATTCGCCCAGTTTAAGCGTGGGTCAATTAAACAAGGCTATTACGGGCGCGGGTGCGTCCGCGTGTTTGTATTTCTCCAAAGTGGATGAGATGGCTGGGGATGTGCAGATTAGGTTATTGGAATTGATGCGCAGCGATGCGTTCCGCCGTCAGGGATTTCGTATTTTTTCTTCCACCGCACAGGTTTTATCCGAATTGGTGGATATTGGGCAGTTGCGCGAGGATTTGTTTTTTCGTTTAAATGTGGTGCCTATGGTTATTCCTTCGCTTTCGGAACGGCGCAGTGATATTGCCGAATTGGCGCGGCATTTCCTGCATAAAGGGGCAGGGGAGGGTTTGCCCTTTAAGACTATTAACCGAGCCGCTTTGGATATATTAAGCAAGGCGAATTGGGCGGGTAATGTCCGCGAGTTAGAGAATTTTATCAAACGGTTAGCCGTGGTTGCCCAGGAAGAAGAGATTAGCGCGGATGATGTGTCCGCTAATTTATCCGTGTCGTCCGAATATAGCGGTGGGGAGTATAATGGTGGGGATTTGTCCGTCGCCTTGGGTCAGCATATCAAGGGGTATTTTGATGCGGGCGGGGCTGGCGGGTCTGCGCATGGGGGTTTATATCATCGGGTGTTACGCGAGGTGGAATTGCCCCTGATAACCCACGCTTTGGCGGCCAGTCACGGCAACCAGTTAAAGACGGCAGAGATGCTGGGGGTGAATAGGAATACCTTGCGTAAGAAGATACAGGATTTGGATATTGTGGTGACGCGGGGCAAGCGGGTTTTTTAGTTTAACGTTTAATCACTAACCACTAACCACTAATCACTAATAAGTTCGTATCAACCCAACCAACTTCCCCTGAATTTTCACCTGATTATCGTGGTACACCCGCGTTTCATAGGCTGGATTAGCCGCTTCCAAAGCAATCGCCGAGCCACGTTTGCGCAACCGTTTCAAAGTAGCCTCCTGCCCATTGATTAACGCCACCACAATATCCCCAGTCTCTGCATCATTCTGCTCATTAATCACGACAATATCGCCGTCATTAATTCCCGCGCCTGTCATCGAATCACCCTTAACTTCCAGCGCGTAATGCCGCCCGCCGGGGCGCAACATATCCTCTGGCACGGCAACATTATTTGCCACATCTTGGATCGCCTCAATCGGCGTTCCCGCGGCAATCCGCCCCATCAAGGGGACTTGGACGGCATTCGCCGGCTCTGCCAAACGCAAACCAGCCGCCAAAGCACGAACGGACGTATCCTTTTGCGACACCTTATTATGAACAAGGCGCAAATTCGCGCCCGCATCATCAGCATCCCCCGAACCAGAACCACCCGAACCACCAGCACCACCCGAACCGCCAGATTCACCAGATTCACCCGATTCCCCAACCCCAGCATCAATCGCCCCGCTTGTGTCAATCAGTTTGGGCATCTGTAAAATCTCAATCGCCCTTGCTCGATTGGGCAAACGGCGGATAAACCCGCGATCCTCTAACGCTGTAATCAGCCGATGAATCCCCGATTTAGACCGCAGTCCCAACTCTACTTTCATCTCTTCAAAACTGGGCGGCACGCCCGTTTCATTCAAACGTTGAGCAATCAGCTGTAACAGCTGCATTTGTTTTTGTGTGAGCATGGCGTAAGCCTCCTTAATGTTTCACTAATGTTCTGCTTTGTTCTACTATTGTTCATAGCCCCGTGTCAAACGATTTTCGCCCCAAAAACACGATTTTTAGTGCTTTTTTCGTGTTTTTTTGCCATTTTTCGCGTTTTTCCAACTTTTTTCACCTTTTTATCAAAATTTTTCCGACTCGCTTTATGACTCTATTTCCCGCTCTTATTCCCGCTTTTTCCACTTCCTCCGCCGGTCCAAAGGCGACCATAACCGCACGCCAATACTATCGCGCCCGGTCCGTATCCGCAAACCGTCCCCCGTATCCAGATAAAACGCCACCGCACCCTCGCGGATAAAATCGTAATAGCCAAAGAACCGACACCCGCCGAACAACCCCGTATCCTCCTTCCATTTTGGCGCAATCAGCACATCATAATCGGTGCAGAGCCGCCGCAACGCCTCTTCCGAAACCTTGCCATCCCACAGGTATTTCACCGCCACATCGCCCAGCCTGACATCAAAATCATCAACATCCACCCCCGCCATAACCGCATTATCCTGCGTGCGATTATCCCCGTCATTTTCCAGCCAGTTTTGCGCGATAAACCCATGCCCTTTGGCGCGATTTAACCCGCGCAAGCCATCGTCCAAAACGCCAACCAACCGCCCGCTATCAGAAACCAGCATCGCGGGGCGGGTCGCATTCATCCACACGGCAAAGCCCGCCAGCAGAACCGCAATCCCAATCACGCGGAACCATTGGCGAAACAAAATCAGCATCACAGAGCCAAACACCAGCAACACCATAACCATCTGTCCGCCCGCGGGCACGCGGCTATTGGCACCTGGCAGTGCAGACACCTGCTCTGCCACAAACAAAATCCAGCCGATTCCTTGCCCCATAACCCATAATGGCAAGGCCTCCAGCCCTATAAGGGCAAAGAACCCCGCGATAATGGCACTCGGCATAATCAACGTTCCCATAACAGGCACGGACAGTAAATTAGCCAACAGCCCATAATGTGCTATTTGATTAAAGTGATAGGCGGAAAACGGCGCGGTCGCCAGCCCTGCTATCAATGACGCAAGCACCAACGACAAAAACCCGCGTAGGATTTGCGTGATATAGGCAGCAATCCCCGTATCATCCCGCGCCGCACCCATAGTTTGGCGGGTGGCTTTATCGACAAACATCCATAATCCCATCCGTTTAAACCCGCGAAACGCGGCGATTAACGCGATGGTCGCGGCAAAGGACATTTGAAACCCGACCCCCAGCAGGTTTTCTGGATGCACCAGCAAAATCAGAGTTGCCGCCAAGCCAACCGCCCGCAGGGACAGCGCAGGTCTATCCAGTAAAATGGCGGACAGCATAACCGCCACCATAATAAACGCGCGGGTTGTGGCGATGCTCATCCCCGATAGCACCAGATAAAACGCTCCCGCACCCAAGGCGACCACGGCGGCTATCTTTTTTAACGGCAACCGCAGGGCAAACGGCGCGAATAACGCCATGCCATAGCGTACCAGAGCAAAGACAAACCCAACCAGCAGCCCCATATGCAACCCTGATATGGCGAGCAAATGCGCTAAATTAGACCGTCGCAACGATTCCAAATCCGCCGAGTCTATGAAACTGCGGTCTCCCGTTAGGATGGCAGAGGCAAACCCGCCGTTCGCATCGCCCACCTTTTTATGAATCACCCGCGATAAAGACAGGCGTTTTTCATAAATCCATCTTTTCAGGGAGGAATCTGCGTCCTCGCCTATGACCACCACGTTTTTGCGGGTATAGCCGACCGCCCCAAGCTGGCTGAACCACGCGCGCCGTTGAAAGCTGAACCCGTCTGGTTCGGTAGGGCCTGATGGCGGGCTGATAGAGCCCTCTATACGGACGATATCGCCCAGCCTGCCTTCATAAGTTTCGGTTTTGCCGTATAGGGAAATCCGTATCTTTTTGGGCGTGCGGGGCGCGGATATTTTGCCGATTGATAGGTCGGTTAGGGTTAGGCGAATGCGGTCTTTGCTTGAGCGGTCGATGCCGATGACTGTCCCCGTCATTGTGCCGTAATATCGCCAGCCTAATATCGGTGCGCTGACGAGGTTTGTCCGTAAGCTGCTGACCAGCACGCCCAAAATCACCCACGCACACAGGACAAACAGCCAGCGTAGAGGATGCGCCCACAGGCAGGCTATGGCAACGAGGGTTAGCCCTATGATGAGCAGTGTTATTAGGATTGGCAGGTGCGGTTCGGTTTGCAGTGAGAAGTAAATCGCGATACCAATGCCTAGGAATACTGGAAACCACAGCATCGCTTGCTTACGCTGGTGGATGAGCTCTGTTAAGACTTTGAGGAAGACGGCAAACATCGCGGGTGGCCTTTTGGTGGGGTTGGTGGGGTGGTTTTTGGAGTGCATGTGTTATAGTGGGGCTCGGTCATCCATTAACCTTGTCTTTATATTGGTTTAGAAAAGGTTAATTTTTTAGTTGTTAGTTGTTAGTGATTAGTGATTAGTGATTAACAACTAACAACTAACAACTCATAAAAAAAACCCCGCACCAAACGGCACGGGGTTTTTATGTTTCATAATGTCACCCTGCCATAAAACAGGATAAAACGCCTACTCTTCGTGTGGCAGGATTTGGTTCAAAATAACCGCAGCCAGTGCAGTTGGCGCAACAGCAGAAGTCGCCAGAACTTTTAACGTTCCGGGCAAATACTGCACCGCCATCGGCACTAGATTCAATCCCAACCCAAAGGCCAGAGAAATCGCGATAATCGCCATATTACGGCGATTCATTGGCACAACGGACAACAAGTTCATCCCTGCCGAAGCAACCATCCCGAACATGACAATCACGCCACCACCCAAAACAGGCAAAGGCATAGATGAAATCACCGCCCCAACCTTGGGCAACAACCCGCACACGATAAGAATTACACCAGCAATCGTCACAACATGACGCGACATAATCCCCGTCATTCCGACAATCCCGACGTTCTGGCTGAACGAAGTATTCGGCAATCCGCCAAACACCGCCGCAATGGCTGTGCCGAGTCCATCGGCATAAGTCGCGCCTGAAATCTCTTCATCCGTGGCAATCCGCCCTGCACCCGCTTGGGTGGTAGCGGTTGCATCACCGACCGTTTCAATGGCGGATACGATACAGACCAAGGTCACGACAATCACCGCGCCCAGACTGAATTCAAACCCATAAGGCATGACTTGCAATCCAGTAATCCACGCAGATTTGCCAACCGCGCCGAAATTAACCATGCCAAACATAAACGCCAAAGCATAGCCCGCCAGCAACCCGATTAGGATAGCAGCCGAAGAAATCAGCCCTCGCCCAAAGAATTTACACGCGACAGACACGATTATCACAGTTAACGCGACAGCCCAGTGCATCATAGAGCCAAAGCTGGGCGCGTTCATTTGGAATTCAGCCGCGCCACCAGCAGAATATTTAATCGCAACAGGAATCAAATACAACCCAATCGCCAAAATCACCAACCCTGTTACCAAAGGCGGAAACAGAAAGCGCAATTTTTTAATGAAAGAGCCTAGGATGAAATGCAAAACCCCGCCGACTAAACAGGCGGTCAGGGCGACACCCAAGCCTTGGGTTGCGGCCAAACCCGCCAGCACGCCGACAAAAGCGAAACTCGTGCCTTGCATAATTGGCAATCGTGCGCCGACTGGACCGACACCGATGGTTTGAAACAAGGTTGCCACACCCGCGAAGAGCATTGCCATTTGGATGAGATAGATTTGCTCTGTCCCGCCAAAGGCAAGGCCTGCCGCGCCCGCTACGATAATAGAGGGTGTTACGTTTGAAGCAAACATCGCCAGAACATGCTGCATTCCCAAAGGAATAGCCTGCATCATTGGCGGTGTTACGTTTGGATCGTCATTGGACGACATATTTGTTTTTGTAGAAGTCATAGCTCCTCCTTTTTTTATTGTTTGTTAGATAGTGTTATCTAAATAGTGTGGCTAGGGTAGGGGATTTTTTGCTAATATCAAGGGCAAAACGGGGTAAATATCACGGATTAGTGTGGTTTTTGGGGTTTTTTTGGGGTTTTTTGGGGAAAAACGGGGGTTTTAGGGCGCGCCCTCTGATAGGCTTGCGTTTTTATGGGGAAACGGGTAAGGTCAGTTAAACCACTGCAAACCAAGTAAGATAGACCAACCCATGGCACAAAAACCCGTTGTCACCAGATTCGCGCCGAGCCCCACGGGTGCTCTCCACATAGGGGGTGCGCGAACCGCCTTGTTTAACTGGCTTTATGCACGGGCAACACAGGGGCAATTCCTGTTAAGGATTGAGGATACCGACATTGAGCGTTCCACCCCCGCCCATGAGTCCGATATTTTAACAGGGCTGGCATGGCTGGGGCTAGATTGGGACGCTCCCCCCATAAAACAATCGGCAAACGCCACCCGCCACCAAGCCGTGGCCGCCCAAATGCTGGCAAACGGCTCGGCATATAAAGACGGCGACGCGCTCCGCCTGTGCATCCCCAAAGACGATAAAATCCAGATAAACGATGCCGTCCAGAAAACCGTCCAATGGAACACGAACGAATTTAACGACACGGTTTTATTGCGTAGCGATGGCTCGCCGACCTATACATTGGCGGTAGTCGTTGACGACCATGACATGGGTGTCACCCACGTTATTCGCGGGGATGACCACCTGATTAACGCCCCGATTCAAAAGATGATTTACGATGCAATGAACTGGGATTGCCCCATATTCGCCCATATTCCCCTGATTCACGGGGAAGACGGCGGCAAGCTATCCAAACGACACGGCGCGACTGCGTTGCTGGATTACGCACGGCTGGGTTATACGCCTGAGGGCTTGCGCAACGCCCTCACCCGCCTAGGATGGAGCCACGGGGATGATGAGCTTTTCACCACCCCCCAAGCGATAAAATGGTTTGACCTATCGGGGATAAAAAAATCCCCCGCCCAGTTTAATATGAAAAAACTCGACCATATAAACGCCCACCATATTAAAACCACCGACACGGACACGCTGTTTGTCCATTTGATGGATTACGCGGATTTTATCAAGCAACCGCTTACGGACGCGGAAAAAACCCGCATAAAACCCGCCATGCCGTTTTTGCGAGACCGTGCGAAAACTCTGGATATTATACTGGATAACGCGGCATTCGCGCGGATAACCCGCCCGATTACGCCTGAAATAAATTTGGATGAGGACGCGAAAAGCATATTAAAACAGTTGACTCCCGTTTTAACCTCTGCTAATTGGGAACGCGAAGACCTGATGCAAAAAGTCAAAGATTTTGCGCAAATGCAGGGGATAACGATGGGGCAGGCTACCGCGCCATTGCGGATTGCCCTCTGCGGCAAAAGCAAAAGCCCGTCTGTTTTTGATATGCTGTGTTTTTTGGGCGTGGAAGAAAGCCTCGCCAGAATAAATGATATAAAATAAATAAAATAAAGGAAACCCAATGACAACGAAACCCAAAACCGCCACCCTCACCATCGATAACAAATCGCTGGATTTGCCGATGTATTCGCCCTCTGCTGGTCCGCAAGTCGTTGATATCACGCGGCTTTACGCGGACGGCGGGGTTTTTACGTATGACCCAGGTTTCACCTCTACCGCGTCTTGCGATAGTACGATTACCTATATTGACGGCGACGCGGGACAGTTGCAATATCGCGGCTATGATATTGAGGTTTTGGCAGAAAAATCCCATTATTTGGAGGTTTGCTATCTACTGCTTTACGGTGATTTGCCCAGTACGGAACAACTGACCGCGTTTGAAACGCAGGTAACCACCCACACGATGCTGCACGACCAAATGCTGCATTTATTCAGGGGGTTTCGCCGCGATGCCCATCCTATGGCGATTATGTGCGGAGTCGTCGGCGCTCTGTCCGCGTTTTACCACGACAGCACGGATATAACCGATTTGGAACAGCGCGAATTGGCCAGTATTCGTATGATTGCCAAGATTCCTACGATAGCCGCGCATGCCTATAAATACTCTATCGGGCAGCCCTTTATTTACCCCCGTAATGACGATAATTATGCCGCCAATTTCCTGCGTATGTGTTTTGCCGTGCCGACAGAGGATTATGAGGTTAATCCAATTTTGGCACGGGCTATGGATAGGATATTCACCCTGCATGCGGATCACGAGCAGAATGCGTCTACATCCACGGTTCGCTTGGCGGGGTCTTCGGGGGCTAATCCTTTCGCCTGTATCGCCGCGGGGATAGCCTGTTTGTGGGGACCCGCCCATGGGGGCGCGAACGAGGCAAGCCTTAATATGTTGCGTGAAATCGGGTCGGTTGACAGAATTGGCGACTATATCAAACGCGCCAAGGATAAGAACGATCCGTTCCGCCTGATGGGGTTTGGGCATCGGGTTTATAAGAATTTTGACCCCCGCGCAAAGGTTATGAAGGAAAGCGCGGATGAGGTGTTGGATTTGCTGGGAGTGCAGGATAATGAGACGTTAAAGGTGGCGATAGAGCTGGAACGTATCGCGTTAGAGGATGACTATTTTATTGAGAAAAAGCTGTACCCGAATGTGGATTTTTATTCGGGGATTATTTTGGATGCGATGGGGTTTCCGACCTCTATGTTCACGCCGATATTCGCACTGTCGCGGTGTGTCGGGTGGGTGGCGCAGTGGAAGGAAATGGTCAGCGATCCAAAGCAGAAGATTGGGCGGCCAAGGCAGTTATACACCGGCGCGATAGACCGCAAATACACGGAAGTCGGGGCGCGGTTGGCTACGAAGAAGTATTTGAAGTTTGATGGACGGCGGTAGTTGTTAGTTATTAGTTATTAGTTATTAGTTATTAGTGGTTTTAGCCCACAAGGGCAGTTGAACCTGCCCGAAAATAAAATAATGTCTGCGTCATCGCTTTGCGATGCCCCCACGGGGCGCGCCCGCACCCTTGAGGCTAAAGCCTCTTTGGGGCGGGCGCACCCAAGCCTATCCAAGCATCTAGGCACAGCCTAAATAAATTTAGAGCAAACCCAGCACCAATTCCCAAGTATTCTTTGCAAATAATCCAATCTATCTTCTTGTATATCCTGCTAGTAATTTTATAAAATCCCTATCGCCTTGAAACCCAAGGGCTTTTGGCATGCCCTCACACCGTGAGGGCTACGCACAAAAGACCACGCTGGTCGGCACTCGCGTAAGCGATGACGAAGACCCGCAAGGGCATAACTAATAACTAATAACTAATAACTAATAACTAACAACTAATCGCTAACTGCGACAAACCCACCAGCAAAGCCATCGCCAGCGGTTCCGCCACCACCGATAAACGCGCCGACCGCGCCGTCTGTACCGATAAGCCCGCTCAGCACTCCGTTAATCGCCCTCGTAACCGCCCCCGTGCGCACATCGCCCGCGAATTCTGCCCGAACAGCCGTGCCAGTGATAACACCACGGGCATCAAACGCGCCATCCAGAAAATAATGTTCCCCCCCGCCGTTCCTTGCAAAAAACGCCGCAACCGCGCTGTTTTGATAATCAACTTCAAGGTTAATCGGGGTATTCGTCGCACTAGCCCCCACACCATCCAAAACCCGCGCCCAGCCGTTCCACACGACCGTCCCCGTTGTTTCAATCACTGGCGCCCCCAGTTTCACGGTATAATCCAACCCTGCATAGTAATACGGCTCTCCATATTCACCCAAAGCAACCCCAAGAGTCACGCCATTTTCAATCGCACCGCCCAGCTCTTCACTGGTTAAATTCACCCGCGTATCGCCAATTTCGGCTGGCAAGGTTGTGTAAAAATCCCCGACTGTGTTTGAGCGATAAACCCTCTGTGTCGGTAAAAACCCGCTTGCGGCTTGTGCCCCATTCACCGCCTCATTCAAAGACCCATCCGCCTTAATCACGGCACTTTCCGCCCAATCGGCGTAGCTCACCATATTATCCGTCAAAGAATTATCCGCGACAAACCCGCCGAAAATAGGCGTACCTCTTAAAGACCGCGTGGGAGAGCGAAACACGCCAACCAGCCCGCCTTGCCCAATTACACCAACAGCCTCGGTCGTGTCCGTTACGATATCATAATTATCAAATACCACAGTATTAGGCAGGCTATCAAAGATAACATCCACCTCGCCACTGATAAGCCCGTTTGCGTCAAACACAAGGTTAAACTCGGCAAAATGCCCATGAAAACCAACCGCTTTCGCTGTAATAGTGCTTGCCTGCAAATCAATGAAAAAAGTCACATCAGAAATGGATTGACCGACCAGGTCAAGCCTCGGGTGGTAATAAGAGCCATCCCAAACCAAGGTTTTATCGGCAACCGCCAAAGGTGCGCCCAAATCGGTTGTTGGCAATAAACCCGCCGCCCCTTTGCGTAGCCCATTGACTCTGTCCGTGCCCTCTGCATAATAAAAGCCGCTGGCCGCATCGGCGGTAAGGGATATTGTGCCATGGTTAAGACCTGCATTGTTTTCAAACGGGGTTATATCAATTTCACCGCTTGCGCCGATTTGGATAATGTCGCCATTCGTGGTTATGTCGTTTAATGTCGTGGGCAGGGTTTCCTCGGTGAAGCTCTGCAAATAGGTGGCGTAGTTCGGGCGGGCGAGCAGCCTTGCGCATCTTAGGTCGCCTTTATAGCCAGTGGCGCAGGTTTGGATGAGCCTGGCGCGGTCTTCATCAAAGGTTGTATCTTCAAAGCAAATCGGGTTAAACAAGTCGGTCGGGCAGGTTTCGAATACCTGTTGCATGCGGTCGTTATTATAGGTGCCGTCAGCATAGCAGATTGGGTTAAACGGGTCGGTCGGGCAGGTTTCCGTTATGGTAATCGCGGTGCGGGCAGGGGTGTAAGTTTCGTCCTCAAAGCAAATCGCATTGAACGGGTCGCTTGGGCAGGTTTGGGTAATGGCAATCGTGCGGGCAGGGGTGTATGTCTCATCCGTGTAGCAAATTGCATTAAACGGGTCGCTTGGGCAAGTTTCCGCTATGGTAATCGCATTGCGGGCAGGGGTGTAGGTTTCATCCGCAAAGCAAATGGCGTTAAACGGGTCGCTTGGGCAGGTTTGGGCAATGGTAATCGCATTGCGGGCTGGCTCGTAAGTGTCATCGGCATAGCAAATCGCATTGAACGGGTCGGTTGTGCAGGTTTCCATTACGGTAATCGCATTGCGAGCAGGGGTGTAGGTTTCATCCGCGTAGCAAATCGCATTAAACGGGTCGCTTGGGCAAGTTTCCATTATGGTAATCGCATTGCGCGCTGGGGTGTAGGTCTCATCCTCAAAACAAACCGTATTAAACGGGTCGCTTGGGCAGGTTTCCATTACGGTAATGGCATTGCGAGCAGGGGTGTAGGTTTCATCGGCAAAACAAACCGTATTAAATGGGTCGTTTGGGCAGATGGCAGTGGCTAGGCAAGCGGGTTGCTGGGCATTCGCGGGGTTCGCGCAAGAGGTATCAGGTTGCTCTGGTTCGCCGTTGGATGTGTCGTCTGGGGTGTTGTCCGTTGTGTCATCTGGAGTTTCGTCGGTTGTATCGCCCCCTGTGTTATCTGGGGTTTCGCCCGTTGTATCATCTGTGTCATCATTTGTGCCATCATTTGTTGAATCATCTTTGGGCGTGTCCTCTTTTGGCAAGTCCACCGCCCCGTTATTATCCCCGCCGTCATTCCCGCCGTTATTCGTTGTATCGTTGGGAGTCTCACCATCTGTTATACCGTCCGTTATATCCCCCGTTGTGTCGTCCATCAGGTCGTCTGTTGTGTCGTCCATAGATGAATCTATCGGCGCGTCCATCGGTATATCCGTTGGCACGGGTGTGATAGTCGTAGCGGGTGTTCCCCCACCGCAAGCGGTTAATATAAACAGGGCAGCAATCGCGCCCAATCCTAATGTGCGTGTGGTGTTGGGTTTTGTGGTTAGGGGTGTGGTTAAGAAAATCATAGGCTCCATCCTGATGTTAAGTAATGCCAAAGAACTGGCTAGGATGCTGATATGCTTATGGGGCAGGGTTTTACCAAGTAGATTTGGTTTATCAAAAAGTGGGTTTAGGTTTTATTAAAATTAGATGTTAGTTGTTAGTGATGAATGGTGAATTATGAATGGTGAATTATGAATGAGTGGCTAATCCAGCTAAAATAAAACCCGCCCGCCCAAGCCTCGCAGAGGGGTGGGCGGGCGGGAAACCCGAACGAAGTGAGGGAGAAAAAAGAATCATTCACCATTCATAATTCACCATTCACCATTAGTTAGGGCGTGCCACAAACCCGCCAGCAAAGCCGTCCAAAGGATCACCATCCCCAGATACTCCGCCACCGACAAACGCGCCAACCGCGCCGCCCAAACCGATAAGCCCAGTCAAAGACCCATTAACAGCCCCCGTAACAGCTCCCGTGCGCACATCGCCGGCGAAATCCGCACGAACAGCCCTGCCAGTTATCACACCACGGTCATCAAACGAACCTTCCAGCAGATAATGCTTGGTATTCTCTGCCTTGCTGAAGAACGCGGATATGCCACTATTGTCAAAATCCACCAACACTTCAATCGCTTTACTTGTCGGCGTGCCGTCCAAAACATAAGCCCAGCCGTTCCACACGGCAGACCCCGTAGTTTCAACCAATGGCGCACCCAAAGACGTGCCATAATTCAACCCAGCATAGTAATGCCGTCCATCCTCACCACGGGCAACCCCAAGCGATACCGCGTTATTCCCCGTAAGACCCACGGTCGTTCCATTCAAATCAAATAACTGCTCATAACGATTAGATGTCGCAGGCAGGGTTACTATGAAATGCCGCCCACCGCTTGATCCGTCAAAGAACCGCTCTGTTTGCAGGAATTCGTTCCGAGCCGTCGTATCGGCGCGCAGGGCAGGCGTAGCACCTTCCACCCAATCGGCGTAACTCACCACATTATCCAGTGCGGAGTTACTGGCAACAAACCCACCGAAATAGGGGTTGCGAGTCGCGTCTATATTGCCGAAGACTCCGACCAATCCCTCTTCGCCAATGACACCCACAGCCGTGGTTGTGTCAATCGTCAAATCGGCTGGGTCAGTAGGCGTATTGGGCGTTGGGTTAGATATCAAATCGACGGTTCCGCTAATCAGCCCCTTGGCATCAAAGTTAAGGTCAAATTCAGCATACCGCCGAAAGGCTATGTAATTGCCGTCCGTTGTAATCGTGCCTGCACCCATATCAATGGTGAAATTCGTGCTATAAACGCGCTTTAACCACGGGTGAAAGTAAGAGCCACTCCAAACAACCGTTTGCTCGGTATTCGCCAAAGGCGCACCCAAATCGGTTGTCTGCAGAATGCCAGAGGTCGCCACATTAAACCCATTCGTGCTATTCTGCCCAAGGACATAATAAAACCCGTCCCTAGAGTCGCCAGCGCGGGTGACCGTGCCTTCATTCAGGAATATGTTTTGAATCAGGGAAGAGGTATCAAGGACTCCGCTTTCACCGATTTGGGTGAAGTTAAAATCCTCAAACGCCGTGTCCAGATTGGTGGGCAGGGGGGCATCGAAGCTCTGCAAATAGGTCGCGTAGTTCGGGCGGTTTAACGCACCCGTGCAAGCTGGGCTGGTGCTATCAGTGGCGCAGGTTGCGATTACCTCCGAGCGGGGCGTATCGTAAGTCGTGCCATCAAAGCAAAGTGCGTCAAACGGGTCAGCCGTGCAGATTTCCGGTATTTTGGCCGTGCGTTCGTCGTCATAATCGGGATTATCCAGACAAATAGCGTTAAACGGGTCGGCGGGGCAGGTGGTTGCCACTTTGGTTGTCCGTGCGTCATCATAATCCGAATTATCAAGGCAAGCCGTGTTAAACGGGTCAGCCATGCAGGTTGCTATGAGTGTTAAGGCGTTCCGTGCGTCCGTGTAAGTGTCATCCTCAAAGCAAATCGCATTGAACGGGTCAGCCGTGCAGGTGTCCGCGGTGACAATTGCACTGCGGGCGGAGTCATAAAGGTTACCCTCAAAGCAGTATGCGTTAAACGGATCATCTGGGCAGATTTCGGCGGCAATTGCTGCGCGGTCATCGGCGTAAGTATAGTCCGCATAGCAAATCGCATTGAACGGGTCGGTGGGGCAAGTTTCCGCGATGATGATTGCGTTGCGGGCGGCTTCATAGCTGTCATCCCCAAAGCAGTATCCGTTAAACGGGTCATCTGGGCAGAATTCGGCGGCTAATGCGGCACGGTCAGCGGTGTAAGTCTCGTCCGCATAGCAAACCGAAGCAAACGGGTCATTCGTGCAGGTTTCCGCTATGGCGAGGGCAGCTCGCTGGGGTTCGTAGGTATCGTCAAGAAAGCAAACCACGTTTAACGGGTCGGTTGGGCAGATTTCATCGGCTTTTGCCACGCGCGCGTCGAGGTAAGTGTCGTCCTCAAAACAAATCTCATTAAACGGGTCGGCGGGGCAGGTTAGGAACGCGCGAATCGCGTTGTATGTATCGTCCGCATAGCAAACCTCATCAAACGGGTTGGTTGTGCAGGCTATGAGGGTGGTTTCCGAATCGCGGTAGTCTTGGTAGCTATCATCCTCATAACACACGGGGTTAAACGGTGCGTAGGGGCAGATTTCTGGGGCTTTTGCCGCGCGATCGGCCGCATAAGTATCATCCGCATAGCAAACAGGATCAAACGGGTTTGCCGTGCAGGTTTCCAGCAGGGTAAACGCGTCCCTTGCCGAAGCGTAGGTTCCGTCATCAAAGCAAACCGCGTTATAGGGGTCGCCTGGGCAGGTTGCCGCGATTACGCAAGCGCGTTGGTTGGCGTTCGCGGGGTTCGCGCAGGAAGTGTCTGGTTCAATGGTTGTTGTGTCGTCGTTTGTGCCATCGTTTGTGCCATCAGTTGTGTCATCGTTTGAATCAGTGCCGTCATTGGTTGTATCATCCGTTGTATCATCGGTTGTGTCATCCTTCGGAGTTTCATCCGTTGTGCCGTCATTCGGAGTCTCACCATCGGTCAAACCATCGGTCAAATCATCCGTCAAATCATCCATCAAGTTATCCCCCGAACCGTCTATAGGCGCGTCTATCGGGATATCGCTTGGTATCTCTGTGTCGGTTGACGCGGGGCTTGCCCCACCACAGGCGGATAAGATAAACAGGGCGGCGAGTGCGCCCAATCCCAGCGTGCGTGTAGTGTTTAGGGTTGTGGATAAAGTTGTGGATAAGGTTGCGTTTAGGGTTGCGGTTAATAGGGTTTTTCGGTTTGTTTGTGTTTGTACAGTCATGGGCTCCATCCTGATGTTAAGTTAATGCCAGAGAATTGGCTAGGATGGTGATATGATTATGGCGGGCGGGTTCGCCAACTCGTTTCAGTTTATCAAAAAGTGGATTTAGGTTTTATTAAAATTAGATGTTAATCACGAATAATAACCAATAATCACCCAAAATTCCTACAATTATTAACAAAATGTCTTTAATACCCTTGCTTATGTCGTAATTCGCACAGACTCCAACGATAAAAACACGCATGCCAACACCATAAACATTAAGGCTTTATGAAAAGGAAACTTAGCCCATGTCTGATACTGATGAACAAGAAATTATCCTAGCTGATCTCAGCGACGATGACCTGTGCCTGCAAATGCACGACGATCTCTATGACGGTCTTAACGAAGAGGTGACGGAGGGTGTGAATATCCTGCTTGGCCGCAAGTGGCAGCCCTACGATGTCCTGACCAAGGCGTTGGTTGAAGGCATGCGCATCGTTGGCGTTGACTTCCGCGATGGTATTTTATTCGTGCCAGAGGTTCTTTTGGCCGCGAACGCTATGAAAGCTGGGATGAAAATCCTAAAGCCGTTGCTTGCTGAAACGGGTGCGCCCCGTATGGGCAACATGGTGATTGGCACGGTGAAAGGTGACATTCATGATATCGGCAAGAATCTGGTGACTATGATGATGGAAGGCGCGGGTTTTGAGGTGAAAGACCTCGGCATAAACAACCCCGTTGAAAATTATCTGGGCGAGCTGGAATCAGGCGACTATGATATCTTGGGGATGTCGGCGTTGCTGACGACTACCATGCCTTATATGAAGGTCGTTATTGATACGATGGTGGAACAGGGTATCCGTGATGATTATATCGTTCTGGTCGGCGGTGCGCCTTTGAATGAAGAGTTTGGTAAGGCTATCGGAGCCGATGCCTATTGTCGTGATGCTGCTGTGGCGGTGGAGACGGCCAAAGAGTTTATGAAGAAAAAACATAATCAAATGTCCGCGTAATGGGTGGGGGGCTGATGATTTGCCTAACGATTTGCCCGATAATTTGCCTACTAATCTAACCGATTCGGATTTAACCGATTCAGATTTAACTGAGCGGGGGCTGGGCGTTGTTTCGGGCGCGGATTCTGCTCTGAAACCCGTGCTGATATTGGCTTGCGGGGCTTTGGCGCGGGAAATCTTGGCGATGATACGGATGAACGGCTGGGGGCATTTGCACCTGACTTGTTTGCCCGCGAAACTGCATCTATACCCCGATAAAATCACCGAAGAAGTGGAACGCGCCGTGTTAAAACACCGCGTTAAGTTTGATAAGATTTTCGTGGCTTATGCCGATTGTGGCACGGGTGGCTTGCTGGCGAAGAAATGTGCGGAATTGGGGGTGGAGATGATTGCTGGCCCCCATTGCTATGCGTTTTTTGAGGGGGTGGATGCCTTCGCCTCCCACGAAGATGAGATTACCGCGTTTTATTTGACCGATTTTCTGGTCAAGCAGTTTGATGCCTTTATCATCCGCCCCTTGGGCTTGGATAAGCATCCAGAACTGCGCGATACCTACTTTGGCAATTATGAAAAGCTGGTGTATCAGGCGCAGGTGAATGATGCGGAGCTGGATAAAAAGGCGCAGGAATGTGCCGATAGGCTGGGCTTGCCGTTTGAGCGGCGGTTCACGGGGTATGGGGATTTGGAAAACGCGCTGTCTCGTTGTTAGGTCGGATGCTTTGTCGCTAAAAAACCTACCCCCGGGTGTGCTTATTAAAAACAAGCAGCTAGCACCGGGGGTGTACGGGACTATAATAGCGTTTTTCATACCCCTTTGCAAGAAAAAATTTGCAATAAATCCAAATAATTGGTAAAAGTGTTGTATAAAACCACAGATGGATAAAATAAAATGAATAATATCAACACACTAAGCCGTTCAATTTCACCCCAGCGATTACAAAGATTTTTATCACATTCGGGTGATGATTTTGAAAAAGCCTTAAAATTATATGAACAAAACATGCGTATGTCTGCTGGATTTTATCTTGCTATTTCGTGCTTTGAGGTGTGTCTGCGCAATCATATCCACGAAACTATGAAAGAAACTTACGGTGTTGATTGGCTGCTGTTAGAGGGGCAAACGCCCTTAAAACAAGACGAGATAGACACTGCTATCGCGGTCTATGAAAAATTACAAACCTATAATAAGATCAACGATAATGTATCTGAAAACATGGGAAGGGTTGTTTCGGAACTTTCTTTGGGATTTTGGGTTAGGTTGCTTGGTAAAAAATATGAAAAAACGCTTTGGCGACCAACGCTTCGCCATGCATTTCCAAATTATAGAGGTAATTTTAAACCACTGAGCAATAGAGTTCATGCGATTCGTGATTTACGTAATGCTATCGCCCACCAAGAACCGATTGTATTTATCAATGGTATTAACGGTAAGCATGACGAAATTATAGAGACTATCGGCTGGATGTGTGCGGATACAAAAGACTGGGTTGCGCGGATGGTGTTGGAATAAAGGCGACCAAAACCCGCCCCGTTAAAAGCTGGTCGGCATTCGTGCAAGCGATGACGAAGACATTGTTTTTATTTTACGGGCAGGTTCAACTGCCCTTGTGGGCATCACTAATAACTAATAACTAGACAACAACGCCTCAAACAAAACCGCACCATCCATACCGCCCAAATCCTCGCTTATTAAACGTTCTGGATGGGGCATCATCCCGCACACTCGGCGGTTGGCGGACAGCACACCAGCAATCGCGTCAACCGACCCATTGGGGTTATCCAAATACCGAAACGCTATCCTATCTTCGCCATGCAACCGCGCCAAAACCTCGGCAGAAGCCGTATAATTCCCATCGTGATGCGCTATTGGCAGGGACAATTCCGCGCCCGCAGCAAAACCCGATGTGAAAACACTATCCACAGTTGCCACCTGCAACCGCGCCGATTTACACACGAACTTCAGTCCAGCATTGCGGACTAACGCGCCCGGCAAAATCCGGCTTTCCGTTAAAATCTGAAACCCGTTGCACACGCCCAAAATATAACCGCCCTTATCGGCGAAGGCCTTGACACTCCGCATAATCGGGGCGTGGGCGGCAATCGCGCCACACCGCAGATAATCGCCGAAACTAAACCCGCCAGGGATAACCAGCAAATCCAAACCATCGGGCAAGGAGGACTCTTTATGCCACACCATTTGCACAGGTTTGGAAGGGGGCGAGACCCGCCCCAAAGTGGCATCCAGCGCGACCGCCATATCGCGGTTGCAGTTAGAGCCTGGGAACTGAATAACCGCCGTGCGCATGTTATGTCACGGGCTTTGCGGGATTATCCGCACTATTAGGCAGGATTTCAAACGAATAATCCTCAATAACCGTATTCGCCAATAGCTTTTGGCACATATCACCCAAAACCGCCCGTGCGGCGGTTTCATCCACCATATCCAGCTCTACATCAATCATTTTGCCCTGACGCAGACCAACGACATTATCAAACCCAAGATGCCGCAGAGAGCTCTGCACAGCCATCCCTTGCGGGTCCAAAACCCCGTTTTTCAAAGTGATATAAATCCTTGCCCGCATCAAACCACCAGCTTCGGCGCACTCACCCCAGCAGCCCCCCGTGGCAATATATTGAGTCGCCCCGCCAATTCGCGATAGGCATCGCCCAAATCGCCCAAATCACGGCGAAACACGTCTTTATCCAAACGACGGCTTGTCTCCATATCCCACAAACGGCAAGTATCGGGGCTGATTTCATCCGCCAGCAGGATAGCCAACTGCCCGTCCATATCGTATTTCCGCCCGAATTCCAGCTTAAAATCAATCAAAGAAATGCCGATAGAATACATCATTCCCATCAGATAATCGTTGACACGCAGGGCTACATGAATCATTTTGTCCATCTCACCACGTGCCGCCCATTCCATCACGTCTATATGCTCCTCGCTGACCAACGGGTCGCCCAACGCATCATCTTTATAGCAAAATTCCAGCAGAGGGCGGGACAACATCACCCCTTCCTCTATCCCCAATCGCGCCGCGAAAGACCCAGCCGAGCGATTGCGTACGATAACCTCCAGAGGAATGATTTCCACCTTATGGCAAAGTTGCTCCCGCGCGTTTATACGGCGCAGGAAATGCGTTTCAATACCCAAGGCGTTCAACCCGACCATAATATGCTCGCAAATCAGGTTATTCAGCACGCCTTTGTTTTCAAAAACCGCCTTTTTCTCGGCATTAAAGGCCGTGGCATCGTCTTTGAAATACTGGATAATCGTATTCGGCTCACTGCCCTGATAGACGATTTTCGCCTTGCCTTCATAGAGTTTTTTGCCACGCGCCATGGGGGTTCCTTTGGGGTTCGGGGGTTGGTTTGGGGTGTTATAGCGTGGATTGGTGGGATTGTAAATTGCTAATTGTGAATTGTGAATGGTGAATTGTTTTTAGGGTTGATTGTGTCGCGAATTTTGGTTATAGTCTGTGGAAATTGGAAAAACCTGAAGGAGAACACTATGACACAATTTGACGACCGCCGCGATAGCTTTGAAAACAAGTTTGCCCACGACGAAGCCCTGCGGTTCCGCGTGGAGGCTCGGCGTAATAAACTGCTGGGGCTTTGGGCTGCTGGTTTGCTGGGGAAAACCGGGGATGCCGCCGCGGATTACGCCAAAGAGGTGGTGAAATCCGATTTTGAAGAGGCAGGGGAGGAGGATGTGTTTCGTAAAATCGCGGGCGATTTGGGCGGGCGTGCCGAAGAGCAGGTTATCCGTGACAAAATGTCCGCGTTTATGATCGATGCCAAAACGCAGGTTATGAGTGAATGATTCCACGATACTCCCGCCCCGAAATGGTTGCGATATGGTCGCCCCAAACCAAATACAAAATCTGGTTTGAAATAGAGGCACACGCTTGCGACGCACAGGCGGAGCTGGGCGTTATCCCAAAAGCCAACGCCACCGCCGTTTGGAAAGCCAAAAACGCAACATTCAACGAAGCGCGGATTGACGCGATAGAGGCAGAAACCAAACACGATGTTATCGCTTTTTTAACCCATTTGGGTGAAATAGTCGGCGCGGACGCGGCGCGATTCGTCCATCAGGGTATGACTTCTTCGGACGTTCTGGATACGACTTTGAATGTGCAACTCACCCGCGCTGCCGATTTGTTAATAGCCGCCCAAACCCGCGTTTTGACCGCGTTAAAAACCCGTGCTTATGAACACAAAACCACCCTGCGAATCGGTCGCAGTCATGGGATATTTGCCGAGCCTGTGACTATGGGGCTGACCTTCGCGCGGTTCTATGCGGAAATGGCACGGGGATTGACGCGATTGCAAGTGGCACGGGCGGAAATCGCCACGGGTGCGATTTCGGGCGCGGTTGGGACTTTCGCCAATATAGACCCGTTTGTGGAGGCTTATGTTTGCGAAAAAATGGGCTTATCGCCAGAGCCGATATCCACGCAAATCATCCCCCGCGACCGTCATGCGGCGTTTTTTGCGGTCCTTGGGCTGGTTGCCAGTTCCATTGAAAATATCGCCACGGAAATCCGCCACATGCAACGTAGTGAAGTGGGTGAGGCAGAGGAGTTTTTCTCTGCTGGGCAAAAGGGCTCGTCCGCTATGCCCCACAAGCGCAACCCTGTGTTAAGTGAGAATTTATGCGGATTGGCGCGGTTGGTTCGCGCAAGTGTTGTGCCAGCGATGGAGAATGTGACGACTTGGCACGAACGCGATATATCCCATTCCTCGGTGGAACGCGGGATTGCGCCAGATGCGACCGTTACCTTGGATTTCGCCTTGGGGCGGTTGGCTGGTTTGATTGAAAATCTGGTGATTTATCCGGATAAAATGATGGCGAATTTGGAATCGGCGCGGGGGTTGGTGCATTCGCAACGGGTGTTGTTGGCGTTAACGCAAAAAGGGGCGAGCAGGGAGGTGGCCTATAAATTGGTGCAAAAGAGCGCGATGTTTGTTTGGCAAAATGGCGGGCAGTTGTTGGAAGTTTTATCGGCGGACGCGGATGTGGCGGCGTATTTGGATAAGGCGGAATTGGCGGAGTTGTTTGATTTGGCGTATCATACACGGCATGTGGATGTGATATTTGGACGGGTTTTTGATTAGTGGTGAGTGATTAGTGATTAGTGATTAGTGATTGGTTGTTAGGAATTGTGGGTTGGTTATGAGAGGTTAAGGGCAGAGGTTTTTTGTTGCGCCATTTCTTCGAAATGTCGCCCGCCCGCCCACCCCTCCTACAAGGGCAGTTGAACCTGCCCGCAAATAAAAATAATGAGCTGGACGGGCTATTTTTTGGCTGGGGTTTGGCTCAGCGTCTTGTATAGTGTCTAAATAAATTTATGACAAACCTATCGCCACTTCCCAAGTATTCTAAACAAATAATCCACTCTATAATCTTGTTATTCCAGATAGTAAATTTATGATAATCTTATCGTCTTGTAACCAAAGGCTTTTGTGGATGGGCTTTACATGATTTTATCTTGGTCGGGCAGGTTCAACTGCCCTTATGTAAAGCCCTATATGCACAAAAGCCCCCACTAATCACTAACCACTAATCACTAATCACTAAAAAATTTCCCCTAAAATCAACACTTTAGCATTTTTCTCACAAAAACCCCCTTTTACCCCTTGTTTAATAAATCCCTAGCCTTTACCATCCTGCCTATCACAATAACCCGCCTTGCGAGATTCCCTTGCTATTATGGCGGTGCGTTGAAAACATTAAATGCAAATAGGAGAAATATAATGCATAAATACTTAACACCTCTAGCCGTAGGGCTTGCGGCAACAACATTTGGTTCTGGTGCGATAGCACAAGGCAAATGTGGCAGCTTTCAAATAGCTGAAATGAACTGGGCTTCGGCCGAACTTATGGCGAACATCGATGCCTTTATTCTGGAAAACGGCTATGGCTGTGATATAGAATTGGTGCCGGGGGCGACAACGACTACCTTTGCGTCTATGAACGAAAAAGGGCAACCTGATGTCGCGCCAGAGCTTTGGACGAACGCTGTGCAAGTGCCATTGCAGGCCGCGGTTAAAGAAGGCCGCCTGCACCCTGTCCTTGAAGGACCAATCACCGAATTGGGCGAGGGCTGGTGGCTACCACCTGCGTTTGCTGCAAAACACCCTGAATTGGACACGGTTTTGAAAGTTCTGGAACGTCCAGATCTTTTCCCACATCCAGAAGATCCAAGTAAAGGCGGCTTTGTTGGCTGTCCTGCTGGTTGGGGTTGTCAGTTGAATAATGCCAACCTGTTCCGCGCTTTCGATATGGAAGCAAAGGGCTGGGAATTGATTGACCCAGGTTCTGCTGCTGGTTTGGACGGTTCTATGGCAAAAGCTGTTGAACGCGGCGAGCCTTGGTTCGGTTATTACTGGAATCCGACTGCGCTGATTGGTAAATACAATATGGTGAAATTGGATTGGGGCGTACCTTTCGCGGGTCGAGAAAATTGGGACAATTGCATTGCGCAACCAGAGCAAGATTGCTCTGATCCGCAGGTGAGCGCTTGGACAGAATCAGAGGTTTATACCGTTGTCACCGATAATTTCAAGAAAAATGGTGGCAGGCAAGCGTTGAAATACCTTGAAAAGCGCATCTTTCCTGGTCCTGTTATGAACGGCATGCTCGTTTATATGCAAGACGAGCAGGCTTCTGGTGAAGATGCCGCCATTTATTTCCTTGAAACACAAGGGGAAGTTTGGGAATCTTGGGTGCCAAGACGCATCGCTAAGAAAATCAAAGCTGCGCTGTAAGGCTACGCTTTAAAACGAATAAAGCCCCGTAGGTGTCATGGCGTGCGGGGCTTTTGTTTTTTTTAATAGATAAAAAAACGAATACAAAAAACGAATACAAAAAACGAATAGCGTAAGAGATGCTCGCATGTTGCCTTGACATGTTGGTCGTTTTGTTTTTTAATCCGTAAAATAACCGCAAAATAAACCGAAAGGAAACCAGATGAGCAAAGAGAGCATCATTGATTTTTCAAAAACAACCCTGATTGACCCACCAGAGATGGGACGCGAAGCCTTGCGTGATGTTAAAAAGGGAATTGACGGAACCTTCCGCGATTTCATTCGCGAAAACGGCGAATGGATAGAGGCGGCGTTTGACCCATTAAAATGGTTCTTGGTGTGGTTCCAAAACCTGCTGGTGTCCATGCCTTGGGCGTTATTTCTGGTGATATTTGCGGGACTGGTTTATGCGGGTTCGCGTAGTTGGAAGTTATCGGTCGGCGTGATTGTGTCGTTCTTAATGATAGGCTGGCTGGGCATGTGGGAGGATGCGATGGAAACCCTCGCCATGGTATCGGTTGCGACCATAACCTGTATCGTGATTGCTATCCCGATTGGCATTTGGATGTCGCGCTCTGACCGAGTGGAGCGGGCTATCGTGCCGATTCTGGATATTATGCAAACCGTGCCTAGTTTTGTTTATCTTATCCCCGTGGTGATGCTGTTGGGGATTGGCAAAGCCCCCGCACTTCTGGCGGTTGTGATTTACGCGATTGCGCCCTTGGTGCGGTTGACGAATTTGGGTATTCGGCTGGTGGATAGCGAGGTTTTGGAGGCCGCAGATGCCTTTGGCGCGTCCCGCCGAGAGCGATTATGGGGGGTGCAAGTGCCACTGGCTCTGCCGAACATATTCGCCGGTATTAACCAAACGATTATGATGTCCTTGGCGATGGTGGTGATTGCCGCGATGATTGGTGGCGGCGGGCTTGGCACGCCAGTGCTACGCGCGGTGAATAACCAGTATTTGACTTTGGGCGTGTTTAACGGGCTGGCGATTGTTGCCATTGCTATTATTTTTGATAGAGCCTCACAGGCATACGGTAAGCGGTTGCAAAAGCACCGTGAAGGAGGCCACGGTGTCTGATATAAAAGTTCAAATTAAAAATCTGTATAAGATTTTTGGCAATAAATCACCTGCTATGGTGAAAAAGGTCAAAAACGGCATGACAAAGACCGAATTGTTGGACAAACACGGGCATGTATTGGGGTTGAATGATATCAACCTTGATGTCAAAGCAAAGGAAGTCCAAGTCATCATGGGCTTATCGGGTTCGGGTAAATCCACCCTGATTCGCCATATCAACCGTTTGATTGAACCGACCACTGGCAAAATGATAGTGGATGGTGAGGATGTTTTGGCTATGGACGACAAGTCTCTGCGTGATTTTCGGCGGTACAAGGCCTCTATGGTGTTTCAAAAGTTCGCGTTAATGCCGCACCGCACGATTATTGAGAATGTTCGTTATGGGCTGAATATCCAAGGAATAAAGGAAGATGACGCACAGGCGCGTGGGCAGAAATGGCTGGAACGTGTTGGTTTGGGTGGTTTTGAAGACCGCTATCCGGCGCAGTTATCGGGCGGTATGCAGCAAAGGGTTGGTTTGGCGCGTGCGCTGGCGACCGATGCTGAGATTCTGCTGATGGATGAGGCGTTTTCCGCGTTGGATCCGTTGATTCGCACGGATATGCAGAATATCTTGCTGGATTTACAGGGGGAGTTGCATAAGACTATTATCTTTATTACCCACGATTTGGATGAAGCGTTGCGGATTGGCGATAAAATTGCGATTTTGCGCGATGGAGCGATGGTGCAATCGGGTAATCCTCAGCAGATTGTTTTGAATCCTGCGGATGACTATGTGTCTGATTTTATCAAGGATATTAATCGCGGGCGGGTGTTGCACGTGGAATCTTGTATGAAAAAGGGCAAGGGGACGGCGGGGCCGAAGATTGAGGCGACTATGGCTATTGAAACGGCGTTGCAGGTGTTGCTGGTTGCTAAGGCAAAGAAGGGTAGTGTGGTGCGTAATGGTAAGGTCGAGGGGAGTGTTGATATGGACGCGATGATCCACGCGATTGCACGGCCTGATAGTTTGTCGTCTGTGGATGTGAGTTATCGTTAGATTTTAGTTGTTAGTTATTAGTTATTAGTTGTTAGTTGTTAGTGGCTTTAGCCCTTCGGGTCTGCGTCATTTCTTTGAAATGCCACCACGGGGCGCGCCCGCACCCTTGAGGGCAAGCCCTCTTCGGGGCGGGCACGCCCAAGCCTGTCCTAGTTTATAGGCAAAGCCTAAATAAATTTAGAAAAAACCCATCGCCACTTCCCAAGTATTCTTTGCAAATAATCCAATCTATCCTCTTGTATATCCTGCTAGTAATTTTATAAAATCCCTATCATCTTGAAACCCAAGGGCTTTTGGCATGCCCTCACACCGTGAGGGCTACGCACAAAAGACCATGCTGGTCGGCACTCGCGTAAGCGATGACGAAGACCCGAAGGGCTAATCTGTTGATTATTATCTAGAGCAAACATATCGCCTAGAAACCGACCGCCTTGTTTCTTAATTTTAGCGGGCGTGCCCGCAGGGGGGGCGGTCGCGCGCACCCTCACCCCCACGGGTGCGCGTCAGCTTATCGGTTGTACTGGGTCAGTAGTCTTTAAGAGTCGCTGGTGACGCAAAACCCTATTATCCTAACAACCAAGACGCACACCCTTCGGGTTCGCGCGACCTCCGTGCCACCATGGCGAATGGTTATTATTATTTAAAACAGACTTTGCCAAACATAACCAAAGGCTTTTAACAACTAACAACTAACAACTAACAACTAACAACTAAAACCTCATTCCCACTCAATCGTCGCTGGCGGTTTGGAGGTAATATCATAAGTCACCCGATTAATCCCCTTAACCTCATTGATAATCCGCGTCGCCGTTTCATTCAAAAACGCGTGGCTAAACGGATAGCAATCCGCCGTCATCCCATCCACCGAACACACCGCCCGCAGCGCACAAGCGTAATCATAGCTTCTTGCATCGCCCATAACACCCACGCTCTGCACGGGCAACACCGCAACAAACGCCTGCCAAATCTCATCATACAAGCCGTGCGCACGGATTTGATCCATATACACCGCATCGGCCGCCCGCGCTAGGGCAATCCTATCGCGGCTGACCTCGCCAATACAGCGAATAGCCAGCCCTGGCCCAGGAAAAGGATGCCTATTAACGAACGCATCGGGCAACCCCAATGCGCGCCCCAACTCACGCACTTCGTCTTTGAACAAATCGCGCAGAGGCTCCAGCAGTTTCATATTCATCCGTTCGGGCAGACCGCCGACATTATGGTGGCTTTTGATAGTCGCAGAGGGCGCACCCGAAAACGACACGCTTTCAATGACATCGGGATAAAGCGTGCCTTGCGCCAGATAAGTAGCCCCGCCCAACGCCCCCGCGTGGTGTTCAAACACATCAATAAACAACTTACCGATGATTTTACGTTTAGTCTCTGGGTCGCCCACCCCGTCCAAAGCGGTTAAAAATCGGTCTTCCTCGCGTGCGTAAATCAGGTTAATTTTGTAATGGTCGCGGAATAATTTTAACACTTCTTCCGCTTCGTTTTCGCGCAATAATCCGTGGTCTACAAAGACGCAGGATAGCTGGTCGCCTATGGCTTGGTGGATTAAAACGGCGGTGACGGCGCTGTCGACTCCGCCCGATAACCCGCATAAAACGGTTTCATCGCCGACCTTATCGCGGATAGCCTGCACGGCGGAATCGCGGTAGGCTTGCATTGTCCAATCGCGGCGGAAACCTGCTATGCGGATGAAGTTTTCTAGTAAAACTGCGCCTTTGGGGGTGTGGTGAACCTCTGGATGAAACTGCACGGCATAAAGATGGCGGGCGGTATCGGCAATAATCGCAAAGGGCGCGTGGGGCGAGGTCGCATAAGTGCGAAACCCATCGGGGATAGCGCTGACGTGGTCGCCATGGCTCATCCAAACGGTTTCGGTTTTGTTATCAAACCAGCCGTCCAGCAAATCCAAATGCACATCGCTGGGGGTGATTTTTGTATGACCGAATTCGGCGCGACCATTGGCGGACTCTATCTGCCCGCCCAAATCGTGCATCATCAGTTGCTGACCATAGCAAATCCCCAAAATCGGTATGTTTTGTGTGAAAATACTGGTATCCACGCGCGGGCTGTTATCGGTTAAAACAGAGGCAGGGCCGCCCGATAAAATAATAGCCGTGGGGGCGAATTTTGTGAGGAAATCGGGGGTGATATGATGGAACGGGTGGATTTCGCAATAAACCGCTAGCTCGCGCAATCGGCGGGCTATCAGTTGGGTGAATTGGCTGCCGAAATCTATAATAAGCAAGGATTGGGTGGGTTTTGTGGTCATGGGGGTGTTTATACCGATATAGGTGTGAATTGTGAATGATGAATTGTGAATTATTAGTTGTTTTTGTTATCCGTTATTCAAAATAATTGGAGTTCGTTATTTTAGGTTATTGAATAACTAGGCGTTCGTTATTTTAGGAAAGAAATTTGCCACAAAACCTAATTCACCATTCACCATTCACCATTCACAATTCACACCTAATCATTAATCATCTCACCCGTCACCAAATACTGGATTTGCTCGCAGATATTAGTAATCTGGTCGCCCGTCCGCTCCATATTTTTAGCGATAAATAACAAATGCGTACATAACTCAATATTGCGCGGGTTTTCCATCATATAGGTCAATAACTCCCGCAATACACTATCCGCCCGCTCGTTAATAAACTGGTCTTCCAAACTAATCGCCACGGCCGCCTCCAAATCCCGCGCGATATACGCCGCCATAGCCGCATCCAACATCCCCACCAGCTTTTCCGCCATCCGCGAAATCCGCCGCAAAATCGGGTCTAGCGTAGAATAGGATTTCCCCATCACACTGGTACGA
The DNA here is from genome assembly GCA_959347425.1 of uncultured Amylibacter sp. Next base: position 2,189,989 of record OY365741.1, on the reverse strand, counting down.
TAGGACATCGTTTTGGCATAATCCCCCATCCGCTCAAGGTTCGCCGATATTTTCAAAGTCGCAATCGCACTGCGCAAATCCTCTGCCATAGGCTGTCGCAACGCAATCAGGCGAATCGCCTTTTCATCAATCCGCCGTTCCATCGCGTTAATTTCACTATCGCGTTCGGCAACAATCGCGGCCTCCTTATCATCGCCCGAAGCCAAGGCCGCCGCCGAATCGGTTATTTGCCCCGCGACTTGCCGAGCCATTTCCAGCAACAGAGCCTCTATTTCCTTTAATTCCTTGTCAAACTGCGTGACAATATGATGCGTGGTTTCCATTGATTTTATCCTATTCTGCCAGTGATATAATTTTGCGTGCGTTCATCCACGGGCTTGGTGAAAATAGTCTTTGTCAGCCCAGTTTCCACCAAATTCCCCAGATGAAAGAACGCGGTTTGTTGCGACACTCGCGCCGCTTGTTGCATTGAATGTGTTACGATTATGATGGAAAAATTATTGCGCAATTCGTCAATTAATTCCTCAATCACGGCGGTAGCGATTGGGTCTAACGCCGAACATGGCTCGTCCATTAAGATGACTTTGGGCTTGATAGCTATGGCGCGGGCGATGCACAAACGTTGTTGCTGACCGCCCGATAACCCCGTTGCGTTTTCCATCAAGCGGTCTTTCACCTCGCCCCATAACCCCGCTTTTTTCAACGCCCATTCCACCAGCGAATCCATATCCCCACGCGATAATCCGCGCGAATGAATCCGCGGACCGTAGGCTACATTTTCGTAAATGGATTTGGGAAACGGATTAGGCTTTTGAAACACCATGCCGACTTGGGCGCGGAGCGCGACGACATCCACATCAGGCTCGTAAATATCCTGCCCAGCGATGGTAATCTGCCCGCTAACCACGCACCCCGCGATTAAATCATTCATCCGATTGATGCACCGCAGAAACGTGGTTTTGCCACAGCCAGACGGGCCGATTAAAGAGGTCACCTTGTTCTCAGGCACTTCCAGAGCGATATTTTGCAACGCCTGTTTATCGCCGTAAAACACGTCAACGCCACTGGCGCGAATGATGATATTGTCCTTTTTGGACTTTGTTTTAGTCTCTGCATTAGTCATTTTTATACCTTATTAAAACCGCAGTTCGTATTTACGGCGCAGCATCACCGCCGCCAAATTCATAATAACCAGAAAGACCAGAAGCACGATAATCGCCGCCGAAGTCTTTTCCAAAAACCCGCGTTCGGGCGCGTCCGCCCACAGGAAAATCTGCACGGGCAGGGCGGTTGCTGGTTCTAAAAACCCGTTCGGCACATCCACGATAAACGCGACCATGCCTATCATTAACAGGGGTGCGGTGTCGCCTAACGCCCGCGCCATGCCGATGATTGCGCCCGTGAACATGCCGGGCAGAGCCAAAGGCGCGACATGGTGGAAAGTCGATTGTATCGGGCTTGCGCCCATGCCCAAAGCTGCCTCTCGTATGGACGGCGGGACGGCTCGTAAAGACGCACGCGCGGCGATAATTATCGTTGGCAGAGTCATCAATGATAACACCATTCCGCCGACCAGAGGCGATGACCGAGGCAAGCCCATGGTGTTTAAAAATATTGACAAGCCCAGCAAGCCGAACACGATGGACGGCACGGCGGCAAGGTTATTGATATTGATTTCAATCAAATCGGACATGCGGTTTTTCGCGGCAAATTCTTCCAGATAAATGGCGGACATAATGCCTATTGGGAAGGACAGCAGAAAACACACGGATAGCGATAGGGCAGAGCCGACCAACGCGCTCAATATCCCCGCCAGTTCGGGTTCGCGGCTATCGCCACTGGTGAAAAATCCAAAGTTAAACCCTTGTTTTATGGCGTTTTTATCGGTCAGCGAGTCAATCCACGCGATTTGTTTGTCGTTTAATCGGCGGTCAGTTTCGGCTGCCTCGCGGTCAATCTGCCCCTTTAGGAAAATATCCAAATCGGCAGAGCCAGTCACCCAAAGCGTGCGAATATCGCCCAGCAGGGCAGGGTTGTCCTTGATTTGCTGTTTGATTTGATAGCTGGCATCGCTGCTAATCAGCCCATACAGGGCTTTTTTATCGGCGCGAGTGCTCGCATCGGGGAACATATTACGCAGGGATTTTTTCACAAGGCTGTTAAAACTGGTCGCGTCAATATCGGCGGGGTCAATCGTATCAAGGGACAAATCCACCTGCACCGCGATTTGCGTGGTTAAAACCGCGCCCTTGCCTTGCCACAAAATGGACACCATCATAAACGCCAAAAACCCAAGCGACAGAGCAATCGCCCCCCGTCCCATCCAGCGAAACCGAGACTCGGCACGGTGGCGTTTGACAAGGTGGGCTTGCCCTTTTTTAAAGGACGCGGGGTCTATGTCGGTGTTTATTTTAGGGTTCATATCGGGACTAGTCATACTGTTCCCTATATTTTTTCACCACCCGCAGGCTAAAATAATTCAAAATCAAAGTGGCAATAAACAACAGCAACCCCAAGGCAAACGCCGACAGAGTCTTCGCCGAATCGAATTCTTGGTCGCCCGTCAGCAGAGCCACGATTTGCGCGGTGATTGTCGTGACGGCATCCAGTGGGTTCGCGGTCAAATTCGCCGCCAACCCCGCGGCCATGACGACTATCATGGTTTCCCCGATGGCTCGGCTGGCTGCCAGCAATAAACTGCCCGCAATTCCGGGCATAGCCGTTGGGAAAATCACGCGGCGAATGGTTTCGGATTGCGTCGCCCCCATGCCCAGCGAAGCGTCGCGCAACGATTGCGGTACGGCGTTAATGACATCGTCCGATAGCGATGATATTAAGGGGATAATCATAATTCCCACGACTAAACCAGCCGCCAGCGCGGATTCGGAGGCAACCTGCATGCCCAATCCCTCGCCCGTCCAGCGAATGAACGGGGCGACTGTCAGGGCGGCGAAAAAGCCATAAACGACTGTTGGCACGCCCGCAAGGATTTCAAGGATGGGTTTGACCCAACTGCGCGTGCGTTTCGTGGCGTATTCCGCCAGATAAACGGCGGAGGCTAGCCCCAGCGGTGTGGCAATCGCCATGGCTATCGCCGAAATCAGCAGAGTGCCAGTGAAAAGCGGGATAACGCCGAATTGCCCTTCCGCCGCGATTTGGTCGGTGCGCAGGGCGGTTTGAGGCGACCAATGGGTGGAAAACAGGAACTCTGTAAGGGGGATTTTCTGAAAGAATTGCAGGGCTTGCGATAAAAGCGAGGCGACGATGCCGATGGTCACCGCAACCGCAACCAGCGAACAGGCGATAAGAGCGGTCATAATCGCGTAGTCCCAGACCTTGGAATGGGGTTTCGCCTTTATATCAAAGGGTGTGCGGGTGAAGGCGGGGTTGGTAGGTGTGCTGTGGGGCATTTGTTTTGGCGTGGTTTGTTTGATTCGCGGGGATTATGGCGGGTTTTGTGGGGGGAGTCAATAGTTGTTAGTTATTAGTTATTAGTTATTAGTGATGAATTGTGAATGGTGAATGGTGAATTATGCCCTTCGGGTCTTCGTCATCCCTTACGCGAATGCTGACCAGTCAAGAAATCGCTAAACTAATAACTAATAACTAATAACTAATAACTAATAACTAATAACTAAAAACGCAGCCCCGCAATATTCCCCGCATAATCCCCCGCATCCCCAGTAAAAACAGCTGACCCAGCAACCAGAACATCCACCCCAGCGCACAGCCCCACGGTCTCTTTATTCACCCCACCATCCACTTGCAGCCAAATCGGTCGCTCCCCTATCATCGCGCGGGCATCGGCTATTTTATCCACCATAGATTCGGTGAAGCTCTGCCCGCCAAAGCCCGGGTTTATCGTCATCACCAGTATCAAATCAATCTTATCCAAACAATGGGCAATCACCGATAAGGGCGTGGTGATATTCAGCGCAACCCCAGCCTTGCACCCCAAACTACGCACGGCTTGCAGGGATCTATCCAAATGCGGCCCAGCCTCCGCATGCACAGTGATAATATCCGCGCCAGCCTTGGCAAAAGGCTCAATAAACCCATCCACGGGCGACAGCATCAAATGCACATCCATCACGGTTTTAACATAGGGGCGAATATCGGCGACAACATTCGGCCCCAGCGTTATATTCGGCACAAAATGCCCGTCCATAGGGTCAATATGTATCCAATCCGCGCCCGCGTTTTCTACCGCACGGATTTCCTCGCCCAATCGGGCGAAGTCCGCCGATAAAATGGAGGGTGCGATTTTAACCGCGTCATTGGGGTTGTATGAAAGCATTTTGCGCTCCTTATCTTAAACGGCGGATAAGGGCAGAGGTATCCCACCGTCCCCCGCCCATAGTTTGCAGGTCGTTATAATACCCATCAACCAGTTTTGCAATATCCAATTTCGCCCCGTTGCGGGTGGCTTCATCCAGACAAATCGCCAAATCCTTGCGCATCCAATCCACGGCAAAGCCGAAATCAAACTGGTCGGCGAGCATGGTTTTGCCTCGGTTCGCCATCTGCCAACTGCCCGCCGCCCCGTGTTCAATCGTTTCAACGACAGCCGTGCCGTCTAGCCCGGCGCGTTCGGCGAAGGCTAAACCCTCTGCCAAGCCTTGAACCAGCCCAGCGATGCAGATTTGATTGACCATTTTGGTGAGTTGCCCCGCGCCCGCATCCCCCAACAGGCGAATGGCTTTGCCATAGCATTTCAGGGTGGGGTGTACTCGGTTAAAGGCGTTGGGGTCGCCCCCGCACATAATGCTGAGTGCGCCGTTTTCCGCCCCTGCTTGCCCGCCAGAGACGGGAGCGTCTAGGAAATGAAACCCTTGTTTTGTGGCGGTTTTTGCCAGTTCCCGTGCGATTTGCGCGGAAGCGGTTGTGTGGTCGATGAATACCGCGTCCTTGTCCATGGTTTGGAATGCGCCTTGGTCGCCTAGTGTGATTTCGCGTAAATCCGCGTCATTGCCTACGCAAGCGCAAACGATGGTTTGATTGGCGGCGGCTTTGGCGGGGGAGGGGGCTTTTGTGCCTTTATGTTTCGCCAACCAGTCGTCCGCGCGGGCGGTCGTGCGGTTATAGACGGTGACATTATGCCCCTTATCCGCCAGATGCCCAGCCATGGGGAATCCCATAACGCCAAGTCCTAGGAATGCTATGTTTGCCATGAGGGGTCTTTCTTTTTGAATTGTTATTTATTAGGTGTTAGTGATTAATGGGGATAAGGTCAAGGGGTTTTAATGATTAACATCCTTTGGTTATGTTTGGCACGGGTCGCGCGAACCCGAAGGGTGTGCGTCTTGGTTATTAGGTGTTAGGGATTCGCGTCACCAGCGACTCTTAAATACACTGACCCAGTACAACCGATAAGCTGACGCGCACCCGTGGGGGTGAGGGTGCGCGCGACCACCCTTTGGGCGGTCGTTTCCTAGATTATTAGGTTTGCTCTAGAATAATATTGAATGCCCTTGCGGGTCTTCGTCATCGCTTACGCGAGTGCCGACCAGCATGGTCTTTTGTGCGTAGCGCCCACTTCGTGGGAGCATGCCAAAAGCCCTTGGGTTACAAGACGCTAGGGATTCTATAAATTTACTATCTGGAATAACAAGACGGGTGAGTGGATTATTTGCAAAGAATACTTGGGAAGTGGTGATAGGTTTGCTCTAAATTTATTTAGGCTGTGCCTAGATGCTAGGACAGGCTTGGGTGCGCCTGCCCCGAAGAGGGCTTGCCCTCAAGGGTGCGGGCGCACCCCGTGGTGGCATCGCAACGCGATGACGAAGACCCGAAGGGCTAAAAAACTAATCACTAATCACTAATCATTCATCACTAATCGTTAACCTTGACAATCTCTCTTAACATGCTATCACCTGCCAAAACCCACAACCCCCGCAAGGACTCCCCCCATGAACAAGATTTTCTACTGGCTCGTGTGTATATTCCTTGGGCTGTGCGTTATCGCGGTACTATCCCTCGGCACAGGCTGGTATTTTATGAAACGATCGTTGCCTGATTACGATGCCACTTATACTATAAACGGCACCCTCGGTGATATCCAAATCGTCCGCGATGCCTACGCCGTGCCACATATATTCGCCGACCAAAACGCGGACGTGTATTTCGGGTTGGGCTTTGCTCACGCGCAAGACCGCCTTTGGCAAATGCTGCTCCAACGCCGTGCGGCACAGGGGCGATTGTCCGAATTATTTGGCAGGCGAACGATACAATTAGACCGCCTTATCCGCCGTTTGGATATCTATAACTTATCACGCGATTCCGTTGCCTATCAAAGCGAAGACGCGCAAACCGCCCTGACTGCATACGCCGATGGAGTTAACGCTTGGCTACGCATAGTCCATGACGATGCGTTGGGTCGCGGTGCGCCAGAGATGTTTGTTTTCCCCGCCGAAATCACCCCGTGGATGCCACACGATAGCCTTGCGCTGATGCGGATGATGGCGGTGGAATTCACCTCGCAATTACGCGATGAAATTTTGAATGTCAAAGCCGCGATTTTGCTGGGTTCGGATAGGTGGCGTGACCTCGCCACCGATGGTATGGACAGCAATTTTGACCCTCTGCCAGATTTGGCGTGGCTCGGTGAAGACACCATTAAAACCGCCATCCGTCAAAATCCCGCACCCGATACTCTGCACCCGTTTGCCACGCTCACCACGGGCGGAGCGTCCAATGTTTGGGCAGTCGCGGGGCATCGCGCCCGTGGCAAAAAGCCGCTTTTTGCCAATGACCCGCACCTGATGCTATCCGCGCCGAGTGTTTGGATGCTGGCTGGCTTGCAATTCGCTGACCGACAGATGATAGGCGCGACCCTTCCTGGTGTTCCCCTTATTTTATCGGGGCGGAGTAAAAAACTAGCTTGGGGCGTGACCGTCAGTTACGTTGACGATTTGGATGTGTATATAGAGCGTGTCAATCCCAAGGATGAAACCGAATACCTGACCCCGAACGGCTATACCCCGTTTCGCACCGAACAGGCGAGTATTGAAATACACGGCTCCTCGCCTGAACAGATTACCATGCGATGGACCCAAAACGGCCCCATTATATCCAACAAAGACGGCTTTCATGTGGATGATATCACGCCAGAAGAGCATGTTGTCAGCATGAACTGGGTGGCGTTGCGTTCCGATGACCGCTCTTTTACCGCCGCGTTGGGCGTTATGCACAGCGATTCGGTTGATGAAGCGCGGGTTGCGGGCGCGGATTACCGCAGTCCCTCATTAAACCTAGCCCTTGCGGATGAGAACGATATCGCCATGCAATTAATCGGGCGAGTGCCAAAACGCGACGGTCGCCATACAACCCAAGGGCGGTGGCCCTCGCAGGGGTGGTTGCCGCAAAATAGGTGGCTCGGGGAATTTGATTACAGCGATAATCTGTTCATAAAAAACCCGAAAAACGGGCTGATAGCCAATACGAACAACCAAACGACCAGCCAGCCTTTCCCTAATCATCTCAGTTACGCTTGGGGTGATACCCAGCGAATCCGCCGATTGATAGACCTTATGGGCGGGCGTGAAATCCACACGCGTAGCAGTTTCGTGGAAACCCAACTGGACTCGGTATCAGAGGCGGCGCGGGGGTTATTGCCGTTAATCGCCAAGGAATTGTGGTTTTCTACAACCATTGCCGAGCCGAACACACCCGAAGCCTTGCGCCAACGTGCCATTGATTTGCTGGCAGAATGGAACGGCGAGATGACCCCGCATCAGCCCGAACCCCTGATTTTCGCGGCATGGACTCGGCATTTGCAGAAACGCCTGTTAAGCGATGAATTGGGTGTTTTGTCGGCGACTTTGGCGGTTCTGCGCCCCGTGTTTATAGAGCGCGTATTCCGTAATATAGACGGTGCGGGCGTGTGGTGCGATGTTATTCAATCCGAATCGGTGGAGACTTGCGGCGATATCGCTCGCCATAGTTTGGATGAAGCGTTAATGGAACTCCGCCAATTATTGGGCGATGATGTCGGTGCGTGGCGTTGGGGGCAGGTGCATCAGGCACATCAAGATCACCAAGTGCTCGGGCGCGGGTTCTTGGGTTGGTTTTTCAATATAAGGCAGGAGGTTGCGGGCGGGGATAACACTTTGCAAAATGCGTCATTGATGTCGAATGGGGCTACACCCTATGCCAGCGACCACGCGGCGGGCTATCGTATGGTTGTGGATTTCGCGGATTTAGAGAGCTCGCTGTATATTATTTCCACGGGGCAGTCGGGGCATTTTCTCTCCCCGCATTATGATGATTTGTCGCAGATTTGGCGGAGGGGGGAGTATATTCCAATGGTGTTAGACCCGAATTTGGTGCGGACGAACGCACGGGGAGTGATGGATTTGGTGCGAGATAAATGACGAGTTGGCGGGGTCTTTTGTGCCTAGCCCCTGCTCTGTGAGCAGGGGGCATGCCAAAAGCCCGTTCTATTATCAGCAAGGTCTGCGCGAACTTGCAGAGCGGTCGCATTCGCCATTAATAATTCACAAAAAGGTGCTTATCCATCAAAAAAAACGAAAAACTAGCAAAATACCCCTTGCATAGCCCAATAATATAGCATAAAAGCACTGCAAAACACTCAAAACGCGGTTTTTCGCTGGTTATTTGCCCGATTGATGCCCGATTATAAAAGAAAGAAAAACGAAAAAATGATAACGATAGCACATTTGTTTAACCAAATCGTGGGTTTTATAACCCGCCCAATAAACCGCTTGCTGGGGATTTATATCGCCCCACGAACGGTTTATATCCGTGCGGAGGATAAAACCCGTCATGTCAGTATCTCGCCTTTGTCGCAGGTTTTTATGGGTTTTATTGTCATTGCATTGCTTGGCTGGTCGGGGTTTTCGGGGTCTTTACTGCTCGTCCAACGGCTGGATTTGAACCCGCAAACCTTTGAACGCTCGGATTTTTTCTATACCGCCTATCAAAAACGCCTTGATCAGTTGCTGGTTGAACGCGATCAACGCACGAAAGAAGCGCAAACCGCGCAGAAACGGTTTTATGTCGCGATGGGGCAGATTTCACAGCAACAATCCGATTTGTTAAAGGCAGAGGCGGAACGGCGCGAACTCCACGCGGGGTTGGAAACGATGCAAGCCAAACTTCACTCCGCGGTAAAAGAACGCGATTTTGCTAAGAAGGAAGCGCAGTCTTTATTGGACGAGCTCCGCACCGCCACGACCGATATAACGTATAGGGATGTGGAAAAAACCGAAACAATGTTGCGGTTTGTAACGGACGCTCTGGAGGATGCAAGCACTCAGCGTGATTCCATGCGGGTGGAAAAAAACACGCTGGAACAAAACTATGCTAAACTGGAACAGGACGTGCATTTGATTAAGGAACGGGGCAATCAAATCCTTGCACAGATTGGCGATGCGACAATCGCCTCCTTGCTTCCGTTAGAGAATTCTTTAAAGAAAAAAGGTATCAATATTAACTCGTTATTGCAAGAGGTGCGCCTCGGTTATTCTGGTATAGGTGGCCCCGCCGACCCTCTGGTGTTTTCGGACGATCCGTTTGAGGCAACGATTTTCGCCCCTGCGGGCAAGGTTTTGGAGGATTTGGATCGGCTGAGCCTATTGCAACTCGGCGTGAAAAAATTGCCCCTTGCGCATCCTGTGAAAGGGCGGTATCGTTATACTTCGGGCTATGGCATGCGGCGCGACCCGTTTGATGGGCAACGCAGATTGCATAAAGGACACGATTTTGCGGGCAGTAAAGGCACGGATATCACCGCCACGGGCGATGGTGTGGTTATTTTCGCAGGGCGGTACGCGGGCTATGGCAACTTGATAAAAATCCGTCACGGGCAGGGGTTCGTGACGTATTACGCGCATTTAAGCAAAATTCTGGTGAAACGCGGTCAGGAAATCGAATTGGGCGACCATATCGGTGAAATGGGCAGCACAGGGCGCAGCACGGGAACACACTTGCACTATGAAGTGCATTACAAAGGCAGAGCTGTTAATCCAGCCAAATACATGAGGACAATCAATTGATTTTTTCTAAGAAACCAAACGCTCCAAGCGAGCAAAAAGCAAATCCAACAGGAATGGGTGTTAAACCGCCCGTATCGGCTGGCAAAATGGAAGAAAAGCCAAGTGGCGGTTCTATGGCTATTGGTGATAAAACGCCTATGGGTATGGGCGGTGGCGTGGTGAAAAAGGCGCAGGCTTCGGTGTTGGCGCCGGATTTGGAGATTACGGGGAATATACATACCGCGGGGGATGTGCAGGTTTTGGGTAAAGTCAATGGCGATATTCATGCGCATCTTTTGACGATTGGCGAGGGGTCTATTGTTAAAGGTGAAGTGGTGGCCGATGATTTGGTGATTAACGGGCGGATTATCGGGCGTGTGCGCGGTTTGAAGGTGCGGTTAACGGCGACTGCGCAGGTGAAAGGCGACATTATCCATAAGACTATTGCGATTGAGAGCGGGGCGCATTTTGAGGGGTCGGTGACTCGGCAGGATGATCCGTTGTCTACGGGTGGTTCTTCTGGTGCTGGTGCTGGTTCTGGTGCTGGGGCGAGCAATGGTGGTACGAGCAATGGTGGCGGTGCAAAATCCACCCAAGCTGGCGGTGGTGCTGGTGCGGGCGATGGCGATGGTAAGACCGCGCGTTAGTGATTAGTTATTAGTGATTAGTGGGGGCTTTTGTGCATATAGAGCTTTTGCATAAGGGCAGTTGAACTTGCCCGATTGAGATAAAACCCTGCAAAAGCCCATACACAAAAGCCTTTGGCTATACTTGGCAAACCTTTTTTAAATAAAATAACCATTCGTCATGGTGGCACGGAGGTCGCGCGAACCCGAAGGGTGTGCGTCCTGTTAGCGAGGATAATAGGAATTCGCGTCACCGATAGCTCTTAATGATTATTGACCCAGTACAAACGATAAGCTGACGCGCACCCGTGGGGGTGAGGGTGCGCGCGACCACCCTTTGGGCGGTCGTTTCCTAGAATTATAGATTGTCCTAGATTAGTGATGAAAGTATTTGCTATTTATTACTTGGCTTTTTTAAGTTAAGTTTTGCTTCCCAATAATCGGCGTTCCAATGAGAATCATGTCCGTAATAAAGGCGAATACTTTGAATGTATTTTTCAAAATTTTTATTTATTTTAACCAAGCTACCAACAGTACCCCAATTAATGTCTGTTTTTTCTTGGGCTGGAATCACAATGCGACTTTTTGTAGGGTTAGTAACATTTAACTCAATAAGACCAATGCCGTGCAGACTAGAAAGAATGGAAAGGTCTTTCATTGCGCTTTCGTGAATTTTTTCTGCAACAAGATAACCAAAATTTGCCCAAGAAGAATTGCTAACCGTTTGAAAAAAACAACCTCGGGATGCTGATTTTGTAATTTCTTTCTTAACCTCAAATGACCATAGCTTTAGTTTGGGTTTATCACCAGAATAAGCACTAGCACATTTGAGGGTTTCATCACCCCAATCCTCACCAATTCTTTCCACGCCAACCAAATCAGGATGTCGCCATTTATGACCATTAAGTCCTTCATTTTTTTCAGATTCTTTGTCATTGATATGTTTAGCATAGACTGTTGGGTGTCCTGATTGCAAATACTCCCATAGGATTGGATATAAATCTAATTCACTCAGGCTTTTAGATGAATCTTTTTTATCTGCTTGTATGGCTGGCTTTGCAGGTTTATTTGCGCTTTTATGTAATGGCTCAATTATAATGTCTGAAGCATCACCTGTCTCGTTATAGTAAAACTCAATATTGTTCTTAATTTTCTCAATTTTAATACGAGGATGATTTATATTTCTGCTTTCCGCACTAATTTCTCTACCAAGCTGTGCAATAAGATCATTTTCAGTTTTTAGCACTTCTGATTTTTCAAGCTTTTTTAAACATTGTTCGCGGTAATTATTAAAAATCGATTCGGCAATTGCGTCTTTTCGGAAAGGTTTTCCGGGGTTATCCTCTAGAAATTCGATAATACGTTTTCTTAGATATAATTTGTTTGATTCTGTTGTCATCTCTAAAGCTCCATTTTAGTTTAACAATCGCCCGACCATACCAGCTATTCATCTTTTGTCAATACGTGATTTACTAATCGTTAATCGTTAATTTAGCCCTTGCGGGTCTTCGTCATTTCTTCGAAATGCCGACCAGTCAAGAAGTGGTAAAAAATCATTCACCTTTCCATCTTCACCCTTCCTCGTTAATTTACTTAGGCTTTGCCAAGCATAGATCGGGCTTTTGGCATGCCCTCACACCGTGAGGGCTACGCACAAAAGACCACGCTGGTCGGTATCCCGCAGGGATGACGAAGACCCGTAGGGCTTTTTGTCGGGCAGGTTCAACTGCCCTTGTGGGCTAAAGCCACTAATCACTAATCACTCACCACTAATCACTAAAATCCGCCCTTGAAAAAACCGCGAAACCCGTCTAATATCCCCCCATGAGCCTGCTAAAAGACATAACCGCCTCCTACCGCGCACCGCGCACCGAAATGCACCGCCAAACTGCGCGAGGCATCACGGAACCGCACACCCTTATGCTCGCGTTTCTGCTGGGGGTTCTGCTGTTCGTGTCGCGCTTGCCCGCCTTGCTAAACGAATCGGTGGATAGCGGGCAGTTATTCTTTCACCTATTCGCGCAAAACCTAGTCTCATTCGTGTTCGTCGCACCACTGGGTCTTTACCTAATAGCAACCGCTTTATACTGGATATTACGCCCATTCGGGGCACGTTGCGGTGGTAAAATCGCGCGATACACCTTCATCTGGTCGTTCGTCATAGCATTGCCCTTCGTGCTGGGCTTGGGGCTGGCGGCTCCGTTTAATATCATCTGGCTAGACCAATCGCTGGCGGTCATAGCCTTCGCCATCTTCGCCATCCACTACACCCTGGCCGCCTCGGCGGTGTTTTTCACCAAAGAAAGCCGATAAAATGCGTTTTTTATTCGCCCTAATACTGGAAAGCCTGATTAACCCGCGTAATGGTATCCGCCAATTCCTGACCCTAAACTTACCGTCAAACAGCCTGTTCTGGGGCATCGGGCTGTATTCCATTATTATGGTATTCCTCAGCGATTTAAACCTGTTTACCCAACCGATAGACGGCACTCCACCGCCTAATTTCTTCCCAAATTTCGGCTATCTGGGGGATTTCGCATTGGGAGTCGGCTCTGTCTATCTGTCCGCAGGGCTGTATTACGGCATAGGTCGGTTTTTCGGCGGAATAGGCAGTTTCAAACAATCCGTACAAACGGCACTCTGGTTTAATATCGTGCAATTCCCCGTGTTTCTGGCAATGCTGGCGGATTTCGCCATCCTGCTGTATTTGATAGAGCAGGGCGGCTGGCTATCCACCATATTCACCCCGATTTTATCGGGGGGGTTGCTGTTTGCCATGGGCTTACTTATCGTGGTTTATTGCCGATTTATCGCCGAATTGCACCAATTCAAAAACGCAGGTTATGTATTTTTTATCAGCCTAGCAGTCGCCTTGGGCTTTGCACTGGTGGCATCGCTGGTGTTTGTGTCTTTGGGCTACACCCCCGCTACGCAACTATCATAAGGAGAACCCAATGAGCCACGATATCGCAAAAATCCGCAAAGATTTCCCCATATTATCACGCAAAGTCAATGGGGTGGATTTGGTTTATTTGGATAACGGCGCGTCGGCGCAAAAGCCGCGGGCGGTGATTGATGCGGTGACCCACGCCTACACGCATGAATACGCCAATGTCCATCGCGGGCTGCATACTCTGTCCAATATAGCCACGGATAATTTCGAATCCGTACGCGGTAAAATCGCGCGGTTTTTGAATGCGGAATATGAGGATGAGATTCTCTTCACCAGTGGCACGACCGAAGCGTTTAACCTGATTTCCTACGCTTGGGCCGCCCCGCGTTTGCAAAAGGGCGATGAAATCATCCTATCGGTTATGGAGCATCACGCGAACATAGTCCCTTGGCATTTCCTCCGCGAACGGCTGGGCGTTGTGATAAAATGGGTGGAGGTTGATGAAAACGGCGCGTTAGACCCCCAGCGAGTCTTGGACGCGATAACCCCGCGAACCGCGTTAATCAGCATCACCCACATGTCCAATGTTTTGGGTAGCATAGTGGATATAAAAGCTATATGCGCAGGGGCAAAGGGTGTTCCCGTGGCGGTGGATGGGTCGCAATCGGCGGTGCATTTCGGCGTGGATGTGCGCGATTTGGGCTGTGATTTCTACGCGATAACCGGGCATAAATTGTATGGACCTTCGGGCTCTGGCGCGGTGTATATCTCCCGCGCACGGGCGGCGGAAATGCGCCCGTTTATGGGTGGGGGCGATATGATTCGCGAGGTTCATAGGGACGCTGTAACCTATAATGACGCGCCGCATAAGTTTGAGGCTGGCACGCCTGCTATCGTCCAAATGATAGGGCTCGGCGCGGCGATTGATTATATGACGGACATAGGTATGGACGCGATTGCCGCCTATGAAACCGATTTGGGCGATTACGCGATGGCGGCTTTGTCGGAGCTGAATTGGTTGGATATTCATGGGCGGGCAGGTGCACATGGGGAGGCTCGCGGTGCGATATTTTCCTTTGCTATGCAGGGCGGGGCGCATCCGCATGATATTTCCACGGTGCTAGACCAAAAGGGTATAGCCGTCCGTGCGGGGCATCATTGCGCCCAACCTTTGATGGAGTTTTTGGGGGTGACGGCGACCAGCCGTGCGTCCTTTGGGATGTATAACACGCGGGCAGAGGTGGATTATTTGGTGGAGTCCTTGCGTCTCTGCCATGATTTGTTTTCGTAAAGATGTTTGCCTTTGATAACAGTTTTTTTAATGACATGCAGGGCTGTTATCAGTCCTGCTTACCTGACCGCGTCCCAGACGCTCGGCTGGTGTTTTTTAATGCGGGATTGGCGGGGGATTTGGGGGTTGGCACGAATTTTTCGGACACGGATTTGGCACAGATTTTATCTGGCAACCAACCGCCCGACGGGGCGGACGTGTTGGCGCAGGTTTATGCGGGGCATCAATTCGGGCATTTCAGCCCGCAACTGGGCGATGGTCGCGCCCATATCCTTGGCGAGCATATCACCCCCGATGGCGGGCGGTTTGACATAGCGTTAAAGGGCTCTGGTCGTACCGTATTTTCACGCAGTGGCGATGGGAAGGCGGCGATAAAACCTGTATTGCGGGAGTATTTGTTGGCAGAAGCCATGGCGGCCTTGGGCATCCCCACAACCCGCGCCTTGGCGGTTGTCACCACGGGCGAATCGGTGATGCGTGAATCGCCCTTGGCGGGCGCGGTTTTAACCAGAATAGCCGCCAGTCATCTGCGCGTGGGGACTTTCCAATACTTTGCCGCACGGGGCGATAATGCGATGGTGGCACGGCTGGTGGAGTATGCTCTGGCACGGCATTACCCTGATTTTGTTGTGCCCAAGGGGCAGGAGTCTGGGCGGGAGGCTGCACTGGCTCTGGTTCGCGGCGTTGCGGGGACGCAGGCTCGGCTTATCGCCAAATGGATGGGGGTCGGGTTCATCCACGGCGTGATGAACACGGATAATGTGGCGATTTCTGGTGAAACGATAGATTACGGGCCCTGTGCGTTTATGGATGGGTATTCTGGGGGGTGCGTGTTTAGCTCGATTGACCGTCAGGGGCGGTATGCTTACGGCAATCAGCCTGTGATCGGGCAGTGGAATATAGCAAGGTTGGGTGAGGCAGTGTTGGGTTTGCTGGATAATGATGTGGCGGCTGTGCAGGAGGTGGTGAATGAGTTTGCTGAGGCGGTTGCGGCGGAGCAAGTGGCGGTGTTTCGGGCAAAGCTGGGGTTGGATGAGTCTGGTTCTGGTGCTGGGTCTGGTGCTGGTGCTGGCTCTGATGATGCGGATTTGGTGGATGGGTTCTTGCGGATATTAGCCGATGGAGCGGTGGATTTCACCCTAGGATTTCGGGCGGTTTGTGATGGGTTTGGCGGGAGTCTTGGTGATGTTTTTAAGGCGATTGATGGGTTTGAGGTGTGGCATAAACGCTATCTTGCACGGATAGAAACCCAAGCGGGCGGGGTTGCCTCCGCACGGAAATTAGCCTCTGCCCATAACCCGATTTATATCCCCCGCAATCATCTGGTCGAGTCCGCGTTATCTGCCGCCGAATCTGGCGACTACGCCCCATTTTGTACATTACGAGACGTGCTGGCCAGCCCCTATACCCGCCGTAAAGGGCTTGAGGATTACGAACACCCCCCGCTAAAAGTAGATACGGAATATCGGACGTTTTGCGGAACGTAAGTAGTTGTTAGTTGTTAGTTATTAGTTGTTAGTTATTGGTTTTTATGGCTAAAGCCTGTCCTAGCATCTAGGCACTGCCTAAATAAATTTAGAGCAAACCCATCACCAATTCCCAAGTATTCTTTGCAAATAATCCAATCCCACGTCTTGTTATTCCAGATAGTAATTTTATAGAATCCCTATCATCTTGTAACCAAAGGGCTTTTGGCATGCCCCCGCGAAGTGGGGGCTACGCACAAAAGACCACGCTGGTCGGCATTCATTATTTTAATTTTCGGGCAGGTTCAACTGCCCTATGCCGCGATGACGAAGACCTAAAGGGCAGATTCACTAATAACTAATAACTAACAACTAATAACTAAAATCAGCTTCCATATTTCAACATCGGCAACCACAGCGCGATAAACGGAAAGCAGAAAATCAAAATCAACCCCAGCAGTTGAATACACATAAACTGCATCATCCCAAAGTAAATATCCTTCAAATCCCACTCAGGCACAACTCCCTTTAAAAAGTAAGCCGACAACGCCACGGGCGGCGATAACCACGCCGTCTGCAAATTCACCGCCACCAATATCGCAAACCATGTTAAATTCACGTCCAAAGCCTCTAAAACAGGCACCAAAATCGGCACAATAATCAAAACAATCGGCACCCATTCCAACGGCCACCCCAGCAAGAAAATCAACGCCATTATGATTATCAGCACCATAGTCGTTGACAAATCCCACGCCAATAACGCCTCGGTCAGCATAGTCGGCGTACCCAGACGCGAAAACACCGCGCCAAAGAAATTACTGGCCGCGACCAGAAACATAATCAAAACGCTGATTTCCAAAGTCTTTATTAACGCATCATAAAACCGTTTGGGCGTTAGTTTGCGATACATTAACGCCAGTAAAATCGCGCCGAACGCACCACAGGCGGCGGCCTCGGCAGGTGTAGCCCAGCCCAGCAAAATTGACCCCAAAGCAAACGCCACCAGAGTAGTAGGCGGTACCAATCCCATAAAAAACTCGTACCATAAATCCGAGAAATAAAACCCACGCGGGCGCACCCTGCGCGTCCAATTATACACCGAGTGCATCAGCCATAACCACGCGACGGGCATCACCAACCCCTGCATAGTATAGATGAAAGTCCCCACCATACCTCCGCCGAAATTGCCGAAAAACACACCCGTATACCGCCCCAATAAACACTGCACCAGCAGATAAAACAGCATCGCCAGCGAGCCGAACACTCCGACCATTTCCAAGGCGTAGTAATCGGAGGTCACAGGTCGCTCACCCGCCGGCAAAACGGGGCCCAAGGCGGGATTAATCCAACACCGTATCAGCGCGTAGGCCATATACAAAACCGCCAGCATAATCCCAGGGACTATCGCGGCGGCGAATAAATCGGTCACGGGGACCTCCAAAACGGGACCCATAACCACCAGCATAATGGACGGAGGAATCAATATCCCCAACGTCCCACCCGCGGTAATCGTGCCCGCCGCCAGCCGCACATCATAGCCCGATTTGTTCATAGTCGTTGCCGCCATAATCCCAAGGATAGTCACGGACGCGCCGACTATCCCCGTTGCCGCGGCGAATATCATGGACACGAATAAAACCGCGACAAACAACGCCCCGCGTGTGGCGGAAAACATGGATTGCACGCTGCGAAACAGCCGTTCCATTAACCCAGCTTGCTCCATGACTATACCCATGAATATGAACAGAGGCACGGCGACCAACTGGTCATCCAGCATCGTTGAATTGAACTGGAAAGTTTGCAGGTAAAACGTGAATTTACCGCCGATTCCCCACGCGCCGAATACGAACGCCAAGAATATCAAGGTAAAAGAAATCGGAAACCCCACGAAAATCGCGAATAACATTGCGGCAATCATACAGATGCCGATGGCTTGGGGTGATAAACTGCCCAAACCCGTCGCGCCTATGACTGCCGACCACCATTCGGTCAGCGGTAATAGCGCGGATTCGCTGGCTACACTGTTAAAAATCAACGCCAAGCCGACGATATAAAACGGCATGAACCGCAGGAATTTCGCCCGCCTTGGCGCGGACATTTCATAAAAGCACCGCAAAAGCTCGGCAATCCCTTGAATTAACAAGAAAAACGCACCGATTGGCATAGCAGAGCGGGCAGGGGTGACGGGTGCCATCAGGGCTGTGTCCGCCGTTCGCTCCCATATTACAAAGGCTTTGTAGGTGTATTCATAGGCGACCCATAGGAAAAACACCATGGCGGGGAAATAAAACAGCATGTATAGCACGGCATCCACGGTGACTTGGCGCTCGCGCGACCAGTTTCGGTAGATGAAATCGGCGCGGATATGCACGCCCCGTAACAGAGCATAGCCCGCGCCCAGCATAAACATCGCGCCCGCCAGCATGCGGGAGTATTCGTATGAATAATCCGTGGGGGCGTTGAATAATTTGCGCGATACGACTTCAAAGACCATGACGGCTATGATAGGCAGCAGCATCAGGCAAGTCGCCCGCCCCGACCACAGTGATATGCGGTCTATGTTCGCGACAATCGGGCGCATCCAAGGCGACATGTCGTCTGGGGTTTGGCCCGGTGGGTCTGCACGGCGTTCGGCTATTAATTCGTCCGTGATGTCTAGCTCTTTGGGGTTTATGTCGTCTGCCATTTTGTGTTCCTCTTGGTTAATGACAGGGAGCGTAAAGTATAAATTATGGATTGTAAATGGTGTTTTGCTGGTAAATATGTGGAAATAGTTTTAGGATAGCAAGAAACCGCCCGTTGGGCAGGTGTGGTGTGGGGGTATTGGGGGAGGGATTTTGGGAGGCTGAAAAAACTACCCCCGGGGGCGCAAGCTATAAATAACAAGACGGATCACACCGGGGGCTACACAGATGAATTAGCGGTTTTAATGGTGCTTTGCAAGTAAAAAATTGCAATTTGGCAAGATAATTGGTAAAAGTGTTGTATTATTGCGTAGGGACACAAAATAAAAATAACGCAAGGCTGAAAAAACTACCCCCGGGGGCGCAAGTTATAAATAACAAGACGGATCACACCGGGGGCTACACAATTAAAATAGCGGTTTTAATCGCTCTTTGCAAGTAAAAAATTGCAATTTGGCAAGATAATTGGTAAAAGTGTTGTATTATTTCATAAGGACACAAAATAAAATGAATAAAAGCAATAGAATCAAAGCATTACATAGCTCAATCTCCAGCGAAAGATTACAAAATTTTATATCACATTCTGGTGATGACTTTGAAAAAGCCTTAAAATTATACGAGCAGGACATGCGCATCTCTGCAGGGTTTTATCCATTTATTGCGTGTTTTGAGATTTGCTTGCGTAACAAAATCCACGAAGCTATGCAGAAAGAACACGGTTTTGATTGGTTAATAAAGCCAGATAATCCTTTAAAAGAAGCGGGTAGAGATAAAGTTAAACAGGATTGCGAAAGATTGACCGAACATAAAATTGACATTACATTGCCTGAAAATATGGGAAAGATAGTTGCGGGGCTTTCTTTGGGCTTTTGGGTTGTGTTGCTGAGCGCGGAATATGAAGAATCTTTGTGGCGACCGACTATTCGCTTTGCTTTTCCGAATTACAAAGGCAAGTTGCGTCCGTTGCGCCGTAGGATTTACAAAATTAGAAACCTGCGCAATCGCATCGCCCATCACGAGCCGATTATTTTTAGTGATGACATTGAAGATCAGCGTGCGGAGATTATCCAAACCATCGGCTGGATGTGTGCGGATACAAAGGATTGGGTTGCGGGGATGGCGGTGGAATAGGGGGTTATGAAAATATGGTTTAATCGCCTGTTTGGAGTTAATTTATTTCTTTTGTAAGTTCAAAGGTGTAGCGATAATATCTTAATTCTAAATTCGGTATAATTGAGGAGGCAGTGCGAACCCATTTTTCAAAATCAGAAGCAATGATAATACCGCGCACCTGTTCAAATTTTAACTCGTTTGCATCGGCTATATCAACCATATAGTTGATTATTTGGTCTATAACATAATTTTTTACCATACCACCGTTTAGTTCTATAACAACAAAAGTTCCATTGCTATCTTTTGCCAGAATATCAATAAAGCCAGATTTTACCTTGTACTCTAATCCATTATCAATAATTTCAAGACCATGTTCCAGTTGGGTAATGTTTTCCCTGATAGAATCCTGCAAGTCCCGCTCTAACCTAAAAGTTGTGCTTGAGACTGTATCTGCGCTTGAGTCATTATTGTTATCGGGGACTTCATAGCTAGGAGTATCGCTCTCGCTTAAACAAAATCTTCGATAATGATTTAGTCCGCTTCTAGTGTCTGATAGGGCGTTATATAGCCTTGTTTTAATTGGAAGTTTCGTTGGATTCGGGAGATTATTATTTTCGTCATGTGTGCTATAACTATAAAGTTGATAAAGACTTGCCATTCCATCTTTTTGAAACTCTTCGTCAAGATTTTTATTTTCAACTCTTTCAATGTTAGTGCAAGATTTTATATAAAAATTTATGGTAGATTCTCTTAATTGAGTCCCTTGTGGTGATATAAGGGCTTTCATGTATGCTCTAAATTCTTGTTCTCTCATGTTTTTAGTCTCCTATTTGGGTGGGTGTTTTTCGCAAAATTCGCGATATTTGTTTATCTGGCTTTTATATGCTGATAAAAATCCATATAATGATTTTGATGTAGTCTTTAGATTTGTTGGGTTTGGCAAATCAGCGCGTGCGTCATCTGCGCTGTAAGTGTAGAGGTCAATAAGGCGTTTTAATCTATTAGCCTTGAACTCTTCATCAAGGTCAATCTTTTCAGCCTTCTCGATTCTACAAAGGTCACTCACATGAGTATTGATGGTTTTGGGTTCATAATCTATCCCCGCGTTTGTTTTACGCTTATCCATCCAATCTCTAAATTTAATCTCGCGTTGCATCACTCACTCCTTTATTAAAAATAATCATAAAAAACACAGGGCGACCTCCTAAAAAATCCGCCCCGCGTTATTCATATAAACCAAAGGCTACTTCTTCAACAACTGGTCAGCATAGGCTTTACCCAGCGCCGCATTGGATTGCTGAGAGCCTGCCCAGAAAGGCACGGCTATATCGGCAAAATCCTTCTGCGACTGCCAAACTTCCGCAAAAAACGCATTTTCATCCGCGTTTTTCTGCAAAGAAGCCCGTGCCGCGTCCATATAGATCGGGAAATAATCAGCCGGAGTATCATGCAAAATGACTCCGTGATTTTCCACCAAATCCTTTAACGCTTTGCCGTTTTCGTATATCCGATAGGACATAGATTTGGACAAAGACGCGTTGGCCGCGACTTCAATCGCTTTTTGCTGGTGCGGAGTCATCGCCCGATATACATCCCCATTGAGGTATAAATCGGCATTAACGACGACCTGATGCAAGCCTTGCAAATAATAGTGCTTCAGCACTTTTTGAAAGCCGAACACAGAATCGGGCTTGGGGCAACACCACTCGGCCGCGTCAATCGTGCCTTTTTCCAAAGCAGGCAGAATGTCGCCACCACCCATTGCAACGCTGGCTACGCCAATGTCTTTATAGGTTTGTCCAGGGATGCCCGGAGGTGTGCGGAACCGATATTTGCGGAAGTCGTCCATGGAATTGATGGGTTCTTTGAACCAACCCAGAGCCTCTGGCCCCACAGGTTGCAGCATAAAGCCCTTAACATTCATGCCCATTTCGTCCCAGAGACGGTCATAAAGCTCGCGCCCGCCGCCGAATTGGAACCAGGACAGGAACGCTATGTTATCAATGCCAACGCCAGCACCCGCAACGGGGCTGCCGAACAGAGTGGCCGCAGGATGCTTGCCAGACCAATAGTGCGTCCAGGCAAAGCCGCCTTCAATCAGGCCGCTATCCACAGCGTCAAGCGTTTCAGAAACGCCAACGACAGAGCCAGCAGGCAGGATTTCAAACACAATCTCGCCATTTGTAAGTGCCGTCACGTCGGCCGCAAAGTCTTTCAGCATAACGATTTCGTCTGCCTTTGCGGATATAACGGACTGCACGCGAATGACGGTTTGCGACAAAGCCGCCCCCGCCAGTGAAAAGGTTAACGACATAGCCGCCAAGCCTAGGGTAAGTTTCTTAAACTTATTCATGGTAATTTTCTCCATTTTGATTGTCCTTCTGGTTATGTTTGCGCCAGCCTGCGAAGGTGAAAAAAGGCGGGCGTATGGGGGATTCCATAGTAAATGTTTGCCGTGGTGTTAGCACGGTTAGGGGACTGTAAAGGGGTTTTTGGGGGATTGCAAACGTTTTTCGGGGGTTTTTTAAATAGTTGTTAGTTATTAGTTATTAGTTGTTAGTGGGTTTAGCTTTGCGGGATGCCGACCAGCTCCACGCGAGGGTGGGGGCTTTTGTGCATATAGAGCTTTTTCTTGCGAAAAAGCCCATACACAAAAGCCTTTGGCTATGTTTGGCGAATACTTTTAAAATAAAACAACCATTATTCATGGTGGCACGGAGGTCGCGCGAACCCGAAGGGTGTGCGTCTTGTTATTTAGGTATGAGGGAGTTTGCGTCACCAGCGACTCTAAAATAAACTGACCCAGTACAACCGATAAGCTGACGCGCACCCGTGGGGGTGAGGGTGCGCGCGACCACCCTTTTTGGGCGGTCGTTTCCTAGATTATTAGGTCTGCTCTAGAATAATAATTAGCGGATTAGCCCTGCGGGTCTTCGTCATAACTTCGTTATGCCGACCAGTCAAGAAGTGGCAAAGAATCGTTAATCACTAATCATTATCCCACTTGCAATCAAAAAACAATTAGGCTATTGTGTCCGCACCATGGGGTTTAGAACCCCCTATAAGGCGGTACAGGACAGACCGCGGACTAATTTGTCCTTCCATTTGGTTGGGAGGGCGGTGAAATATAACACCCGCAAGGGAAATACATCGTAGTCTCTTATAGGATTTCTAACCTCCCGACACCAATAGGGTGTCGGGGCAGAAGCCCATGTCGTTTTAAACAAAAGGACAAAAACTATGGAAGACGATAAAAACAAACAAAACAACTCAAAAAACAGAAGTGCAGATATTATTGACCTCAAAGCGGGGATGAAATTAAAACAGGCGCGAAAGTTAAAGGGGATGACCCAGAAAGACCTAGCGGAATCTTTGAAAACCCGCGTTGAACCCGAATTAATCCATCAATACGAAACAAGCCAAATCAGCGTGACTGATTGGTGTTTGTCGGAATTGGCGGAGGCTTTGGGCGTGCATGCCGCTTATTTCTTTCCCGATCATCAGATAGCCAGCGATAAAGCCCTTTATTCAGATCTTAATATTGAGATGATTACCATTATGAATCACTTGCCGATTTACCAGCAACAAGCGGTTTGGGCTATTTTGTCCGCTTTTAATAAAGCGAATAGAGGGAATAGGGCAAAGGATTAAATAAGGGATGGCAAGCCCCGCCACTCGGACAGACTTGGGTGCGCCCGCTTGCTCGTAAGAGCAAGCGGGTGCGCCACTTGTTTTTAATTTTAGCGGGCGTGCGTTTCACTTGCCCGCTGGGGGCGACATAACAAAGTTATGGCGCAAACCCCGTAGGGTTAAAAATTAAATCGGAAAACACAGATCCGACCGACAGTCCGCCAGCTCTTCCAGAACAATAGGCTCATCATTCAAAAGACACCCGCCGAACTCGTCTGAAGCCAGCACCTCTGGCGCCACTGGCTCTTCGGGTGTATCCGCCTTTTTATTATAACACCACGGATTCCACTTGGGAGCCCCTCTGCAGAAATCCGGAACGGATAGCGGAATAATCGCAACCCTGGGCAAGTCTGTCGGCGAGTCCGCGTAAGCCAAAACATCGCTCACAGGGCCCCCCACCTCTTCGTCTTTGCAAAAAAGCCAACAGTTTGGAATCGGTTGATTCAATCTAAACGCAACCGTCTCAGATATATTTACCTGCGCCAAATCGCGGGCTACGGGCGCGCTCACGTCCTCTGTCTTGCATCCATCCCAGCAGATATTCCGCCAAGTGTGATCCAAATACGACGTAATCACCCCGTGCGATCCCGCGTAAGCCAAAACATCGCCTACGGGCGCGTCCAAAGCCTCGGTTTTGCATCCGTCAGGCCAGCAGATGGTGAACCAGCTATCCGTATTCGCCACAACATCGCTTACAGGGGCTTCCACCTCTTCGGTTTTGCAGAAAATCGAACAGCTCGGCCAGCTTGTCCACGGTCGCCTCAATCCAAACGCAACCGTCTCAGGCGAGTCCACAGGTGCATCCGCCTCTTCGGTTTTACACCCACCCAAGCAGAGATTCCACCACGGGTCAATCCAACTGGTAATCGTTTCAGACGAGTCCACAGGGGCATCCGCCTCTTCGGTTTTACACATACCA
The DNA here is from genome assembly GCA_959347425.1 of uncultured Amylibacter sp. Next base: position 2,165,312 of record OY365741.1, on the reverse strand, counting down.
TCGCAGATAGCCCACCACGGCCATGCCGTAATTATTTCGGACGAATCGTCAGGCCTATCGTCAAGAGTTAAATCTTGCGCCTCTATCGGTGCGCTCGTGTTTTCCGCCTGTATTTCGCGGCTCACACCTGCCGCTATCAATAAGGCCAAGGCTAATGCGCTGGCGCATAAGACTATAAATGTTGAAGTTGTTTTTTTCATGGGGTTATCCTTTTCAAATCCATGGCGGAGCGTTTTGCGCCGCCTATGCTAAAGGATGTATGCAGGGGGTGGCGGGGTTTCAACCCGCCCGATTGGCAATAAAAACAATAAAATAAAACAAATGCAAAGCAACCCGCCGCCCGCTTGCCATAAAAAAGGCGAGGGGTCAAAGACCTCTCGCCATTATTTTTATCGTACGAAGAGACGCGCGATTACAAACCGTAGTAGAATTTGCGCCCCAAACATGCGTCAGAGCGACAATCCACCAGCGATTCAAGATCGATAGGCTCGTCATTCAGCAAACAGTTGCCGAATTCAGTAGAAGCCAACGCATTGCTAGGTAGTTCAGTTTCAGATACTGCCGCTGTACTGAATCCAACGAACCCAGATGTGTCTATTTCTGCCACTTCTGTTTCATTGATAACCGTGTCCGCTTTTACGTTGCGTGTGCCATCGAGGTTGTAGTATGGTTGACTGCCAGTGCCATATTTATCAGGCCAATAGCAAGTTGATGCGCTGACGGTACCGATGCATCGCCATCCACCGCTGACGTTGAACCAAGCTGATGCAGATGTAGTAGATGCCAACAAGGCACCGCATACGATTAAGATTGTTGTGATTTGAGTTTTCATTGTTCCATTCCTTTTCGTTTTGATGGATGGGCTTTATCGCCCAAATGATGCACGGGTTTTATTACCCATAGTGTATATTTACGCTAATTCTGGGGGGATTTCAAGTGATTTATATCAAAAAATCACAAAAAAGTTAGATAAGCGTGAGAATTATTGGTAATTTTACGAAAAACCATAAAAAACCGCGAATCACTGCGAATCACCGTCCGCCCCTCCGCTTGACATAAAAAAGGCGAGGGGTCAAAGACCTCTCGCCATTATTTTTATATAGGTAGGTTTATCTACCGATAGGTTTATCTACCGACCTTGCCGAATGACCCGTAGTAGAATTTGCGCCCCAAACATGCGTCTGAGCGACAATCCACCAGCTCTTCCAGAACGATAGGCTTGTCATCAAGCAAACAGTTGCCGAATTCAGTAGAAGCGGTAATCTGTTCCACAGGTGCCTCTACTTCAGAATCATTGCAATAGAAGCTACGTCTCCCATAAGGATTCGATGAGCATGTAGAACCTCTCCCTCTGAACGCAAGCTGTGTTGTATAAGTTTCATCTAGATCGACAGCAGAGTAATCATAATGACGCTCTAATGTGCTTCTCCAAGAATCGACCATGTCCTGAGTCATCATAGCGACTACAGTGTCGTCTGTTGATGTACCTATATCATAAGACTGGTATGTACGAGCCTTATAGCCATTACAGTTACCAGAAGCATCGCTCATTCGAGTTCCACCGCTTGTTTGACCGTGGGGTATGCATACGGTGTATAGATAGGTTTGAGGGAACTTTGACATAGCTATTACAGTATCGTTTGCACCTGTGTATTCACCTGCATCTCCTCTTCTACCATAAACTGGTCTAGGAGTTCCGCCAATACAGGTAGAGTCTTTATGCTGCATCTGTTTGCCCATAGAACCTTTCATGCAGTACCAGGCTTTGAGTTCATAGGTAGGTGTCCACATAGCCACATCTGTTTCAGCTTCTAAAGTTCCAGTGTCTTCATTTTCCGCAAATGCAGGGTGGTCTTTCTGCCAAGAGTAAGTAGCAGGGTCAATCCAGCAATGGACATCTTGGCCAAAGATGCAGATAGAACCTGCCTCCTTGCCTCCCATAAAAGCTGATGCAGTTGTAGCAGATGCCAATAAGGCACCGCATACGGCTAAGATTGTTGTGATTTGATTTTTCATTGTTCCATTCCTTTTTGTTTTGATGGATGGGCTTTATCGCCCAAATGATGCACGGGCTTTATTACCCATAATGTATATTTACGCTAATTCTGGGGGGATTTCAAGTGATTTATGACATAAAATCACAAAAAAGTTAGATAAATGTGAGAATTATTGATAATTTTACGGAAATTTGCGAAAAATTACAAAAAAACTGCGAATCACCGCGAATCACTGCGAATCACTTCCGCCCCCCCCAATCGCTTGACATAAAAAAAGGCGAGGGGTCAAAAGACCTCTCGCCATTATTTTTATCGTACGAAGAGACGCGCGATTACAAACCGTAGTAGAATTTGCGCCCCAAACATGCGTCAGAGCGACAATCCACCAGCGATTCAATATCAACAGGCGCGTCATTCAGCAAACAGTTGCCGAATTCTGTGGTTGCCAAAACGTCGCTATAGATGGGGGCTTCGACTTCATCAGTCTTACAATTGAATTGGCCACAGGCATTATGATGTGCAAACTGTGTATCTTCAGTAATGGTCAGTTCTGGCGTACCCACATGCCAGTTTTCTTTGCTCCAGAAATTTTTCCAAGCATTACCGTCAAAGATATTGCCACCATGATTACCCCACATTGCTATACGAACAGGCGCACCACCATCTTCTTCAGTACTATTCAATTCAGTAGAGTAGTATCTTACTGAATCATTCCAAGACTTAAGCATCTCTGGGGTCATCATAGCTACTTCTGTTTCACCGATAACCGTTCCAGTGTCTGCGTCTGCACGACCACCATAGTTAGGTGTCCATTTGTTAGGTTTATCCCAGCAAATGCCTAAGATGCACGCTTGGCCTGGTTTAGGAGACATTGCTGATGCAGTTGTAGCAGATGCCAATAAGGCACCGCATACGATTAAGATTGTTGTGATTTGATTTTTCATTGTTCCATTCCTTTTCGTTTTGATGGATGGGCTTTATCGCCCAAATGATGCACGGGCTTTATTACCCATAATGTATATTTACGCTAATTCTGGGGGGATTTCAAGCGATTTATGTCATAAAATCACAAAAAAGTTAGATAAACGTGAGAATTATTGGTAATTATTGATAATTTTGCGAAAAACTATAAAAAAACTGCGAATCACTGCGAATCACCTTAAAAAATCACTAATCACTAATCATTAATCACTAATCACTACTTAGAGCTTGCCACAAATCCTCCAGCAAACGGGCGACTGCCAATACCATCGTTATTGCTGATGAACGCGCCAACCGCTCCATCGCGCCCAATAACCCCCGTTAAAATGCCGGGTGTATAGTAGCTATCCTTTTGCGGTTGACTCGAATCGTTATCGGCAAACGAGCCATAAACCGCCGTGCCATCAATGATACCGTCCTTGTCAAACGTCCCGTCCAGTTTGAAATGTGCGTTGCTGCCCTGTGCATATTGCACGAAGGCACCGATTTTGCGTCCGCCGAAATCCACCATTAAATCAAAGGCTTGCGCGGGTTTTAACACATTATAGCGATAGGATTGGATTTGCCCTGGCCATATCGCCGTGGTTTGCACGGAGTCTGTGGGTTCGGGCAGGGGTGCGCCGACGGACGTATCCGAGGATATGCCCGCGTAGTATTTATAGTCGGTGGCAGAGGCAAAGCCGCGGAAGAACGACACACTGCCTGTTGCGGTTGCGTTGTCCAGTGCGTTTAGCGACAGAGTCGCCACGGTTGGTTTGTCCAATCCGCCATTGTATAGAGTGCCAGTGTCTATGCCATCCTCGCCGAATTGCAGGAATTCGTTGCGCAGAGTACCAGTGGCGGGCTCGGTCGGCAGGGGGGAGTCAAAGCTGGTTACCCAGTTTGAATCCTCGCAGTTTATCGTGTTGCACGGGTCGAACAGAGGGGGAATGCCCGTGTCTTTTCCTATGTTATCGCCCGTTTTATCCGCCTTATCCTCCGCGTTTTTCGCCAGTATGCTGAGCGTGCGCGGGGTGATAGTCGTTGGGCCTTTCACATCCGGGCTTTTGATACTATCGCTGATACTTCTGGAAGAAACGCTGATATCGCCCGTGTTTATAAAGCCCGTGCTTGTGCCGCCCGTGCGGATGCCGTTTATCGCTTCCACATCGCCTATGTCCGCGTTGGCTATGTTGCCATCGCCCGTGCCTGTTGTATCAACGAGGCTGCTGTAGGTTTTTTCCAACTGGTTGTTAATCTTGTTGCTAAGGCTGTTTATATTGCGTTCTGCCACGCCGCAAGCGCTGAGGCTGGCAAGGCTGGTCATGCTGGTTAAGGCCGCCATGAATAGGCCTTTTCCGCCTGTTGTTTTTGAGGGGTTATGTGTCATTTTGGGGCTCCTTTAATTGCCGTGGGATGGGTTCTTATTAACGTTTGGTGTTGGGGGACTGCCCCAACGCTATAGGGTATGTATAACTTGCCATGCAATAAACAAGATTTTATCTAAAAGTTTAAGAAAAACGGAAATGAGTTTTAGATTTAGTTATTAGTTGTTAGTTATTAGTTATTAGTGATGCCCTTCGGGTCTTCGTCATCGCGACATAGGGCAGTTGAACCTGCCCGCAAATTAAAACAATGAATGCCGACCAGCGTGGTCTTTTGTGCGTAGCCCCCACTTCGTGGGGGCATGCCAAAAGCCCTTTGGTTGCAAGACGCTAGGGATTGTCATAAATTTACTATCTGGAATAACAAGACGTTAGATTGGATTATTTGCAAAGAATACTTGGGAATTGGTGATAGGTCTGCCCTAGATTTATTTAGGCTGTGCCTAGATGCTAGGACAGGCTAGGGCGGGCGGGTGGGCGACATTTCGAAGAAATGTCCAACAAAAAACTTCTACCCTTAACTTCCAATACCTAACCCCTAATCCAGAATAACTAACAACTAATAACTAATAACTAAAAAAAGCAAGCAACCTCGCGGCTGCTTGCTCTAATCATTCACCATTCATAATTCACCATTCACAATTACTCAGGCGCGGCAACAAACCCACCAGCGAACGGACGGCTGCCAATCCCATCATTATTGCTGATGAACGCGCCAACGGCTCCATTCTCACCAATAACCCCAGTCAAAGCACCAGGCGTATAAAAGATATCATCGTTTATCTGCTCTGGGTCGTTTTCATTAAACGTCCCATAAACAGCCGTGCCAGACATCACTCCATTATCGTCAAAACTGCCATCCAGCTTGTAATACGTATTGGAATATTCCAAATGCGCCACAAACGCGCCAACAGTACGGGTGGCAAAATCTATGGATAGGTCAAAATCCGTGACTTCCCACAATGTACTATCGTTGTAATACTGGATTTGCCCTGGCCATATAGCCGTCAGCTCAACCCCAACAACTGGCCGTATCAAAGGCGCACCGACATTCACATCACGCGAAAGCGCGACATAATAATGATTTTCTAACGCATCAGAGCCTTGGAAAAACGACACACTGCCCACGCCTTCACCCGTCAAAGGCAAGGTCGCCGTACCATCAATAACATCCTCATCAGCCATCGCGCCATAGTTCAAACCATTGGCGTTGCCGCTTTCACCCATACGCAGGAATTCATTGCGCGGATTAACCGATTCGGGGGCGTAGGGCAGAAGATTAGCAAAGCTATTCACCCAATTATCCGCATCCACGCATCCATCACAGGGAAGCTCGCCAACGGGAGTCACCGCTTTGGGAGCCGCCACAAACCCACCAGAATAAGGGCGTACGCTGTCTTCGGTACTGGCAAACACGCCAACCGCACCATTCACGCCGATTAACCCCGCCATATAACCAGTTGTGCGTGCGCTATCAAAGAACGGCAGCCCAGGGTTACCATTAAGGTATTTGCCATACAAACCACTACCCGCGAAAGCCCCACTGGCGTCAAAACCCATGCTAAATTTAAAAAAGTAATCTTCGCCTATCGGGGCTGGGACAAACAGCCCAATCCTCCGCGCGGCAAAATTCACCGTTAAATCAAAGTCCCGTGCACTATACAAACCCTCCTGTTGGAAGACTTGGACGCGACCAGGCCAGTAGGCGACTATAAGGGCTTCATCCGCATTAGGATAAGGCAGAGTCGCCCCCAAATCGGTATCTGGCAGAACAGCGGCGAAATACTGGTGCGTATTTGGCAATTTCAGCCCGCGAAAGAAGGTCACCCCGCCCACGCCATTACCGTCCAAATCTTCGACTCGCAAAACGCCGGTGTTTTGTATCACGCTATTATTGCCAGCGAATACACCGTAATCCAGCCCGTTTTCACCGATTTGCAGAAATTGACTGCCTGGCAGGTCTGGGTTTGGTTGAAACGCCAAAGTGCCATTAAAAGCACCCGCCCAATCCGCGCCATTCACACAAGCATCGCCTATGCAGGCAGGGGTTGCAGGAATGATGAATTCGGTTGGGGTAGGGATGGGGGCTCTTGCGTCTGTTGGTGTGGCTATCCACCCGCCAGAGAACGGGTTCGTCCCCGCGTTATCGCCGGTATTATTGCTGATAAACGCGCCAACGGCTCCGTTTGTGCCGATTAAACCAGACAGAGTCCCGGCGGTGTAAATCTCATCATTAACCAGACTATCAGGGTTGTTATTGACAAAGGCACCGTATTCGGCGCGGCCTGTTATGACTCCTGTATCGTCAAATGTGCCGTCCAGTTTGAAATAGTTGGCGTGACCTTCGGTTACATTAGCGATTTCGGTGGGGATAAAGCCAGAGATTTCACGGGTTGTGGGATTCACGCGCAACTCAAAGTCTTGGGTAAGGTAGGATTCACCCGTGATATTATATTGGATAAGTCCTTTCCAAAACAGAGTGCCAACGGGTGCATCTTCGGCAGGGACGGGCAGAGCCGTTCCTACATCCGTATCGGCGGTTAGCCCCGCGTAGTAGCCCTGTTGCAGTTCAGTCTCCAAGAAGAACGAAGAGACTCCGCCGTGTGCATTCGTATCCAGCAGGTTAAACGATAGCGTGCGGGTCAGCAAGGGTTCGCCGTCCGCGTTTATCAGGGTGTCTGCGCCCGAGCCTTTCAAACCGATTTGGATAAATTGGTTTTGCAGGATTTCGGGGATTGGGGCGGTTTGCAAGGGAATGGCAAAGCTGTTCGCCCAATCAAACGCGCCGATGCAATCCTCGCTTTCGCAAGCGGGGGTGAAGGCGGCGGGGTCTGTTGGGTCAACGGGATCAACTGGGTCAATCGGGTCAACTGGGTCAATCGGGTCGATTGGATCAACAGGAGTGCCGGGCTCACCTGGGCTGGTCATATCATCAGGGTTGATCGGGTCAATAACGACAACTGGGTCAATAGGATTAACAGTCTCGCCCGGGCTGGTCGTATCGTCAGGATTTGTAACGTCCGTCAGACCGTCCGTATCGTCCATCAGATCGTCTATCATGATAGACATGCTATCATCGGCGATAGTTCCGTCATTGGCGGTGTCCGCATCGGGTTGCTCAATAACTCCCATGAAGTCAATATTGGGTAGCCCCGTCTCCTCGGCTGGTGCGGGGCTGCTGCCTCCGCAGGCGGTGAGGATGAATAGCCCAACCAGTGGTGCGGCTATGGTGATGCCTTTATAGGCTTGTTTTGTTTTTAATGAATGTATCATTGTTCTGCTCCTTGTTTGTTTTGTTTAACATTTGAATTTACGCCTTGGGGGTATCCCTGCGCGATAAGGGATATGTAGAGCGGGAGCGCGGTTCGGCAAGATTTTTTAATAAAGGTTTATGAAAATCTAAAAGGAAGTTTAGGAAAACTGAATTAGTTGTTAGTTATTAGTTATTAGTTATTAGTTATTAGTTATTAGTTATTAGTGATTGGTTATTAAGGATTTGGGGTTGGTTATGAGAGGTTAAGGGCAGAGGTTTTTTGTTGCGCCCTCACTTCGTTCGGTTGCCCACCCGCCCACCCCTCCTGCGGAGAGCTGGACGGGGTTTTGTGGCTAAAGCCTGTCCTAGTATCTAGGCACAGCCTAAATAAATTTAGAGCAAACCCATCACCAATTCCCAAGTATTCTTTGCAAATAATCCAATCTAACGTCTTGTTATTCCAGATAGTAAATTTATAGAATCCCTATAGTCTTGTAACCAAAGGGCTTTTGGCATGCTCCCGCAAAGCGGGGGCTACGCACAAAAGACCACGCTGGTCGGCATTCATTGTTTTAATTTGCGGGCAGGTTCAACTGCCCTATGTCGCGATTACGAAGACCCGAAGGGCTAAAAAACTAATAACTAATAACTAACAACTAACAACTAAAAAGGTTTATCCCCGCCCGTCGCCCAATCCAGCAACTCCACCGTATGAACGACTGGCACCCCAATAACCGCACCTATCTGCATCATACAGCCGATGTTCCCCGTAGCTATCACCTCGGCATCTAACCGATTCAGCGCCGCAACCTTACGGGTTTTCAAAACCCCAGCAATCTCTGGCTGTAATAGATTATACGTCCCAGCCGACCCGCAACACAAATGGGCATCCACGGGTTCCACCACTTCAAACCCAGCCGTGCGTAATAAATCCTTGGGTGCGTCCTTAATCTGCTGCCCATGTTGCAGGGAACAGGCGGCATGATACGCCACCTTTGGAGCATCCCGCAAAACCGATTTCATCAGAGGAAGCCCCGCCAAAACCTCGGTAATATCCTTCGCCAGCGCAGCGATATCGGCCGCATCCCCCGCCAAATCCGTGTTTGCGAAAATATGCCCATAGTCCTTAATCATAGTGCCACAGCCACTGGTATTTATCACAATAGCATCCAGCCCCGCCCCGTTTATTTCCGCCTTCCAAGCGGCTATGTTGGCGGCGGCGGCGCGGTGGCTATCACTCAAACGCCCCAAATGATGCACCAATGCTCCGCAACACCCCGCGCCCTTGGCGATGACAACCTCACACCCCGCGCGGCGTAAAATCCGCAAGGTGGCGGCGTTAATATCGGTATCCAAAACCTTTTGCGCACAGCCTGTCATTAACGCAACCCGCATTATCCGCTTGCCAATCGCGGGGAAAACCTGCGGAGTATCATCAGGGCAGGGCGGGGGTAGCTTTGCGGGCGCAAGCGCAACCATCGCGCGGATACGCACAGGCAAAACCGCACGGATAGGTTTTATCAGCCGAGCCCCCCGCAACGCCCAGCGAAACCGCTCAGGATACGGCAGAACCCGCGCCAAAACCCATCGCAACCCGCGATCCGCCAACCCTCGGCGGTAATGGCGGTCAATATACCCCCGCGCGTGGTCTAAAAGGTGCATATAATTCACCCCCGACGGGCAGGTCGTCATACAGGCAAAGCACGATAGGCAACGGTCAATATGCGTGACGGTCTTTTTATCGGGTTTGCGGTCGTTTTCCAGCATATCTTTGATAAGGTAAATACGCCCGCGGGGGGAGTCTAACTCGTCATTCAGCACTTGGTAACTGGGGCAGGTAGCCGTGCAGAACCCGCAATGGACACAGGCGCGTAGGATTTTATTAGAACGCTGGGTTTCGGGGTTTTGCAGTTGTTCGGGCGTGAAGGTGGTTTTCATTTTGCCAGTGTGGTTGGTTTTCGCGGAGGAGTCAATACTAACACGGATTTCATAAAAAAGGGGGCGGAATAACCCGCCCCCTTTCAAAATTTTATATGAGTTTTATGAACGCGGTTTATTGCGCGGGGTCTTGCCTATCCGCACGGAAAGCACCCGTGCCAATAGCACCACCTTGGGCACCAAACCGCATCACACCCGCAATATCATCGGCAGCAGGACCAAAGAAATTACCCGCATAATTGCCTGTCGGGTTGTTGGTTATCCCCTCCACGTTGCGATATTCGCTATTCATGTTAAAAGTCCCAGCAAAACCATTGTCAACAATCGGGGCAGAATTAAACGTTATTGTGGCTTCACCACGATTAGGAATTGGTTGACTTGTGCTAGAATCAGCAGCACTATATTTTACTTCGCCTGCAATTGTATTAGCAGTAAAATTAGCAGTCATGTTTAGCGTACCACCAGAAAGAAACTCTGTAGTAGAACCAATAAACGAACTCGAATGGCTTTGACCAGCTGTTTTTGAAAAATTGCTCTGTACGTTTAATTGTACAAGCCCCGTATAGGTTGCCGTGGCGGTTTGCGATGCAACAACAGATGTCGGGGTTCGCATGCCGACAGTGGCAAAGCCAGATGTATAGTTAAGGCTAAAATCCCTTGTCGCTGTATTACTAATGTCAGGAGTTGTGTCAAAATTGACATAAGTCCCCTGAATTTCTGGATGTGTTCCATCAAGAACATCGCGAAGATCAATATATCTAGCTTCATTATTAATGTTGCTACGATCGTTAAGATTCGCACCAGTGGCATCCCAGCCATAGCTTGTCGGGGGAGTTTCACCTTGGGAGGTGTTTAGAAGACCACTAGGTGTCCCAGGGGTAAAGGTATAATCAGTGCCATTTACCGTCATGACAAGATTATCCCCAACTTGGCTTAGGGCAAAAGTATCCTGTGATTCGGTGGCAGTAATATTATACGAATTATCGAGTGCCGACGCTGGCGTTTCACCACCACCACTTGCTTCCGTATAAGTGCCACCGTTGCTAAATGGTCCAACATGACGGACAGAAGACACGCGGTCTGCCACAGCCGCGACTGAGTTTGATGGGGGGGTAAGACGAGCAAGACGTTCCCGCTCATTCTCCGCTCTATCCGCCGCATTATCAAGTTCATCCTGCGCTCTATCCGCCGCATCTTCCAGCTTACTTGCTGCGCCACAGGCGGATAAAAGGGTTAGGGATACCACAGATAACGCGGTGATTTTCAAAGTTGTTTTCAGCATTTTGGTTTCCTTTATAGTATGCTTTCATGCGTTTATGCAAAATTTGCGATTGTGTATTTACCAAATTTTAAGAAATAATCAATCACAAACCCGTGTTAAAAATGGCGGTTTTTTGCTAAAAAAGAGTGATTATGGATGTTTTTGTGAAAAAATCACTAATCACTAATCACTAACCACTAATCACTAAAAATCAAACCGTCCCAAAAATCCTATCGCCCGCATCGCCTAACCCTGGGACGATATAACCCTTTTCATTCAAACATTCATCCACAGAAGCGGTGACAATATGCACATCCGCGTGGGCTTTGTGCAGGGCGGAAATCCCCTCAGGACTCGCCAATAAGCATAAAAAATAAATCTCCCCAAACCCGCGTTTTTTCAATAAATCAATCGCGGCAATCGCGGAATTACCCGTTGCTAGCATAGGGTCAACGGCTATCACAACACCGCCCGTGGGGGTGGGCAGTTTGCAATAATACTCGACAGGGCGCAGGGTGGTTTCATCGCGATACAAGCCCACAAAGCCGACTCGCGCGAAGGGCACCAGCTCTAAAATCCCATCCAGCAGACCATTGCCCGCCCGTAAAATGGACACCAGAACCAAGTCTTCCCCCGCCAGAACGGGCGATTGCATGGCACATAAGGGCGTGGAAATAGCCTCCATCCGTACGGGCAAATGCCGCGTGATTTCATAGGTCATCAGTTGGCTGATTTCACGCAATAACCTGCGAAAATCCGCACTAGGGGTGGAGGATTTGCGCATAATCGTCAGCTTATGCTGGACTAACGGATGGTCAATGAGGGTGGTTTTCGGGGTCATACCGCGAAATTACCCCCCACCCGCGCAAATGTCAATGATATGGGCAAAACTTCCGCAATGCGCCCCGTTTTGCAAACCCATAGGCGGCAGGGCAGTGCCATCGGCCGTGGTCGCGGTGAAAAGCGGCTCACCCACCGCCGAAATCGTGCTGGCATAGTGGAATTCGTGCGCCATAAAGCCGTCCGCGACTCCACGCCAAACGCCATCGCCCAGCAACCCCAACCGCCGATAGCCCAAATGACGGGTGGGCGTGGCAAAACTGGTTTCCAAATCCAGCAACCCTGCCATAGCGTGGCGGACTCCGTGGGCATCAATCAGCCCGCGTCCCATGACCATATAGCCTCCGCATTCGCCATAAACGGGAGTGTTCGCGGTGCGGATGCCGTCCATAAATAGCGTGTTAGCCGCCAGCCGTCCCGCGTGCAATTCGGGATAGCCTCCGGGCAGAATAATCATATCAGCAGGGGGCGGGGGCTCGTTTGCCAAAGGGGAAAACAGGTGGATAGTCGCGCCCCGCGCCCGCCAATCCGCCAGAATATGCGGGTAGGTAAAGCCAAAAGCTGTGTCATGGGCTATGGCTATGGTTTGCACAGGAGGGTTGAACTTGGGATTAAATTTTGGGTTGAAACGGGGGGTCGCGGGGGCTGTCTCAACCGAGGGCAGGGGTGTCATCATCGCACACAACGCCTCCAAATCCACGCAATCGGCAACCAGTTGCGCCGCCGTGTTCAAAAACGCGTCCAACGCGGGGTGTTCCCCCGCTTGTACCAGCCCCAAATGGCGGGCAGGCAGGGCTAACCCCTCCGTGCGCATCACCGCACCCAAAACGGGTATTCCCAAGGGGGCAATCGCACGGCGCAACATGGTTTCGTGCCGTGCAGAGCCTACTTTATTCAAAATAACCCCGCCAACGCGGACGTTCGGGTCAAACCCCGCGAACCCCGCGACCACGGCGGCGATTGATTGGGATTGAGCCGACGCGTCTATGATTAAAACCACTGGCACGCCCAAAATCCGTGCCAAATCCGCGCTAGACCCCGTGCCATCGGGGGGTGCGCCGTCAAACAACCCCATCGCGCCCTCTATTATTAAATCCTGCCCCAAATCCCCACCACTGGCTCGGCGGATAATATCGCCCTTATCCATCGCCCAAGCGTCCAGATTAACGCAAACATTACCCGATGCCGCGCTATGATAGCACGGGTCAATATAATCAGGACCAGATTTAGCCGACCGCACGGGGTGGTTTTTATGACGCAACGCACGAAGGATACCCAGTGTCAACACGGTTTTACCGCTATTGGAGGCGGGGGCGGAGAGCAGAATTGCTTTGCTGGGATTTTTCATTTTTAGTTATTAGTTGTTAGTTGTTAGTTGTTAGTTATTAGTTATTAGTGATAAATTGTAAAGAGAGGGATTAACGATTAACGGATTAGCCCTATGGGTCTTCGTCATCGCTTGCGCGAATGCCGACCAACGTGGTCTTTTGTGCGTAGCCCCCGCTTCGCGGGAGCATGCCAAAAGCCCTTTGGTTACAAGACTATATTTTTTCTATAAATTTACTATCTGGAATAACAAGACGTTAGATTGGATTATTTGCAAAGAATACTTGGGAATTGGTGATAGGTTTGCTCTAAATTTATTTAGGCTTTGCCTAGATATAAAGACAGCCTTTAGCCACAAACACCCGTCCGCCCAAGCCTCGCAGAGGGGTGGGCGGGCGGGAAGCCCGAACGCAGGGGCTTGTCCCCAAGTGAGGGCGAAACAAAAAACCTCTGCCATTAACCTCTAATAACCAACCCCTAATCCCTAATAACCAAAATCACTAACAACTAACAACTAATAACTAACAACTAACAACTAAACCCCTCTTCACAATTCCCCCGTTCCATGCTATAAAACGCAAACAACATCAACATAGGAGACCCCATGACCCAAGACACCACCGCAGAAAATACACTCATCATGAAACTACGCACGGGCGAAGTGCGCATCACTCTGTTCCCCGAAATCGCCCCGCTTCATTGCGAGCGAATCCGCCAACTCGCCCGCGCTGGCAAATACGATAATGTCGTGTTTCACCGCGTTATTGAAGGCTTTATGGCGCAAACGGGCGATGTTCAATTCGGGCAAAAAGGCAGCGATACCAGCAGGGCAGGGACGGGCGGCTCGGACATGCCTGACGTGAAGGCAGAGTTCTCAAACACCCCCCATGACCGAGGCACGCTGGGCGCGGCTCGTTCGCAAAGCCCCGATTCGGCGAATTCGCAGTTTTTCATTAATTTCGCCGATAACCATTTTTTGAATAAGCAATATACGGTTTATGGATGCGTGGCAAAAGGGATGGAACACGTGGATGCTATCGCGCGGGGCGAACCGCCAGCGGATCCCGATGTTATCGTGTCTTTAAGGGTAGAGGCGGATTCGTGATGCGGTTTGTTTTGGTTGCGGTATTTGCTTTATTCGCAGGTTTCACGGGCGCGGCCTTCGCCGCTCACGATGAAAATGTATTAGTCATCACGCTCGGCGGGTCAGTATCGGGCGAAGTCGCCGTGGAATTATACCCAGATGTCGCCCCACAGCACGTCAAAAGAATTAAGCAACTGGCAACCACGGGCGCCTATGACGGAGTGGTTTTCCACCGAGTCATAAATCAGTTCATGGCGCAAACGGGCGATGTTCAATTCGGCAAGCTGGACACGTTCGACCCAAACAAAGCAGGCACGGGCGGGTCGCAATACGACAATGTCCCCGCCGAATTCTCAAAGAAAAAATTCAGACGCGGAGTGCTGGGCATGGCTCGCTCGCAAGACCCGAATTCCGCTAATTCCCAGTTTTTCATTATGTTCAACGCCGCCCCGCATCTTAACGACCAATATACCGTGGTTGGCAAGGTCATTTCGGGGATGCAGTTTGTCGATAAAATCAAACGCGGGCAGGGGGCGAATGGCGCGGTTGGCGATGCTCCTGATTATATGGAAACCGTGCGGATAAAAGGGCATGACGTTCAATAAAGCCGCGATTGTTGTTGTCTTGCTTTTGGGGGCGTGTTTTGCCTCTGTTTGCTTGGCGGATGTGCAGTTCTGGCGGTTGGCTTGGCCGAACACCGATTTTTCACAAACCAGCGTGGAATTTGACGATATTCTGGACGGCGGGCCGGGTAAAGACGGGATTCCGTCTGTGGATATGCCCGAGTTTCACGGCGTGGCTGATGAAACCGATTTACAGGATGCCGAACCGGTAATAACCGTTATTATTAACGGGGAAATCCGTGGCTATCCCTTGCGGTATTTGATTTGGCATGAGATCGTTAATGATGTGATTGGCGGTGAGCCTGTTGCTGTGACTTATTGCCCCTTGTGCAATTCGGCGGTGGTTTTTGACAGGCGGCTGGATGGGCGTGTGCTGGAATTGGGCGTGTCTGGATTGCTGCGCAATTCCGATATGATTATGTATGATAGGCAAACGGACAGCTGGTGGCAGCAATTCACTGGTGAGGCTATTGTTGGCGAACTGCTGGGGTCTCGGTTGCGTAAAATCCCGTCTTTTATGGAGAATTGGGGGCAGTTTCGCGGGCGAGGGGGTGTGGTGATGACTCGCCCAGGCGACACGCGGGCTTACGGCGCGAATCCGTATGTGTCGTATGATACGGGCAAGCCGTTTTTGTATTTTGGCGAGGATCCTCCGTTTGGGATAAACCCGTTGGAACGGGTGATAGTCGTTGGCAATAAGGCTTGGACTTTGGCGCGGTTACGGCGGGCTGGGCAGATTAGGGCAGGCGGATTGGTGCTGGATTGGACGGCTGGGACGGCTTCGGCGTTGGATAGTGCGCAGATAGCCAAGGGGCGCGATGTCGGCGCGGTACGCGTGCGTGATGTGGCGACGGGCGCGGATGTCGTGCATGATGTGGTGTTTGCGTTTGTTTTCCACTCTTTCCATCCTGATGGGGAGTGGATGGTTGAGTGATTAGTGATTAGTGATTAACGATTAGTGATTAACGATTAGTGATTAGTGATTAGTGATTAGTGATTAACGATTAGTGATTAGTTATTAATGGTATCAAAGGTGCGCAAAAGCCCATACCCCTTGATAACAACCGCAAACCATGCTATATTCGCCAACACATCGCCACCTCTATATTATGCTTATCATCTCAAAACTATGACACTCTACGATATTATGTTAATGACCTTACGCGCCCTCATATCCACGCATCATCCCAAAATTAACATAATATCCATTATACGACTTTTTCCTACACGCAAACCATCCGTTTTATTATGTATTATCAAACACATAGAAATCACTCCTCATGACTGCCCCACCCAACAAACCACAACTTAACCGACGGCTTTCCGTCGCACCGATGATGGATTGGACGACGCGCCATTGCCGCTATCTGCATCGGCTTTTGTCGCGTGAAACCGTCCTTTATACCGAGATGATAACCGCCGCCGCGCTGGTTCACGGCGATGCCCAGCACTTGCTGGCGTTCCATCCTGCCGAGCATCCCGTTGCCCTGCAAATCGGCGGTTCTAACCCTGATATGCTGGCGCGAGCGACCGATTTGGGCGTGGCCGCGGGCTATGATGAAATCAACCTGAACCTAGGCTGTCCGTCCGACCGCGTTCAATCTGGCCAGTTCGGGGCGACCTTGATGCAGCAGCCCGAATTAGTCACCGAATGCCTGCTGGCTATGGCGGAACGCGCGCCAAACACCGAAATAACCGTGAAATGCCGTATTGGGGTCGATGACCAAACCCCTGCCCTGACCCTGCCCGATTTTATCACGCACCTGCGCCGTGCGGGGATTGGGTGCGTTATTATTCACGCGAGGATGGCGTGGTTAAGCGGTCTCAGCCCCAAGGAAAACCGCGATATTCCGCCGTTGGATTATGATTTGGTGCATAAAATGAAGGCGGAAAACCCCGATTTGCAGATTATTATTAACGGCGGGTTGGATAGCTTGGATGTGGCTATGGGTCATATAAATAACGGTTTAGACGGCGCGATGATTGGTCGTGCCGCGTGGCATAGTCCGTTTGCTCTGCTGGCAGACGCGGACCAGAGGGCGTTCGGCACGCCCGCCCCCGATACCGCCCCCTGCCCGCGTCAAATCGCCCGCGCGATGCTGCCTTATATCCGTGCCCAGTTGGAGGGGGGCGTGCGGATGACCGCGCTCGTGCGTCCTATGCTGGGGCTTTTCACCGGGATGCGTGGCGCGAGGATGTGGCGGAGGATACTGTCCGAGTGCGCCCATTTGGACGATGCGGACGAGCGGTTAATTGAAAAGGCGTTGCTGGCTATGAATTGTGAATTATGAATTGTGAATTATAAATTGTGAATTGTGAATTGTGAATTAGTATTGCAAGTCAAAAAACAAATCATTCATCATTCATCGTTAATCGTTAATCGTTAATCGTTAAAACCCTCTATATCCTTAACGATTTTTGCCATATCAGGCTCACGCACCCACTCATGGCGGTTTTCATAGCGTTCGTGGATATAGGCTTCAATGGCACGAAAATCAGGCGTTAAATACGCGTATTCCAAAACATAGGCGCGATTAGGGTCAGAGGTCTGGTACGAATTCAATCGCGCCTTCGCGTCTGAAGCAATGCCGACCTTCCATTCGCCCTTATATTGTGCGTTTGAAATGATATAAACATATTTCTGCACCCGCGTATCCGCACCCAAATCCGTCCGCCTTGGCGGGTCGGTTTTAAAATCCACCAAATCCTCTTCAAACAACGACCCCTCCCACTCCACTTCTTCCCTCATTCGGTCTTCCACCAAATCAAACGCTTTTCTGGACACATCCACGCCAACCCAACACCGCCCTAACCGCTCGGCCGCCACGCAAGTCGTTGCACACCCGCAAAACGGGTCTAAAACAACGCCACCCACGGGGCTTGACGCGGCGATAATCCGCTCTAACAAAACCAGAGGTTTTTGCGTGGGATAGCCCGTGCGTTCCTTCGCCCAAGGCATAATCCCGTGTAATTGAAAGACATTATCGGGCAATTTACCCTTTTTCAAATCCCGCGCGCTGCCGTCCGCTCGGCGTTGACCTTTGTCCCATTTATAGTCCTCACGAACCGCATCCGTGTTAAATATCAAATCCTCCGTTTTTGAATAATACAGGATAATATCGTGTTTTTTCGCCCAGTTTTTCTGCGATGCACCGCCGCCGCCGTACCACCAAGCGATTTCATTGCGGAAGTTTTTCTCGCCAAAGATGCAGTCCAAAAGCAATTTCAAATAGTGCGACATCGTTTGGTCGCAATGCAAATACAACGACCCCGTGGGTTTCAAAACCCGTTGGCATTCTATCAGGCGAATCGCCATATAAGAAAGGTAGCAAAAGTTATAAGACGTCCGCCCCTCTATCGCGCGAACGGCGGTTAGCAGGTTATGGATGGCAAAATAATCCTCTTTAATATCCTGCAACCAGTCGTCTTTTATATCCTTTTCGCGGAATATATCGCTGAAGGACGCGCCCTCGGCATGGCTGCCGATTTGGGCGGTGAAGGTTTTCTTTTTATTGAACGGGGGATCAAGGTAGATTAAATCTATGCAATCGGAGTCTATCCCTTGCAGAATTTCCAAATTATCGTGGCAAAAGATGGTACGGTTTTTTATAGCCCCGTTATTTAACAAAACAATCCCCTTTGTTTGGAATTAGGATAGCAGGTATCATAAGGAGTGTAAAGAGCTAAAGCCACAAAAACCCCGTCCAGCTCTCCGCAGGAGGGGTGGGCGGGTGGGCAACCGAACGCAGTGAGGGCGCAAGCAAAAAACCTCTGCCCCCTCCCCTAACAACTAACCCCCAATCCCTAATAACCAATCATTCATCGTTAATCGTTAATCGTTAATCATTCATCGTTAATATGGTAGGCCCGGCAGGACTCGAACCTGCGACCAAAGCGTTATGAGCGCTCTGCTCTAACCAACTGAGCTACAGGCCCTTCCAACCCCTTAATACCGTATTACACCAAAAGTTCAACCCCTTTCGCCAATTTTATTTCCCCTGTTTTCTTTTAGCTCAAAATCCGCTAAACACCCAACCAAAGGACAACCACACATGACGAAACCCACACCCTTAAAACCCCCACTAGACTACAAATCCGCAGGTGTAGATATTGACGCAGGCGCGCAGCTCGTCAATGAAATAAAGCCAATAGTCGCCAAAACCCGCACGGCGGGGGTGATGGCGGGGCTGGGCGGGTTCGGCGCGGGGTTTGATATAAAGGCGGCGGGGTTCAAAGACCCCATCCTTATCGGCGCGACCGATGGTGTTGGCACAAAACTGTTAATCGCAAGGGAGATCGCACGGTTTGATACCATCGGCATCGATCTGGTGGCTATGTGCGTGAATGACGTGCTCTGCCAAGGCGCGAAACCCTTGTTTTTCTTGGATTATTTCGCCACGGGTAAGCTGGATGTGGCACCCGCACGGGATACTATCAAAGGCATAGCCAAGGGGTGCGAAATCGCGGGATGCGCCCTTATCGGCGGGGAAACCGCGGAAATGCCGGATTTATATCAGGCGGGGGATTTTGATTTGGCGGGGTTTTGCTTGGGGGCGTTGGAACGGGGGGCGGATTTGCCTCGCTCGCCTCGCGAAGGCGATGTTTTGCTGGGGATGGCTTCGTCTGGCGTGCATTCCAACGGGTATTCGCTGGTGCGTAAGGTCGTGGAACGTGCGGGTTTGGGCTGGGACGCGCCCTGCCCGTTTGCGGATGGGTCGTTGGGTGAAGCCCTGCTGACCCCCACGCGGATATATGTGGCGGACGTGCTGGACGCGTTGGATACCCCTGCCCTGCAAGGGCTTGCCCATATCACAGGCGGTGGCTTGACTGAGAATTTGCCGAGGGTTCTGCCCGATGGCTTGGGTGCGCTGGTGGATGTGTCGGCGTGGCAGCTCCCGCCCGTGTTTGCGTGGCTGATGGAGGTCGCTGGGATTTCGTTGGATTCGGCGTTAAATACCTTTAATTGTGGGGTTGGCATGGTTGCCGTGGTTCGAGCCGATGATGCCGATAGGATGCGCGATATGCTGGCGATGCGGGGCTGTCCGTGTTTCCCCATAGGGCGAGTGGTCGCGGGCGCGGGTGTTATTTATAAGGGGCGTGGGTGAATGGCAGATAAACGGGTTGCGATTTTGTTTTCTGGACGCGGGTCAAATATGATAGCGTTGTTGCAGGCTATGAAATCGCCCGATTTCGGGGCAGTTCCTGCGATTTTGATAACCGATAATTTGCGGGCTGAAGGCGTGGAGCACGCACGGGTGCTGGGGTTTGAGTGCCATGTTATAGATGGTTCGGGTGATAATTTTGATGCGGAGTTGGATAAGGTTTTGCAGTCTTTAGGGGTTGATGTGGTCTGCCTTGCTGGATTTATGCGGATTTTGGGGGCGGAGTTTGTGCGGGCTTGGGCGGGGCGGATTTTAAATATCCACCCGTCTTTATTGCCTAAATACAAGGGGTTAAACCCCCATAAACGCGCCATTGACGCGGGCGATAGCCATTCTGGGGCAAGCGTTCATCTGGTCAATGGGGAAATTGATGGGGGCAAGGTCTTGCGTCAAGTCAAGGTTGCGATTGAACCTGACGATACGGAGGCGAGTCTATCGGCACGGATTTTACATGAAGAACATAGGCTTTACCCTCTGGTTTTGCACGATTTTTTGAAAAATGGATAAACCGTCTGTCATCCGTAATTTGGGACCCGCTTCGGATAAATTCTTTGCCCGTGCGGGGATTATGACGGCGGAGGATTTGCGAGACCTCGGCGCGGATGAGGCGTATTTCCGAGCGGTTATGGCTGGCGGACAGGCGCATTTTATCGGCTATTACGCGTTGGTTATGGGCTTGCAGGGTCGCCCGTGGAACGATTGCCAAGGCAGTGAAAAACAGCAGTTACGGGTGCAATTTGACGCGATAAAAACGCGGGTTTCGGGTGAAAATAGTGCGGGCGGTGCTATGGATGGTTTGGAAAAAGAGCTCAATAGGCTGGGAGTTGTTAGTGATTAGGGGGTAGAGGTTTTTTGCTTGCCCGCCCGCCCACCCCTCTGCGAGGCTTGGGCGAGCGGGTTTTTTTATTTTAGGAATAGCCTTGACAATCCCCCGCCCCCCGCACATAATAACCAAAAAAGGAAACCCCACTATGACCGATTACACCGCCCCAACAGACGATATCCGCTTTGTCCTACACGATTTCTTACAAATAGAAACGCAGGACGGATTCGAAGAAATCTCCCCCGATTTCACCACCCCCGCCCTGCAAGAAGCCGCCAAATTCGCCAAAAACATCGCTCACCCGTTGAACGCGATAGGCGATACCCTGGGCTGCACCCTGAAAAACGGCAAAATCCAAACGCCAGAGGGTTTTAAATCCGCGTTTGACACATACAAAGCGGGCGGTTGGAACGGGCTGGATTGCGACCCACAATTCGGCGGGCAAGGGCTGCCGTATATCCTGCAAATCGCCACGGGGGAGATCTTCAGCGCCGCCAATATGGCGCTGGCTATGTACCCAGGGCTTACCCACGCCGCCTATTCCGCCATCCACAGGCACGGGACGGAAGCGCAGAAAGCCCTCTACCTGCCCAAATTAATAGATTTGCAATGGTGCGGTACGATGAACCTGACCGAACCGCATTGTGGCACGGATTTGGGCTTGCTACGGACGAAAGCAACCCCGCAAAAGGACGGCACTTACCAGCTTACCGGGCAGAAGATTTTCATATCCAGTGGCGACCATGATTTGGCGGAGAATATCATTCACCTAGTCCTCGCCCGCCTGCCCGATGCCCCCAAGGGCGTAAAGGGCGTGTCGCTGTTTATCGTGCCGAAATTCACTATCAACGACGATGGCACGCTGGGCGACCAAAACGGAGTCACCGTTGGGCGGATTGAAAACAAAATGGGTATCCACGGCAACGCGACGTGTGAGATGAATTACGAGGGCGCGGTTGGCACTCTACTGGGGCAGGAAAACAAGGGGCTGCGGGCTATGTTCGTGATGATGAACGAAGCACGAATGGCGGTGGGAATGCAGGGGCTGGGGCTGGCGGAAATCGCGCATCAAAACGCGCTGGAGTACGCGCGCACCCGTCATCAAGGACGGGCGGTTGGGGCAAAGGCGGATGCCCCTGCCGAGCCCCTGACCACCCATCCAGACGTGCGCCGTATGCTGATGAACCAGAAAACCTTGATAGAAGGCGGGCGCGGGTTTTTATTATACGCCGCGATGCTGATGGATAAGGCGGACGCGGGGGATGAGGCCGCGCAGGGCTTGGCGGGGTTATTAACGCCTATTATTAAGGCTTTCCTAACCGATATTGGCTTTGATTTGTGCGTGTCCGCCCAGCAGATTTACGGCGGGCATGGCTATATTGAGGATAATGGCATGTCGCAATTTGTCCGTGATGCGCGGATTACGATGATTTATGAGGGCGCGAACGGGGTGCAAGCGTTGGACTTGGTCGGGCGTAAGCTGGCGGCCAATAATGGCGCGGATGTTATGGCGTTTCTTGCACTGGGGCAAGGGGTTGTGGCGGAGTGTGAGGCTTGTTCGGAGCGCGGCGATTTGGCCGAGCCGTTGCGCGATGCCTTGGCTGGGTTGCAGCAAGTGATGGCGTATTTTATGAAATCGGCGGAACGGCCGAATGCGGTGTTAGCGGGGTCTGTGGATACTCTGCATTTGTTTGGCTATACCGCCGTTGCGGTGATTTGGGCGCAGATGGCGGGTGCGGCGGTGGCTCGGCGAGAAACGGGGGAATTGGGGGCGGCGTTCTATGATGCTAAGTTGGCGAGCGCGCGGTATTATATGACGCGGGTTTTGCCAGCCGTGAAAATGCATAAGGCAAGGGCGATGGCGGGGGATATAATTATGAATGGTGAATTGTGAATGGTGAATTGGGTTTTGTGGCAAATTTCTTTCCTAAAATAACGAAACCCAGTTATTTTAGATAACGGATGATTAGAATAACCAATAATTCACCATTCATTACTAATCGTTATTTATTGGAAATATCTTCCCAATCACCCGCGCGATTTCCACGGCTATATCGCGGTGTTCCTTTTGCGTGCCATTATCACTCCGCAATTCAATATAATGTATCCAACTGCGAATCGTCCCGTTCATATAAAGCCGAGACTTCGTGTTCCCCTCTGGCAAAACACACCGCGCCTGTTCCTTGGCAATGCCGTTGTCTATCGCCCAATCGTACGCGCCGCGCGCCGCGTCAATCACGCCCTGCTGGCGGTCGCGCCATGCGGCATCCAACACATCATCGCTGGTTTCAATGGAATTCTGGCGGTTTTTATTATCCTGCATCCGAGCCTCCCGCAACACAAACTGCTCCCCGAACTCTTTGGGATTAGCGTAACGTTGGCTGAACTCCTGAAACGAAAAACTGCGATGGCGCAGGATTTGGCGGGCTATATCGCGAGTGGTTTCAATCTCCAAACACACGCTGGCCATTTCAAAGGGACTCCAATGTTTGTGTTTGGCAAGATAGGCAATCAGGCGGTCGCCCGTATTCGCGTTATTTTGATTGGCGGGGTTGCTGACCCGCGCGGCATAAACTATCAAATCCTGTATAGTTTGCAGACCTTCGGCAGGCTCGGCAGGGGTGGAATGGCTGATAAGCGTGATTTTCATAGGGGATGCCTTGTTGGTTTGAGTTGTTAATATCTGCCTTTTTAGCAATAAAAATAAAAATTGCAAGTCGCCCTTTTAATACCCGCACCGATTTGCTATAATCCCCCAGAAAGGCGAATTTATGACCGCACCCACCCCGAAAATAAACTACCCCGTGCTGATGAATAACGCTATGCGCGGGCTGATTGCGTCCATATTACGCGGAGTTGCGGATAAGGGTTTGCCCGATAAACACCACTTTTATATCCAGTTTGACACCCAGGCGGACGGGGTTTTGATGGCGGATAGTTTGCGCCACGCTTACCCCGAAAAAATGACCGTTATTATTCAGGATTGGTATGAGAATTTACAGGTGAATGAGGCGGATTTTCAGGTTACTCTTAATTTTGATAATCAGGCAGAGCCTCTGGTGATACCCTTTGCCTCTATCCTGTCTTTTGCCGACCCGTCTGTGGAGTTTGTGTTGCAATTTCAACGGATTGATATGCAGAGTTTAAGCGAGGATAACCCGATGCAGGGGTCTAAATCCCCCGCTAAATCTGCTAAAGTCGCATCTAAACCCTCGCCAAAAGCCCCTGCCAAACCCGCATCTAAACCAACCCCTCCAAACCCTGCCAAAAACGTATTATCCTTTAAAGACTTCAAGAAACCCTAGACCAAAGGACTCCCCACATGACAAATATCCGCACAGAAACCGATAGTTTTGGCGCATTATCCGTGCCGTCCGACAAATACTGGGGCGCGCAAACCCAGCGTAGCCTGATGAATTTCCCGATAGGCTGGGAACAGCAACCCCGCGCGATTATCCGCGCCCTCGGTATTATCAAACAGGCCTGCGCCACGGTTAATCGCGATTTGGGGCGGTTGCCCCCGCCCCTCGCCGATGCCATTATCACCGCCGCGACCGAAGTCGCCGATAACCAACTGGACGACCATTTCCCTCTGGTTGTGTGGCAAACGGGGTCTGGCACGCAATCAAATATGAACGCGAACGAGGTTATTTCCAACCGAGCCATCGAACTGCTGGGCGGTGAATTGGGCAGTAAAACCCCGATTCACCCGAACGACCATTGCAATATGGGGCAGTCTTCTAACGACACTTTCCCAACGGCTATGCATATCGCCGTCGCCCTGTCCGCTGTGGAAATCACCCTGCCCGCGTTGCAGGCTTTACACGCGACTTTTGCCAGCAAAACCGCCGAATTCGCTGATATTATCAAAATCGGGCGGACACATACGCAGGATGCGACGCCCCTGACGCTAGGGCAGGAGTTTTCGGGCTACACCCATCAAATCGCACAGGGCATAGCCCGTCTGGACGCGGCGTTAGCCAATATATACCCTTTGGCGCAAGGTGGCACGGCCGTGGGAACGGGGTTAAACACGCCGATAGGCTGGGATGTGCAGGTGGCGGGGGAAATCGCACGGATAACCGCCCTGCCCTTTATTACTGCCCCGAATAAGTTTGAGGCTTTGGCGGCACATGACGCTCTGGTGGAAATGTCGGGCGCGTTAAAAACCGTGGCTGTGTCGTTGTTTAAGATAGCCAATGACATACGGTTTCTGGGCTCGGGTCCCCGTTGCGGTTTGGGCGAGCTGATATTACCAGAGAACGAACCAGGCAGTTCGATAATGCCGGGCAAGGTTAATCCTACGCAGTGTGAGGCTTTGACGCAGGTTTGCGCTCATGTCTTGGGCAATGACGCGGCGGTCGGGTTTGCGGGCTCGCAAGGGCATTTTGAATTGAATGTGTATAAGCCGATGATGGCGTATAACGTGTTGCAATCGTTGCAATTATTGGGCGATGCCGTGCGTGCGTTCAATGATAATTGCGCCGTTGGGATACGCGCGGATGAGGCGCGGATTGGGATGTTAATGGAGCAAAGCCTGATGCTGGTGACCGCTCTTGCGCCTGAGATTGGCTATGATAACGCCACGCAGGTGGCAAAGACCGCGCATAAGAATGGCACGACCTTGCGGGAGGAAGCGGTGCGTTTGGGTTTCGTCGATGAGGCAACCTTTGATCGCATCGTGCAACCGCGCGATATGATTGGGCCGAGGTAGATTTTCGTGATTAAAGGGGGATTTATGCGGCCACGCAAACGTTCGTTAAAGATAAGTGGGCATTTGACCAGCGTGTCTATTGAAGACCCGTTTTGGCTGGCGTTTAAAAATATAGCCGATGAAAAAGGGTTGTCAATCAATCATTTAGCAAAGGATATTGATGTGGCAAGGGATGCAGGGGCGGTGACTCTGGCAACCGCTATTCGGATTTATGTGTTGCGCTGGTATCAGGCGAAGGTTGAGGTCGGGGCAGATGATATATGATTTAGCCGATGATATGGAATATCATGCCGCGTTGGATGCAACGGGGTTGCTGTGTCCTCTGCCTGTTTTGAAGGCGCGTAAGGCGTTAAAGGGCTTGGACGCGGGGCAAATCCTGCGTCTTATGACGGACGATCCAGCCGCACGGATTGATGTGCCGCATTTCTGCGCTCAGCAGAGGCATCGCGTGGTGAAACATAAAGAAACGGCAGGGGCGGATGTGTTTTATTTGCGGAAATAGGGTTTTAGTGATTAGTGGTTAGTGATTAGTGATTAATGATTGGTTACTAGAGATTAGGCGTTCGTTTTTAGGGATTAAGAGCAGAGGTTTTTTGTTGCGCCCTCACTGCGTTCGGTTGCCCACCCGCCCACCCCTCCTGCGGAGAGCTGGACGGGGTTTTGTGGCTTTTGCCTGTCCTAGTATCTAGGCAAAGCCTAAGTAAATTTATAGAGACCTTATCATCTTGTAACCAAAGGCTTTTGTGTATGGGCTTTACATGATTTTATCTTGGTCGGGCAGGTTCAACTGCCCTTATGTAAAGCCCTATATGCACAAAAGCCCCCACTAATCGTTAATCACTAATCACTAATCATTAAACCTTTACAACCCGTCCAAAATCCGTCATAATACCCCGAACACCACACGAACCAAAGGCGACCACAATGGACTGGGACAAACTGCGCATTTTTCATGCGGTTGCGGACATGGGCAACCTCACCCACGCTGGCGACCTGCTGCATTTATCACAATCGGCGGTCAGCCGCCAAATCCGCGGACTAGAGGAATCGCTGGATGTGCCTTTGTTTCATCGCCATGCACGGGGGCTTTTGCTCAGCGAGCAAGGGGAACTCCTGTATAAAGCCACGAAAAACATGTCGCATCAGTTGGAGGCCGCGACCGCCCAAATCCGCGATACCGAAAACGAAATCTTCGGGGAATTGCGGGTGACGACGACGACAGGCTTTGGCACGCTTTGGCTCGCGCCCCGCCTTGCGCGGTTGTACGAGCAGTATCCGCAGTTAAAAATCGACCTGATTTTGGAGGAACGCGTGCTGGATTTGCCGATGCGCGAGGCGGATGTCGCTATTCGCATGAAAAAACCGTCCCAAGCCGCGCTTATTCGCCGCCGTCTGATGGATGTTACGATGCAATTATTTTCTACCCGCGCCTATCTGGATAAGGCTGGAATGCCTGATTCCTTTGAGGATTTGGCAAACCATCGCATCATCAGCCAGAGCCTATCCAGCCAGCAGGTCAATCAAAGTGCCGCGTGGTTAAAGCCGTTATTGTCCAAAGACCATTCGTCGCATTTGACCCTGAATAACTATTTTGGCGTGTTGCAGGCGACTTTGCACGATATAGGTATCGGGGTTCTGCCGAACTATGCTGCGTTGAAGTTTCCCCAGCTGATTCGCGTTCTGCCTGACGAGCAAAGCGACGATATCCCCGTGTATCTGGCGTTTCCAGAGGAGTTGCGCCATTCCAAACGTGCCCGTGCGTTCCGCGATTTCGTGGTGGAAGAGATTACCGTGTTTCGGCGGAAGTTGCGAAACCCATAATTCACAACTCACAATTCACTACTTAACCGCCCCCAACGTCAACCCCGCAATAAAATGCTTCTGCATCAAGAAAAACATCAGCACAGGGGGCATCGCCGCCACAATAGACCCTGCCGAAATCAAATGCCACGCCGCCAGCCATTGCCCGTTCAAACTATACAACCCAGCCGTCACGGGCTGCGTATCAGAGCCTTGCGTCAAAACCGTCGCCCAAAAGTAATCATTCCAAATAAACGTGAAAACCAGCACGCTTAACGCCGCAATCGCAGGGCGCATTAACGGCAACACAATATAACGGAAGATTTGGAATTCGCTGACACCCTCTACTCGCGCGGCCTCTATCAATTCAAACGGCAAGGCGCGGATGAAATTACGCATAAACAGAGTGCAAAACCCCGCCTGAAAGGCTATGTGAAACATCACCAGCCCCATAGTCGTATCATACAACCCCAACCGTAAAGTAAAATCGCGCACCGGTATCATCAGGATTTGAAACGGCACAAAATTCCCCGCCACAAACAAAAAGAACAAAAACAACCCGCCGCGAAACCGATAGACTCCCAAGGCAAACCCCGTCATACACGACAGAGCAACCGTGCCTATAACCGTGGGAATCGTGACCTTGAAACTGTTTAAAATATACCACGCAATGGGGGAATTGTTAAACACATCGCTGTAATTCTGCCACAGATTAAACGCGCTCGGCCAGCCCCAATAATTACCCGCCGTAATATCGGCGGCAGGGCGAATGGCGGTCAGAGCAACCGCTATCAGAGGCAACAGCCAGATAATCAGCGCGATTGGCACTGCCACCTTGTAAAACAAGCGGTGCATGGGGGCGCGATGGGCTATGGGTGTTGGGAACATCTGCTATCGCCTTTCATCTTGATACATGCGGGTTAGGAAAAACGCGATATACACCATCATAATTAAAAACAGCACCACGGCTATGGCAGAGCCATAACCCATACGGAAACCGTATTCCGACAGGGCTTTTTCATACATATAAAACGCCAACACGCGAGAGGTTCCATAGGGCCCGCCATCCGTCATAATGGAAATCAAATCAAACGAGCGCAAGGCTCCGATAATCGTCACAATCCCTGCTATAAAGGTCGCGGGGCGCAGTTGCGGTAAAATAACGTACCATAACATGCGCCAGCCTTTGGCATTGTCCAGTCGCCCTGCCTCCACCTGTTCGGGGTCAACCGAGTTCAATCCCGTCAGGTATAAAATCATGCAATAGGCGGTTTGCGGCCAGAGCCCCGCGGCTATGATACCGTAGGTGACATAGCGTTCGTCCGCCAGCACCGCTATTGGCCCCAGCCCGAACCAGCCAAGCAGGATGTTTAATAACCCGTTGCTGGGGTCGTAGAACCACGAAAAAACCAGCCCGACAACGACTTGAGAGATGACAAAAGGGAAGAAAAACAGGGATTTATAGATGCGGATGCCTCGGATTGTTTGGTTTAAGAATAGCGCCATGAACAGCCCCGCGGGCAGTGCCAGCATATAAAAAACCAGCCAAAGAACGTTGTTTTTCAGCGAGGTATAAAATGCCTCGTCATCCATGAGTTCAACGTAGTTGCCCATGCCTATCCATGTTTTTTCGCCCAGCCCGTCCCATTTATAAAAAGAAATGCTGAGCGATTGGAATATGGGAATAAGGACGTAAAGCGAAAACATCAGCAGCCCTGGCAGAACGAACAGCCAAGGGGCGATGGTTTGCTGGTTGGTTTTCCAAAAGTGGCGCATAAGATAGTTATTAGTTATTAGTTGTTAGTTGTTAGTTGGATTATTTTTGTGGGAAAGTCAAATAGTTATTAACGATTAGTTTTTTTTGATCTTGACAGCCCCGCAAAACTATGTTTATTGTGGAAATACAAAACAACAAGTGCAAAGGGACACGCTCATGCCATATATCAAACTTTTAACCGTTCTTGCGGGGCTTGCCCTGCTAACCGCTTGTGCTGGGGGTGTTACTGTTAATCCCACCACCAATAACATCAATATCACCAGCGATGGCCCCTGCGTGGCGAATCCGTTCGGCACGACTTGCACCAATCCCACCGAAACGCAACAGGTGACTTTCTGCCGTGATGAAGGCAAAACCACCGATACAAAAACAGATGATTGCGCCCCGACAATAACCCGCGTTTGTAATGCTAATGTCTTTGATGGACTTTGCACCACCCCGACCAAAGAACAGGCAGAGGTTTTTTGCGGTGATGTCACCAAAACCACCAATACAAAACCCGCCGATTGCGCCCAAACGATAACGGACGCTTGCACGGATGATTTCTTTCATTCGCTTTGCACGGCTGAGGTATATGTGCAACAGCGCAATAATTTTAATAGCATGTGCATCAATCAAGAGGGAAAAACGCCCCAGATTTGCGAAGCCGAGGCTTTGGCAAGGACTTGCGATGCAGACGAGTTTGCCACGGGGTGCGTGGCGCAAAAATACGTTGATGAACGCAGGATGACTTGTTTAACCAATAAAAACACCAATCGGTGCATGCCGACAGAAGAGCTGATTTGCGGGACGACTGGCGATATTTTTGATGATTTCTGCACGGGGTTGACAGATACGGATATGACACGCCAAACCGCATGTTTAGCGAATATAGATGAAGACGATAGCTGTCGTGGTGATATGGGGATTGCCACGGTTTTTTGCAAGGCGAATCTGTTTGATACCTCAAACGCTTGCATGCATGGTGATTATGATGGTGACCGCGAAACCATTTGCCAAACGCATGGCACGGATGAAACCGATGGACACGCCACTTGCGCAACTATCCTTATTCCCTTTTGTACTATAACCAACCCGTTTGCCCATGCGGGGTGTGATGATGTCGCGAATATAAACGCGGATATAAGAACACCCTATTGCCAAACCCCTGCGAACGCTTGGAATCCGAAATGCATGGATACAATGCATGGTGCGGTGACTGCTACACGAGTGACGGCTTGCCAAATGTTTGGCACGGGCATGGGCGGTGATGATAGTTGCGCGACCAGCCTTATTTCCATGTGTCTGCTAGCCAATCCGTTTATCCATGAGGGGTGTAATGATGTGGTGGGGATTGACGCGGGGTTGCGAACAACTTATTGTGCCATGCCCATCAACGCCTTTAAGACGGTTTGCAAAACGGATGGCACACATGGGCAGGTTTTGAACACCCAGCGTGATGCTTGTTTAGAGTTTGGCATTGATACAAGCAGGGGCGGGCATGGCAGTTGCGTTGGCAATACGCTTGCCGAGTCGTCCTGTGCAAGCAATCCGTTTGACCCTTTGAGACCGGGCTGTGCTATTCTTACGGACTATAAAAACATTGTGGGAACTTATTGCACGACAATAAACCCGAGTGCAGACGAATGCGCGGTGAAGACCAGTGCTTGGGTGGAGAGCTTTGGTGATAATCCCCCACCCGCTACACTTACCGCCACGACCCCCGCAACCGAGCGTAAAAGACAATTCTTGACGGGCTTGGCAACCGTGACGAATGGAGAAGGGCTGGATGATACGGGCGCGACTGACGCAACACACTTTAGCTTGACGCTCAAATCCGCCATGTATAATGGCGAGCCTTTGGGCGGGGCGGGCGATGCCAGCGATGGCTTTGCTGCCTTTCTTGATACTGTTGCCACTGGTAACTATCTTTATTACGCGGGGCTTTTGCTGAATACCGATTTGGGCGCGCCCCTGACTGAACCCTCTGGAAGTGTCACATGGTACGGGCAGATTCAAATCTTTCGGGCGGGCTTTGAAGATAACAACGAAGATTTTCAGTTAAAGATTACTTTTGGTACGAATCCTGCGGTTGATGGCTCTGTTGGTTCAATAGAGGGAATTGTTAAAACTGGAAATCCAAATGGCAACCAACACTATCAACTGAAGGGGACTTATGATGCTGGTGGGGTAATCACTGGCACGACTACTCGTGGGGCATTCACGGGGAGTCCCCTAGTCACAGCCGAACCCGTCAACGGGATTCTGACAGGGTTGATTGGTGCACAGGGTGCGGTTGGGGTTTTCCTTTCTGGGAGTAATATTGGAGCGGTTAATGGTAGTACAAAAGACAATATAATAGGTAACGCAGACTCTGGCGTTGCCTACGTTGGTGGGTTTGTTGCCGCACCCTATGTTCCAGCAGAGGATGATAACATAGACAAGGTTACGTTTCGTGATTGGTTGCGTGGGTTTGATTATCCCCTGCCCACCAGCTCAGCAGTGGAAATCGCAAGAACAACCTCCAAGCCACATTTCATCAGGCCAAAAACAGATGGAACGCTTGATTTAACGGGGGTGACGGGTACAACACAGCACAAGGCAACCCGTGCGGGTGATGATAAGGATGGTTTTGCCTATGGCGTAGGTAAAATCGTCACCTCGGATACACCCGCAGGTATAAGCCATAACTTTGTCGGGATTCTGCCCAGCACCGATTTGGGCGCGCCTTTGACCGAGGCGATAGCAATAGCAAAATGGCCCGGGCAGTTCAGTTTTGGTAATTCTGCAACGCTCAATGATATTGAATTTACCCTTACCTTTGACGGCACAGATAGCGGAACGATTAATGGCATGTTCGGGTTTGTAAGATTTGACCTTGATTTTGATGGCAAGGGTATTATCACGGGCGATGTGACGTATAGCCCTTCTGGGACTAATCCTACTACTACCGTAGCACGGGGTTTGATTGGCGAAGAGGGTTTGGTCGGGGTCTTTACAAATATAAATAACGGAAATACGGCGGGAATTGAATTCGGCGGGTTTGTTGCCGATTATGTCGCTCCGTCTGTGGCAACCTATGCCACCTTTAAGACGTATTATGCAGATTCGGCTAGGACGGATGAACGGACACTATACGCAACACCAACGACAACGGATTCTAGGGGGGCATTCGTAGAAGGCACGGCAACGGGCTTGCCTACGGACGGTTTCACCTTTACAAGTGGTAACTTTGCACCTGTTACGGTTAGATTGAAAAAAGCGGTAAGTGGCAATGATGGCTTTGTTCTTATGTATGGAAACGTGTCTAGTGGTCTTGATACGAGGAGGTTTCGCGCGGGGCTGTTACCAACAACAGATTTGGGACCAGCAGTCCCCACGACAAGCACGGCAACTTGGGCGGGTAGCCTCCATTTAGGACTCGCTGGAGGTGGCGTTAGGAACGTTGATTTACCAACTGTGACGGTGGATTTTGCCAATGGCAGGATTACCGCACCTGAGACAGAGGTCGGAGTCGGAACGGGTAACACAGTAACTATTAACGGGCTATTCGGCGCGGGCTTGCCCAGTGGGACTCCTGCGGGTATTCTGGGCGGGACTGTTAATTTTGATTTTTCGGGAAATCCACACACTGATAGACCGTTGATTGGTTTGATTGGAACAAAGGGGGCGATTGGCGTATTTCATGGAAATGGACTTACTTTAATTGGCGGGTTTCAGGCAAGCCCGAACTAATCACTAGGGCATGTTAATCGTTAATCGTTAATCGTTAAATCATTTATCGCGAATCACTAACACCTAACACCTAGCCTATCATCGGCGGCACTCCATTATCCGTCTTATCATAATGATTTAACAACTGCTGCAACGCAATCCGCAACACAATCTTGCCCGACCGAGCCGACCAGCCCATATGTCGCTCGGCACTTTCCAACCCTTCCAAATAGCAACACGTCCGCAGGGCTATATCCCCCAGCCCCACTCCCAACGCGGACAGAGCATGGCGCAACCGCTCGGCGGCAAGGCTGCACCCGCCTGCCCCGCTTTCAAACCCGCCATCGGCTATCCGCCCGCTCATCAATCGCTCCCAATTCTGGGTGATACGCGGCCCCATCTGGGCGAGTTCAAAGTCCTCCCGCAATCGCTCGCCCGCCGCCAGCAATTCACGCGATAAAAACGGCGACCCATTCACGCCCTTTTTGCGGGCTAACATAGTCAGCGGGCTCTCTCGCAGATTAACGCGGGCGCGGATTTTCACCCCATCCTCATCAATAAAATCCTTATCCTCCATATCGCGGTGCTGGGCGGCATAAATGCTGGTTTCATCCCCGCCCGCGATTTTGGCGTTCATAGCAATGGCTCTGCGCACGGCCGAGCGCCCCGCATCGGTGATATAATAGCTGTGCACCGCGCCTTTTTGCGGTTTCGCACACCGCACCCAATCGCGCATCGCAAAGGTCTCCGCCATATCACGGCCAATCACGCTTATCCGCGTCGGCGGAGCGTTGGTTTCTTGGCGCAGCAACGCGCCCTTTTCCAATTCAGGGGCGATAGCCATGAAGACTCGGCTTTCACACAAACGGCGCAAAATACGGATTTCTTCGGGGGTCATTTTCAGAGGGGTTATTTGGGTCATAGTTTCCATTTCCTTTAGGGTTTTGATTAAATCGGTTGTCGCGATTTTATCCAAGTAAGCGTCGATAAGGGGGTCATCACGGCGTTCTTCCATCCGTTGGACTCGGCGTAGGACTGTGGACGGATGAACGCCCTGCTCCTGCGCAAGGCTGCGCAACGACCGCCCAACCAGCGTGTGTGCAAGGTAGAGTTTTATCGGGCTGCACGGAATGATGTTCGGTGTTTCGGTGTGGTTTTGCGCTGCTTCTACCATTATGTCCCCCATTTCTAGCGATGGTTTTGTAACAATTAGGATTATGCCCCTAAAGGCTTTCTTAATCTTTACGATGGGTTAATTTTTCACGATTTAGGTAAAGATTTTTATAGGGGGGCGTTCTGTAAAACATAAAATTATGCAACAGGCGGGGGTTTGGTGCGATATTGGGGGTATGTTTTTTTCAAGGAGATGAAAGTGTCTGATGTTTTAACCCCCCGAATATATCGCCCAAAGTTAATGGTTCATGCCGCGCAGATTGGGCTGGGTTTTTACAATCGCAAGCGGGATTTGGGTAAGATATTATCCCGAGGTGGTGGGGCTGGGTTGCCTGCCGATGGGCGGGCTGTTTCCGCCTTGCGCGAGTATGAAGAGCGGTTAGAAGAGGCACGGATAAGCGGGCATGGGTCGTATAAAATCCCCCGCCATGTGTTTGTTTTAACGGCGTTATTGGCGGAAATGAGTTTTGAGGAAGAGGATTCAGTCTCTAATACGGAGGATTCCGTCACCGATAAGCGACAAGGGGAGTGCCATTTGAGACTGGTTGATTAGTTGTTAGTTGTTAGTTATTAGTTGTTAGTTGTTAGTTGTTAGTTATTAGTTATTAGTTATTAGTTGTTAGTGATGCCCTTCGGGTCTTCGTAATCGCTTGCGCGATACCGACCAGCTCCATGCGATGGCGTGGTCTTTTGCGCGTAGTCTCTTACGCTCATAAGGGCAGTTGAACCTGCCCGACAAATAGGAGATTCGAGCGTAAGCAGACGTGGCGCAAAAGCCCTTGGGTTTCAAGACGACAGATATTTCCTAAATTTATTTAGACTATATGCAAGACGCTGAGCCAAACCCCAGCCAAAAAAAACCCGTCCAGCTCTCCGCAGGAGGGGTGGGCGGGTGGGCAACCGAACGCAGTGAGGGCGCAACAAAAAACCTCTATCCCCAACTCCTAATAACAAACCCACAATTTTTAATAACCAATAACTAACAACTAACAACTAATAACTAACAACTATTAACCAAAGCTATCCTTCTCACTCGCCTTACGCTTCGCAATATACGCCAACAACGCCTCATCAATCGCGGGGTCTAACGGCGGTTGCTGATAATCCGATAACAGCTTTTCCACCCGCTCATGCGCAAACGCAAAACTATCCTTTTCACCATCCTCTGCCCAAGTCTCATACGGGCGATAATCCAGCACATTAGACCGCCAAAACGCCGATTGGAAATTCCGTTGAGTATGCGCACAGCCCAGATAATGCCCGCCCGGACCGACTTCCTCTATCGCATCCAGAGCCTGCGCGTCTTCCGACACATCCACCCCGCTTGCCAAGGAATGCAACGCGCCCAACTGATCCGCGTCCATCACCAGTTTTTCAGGGCTAGACACCAGCCCGCCCTCCAACCAACCCGCCGAATGCAGGCAGAAATTCACCCCACCCAGCAGGGTTGCGTTCAAAGTATTAGCACTCTCATAAGCCGCCTGAGCGTCAGGCAATTTAGACCCGCACAGCCCGCCACCAGACCGAAACGGCAGGCCCAATCGCCGAGCCAACTGCCCTGCCCCATACAGAATCTTGCTCGCCTCTGGCGTGCCAAAGGTCGGCGCACCACTGTTCATATCAATCGAGGTCACAAACGCGCCCATAATCACTGGCGCACCCGCGCGGACAAGCTGATTATAGGCAACCCCCGCCAGAGCCTCTGCCAATACCTGCGTCAGAGTCCCCGCCACGGACACGGGCGCCATCGCCCCGCCGACTATGAACGGGGAGATGATACAGGCTTGGTTGTTTTTCGCATAAACCTCCATCGCGCCCATCATAATATCATCAAACACCATCGGCGAGTTTATGTTAATCAGCGAAGTCATCACCGTATTATCGCGCACGAAATCCGCGCCAAACAGGATTTTGCACATCTCCACACTATCGGTTGCCCGCTCAGGCGCGGTGACAGAGCCCATAAACGGCTTATCCGAGTATTTCATATGCGCATAAAGCATATCAAAATGGCGTTTATTAACGGCTATATCGGTAGGCTCGCAAACCGTACCGCCCGAATGATGCAGGTATTTTGACATATAAATCAGCTTTACCATCTTTTGAAAATCACCGATAGTCGCGTATCTGCGCCCGTCTTTGTAATCACGGAAGAACGGGGGACCATAAACCGGGGCGAAAACCAGATTGTTACCGCCTATGACTACATTTTTCTCAGGATTACGGGCGTGTTGCGTGAATTGAGACGGTGCGGTTTTTATCAATTTACGTGCCAACCCGCGGGGAATGCGGACTCTGTCACCATCTATGGTCGCGCCCGCGTCCTGCCATAATTTCATAGCGGTCGGGTTATCGGGGAAATTAACACCGATTTCTTCAAGGATTTTCTCGGCGTTGGTTTCGATGATTTTAAGGGCGGTTTCGTTGAGGATTTCGAAATTGGGGATATTGCGTTCGATATATTTAGCGGTTTCAATGACGACGGCGGTGCGTTCGGCTCGGCGGGCGGCGCCGCCTCCTGTCGCGCTGCGACGACGTGATGGGGTGGATTGTGTCATAGTGGGGGTGTCCTTTTTGATAGGTGATAACGATAAGTTAGCATAGCGGGCGGTACGCTGGCAAGGCGAATCCGTCATGGTTCAATCGTATGCGACATGTGGGGGTGTTATGGGTTGGTCGGACGATTCATCATGGTGTGCAGGTTTTCTGCCTGTTTTGTGATTTTTTTAATATCGCGTGATAGGAGCTTAGCTAATGGGCTATCTGGATTTGGTGCGGGCTGGTTTAAGTTTTGGGCGATGAATTGGATTGCGGCTATGGTCGCATGAAATTTATCATTTAAAACAGGCTCATGGTGCGCCAAACGATTCCTTGTTTTATTAATAGTTTCAAGATGTTTGACAATAGAATCGCGCATAATCTTTTCATTAGGGAAAGTTTTCTTTAACGTTTTGTACCATAAAGATTCTTCATATTCGCTCGCATACACTCGCTTCCAAAAACTAAAAGCCAACTGAGCAATCAAGTCATCATCACTAATAACAATTGGATCACCAGTGGCGGTGTTTGCGTCTTTTATTGTTGCTTTAGAACGCACCGCATCCTTTGCATGATTTAATGCTTTTGTAAGTTTTCCCTTTTCAGCGTCCCGCCATTCAAACGGCACGAGTGGCTGAAAAAGCCTATTATTAGCGTTAAAATACTGATTTAAGTTTTGATAAACTGTATTGCGCAGGGCGATTTCTATAGTTGCCACTATGCTCATCAATGTGCCATTCAAAGAAAGAATTTCTTGATGAATGTCTATAACCAGCTTTTTAGACTTGACAAATTCGGTAATTGGACTAAGTCTTTGTGTTGATAATAGCTCAATAATTGCGTCAATATCGGTTTCGTTTATATTCATTTTATTATTTTTTGATGTTTTAGTGTTTTTTAGCGGTTTTTTATGAATTTGTCTAGTTTTTTAGCAATTTCGGGGCATTTTTACATATTTACCCCTTGACATGACCCCGACAAAACATTATTATCAGTATCAGCAGGCTGGGATTGCTGGCAGTTGCCCTTTGGGCGGACGGGTACCCAGCCTATGCAAAACTTCCTATATATTCAAGACATTATAGTGATAAAATCACTTTTTGTGCTTTTTGTTTGCTTTTTTTGTAATTTTCTCTTGATATTGGTCAAGTAAATGATTATACCATTACTTACAAGTTGAGAGGCTGGGACTGCTGGCAGTTGCCCTTTGGGCGGACGGGTACCCAGCCTGTGAGAAAAGACATCGCTTCGGCGGTGTCTTTTTTGTTTTTAGTAAGCGGACAATTGGGCGCGGTAAAATTCCGCGCCCACGAACAATCCCCCTACCCCACCAATTCCAATCCAGAAAAGAAATACGCAATCTCTTCCGCCGCTGTTTCCGCCGCATCTGACCCATGCACCGAATTCTCACCCAGTGAAATCGCGAATTCCTTACGGATAGTCCCCGCGTCCGCCTCAGCAGGATTGGTCGCGCCCATCAGCTCGCGATTGCGCAAAATAGCGTTTTCACCTTCCAAAACCTGCACAACGATTGGCTCAGAGCACATGAACTCGCACAATTCGCCATAAAAAGGCCGTTCGGCATGCACGGCATAAAACGCCTGTGCCTGCGCCAAAGTTAGCTGAATCCGCTTTTGCGCGATGACACGCAGGCCGCCCGCCTCCAGCTTTGCAGTGATTGCTCCGACAAGATTGCGCTTGGTCGCATCGGGTTTGATGATAGAAAATGTGCGTTGAATCGCCATTGTAAGCTCCTTTTAAAAGATAAATAAGCCCGCCATTTACCCTATAATTCGCCAGAAGGCAACCCCCCTAAACTTAAATCGGGTCATAATCGCCAATTCGCCGCGTTTCATCAAATGTTGCCACAAAATCCGCCATTCCCCCCGCGCCAATAGCACTTCGTATTTGCGCCATAAGCGATTGATAATAATGCAAATTATGCCAAGTCAACAGCATAGACGCGATGATTTCATTCGCCTTTACCACATGATGCAGATAGGCTCGGCTGTATTGCGAACAGGCGGGGCAACTGCACTCCGCATCCAACGGACGCGGGTCGTCGCGGTGGCGTTGATTGCGCAGATTAACCGCGCCGAACCGCGTGATAGCCTGCCCGTTACGACCAGACCTGCTCGGCAATACGCAATCAAACATATCCACACCACGTAGCACCGCGCCGACTATGTCATCAGGCTTACCCACACCCATTAAATAACGGGGTTTATCGGCGGGCAGCTGGGCGGGTGCGTAGTCCAGAACGCCGAACATAGCCCCCTGCCCCTCGCCCACTGCCAGCCCGCCGATAGCGTAGCCGTCAAAGCCGATGTCGCGTAATGCGACCGCCGATTGCTCGCGTAAATCGGGGAAAACACTGCCCTGCTGGATGCCGAATAAAGCGTGGTCGGGGCGAGTGCCGAATGCCGTTGCGCTCCGCTCTGCCCAGCGCATGGAACGTTCCATACTAGCGCGAGCCGTACCAGAATCGGCGGGGAAAGGGGTGCATTCGTCAAAGCACATGACGATGTCGGAATTCAGTTGCTTTTGGATGTCTATCGAGGATTCGGGGGTCAAATGATGGGCTGAACCGTCAATATGGCTTTTGAATTTCACGCCTGTTTCGTCTATTTTGCGCAGTTTGGATAGGCTCATGACTTGGAAACCGCCCGAATCCGTTAGGATGGGATGAGGCCAGTTCATGAATGTGTGCAGGCCGCCCAGTGCGGCTATCCGTGCGGCCGTTGGGCGCAGCATCAAATGGTAGGTGTTGCCGAGGACGATGTCCGCGCCCAGCCCGCGTACGGATTCGGGTAGCATAGCCTTTACCGTGGCGGCTGTGCCGACGGGCATGAAGGCGGGGGTTTTTATCGTGCCTCTGGGTGTGTGGAACGCGCCGAGCCGTGCCGTGTGGTCGGTCGTTTGCAGGGTGAAGTGGGTGTTTTTCGGTGCGGTTGTCATGGGGGTGGTTGGTAAAGGGTTTTGGGGGATTTGGCAAGCCCACGCGTGGGTGCGTAGTTTTTACGACATAATAAACCTCTTATTAACCTTTACACCTGTTACTATATTTGCTATCACGGGTTCAAACAAAGGGGCAAGCCTTGCTAAATAACGGGTCAATCAAAAACCGCACTATCTTTTGCCACGATAATTTGGAGATTCTGAAAGGAATAGACTCCGATTGCGTGGATTTGATTTATCTTGACCCGCCTTTTAATAAAAATAAAACCTTTACCGCCCCGATTGGCAGCAGTGCCGAGGGTGCATCGTTCAGCGATATTTTCCGCGAGGAAGACGTGAAAGACGAGTGGCTACTGGATATAAAAGAGGATAATTATCTTATCCATGATTTGCTTTCCACCGTGAAAACGATAGGCGGGCGAGCGTCTTATAACTTTTGTTACCTTGCTTATATGGCGATTCGTTTGATAGAATGCCATAGGATTTTGAAATCCACGGGGTCAATTTATCTGCATTGCGACCCGACGATGTCGCATTATTTGAAACTGCTGATGGACTGTATTTTTGATGAAAAGAACTATCAAAATGAGGTGACTTGGAAACGTACTTCCGCCCATAATGACCCAAAACGATTTGGGCGAATAACTGATATTATTTTCTTTTATACGAAGTCGGATGATTATTATTTTGATACGGTTTATTTGCCTTACGACCAGTCCTATATTGATAACTTTTTTCGCCACAATGATGAACGGGGAACGTATAAAAGACAGGATTTAACCGCCGCTGGGGTGAATAAAAATGATTTACCGTGGCGCGATTTTCACCCTAGCGATAGCGGGCGACATTGGTCTGTACCACGGCGGGTTGTTAAACAAATATTGGGCGATAAGTCGGCGGATAATTTAACCACCTTGCAAAAATTGGATTTGCTTTATGATAATGATTATATTGATTTTTCAGGTCAAGGCACGCCAAGTTTTAAGTCCTATTTGAATGATTTATCGGGGGTACCCGCGCAATCGCTTTGGACGGATATTAACCCGCTATCCTCCCATGCCAAAGAACGCACGGGCTATCCCACGCAGAAGCCTCTGGTTTTATTGGAACGGATTATTGCCGCGTCCTGCGTTGAGGGTGGGGTTGTTTTAGACCCGTTTTGCGGGTGTGCGACCACTTGCATTGCGGCGGAAAAACTGGGGAGGCAATGGGCTGGCGTGGATGTATCCATAAAGGCGTATGAATTGGTGAAAGAACGGATGAAAAAAGAGGTGGAATGGGAAGGGTCGTTGTTTGCCGAGGATTTGGTGGATTTTAAAACAACCCCCCCTGTGCGCACGGATATGGGTGCGGATACGCGGGTGCAGAAATATGTTTATATTATTTCCAACACGCAGTATAAGGGCGAGTGGAAAGTTGGCATTGCGTCCAATGTAAAAAATCGTTTGAACTCTTACCAAACCTCCGACCCAAACCGTGCCTATGTTTTGGAATATAGCTTTCTAACGCCACATTTTCGTGAGATTGAAGCCTATATCCATGAACGCTATGAAAACCGCCATGAGTGGGTACGCGAACCTGATATGCAGAAAATCGTTAAGGATATAGAGGGGTTTAGGGGGTAGCGGTTAGTTACATATTTTTACGACATAATAAACCTCTTATTAACCTTTACACCTCTTACTATATTTGCTATCATGGGTTCAAACAAAGAGGTAAGCCTTGCTAAATAACGGGTCAATCAAAAACCGCACTATCTTTTGCCACGATAATTTGGAGATTCTGAAAGGGATAGACTCCGATTGCGTGGATTTGATTTATCTTGACCCGCCGTTCAATAAAAAGAAAACTTTCACCGCCCCGATTGGTAGCAATGCCGAGGGCGCGTCATTCAGCGATATATTCCGCGAGGAAGACGTGAAAGACGAATGGTTGCAGGATATTAAAGAAGACCATTACGCTGTCCATGATATTCTTACTGCCGTTCGCACGATTGAGGGGCGGACTTCGTATAACTTTTGTTATCTTGCTTATATGGCGATTCGCCTGATAGAATGCCATCGGATTTTGAAAGATACAGGGTCAATTTATTTGCATTGCGACCCAACTATGTCACATCATTTGAAACTGCTTTTGGATTGTATTTTCGGTGCGAAAAACTTTCGTAATGAAATTATATGGCATTATCGCAGGTTTTCTAGGAATATAAAAAATGCGTTTCCTTCCATGCATGATAGCCTTTTATTTTATGCAAAAGGCACTGATAATTTTTTTAATAAACTGTCTGACCCAGATATTAAAAACGAGCGGGCATATCATAAAAGGGGCTATCATAAAGACAAAGATAAACTGATATTTTATACAACGGACAAACAGATAGCCGATAAAATCATAAAAAAGCACGGGTTGGATTTATCCAAATTCAGCAAGGTTTCTTATATTGAGGCAAGTCGCCCATATCTTCATAATGTATTTTTGCTTCCTATCATCAACCCGATGGCGAAAGAACGCACGGGCTATCCCACGCAAAAACCTCTGGCGTTGTTGGAGCGGATTATTGCCGCGTCCTGCCCCGAAGGTGGGATTGTTTTAGACCCGTTTTGCGGGTGTGCAACGACTTGCGTTGCAGCGGAAAAACTGGGGCGGCGATGGGTTGGCGTGGATGTATCCATAAAAGCGTATGAATTGGTGAAAGAACGGATGAAAAAAGAGGTGGAACGCAAGGACGAATTGTTCCAAGAAAAAGTGGATTTCCAAACAGACCCGCCCGTTCGCACGGGCGCGGATACCCGCGTGAAAAAATATGTTTATATTATATCAAACAAGGAATGGGAGAATTATTTTAAGGTCGGCATATCGTCTGACCCAAACCGCCGTTTGAATTCTTACCAAACCTCTGACCCGAAACGCGGGTATGTGCTGAAATATAGGTTTGAAACGCCCGATTTTCGTGAGATTGAAAAATATATCCATAACGACATCTATAAAAGCCCGCATGAGTGGGTGTTTGAAACCGATATGCAAAATATTATCAAGCATATAGAGGGGTGGGCGAAAGATTAACCCCTACCCACTAGCCTTCAACCGCTCATACAACGCATCTGCCACCCCATCACTCACAAACGGGCGGATATTGCCGCCGAGCATCGCCACCTCCTTGACTAACCGCGACGAAATAGCTTGATACTTCGGTTCGGCCATTAAAAACACCGTCTCAATACTCTGATCCATCGCCCGATTCATAGACACCAGTTGAAACTCATATTCAAAATCCGACACGGCACGCAATCCGCGCACAATTAACCCCGCGTTCTGCGCCCTCGCCATATCAATCAGCAGGTTTTCAAACGGCACCACCGTAATTTCCGCCCGCGCCCCAGCCAACCCGCGCACCGCGTTTTGCACCATAGCCACCCGTTCCTCCAACCCAAACAACGGTGATTTATCGCGATTCCCCGCCACACCCACGACCAGTTTATCGACCATAGAACACGCCCGCGACATAATATCCAAATGCCCCAGCGTAATAGGATCAAACGTCCCCGGATAAAAACCAATAGTCATAACGCACCCACTTTCATAAACAAAATCAACAGATTAACACGCAAACCTAAAGCCCTAACATCGGCTTTAAATACTGCCCCGTGTAACTGCCCGCGACCTTTGCCACAGCCTCGGGCGAGCCTGTGGCAATGATTTCACCGCCAGCATCCCCGCCCTCGGGCCCTATATCAATAACATAATCGGCGGTTTTCACAACATCCAAATTATGCTCAATAACAATCACGGTATTGCCCAAATCCACCAATTCATGCAGCACTTCCAGCAATTTACGAACATCCTCAAAATGCAAGCCCGTCGTTGGTTCATCCAAGATATACAGAGTATTCCCAGTCGCCCGCCGTGCCAATTCTTTGGATAATTTCACCCGTTGGGCTTCGCCCCCCGACAAGGTCGTCGCCCTCTGCCCCACCTTAATATAACCCAGCCCAACCCGCATCAATGCGGTCATTTTTTCACGAATGGACGGCACGGCTTTGAAGAAAATCTCTGCCTCTTCCACTGTCATATCCAGTATATCAGCGATGGATTTGCCTTTAAACAGGATTTGCAGAGTCTCGCGATTGTACCGCTTCCCTTTGCAAGTCTCACATTCCACATAGACATCGGGCAAAAAGTGCATTTCAATCTTAATCACGCCGTCGCCTTGGCACGCCTCGCACCGTCCGCCCTTTACATTAAAGGAAAACCGACCGGATTTATAGCCTCGCGCCGCCGATTCGGGCAACCCCGCGAACCAATCGCGAATCGGGGTGAATGCGCCGACATAGGTCGCAGGGTTGGAACGCGGCGTGCGCCCAATCGGGCGTTGGTCAATATCAATGACTTTGTCCAGCATTAACAAACCCTCCACATCATCGCAGGGTGCGGGGACTTGCCGCGCTCCGTTCAATCGTTTGGAGGCTGTTTTGAACAGAGTTTCAAGCGTCAGCGTGGATTTACCCCCGCCCGATACGCCCGTAACGCAGGTGAAAACCCCCAAGGGGAATTTCGCGGTGACTCCCTTTAGATTATTGCCCGTGGCGTTCTTTACTACCACCGCTTTACCCG
Organism: uncultured Amylibacter sp.; assembly: GCA_959347425.1. Next base: position 2,121,396 of record OY365741.1, on the reverse strand, counting down.
TGGATTTGCGCCGTTTTTTCGGGATGGGGATGGATTTTTTACCGCTTAAATACTGGCCTGTTAGGGATTTTTTGGATTTGATGATTTGGGCGGGGGTGCCTTGGGCGCAGATTTCCCCGCCGTGAACACCCGCGCCCGGGCCTATGTCTAGGACGAAATCGCCCTTGCGAATCGCCTCCTCATCGTGTTCCACGACGATTACCGTGTTGCCTTGGTCGCGTAAATTGCACAAGGTTTCCAATAATCGCCCGTTGTCGCGTTGGTGCAAACCTATGGAAGGCTCGTCCAATACATACAAAACGCCGGTTAATCCTGACCCGATTTGTGAGGCTAATCGTATTCGCTGGCTTTCCCCGCCTGATAAGGTTGCCGAAGCCCGTGATAACGTTAAATAATCCAAGCCGACATTGACCAGAAAGCCCAATCGCTCGCGGATTTCTTTGATGATAGCCTGGGCGATTTGCCGTTCCTGTTTGGATAAATGGGCATCTAGGCTGCTTATCCAATCCAATGTTTCTTTGATGGAAAAGGTGACGATTTTGCCGATATGGTCGCCCGCGATTTTCACGGCGAGAGCCTCTGCACGCAGGCGAAATCCACCGCAGGCTTCGCACGGGCGGTTGCTTTGATATTTTTCAAATTCTTCGCGAATCCAGCTGCTATCGGTTTCGCGGTAACGGCGTTTTATGTTGGGCATTACGCCCTCAAACGTGCGTTTAACCTGATAAATCCGCCCGTCATTATCATAGCGGAATGGGATTTCTTCCTTGCCAGAGCCGTGGAGCATAATCTTTTGCGCCGATTCTGGCAAATCGCGGAATGGAATGGTGCGGTCGAATTTGTAATGCGCGGCAATCGCCTCTATCGTTTGGCTGATATAGGGCGAAGTCCCCTTTGCCCAAGGCGCCAACGCCCCCTCTAGCAGGGATAGCGACGGGTCGGGGACTATCAGGGATTCGTTGAAAAACAGCTCATGCCCCAGGCCATCGCAATTCGGGCAAGCCCCAAACGGCGCGTTAAAAGAGAATAAACGCGGTTCAATCTCTGCAATCGTAAAGCCACTGACTGGGCAGGTGAATTTTTCTGAGAATACATGGCGGAGGTTGGGGTCGGGTTTTTTGCCCTTATTATCGGTTTTGCCCTTTGTGCTATCATCTTTCTTATCAGGCACGATTTCCACAATGGCAATACCGTCCGCCAAATCCAAGGCAGTCCGCACGCTATCAGACAGCCGCGTTTCCAGCCCTTTTTTAATGACGATTCTATCCACGACCACATCGATATTATGGCGCAATTTCTTGTTCAAAACGGGCGCGTCATCCAGCTCATAAAACACGCCATTGACCTTGACCCGTTGGAAACCCTGCTTTTGCAAATCGCGGAATTCCTTGCGATATTCGCCCTTTCTATCTCGCACAATGGGGGCTAATAAATAGGCACGCGAATCGACAGGCATCGCCATGATTTGATCAACGATTTCAGAGACCTGCTGCGCCTTGATTTGCTTGCCAGTCGCGGGCGAATACGGCCGCCCTGCTCGCGCGAACAGCAACCGCAGATAGTCATAAATCTCGGTCGCCGTGCCAACCGTGGAACGGGGGTTTTTGGAGGTGGTTTTCTGTTCAATAGAGATCGCGGGCGACAGACCGAATATATGGTCAACATCAGGTTTTTGCATCATATCAAGGAATTGGCGAGCATAAGCGGACAGCGATTCTACATACCTGCGTTGTCCCTCCGCGTAAATCGTATCAAACGCCAAGGACGATTTGCCAGAGCCAGATAGCCCCGTGATGACTACCAATTTGTTGCGCGGAATGTCAACGTCAATGGATTTGAGGTTGTGTTCGCGCGCCCCGCGGATGGTGATGTTGCGTAATTCGGTCATGGAATGGGGCTTACTGCAAAACGCGGGGGATTGCAAGGGGGGGCGTGGTCTTTTTTGCGTAGGGCTTTTTTAAAGGGCATTTTTTCTGTTTGGGCAGAGCAAATCCACAAAAGCCCGTGCAAAAAAGCCCTATGTGTGCTTGGCAAGGGTCGCGCGAAGCCGTTGGATATAAGGGTTTTGTGTGGTGTGTGCAAATTAATTAAAATAGTTTGGGAATTATTAACCTTTTGTTATTGATTTTTAGGTTTGATAAGGGTATCAACGGCGGATAAAGGGTGTGGGTCTGTTTGGCGCGCGCTGTGGCTTGGCTATGAAAGGATTGAAAAGATGGCTGGTTCATTGAATAAGGTAATGTTAATTGGGAATTTGGGGCGCGATCCGGAGGTTCATAGCTTTCAAAACGGGAATCGTGTGTGTAATTTGAATTTGGCGACGACGGATTCGTGGCGGGATAAGGCTACGGGTGAGAAGCGTGAGCGGACGGAATGGCATCGTGTCAGTGTTTTTAACGAAGGATTGATTAAGATTTGCGAGCAGTATTTGAAAAAAGGTGCGAAGATTTATATTGAGGGGTCTTTGCAGACCCGTAAATGGCAGGATCAAAATGGCGCGGATAAATTCACGACAGAGGTTGTTTTGCAGGGGTTCAGTGGGTCAATGACTATGCTGGATGGGCGTAGTGGTGGCGGTTCTGGCGGCGGCGGTGGCGACTATAATCAAGACCAAGGTGGCGGTTATTCTGGCGGTGGCTCTGGTGGCGGCGGTGGCGGACAACCGCCCCCTGCTGATAGTGGCGGTTCTGGCGGTGGCGGTGCCAGTGCTGGTGGTGCTGACGGCGGGCAGGATGGTGCTGCTGGATTAGAGGATGATGAGATACCTTTTTAGTTGTTAGTTGTTAGTTGTTAGTTATTAGTTGTTAGTGGGTTTAGCCCTTCGGGTCTTCGTCATTGCTACGCAATACCGACCAGCGTGGTCTTTTGTGCGTAGCCCCCGCTTCGCGGGGGCATGCCAAAAGCCCTTTGGTTACAAGATTATAGATTCGTCATAAATTTACTATCTGGAATAACAAGACTATAAATTGGATTATTTGCAAAGAATACTTGGGAAATGGCGATAGGCTATTTCTAAATTTATTTAGGCTTTGCCTAGATACTAGGACAGGCTTTAGCCAATAAAAACCCGTCCAGCTCTCCGCAGGAGGGGTGGGCGGGTGGGCAACCGAACGAAGTGAGGGCGCAACAAAAAACCTCTGCCCTTAACCTCTAATAACGAACCCACAATTCCTAACAACTAATAACTAACAACTAATAACTAATAACTAATAACTAACAACTAACAACTAATAACTAATAACTAATAACTAACAACTAACAACTAACAACTAACAACTAATAACTAACAACTATTTACATCTCCGCCATTTATGCTATAACAACCCCAAAAGCACCCTTAACCCACAAAAACAGGCACCCACATGAGCGACGATATCATAGACGAAACACCACCTCCCCCGCCCGTACAGGACGCAACCCCCACAGACCCGCCCCGCGAAAACACCATCCCTATTGAAGAGGAGATGAAGAAATCCTACTTGGATTACGCCATGTCGGTCATCGTATCGCGGGCTATTCCAGATTTAAGGGACGGCCTGAAACCCGTGCATAGACGCATCCTCTACGCCATGCACAAAAACGGCTATACCTACACGAAACCCTACCGTAAAGCGGCCAAATCCGTGGGCGATGTCATGGGCAGCTTCCACCCGCACGGCGACCAAGCCATTTATGACGCGCTTGTGCGTATGGCGCAGGATTTCGCCATGTCCATGCCGCTGATTGATGGGCAGGGGAATTTCGGCTCTATGGACGGCGATAACGCGGCGGCGATGCGGTATACGGAGGCCAGGCTTGCCCGCTCCACCGATTATTTGCTGGAGGACATAGACAAAGACACGGTCGATTTCCAAGATAACTATGATGGCAAGGAGCTGGAACCCTGCGTTTTGCCCGCCCGCTACCCCAATATGCTGGTCAACGGCGCGGGCGGTATCGCCGTGGGTATGGCGACAAACATTCCACCCCATAATATCACCGAAGTCATTAACGCAACCCTTGCCCTGATTGACAATCCTGACCTTGATTCGCTGGCGTTAATGCAATACATCCCGGCCCCCGATTTCCCCACGGGCGGGCTGATTTTGGGGCAAGCTGGCGCGACCAAGGCCTATACCGAAGGGCGGGGCAGCGTCCTCATCCGTGCCAAAACGCATATAGAGGAAATCCGCAAAGACCGCATGGCGATTATCATTGATGAAATCCCCTATCAGGTGAATAAGGCGACTATGATTGAGAAAATCGCCGAACTCGCGCGGGATAAGAAAATCGAAGGCATCGCCCATATCCAAGACGAATCGGACAGAGTCGGCGTGCGCGTGATGATAGAATTAAAACGCGACGCGACTGCCGAAGTCGTTTTGAACCAGCTTTTCCGCTATACCCCTATGCAGACCTCGTTTGGCTGTAATATGCTGGCGTTGAATGGCGGGCGACCAGAACAGCTCAAATTATACGATTTCCTGAATTATTTCATTGAATTCCGTGAAGAGGTGGTGATGCGCCGTACCGCTTTTGAACTGCGCAAAGCCCGCGAACGTAGCCATTTGCTCTGCGGGCTGGCCGTGGCGGTCAGCAATGTGGATGAAATCGTGGCGACGATTCGTGGCTCTGCCGACCCTGCTGCCGCCCGTGCGAGCCTGATGCACCGCCGTTGGCCTGCCAGTGATATCGCCCCTTATATCAAACTGATTGACGACCCAAGCCATAAGATAAACGATGATAACACCTATAATATGTCCGAATCCCAAGCCCGCGCGATTTTGGAATTGCGCCTGCAACGGCTGACTGCACTGGGCGTGGCGGAGGTGACGACCGAATTACAGGACTTGTCAGAGAAAATCAAAGCCCACCTTGCTACCTTGCAAAGCCGAGAGAAAATTCGCGCGATTATCAGTGATGAATTGCGTATCGTGCGAGAGCAGTTTCCTTGTGAAAGACGCACACAAATCGTTGATTGGGCTGGCACTGTGGAAGACGAAGCGATGATTGAACACGCCGATATGGCGGTGACGATAACGAACGGCGGGTATATCAAACGCACGGGCTTGGACGAATACCGCGAACAGGCGCGGGGTGGCAAGGGCTTGCAGGGGATGACCACGAAAGATGATGATTTTGTGACGTCCATGTTTGTCGTGGATACGCATACTCCGTTGCTGTTTTTCACCACGGATGGGATGGTTTATAAGCTGAAAACGTGGCGTTTGCCGCAGAGCGGGCGGAATACCAAGGGCAAATCCATCGTTAATATATTGCCGATTCCCGCCGATGTGTCTATCGCGGCGGTGATGCCTATGGATGCGGCGGAGGAAGACTGGGAAGATTTGGGGATAGTCTTTGCGACCTCTAACGGGATGGTTCGGCGCAATGCTCTGTCCGATTTCGCCAAAGTGATGGCGAATGGCAAAATCGCGATGAAACTGCCCGAGGGTGTGTCTATCGTGAATGTGCGGATTGCCACGCCAGAGGATGATTTTTTGCTGGTAACGCGGGCGGGGAAGGCTATTCGGTTTAGCGTGGCGGCGTTGCGGATTTTCAAAAGCCGAGGCTCGCTTGGGGTTCGCGGGATAAAGCTGGCGAAGGGGGATGAGCTGGTGTCTATGGCGGTGATTCGCCATGTGGAGGTATCGGTGGAAGAGCGGTTAAGCTATTTCAAAATGCGCAGAATGCTTGAGGGTGCGATTGAGGGTGCGGATGCTGATGAGGGTGCTGATTCTGGTGAAGAAACGGGCGCAGGTCTGGTCGCACTATCCCAAGAGCGTTATGATGAATTGGCGGCGGCAGAGGAATGGATTCTAACCATCACGGCTGGCGGGTTCGGCAAGCGGTCGTCCGCGCTGGAATATCGGATAAGCGGGCGTGGTGGTCAAGGCGTTATCGCTGCCAATTTAACGCGGCGTGAGGATAAGATTTTGGCGGCTTTCACCGTGAAGGATATGGATCAGATTATGCTGGCAACCTCGCAAGGGCAATCAATCCGTTGCCCAGTCGCGGGGATTTCACGGCAAAGCCGTAGCTCGTCTGGCGTGACCGTCTTTAATATCGGGGATAAGGAAGAGGTCGTATCCGTCGCCTATATCGCAGAATCTGATGAAGAGGTGGATGGTGAGGTTGTTGCCGATGGGGATGCTGTGGTTGAAACGGCGGTTGAACCTAGTGAATAGTTGTTAGTTGTTAGTTATTAGTTGTTAGTTATTAGTTGTTAGTTATTAGTTATTAGTTATTAGTGATTGGTTATTAGGAATTGGGGTTTGGTTATTAGAGGTTAAGAGCGGAGGTTTTTTGTTTCGCCCTCACTTGGGGGCAAGCCCCTTCGTTCGGTCGCCCACCCGCCCACCCCTCCTGCGGAGAGCTGGACGGGATTTTGTGGTTAAAGCCTGTCCTAGCATCTAGGCACAGCCTAAATAAATTTAGAGCAAACCCATCACCAATTCCCAAGTATTCTTTGCAAATAATCCACTCTAACGTCTTGTTATTCCAGATAGTAAATTTATAGAGATATTATCATCTTGTAACCAAAGGGCTTTTGGCATGCTCCCACGAAGTGGGGGCTACGCACAAAAGCCCCCGCCCCTTTACAAACGAATCAATATCGCGTAAGCCATAACGAAACCCCGCAGGGCTAAACCCACTAATAACTAACAACTAATAACTAATAACTAAACATGCCCATCCACATCATCGGTGGCGGTTTGGCTGGTTGCGAAGCCGCCCACCAAATCACCGCCCAAAACATCCCCGTTATTCTGCACGAAATGCGGCCTACCCAGAAGACTTTCGCCCACCAAACCGACCGTCTGGCAGAGCTGGTTTGCTCTAATTCCTTCCGCTCGGATGACCATGAGGCGAACGCGGTCGGCTTGCTCCACTGGGAAATGCGCCAAGCAAACAGCCTGATTATGGCGACGGCCGACCAATACGCCCTGCCCGCGGGCTCTGCGCTGGCGATTGACCGCGATAAATTCGCCAACCACATCACGCGGGCGATAACCGAAAATCCGCTTATCACGCTGAACCGCGCCGAAATCACGCAAATCCCTGATGAGCCGACTATTATCGCGACTGGTCCGCTGACTTCGCCCGCCTTGGCGGCGCAAATTGCCGCGAAAACCGGGCAAGACGCACTGGCGTTTTTTGATGCTATCGCGCCGATAGTCTATGCCGATAGCATCGATATGCGCACGGCGTGGCGACAATCGCGTTATGATAAAGGCGATACGGACGAACAGCGCAAGGCCTACATAAATTGCCCGATGGACAAGGCGCAGTATGAGGCGTTTATTGACGCTCTGCTGGCCGCCGATAAGACCGAGTTTAAGGAGGGTGAGGTGAAAACCCCCTATTTTGAAGGGTGTTTGCCGATTGAAGTGATGGCAGAACGCGGCCGTGAAACTCTGCGGTTTGGCCCGATGAAGCCCGTAGGTTTGACCAATCCCCACCCTGACACGAACAAGGCTTACGCGGTCGTTCAACTCCGCGTTGAAAATAAGCTTGGCACTTTGTATAATATCGTGGGCTTTCAAACCAAGATGACTTACGGGGCGCAAACGGCCGTTTTCGCCCTGATACCCGGGTTAGAGTCGGGGCGGTTCGCGCGGTTGGGCGGGATACATAGGAACAGTTTTATCAATTCGCCAAAGGTTTTGGATACCCACATGCGCCTGCGTGGGGCGGAGCATATTCGCTTTGCTGGGCAAATCACGGGGGTGGAGGGCTATGTGGAATCTGCCGCCATGGGGTTGCTGGCGGGGCGGTTGGCGGGGCGGGACTATAACGGGCAAACGGGCGATTTACCGCCGATTGAAACGGCGACTGGGGCGTTATTGCACCATATTACGCAATCTGCGGATGCCAGCACTTTTCAACCTATGAATGTTAATTTTGGGCTGTTCCCACCGATGGAAGACGCGCGGTCAGGTCGCCGTGCGCGACGCGAACGCTATATGGGCTATACTGAGCGGGCGAAAACCGCTTGGACAAAGTGGGTTAACGATTAACGATTAACGATTAACGATGAATTGGGTTTTGTGACAAACATCTTTCCTAAAATAAAAAACCTAGCGTCTTGTAGCCAAAGGCTTTTGTGTATGGGCTTTACGCAAGTAAAGCTCTATATACACAAAAGCCCGCCCGTGCGAATCACGCCCAGCCTTTATCCGTTTGGCGCAGGTGGGCTTGCCACAAACCCGCCAACGTAAGATGTCGTTGTGCCTACATTGCTACGAAACACGCCGACCGTGCCCTCTACCCCGATAAGCCCTGAAATAACACCCGCGCTTGTATCGCCGTCTGCCCTGCGGGTTATCTCACCACTTATCACGCCTGTACCGTCAAAATTAGCATCTATTTCATGCGTAGTTCCTACGTTACCATAAGTGATTGTTCCAGCCGAAGTGCCAGCGTCAAAACCAACGGTTAGTGTAATACCGATGGCATTAATAAGACCTCCTGTTGTCCCCACCCGATCTTGTAATGTTCCTGCCCATAGCGCATTGGTAAAAGTTCCACGCAAAGGTGCGCCCAAATTGGTTGATGAATAAATCCCAACGTTATGAAAACTACCAGAACTATGAGGATTAATAGGTCGGTAAATGCCGAAACCATCCTTGGTGTCTCCCCCACTTAACGAATAAAAATTAGTATTATACGCAGTGTCCAAATGCGCAATATCAAGGTAATTGGCAACCCCTGCCAACCCGTTTGGCGTACCCTTTAAAAATCGGTCTGGCGTGGGCGTGTCTGTGGGATTTGCCGCCGCCTCCCAATGGGCATAATCCACACAGGTATTCCGCGCGATGCAAGGGTCTGCTGCTCTTCCTTGGGATGGTTGTGCCACAAACCCGCCAACGTAATTTGTCCCCGAGTTCGGAAGGTTGCGAAACACGGCGACCGCGCCATCCACCCCGATAAGCCCTGTTACAGAGCCACTGCCACCCCTAAGAGGCTGGCCTGGCACGTTCAGTGTATGGGTTACATCACCACTTATCACGCCTAAATTGTTAAACCTAGCAAGTATTGCAAAATTACTAAGGCTGTTTGAGCCAGCGATTGTTCCAGAATTGCCCTCAAAACTAACGTTTAGTGTAATAAGGCTGGGAATAGTAAGACCACCTGTCTCCACCACCCGAGTTAGAAGCGATCCTGGCCATTGTGCATTGGTAATAGTACCAGTTAAAGGTGCGCCCAAGTCGGTTGTTGATAAAATCCCAGCGTTATGAACGCTGCCAGTCTTTGTAGCTCGGTAAACGGCGAAACCATCCCCCGCGTCTCCCGCATCTAAAATATGAGTGCTAGCATGATTGTGAACATTAGCCGCAATGTTCGTAAGCCCCCCAATTTCAAGTCGGGTGGTCCCCATCAACCCGTTTCGCGTACCCTTCAAAAATTCGTTTGGCATGGGCGCGTCGGTGGGATTTGCCGCCGCCACCCAATCGGTATAATCCACATTCAGCGGTGGCTGTGCCAGAAACCCGCCAACGAAAGATACCGTCGTGCCCTCATTACTGCGAAACACGCCGACCGCGCCATCCGCGCCGATAAGCCCTGTTATTCGCCCTGTGTCTGCACCCGTAATAGTGTCGCCTGATTTAGCTGTACGGATTATCGTACCACTTATCACACCTATATCGCTATAACTAGCCACAAGTTCATACAGACCATCTACGCCGTTTTTACCATGGATTGTTCCAGTACCAGCGCCAGTGCTAAAACCAACGGTTAGTGTAATAGGATGTCTACTAATAGTGCTACTTGTCCCCGACCGTTCGTGAAGCAGTCCTGCCCATTGTGCACTGGCAATAGTATTAGGCAAAGGTGCGCCCAATCTGGTTGTTGAATAAATCCCAACGTTATGAACGATGCCAGTCTCATCAGGTAGGTAAAAGGCGTAACCATTCGCCGAATTTCCTGGAGGATTGAGATTGGCAAGGCTCGAAGACCCCGCAACAAACCCTTGGTCAACCCCCATCAATCCCGATGTCGTACCCTTCAAAAATTCGTTTGGCATGGGCGTGTCGGTGGGATTTGCCGATGCCTCCCAATGGAGATAATCCACACAGGTATTATTCTTGACGCAAGCGTCTGCTGACGTCGGTATCTCCGTTGATGTTGTCGTTGCCCTTGGTTCTGAATTTGGCAAATAGGCAACAAACCCACCAGCATAGCCGAAGAGGTCTGTCCTTGCAGGGTTTTTAACCCCTGAGGTATCGCTGATAAAGGCGGCAACCGCACCCTCCTGCCCGATAATTCCGCGTATCTTTCCTGGACTTCTGACAATCGTAATGTCACCCGTTATGACACCAAGTCCATTAAATGTAGCGTCTATAACATAGCGACGCTCACTATTAAAATCCGCCTTAATAGTCCCGCCATTGGTTGCCCTGCGAAATGTAATCTCAAGATCAAACGGCACAGACCTTAGATCGCCAAGACCAACCGTGCGAAGCAATCCTCTCCATGTGCCAGATGTGGGTGCTGTCTCCAAAGGTGCGCCCAAGTCTGTGGTCGCGTGAATCCCAGCATAATAGCGATGGTCTACACAATCATCTACATCAGCATCACAATTAGACCTGAGATTAAATTGACCTGCAACAAAGCTTACCCCATCATTTCTATCGCCTATATCTACCCCCTCGGTAACCCCTTTAAATCCATGAAAGGTGGGGTCAGCTGAGCTGTCGGCCAGAGTTAAAGTCCCAGCCGCATCCGTGTTTTCAATTGTAAAAATACTTTCCTGCTGTCTTTTCCGAGTAGGTGTATCTTCACCGTCTAAATCAAATCCAACCATAAATATTTCGGTTTGGTTATATTTTAACAATTTCTCACTCGTCAAATCCCCCAAGAACAGGTTTTCGTCTACTTCAGCAGTCGGCGCCTCCTCGCGCGTGATAACATTCCTATTTTCATCAAGAAAACTAGCCCGCCAATCACTCTCATCAACAAAGAGCCGTCCCCTTGTCTGTTGAACTCCATAATCTCCTCTATCAGTGCAAAGAGGACTATTAATATTCTCCGTGCAAACCCGTATAAGCGTAGGACCACAAAGGGCTGCATCAAACTTATCAGTGCATTGTAACTCTCTTATAGCATTATGCTCTGGAGTATAGCAGCGCGTCAGGTCGCCAAACAACGTATTTTGGGCTCTACACGGATCGCCGTCAGACAAATTATCAATTAGTTGTCTTATCTGGGCGGCGAGTTCACCCCCCGCTTCTTCGGCTTCACTTGCAAGTTTATCAACCGCACCGCACCCGCTTATCATAAGGGTTGCGACCAACAAAGCCAGTGCAGGTATGGTGTTTTTTAGGGAGAGTGTCATAGGATTTTCCTTATTTTTTACATTTTCTGTAGGTTTTTGCGGCGGTTTCCACGCGGTTTTTGCAAAAACATAACCTCGTATAACCCCGATTTCCCCCGTTTGCAAGCGTTTTTTGCGGGTTTTTGGGGCGTTTTAGGGCGGTTTTATCGCGGATTTAGGATGAATAGCCGAGGTAAGGGCGAAAACCGCTTGGATGAAATGGCTCTGCTAGGGGTCGCGATTCGCGATTAGCCCCCTGAGCGTGGACTATTACCACTTGCCACAAACCCGCCAACGTAAGATGTCGTCGCGCCCGCATTGCTGTGAAACACGCCGACCGCCCCGCCGAACCCGCCGATGCCCGTCCCGACAAGCCCTGTAACAACACCCATGCTGGTATCTGTACCCACCGTGCGGGTTATCACCCCATTTTCTATTAGACCCACACTGTTAAAATCAGCCATAAAGGAATACTCATTCGAACCGCCGACCGTAAAGGAATACTGACCAGGAGTGCTATCGTTGCTTGTGCCTTGGATTGTCCCAGACGAATTGCTCCTGCTATAATTAACGATGAGTGTAAAAGGGGTGGAGCTAACAAGATCTGCCCCCGCCGCCCGCGCGACAAACGTCCCTTCCCATGTTAGATTTACACCATTATTCTCCCAAGGTGCGCCGATTCGGGTTGTTGATAAAAGCCCCGCGTTATGATCATCACCATCAAAGAAAATGGCGAAACCATCCGCAGCATCCTCCGCCCTTAAACCAATCGCTAAATTACTACTCGCAAGGGTCGTAACAAGCCCAGTATTACTACTGTCCCCCGTTGTCAGCCCCGTTGCCGTACCCGTTAAAAATCGGTTTGCCGTGGGTGTGGTGGTGGGGTTTGCCGCACCCGCATCCGCCCAATGGGCATAATCCACACATTGATTCCGCGCTATACAAGGGTCTTGTGTTCTATCTGGTTCTGGATTTGGCAAATAGGCAACAAACCCACCTGCATAGCCAGCGGGAGTTGCCGCCAAACGGGATGTAGCCCCTGTGAAATCGCTGATAAAGGCGGCAACCAAACCCTCCTGCCCGATAATCCCGCTTACCTTTCCCGGACTATTGAGCAACGTAACGTCACCCGTTATGGTACCAAAGTTATTATATGTAGCGTCTATATCATAGGTACCCGCATTCGTAAAATTCGCCTTAATAGTCCCGCCATTGGTTTCCGTGTTAAATGTAATATTAATATCAAACGGCACAGACGTTAGATTACCCAGACCAACGGTACGAAGCAATCCTCTCCACTGGCTGACTTGGGCAACATCGTCTATCGGCGCACCCAAATCTGTGGTCGCGTGAACCCCAGCATAATAGCGATTAATATCACAATCAGTAGATTGACATTCACCAAACCTTTGAGTATATTGACCTGCAACAAAGCTTACCCCATCCATGACATCGCCTGTCGTATCCGTCTCATCCGCACCCGCGCCAACCTTTTTAAATCCATAAAAGACGGGTTCCGTTGGGCCACGAGCGGTCTGTCTGTGTGCCAGGGTTAAAGTCCCAATACTACGGTTATGCCCACGCCCGCCTGTATCCGCGCTTGTAATTGTAAAAACCCTTTGTTCCCTTATTCGCCGCTGATTTTCTATCGGATCATTTGGATTACCGCCAACGAATGTAGCCTTATGATCGGCGGTTATGGTATATTGTTTCAAATCCGCAAGCGTCAACCCCGACAAGAACCCGTTTTCGGTGTCCGTAGAAACTGGCTCGGAGTTCAGCGTGACAACCGCCCCATCGTCATCGGTAAAACCACCCGTCCAATCGGCAATATTAACGGTAAGCCTGTTTTGTTCCAGCCTGTCATCCCGCTCCATGCGTTGGCGGTCATATATCGCGCCAGTGCAAAGCTCATGATCAAGATCCGCACCGCAAGCCCGTGTAATCGTGGTTGCGCAAAGAGATGGATTTGGACTGGCAAAGCATTGCGCCTCTCGCAAGCCATCATACGTATTCTTATTTAAATCCCCATTGCAAAACGGGTCATTAAACAGCGCATTAGCATCTAAACAAGGGTCATCATCTGCCAAATCATTAATACCTTCTATACTGTCAATCTTTGCCTCGTCTATATCGGGGAATGCATCTGTAACAAGGTTAGTGACACCCTCTGTCGCCCGCTTAAGTGCGCGGTCAATCGCCGCACCCACACACCCGCTCAGCAACACGATTATGGTCAGCAAAACCAGTGCAGACATGGATTTTTTTATGAAAGGTGTTAGGGAAGGTGTCATTGATATTTCCTTTTTTGTGTGGTTCTTATACATTTTTTGGGCTGTTCCCATTAATAAAATTCGCGAAACCTGCTTGGCTGGCGTGGCTCTGTTAAGGGGTCGCGATTAGCTCCCTGCTTCGGGTTCGGGTGGAACTGCCACAAACCCGCCAACGTAAGATTCCGTCGTCGTGTCCGTATCGCTGTGAAACACGGCGACCGCGCCCTCTGCCCCGATAAGCCCTGTAACAGTACCTGCGCCTGCATCCGCCGTGCGGGCTATCGTACCAGTTATGATGCCCACATTGTCAAAAGCAACATTAAAGGTATAGGCATTATTACGACCGATGCTTGTGCTGGTGATTGTCCCAGCCGAACCGCTATAACTAACCATTAGTGTAAGACTGCTGCTATTACGAGAATTCCGCCCTACCCGATCAAAAAACAGCCCTTTCCATACTGCATTGGCAAAAGTATCACTCAAAGGTGCACCCAATCTGGTTGTCGATAAAATCCCAACGTTATGAGTACTACCCGCTTGAAAAATGGCGAAACCATCCGTAGCTTCCCCCCCTAAAGGATCCGCGCCATCTCTATCCGCAAGGGTCGTAAGTTGCACAATCGGACCAACCTCACCCCCCGTCGTAAGCCCCGTTGGCGTACCCGTCAAAAATCGGTTTGCCGTGGGCGTGGTGGCGGGGTCTGCCGCCGTTACCCAATGGGTATAATCCACACAGGTCTTTGCCGTGATGCACGTTTCTATCGGTAGCGGATTTGTCGAATAGGCAACAAACCCGCCAGCATAGCCATCGGCGTTCAGTGTCCCAGCGGGTTGAATCCCCGTTTTCTCGCTGATAAAGGCAGCGACCAAACCCTCCTGCCCGATAAGCCCGCGCAGAGTTCCGGGGCTTATTAAACCACCATTAGGATTACTTACCTGTCTATTTTGTCCTGCGTTACCCCATTGAGTACTGCCCGTTAGGACACCTTGATCATCAAAATCACCGTCTATCCTCATAGCATTTGCACTATCTACAACATACGCCTCAATAGTCCCGCCGTTGGTGGTGGTGTTAAACGTAACATTAATGGCAAACGCACTATCAAGCGCAACATCACCAACACTCTGTATCCATCCTGTCCAAGTTCCCCCTGTTGGTGCTGCTATTAAAGGTTCCCCCAAATCGGTGCTGGGCAGAAGCCCCGCATAATAGCGATGGATTGCACAATCTTGTCTAACGCACCCTGTCGGTGTATATTGACCAGCAACGAAAACCACACCATCCATGGCATCGCTCCCTGTAAATATATCGTAGGCGGGGCGAATTTCATTGCCGTTCGAATCGGTTGTCCTAGCCTGTCTCAAGCCAAGGGTTAAAGTTCCAGAAGAATCACTATCAGTAACTGAGAACTCCTCTGCCTTTTCGGGAGATGAAAGCCCGCTGTCTCGCACAGCCTGAGTTGTTCGCACAGTGCTCAATACCCCAGACAACCCTGACAAAAACTGATTGCTCGTATGCGTATTACTTGGTCTGTCATTCAGCGGAACAACCACCCCAGCGTCATTGGTAACACCACCCGTCCAATCGGCAAAAACAACCTCAAGCCTTAATGCTTCCAGCCTGTCATCCCGCGCCTTGCGGCGTTGGACATATATCTCATCCGTGCAAAGCACATGATCAATATCCACGCAAACCCGTGTAACCGTCGCACCGCAAAGGTCTGGATCATTATCATTAACGCATCGTGCCTCGCGCAGGCCATCATACGTCTTCTTATTTGTAGCCCCATTGCACAAATCGTTATTAAACACGGCATTACCCTGTAAACACGGGTCATTCGCGGCCAAATCATTAAAACCGTCTATATTGTCAACATCTATACCGGGGAATGCTTTTTTAACAGCGGCAGTGGCACTATCGGTCGCCCGATTAAGTGCGCCTTCAATCGCCTGGCCCACGCACCCGCTCAGCACAAGGATTATGGCGAGCAAAACCAGTGTGGGTATGGATTTTTTCACAGAAGGCGTAATGGAGGGTGTAATGGTGGGTGTTAGGGAAGATGTTAGGGAGAGCGTCATTGGGTTTCCTTTTTGTACGTTCTTTTTCGGTTCTTTTCGGCGTTTTCCACGCGGTTTTTATAAAAACATAGCCTCGTATAGCCCCGATTTCCCCCGATTGCAAGCGTTTTATGGCGGTTTTTGTGGGGGGTTTGTGGGGGTTTTTTTGGGGGGTGTCGCGGTTTTATCGCGAATTGTGGGATGAATAGCGGGGTGGGCGGTAAAACGGGCGGTAAAACGAATGGTGAAAATGTTTGTGAAAATAACGCAATTGTGCTATGATTTTCTGTGCAGACATTAACAAAGGATGAATTTATGCGCCAGCGTTTCGCGCCCTCCCCCAGTGGGTTTTTGCATCTGGGGCATGCGTTTTCCGCACTGACTATCTGGCGGGCGGTCGGCGGCGATGCCTCGCGGTTTGTGTTGCGGATTGAGGATATAGATACCCCGCGATGCAAGCCCGCGTTTGAAACCGCGATTATGGAAGATTTGCGTTGGTTAGGGATTTCGTGGGCGGATGTGCCGTTGCGTCAATCGGCAAGGGCGGGCGATTATGCGGAGGCGGTTCGCGATTTGTGGCAACGCGGGCTGGTGTTCGCCTGTGATTGCAATCGGCGGGAGGCTTTGGCGGGGCTTTCCGCTCCCCAAGAAGGCGATGTGCCTATCGGCGTTTATTCGGGCGGATGTAGTCGTCGAGCCGACCGTCGGTTTCCCTGCGATATCCCTGCTGATATGGCGTTGCGTCTGGACGCGGGGATGTTGCCTGATGCCGAATATCGGTTTATGGAAACTGGCGTGGGTGAGGTTGTTTTCACTAAGGACGATGTTATCGCGGGGTTTGGCGGATGCGTTTTGGCTCGGCGAGATATCGGGATAAGCTATCATCTGGCGGTCGTATTGGACGATGCTTTTCAGGGGATTACCCATGTGACGCGGGGTGAGGATTTGTTTGAACAAACAAAGCTACACGTGGTTTTGCAGGGTTTGTTGGGGTTGCCAACCCCCGTTTATCATCATCATAAATTGATTCGGGATGCGGAAGGCAAGCGGTTGGCTAAACGCGATGATGCCGTTGCGTTGCGGGTATTGCGGGCGGCTGGGGCGAGTGCGGAAGATGTTCAGGCGCGGGTTTTTAACGATTAACAGGGATTTTGCGATAAAAACAGCTCCGCCGATTGGTGTGACAGGCAGCACCCGTCTGATCAACCGCCAATAACAGCGTGTCCGCGTCACAATCCACCCGCAACCCCCGCAACTTTTGGATGTGACCAGAGGTCGCCCCCTTGCGCCACAATTCCCCGCGTGAGCGCGACCAATAGACTACGTCCTTGCTGGCCAGAGTCTGTTCCAAAGACTCACGATTCATCCACGCCATCATCAAAACTTCGCCAGTTTTGTAATCCTGGGCAATCGCGGGAATCAAGCCGTCCGCGTTAAATTGCAAGCGATCTATGTCAAAATCATCTTCCGTATCTGTGTCGGTGTCCGTGCCAATATCTGCCATCGTTTTGTGCCTTTTCTTTTTGTCGCCTTGCGGTTATAATCGCGGTTTTATACCGATATTTTCACCCGCATTATACCGCGTAATCGCCCAAGTGAAAAGGGCTTTTTGAAAGGAAACACCTCGTGAAATCGCAATCATCAGCCGAAGTCGCACTGTATTCCAAGGAAATCCTGCGCTGGGCGGCGAGCATTCCTATCACCGAGGACTTGCCCAATCCGCAAGGTCAGGCAAAGGTACGCGCCCCGCTTTGTGGCTCTTACATCACGGTTTCTTTGAATATAGCGGAGGGGCGGATAAGCGATTATTCCCATAATGTAAAGGCTTGTGCGCTGGGGCAAGCGGCCGCGTCTATCATCGCCCGTGCGGTTGTTGGGCTGGAATATGACACGCTGGTCCGCGCCCGCGAACAGTTGTTTTTAATGCTGAGTGCGGATGGCGAGCCCCCCTGCCCTCCGTTTGAGGATTTGGCGATTTTGCAACTGGCGCGGCCTTATAAAAATCGGCACGGGTCGATTTTATTGTCCTTTGATGCGACTATTGCGGCTTTTTTAACGATTAACGATTAACGGGTTTAACCCCAAGTTCGCGCAAACTTCGCCAAGCACACATAGGGCTTTTGGCATGCCCTGCTCACAAAGCAGGGCTACGCACAAAAGACCCCTACTCCGCTGGTGGAAACCGATATCGCCCCGCCGCCACAGTCCAATCCATATGATTGCGCACATACTCCTGCGACGCATCGCGGGGCGGGTTGTAGTCCCAATGCTGCCCGCTACCCGCCGCCATACTGGCATGCAACGCACGGCGAGTCTTCTGCGTCACCATAACCGCATCGCGCAATTTTGCACTATCCCAGCGCGAAGCAACTTCGGCGGCAAACGCGGTCGCCGCCTCCGAATAATCCGCCTCCCCCGCGACATTGCGCAGTTCCAAAGGGTCAACCGCCAAATCATATAACTGCGGCGGGTCTGGGTCGCAATGAATATACTTTAACGCGCCCCGCCTTATCATAAACACAGGGTACGGAGTCATCTCCGCACAATATTCGCCAATCGCTTCATCCACGGAATCCGTGCCTCCGCGTGCCAAATCCATCAGGCTACGCCCGTCAATATCCGCACCCAAAGGATAATCCGCACCGCCCGCTATATCCAGCAGGCTCGGCAAAATATCCACCAGAGAACAGGCGTTGCCCGCCGCCCCTTGCACGACACCAGGACCCGCCATAATTAACGGCACACGGGCGGAATGCTCAAAGAAATTCATCTTATACCACAAACCGCGTTCGCCCAGCATATCGCCGTGGTCGGCGGTGACGATTACGACGGTATTATCCAGCTCGCCCGTCTCTCGCAAAGTATCCACAATCGTGCCGATTTTGCTGTCAAAATAGCTGACATTCGCCAAATACGCCCGCCGAGCCCTGTGGATTTCCTCATCTGTCAAAGGCACATAGCTTGCCTCTATCCCGTCCATAACACGCTTTGAAAACGGGTCTTGGTCGGCCATATCCAGCACGACTTCGGGCGGGTCAATATCCGCATCATCGTATAAATCCCAGAATTCGGGACGCGCGACATAGGGGTCGTGCGGGTGGATAAAACTGGCAACCATGGCAAAGGGCGTGGCATCCCCCGCGGCTTTATCGCGGGCGCGATCCATCAGCCAGCGTTTGGCGGCAAAGGCGACCTCGTCATCGTAATCAATCTGGTAAGTCGCCTGGGCAACCCCGCTTTCCTTGACCGTTTGCATGTTGTGATACCATTTGTCTATCCGTTCATCCCAAGCCTCCCAATCCGGAGTCCAAGCGAAATCCGACGGGTAAATATCGGTCGTAATACGGTCGGCAAACCCGTGTTTCTGGTCGGGGCCGACAAAGTGCATTTTACCGCTAAGACAGGTGCGATAGCCCAAAGACTGTAAATAATGGGCGAAAGTGGGGACGGTCGCGGGGAACTCGCAACCGTTATCATAGGCGGCGATACGGCTGACCAGTTGCCCTGACATGAAGGAAAATCGGCTGGGGGCGCAGAGCGGGGAATTGCAATAGGCCGCGTCAAACCGCATGCCTCGCGCCGATAAGGCGGACATGTGGGGGGTTTTCGCGCTTCTATGGCCATAGGGGGCGGTGAAATGCGGGGCGAGCTGGTCTGCCATGATGAGGACGATGTTGGGTTGCTTCATGGGTGGTCTTTCTTTGGTTGAGGGTGGTTGTTAATGGTAAATTGTGAATGATAAATGGTGGACTGTCAATAGTTTTTTAGGCGTTAATCGTTAATCGTTAATCACTAATAACTAAAAAAAACTTTCCATTCCAAAAAAAACTTGCTATACTATTTGCAAAAACCATACTAACCTACACACTAACCAGCAAAGGAACCCCGCCATGCTCGCACAGAAAGCAACGCAAAACTTGCTTAAATCCCTTGAAAACATAGCCTACGGCGAAATAGAAATCACCCTGCCTGACGGTAAAACCTACCACTTCAAAGGCGACAAAACCGGCCCCTCGGCGCATATCCACCTGTTTGACTATAAGGTCATATCCAACGTGGCTATCGGTCGCGATATCGCCCTTGCCAGCGAGTATCGGCAGGGCAACTGGGACAGCCGCGACATCATCGCGCTGATTGAATTCGCACTGGTCAATGAGTCCCATATTGGTGTGTATATGAGGGGCAATAAGCTGTATCAAAGCCTTGCTAACATAGGCTATCTGTTCAAACGCAACACCAAACGCGGCAGCCGTAAAAACATCCATAGCCACTATGATTTGGGCAATAGTTTCTATAAATTATGGCTGGATTCCACGATGACCTATTCCTCCGCCCTGTTCAAAAACCCAAACGATGATTTGGCGACGGCGCAGAATAATAAATACGATAGGATACTGTCTCGGCTGGGCGATAGCGGGCGGTTGCTGGAAATCGGTTGCGGTTGGGGCGGGTTTATGGCGCGTGGGCTGGAAAAATCGGGGCATGAGATGACGGGGATTACGATTTCCCCGTCGCAGTTGGATTACGCGCAGGCTCGGCTGGCGGGTGGCGGTGCTGGCGGGGCGCAGGCGCAGGCGAAATTATGCGATTATCGCGATATGCGCGGGCAGTTTGATTCGATTGTGTCGATTGAAATGTTTGAAGCCGTGGGCGAGGCGTATTGGAACACTTATTTCAGCAAAATCAAATCGTTACTGGCGGTGAAAGGTCGCGCCGTGGTGCAAACTATCACCATAGGGGATGCGTATTTTGATGCCTATCGGCGCGGAGGCGATGCCATTCGCAACTATATTTTTCCGGGCGGGATGCTGCCCAGTTTGGCGCGGTTTTATGCAGAAGCCGACCGTGCGGGGTTGAAAATCACCGATAGCTATGCGTTTGGTAAGGATTACGCGCGGACTCTGCAAATGTGGCTGGCGCAGTTTGATGGCGTGGCGGATACCGTGCGGGCGCAGAATTTTGATGACGGGTTCATTCGGATGTGGCGGTTTTATCTGTCCTATTGCGCGGGCGCGTTCAGCGTTGGGCGCACGGATGTGACGCAGATAGAGCTCTGCCATAAATAGCCCCCCCACCCATCTAAACCAACCTCTAAACCAAAAAAAACAGGCAACCCGCAAAGGTTGCCTGATTTTTCATTTCCAGTGATGGTTTTTTATTTTGGCGACGCAACAAACCCGCCGAAATAATTACCATTAAAGACACCCACGGCACCTTTTTCACCAATAATACCTGTCATAGGTGTTTGGAATATATCATCGTCAAGAAAATCAAAATAACCTGACAATTGCCCTGGGGCAAGCCCATTATTAACCTTCCCGCCGTTGCTTCCACTTGACACGCCAAAATCACCCCAAATTCTAGCGGTGCGGTTATAAGCATCATCGTCATCAGTAACAGGTATCTGTATTGTTTCAGAAGAGATTTCCTGTGTCTTAAAATTAACAATGAGGTTAAAAGGGTTGGACGTAGCTGGAACATATCCCACCTCATCATAATAATTATTCGTTCTTTCCCCAGCATTGTCTTTTTTCACATAATAAGTTGAATAAGTCATCTCTGGCACAACAACAGTAACCCGTCCAGTCCAAGTTGCGATTAGAGGAATCTCCTCATGGGCTGATAGTGCGACATTGCCATATTCATCACGGGCTTGGTCATGATAATTACGCAAGGCATTGCCGACATCGGTACTGGGCAAAACGCCAACATACTTAAACGCTTCTCTATGCGGCTCCGACCCATCAGAGGCTATGACTTTGTTCTCATCAGCAGGCTCGTGACTATCGCTTTCAAAAGAATAAAACGCGAACCCGTCATTGTTAGAATTCTCGAACGTTTTTTCGGTATATGCCACTTGTTTTACAAGTTCTGTCGAAATAGACGGCTCTTCAATATCCGCCAAGACCGCACTGCGAATCCCAACAACATATTCAGATTTCTTAACACTTGCCAATTTAGCCAAAGTGTCGGCTGTCACTGCAACATCAGGGGTTTGGATATGTCCAAGACCCACGTGAAGTGATTCATCACTGCCACACCGTGCGTCTGATTCAGGGTTGTTGAAGCACTGTTCCAACAGGGCAAGCGTGCCACAACCGCTGAGCGAGCTGATACCCAGCGCACCCAATAAAAGAAGGGTTATTTTAGATAGTTTTAACATAGGAACAGTCCTTATTTGTTAACATTCTGCTGTGAAACCGCGAATGACTTTGCGCATATACGCGAATCACATGTCTCTAATTTACGCAATTTCCGCCCATTCCGCAAGTAAAAAACGCAAAAAGTGATGGATTGTTTCAATTATCACACAGTTGTATATAGTGCGCTGTGCGAATTCCGCGTCAAACCCCTGTAATATAACGGGCAAATCGCGACCTGCGACATTTTGCCACAACCCGCCAAAATCCGCGTAAATTGAAACAATTAACCAATCCCTAATCGTTACCAACAAACCCCATCGCCACCAGATACTTCTCTGAACTATCCGCCCGAGACGCGGCAGGTTTCACATTCATCACCTTACGAAACCTCTGCTTTAATACCTGCAATAACCCAGCCTCGGCCCCGCCCGCCAAAACCTTTGCCACGAAAACTCCGTCCTTCTTTAACACATCAAACGCGAAATACGCCGCCACTTCGCACAGGTTCATTATCCGCAAATGGTCGGTTTGCTTATGCCCGCAACTGGGCGCGGCCATATCGGACAAAACAACATCCGCCGAGCCCCCTAACCAGCCCTTCACCTTATCATCCGCGCCGTCATCCAGAAAATCCAGCTTATAGACCGAAACCCCCGATATCGGCTCTACATCCTGTAAATCAACGCCAATCACACGCCCAACCGCGCCCGCTCCACCCACAGAATTCACCCGAGCAGCCGCCACCTGAGACCACCCGCCAGGCGCACAGCCCAAATCCACCACCGCCGCACCTTTGAATAAAAACCGAAACCTATCGTCCAATTCGCTTATTTTAAACGCCGCCCGCCCGCGATAGCCCTCAGCATTCGCGCGGATAACATAGGGGTCGTTTAACTGCCGTTCCAACCACAATTTGGACGATAATTTGCGCCCACGAGCAGTCTTCACCCGCACATGCAAATCGCGCATCCCACGCCCAGACGGACCGCGAGAACCATTGTTTTTCCCACTAATAGCCATAATCTACGCCCAACTTATACTATTCAAATTCAAATCGTTCAAACACCCCGCGTGCGCCATTTGCGAATATAACAAACCCTCACGCAGACCGCGGTCAGCTATCGTTAAGACCTCAGTCGGCCACGCCCGCAATATCGCTTGCAATATCGCCGCCCCCGACATAATCAAATCGCGCCGATTGCGCCCGATACACGGCTCTGCATGCCGCCCCATAGTCCCCAGTAATAAATACCTGCTAATCTCTGCATCCACCTGCCCCGCCGTCATATCCTGCCCATCCACCATACTGCGATTATAACGAGGCAGGCGCAAATGCGTAGAGGCAATAGTCGTCACCGTCCCCGAAGTGCCAATAATCTGGAAATTATCAGGCACCCCGCCATTAACCATCTGTTCTGCGGCAAAATCCTCTATGCTTTCCTCAAAAAACCACGACATCAGGGCGTAGCGGTCTTTATCCACGCGAACATCCATATATTGGTCACGCAGAGTCATAATCCCCAAAGGCACGGAAATCCAATCAACCACGCGAATCCCATCTTGGGAAATCGCACCGACTCCATCCGCCAAATCCGCATCCAACCGCATTAACGCTTGACGGCGGTTTTCGGGTGGCACGGCAGAGCAATCTATCCAAATCAATTCGGTTGACCCACCGCCTATATCCACGATTAACGCCTGTTCGGTGGTGACTTTTAGGTGCGCGGCACAGCCTATCGCTGCCAGCCGAGCCTCCTGCTCTGGTGAGACTATTTCCAACTTCAGCCCCGTTTGCGCGTCAATCTGGGCGACAAACTCCTGCCCGTTCTTTGCCATCCGTGCGGGGGCGGTGGTTATCATCCGCGTATGCTGAACCTTGTGATAGCTTAATTTCGTTGCACAAACCTGCAAAGCCTCGACCGCTCGCACAATCGCTTTTTCCGATAAAACGCCAGTTTTTTCCAACCCCGACCCCAGATAGATAATCTTTGAAAACGCATCCAGCACGTCAAAGCCAGACACGTTCGGCCGCGCTATCAGCATTCTGCAACTGTTCGTGCCGACATCCAAGGCGGCAAACAAAGGCGCATCCTTATCCACAGGCATAGGCAAACCCGCAGGCGACATCACCGCCCTATGCCCGAAAGAGCCGACCGTCCGCCGATAATCCACTCCGCTTTTTATTCCATGGTACGCACCCGAATAGGCGTGTCCCCCTGATTTAACAGTCGTTTTTCCCGTCATTTTATGCTCTTGTTTTATATTTGTGGTTATCAAACCCTTGGGGCTAGATTAGGTTGCAATGGCGCGGTTGGCAAGCACTAACACCCCCCTATTGGCAATTAATAACGGATAATTTAGATTAAATGCAAAACTTTTGTATTTAAGTCGCTTATTTGTCAATTAAAGGCGAAAAACGACCTTGATTTTGCGAATAAAAGAGTATTGGGTTGAAAAATGAATAATCCCTTAACGATTCCTTAACGACCCCGTAACCTCCCGCCTTAAATCCCCCCTGTAAATCCTCCATCAAATCCCCCCTTTCAGAAAGCCCTTGCCATGCCCCAAGTTACCATAGTTTATTGGCGTGATATCCCCGCCCAAGTCATCGTTGGCGCGGGTCGCCGTGCCTCCAAAATCCAACTGCCAGAGCGGTTTGAACAATCCATTGACCGATGCGCTATGAAAGTCGGGGCGAAAGACCCTGACGCATATTTGGCAGAATGGCGCAAGGTTGCCACGGGCGAACGGGAGGGCGACGCGGACGCGATTGCTCGCGAAGTGGCCACGGATTTGGAAACCACCTTTGATACCGATAAAATCAAGGCGTTAATCGCCAATGACGGGTGGGAGGCATGACTATGTTTGATTCATTACGCAACAAATTTGGCGGCAAACCCGACCCCACTGGTTTGAACACGGCTGGACAGGATTTTCTGGGCGGGTATTCCATCGAAGTCATGCCCCGCACCACTGCCAAAATTGACGACTTTCGGGCGTTGTTTCCCAAAGGTACGCGGGTTTATGTCGCCCATATTGAAGGCACTCCGATTGACGATATGGTCGCGACTGCTCGCCGAATTGCCCAGCAGGGCTTTGATGTCATGCCCCATTTCCCCGCGCGAATCATTAAAAACGAATCGGTTTTGGCGGATTGGATTAACCGTTATCAGGGCGAGGCTGATGTGAAACAAGCCCTAGTACTAGCGGGCGGAGTGCGCCTGCCGCATGGCGATTATGATTGCTCTATGCAGCTTTTGGAAACGGGGTTGTTTGATAAGGCGGGCTTTACCCATTTGCATGTGGCGGGTCATCCAGAGGGTAATGTGGATATTGACCCCCGCGGTGGTGATAGCTGCGTGATGGAGGCTTTGGGCTGGAAACATGCCTTTGCCCAGCGCACGGATGCGCGGGTGGCCTTGGCTACGCAATTTTGCTTTGAATCCGCGCCTGTGATTAAGTGGGTGAATGGTTTGGCAGGGCGAGGCATTGATTTGCCCGTGCATATTGGCATTGCTGGGCCGGCGAAACTGCAAACGATGATAAAGTTTGCGATGGCCTGTGGGGTTGGGCCGAGCTTGCGCGTTTTGCAGAAGCGGGCGAAGGATGTGAATAAGTTGTTATTGCCGTTTGAGCCGACTGGGATTATCGGTGAATTGGCGGATTACAAGGCGGTGCATCCCTCGTTTGGGATAGAGCAGGTGCATTTTTTCCCCTTGGGTGGGATTAAGACGAACGCCGATTGGGTTATGAAATATGGTGGCGAGTCTGTGCGCCCTGCTAGCGGGGGTTAGGTTATGGCACGGAATTTTATACTACAACCTACTGGGACTCCCGATTATCCAGGGATGATATTAGCAACTGTAATTGCTCTAAAGCAAATTCAAGGAATGGGTCATGTTCATGAGTTTGAGGAAATTATAAAGAAAAATGAACCCGTAGGCATAAGAGAAAAATCTTACAAAAACAATGATGGTAGTTCACTATTACACACCCACTTGAGTTGGGTGCGCACTTATCTAAAAATGAGCGGCGATTTAGAGAGCCTTGAACAAACACATGGGCGTGGTTATTGGAAATTAACAACATCTGGTCATAGCATTCAAAATAAACAAGATGCCGCAGACGCTTACACAAGATATCTAGCAACACAATAAAGGAAATCACAATGACACAGCGTAAATTTTTTGTAAAAGATGGTGACGATTCACCTATTTACCCCAACCTGATGTTGGCAAACATTCGTGCCTTAAAAAAACTTGGCGGGTCGGGCGTGGGTAAAGATATTCTTGCCTTTGTAATTAAAGACTATGACGTAAGCGACGAGGAACAATCGCTTATACAGTTTGGCGACCACGAAGAAGAAGCTAAATGTCGCACGAGATTAGATTATTGGTTAGGTGACGCACGCCAACGCCTAAAACATAGCGGTGTTTTGGAAGACCCTGAAAAACATTCTACATGGACTTTAACAAACAAAGGCAACGAAATAAAAACGTTAGCAGAGATAGAGGCACTTTGACATGGCAAGAAGTTTTGAAATACCCCCCACTGGTAAGCAATGTTATTACGGAATGATGTTAGCAAATATCATTGCCCTAAAAGAACTTGGGGGAACAGCGCATGTTAATGATATTAACGCGCGAATAATTAAAAACGAATCCGTAAGTAAGGAAGAACAATCTTATACCATGGGTAATGGTGTAACTATAAAATTAAAGTATTATTTGGTTTGGGCGCGGACGTGTTTAAGCCTACAATATGGCGGTGATATAGATAGTGTAGGAGGCAAAGGCAATCGTGGCATGTGGCAACTAACAGAATCAGGCTACAAAATTAACACTTTAGCAGATGCCGAAAAATCCCATGACCGATATCATAAAAATCTAGCAATTAAAAAGAAACTAAACAAAACCAACAAACAACTTAACAACCCCCAAAAAGGAACCTAAAAAATGACCCGCACAATAGTCGAAAGCAAAACAAAAACCACCATCATAGGCTTTGACCAGCCCTTCTGCGTGATTGGCGAGCGAATAAACCCAACAGGGCGCAAAATCCTCGCCGCCGAATTGGAGGCAGGCGACTTCTCCACAGTAGAAAAAGACGCTCTGGCACAGGCGGCCGCAGGCGCGGGCATGCTGGACGTGAACGCGGGAGTGGTCTATAATTCCAACCCGAACCCGAACGAAACCGAACCGCCTTTGATGATAAAAGTCTTGGAACTCGTCCAAAAACTGGTGGATTTGCCGTTGTGTATTGACAGCTCTGTCCCCGCCGCGCTGGAGGCAGGATTGTCCGTGTGCGAAGGTCGCCCGTTGCTGAATTCCGTAACGGGGGAGGAGGACCGATTGGAAGCAATCCTGCCCTTGGTAAAGAAATACAACGTCCCCGTGGTCGCCATTTCCAACGACGATAGCGGTATTTCCGAAGACCCAGAGGTACGCTTTCAGGTCGCAAAGAAAATCGTGCAGCGCGCCGCCGATTTCGGCATCCCCCCGCATGACATAGTCGTTGATCCACTGGTTATGCCCATAGGTGCTATGGGTACGGCGGGCTTGCAAGTGTTTGCGTTGGTGGAAAAACTGCGCCGTGAATTGGGGGTGAATACGACTTGTGGCGCGTCCAATATCTCATTCGGGTTGCCGAATCGACACGGGATTAACAATGCGTTCCTGCCGATGGCGATTGCCGCGGGGATGACCAGCGCGATTATGAACCCGATTGCGTTGCCAGTGCCAGCGAAAAAGATTGCTGAAAAACGTGCGGTTTTGGCGGCGGCTGGGGTGATGATACCTGATGAGATGGATGATGAGATGTTTTGTGCGTTGATGGGAATGGGCTCCACAAAGGCGACTTCGGGTAGTGAGATGATGGCGATTCGCGCGGCCAATTTCCTGACGAACCATGACCCGCATGGCGCCGCGTGGATACGCGCGAATAAGGTGCAAAATACCGATGGTAGTGTCGCCGAAGGTCGGGCAAGACGGGCTGGTGGGCGTGGGAAGCGTTAGTTGTTAGTTATTAGTTGTTAGTTGTTAGTTATTAGTTATTAGTTATTAGTTGTTAGTGGTTTTAGCTCTTGCGGGTCTTCGTAATCGCTTGCGCGATACCGACCAGCGTGGTCTTTTGTGCGTAGCCCTCACGATGTGAGGGCATGCCAAAAGCCCTTTGGTTATAAGATGCTAGTGATTCTATAAATTTACTATCTGGAATAACAAGACGATAGAGTGGATTATTTGTTTAGAATACTTGGGAATTGGTGATAGGTTTGCTCTAGATTTATTTAGACTATATACAAGACGCTGAGCCAAACCCCAGCCAAAAAATAGCTCGTCCAGCTCTCCGCAGGAGGGGTGGGCGGGCGGGCGACATTTCGAAGTGGCTTGCCACGAGGAAATGGCGCAAACAAAAAACCTCTATCCCCAACTCCTAATAACAAACCCCAATTCCTAATAACCAATAACTAATAACTAACAACTAATAACTAACAACTAAAAAACGCTTGACTTATCCCTACAATACCCTAAACTACCCCAAACCCACAAAAACGGAGCCCCCATGGCCAAAGAAGAACCGCTAGAATTTGACGGCATAGTCATTGAATTATTGCCAAACGCTACCTTTCGGGTAAAGCTAGACAACGACCACGAAATCATCGCCATCATGGCGGGCAAAATGCGCAAAAACCGCATCCGAGTCCTCGCGGGCGACAAGGTGCAAATCCAAATGACCCCATACGACCTGTCCAAAGGTCGCATCAATTACCGCTATAAATAACGATGCAACTGGTTCTAGGCTCTGCCAGCGCGCGCCGATTAGAATTGCTGGGGTTGCTCGGCGTAACCCCTTGCCGCGTCACTCCCCCCGATATTGATGAAACCCCAAAACGCGGCGAAACCCCGTTGGAATACGTCCGCCGTATGGCGTGGGAAAAGGCGGGGTGCTTTGCGCCTGCGGCTGGTGAAATCGTTTTATGCGCCGATACGATAGTGTCCGTCGGGCAGCGAATCCTAGGCAAACCTGCGGATGCGGTCGTGGCGCAAGCGTATTTGTCCCTATTATCTGGTCGCCGTCATCGCGTTATCACCGCGCTGGTTGTGAAAACCGAAACACGGACCTGGCGGGCGGACGCGTTGACCGCCGTGCGGTTCAAACGGTTATCCTCGCAGGAAATGGCGGATTATATCGCCACGAATGAATGGCAGGGCAAGGCGGGGGGCTATGCTATCCAAGGGTGCGCGGGCGCGTTTATCCCCGCGATTAATGGGTCGTATTCCAATGTCATGGGCTTGCCTATGGATAAAACGGCGGGGCTGTTGCGCTCGGCTGGGTATAAGTTTGCGCCAAAGGCCGCGGTATGAAAAAGGGTGCGTTCATAGCTTTTGATACCTTCAATTCGCGTGGGTGCGCGGCGATGTTATATGACGGGTTGCTGGTGGATTTGCTGATGGATATGCCCGAAAATTCTGTGGGTGCGGGTGAGGTCGTGCCAGAGGCTATTTATTTCGCGACAGCAGGGCGCGATTTACCACGTCAAAAAGCTATGATGGTGGATATGGGCGCGGGCGCGACTGGGTTTTTGAAATACAAAACCCCGCCGAAAGACCGCACGTTTTTAGTGCAAGTGAAAACCCATGTAGGGGAAGGCAAAGCCGCCCCCGTCAGGGAATTCCCCTTATTAAAAGGGCGATATGTTATATTAGTTCTGGGCGAATCGGGCGCGGTGAATGCATCCAAAGCCATTGACCCAGACCGCCGTGATGCGTTAAAAACCGCAGTTGCGGACGCGGCGGGGGATGCTTCGGTAATCCTACGCACTGCCTGTCAGGACGGCTTATTGGCGGATATTATCGCCGAGGTGCGCGATATGATCTCGCTAGCGGCGGATATTCGGGCGCGATGCACGGGCGGGGGCTCGGGCGGGGGCATAGCCGTGGGGTTAGTCCATGCCGCACCCTCTGCCCGCGCGTTGGCGTTGCGCGATTGGGGCGATGTGCCTGTGATAGACGAGGCTGGCTGTTTTGAGCGATTGGGCGTTGCTGACCAGATAGAATCGCTGGACTCCCCCATCGCTGGATTGCCGAACGGGGCGCGTATGGTGATAGAATCAACCTCCGCTCTGGTCGCCGTGGATGTGGATACGGGCGGGGATTTCGGCGGGGACGCGGGGGCGCGGGCGAATTTTGCCTGCGCTGGGGATTTGCCCCGCCAGCTGCGATTGCGCGGGTTGGGCGGGCAGATTGTCATTGACCCCGCGCCTATGCCAAAACGCGATCGGACGCGGTTTGAGATGATTTTAAGGAAGGCTCTGACGGGGGATGATGTGCCGACAGAGATGGTTGGATGGACGAAGTTAGGGCATTATGAGTTGCAGAGGAAACGCTCTCGCTAGTTATTAGTTGTTAGTTATTAGTTATTAGTGGGGTTATGTTTGGCAAAGTTTTTCCCTAGATTAACTAACGCCTAATTCAATACCTAAAAATAACTCACCCTAGTTATTTTAGATAACGGATAACGAAAATAGCCAATAACTAACAACTAATAACTAATAACTAACAACTATAAAGGCGCCCGCCCTCCGCTTGCAATACAAGCCTCCATCGTGGCAAAAGCGGTGAAAGTCTTCGTCCGCGCATAATGCCCAACCCCCTTTTCGTGACATATTCCTGATTTGGATTTTTTCACCTCTGGCATCTCCGAATCATCGCTTTCTCCCGAATCACCCGTTTCATCGCTTTCATCGCTTTGCGCCAGCGATAATTCCGCGTGGCAATGCGCCAACCCGCCTTGCGCGTGGCAGCCGACCGAGGACAAATCGGAATGCGCATATACCGCCCCTGCCCCCAATAAAATATAGGCTAAACAGCCAAAGACCATCAATTTTGCTTTCATAAACATCGCTTTGTTTCCTTATGTTTGTTTGTGTTTGAACTTTTGCGTAACCCAGACTATAAAGAACCGCGATAAAATAACAACCCCTAAACCCGCACGAAACCGTGCGAATATGAAAGCGATGCGATGACTTGCCCGATTTGTGGGAAAAAGCCGAGCCCCGAAATGCGCCCGTTTTGCTCCAAACGGTGTGCGGATATTGATTTGGGCAAGTGGCTGGGCGAAGGCTATCGCGTGGCTGGCGGGTTTGATACGGATGAGGATTTGGGGGATTTTGAAGGTGCGGAGGACGCGGAAAAACTGCACTAATCCGCCCGCACAAATAAAACCGCGATAAAATCCAAATAAAACCCATAAAAACGCACGAGAGCTGTTGCAAATCTGCGGATAGTCGTCTAAAAGGCGTGAATAACCTTACCCAAGGGGGTGTTTTGATAACCTCCCCTTCCCCGCCCGGGTAGCTCAGGGGTAGAGCAGTGGACTGAAAATCCTCGTGTCGGTGGTTCAAATCCGCCCCCGGGCACCATTTTTAGGGAGTTAAAAATGTCTACAAAACTTAATCTTACGCCAGAAAACAAAACGTTTTTGGAGATTATGGGGAATGCAAAATCCTATACTATCCCCCAATTTCAACGCGATTATTCTTGGGAAGATGAACAACTTACCGAGCTTTGGCAAGATATTGAACAGATGGTTGATAGCAAAATACAACACTTCATGGGCTATCTTGTCTTTAAAACAAATGATAATGCACCCTATGAAGTTATTGATGGACAGCAACGATTAACAACAATAAATCTTTATATTATTGCCGCCTTGGCCTGTTTCCAAGAAAAAATTGATGCAGATGAACAAGCCAAGGAAAATCACCAACGAATTGAGGCTTATCGTAAAACCTATATTGGTTTTTTGGATGCTGTCACACTTAAAATAAAATTAAAATTAACCCTTAATCGGAACAATGGCGATTATTTTCAAGATATTATACGAGACCTTGGCGTTCCCCAAAAACGTAATGTTACCGCCACAAATAGAAAACTTAATAGGGGATTTGAATTTTTTAAAAAGAAACTGGATGGACTTAATCTTTCAGGTGAAGAACTTGCCCAGCACATAGAAAGTGTTGCCAATGGTCTTACATTCATAACAATTTCAGTTGCAGATGACATGAACGCTTATTTGGTCTTTGAAACGCTTAATGCACGTGGCATGCAACTATCCGCACCCGACCTTTTAAAGAATTTTCTACTTTCTACTGTTGCGCAGGATGATGCCTATCATAAAGACCATTTTGATGTTTTTGAAGACCGATGGGCGGCGATACTAATACAACTGGGCGAATCAAATTTTACCGATTTTTTACGAAGCCACGCGGGTATTTCGCGCAATTTACCTTACAAGAAAGAATTGTATCGGGATTTAAAAGGAACAATTGAAACCTCATCACAGGTTTTTGGCTATTTAGAGGGTATTGAAAAAAATGCCCCAGTCTATGCTGCGCTCCGAAAAGAAAACGATAACTTTTGGAATGACTATGGTAAGGGCAGATATCAAGACGCAAAACCTTATCAAGAAACACTTAGGCTTTTTAATATCAAAACCCCGATGAGCCTTTTAATGTCTGCCTTTGAGGCATACAAAAATAGCCCCCAGGATTTTATAAAAATTTTACAGTGGATCACCGCTATATCGATTCGTTACAATGTCATAGGTGGAAAAGTGGCAAGCGATCAAGAAAGTGTTTATAATAGGCTTGCGAATGAGCTATACAAACAGCCTGATTTGAAACCAGAGGATATAATACACCGCTTGAAACAGGTTTATCCCAACGATACTGAATTTAAAAACGCATTTAAAACCAAACAAATGCCCAGCAGACAAACAAATAAAAAAATTGTTTTTCTGCTATCTCAAATAGAACATCATATAAACAACGAAATTGAACCATCATCAAAGATGACGCTGGAACATATATTACCCCAAAAACCTAATGATGAATGGCGGGGGTATTTTGGCTTGGATACCTATGATGATGCGATAGATCGGCTTGGCAATTTAACCATCCTTACTGATAAAGATAATTTGGCGCAACAGCCGTTTGAAAGAAAATGCGAAGTTTTTAAAAAGAGCAAACTTGCGCTGAATAGAAAAATCTCAACATATCCGTCTTGGGACATGGACACCCTAGACGATTATCAAGGTTGGCTGGCGAACCACGCGGCATCTGTTTGGAAAATAGACGGCTTATAAAACCCCATTACGGGCATTGCTCGACCATAACCCCCCCCACACACCCAACCAAAGGACCCACCCCATGCTACGCAAAACCCTAACCGCCCTCACCCTGACCCTCACCGCCTGCCCCGCCTTTGCCGAACGCGACCAAATCCGCATCGTCGGCTCTTCCACCGTGTTCCCCTTCACAACCACAGTGGCGGAGCGATTCGGCAAATCCACGGAATTCAAAACCCCGGTGGTAGAGGCAACAGGCTCTGGCGGTGGGTTAAAATTATTCTGCTCTGGCGTGGGCATCGCAACCCCCGATATGGCCAACGCATCGCGCCGAATCAAAGCATCAGAAGTCGCCAACTGCGCCCAAAACGGCGTGAAAAACATCATAGAGGCGAAAATCGGCTATGACGGCATCGTCATAGCTAACGCCAAAACCGCGCCGATTATTGATTTGACTCTGGCACAGCTTTTCCTCGCTTTGGCAAAGGATATTCCGACAGCCAACGGGCAAACCGAACCGAATCCCTACACGACTTGGGCGCAGATTGACCCGTCCCTGCCCGATATGAAAATCGAAGTTCTGGGGCCGCCCCCGACCTCTGGCACGCGCGATGCCTTTGTCGAGCTGGCGATGGAGGGCGGGTGTCAGACTATCGCGTGGGTTGCGGAATTGCACGACACGGATATTAACGCGTACAAAACGCTGTGCCACACGATACGCGAGGATGGGGCCTATGTGGAGGCGGGCGAAAACGACAATTTAATCGTGCAGAAATTGGGCGCGAACCCGTCCGCGTTTGGCATTTTTGGGTATAGTTTCTTGGAGCAAAACGCGGATTCCGTGCAGGGGGCGCAGATCAACGGTGTGTCGCCCGAATTTGAGGCGATAGCCAGTGGCGATTACCCGATTTCTCGCTCGTTGTATTTTTATGTGAAAAAGGCGCACGTTGGGGTGGTGCCAGGGATTGCTGATTTTTTGCGCGAATTTACGTCCGAGGATGCCTGGGGGGAAGACGGCTATTTGGTGGATAAGGGGTTGATTCCTTTGACAGAAGAGGAACGCGAGGAGTGGGGTGCGGCGATAAATGGGTTGCAGGATTTAGTTATTAGTTATTAGTTATTAGTTGTTAGTTGTTAGTGGCTTTAGCCCTTGCGGGTCTTCGTAATCGCTTGCGCGATACCGACCAGCGTGGTCTTTTGTGCGTAGCCCCCGCACAAGGGCAGTTGAACCTGCCCGATAAGACAAAGATTCGCGGGAGCATGCCAAAAGCCCGATGTGCAAGATGATAGGTTTGTTGTAAATTTATTTAGGCTTTGCCAAGTATAGCCAAAGGCTTTTGTGTATGGGCTTTTTCATGTTTTTATTTTGGTCGGGCAGGTTCAACTGCCCTTATATTTTTATTTTTGTCGGGCAGGTTCAACTGCCCTTATATTTTTATTTTTGTCGGGCAGGTTCAACTGCCCTTATAGCTCTATATGCACAAAAGCCACGCCCTCTGCAAACGAGTCCCCGCGATGATGCCATTATCACTAATCACTAATCACTAATCACTAATCACTAATCACTATTTAATTATTGTGGCGACGCAACAAACCCGCCGAAATAATTGCCAGAGAATACACCGACCGCGCCCTGTTCGCCAATCAGCCCAATCATATCTGCACCGCCAGGGGCATCACCGTCAATATCAAACGACCCGTTCAACTGCCCTGGCGTGGTTGTTGGATCCCCAGCAACGCCAAAATCGCCCTCAAGCCGCCCTATTCTTGGGTCTGCAAAATCTTGCCCCCTTGGAATTGGAAAGCCGTCTGGCGTACTGATTTCATGCGATATGAAATCGACTTCAATACTAAACTCGTTCGTCGTGGATACCAAATTCCCCTCTATAAGAGTAAGCGTTCCCCGCCAAGTCGCCTTTGCCTCAGCCGCGCTTGACTGACGATAATGAAACGCATTGCCCAATTTGGTTCCAGGCAAAATCCCCACGTATTGGCGCGTTCCAGTATTCGTATTAGCAATAGAAAAATAAGCAAACCCATCATCCGTGCCACTGCCACTGAGCGAACGGTTGACCACGGTATATGGCACATCATAACTTGGCGAGTCTGTAGGCTCTGAAATGTTTTCTAATATACCACTTTTTTGATCAACGACACCCAGAATACTGTTTGAAATCTGCAAAGTGATCGCATCCACAGCCTCGTCATCGGGCTTGTTGATTTGCTGACCTTCTTCATTCAGTTCGCAAAACCGTTCTGCAAGCGGGCAGTCCTCGCCCCCGTTTTCAAACGCGTCTATCAAACTGCCAAGCCCACAGGCGGTAAGCCCGATACTGGCCAATAAAAGAAGGGTTATTTTGGATAGATTTAACATGGGAATAGTCCTTATTTTATTGTTAAAAGACGGGGGGTCGTGCGGACGCACGAACCACATGTCGTTAATTTACGGATTTTTGCGCAAATTGCAAGTGGGATTTTGCCGATTTTTTCCAATATCACAACCTTGTGCGTGATGCACCGCCCAAACCCCACAATATAAGGGGAATCGTGGGTGCGACATAACGCCACAGGTGCGCGGAATAATTTTGGCGGAGAGACAGGGATTCGAACCCTGGGAGGCTCTCACCTCAACGGTTTTCAAGACCGCCGCATTCGACCACTCTGCCACCTCTCCGTTGGGATGCCTTTACCCGTTTTTCGGCACGAACGCAAGCCCAAAACCGCAAAAAAGTGAAAAAAACCCCGCAACGCGGGGAAATCGGCGGTTTGGCGGTTTGTTTTTTGTGGAATTTACCCTATAACATGGCAAAAGGAGGCGACTATGAACGCGATAAAAATCAAAAAATCAACGCAGAGCAAATCTGCCTATAACCTGCATAATACCGAGGATTCGGGGGTTGAAAGCCATACCCTCGCGGTTCTGGTGGATAACGAGGCAGGGACGCTGGCGCGTGTCATCGGGCTGTTTTCTGGGCGCGGGTATAATATTGAAAGCCTGACCGTGGCGGAGGTTGACCACGACACGAATATGTCGCGAATCACGATTGTGACGAACGGCACGCCTTCGGTTATTGAGCAAATAAAGGCGCAACTGGGGCGGATTGTCGCGGTGCATGACGTGCATGATTTGAGCGTGGAAGGTCCGTCCGTGGAGCGCGAGTTGGCGTTAATCCGCGTGCGTGGCAAGGGTGATATGCGGGTGGAGGCGATTCGCACGGCTGAGGTGTTTCGTGCCAATGTGGTGGATACGACGCTGGATAGTTTCGTGTTTGAGCTGACTGGGACGACCGATAAAATCAACGCGTTTGTGGAGCTGATGCGGCCTCTGGGCTTGTGCGAAGTCGCGCGAACTGGGGTGGCGGCGATTGCGCGGGGGATGGGGGCGGTTGGGGATTAGTTATCAGAGGGCGTGGCTTTTGTGCATATAGAGCTTTACTTGCGTAAAGCCCATACACAAAAGCCTTTGGTTGCAAGACGTTAGGTTTGTCATAAATTTACTATCTGGATATTCAAGACGATAGATTGGATGATTTGCAAAGAATACTTGGGAATTGGTGATGGGTTTGCTCTAAATTTATTTAGGCTGTGCCTAGATACAAGGACAGGCTTTAGCCATAAAAATCCGCTCGCCCAAGCCTCGCAGAGGGGTGGGCGGGCGGGAAGCCCAAACGAAGGGGGCTTGCCCCGAAGTGAGGGCGCAACAAAAAACCTCCGCTCTTAACTTCTAATAACCAACTCCTAATCTCTAATAACCAATCATTCATCATTATTTAGCCCTGCGGGTCTTCGTCATTGCTACGCAATGCCGACCAGTCAAGAAGTGGCAAAAATTAATCACTAATCACTCACCACTAATCACTAACAACCGCCCCAGGATTCATAATCCCCTGCGGATCCAACGCCGATTTAATCCCCCGCATCGCGGTCAGCTTGGCGGCATCCCCGTACCGCACCAAATCATCGCGTTTTAACCGCCCAATCCCGTGTTCCGCCGAAATAGACCCGCCGAACGCACTCACCCCATCATAAACCACACGTTGCAAAGCCGAGCGCGTGTTTTTATACGCGGTAGCCCCCTGCCCTTTTGGCGGGAAAATGTTGTAATGCAGGTTGCCATCGCCTATATGCCCAAAGCAATTTATCCG
This sequence comes from uncultured Amylibacter sp., assembly GCA_959347425.1. Next base: position 2,084,351 of record OY365741.1, on the reverse strand, counting down.
AAAATCGCCGATTTGCGCAATTTTCGCGGGCATATCCGCAATAAACGCCCCAATTCGTTCCAAAGGCAGAGAGATATCGTGCGAAGCCACTGTCCCTATTGCACGATTCGCCTCTGGTATCGTTTCCCTAAATGTCCAGAAATCATCCCGAGCCGCGCTGGATTGTGCGATTTGTGCGTCCGTAATCAACCCCTGCTGGTAAAGATTAGATAAACAAGTTTCAAACCTATCGCTCGCGTCCGTTTGCAACCCGATTTCCACCAAAACCGACCATTCTGGCGCGTTGGCAAAGGGGCGACGAACATTGGGAAACGTCTCTTCCATAAAATCAAAACTGGCACGACTGAGCAGTTCGCACAGGCTCACCTGTCCGTCAAACGCCTCCTGCAAATGGTTCAAAACCGACAGCGCGGCATCCGCGTTTTTCAACGCAACAAAACACGTCAAGTGATGTTTCGGCAAAGGATACAGGCGCAAAACCGCGGCGGTGATAATCCCCAGCGTACCCTCAGAGCCAATCAGCAGATGTCGCAAATCATACCCCGTGTTGTCCTTACGCAGCCCCGTCAGCCCGTTGTAAATCTGGCCGTCGGGCAAAATCGCCTCCACCCCCAGGCACAAATCGCGCATCATACCATAGCGCAAAACCTGCATTCCGCCAGCGTTTGTCGCCAGATTGCCACCGATTTGGCAGGTTCCAGAGGACCCGATGCTCAGCGGAAACAGGCGGTTATGGGCGGTCGCTCGGGCGTGAATATCGGCGAGGATAACGCCCGCTTCAGCCGTAATAGTGTTGCTTTCAGGCGATAGTGTGCGGATTTTATTCAAGCGGTCGAGGGAAAGCAGGACGTTAGGTTTGGGCAAATTATCGGCGGGTTTATCACCCGTCACAGGCACATTCATCTGCCCACCAACCAGCCCCGTCCCCCCGCCATAGGGGATAATTCCGATGCCATTCTGCCCGCAAAATCGCACGTATTCCACCACTTGTTCACGGCTATTCGGACGCAATAAAACCGTCGGATCTGCCCGATAATATCCCCGCAAATCAGATAGATAGCGGTCAGGCGCGAGCGATATATTGGTCGCATCATGTGCCGTGCCAAAGGCCGCGTGGAACAGGTGAAATATAGAATCCGTCATAACGCGGATGATAGCACAGTCGGCGGGGATGTCCATATTTTAATTATTTTTATTAAAAAAACGCTTGATTCTGCTTGGAAAAGGGGTTAATCTGGTTATATTCAATCTTATATTCAAGCGAATGAAAGGAACAGAACAATGAAAAATCAACTTTATGTCAAGGCTGTATGGGACAATAAACACAAATTTTACTATAGCGATAGTAATATACGCGGGCTGAATCTTGTGACCGAATCGCTGGATGAATTCTGGGATTTGGTTGATCATTTTGCCCCTGATTTGATTTATTGCAATCATTTTAGCCAAAAAACCCCGAAAAACCCTTCTGCAAAAGTGCAAAAAGATTCGCCTCTTAAACTTGCCATGACTTTTGCCTTTCGCCCACCGCCCGTAGAGGATGCCCTCTTAAAAACAGGGTAGCCTATGGGACGTAGTTTTTTTCTTCGGACTATCAATATCGTAAAAGACAATGGTTTCATAAAACTATCTGGTGGCAAGGGGTCGCATGAAAAATGGCATCACCCCGAAAATAAAATAACAATTATCGTTCCGTATAATCTTTACGATAAAAATCTGGCGAATAAAATCCTTAAAAAGGACGCGAAGATAGATAAAAAACTGTAGTTTTTACTGTTTTGTTAAAAACCGCATAATCTCTGCAATAAACAAATCGGGGCGTTCCATCAGCCCAAGATGGCGGAGGTCTGGGATAATCCGTAGCTCTGCCCGCCTACCAATATCCTCGCCAAAATCCGCGACAATGGCACGGCTCATGGCGGGGGTACTGCCGCTATCGTTTTCGCAGGTCATAACCAAACAGGGGTAATCCCCTTGATAATTCCCCTTTTCGCCAAATTCCTTCACACCATCGGCCAAAACCCACGCGGATTCGGCGTAACTGTCCGCGTCCGCACACAACCGCCAGTTGCGCACAGCATCCAAGGCGAGGGGATTATTCGCGCGATAGGCGGGGCTAAACCAACGTTCCAACGCCGCCTCCATCGTTGCCAATGCGCCCTGCCCCGCCACTGCCAGTGCGCGAGATTCCACTGCCCGTTGTGCGTCAGGGTCGCGAATATGGGGGGAATTCATGACTACCAAGCTATGCAACCGATGCGGGTGCAAAGCGGCGAATTTGCGATTTATCATGCCACCAATGGAAAACCCGACCAGATGAACGCGATCTATCGCCAGTGCGTCCAATAAATCCGCGATTTGGTCGGCGAAAACAGACAGATTTAACGGCACGGGCGCGGGCGAAGACGCACCATGCCCGTATAGGTCGTAAATCAACACGCGAAACCGCGTTGATAGCATATCCAAATACTCATCCCATAACGAGGAACACAGCCCCAACCCGTGTATCAAAACCACCACAGGGGCATTATCATCCGCATTATCCGCCCCAATCAGGCGGTAAGCCGTGCCGTTTTGCATGTTCATATCAGTCGCGAAATCCCCCACAAACTAATCCCTAAACTCTGGCATCACCCGCTCTATAAACAACTCTAACGAGCGTTTTTGTTGCGCCATATCCAACCCCATAGAGCCATAATAAATAAACGCATCCACCCCCAATTCGCGGTAAGCGTGTAATTTTTCAATCACCTGGGCGGGCGACCCGAACAGCAGGTTTTCTTCCAACATAGCAGGGTCTACGCGGACATTCCCCTCCAACTCCGCCAAAGGCACAACCTCTGGAAACCCGTTAATAACATCGCCCTTTTTCATCATAAGGTTGCCAAACCTGCCAAGAACCCCGCGAATCGCATCCATCGCGGCGGCTCGGTCATCGGGCGTTTCATAAACGCAAGCGTGGCGCATCATGGCGAATTGTCCTTTGAAAATACGCCCGCTTTTGGCAATCGCATTATCAAGGTTTTCACGATAGGTCTGCGCCTCCGAAAACGGCAGAGTAAAAGGCCAAGTCATAATGTTGCAGTCGTTTTCAATCGCGTAATCAAAAGTAATCGGCGCACGCGCGGCAACCCATAATGGCAAGGGGTTTTGCAAGGGTTTCGGGCAGGAAGTCGCAGGCGGAAACTGCCAAAACTCACCGTCATGGGCGACATCCCCACGCCACAAATCGCGGACAATCGGCAGCATTTCTTGCAAGTATTTATAGCCGTCTTTTTGGTCAACCCCGGGCTTCATACGGTCAAATTCGCGCTGATACGCGCCGCTACCCAGCCCCAAATCCAGCCGCCCGTCGGACAGCAAATCGCACATCGCAGCCTCCCCCGCAAGGTTAATCGGGTGCCAATAGGCGGCGTTGGCGACCCCGCAACCTAGGCGAATTTGGCGCGTGTGATGCGCCCACCACGTCAGGATTTGGAACGGATTTGGGGCGATTGTCATCTCCAACCCGTGGTGTTCGGCCGCCCAAGCGGTGGTGAAATTGGCTTGATCGGCCATTTTTATAAGGTCGAGCGTGTGGTCGCGGACTTCGCGCATGTCGGTTTGGGCGGAATGGCGTTCAAGGTTTATGGCGATGTGGAATTTCATTTTGGGTGCTCCTTTTTTGATGAACTATTCATATTTACCGCATTTGAAACGGATTATCAATAACCGCATCGCTCTCATTCATCCACACGGTCTTTGTCCGCGTGTAATCATAAACCGACTGCAACCCGCCCTCGCGACCATACCCGCTCTGCCCCACGCCGCCGAATTCGGCAATCGGGGAAATCACGCGATAGGTATTGACCCACACAATTCCCGCCCGCACACGCGCCACCATCCGCAAAGCCCGCGCCGAATCGCGGGTGAAAACCCCAGCCGCCAGCCCGTACGCGCTGTCATTCGCCAGAGCCAGAGCCTCGGTTTCATCGCGAAATCGCACGACCGTTAGCACGGGGCCAAACAGCTCCCGCGCGACTATATCCATGTCTTGACGCGTTTCTATAATCGTTGGCGGATAGTAAAAACCCGCGCCAGAAACCCGCACACCGCCAGCCAAAATGCGCCCGCCCGCCGCAACCGCCCCCGCGACCGCGTGTTCGATATTTTCCACCTGTTCTGCCGTGCAAAGCGGCCCCATCTGCACGGATAAATCCTGCGGATCGCCCAGCGTTATCGCCTCCGCCATCGCAACCATTCGTTGTAAAAACACATCGGCTATGTCTTCGTGTAAATATAGGCGACTGCCCGCAACACAGCTCTGCCCTGCGGCGGCGAAAATCCCCGCAACCGAGGCATTCAGTGCGTTGTCCAAATCCGCATCATCAAAGACGATAAACGGCGATTTACCGCCGAGTTCCAATGACACTTGTGCCAAGTTTTCCGCGCTGTTTTTAATGACGGAACGGGCGGCATTTGCCCCGCCCGTGAAGGCTATTTTTGCAACCAGAGGGTGAGTCGTCAACGCTCGCCCGCATGGCTCGCCATGCCCTGTGATGATGTTAATAACACCCGCGGGGATGCCCGCGCGTTCCACCAATTCGCCGAAGGCCAGCATCGGTGCGGAGGCGTGTTCGGAGGCTTTTATGACAATCGCATTGCCCGCCGCCAGCGCTGGTCCGATTTTCACGGCGGATAGGAAAAGCTGCGAGTTCCAAGGGACTATCGCGGCGATAACGCCCAGAGGCTCGCGCCTTGTGAATACGAACAAATCGGGTTTGTCTATCGGCAGAGTTTCGCCTGTTATTTTATCCGCCGCCCCGCCGAAAAAGTGGAAAAAGGTGGCGATGTATTTCGCCTGCCATCGCGTTTCGGTGAATAATTTGCCCGTGTCGCGGGTTTCTATTCGCCCGAGTTCTTCGGAATTTTCCGCGATTAAATCGCCCAAACGATGCAAGGCACGACCGCGTTCCGTCGGCGTCATTTTCGCCCAATCGCCCGTGGTCATGGCATTGTGGGCGGCGGTTACGGCTTTGTCCACGTCCTTTGCCGTCGCCTGTGGGATATGCGCCCAAACCTGCCCCGTGGCGGGGTTTATGCTGGGGAAAGTTTCGCCTGATTCGCTGGGTGTCCAAGCACCGTTAATCAGCATTTTGTGGGGGGGTATGGTCATTTTGGGTTTCTTTTTTATTGACTTAAATTCTCTAATTTTTCATAGACATAGGTATTTTTAATATCTATGTTTTCCTTTATAAGGTCAAAAGGAGTTCGCCCCCACTTATCTTTTATATTAACATCTGGTCGCGCACTTAACAAAGCCCCAGTAATTTCATGATTTGGATTCTTCCAAGCTGCCAGATGAAGTGGCGTTTGTTGAAAAAAATCCAACGCATTAACGTTCGCTTTTTCACCTAATAAAGTATGAACTATAATAGGGTCTTGATTCCACCTTGATGCCCAATGAAGCATTGTGCGGCTTAATAAATTACCTGCACCTACCTCATCTATATGGCTTGCGTTTTTTATACAACGCATCAATGATTTGAGGCTCTTACCTTGCCAAAAAATGTAGTCTTCCTCTAATTTTTGAAAATTAGTTTCTTGATGACTTGATTTATTATAGTCTATTTCCATTTTACTTCCCCGTTTAGTTATCAGTTAGTACTGTGCTTCATTTAATTTCTAACCAGACCTACAAAACTTATTTTTATTATTTTTAACATAGGGGTATCCTTTCTAACCATGTGTTTATACTCTTTTAACCTAATAATTCACAATCCACAATTCACCACTCATGATGTTTTCATAATCTGATGGTAACTGCCATCAAAATAGGTCAAAGGTGCGGCCGCCCCCTTTGCCAACCCACCGACTTGCCCGATGCAAATCTGGTGGCTACCCGCCAAAACCGATTGCACCAAAACGCAGGATAACACGGACGCACCGATGATTTCAGGCACACTGGCATCACTGCATTTAATCCCATCAAAGCGGTCGTTCAGCCAGCCATCATCCGCACCCGCAAACCGTTTCGCGATTTCTATCCCGTCTTGGGGCAGGACGTTTATGTTGAAAACCCCGTTGGCGCGGATCATTTGCGCTATGCGAGACTGCGCGTCAACGCAAACCAGCATCGTTGGCGGGTCGGCCGAAACTGAGCAAAAAGAGCTGACGGTTGTGCCGTGTTTGCCCGCGTCTCCGTTTGTGGTGACGACGGCGACACTGCTGGCTACGCCGCGCATGAATTCTAGGAATACTGCACGGGGGACGGGGTTTGCGGGGGGTGTCGGCATGGGTGGTCTTTGGTCTGGGGTTCGGGTGGTCAGGTTTTATCGGTGAGTGTAAGGGGAAATCGGGCGGAGGTCAAGGTTTAATGATGAATTGTGAATTATGAATTATGAATTATGAATTATGAATTATGAATTATTGGTTGTTAATAATTGGGGGTTGGTTATTAGAGGTTAAGAGCGGAGGTTTTTTGTTGCGCCCTCACTTCGTTCGGTTGCCCACCCGCCCACCCCTCCTGCGGAGAGCTGGACGGGGTTTTTTGGCTAAAGCCTGTCCTAGTATCTAGGCAAAGCCTAAATAAATTTAGAGCAAACCTATCATCAATTTCCAAGTATTCTTTGCAAATAATCTAGATTATCGTCTTGTATATCCTAATAATAGATTTATAGAATCCCTAACGTCTTGTAACCAAAGGGCTTTTGGCATGCCTCCACGAAGTGGGGGCTACGCACAAAAGACCACGCTGGTCGGCACTCGCGTAGCGATGACGAAGACCCAAAGGGCTATTCATAATTCACAATTCATAATTCATAATTCACAATTTACCTAGAACCGCCCGAAACAACTCCTGCTTCACCACTGGCTTGCCCAGATAATCATCCATCCCTGCGTCAAAGCACCGCTTGCGTTCCTCTTCCATCACGCTGGCACTCAGCGCGATGATAGGACACCCCTGCCCCTGTTGCTTTTGCAACGCACGAATTTCCACCGCCGCCTGCAACCCGTCCATCTCTGGCATAAACACATCCATAAAAATCAAATCAGGCACGAACGCCCGCGTCCGCACCATTTCACACGCTTCCAGCCCGTTATTAGCCATCCGCAAATCCACCGCCGTATCCTTTAACATAGCCTTCAATACCAACTGATTGGTCTTATTATCCTCAGCATACAGCACCTTTATCGCGGGCAAATCCGCCGCGTTAATATCCGTATTACCACCAACCAAACCGCCCTTTGCCGAGGGCAAATCCAGCGTGATATAAAACAACACCCCGCGCCCCACGCCAGAGCTGACCGCCACCTTACCACCCATTAAATCCAGCAAACGCGCGGAAATAGCCAAGCCCAACCCCGTCCCCTCAAATTTACGAGTTTTCGCCCCGTCAATCTGTTCGAATTCGTTAAATATATCCGCCAACTGCCCCTTTTCAATGCCAATCCCACTGTCTTTAATCGCTATACCAATACGGGTAACGCCACGGGGTAAGCCATTGGAAACACTGCCAGAAACCCGCACTCGCACAGTTCCATGCGGGGTGAATTTCACCGCATTACCCAGAATGTTAATTAACACCTGCGCGACTCGCCCGCCGTCCCCGTAAAAATCCTCCGCCAGCGAGGAATGATAGTGTAAATCCAGCCCAATCCCCTTTTTCACGGCAAGGGGGGCGATGATTTGCACCACATCATCCAGCAAATCCTTCAGGTTAAAATCGGCACGGGTCAGGGTCATCTTCCCCGCCTCTATCTTTGAAAAATCCAGCACATCGTTGATAATCCGCAACAAAGCCGTGCCAGATTTCACAATAGTCTCCACATACAGCCGTTGTTCGCTGTCCAGCCGAGTCTCCAGCATTTGGTTTGCCATGCCTATGACTCCGTTCATGGGGGTGCGGATTTCGTGGCTCATAGTCGCAAGGAACTGCGATTTCGCGTGATTGGCGGATACCGCCTGCGCACGGGCGGTTTTCAATTCCAAATTGCGAGCGTTCAAATACCACGTTAAACATAGGTAAATCGCGCCCAAGGCGACCATAAAGGCTATGCTCATATACACGGTTTGGTTTAATCGCTGTACCATGTGGGTGCGGTCTTGGCTGATAGACCAAAACACGTGCATAGTGCCGAAGTTCTGCCCTACTAAATTGACGGATTTCACGAATTTTTCTACGTCCGCACTGGCGGAATGGGGGGTGGCGGGGTAGCGGGCGATTTCCTGCCCCTGTGGGTTGAAGACTTGGACGGATAGTAATTTTGGCAAGCGTTCCACGGCCTCTTGCAGGGCGGTTTCTATCCGTGCCGTGTCCTCAATGATGATGGATTCAACGGTAAGGCCGCTTAATAATGATACGGCTTGGGCGGTTTGGGCGGTTAGGTCTTCTTGTAAATGCGCGGCCTCCACCCCGCGGATGACGTGGGACGATATACCCCCCCAGATGAGGGTTATGACAACGACCGTAAGGCAGGTTTGGCAAAACAAAGGCAGGCGTTTTGGCGATAGGCATGAAAGGAAATTAATCGCGGGGAGTTTCATCGGTGGCAGTTTTATCGCGGGGAGTTTCATAGAGGACAGTTTCATAGCGGGGAAATTCACAGATTAAAACCCCCGACTTTGCGCCATAGCATCGCGCACGGGTTGATAATAGCTATCATTGCCAATGACAAACCCCGATTGGGCAACGGCACTCAGCGCGGCTTTATCGCGCACATGCAGCATAATATCGCGGATAATGGGGATGAGCGATTCGGGCATAGTGTCCCCCGCTATCCAAGGTTTCGGGGTTTGGTCAAAATCTTTGATACTGCGTAAGGGCGCACCATCTTGGATAAGCCTCTGAAACGTTTGGGTTTCCAACGCCCCCGCATCGTATGTTTTGGCGGCAACCGCCACACCCACCCTATCGTGGCGATTAAGGAACATATGATGGCTGAGCCCCTCCGAATCTATCCCCGCGGTGAGCAGCTGGCTCTGCGCGAAATACCGCCCAATCGTGGAAAACGGCGAGGCAAAGGCGAACGAGCGCCCCCGTAAATCGGCGATATGGCGGATGTCGCTGTCTTTATGGACGGCAATCACGCCCTTATAGGGACGTTGGCTGTTTTGTGCCTCCGTAGCTATAATCCGCAGGGTTGGGGCGCGGGTTTTGGCGAGGACATAGGACGACGGCCCAAACCGTGAAAAATCCACAGTGCCGTTAATCAGGTTGTCTATGGCTTGGTCGTAGGTCGGCGCGATTTTCATAACGATGGTGACGGGTTCGCCTAGGGTTATATGGATTTGATGGGCGAGGTAATCTAGGAAGGGTTTTAACTCGCGGACGGTTTCGCTGGGTTTATCGCCCGCGTAGGTGCCGAAGGTCAAGGTTATATCGGCGCGAGAGGCGGTGGCAGTGGCTATGAGTGCCGTTATGACGGTAAGGATGGCGAAGAGGATTTTCATAAGGTGGGTTTTGTGGCAAAAAGGTTAAGAGAGTTTGAATATCGGTGGGGATGGGCGGGGGTATTTGTGTGGGAATTGTTTTAATTGTTAGGGATTAGGGGGTAGTTATTAGGGCTTGACACTCCCCCAAAATTGTGTTTATAGTGGAAGTGTTAATGAATTCTTAACCATCAAAGGACACGCTCATGACTTATCTCAAAACCCTAATCGCCCTAACCACCCTTGCTCTGCTAACCGCTTGTGCTGGGGGTGTTGCTGTTAATAACACCTTTAATAGCGGCCCCACAGCCTTGACTTGCACGCAGAATCCGTTTGGCACGACTTGCACCGCCCCAACGCCAACGGAGGCAGAGGTTTTTTGCAGTGATGCCAGCAAACCCACCACGACAAAGGCAAACGATTGCGCCCCGACGGTGATTCGCGTTTGCGGTGAAAACCCGTATGATGCGGGGCTTTGCATTGATAATAATGACTACACCAACGCGCGACAACGGATTCGCCTGACCTGTACCAATGACGATACCACTGGACGAGACCCACTCTGCCCCGTGGCGGTTGCCACGGAATGCACGGCTGACCCGTTTTTGGATGTTTGCAGGTTAGGCACGGCGGGGGCGGATGATGGAACATACGGGCTGGAACGGACAAAACAGATTGACGCGACCTGCCCAAATAATGTGCATGATGAGATTTGCCATAATGTAGCACCTTATGAAGGACAAAGGCAACAAATCCTCAGTAATTGTGAAGCCAATGTAGGCACGGGTAATGCTTGCCCTGCTAATGTGGTTAGGGATGTTTGCATAGGCAATCCGTATAATACAGTTCTTTGCAATGACCCCGCCATTGATTATACCACCCAACGGATGGAGCGATTGGAGGCATGCAAAGGAAATAACGGGCTTGACGGCTGTGCGGCCGCGGCGGCGACCACTTGCCCCACGAATCCGTTTCAAGCGGGGATTTGTTTTATTGGCACGACTTACATGAGCCAAAGGGACTCCGAAACGCTAAATTGTCGTAATGGGGTTACCGATGCACCGAATTGCCCCGATGCGCAAACTGCCGTTTGCACCTTGAATTCGTTTGATGCGTTTTGCAAGGACGTGGCTCTGTTTATAGGCGCACAGATTGATGGATGTGCGGATGCGACCGCGACAACCGCGCAATGCAATGTGCTGTTTGCGACCGCGTTTGCGGGGTGTTTGCAAGATCCGTTTAGCGATACGTGTGATACAGAGGCGACCTTTACGGCGAGCAGAGATTCCGTGCGAACCAGCAGGTTTGGCTATTGCGAAACCGACCAAACAAACGATGCCCGTTGCGCGGGTTATAGGGCTTGCAATGACCCTTTGACTTTCGCACCCGCAACCTGTGGTGCGGATTTCCAACCTGCGCGGTTGGCGTATTGTAAATCGTCCACCGCTAACCTTTTTGGCACGGATTGTGAAACGGATACTTTTACACAGGCACGGGTGGAGTTTTGTATGGCAACCCCAAACAACGACGACTGTAGGGCTGATTTGCGAGGCGAGAGTTTGATGAGCGTGCCTGACCCTTGCGAGGGGGGGCTGATCACCGCTGAATGCACTGTGGAAATTGCCGATTTGCCAACCTATCCAGCCACGCCAAACGCAACCACGACAAATGAATTTTTGGCGATTACAGCAACGACCGCCAGCACCTTGACCGAAGGACTTGTACCGACAACATTATTTATAACAGAAAGCACCACGAATGGCATGGCATTTTTTACCGAGAATGATGCTTATTATGCTGGGATTTTGGCAGGGACAAATTTGGGTGCACCGATAAGTGACACTACTACAACAGCCCTAAAATGGCAGGGCGATTTCCGCGCTGTTGCGGGTATTGCTGAAGCAGTGGTAGGTGCAGATAATGGTGACGATTTTGAACTTGATATTACCTTTGACGGGGATGAGGGAACGATGAAGACTTTTTTTAATGTTGGTGGTACGGGGTTTTATTATTCAATAGATGGGACATTTGATGATAAGGGGGTTATTTCAGGCGATATTCTCTTTGGAACAATCGTAGGGGTAAGGGAAAACAGACAGATATTTACAGACCACGAAAATTACAGCCCGGGAACTTTAACGGGGCTTATCGGGCAGAATGGCGCGGTTGGCGCGTTTATCAGTGGGCATGAAACTCTTGTTGCGGGGAGTAGTGCGATTAGCTACTCTGGCGGGTTTTTCGCCACGCCACCAGCGCCACCACCGCCACCCGACCCTTGCATCGCGGCGGGTGATTGTGTGGAATTTGCTGATTGGACGGCTAGTTTTGCTTCGGGCGGGGATAATGAATCCACAACAAGTCCTCTACGGGATTCGGGTTTTACGAATGCTGTAAGAGGAACTTCGGATTATATCAGATTGGATGGTGACAATAAAATAGTGACAAGTGCAGGTACTTTTACCCCCAGTATTTTACGCTTGAATGAGACAGTGAATCAAGACGGCTATGAAAGCGGTTTTGCCTACGTGAATATTAGTATCACTGGTTTCGTTGGGCAAACATACGTGGGGATGCTACCAACCACAAATCTGGGTGCACCGCTTATCAATACCGACAAAAACGCTACTTGGACTGGCAAGTTAGCAGGTCAAACTGGTTTCGCCACGCCCCCTCTAGATATTGGGAGTTTTTCACTGAAAATTACTTTTGGCGGTACTAGTTCTGAGGCAGGGAGCGTGGGGACGATTACGACTTTGGATGGCGATGGCGACCCTGGATTTACTTCTGTAAATGGTAATGAAGGGGATGCGAATGGCGTTAGGTTCATTGGTGATTTTAACGCTGCTGGTGTGATGTGGGGAAGTGTTAATTTGCACGGTGCTGATGCTGACAACGGTACATTCAATGGGCTGATTGGTGTAAAAGGTGCGATTGGCGTGTTCGAAGGCGCGATTTCTTCGTATAGCTACGCTGGCGGGTTTGCTGTCGCACCACCCTCCTCACCCTAACACGGGCGGGTTAATCGTTAATCGTTAAAACCCCTTGCATCCCCGCCAAATTATGCTAGGCTTGCCTATAAATCCAATTTCTAACACGGGAAACCCATGCCCCCCACCCGACAAAAATCCATATTTGACCCGAGCCCGACGGCTCTGCGATTGCTGGTCTGGGGCAATTTATGCGTGATGACGGCATTTATCCTTGGCACTTTCGCCCGATTTGGCGCGAACGCAGGGGCGGGAACGGGCTGGGGATTAACATTGGCTTTAATCTCTACCGCCTTGATTTACCTATACAAAACCAAAACAACCACCCTCACCCAAGACGCGAACACCATATCAAACATAAACACCTTCCTTATCCGTGCGGGGTTTTTCATAGTCCTATTGGTCGGGCTGGGCGATGCCCTGATTTCATTCCTACGGGTAGAGGGATTTTTATCCGCCTTCATGGGCAAAGACCTGGAACAAAACCTTGGACGGTCGCATTTTCGCGGCCCATACGTCCATATCCCCCTCATTATCATAGCCATAATCACCGCCACACGGACGCGAACGCTGGGCTTCCACTGGCTCGCGTTACTGATAGTCATCGCGGAGCTATTAATCGTCCTGTTCCGCTTTATTTTCTCTTACGAACAGGCGTTTTTATCAGACCTCGTGCGGTTTTGGTACGGGGCGTTGTTCCTGTTTGCCAGTGCTTTCACCTTGTTGGAAGAGGGGCATGTGCGGGTCGATGTCCTATACGCCAGCTTCACCACACGCACGAAATCAGTGATTAACGCCTATGGTTCGTTGTGTTTAGGAATACCGCTCTGCTGGACGATTTTGTATTTGGGAATGGGGCAGAAAACCGCTATTATTATGGGGCCTTTGCTCAATTTTGAAACCAGCCAAGCGGGGTTTGGGCTCTATGTCAAATACCTGATGGCGGGGTTTTTACTGGTTTTCGCCGTGTCCATGATGCTGCAATTCAGCGCGTATTTGATGTCGGCAACCGCCGATTATCTGGACCCCGACTCCGCCGATATCCGCACGGATAAGGCAGACGCAATTAAACTGAAAGGCACCGCGTGATGGAGTTATTTTTCCTTTTATTACTGGTCGGATTGATGGCTTTCGCCTTGGGTGCGGGTTATCCTGTTGCCTTTGCTCTGCCCGGGGTTTCCATATTCACAATAGCCCTCGCCGGGCTATGCGGGTTGATTTTCGCCAGCGATTCGGGGGCGTTTTTCGCGCAAGGCAACCCGTCGCAATGGCTATCGGCGGGGGTTACGAATTTAAGGGGCATTTATTGGGAGGCAGAACGCGATACCCTTATCGCTATCCCGCTCTTTATTTTTATGGGGATTATGCTGCAAAAATCACGAATAGCAGAGGATTTGCTGATTACTATGGCACAGCTTTTCGGACCCGTTCCAGGCGGCCTCGGCATTTCGGTGATATTTGTCGGGGCGTTATTGGCGGCAACCACGGGGATAGTCGGGGCGACCGTTGTCGCAATGGGGCTGATTTCCCTGCCCGCGATGCTGCGCAATAACTATTCCCAATCCATGGCGACTGGCACGATTGCCGCGTCTGGCACGCTTGGGCAGATTATTCCGCCTTCCATTGTTTTGATAATCCTAGCCGACCAGCTGGCCAGTGCCGCCGACCAAGGCAGCAGTTTGCGCAAGGCTTTATACAAGGAAAACACGGGCGAATTGACTATGCCGTCGCAGTTTGATGTGGTTTCCACCTCGGCGGGGGAGATGTTTTTGGGCGCGTTCATCCCAGGCATGGTGCTTGTGGGGTTGTATATGGGCTATGTTTTGATTGCCGCGTGGTTGCGCCCCGCCTTAGCGCCCCCTGTGCAGTATGACGGGCGGTTTGACCGCGCGTTTCTGGCAAAGGTTTTGCTGACGTTAATCCCGCCTTTGGTGCTTATTTTTATGGTGCTAGGCTCCATTATGTCTGGTGTAGCCACGGTGAATCAAGCGGGTGCGATTGGCGCGGCAGGGGCGTTATTGATGGCGGGCTATCGCTTGTGCGAGTCAAAACGGCTGGTTTATACCCCCGCGATTTTGTGCGTAGCGGGGCTGGTTGGCGTGGTGATTATTACGCAAATGTTTAACACGAACATTAAAAATATCCACACAACCCACGATATGGCTGGGGTTATTCTGGCTATCATAGCCTGTGTTTTCATCGTAACGGGGCTGGTTTGGAGCGGATGGCGGGTTTTCAAAATCAGCAATACGCTGGAATCCGTTATGATAGAAACGGCAAAGACCACCTCGCTGGTGTTTATTATCCTGCTGGGCGCGGCGATTTTAACCGCAGCCTTCCGTGCGTTTGGCGGGGAACATTTAATCCGTGAGTTCCTAGAAGGCTTGCCAGGCGGCTTCTGGTTTAAATTCTTTGTCGTTATGGCGGTGATGTTTATCCTTGGGTTTTTCCTTGATTTCATTGAAATAGCCGTTGTGGTCGTGCCGATAGTCGCGCCTATTTTGCTATCCGACCCCTCCGCCAATGTCACCGCCGTTTGGCTGGGGGTGATGATTGGGCTGAATATACAGACCTCGTTTTTAACCCCGCCGTTTGGGTTTGCCCTGTTTTATTTGCGCGGGGTCGCGCCTAAAATCGTGAAGACCCTGAATATGTATAAGGGGGTTATTCCCTTTATTTTATTGCAGTTGGGGGCGTTGGGGATAGTCGCCTATGTGCCGTCTTTGGTGAATTATCTGCCGAACCGAGTGTCCTTGTTGTCCGATAACTCCCCTCCCCCGCGCAATCCGCGTTTGAATTACTGCGTGAATAACTATATCGCGGATAATATCGGGCTGGCGGAATCTGGGATTATGTCGGCGGTTGCGGGGTTGGCGGGTGTTCGCGCCGATTTGCCTGATAAGTGGGCGGGGGATATTGCCGATGCGCTGGACTCCGCGCCCCGTGCGATTGCCTTGTATCGCGCGGCACAGGCGCAGGATGATTTGGTGGCAGAGGCGGCAAGGGTTTATGCCCCCTTGCATCGGTTTGTCCGCAGGTTGGAACGCGATATTCGCAGGTTAGAGGCTGAGGCGGAGCGATTGCAGAGCAACAGCGTCGATCAGACCTCTTTGATTGAGCACGAGGTTGTGGCTATCCGCGCCGAACAGGCACGTATTTTGGCGGAAGTGCCTGCTGGCTGGGCGGAGGCGGACGCGGTGTATAAGGCGGTTTTGAAAGACCGCACCAATGCCTATCGCCTGTATGAACGCACGGCGATGGATGCCTATGAGCCTGTCGCTGGGTTATTGGCGATACTCCGTGCGAATGAGGATTTGGCAGTGGCTCGTGATGGTTTGATGGCGTTGCAGGTGTCCTTGGCGCGGGCAGTGCCAAAGGATATAGTGGAACGGTTGGGTGAGTTCAAAAGCTGGGTGCGTGGGTCGGCTGGGCTATCGGCGGTTGCGGATTTGGTGTCAAAGGCGGAACGGGCGATGAAGGCGCGCTCCCCCGACGCGGGCAAAGCGGGCGAGCAACTGGTTCTGGCGGCGGATATGTTAGAGGCGGAGTCTTGGCGGGTATCGGCGGCGGCGGATATGACCGTGGTGTTAGAGGCGTATGAGGGTGCGTTGCGGGGGACATTGGGGATGAAGGCGCAGTCTCGGCTAAGTAGGGAGCAAGCGTTATATGTATCCGCCTGCCAAGCCGCCCATCGTGATATTTCGCTAAATTTTTAGCGGGTTAATAACGATTAACGATTAACGATTAGTGGTGAATTATGAGTTATTTGTTGCTTTTTTACACTTTTAATCTTGACTTGCTCTTTTTGTATGTTATAAAATAAAAACAACGCACCTGTAAGAAGGGCTAGAAAAACATCACACTATTAAAAAAGGGTCAAACGATGAGCAAAATAGACAACGTACTAGCATATAAGGATATTATAAGTGCTATTAAAAAAAACGATAACGAGCTTTTAGAAAAGATACGTACAGATTATAAAGGGTTTGTGAACATAAAGAGTTATGCAAGCAATATATTGTATTTCATCAACGCCATTCAATCTAAAATTGATACTAAAGACAAAATGCTGGCATGTTTTAATGGAAACGTACCAAATAAACTTGACGATATACAAGTATATAAACAAATTATGGAGGCATTTAACGCAGGTGATAAAGATTCTTTATCAAAGCTCGATATTAATTTTTACGACCTTCTTATGCTGAAGGCATTTGTAATAAATTTTTTAAACAGTGTAGAATACGTTGAGAAAGAACTTGATTTAAAAGACCCTTTCTTAAAATGCTATAATGAACATTATCTTCAATAAGAATTCGGGCGGGCGAAAGCCTGCCCGTTTTTTATTCGGGTGAGGTTTAATTGGGATTCGTTGCCGTGAAACCGCCAATGAATCCACCCCTTTCCCCCTCGTTTACAAAAACACCAACCGCACCCTCTGCCCCAATCAACCCCACTATGTCTGCCTCGCCCCCACCGCCTGTTTCTGCTATAACAAGAGTCCCGCCCATCCGTCCAGCAGAATAACCATTCGCAGAGGCATGACTGCCAAAATGCGCATCCATAGTAAATGTTGAGCTATTATTCATAAGTGTGCCATCAGTATCATTTCCCTCATCATTGCTAAAGCCAAACTTGCCATTGGTAAAATCAACAAAGTAATTAACAGCTATATTGGTTGTCGTCCCCGTGCTAAAATGCCCTGCCCAAACCGCATTCGCTGGTTGCATTGCTAAAGGTGCACCCAAATTGGTTGTCGGTAAAATTCCAGCATAGCCTATAAACGCTGCTGAGCTATTCGTTACAAAATAGGCAAAACCATCGGGGTTTGTATTCGGGGAGTCTGTTGTACCCGCGCCACCCCGCCGACCTATGGTGAGGGGGGTTGATATAGTACGAGGAGGAAAACCTACAAATTGTATATCGGTCGTATTCAGCCCAGTCGCTGTTGCCGTCAAAAGCCCACTTAATGTTCTCTCATTTGGTTTGGTTTCATAGGTGGGTAAATCGCCAACATTAACGCAGGTGGCAAAATCGGTTGCACCACCGCAAAGATTGACTCGTGCGGGTTGAAAATACGCCTCGCACGCTGTCGCAAAAGGATTCCCATTGCAAAGGTTCAAGGTATCGCAAACTGCATCGCTTGGATTGGTTTCACAAAAGGTATCCCGATTCATCCGTGCATCTGTCAAATAGCTGGTAAATTCCGTAGCCGAAGCGCAAGCATCGGTAAAGGGATTGATTAGGCAATTATTTGCCGCGGATTCGGTGAAAAGATTCTCACATCTTGTTTCATCCCCGTTGCTATCTTCTATACAATGGGGGATTTTTGCGGATTCAAAATACGATTCACAGCTTGGGTCAAAAGGGTTATCTTGACAAGTGGTTAGGGCGGTGCAAATCTCACCGCTACCGCTCTCACAAAAGGTCTCTCGTTTCGTTCGTGCCATACCCGCGTAAGTGCCAAAAGCCCCATCCGCTTCACACGCATCGGTAAAGGGATTGGTTAGGCAGTCATTTGACGCGGACGCGGTGAAAAGATTATCACACTTTGTTTCCCCCGCGTTGCCATCTGTTATACAATTGTTGACTCGGGCGGGCAGATAGGTATCACCTGCAAAGCAAATCGCATTAAACGAGTCAGCAACACAAACATTCATTAGATTTTCACCCGTGCAAAGCCCGTTTGCCACATTATCGCTATCATTGCAAAAGGTTAGCCGATTCGTTCGTGCCAGTGCAAAATCGGTAAAGGCGGTAACGGACTCGCATGCCGTGGCAAACGGGTTTGTTAGGCAATCGGTTAGCTCGGTATTCATCGCGGTATCAGACAAAAGAGTATTGCACTTTGCAATCCCCGTGTTTTCAGTCTTTATACAATCGGTGATTCGCGGGGACAGATAGGTATCACCTGTAAAGCAAATCGCATTAAACGGGTCAATCCCGCAAATAATCACCACATTATTATCCGTGCAAAGCGTGTTTGCCACATTCGCGTTATTATCGCAAAAATCCAGCCGATTCATCCGTGCAGTGTCGGTATAAGTGGCAAAGTCGGCAACGGTCATCTTGCATACAATATCAAACGGGTTTTTTAGGCAAGAGGTTATCATGGTGTTCTTCTCGGCATCGGTCGTAATGGTCGCACACTTTCCCTCATCCGCTTCCCCGCCTTTTATACACTCAGCGATTCGGGCGGGCAGATAGGTATCAGCCATGCAAGCGGTCTCTGCTCTAAACGGATTCGCCACGCAAGCACCCGCGATAACGACACCACATCTTCGGTTTGCCGTTGCACTCGCAAAACACGTGGTTTGGCGTGAAGTTATCGCGGACTCAACCGCATCGCAATTGGTATCAAACGGGGTTGCGGTGCAATCCGTGGTGCTGACTTCGCCCGTGTTCGTATCACCGCCCGCTTTATCGGCAGTTGCACCCCCGCAAGCGGTCAATAAAGCCAGCCCTGCAAGAACGGTTAAAAGTTTGATATATGGCATGAGCGTGTCCCTTTGGGCTGGTGATTTTTTCCATTTTCAAATCACTATAAACACAATTCGCCACACAATCAAGCCCAAAAAAACTAACAACTAATAACTAATAACTAATAACTAAAAAAAAGGTCAGCCCCGCAGGGCTAACCTTATTCTTATTCACGCAAATCTAGCGATTCAACACGCCATTCCGCTTGATAACATAGGCGGTATCCGACAGAGCCGTCCACGCACCGATTTCCGACCGCGCTTGCAGATGGCTATCATAAATCCGCGTAGCCAGTTCATCATGCGTCCGTGCTTCTTCAATCACTTCCGCCGCAGCCTCGCCAAACGAATCATAGATATCATCGTTAAACTCACGCAATTCCACACCGTGGTCATTAACCAAACGGTTCAAAAACTGCCCGTTATTGGCGTTAGTCTCCGCCAGCGTAGCCGCGTTTTCTTCCGCCGATGCGGCCTTGATGATTTCTTGGTGAGTCTTTGACAACCCATTCCAGAACGACGCATTCATGCCCAGTGCCAACTGTGCACCTGGCTCATGCATACCGGGATAGTAATAATACTTCGCGGCTTCATAAAACTTCATGAAATAATCGTTGAACGGGCCAACCCACTCTGTCGCGTCAATCGCGCCAGAAACTAGGTTTTCATAAATCTGCCCGCCGGGCAAAGATACGGGTGACGCGCCCAATTTAGCCATAACGTCCCCGCCAAGCCCCGGAATACGCATTTTCAGCCCTTTCAAATCATCGGCAGAGTTGATTTCTTTATTAAACCAACCGCCCATTTGCACGCCTGTGTTGCCCATGGCTACCGCTTTGATGCCGAAACCATCGGACAATTCGTCCCAAAGCTCCTGCCCGCCACCGAATTTAATCCATGCGTCAATCTCACCCGCCGTCAAGCCAAAAGGAATGGCGGTAAAGGGCGCGAATCCCGGATGTTTGCCGCGCCAATAATACTCTGCCCCGACATAGCCCTGCGAATCGCCGTTCGCCACGTTATCAAACGAATCAAACGCGCCGACCCGCTCACCCGCGGCAAAATAGGTGACTTGGATTTCACCATCGGTCAGCTCTTGTATCCGTGCCGCCAAGCGTTGCGCTGGCAAGCCCAAACCCGGAAAATCCCGAGGCCAAGTGGATACGATAGCCATCTCCACCCGCGATTGCGCAATAGCGGGGGCAGCCAAAGTTGTGGCAGTACCCGCGAGGGCAGCACCTGTTAAAAATTTACGACGTTCCATTGTTTTCTCCTTTAATGTTTTAGTCTGTTTTTAAGGTTTTTATGCACCTTATCGGTAAAGGCTAGCATAATTTGGCGGGGATGCAAGGGTTTTTTAGTGATTAGTGATGAGTGATTAGTGGTTTTAGTTCTTCATTATTAAAAAAAACCTCTTGCAAATTTTGCAAAATTCGGCATAATACCCGCAAATAAACCTACAAACACAAAAAGGAACACAACCATGAAAATAGGATTTATCGGGCTCGGCAATGTCGGGGGAAAATTATCGGGCAGTTTGCTGCGTAACGGACACACGGTCGCGGTGCATGACCTCGACCCCGCGTTGGTGCAAACCGCTATAAACAAGGGCGCGAGCGATGGCAAATCGCCCGCCAACCTGATGCGCACATGCGATGCCGTCATCACCTGCCTACCCAGCCCAGCCGCCAGCGCGGCGGTGATGGAGGGCACGAACGGCATGCTCGCGGAAATAACCGCAGGCAAAATATGGATGGAAATGTCGACAACGGACGAGGCAGAGGTCAAACGTCTCGGCGCAAAAGTCATAGCCGCAGGCGGTTTGGCGGTGGATTGCCCCGTTTCTGGCGGGTGTCATCGCGCCGACACGGGCAATATCAGCATTTTCGCGGGTTGCGACCGTGCGACTTTTGAGGTGATTCTGCCGTTGCTGACGACTATGGGTCGGCGGGTTCTGCACACGGGCGATTTGGGCAGCGCGAGCATTTTGAAAGTGCTTACAAATTATCTGGCGACGGCGAATTTGGTGACCTGTGCGGAGGCTCTGGTGGTGGCAAAGGCGGCTGGGATGGACCTTGGCACGGCATACGAAGCTATGGCGATTTCCTCTGGCACCAGCTTTGTTCATGAGACCGAATCGCAGGTGATTTTAAACGGCTCCCGCGATATTAGCTTTACCATGGATTTGGTTTTAAAGGATATTGGTTTGTTCCAAACGATAGCCGACCGCGCGGGTGTGCCGTTGGAAATCAGCCCGATGTTGGTGGATATTTTCAAGGATGGAATCGCGCGGTTTGGCGAACGCGAGCTGTCGCCGAATATCATAAGACGACTGGAAGAGGCGACTGGTTTGGATATCCGCGCCGACGGTTTCCCTGCTGAAATGACCGATGATGAACCTGAAGAGGCGGGCTATGAAATCGTGCCGAAAAACCGAGGTAAGAGTGCGTAATTAGTGCGTGAATTTCGCGTGAGTTTCACGCGATAAGATATTGAAAGGATTAAACAAATGCGATTTATACATACGATGATACGGGTGCGCGATATCGCCGAGTCCTTGGACTTCTGGTGCGATAAAATGGGGCTGGTTGAGACCCGCCGAGTGGATAACGAACAGGGTCGCTTTACCCTGATTTTTCTGGCCGCCCCTGCGGATAAAGACCGCGCTATCGCAACCCACGCGCCAGAGCTGGAATTGACCTATAATTGGGGCAGTGAAGAGGTTTATGAGACGGGGCGCAGCTGGGGGCATTTGGCGTACCGCGTGGATGATATCTATGCGTTTTGTGCGCGGTTGGCGGCGGCTGGGGTTGTGATAAACCGCCCGCCCCGCGATGGGCGGATGGCGTTTGTGGTATCCCCCGACGGCGTGTCGGTGGAGCTGATACAGGAGGGTGAAGCCTTGGCGGTGGCAGAGCCCTGGGCTTCCATGGCGAATGTTGGGGAGTGGTGAATGATGCCCTTTGGGAAACAAAAACACACTATTAAAAAATCCATAAATATAATTTATTTTCATTTATGTCGTAAATAGGCATTTTATATTTTTATTAATCGCTAGTATATCGCTATAACTGGGGAATTAAACGCCCCAAACATAAAAAGGAGTCCCAAAAACAATGCAATCAGAACTTAATATTTCCAATCTTGCATCAAACAGCGATACTCTAGAAGAACGCGCCTTTTCTATGTACAAAGAATTGGGAGCCTACGAATACCTTTGGACAACAGCAGGCACGAGTTTTAAATCCCTTGCAGAAAAGTTTTCCCAAAACCCCAAAGCCCGCCCTTCGGATTTTGTGCAGGATATAGACGGGCTTAAACTCGCAGAAACGACACACCAAATCTTAAAGAATGCGAATGGCACCTCCTACGGAATTCGTGTTTTGGGTGAAACAGAATACCCCGAATCCCTGCATGTTGCAAAGCATCCTGTGCATCTTCTTTATTATCAAGGCTGGTGGGATTTAATCCACGCACCAAAAAGAATTGCCATTGTTGGCACACGAAATCCAACACAACAAGGGATAGCAAGGACAAAAAGGCTAGTTAGTAATCTGGTTAAGGATGATTTTGTTATTGTCTCTGGTCTTGCCAAAGGTATAGATACTATCGCCCATAAAACGACCATAGACAACGGCGGGCAGACCATTGCGGTTATAGGAACGCCTTTAACCCAAGCCTATCCTGCCGAGAATGCTATACTACAACAAAGAATTGCCCGCGATTATCTTCTTGTCTCTGCCGTTCCCGTTTCGCGCTATACGAATGTAAAAGACCCCAGACAAAATCGTCATTTTTTTCCTGAACGTAATAAGGTCATGTCTGCTCTTAGCCACGCCAGCCTGATTGTTGAAGCGGGTGAGACTTCTGGCACTCTGACACAAGCGCGTGCGACCTTGGCACAGGGGCGCAAACTTTTTATTTTGAACAGCTGTTTTGAAAACCCTAAAATTACATGGCCTGCAAAGTTTGAAAAACAAGGTGCGGTGCGTGTGCGTGATTATGAGGATATAAAAAATGCGTTGGCAACCGACAACAATAACAAAAATTGATGATTTGAGCGCGGACGACCATTATAATATAACATCAGACGATACATGTTATTTTATTGGCGAATATACCGCGCGGGAGTGGCTTTTGTGCATATAGAGCTTTACTTGCGTAAAGCCCATACACAAAAGCCTTTGGTTATACTTGGCAAATCCTTTTTAAATAAAATAACCATTCGTCATGTTTGGCACGGGTCGCGCGAACCCGAAGGGTGTGCGTCTTGGTTGTTAGGTATAGGGGAATTAGCGTCACCGAAGACTCTTAAAGACTATTGACCCAGTACAACCGATAAGCTGACGCGCACCCGTGGGGGTGAGGGTGCGCGCGACCGCCCCCCCAGCGGACACGCCCGCTAAAATTAAGAAACAAGGCGGTCGTTTCCTAGGATTGTAGATTGTCCTAGATTAACTATTACCGATTCTGCCCTTCGGGTCTTCGTCATAACTTCGTTATGCCGACCAGTCAAGAAGTGGCAAAAGAATCATGCATCATTCATCACTCCTTGTTAATTTACTTAGGCTTTGCCAAGAATAGATCGGGCTTTTGGCATGTCCCTGCTCATAGAGCAGGGGCTACGCACAAAAGACCATGCTGGTCGGTATCGCGCAAGCGATTACGAAGACCCGCAAGGGCTAAACCCACTAACAACTAATAACTAATAACTAACAACTATTTACGCTCAATCGCCCGCCACTTGGCGACATTGCGATGTTCCAGCTTTTTCTTGACAAACCCACCGATTTCGGTAAAATCAGGCTGTTATGACGCAAAAGAATGACAACAAAACCCGCCCCGAGGGGCTACACATAGCGGACTATTTGAACGCGGTTGAGCCCGCCGATAAACGCGCC
This sequence comes from uncultured Amylibacter sp., assembly GCA_959347425.1. The sequence continues at coordinate 2,060,572 of OY365741.1, read as the reverse complement.
GATTGCCATATTTTGCACGATATGATGCGGCGGGTTTCGGGCGAGGAAGCCGTTCTGTGGGGCGCGAAATTGCCCACCGCGATTGTCGGTTATGGGCAGTATCATTATCGCTATGCCACTGGTCGCGAGGGCGATTTTATGCGCACGGGCTTTGCCGCTCGGGCGGCTAATATCACGATTTATGTGATGCCCGGGTATCAGGATTTCGGCGAGGAATTGGCGCGATTGGGCAAACACAAGATGGGCAAATCGTGCCTGTATATCAAGCGGTTAAGCGATGTAGATATGGCGGTATTGGAAGAAATCGTGGCAAAAGGGTTGGCGATTATGGCGCGGCTTTATCCCGAATAACTATTGCCGCGAACGTTCAATCGCCCGCCATTTTGCGACATTGCGATTATGCTCTTCCAGCGTCTTGGCAAAGGCATGCCCGCCCTCCCCATTCGCTACAAAATAGATATAATCCGTCTCATCTGGCATCAAAACCGCCGCCAAGGCCGCCACCCCCGGATTGGCAATCGGAGTCGGCGGCAGCCCGTCAATCAAATAGGTATTATAGGGTGTAGCCTTCTGCAACTCCGACCGATATAACCCGCGCCCCAACGGTTTTTCACCGCCCGTCAGCCCATAAATCACCGTGGGGTCAGTCTGCAACCGCATCCCCTTGCGCAGGCGGTTTATGAACACCGAAGCGACAACCCCGCGTTCCGCCCCCACGCCCGTTTCTTTTTCTACAATGGACGCCAGCACCAACGCCTCCTGCTTGGTTTTTAACGGCAAATCGGGCGCACGGGTGCGCCACAATTCATCCAGCAAATCGGTTTGCGCCTTTACCATACGGGCTATGACATCACCGCGGGGCTCGCCTTTGCGATAGCTATAAGTATTGGGGGCAAGACTGCCTTCAGGCGGCACATCCCCCACCTCCCCCGTCAAATCGGCAACTCCATTCAGGCGGGCGATGATTTGAAACACGCTGAATCCTTCGGGGAAAGTCACATTCCGCGTCACTCCAACGCCCGAATTGATGATATTCAGAACCTGTTTCATAGACGCACCCGCGGGGATTTCGTACTCGCCGATTTTCAAATCCGATTCCACGCGCAAATACCGCGCCCCCAGCCGAAAAATCCACGGATAGCGAATGACACCCTGCTCTGCCAACCTGTCCGCCACGCCGACGGCGCGACTGGTGGTAATCAGCTTATCATTGGGGTTAATTTCCACGATAACGGGTGCGGACGTGGGACCCTCCGTTTGGAATTGATGCTGCCCCCAGAAGACGATAGCACCGATAACCAGCAGGATAATAATCAATCCATTCAAGACGTTAGCCGCCAAATCGCGGTGTAACTTGATTGCCATTATGCTGATGCCTCTTTTGAATCGCCCTTACCGAAAATCAAACACACATTGGTACCGCCAAAGCCAAAGGAATTGGACAAGGTCACATCAATTTTGCGTTTTACCGCCGTAAGGGGTGCCAAATCCAGCACGGAATCAGGCGGGTCGGTTAAATTCAGAGTCGGTGGCACGATTTGGTCACGCATCGCCAGAATGCAAAAGATAGCCTCAACCGCGCCCGCCGCCCCCAAAAGATGCCCGATAGATGATTTAGTGGAAGACAGAGTCGCGTGTTTCGCCTGTTCCCCCAGCAGACGAATAACCGCCCCCAATTCTATCGTATCGGCCATAGTAGACGTGCCATGCGCGTTAATATAATCGATTTTATCCGCACCAATCCCCGCGTCCTTTAACGCCGCGACCATGGCGCGATAGCCCCCGTCTCCGTCTTCAGACGGCGCGGTAATATGATAAGCATCGCCCGACATACCATAGCCCAGAACTTCGCCGTAAATCTTTGCCCCGCGAGCCTGTGCGTGATTGTATTCTTCCAAAATCAGCACCCCTGCACCCTCACCCATTACAAAACCATCGCGGTCGGGGCTGTATGGCCGCGAAGCCAACGCGGGATTATCCGCGAATTTCGTGGATAGAGCCTTGCACGCGTTAAATCCAGCAATTCCAATCGGGCAAATCGGGTTTTCCGCACCACCCGCGACCATCACATCGGCGTGGTCATAGGCTATTATCCGTGCGGCATCGCCTATCGCGTGCGCTCCTGATGCGCAAGCCGTGACGCTGGCGTGGTTCGGTCCTTTCAGCCCATGGCGAATGGAAATATGCCCAGAGGCTAGGTTAATCAGGGCGGAGGGAATGAAAAACGGGGATACTCGTTTTGCACCCTTTTCTTTCAATATAACAGCGGTTTCAGCGATAGTATTCAGCCCGCCAATCCCCGCACCGACCATGACTCCTGCACGACACCGTTCGTCCTCGGTTTGCGGGTTATAGCCCGAATCCGTCATGGCTTGGGACGCGGCGGCGCAGGCGTAAAGGATGAAATCATCAATCTTACGCTGGTCTTTCGGCGACATCCAATCATCGGGATTCAAAGTGCCGTCCGTGCCGTCCCCTCGCGGGATTTGGCAAGCATAGTTTGTCACCAAGCCCTCTGTATCAAAGCCTGTGATAGGGGCGGCGGCGGATTGCGATGCCAGCAAACGAGTCCAAGTTTGCTCTACCCCGCAGGCCAAAGGGGAAACCATCCCCAATCCAGTTACAACAACACGACGCATAAGTGTTTCCTTTTCGCTGTTTAGTCCGTTTAGTATAGTGTGCGGGGAAGAGTAGCAGATTTTTGGGGGGAGTCAAGGTTTTAACGATTAGTGATTAACGATTAACGATTAGTGGGGGCTTTTGTGCATATAGAGCTTTGCTTTCGCAAAGCCCATACACAAAAGCCTTGGGTTATGTTTGACTGAGTCCATCTTAAATAAAACAACCATTCATCATGTTTGGCACGAGTCGCGCGAACCCGAAGGGTGTGCGTCTTGGTCGTTAGGTATTAGGGAGTTTGCGTCACTAGCGACTCTAAAATACACTGACCCAGTACAACCGATAAGCTGACGCGCACCCGTGGGGGTGAGGGTGCGCGCGACCGCCCCCCCTGCGGGCACGCCCGCTAAAATTAAGAAACAAGGCGGTCGTTTCCTAGGTGCTAGGTCTGCTCTAGAATAATAATGAATGCCCTGCGGGTCTTCGTCATAACTTCGTTATGCCGACCAGTCAAGAAGTAGCAAGAAAAAATTAATCACTAATCATTAATCGTTAATCGTTAATTTTGACTATATACAAGACGCTGAACCAAACCCCGCCAAAAAAAATCCCGCCCGCACTCCGCAGGAGGGGTGGGCGGGCGGGAAGCCCGAACGAAGTGAGGGCGAAACAAAAAACCTCTACCCTTAACTTCCAATACCTAACCCCTAATCCAGAATAACCAATAATTCATCACTAATCACTAATCACTAATCACTAACCCCCTCCTAAAATAAAAAAGGCACGCCAACCGAAGTTGCCGTGCCTTTAAAGCAAACAGAGTGTTACCACTCGCTTACAGTTTGTTGGATACAGGATCAGGTGTAACCTGAACCGGCTCTACTTTAACCACTGGTGGCTCTTCTTTTTTACAAGCAGATAACGCAGCGAAAGCAGCAACCGCAACAATAAGTGTTAACGTTTTAGTCATAATTTTTCCTATCTCAGAACTAGTTCAAGTGCCTCCCTTTTAGTGTATTTTTCCCATCTGTCAAATGCTTTTATCCATTATTTTGCAAAAATCACGCTTTTTATTCATTTTTTTCACTTTTTTTCGCAATTTTTCGCAATTTTCCTCACATTTTCCAACATTTCAAATTTTTTTTATGAATTCGCACGGTTTTTTCACCTGCGAATCCGCCGAAGCCTTGATTTTTCACCGCCAATTATCCATAAGACCCCCAAAAGCACGCACAAACCGCACACAAAAGGCAACACCCCATGATTTATTCCAGCGCACAGGATTTCACCCAATCGAGCACCAAACGGGTGATGCTTTTCGGCATGTCTGGACTCGGCAAAACCCATATTTCCAACATCCTACGCGATAGCGGAGGGGCGTTTCATTACAGCGTGGATTACCGTATTGGCACGCGTTATATGGGCGAACACATCGTTGATAACTTCAAAGCAGAGGCTATGCGTAACCCGTTTCTGGCAGAATTATTGCGCTCTGATTCTATATACATAGCCTCTAATCTGCGGTTTTCTGACCTGTCGCCCCTGTCCAGCTTTCTGGGAAAACCTGGGGACACGGACAAAGGCGGTATTCCGTTTGACGAATATACCCGCCGTCAACGATTGCACCGCCACGCCGAAATTAACGCGATGAAGGACACTGTGGATTTTATCGAACGGGCAAAACGGATATACGGCTATGATGATTTTGTTTGCGATACTTCGGGCTCGCTGGTTGAGGTTTGCGATGCCGATAATCCGGCGGATGAGGTTTTATCGCAACTTTGCCAGCACCTGCTGCCCGTTTGGATTCGCGGGTCAGAAGCGGATACGCAACAGCTCATCACGCGGTTTTCGGACGCGCCAAAGCCCATGTATTATAGTCCGGATTTTCTGGCGGCACGATGGGCGCAGTATTTGGCGGAAAAATCGGTTGCGCCCGCCCGCGTTGACCCCGATGATTTTATCCTTTGGGGGTATCGGGCTTTGCTGGCCGACCGCCTGCCCCGTTATCGCGCGATTGCGGAAAATTGGGGGGTTACCATTGACGCGGATGATGTCGGCAAAATCAAATCGGCTGACGGGTTTTACGCGTTGGTTGGGCGGGCGATTGATGCAAAAAACAAAGGGGACAAATAATGCCAATTAGAATTCCCTCCAAACTGCCCGCCTACCGCGTTTTGCAAAATGAGGGTGTGAATGTCATGTCCCAAACCGCCGCAAACCGCCAAGATATCCGCCCCTTGCAAATCGGCATGCTCAACCTGATGCCAAAGAAAATCCAAACCGAAACGCAGTTTGCTCGGCTGATTGGGGCGACCCCCTTGCAGATAGATTTAACCCTTATTCGTATGAGTGAACATCAATCTAAAAACACCAGCACCGACCATATGGAGGCGTTTTACACAACCTTTGACAAGGTTCGCAATCGCAAATTTGACGGGCTGATTATCACGGGCGCACCGATAGAGCATCTGGATTTTGACGCAGTCACCTATTGGCGCGAAATCCAGCAGGTTTTTGACTGGACGCAGAGCCATGTGCATTCCACTTTCGGCGTGTGCTGGGGGGCTATGGCGATGTTACAGCATTTTCACGGTATTGATAAAGTGCGATTGGCGGCCAAAGCGTTTGGTTGTTTTCGACATCAAACTGTCGATAAAGCCTCGCCCTATTTGCGCGGGTTTAGCGATGATTTGGTGATACCAGTGAGCCGTTGGACGCAAGTCGCGCCCGAAGATATAACCGCGAATGCGGGGTTGCGGACTTTGATTGATTCGGCGGAGGTAGGACCGTGTTTGGTGGAGGATGCGGGGCGGCGGGCGTTATATGTTTTCAATCATTTTGAATACGATGATGACACGTTAAAGCAGGAATATGACAGGGACATAGCCAATGGCACCCCGATAAATGTACCGCAGAATTATTATCCGAATGATGACCCAGCCTGTGCTCCGTTTAATCGGTGGCGCGGGCATGGGCATTTGCTCTATGGCAACTGGATTGGGCAGATATATCAGACGACTCCGTTTGATATTGAGGCTATTTAGTTGTTAGTTGTTAGTTGTTAGTTATTAGTTATTACGCACGACCTGTGCCAAACATAACCAATAGTTATTCATCGTTAATCATTAATTGTTAAAAAAACCCTTGCAAATCCCCCCGTTTTACACTAAACAGCGATTTATGCGGGTGTGGCGGAACTGGTAGACGCACCAGATTTAGGTTCTGGCGCCGTGAGGCGTGGGGGTTCGAGTCCCTTCACCCGCACCAATCCTCTTTATAGACTCTTTACAATACACCAGTATTGCCCCTAAAAAATCACAACTAATAACTAATAACTAATAACTAATAACTAATAACTAACAACTATTAAGGTCGCGCCACAAACCCACCGACAATCGCCACGGAAGCATCCGACCCGTGGAACGCACCAATCGCTAACCCCTGATTAACAACTCCTTGCAAGGTCGTGGGAATCGCCGCATTATTATCCCTTGTGAAAATGCTCGGCAGGATAAAATCCACCGTCCCACCCAGCGCAGTCTGACCGCCAGTAAAAGTACCATTCACCTGAACAGAACCCAGATCATTCGCAAAAGGAGTCACTGGCGATGTCAATCGCCCCGTCGCGAAATCCGCCGTCAGCACAATATCCGTGGATATATTCAACAGATTTTCTGCATTCAGCAACCCCTCTGTCGCGGGATTATCGGACACTGCAATCACACCCAAACTCCCGTTATAAGTGGCATTCGCGGTTATCGCTACGGACGGCGCATCGCTGTTAAGGTTATAACCAGCATAGCCAACAAGCCGAAACCCCGATGCGACAAGCCTCTGATTACTAACCGTTTGAAACCCGTCTCGACCATACCCCATAAATGCAAAATCTTGATCATTAAGTGATTCTGTCGCCGATTCCGGCCCCGCCAGAACAAGATTAAAATCCACGCCTTTTGAAACAGAGCCTTGCCCAACGCGGGGAGTGAATATAATAGGAGTCCCTTCGCTCGGCGCATCTGGTGTAAAGATTTCTTGCAAGCGAGCAACGATACCACCCCTGCCAACTTCGTTATTAATTATGTCAAAATCAATACCCCCGTCAAGGTTATCACCCTCTGCCTGTGTCAAAAACCCTGTGGTGGCGTTCTGCACTTCCTCTTCCAAGGTGCCAGTATCAGGCGCATAAGTAACAGGTGGACCAGGCGGCCGTTGCTGAAATGTTCGTGGCTCTGGAAAATTATAAGCACAGGCCCCCAGAATAAAAGGGAGCATTAAGGGGACAAATCTGCCTATCCGATTCGCGTTTTGCATTGTTTTACTGATTTCGTTCATTGTGGGTTTATCTGTTTGTTTTATGGGTGTATCTGCGCGGGGCAAAGGGTGTCGTGTTTTTATGGGGCTTTTATAGCCCAATCGCACGGATTGCAAGGGTTATCTTTGCCATTGCCCTGTCAATTTGCATCAAAAAGTTGTTATTTATGAAATATAGCCTGTTGGATTGGCGAAATCCCCGTTGCCTTTTGTGCGGAATTTTGACAGAAGGGGCGGCATCGCGGGTGTAGCTCAATGGTAGAGCAGCAGCCTTCCAAGCTGAATACGTGGGTTCGATTCCCATCACCCGCTCCAAGTTTTAGTTATTAGTTATTAGTTGTTAGTTATTAGTGAACCTACCCTATGAGGAAATGATGAATACCCAAAGGGCATCACTAGCAACCCATAAACAACATCTGAAAACCAACGGCTACAAAACTAACAACTAATAACTAACAACTCACAACTATCATGTCTACTCCCGAATCCACCGCCGCCGTCTCCCACGACCGAGCCAAAAGTAAGAACATAGGCGCACTCCGCGGGCTATTACCCTTCTTTGCACCGTATAAACTGATGAGCTTCGCCGCCCTCGCCGCCCTTATTTTCACCGCCCTTATATCGCTTGCCCTGCCCCTTGCGGTACGCGGATTGATAGACGGATTTAACCAATCCATCGAACAATTAGACCGCTATTTCATCATATCCATCATCATCGCGGGCGCACTGGCAATCGGGTCTGCCATCCGCTATGCACTGGTCACGCGATTGGGCGAGCGGGTCGTATCGGACATCCGCCGTGCCACCTATGACAAAATGATATCCATGAGCCCCGAGTTCTTTGAACGCATGCTAACGGGCGAAATCCTATCGCGTATCACAACGGACACGACGTTGGTGCTATCGGTCATCGGCTCTTACCTATCCTTTGCCATGCGCAACGCGATTATATTCTTCGGAGGAATGGGCTTGTTATTATGGACTGCACCGAAATTAACGGGGTTAGTATTGTTAATAGTGCCGTTCGTCCTGCTGCCGATATTTTTCTTATCGGGGAAAGTCCGTGTGTCCTCCAAATTAAACCAAGATAAAATCGCCGCCAGCTCTGGCAACGCATCAGAAACCCTGCTGGCCGTGCAAACCGTGCAGGCTTTCACCCACGAATCCGCCTCCCGTGCGATTTTCGGCGGCTTTACCGAGGCTGCTTTTAACGCCGCGAAACAACGGATACATTTGCGGGCATGGATGACTTGCATCGTTATTTTCCTTATTTTCACGGGGACAGCGGCGGTGATATGGATTGGCGCAAGGGATGTGCGCAGTGGCGATATGACCCCTGGCCTGCTGGTGCAGTTTGTGATTTACGCGGTGATGGTTGCGGGCTCTATCAGCGCGTTTGCCGAGTTTTGGGGGGAAATCCAACGCGCCGCGGGCGCGACCGAACGTTTGATTGATCTGCTGCATTGCGATGATACGGTGAAAGACCCTGATAATCCTGTGGCTTTGCCCGCCCAGATGAAGGGGGCGATAAGGTTTGAGTCGGTGAATTTCCGTTATCCCTCGCGTCAGCAAATCGCGGTTTTATCGGATTTTTCTTTGGATATAAAAGCGGGCGAGACCGTGGCGTTGGTAGGACCTTCGGGCGCGGGCAAAACCACGGTTTTCCAAATGCTATTGCGGTTTTACGACCCCGAATCGGGGCGGATAAGCATTGACGGAGTCGCTATTGATTCCGTCAAACGCGATGATTTCCGCGCCCATATTGCGTTAGTGCCACAGGATGCGGTGATATTTGCGACCTCGGCGATGGAAAATATCCGTTTTGGTCGGCGGGATGCAACGGATGCAGAGGTGATTGTGGCAGCAAAGGCGGCCGCCGCGGATGAGTTTTTATCGGCCTTGCCTGATGGCTATACCAGTCCAGTGGGCGAACGCGGCGTGATGCTATCGGGCGGGCAGAAGCAACGGCTGGCGATAGCGCGGGCGATATTGCGCGATGCCCCGATATTGCTGTTGGACGAGGCGACTTCGGCGTTGGACGCACAAAGCGAGGCAAAGATACAAGAGGCCGTGGCGCAGTTAGCCAAATCGCGCACGACTTTGATAATAGCGCATCGGTTGGCGACCGTTCAACAGGCGGATAGGATTATCGTTATGGACGGCGGGCGGATTGTCGCCAGTGGCACGCATGCAGAGCTGATGGCACAAGGTGGGTTGTATGCGAAGTTGGCACGATTGCAATTTAGCGTTTAATGAATTGTGAATGGTGAATTATGAATGGTGAATTATTGGTTATTCTGGATTAGGAGTTTGTTATTAGGATTTAAGGATAGAGGTTTTTTTCTTGCGCCCTCACTGCGTTCGGTTGCCCGCCCACCCCTCCTGCGGAGAGCTGGACGGGGTTTTTTTGGCGGAGGTTTGGCTCAGCGTCTTGTATATAGTCTAAATAAATTTAAGAAATAACTAGCGTCTTGAAACCCAAGGGCTTTTGGCATGCTCCCACGAAGTGGGGGCTACGCACAAAAGACCCCGCCCTCGCATGAGGCTGGTCGGCACTCGCGTAGCGATGACGAAGACCCGAAGGGCATCATTCACAATTCATAATTCACAATTCATCGTTCAAACCTTGACAATCCGCCACTAATACCTAATAATCACTAATAACTAACAACTAACAACTAACAACTAATGCCTCTCATATCCCTTGATTCCATCAGCCTAGTCCGCCAGAAAAACCATATCCTGCGTGACATCAGCCTCACCATAAAAACGGGGGATTTCATCACGGTTATAGGGCCGAATGGGGCGGGTAAATCCATGCTGCTCAAAACACTTATGGGGTTTTACAAGCCCACATCGGGGCGGATAACACGCACGGCAAACCTGTCCATAGGCTATATGCCCCAGCATATCCACCTTGACCAAACCATCCCGATTTCGGTCGCGCGGTTCTTACGATTGACGCAGAAAACCGCCACACCCATAGACCAAACCGCAAGCGAAACAAACATAACCGCCTTGCTCGACCGCCCGCTATCCGCGCTATCGGGGGGGGAGTTGCAACGGGTTCTGCTCGCCCGAGCCTTGATGAATGACCCGCATATTTTGATACTGGATGAACCCGCGCAAAACCTAGATATCGCGGGGCAACTGGCGTTTTACCGCCTGCTGGAAGACATTTACAAAACCCGCGATTTGGCGATTTTGATGGTATCGCACGACCTGCACATGGTGATGGCGCGGACGAAACAAGTCATCTGCCTGTACCACCATATTTGCTGTTCTGGCGCACCGCAGAGCGTTACCAAAGAGCCTGAATTCATCTCGTTATTCGGTGATGATATGGCGCGGATGATGGCGGTTTATCAGCATGAACATGACCACACACATGACCACTCGCACGACCACAATCATAAACATAATCAATAGGATAGCCAATGAACCTCACCCTTGAACCTTTCCTTATTCGCGCGTTATTGGCGGGCATAGGCGTGGCGTTTATCGCCGGCCCAATGGGCTGTTTTGTGGTATGGAGGCGGATGGCATATTTCGGCGATTCACTGGCACATAGCGCGTTGCTGGGCATCGCTTTGGGGCTAGCCGTCGGCATCAGCACGACCCTTGCGACCATCGCGGTGTGCTCGGTTTTCGCGTTATTACTGGTCTGGTTGCAACAGAAAAAATTGCTCGCCAGCGATACTTTGCTGGGGATATTGGCGCACGGGGCGTTGTCGTTCGGGCTCATAACGATGAGCCTTTTGGAACAACGCGCCGACCTATACGCCTATCTTTTCGGGGATATTTTGACGGTATCGGCGCGCGAATTGTGGTGGATTTACGGCGGGGGAGCGTTTGTTTTAGCGTTATTGGCGTGGAATTGGCGGGCATTTTTGCTGATGAGTGTCAGCGAGGATTTAGCCCGTGCCGAGGGTATCCGCACATTTTGGATACAGCTATTATTGATGTTTTTAATCGCGGTCGTCGTGGCGGTTTCCATCCGTATTGTTGGGATTTTGCTCATCAGTTCGTTGCTGATAATCCCCGCCGCTACCGCACGGCAAGTGGCGCGGTCGCCAGAGGCTATGGCCGTGTACGCGGGGATTTTGGGCGTGGTCGCCGTGGGGTTTGGGCTGGCAGGGTCGCTGGCGTTTGACACCCCGTCTGGTCCATCAATAGTGGTGGCTAGTGCGTTGTTTTTTATTGTGTTTTTTGGGGTGTTTAGTGGACGTAAATAGTGATTAGTGGTTAGTGATTAGTTTTTAGCCCTTTGGGTCTGCGTCATCGCTTACCCTCCCCAAAGCAAAATTTTATGACTGTATAGGTTGGGCATTATTCCATATATCATTATAGGCTTCAATTTTTAATTCTGGGTCTTGGGATCGCACTATGGAGGCAGAGGCACGTTCAGCAAAAGCATTAAAAGATTGAGACAAAAGCCATACTTCTGTACTATCGATAATTACCAAACGGTCATGCAATCCCTTATCGGAAACTACTCTTAATTCTGTCGGGCGGGTGCTACTATATTGTTTTACCCACTTACTAAAAGCAGGTTGTAAAATGCCCCTCTTATGATTTATTTCACTTGCAAGCAATCTTGCAGTTACGCCTTCTGGAATCGCTAACATAAAATCAGTAAATATTTTTTCATTAAGATAAGGGTCTACAATTAAAATTTCCGCCTTAGCTTTACCAAAGACTTTTGATATAGCGGCAAAAGCATCAAAATCCGCACCAGCAGGAATAAAACTTTCTTGAACTGACGTGGGAGCATATAGTTCTGCACACGCAAACGCCCTATATAATATAATTTTAATTTGATTGACGTAACTTACTAGATACTCTGGTTCATACGTTGTTCTATCCGCAAGTTGTGCTACTATGTTTTTAAAAGACTTTGCTTCGTCTAAATCTCCTGAATAGACCCCCGCAATTTTTACAAGCATGTGAGCGGTGCCCAGCCATTGTTGGGTTTCAATTGCTGCGTAATTACTAGCCAAGTTTGGTATGGTTTCTATTAAACGCCCGAGCCTCATATAAAGCATTTCTGGGGTCATCTCATTTGTCATATTTTATCTCCATTCCACCCACCCTATATCACAAGAAAATAAAATCGTCAATACCCTTGACAATCACCCTACCCCACTATAACCCTCCAACAAACCCACACCAAAAGAAAGCCCCCCGAATGATTACCCCCGACCAATGGACTCAACTCTTAACCGTATATATCGCGTGTTTTGTCGCCTTCACCAGCCCTGGACCGAATTTCGTTGCCATAACCTCCTATTCGGTGAAATCGCGCACGGCGGGCTTGGGCGTGGCGATAGGTATCAGCGTCGGCACGGCTATCTGGGCGTTGTTCGCGGCAACGGGGCTGACGGCGGTGTTATCGTCATTCGCCTATGTCGCCACGATTATCAGCATCTTTGGCGGTTTATACCTTATGTGGCTGGGTTATAACGCGTTCAAATCGGTTCTGGCAGGGCAGAAATTCCAACCCAAAGCGATTGACACAAAGGCTACTGGTTTCCTAAAAAGCATCGTGCCCGGGCTGGCTATTCAATTAACAAACCCGAAAACCGCACTGTTTTGGCTGGCTTTGACCTCGATAGCCATACGCCCGAACACCCCCGCAATAGTCGTTGTGGCTCTGGTCGCAGGATGCTTGATGTTAGCGATTATATGGCATTGTTTGCTGGCGTTTGCGTTTTCAACGGGGCCGTTACGGGCGGGTTATATCAAGTATAAACCCGTGTTTTCAGTGGTATTTGGAGTGTTGTTTATCGGCTATGGGTTGCGCGTGTTTTATGGAGTTTTAGGCGGGTAATTGCCCCCAAAAAGCCCCCCAAAAGCCACAAAAAAGCCCTTGACAACCGCCCGTCCCCGCTATAAAATCCCCCCAAACCCACACTAAACCCATAACAAAAAGGAAACCCAATGATCAGCTCCACCGAACAAATCGCCCTAGTCCTAATGACCTTCATCATCATGATCGGCATGGGGGCAACCCTACGACTGGCGGATTTCAAAACCGCAATGACCCAGCCAAAGGCTTTATTGGTCGGCATGCTCTGCCAATTCGGACTGATGCCCGCGATAGCCTTCATGCTCGGGCAATTATTCGCCCTGCCCGCGTTATTCGCGCTATCGTTGTTATTTATAGGGGCAACGCCGGGCGGTACGACTTCCAATTTATTCACCTATTTAGCGCGGGGCAATGTCGCCCTGTCGGTGACTATGACGGTTTGCTCTACGATTATGGCGGTCGCCTTGATGCCGTTAATGATACGGGTTTGGGCGGCGGATATAGACCTGTCGGGGCTGCAAATTCCCTATACGAATATCGTTGCCGTGCTGGTTATTCTTATCACAGCGGTTAGTATTGGGATGTTTTTGCGCTCCCGTGGGGAGCGAATCGGGCATATAACAGAGCGGATTGGCGCAGGGATAGGTATCGCGTTTATCGCGTTTTTGCTGGTTAGTTGGTTCGGGCGGAATTATGGGATTCTGGGTGAATATCCTGCGTCCTATTTCATCGCGCCCGCCTGTTTGACGGTGTTTGGGTTTTTATTCGGCTGGATTGTGGCGAGGGCGTTTGGGCTGTCGGCAACCGCCGCGCGGACTGTGTTTTTGGAAACGGGGATACAGAATACGCCATTGACTATCGCGGTTATTGTGCTGAGCTTTTCTAGCAGTGTCGTGCAGGATATGCTGGTTATACCCGCGTTTTATGCGGTTCTGGTGGTGCTGTTATCGGTGCTGGTTACGATGGGCGTGCGGGTTTTCAGCAAGGGTGAATGATTAGAGGTTGTATAGTTTTGTGGCAAGGTATAAAAGAGGGATAAAACCGAGACCACCACATGACCAAACCCAAACAAATGACCCCCGAAAACCTGCGTTCCACCAAATGGTTTAACGACCCAAGCGATCCAGAAATGACCGCTCTTTATTTGGAACGCTACCTGAATTACGGGCTGACCCGCGATGAACTCCAAGCAGGCAAGCCGATTATCGGTATAGCCCAAACGGGCAGCGACCTGTCGCCCTGCAACCGCCACCATATAGAGCTCACAAAACGCGTCCGCGATGGTATCCACGCGGCGGGCGGGGTTGCCATGGAAATCCCCGTCCATCCTATCCAAGAAACGGGCAAACGCCCGACGGCTATGCTGGACCGCAACCTCGCCTATCTGTCGCTGGTGGAAACCCTGTTCGGCTATCCGATTGACGGAATCGTCCTGAATATCGGCTGTGATAAAACCACCCCTGCCCTGCTGATGGCCGCCGCCACGGTGAATATCCCTGCGATAGCCCTTTCGGTCGGCCCTATGCTGAACGGCTGGTATAATAACACGCGGGCTGGCTCTGGCACGGCGATTTGGAAAGCGCGGGAGCTGCACGCTACGGGCGATATTGACGATGAAGGCTTTATGGATATTGCCGCGTCCAGTGCACCCTCTGTCGGGTTTTGCAATACGATGGGAACGGCCAGCACGATGAACGCACTGGCAGAGGCTTTGGGGATGCAACTACCAGGCTCTGCCGCTATTCCCGCGCCATACCGCGAACGCGGGCAGATGAGCTATATGGTCGGCAAGCGGATTGTTGATATGGTGTGGGATGATTTGCGCCCCAGTGATATTATGACGCGGGAGGCTTTTGCCAATGCGATAGTCGTTAATTCCGCCATAGGCGGCTCTACCAACGCGCCGATTCACCTAAATGGTATCGCGCGGCATTTGGGGGTTTCACTGACGAATGATGACTGGCAGGCTATCGGTCATAAAATCCCCCTGCTGGTGAATATGCAGCCCGCGGGCGCGTATTTGGGCGAGGATTTTCACCGCGCGGGGGGCGTGCCTGCTGTCGTGGCAGAGCTGTTGGCGAATGATTTACTGCCTTATCCTAAGGCTATTACTGCCAACGGGCGCACTATCGGCGATAATTGCACGGGGCGGATGACTACCAATGGGAAGGTGATAAAAACGGTGAGCGAGCCATTGTGCGCCCACGCGGGCTTTATCAATTTATCGGGCAATTTGTTTGATAGTGCGATTATGAAAACCAGCGTTATTAATGAGAGTTTTCGCGCAACCTATCTGTCCAATCCCGATGATATGAATGCGTTTGAAGGACGTGCCGTGGTGTTTGATGGACCCGAGGATTACCACGCACGGATAGATAACACGGATGAGGCGATTGACAAAGATTGCGTTTTGTTTATGCGTGGGACTGGGCCAAAGGGCTATCCTGGCGGGGCCGAGGTTGTGAATATGCGCCCGCCCTCCTATCTATTAAAACAGGGGGTGGAGGCGTTGCCTTGTGTCGGTGATGGGCGGCAATCGGGGACATCGGGGTCTCCGTCCATTCTTAATGCGTCACCAGAGGCGGCGAGTGGCGGGGGGCTGGCGTTATTACGCACGGGCGATCGGGTGCGGTTTGATTTGAACACCTGCACGGCGGATATTTTGATTTCTGATGAGCAATTGGCAGAGCGGCGAGCGGAGTTAGAGGCGAATGGTTTCCCAGTGCCAGACAGCCAAACCCCGTGGCAGCAGTATTTCCGCGAATTGGTACAGCCGTTTGATAAGGGGATGACTCTGCGTGATGCCGATGGCTATCGCGATGTGGCAAGGAAGAGTTTGCCAAGGCATAATCATTAGTTATTAAAATGCGCAAAATCACCAAAATAGCCTGTATGGGCGAGGTTATGATTGAACTTATCGCCGCGCCGACAACCGCCAAACTATCCGTTGCGGGGGATAGCTATAACACCGCCGTTTATCTGAAACGCCTGTTAAATAAGGGTGAAACCGTGTCCTACATCACCGCCTTGGGTGATGATGGGTTCTCTGCACGGATTACCGATGATATGGCACGGCACGAAATTGATGCCTCCTATGTGGAAATCCGTGCGGGCGCGATGCCCGGGCTTTATGCGATTGAAACGGACGCGGCGGGCGAGCGGGCTTTCAGCTATTGGCGCGATTCCGCCGCCGTGCGTAGTTTGTTTCAACCCCCATGTCAGGTGGAATTACCGTGTTTGCTGGATTTTGATCTGCTGTTTTTAACGGGTATTTCCATAGCGGTTTTGCCGAGCGATACCCGTAAGGCTCTGCTGGCGCAGATTGACGCGTTTCGCGCGAACGGCGGGCTGGTTGCGTTTGACAGCAATTATCGCCCGCGTTTGTGGGCGGATGAGCGGACGGCGCGGGCGGTTACGGCCGAGTTCTGGGCGCGGGCGGATATTTGCCTACCATCCTTGGATGATGAAATGGCGTTGTTTGGGCAGGATGAAACGGCGGTTTATGCGCGGTTTGGGGCGGAGGTTTCGGCGGAGGTTTCGGCACGGATTGGCGCGATGAAACGCGGCGGGCTGGGTCCGCTTGGGTTATCTGGGATTGAGGGTGGTGCGGTTTTTGCCCCTGCCCCCGTGGTTGTCGATACGACCGCGGCTGGCGATAGTTTTAACGCTGGTTTTTTGAGCGTGATTATCAATGGTGGGTCGATTGATGAGGCTATGATGGCTGGGCATAATCTAGCGATGCAAGTGGTGCAGAAGGCGGGCGCGATTTTAGTGGTGAATGGTGAATTATGAATTGTGAATTATTGGTTATTCTTGTTATTCGTTATCTAAAATAATTGGAGTTCGTTATTTTAGGAAAAAATTTACCACAAAACCCAATTCATCATTCACAATTCACAATTCATCACTCATCACTATCACAGGTTCCATCTTCGCCAACACATCCTTTGGCAAATGACACTTCACACTATGCCCGCCCGCAACCTCCTGCACAGGTGGCACTTCCCGCTCACACAACCCGCCCGCCACTTGATCCTTAAACCGACAACGGGTTTGGAAAGGGCAACCAGACGGCGGGTTTAATGCCGACGGAATATCGCCATCCAACACCACCCGTTTTTTCTTTACCGAGGTATCGGCGATAGGCACGGCGGACAACAACGCTTCCGTATAAGGATGATACGGCGGAGAAAATATCTGCTCTGTCGTTCCCATTTCCACCACATGCCCCAAATACATCACCAACACTCTATCGGATAAATACCGCACAATAGACAAATCATGGCTGATAAAAATCAAAGTCGTCTTATTCTCACGTTGGATTTCCATTAACAAATCGGTCACGGCCGCCTGCACGGACACATCCAAAGCCGACACTGGTTCATCCGCCACGACTATCTGCGCGTTACCAGCAAAGGCACGGGCAATCCCAATCCTCTGCTTTTGTCCGCCCGATAATTGCCGAGGCATACGCCCCGCAAACTCACGCGGTAGTTTCACCAAATCCAGCAGTTTTAACATCCGCTCTTCACGGTCTTTATCACCCGTGCCGATTTGAAAAATCTCTAACGCCCGTTTAATCTGGCTACCCACGGTCATGGACGGATTTAACGTATCAAACGGGTTTTGAAACACCATCTGCACGGAGGAAATAGTCTTCGCGTCCCTATCACCAATCTCTATATCCTGCACCTCCTGCCCCAGCAGAATCACCTGTCCATCGGTTGCCGTCTCTAGCCCCATTAGAACCTTTGCCAGCGTGGATTTACCGCACCCAGATTCCCCAACAATAGCCAGCGTTTCGGACTCATGCGCGATAAAACTAAGCGTTTCATTCGCCTTCACCAGCCGTTTTTCACCGCCTCCGAAAACCGCGTTGGCGGCGACTTCATAATATTTCTTTAGGTCTTTTACCTCTAAAACAACCTTGCCCTGCTTCCTGCTTTCCACGGTTTTCGCGGCCGCAATCGGGGCGTGCCAATCAATATCATTAAACCGCAAACATCGGCTGTTATGGCGAGTTTTCTCTGCCCCTTTACCCACGGGCTGCATCGCTATATCGCCCGCATCGCACAGCCCGCGTTCAAAATAATCACACCGCGGGGCAAAATTACACCCGTTTGGGCGTTCGTGGGGCAAGGGGAAATTCCCCCGTATCGCAACCAGTGGATGGGCGTTTTTATCGGCACCTGGTAAGGGGATAGAGCGAAACAAAGCCTGCGTGTAAGGATGGCGCATTTTATCAAATACATCGGTGATAGCACCCGTTTCCACGGCTTCGCCCGAATACATTACGGTAATTCTATCGCAGGTTTCCAAAACCAACCCCAAATTGTGGCTGATAAACAACATGGACGTGCCGTATTTCTTACCCAAATCCTTGACCAAATCGACTATCCCAGCCTCCACCGTTACATCCAAGGCGGTGGTTGGCTCGTCCAATATCAGCAAGGAAGGCTTTGACATTAACGCCATAGCAATGACTATTCTTTGCTGTTGTCCGCCCGATAGTTGATGGGGGAAACTGCCCAAAATCCGCTCTGGGTCAGGCAACCGCACGGATTCCACGACATCAATCGCCATATCATAGGCGACTCTGCGCGAAACCCCCTCGTGTATCATTGGCACTTCCATCAGTTGCTTGCCGATTTTCATCGCGGGGTTTAACGAAGCCATCGGCTCTTGATAAATCATAGCGATTTCGCGCCCGCGTAGGTGGCGCAGTTCTTCATAGGACATAGTCGTCAGCTCTCGCCCTTTGAATTTAATCGACCCCGCCACGCATTTGCCATTCACCCCCAAATCCTGCATCACGCCCAGCGCAACCGTGGATTTACCGCAACCCGATTCACCGACCAGCCCCATAGCCTCGCCCGCCATGACCTTGCATGAAAAATCCATGACCGCAGGGATTTCAAACAATCGGGTAAAAAAACTGATGGATAAATTGTTTATTTCTAGGATGGGGACTTCGTTTTTCATATCTTTTGGCATATCTTTAATCCTTCAAACTCTGCTCTCGCAAACCATCCGCCAGCAGGTTTAACCCCAAAACAAGGCTCATCAAAGCCAGTGCGGGTGGCAAGGCAGGGTGCGCGTATATCGTCAGCAATTTGCGCCCTTCGTTAATGGTTGACCCCCAATCGGGGCTTTCAGGGCTTAACCCCAGACCGAAAAACCCCAGCGTCCCCAATAAAATAGTGGTATAACCAATCCGCAAGCAAAAATCCACAATCAACGGCCCCCGCGCGTTTGGCAGTATTTCCCAGAGCATAATGTACCACGCACCCTCCCCCCGCGTTTGGGCAGAGGCGACATAATCGCGGCTTTTAATATCCAAGGTCAACCCGCGTACAATCCGAAAAACCGTGGGGGAATTAACGAAAACCACGGATACAAAGATATTCAAAGTATTCGGGTCCATCCGCAAAATCCCCAAAGGGTCGTTATTAAATGCCAAGCCAGAATACGTCCAGAAGCCTATTAACAAAGTCACCGCTATCAAAACATTACGCAACGCGGGGCGGACATAGTATTTGGATTGCACCAGAATAACAAAGAATAAAATCGGAAACAGAAACAGCACCGCCGCCATCACGTTGGGAACGGAGGTTATCCAAACCTTGCCCCCCCATATTGGCAGGACATAGCCCGCCGCTCTGATTTCGGGGGTCACCAGCAGGAAGAACAGCAAAATAACGGGGAAAGCAAGGACTAGGTTTGATAGAAAGCTGAGCACCGTATCCGTCCGCCCCACATAATACCCGGCGGGTAAGCCCAAAGTAATCCCCACCAGAAACGCGAAAGTCGTTGCCAAAGGCGCGATGATAAGCACGATTTGCGAACCCGCTATCATTCGGCTAAATATATCCCGTGCAAGGTTATCCCCGCCCAATAAATACCAGCTATACGCACCCGTATCGGCAATCGGCAGGGCAGTACCGGGCAGTTTGTTTTTCATCCCAGAGACTTGGCTTAACGGGTCGTGCGTCATAATAATATCGGCAAACAACGCGGTGAAAACCCAAAACATCACCAGAGCAAAGCCCGCCATACCAATGGGGCTATCAAATAGTTTCCCATACAACGCGGTTTTGCGTTTTGTCGCGATAGAGACCGCAAACAAAACCACAAGCGCGGCAAAGACCGGTATAAACCGCGCCAATAGCCCTGTAATAATGCCAAAACTGGTTAATGGTTCCATAATATCCTCTATCAAGTAACGCGAATGCGGGGGTTTAGAAAGACATAGCCAATATCGGATATTAACTGGGTGAAAAGGACGACGACCACGGCAACCACGGACGCGCCCAGCAAAAGCTGCACATCATTGGATAGCGCGGCACGAACCAGCGTCCAGCCAAAGCCCTTGTAATTAAACAGAGTCTCGACAATCGCAACACCCGTCAGCAACCATGGGATTTGCAACATAATAACGGTAAAGGGTGCAATCAAAGCATTGCGCAAGGCGTGTTTCATAACGATATTAAAAAAGCCAACGCCTTTTAATCGTGCCGTGCGGATATATTGGGCGGTCATGACTTCCGCCATACTCGCCCGCGTCATCCGCGCGATATAGCCCATTCCGTAAATCGCCAAGGCCGCCACGGGCAAGGTGAAATTGGCAAAAGTTATATCCGTCATGGCAGAGGTAGAGCTGCCTTTGACTATGGTTTTACCGCTTATCAGCCCCCATTCGGCGAATAATGGCGATAGCCCGACTTTGGTGGAGGCAAACAGAACTATCAAAATAATACCCGACACATATTCGGGTGTTGCCGTGGTGATAATGGAAACGGTGGATAGCGAACGGTCGGTACGCGAGCCCTCTCGCATTCCCGCCAACACCCCTATTAACAACGCCATCGGTACCATGGTTAAAAGAACCGCCAGAGCCAGCCAGCCCGTCAAAGCCAATCTTTTCGTAATAATACCGCCAACATCCTCCTTAAACGTGCTTGACCAACCCCAATTCCCCTGTAATAACCCGCAATAATACGGGGCATCTGCGGGCGGGATAGACGGGCGTGAGCAACGGGTGTAAATCTCCCCCGTATCGGTGATGGTTTTCAAACTGGGCGCAACGCCCAGCCATTCGCCGTATTTCTTAAAAACATTCTGGCTATAACCGCGGTCGTCAAGCCACGATTCAACCTGTTCATCGGTCATACGATTATTCGCCTCCGTTTTGGCTAATTTTTCCAAATTCGGGCGGATGTTCGTTAAGAAGAAGACAACAAAGGTCAAGCATAATGCTGTCAAAAGCATTAAGCCCAATCGTTTAATAATAAAATAACCCATAGTGTAAAGTGCGTTTAAATAAGGGCTATGAGGCGCACCCCATAGCCCTTTATTTTATCAAACTAAGCAGCCCAACCCCAATCGGTCAAACGGGGTAAATTGGCAATATGTGCCTCAACCCCAACCAATTTTGGATTGTACAAACGATAGATGGATTTCCAGAATGGCTGAATAGTCACACCCTCATCCACCATGATTTGTTCCAGTTCTGCCATGACTTCGCGCCGTTTATCGGCATCGGCAATGGAATTCGCCTTATCCAGCAACTCGTCAAATTTGGCGTTGCTAAACGCAGACTCGTTCCAATCCGCACCCGTGCGATACGCCAAGCCCAAAATCTGCGTCCCCAAGGGGCGGTGGTTCCAGTTTGTGGAGGAAAACGGGTACTTTGTCCAGTTGTTCCAGAAGGTAGACCCAGGCAAAACCGTCCGTTTCACTTTGATACCAGCAGAGCGCAATTGGTCAGCAACCACATCGGTTACATCCTTGCGCCAGCCGCTATCAATGGAATGGAGTTCATGCTCGTAGTCCTCTGCTCCTGCCTCTTTCATCAAAGCAAGCGCACCCGCGGGGTCATAGACAGGCTGTCCAATATCCGCATATTCGGGATGCACAGGGGCAACATGGTGGTTATGCGCAAGTATTCCAAAACTGGAAAAACCCAGCGACAAAACAACCGAGTTATCAACCGCCATAGCCAAAGCACGGCGCACGCGCACGTCTTTGTATATTTCGCTTTCCTGATTTGGACGAATGACAATCGTAGCCCCAGACGCAATTTCATGCGTATCAAAGCCAAGCCCACTGATGATGCCAGTGAATTCACCTGTGCCTTCATAAACGGCGTCAATCTCATCCGCTTCAACGGCGGCAACCCAAGCAGCAGGATCGGTCCCGTAATCAATCAGCTCAACACGATCAAAGAACGCGCCGTTGCCCTCATTCCACCATTTTTGTGGAGCGCGAACCAGCACAACCTTTTCACCGACAGAATAACTCTCCAATGTATAAGGACCGGTGCCGACTGGATTGGTCGTCATAGTCTCCGCCGTGAAGGACGGATGAACGATGACGGCAGGATAATCTGCCATGCCAGGGATGATAGTAATATCGGGGCGATCGGTACGCAGAATGACTCTGTACTTGCCTTTGACGGTAATCGCGCCTTCACGCGCGCGTTTCGTATCAGGATCAATCAGCGAAGCCATACGGGCGGCCATAGAATTGCCTTCCGCCTCGGATTCACACCAACGGTTGATATTGAACGCCACATCCTCGGCAGTGAAATCGTCGCCATTGCTCCACTTCACACCCTTGCGGACGTTCAGCGTAAAGACCGTAGCATCGTTATTCACCGACCATTTGCTCAACAAATACGGGTCAAAAGTGCCGTCATTGTTGTATTTGATAAGGTTTTCCAGCCAGCTTGCCTGATAGGCCATTTCTGTCCAGTCAAATGTGCGCGGGTCTTTCAACGCGTTCAAATTGAGCTGCATGCGAAAGGTGCCACCCATTTTGCGAGCGGCTTGGGCAAAGGCGGGCTTTGCCATGCCGAGCATGGAATAGGCGGTGGTCGCTGTCGCGCCAAACGCGGTTGCTATGGCGAGGAATTCCCGCCGATTAACATCCGTGCCGTTTTTGGCACTGGGGATAGCGTCGGTTACCCGTGGGGGTAATGGTTCGCCGTTTCGGTTTTTGTAAGTCATTATTTTTCTCCTTTGTTAATAACTGAGTTTGTGAAGGATGGCGGGGGTTTAGGGGAAAGTCAAGCGTTTTTTTACGATTTGTTAATTTTATTTGTTTGGGGGGGGTTTTAGTGGTTAGTGATTAGTGATTAGTTATTAGTGATTGCATTATTTTGTGGCAAGGTGTAAATAATAGATAAAAAACTATTTAAAAAATAAACCTTTCATTTACTTTTTAAATATAGTAAAAAACTGTAAATACAGGAACAGCCCCAAAATGAAACTTTATGACCACTTAAAACGCGCCAAAAGCGAAGAAGATGTTAAAGATATTTATATTAAAGACCTTGGCTTAACAAGATATAATAAAGGGAAAGTTGATATCATAACCGACGAGGTTTGGTTTGAAGCAAAAATGGGCGGCGATGTTTCGTACTATAAGATGTTCACCCAGCTTTTGCATTATGTATATTTTGCGGATAAAGAGGGAAAACAGAAGCTACCGATGGTGCTGGCGGTTATTGACCAGCAAAAAGCCGCTTTGATGAAAACCTCTGATATTTTAGATTTTCTTAGAAGAGACACTATCGAATGGGGAAATAAAGCCAGCAACCCTAGCCAAGAAATTGTTGAGGAAGTTTCAAAATTTATTGGTGTTCATTTTGTAAGATATGACATTAAAACCCAAGGTTATGATTTTAGATACGCGGTCAGACACGTCAGAGAAAACAATGAATTTCCCCAGAGAAAAATAGAACCAAATAATTTAAAACAGGTATTTGATGTATGGGTGGAGATGATAGGGAGCAAAATTGAGGATGCTGAAACCAAATACGTACAGCTGTTTTTTGCCGATGTTATGACCGATAGTAAAATCGCCACCCATCACAAATTAAATGCGAAATTAATACGCATAGATGACGAGCCAGCCTTTCTTCTTTACGAAGAGAAAGATGGAGAAATACACGAAAAAACATATGAATTAGGTGATACAGAAAGCTATCACAAATTTTGGGATATTTTCGCCCGCCCGCCCGATGAAAAACACCGCGATTATCTGTTGGCACGGCGCGATAGCCTTATTCCACTTGATGAGCGTATGTTTAAAGGGGCTTACTACACACCATTAGATGTTGTGGATAAGGCATACGATACATTAGACAAAACCTTGGGCGAGGATTGGCAAGAAGAATATATCATTTGGGATATGTGTTGTGGGGTGGGAAATTTAGAAATCAAACATAGCAACCATCGCAATATCTTTATGAGTACATTAGACCAAGAGGATGTAGACGTAATGGTTGCGATTAACACTTGTGTTGCGGCAAATCGGTTTCAATATGATTATTTGAATGAAGATATTACCGATGATGGTGAAATAGATTATACTCTCACCAATAAAGTCCCAAAGGACTTGCAAGACGCAATCAAGGCGGGTAAAAAAATGCTGGTGCTGATGAATCCCCCTTATGCCGAAGCGACAAATACAACGAGAGATGGTGATTCTAGCAATAAAGAAGGCGTTGCCAAAACCCGATTCGCCCAAACCGCCATGCAGGAACTTGGCAGATCCCGTAACGAGATTTTTGTCCAATTTTTGGTACGTATTGCCAAGGAAATGCCAACTGCCACTATTGCAATGTTTAGCAAATTAAAACATATCAATGCCCACAGTTTTGAAAAATTTCGCGACCACTGGAATGCCGAATATTTGGATGGGTTTATTGTCCATAGCAAAGCCTTTGACGGATTAAGAGGTAATTTTCCGATTGGGTTTTTGATTTGGGAAACCTATCACAATACCAATCAAAGCCTTACCGTTAATAAAATTTCCACTGAAATATTAAATGAACATGCGCAACCCATAGGACATAAAGATTTTTACAATCTACCCAATGACAAAATGCTGTCAGAATGGATTGACCGCCCAGACCCAAATAAGACCCCCGCTCTTCCCCTAAAAAATGCAGTTTCCCCTGCCACATCAAAGGCTCATCTTAAACATTGGTCTGATGGGGCGATTGCTTATATGTCTTGCGCGGGTAATGATTTTCAACAGGCTGGCAACTTAACAGCACTTTATTCATCTTGTTTTAGTAATGGTCACGGTTTTTATGTCACGCCCGATAATTTGGATAAGGCTGCCATGACCTTTACCGCCCGCCGTGTCATAAAACATACATGGATTAATGACCGCGACCAATTTTTAATCCCAACAGGGGAAATTACAGAAGAGTTTAAAAATGATTGCCTCATCTGGATGCTGTTTAGTGGAAGAAACCTTACCGCCAGCGCAAATAAGTTAGAATGGGATGGCACGGATTGGTCGCTTGTCAATCATTTTATTCCGTTTAAGGAAGACCAAGTCAAAGCACATAATAAGTTTGACTCCAATTTTATGGTGCAATATTTGAAAGGTAAAACACTATCCGCCGAAGCCGAGTTGGTAATGGAACAGGGGCGTATATTGTGGCAAACTTATTTTTCCAAACAGTACAGTAAAAAAGTTTGTGACCAATATAAATTGGGTCGTCCCGATGTTGGCTGGTATCAAATCCGCAATGCCCTGAAAGAAGAGGGTAAAGGCTGGGATACAGGGCGGGTAAGATTTACCGATTTTAATGAAAGCTATGAACTCCTAAGCCACAAACTCCGCCCGATGGTCTTTGACCTTGGGTTTTTGCCCCCTAATAACTAATCACTAATCACTAAAAATCATCGCCAACTTGCCCGATTTGGATATTGATTAACCCAAAATCCCCCCATTTTATTTGTTTGGGGGGTAGGTGCTCGTTTTTAGGGCTTGCAATCCACACAAACTTTTGTTTATAGTAAAATTATTACATTCAATCAAACAAAAAGGACACGCTTATGACTTATATTAAAACCCTAACCGCCCCCCTCATTATCATTGCTGGGCTTGCATTATTAACCGCTTGCGGAGGCGGCGCAACGCCCGCCGAAGACCCCGCCGTTGATTGCACCGAAACCCCGTTTGATTCGCCCGATATGTGCGAGGATGAAAAAAACACCGCCTGTCAAATGCACGGCACGAATGTGGAGGCAGGCGGGCATGCCAGTTGCGATGACCTTATTCGCACGGATTGCATGGCGAATCCGTTTATGTATGACGGGTGCGATACTCTGGATGATAAAATACGGACGGATTTTTGCGCGATATTACCCGCGAATCGGTTTAATGCGCAGTGTATATCCCGTGATATTGGCGATGATGGCGACCGCGATACCGCCTGTCAAATGTACGGCACGAATGTGGGCGCGGGCGGGCATGCCACTTGCGATGGTCGGATTCGCACGGCTTGCATTGCGAATCCGTTTGAGTATAAAGGGTGCGATACTCTGGATGATAAAATACGGGACGATTTTTGCGCGATGGAGCAGCATATATTCACCCATGAAAAGTGTATGAATTTGGATAATATCAACGATATAAGAATGACTTATTGCTCGGTTACCGATATTTTCCACGCGACCTGTCTTGATAATACCTATGGCGGTGATGGCGAACGCGATATCGCCTGTCAAACGCACGGCACGAATGTGGGCGCGGGCGGGCATGCCAGTTGCGATGGTGGGCGCAATGATATTCGGGGGGAGTGTGTGCTGAACCCGTTTATGCATCTGGGGTGCGATACTCTGGATGCTGATAAGGAGGATAATATACGGACGAAGTTTTGCGCGATATTACCCACGAATCGGTTTAATGCGCAGTGTATATTGCGTGATATTGGCGATGATGATGACCGCGATGACACCTGTGAAATGTACGGTATAACGTCTCCGATGGGGCATAGCACTTGCGACGGGCGGATTCGCACGGCTTGCGTGGCGAACCCGTTTGAGCATCTTGGGTGTAATAGTTTGGAAGATAAAATACGGACGGATTTTTGCGCGATAGTACCCGCGAATCGGTTTAATCAAGGGTGTATAGACGGCGGGCTTGGCGGTGGTGGACGGACGACCTTTTGTAATATGCCTGAAAATCTGTTTAATCAAAATTGTTTAGACAATGATCTTGGCGATGATACCGCCCGCGATCCCGCGTGTTTGGGCAGCGAAGCAGGTGATCCTGAGCATCCCAGTTGCGCAAACCGCCCAGGGGTTATTACGGCTTGCCAGATGAATCCGTTTAGTACGACAAATACGGGGTGTGAGAATCTTGATACTATCGTAAGCATTAGAGAGGTTTATTGTGGCACATCGGCAAACTTTACAGGTAGATGCACGGTGAATTATGACGATTGGAAGGACAGTTTTAATACCGTCCCCCCCACCACGCCGAACACAACAACCCGCCGAAATGAATTTTTGAACGCGGGGACTGATGCTCTGGACGCGGCACTAGATGAGGTTTTCCCAGACGAACACTCGGAGACTGCTACGACTTTGCACCTTGGCGAACTGAAAGGCGGGGATGCGACCGATGGTGTGGCTTACTTTATTTTTCAGGATTCGGGGCAACAGTATCACTACGCTGGGCTTGATTCGCAGACAGATTTGGGCGCACCCAGCTTCCAAGAAACTGGCACAGCGATTTGGAAGGGCAGATTTAATGCAACCAAATTAGACCAAGCAACCGAATTTGAATTAGAGATTACTTTTGGCGGTGCGGGCGATGTCGCGGGGTCAATAGCGGCGTTTGTTCCATCGGGTGACAATCACTTTCTTCTAACAGGCGATTATGATGAGAACGGAGTCATCTCTGGCACGGTTAATTTTGGAGCATTTACCGATGACGACCGTACTGTGCCAACGAATAGCGATGCTACCCGTAAGGGAATCCTAACAGGGTTGATTGGCAGACAGGGTGCGGTTGGCGTGTTTGTTTCTGGCACGGGTGCTAATAAGGACAATATAACAGGCGGGACAGGCATAGCGACTGGCTATGTCGGCGGGTTTGTCGCCAACCCGTTTCAGGGCAATGTGTCCTATAGCGATTGGGTGACCTTTAGTAGCCCACCTGCAACACCTGCCGCAGCTCCGTCGGGCGATAACCTAAACCAATTTGTTCAAACCATAAGGAATGATGTGATTAACGCGGCTCATGTCGGGCAGAATTTTAATGTTAATCTTAGCAGTTTGGACGGCGACCCTGCCGATGGGTTTTCTGTTTATCACGTTACCGCAACGAATGATTATCTTGTCGGGCTTTCATCCACAACCAGTTTGGGGGTGACTTTGAAGGCACAACCCGTGGGGACTTGGCTTGGGTCTTTCGTAGCCTATGAAGGCGGAGTCGCCACGACAACGCCATTTGAACTTATGGTTGATTTTGCTGGTCTAAATATAAATACCACAGTCACAGGCACGGACTATTCTTTTACAGGTAGTTTTGGCAGCACTGACGGGGTGATAAACGGCAATGTAGATCGCGATGGCATCACGGGGAATTTGACAGGGCTTATCGGGTCGGAAGGCGCGGTTGGCGTGTTTCACAGCGATAGCAACGCAATGGATAACGGCGTGGCGGTTTCTTACGCTGGTGGGTTTGTCGCCGCGTTCGCGCCCGTTGCGAACCATGCCGCTTGGTTGGCTAGTTTTGGCACAAGCCCTCCACCCGCGACAAGAGTGGTAGCAAACGCAGGCACAGCTGCTGTCGGTAGCTTTTTAAACCTTGCTGATGGGGTGCGAGATATTTCTCCAACGTCTCCAACGAGCTTGACAAACCTGAATGAAGACAAACACCTCACCCTTGATGGCGATGGGGAGAATGGTATGCATGGTGTTACCTATCTTTCGGGTAGAAACGACACGATGAGAGACCAAGCCTTTGTTGCTGTTTTACCCACCACGAATCTGGGTGCGCCTTTGACGCAAGCCCATGGAACGGCAACATGGCGTGGCACTTATTACAATAGATCCCTTGACCAACCCACAGAAAATATTCCTTTCTTGATTAATTTTGGCGCAAAAACCATTACCGCAAGTGATACTTTCACCGTGGGTGTTGAAATCACCACGACTTTTAATCTTGATTTTACCTACACTGGCGTTATCACTGGCAATGTGACCCAAGGAGGCAATACCGCGACAGCACGCGGTTTGATTGGGGAGGTGGGACTGGTCGGGGTTTTCGTGGATGAAAATCCGAGCCAAGCGCCGAGTACCTCAATTTTCTACGGCGGGTTTGTCGCGGATAATCCCAATAACTAGGGCGCGACCTAGGGCGGGTTCATCGGTTTAAAAACAATAAAAATTATTGGCAACTTGCCCGATTTGGATATTGCCACCCGCAAAATCATCCGCTATAATCCCCCCACATGAAAAAAAGGAGACACCCATGTTCAAACCAATAACCCTCGCCATTATCGCGACCATAGCAACCCCCGCACTCGCGATTGAGCACCCATTCCGCGTGCTTGGCACTTGGGACACGATAACTCTGCACGGCGAATACGAAGCGCCGTTCTGGACGACTACCCTGCCCGCGCTCACGAATAACAAGGTCAAAGGCGACATCACCTCCGTGTCACAGACAAAATACCAAGGCTATGAAGTGCTGGATTTACTGCAAAGCGGGGATTTTGATTTCGGCTATGCCGTGGTCGGCTATATCAGCGCGGCTTTCCCCATTATTGAAGGGATAGACCTTGCGGGCGTATCCACCGATTTAACGGACGCGCGCGCCAATGCCGATGCCTATCGCGCCGTGGTGAATGCAGAGTTAGCAAAGCAGGATTTAATCATGCTGGCGCATTATTCTTTCGGGCCGCAATTCGTGTTTTGTAAGGATGAAATGGACGGGTTAGCGGATTTACGCGGGCGGAGGGTGCGGTCTTCCAGTGCGACTCACGCGGATTTTCTGGCGGGAGTCGGGGCGGTGAATGTAACGTTGTCGTTTGATAAGGTTCTGCCTGCGGTTCGGGCTGGGCAGGCGGATTGCGCGGTGACTTCGGCGGTGGCGGCCTATGATGCCGATTGGGCGAGCGAGTTTGATTATGTTTATGCGTTGCCTTTGAATATGTCGTTATCGGGGTTATTTGCCAATTTATCCACGTGGAATGGGTTAGAATCTGGGGTGCGCAATGCGATGACGGACGCGGTGCGCGCGTGGGAATCGCGGGTTTGGACGGATTACATAGCTGGTGAAGCTTTGGGGCTGGCCTGTGTCACGGGCGGTTCTGGGTGTTCTGGTGAGGCGGTTAATATGTCGTTGGTTTCGGTGAGTGCGGCGGATAAGGCAGAAGCCTCGCGTGTGTCCCGCGATGATGTTATGAGCGGATGGTTAGCGCGGTGTAGCGCCGCGGGTGTGGAATGTGCCGATACGTGGGAGGGGAGTATTGGGCGGTGATAACGATTAGTGATTAACGATTAACGATTAGTGGAATTGACAACACATAGGCTTTGGCGTATTTATAATTCTGTTACTAATTAAACGAGGATAAGGGACATGCAAAATAAAATAGTGAATATGGTTCGCACGACCCTAGCCGTGATAGTTTTAACCTGCCTAACCGCCCTGCCCGCAACCGCCCAAGGTTGCGAATGGGCAGATAAACCCGCCAATTATTGGGCAGATACAACCCCCGAACAGTTTCAAGCCTGTATAGATAGCGGTGCGGATGTAAATGTGCGCAGTAAAGACGGATGGACACCACTTCATAAACTAGCATCCACCAATAAAAACTCCGAAGCAATAAAAATATTGATAAACGCAGGAGCAAATGTGAACGCACGCGATGAAGAGGGCTACACCCCGCTTCATTGGGTGGCATCAAAAAATAAAAACCCTGAAATAATTACGACTCTGTTAGATGCAGGGGCAGATATAGAAGCACAGACTCAATATGGAGAAACAGCGTTTTCCATAGCAACTTCAAGAAATACGAAACTTGAAATAATTACAACTCTATTGAATGCTGGGGCAAATGTGAATAAGTATGGAAATGCTTTCGGTAATACACTACTTCATGAGGCGGCGGCATATAATACGAACTCCAAAGTGGTTATATTATTGATAGATGCTGGATTGGACGTGAATACGCCAAATAATAACGGAAATACTCCGCTTCATTGGGCAGCACTAAATAATAAAAATCCCGAAGTAATCCTAGTTTTATTAAAAGCAGGTGCGGATGCTAAAGCAAAGACTAAAGACGACAAAGTTCCTTTTGACTACGCAAAAGAAAATGAAACCCTAAAAGACACCCCCGCCTATTGGGCGTTGAATGATGCGCGGTTTTAAGGAGTAAGTCATGCAAAGAATAAAAATAAATCTTGAGAATTGCTACGGCATCAAAAAACTAAACCACGAGTTCAATTTCCGAAATAAAACTTTTACCATATATGCTCCTAATGGTGTAATGAAAACCTCTTTTGCAAAAACAATGAGTAACATATCACAAGGTGACGAACCATCAGACTTGGCGTTCCCCCATAGAAAAACTGTTTATGAAGTCCTTATTGATGAACAACCTATTAATCCAAAAGATATTTTTGTAATTGAACCATATAATGCCGACTATAAGTCAGAAAAAATAGCGACTCTTTTAGCCAACAAAGACCTGCAAGAACAATATAACACTATACACAAAGATATTGATAAAACCAGAGTGGCTTTTGTAAAAAAACTTAAACAATTATCAGGTCTTACTGGTAGAGCAGAAAATCTTATTGAAGGCACTATTGAGAAGATTTTTGAAGATTCTTTCTATGATGTAATTGTCAAACTTGCAGAGAAAATTAAGGAAAGCCCTAAACTGCCTTTTCATGAAATACAATATAAAATTATTTTTAGTGATAAAGTGCAAGATTTTTTAAAAACCAGCGATTTTAAGCAAAGCCTTGAAGCGTATATTAAGCAATATGACGAACTAATTGATAAATCACCGTATTTAGGGAAAGACTTTAAATTTCATCATGCTGAAGAGGTGCAAAAACAACTTTTTTCTAACAACTTTTTTAAAGGGCGGCATTCTGTAAATTTGTTTGATGGTGAAAAAGACAACAAATACGATTCTGATGAGAATCTAAGTAAAATTCTAAAAGAAGAAAAAGAAAAAATATTTAGTGACGAAATATTGCTAGAGAAATTTAATGAAATCAGCGACAAGCTAGCCACTAAAGAGTTAAAAGAATTTCGTGACTATTTATTGGATAACCAAGAAATTCTTCCCCAAATTAACAATTTGGATGAATTTCGCAAAGAACTTTGGCTCTCATATTTTGTTGATCAAAAAGAATTATTTTTAGGATTATTTCAAATATACAAAGACGGTCGGGATGATATTCAGAAATTAGTTACTCAAGCAAAACAAGATGCTAACTGGGAAGATATAATAAGAATATTTAACTCACGGTTTTCACATTTGCCATTTGATTTAAAGATTACGAACAAAGAAGATGTTATTTTAAAAGGTGCTGTTGAAACAATTGAATTTATATTTAAAGATAAAGAGGAAGAACGAAATTTTGCCAATAAAGAAGACTTGCTTCAAATACTAAGTATGGGCGAACAACGCGCACTCTATATTCTAAATGTAATTTTTGAAATAGAGGCACGAACGAACGAGGATAGCGAAACTCTTTTTATTTTAGACGACATAGCAGACTCCTTTGACTACAAAAATAAATATGCAATTATTGAATATTTAAATTACATATCTGAAAATAAAAAGTTTTATATGATAATCTTAACACATAATTTTGATTTTTTTAGAACGATTGAAAGCCGTGGCATTACTAAATATAACCAATGTTTAACAGCTATAAAAAATGATGATAATATTTCTTTGGTACAAATGGAGGGCATAAAAAATCCATTTATTAATGATTGGAAAAAAAAGCTTAATAACCATAAAAAATTGATTGCCTCAATACCGTTTATTAGAAATTTAATTGAATACACTCACGGCAAGAAAGACGCGGATTATTTGTTATTGACCTCTGTATTGCATTATAAAAAAGGTTCTGAAAATATAGACATTAATACTATTAAAACGGCTTTCAAAAAATGTATCCCCGATATTGTTTTTCCAGAATTTTCCAAGAACAAAAAAATTATAGACTTAATTTATTCTGTTGCAGATGATTGCTTGCAAGCTGACGAGGGGGTAAATCTAGAAAATAAAATTGTTTTATCAATCGCGATTCGCTTACAGGCAGAAAAATTTATGATTTCAGAAATAACCAATACAGAGTTTTTATCAAATATTGAATCGAACCAATACTATGAACTGATTTGTAAATATGAAACAGAATATAACAATGAAAAAAAGAACATTGAAATATTAAAAAGAGTAAATTTGATTACCCCAGAAAACATACACCTAAATTCGTTTATGTACGAACCTATATTGGATATGGGGGATGGCGAACTACGGGATCTGTATAAAGCCGTACGGGATCGTTTGGAATAACTAACCCTAAAAAAACTTGGCGGACAGACAGGGATTCGAACCCTGGAGACAGTCTCCTGCCTACACGCTTTCCAAGCGTGCGCCTTCGACCACTCGGCCACCTGTCCTTATGTTTTGCCCCTCATTACCCGATTATCCGACCAAACGCAACCTCCCCCGCGCGGCTGCGATAAAAAAACTAGCAATTCCCCGCGATATCGGCTAAAAACCCCACACAAACCCCGACAACCCGACAACCCAAACGGACGACCCCCATGAGCGGCAATCAAACGGCCAACCTTATTTATATGCTGATTTTGCTGTTTTTCATCGGTGGCTCGCTGTTCTACGGGCGCAAAGTCAATTGGAACAAAACCGCGCAACAGGCGGGGATTTGGCTGCTTTTGTTCCTTGGGTTAATCATCGCCTACGGCTTTAAAGATACCCTGCGCGAGCAGCTCGCGCCGTTTTACTACCCCAAAATCGCGCTGGATGAAAACGGCCAATCCGTCACGTTTCAAAAGGCGAGGGACGGGCATTTCCACGCCCGAGTCATCATAAATGGCGAGGCGGTTCATTTTTTAATTGACACGGGGGCAACGGCTCTGGTGCTGAATAAAGCGGCCGCGCGGGCCGTCGGGATTGATATGGAATCGCTGGTTTTTAACGGGCGGAGCTATACTGCGAATGGGGTTGTGCGGTCGGCTCGGGTGGTTTTGCGGACGGTGGAATTGGGCGGAATAAAGGATACGGAAGTCCGTGCCTCCGTCAATGAAGGCGATTTGGGCGTGTCCTTGTTGGGGATGGATTATTTGGCGAGGTTCGGGGAAATCAACATCAAAGGCGATTTATTGACACTGGTACGTTAGATAGTTGTTAGTTATTAGTTATTAGTTATTAGTTATTAACGATTAGTTATCAGTGATTATTTATTGGTTATTAATAATTAATGATAAATTAATGATGAATTAGTGAATAATTAATGAATAAATAGGTGTTAATTATTTTAGGAAAAAACTCACTGCAAACCCCACTAACAACTAACAACTAATAACTAACAACTATTTAGCGACCCACCCCCGCGCCTCTTGGGCATAATATCGTGCGGTCATGCCCTCTGCAACCAGAGTCTTCCAGTCGGCCCGTGCCTGCCCCAAGGCCCCCGCATCATCGCCATTAAACAACAAACACACCCGTTTAAAATTAGAAACCAAAGCAATATCCAACGCCACTCCGTCCACCAAAACCAAGATATCCGCCTTATTCGCATTCACAGAAACTCCATCAATCGTCAATAAAACAGGCTGATCCGCATCCGCAACACCCCCCGATATCCCGTGCGGTATAAACCCATCACGCCACAGCATTTCATCCAGCACAGCCAACCGCGCGGCATCACTGCTTGCCAGCAAAACCCGCCAGCCTTTATCCAAAGATTTCCCCACAATAACGGGCAGAGTCGCCGCCAACGGCGTGCGAGTCAGATGATAAAAATAAACCTCACCCATACGCGCCTATTTTTCATATCCATCGGCTATCAAGCGATTTAACGCCAGAACACCCCAGCCAGTCGCCCCTTTGGGCGCGAAATCCGTCGCATAATCCGTCCGCGCAACCCCCGCGATATCCAGATGAATCCACGGCATATCCTTTTCCACAAACCGCATCAAAAACTGCGCGGCGGTGATGGAACCCGCGACCCGCCGCCCTACATTTTTCATATCGGCAATGTGGCTGTTTATCATTTTATCATAGCACGCGCCCATGGGCAACCGCCACGCACCCTCTGATTCCGCGCCCGCCGCCCGCAGGAACGCATCGCACAGGGCATCATCATTGGCAAAAGCACCAGCATAATCATGCCCCAAGCCGACCAGAATCGCCCCCGTCAAAGTCGCCAAATCAATCATCCCAGACGGGGCAAAAGTCTTCTGCGCGTACCACAAAACATCCGCCAGCACCATGCGCCCCTCTGCATCGGTGTTTATTACCTCAATCGTATCGCCCTTCATGGAACGCACGATATCGCCCGGGCGGTAAGCCAAGCCATCGGGCATGTTTTCTACCAGCCCGACCAGCCCGACTACATTAGCACGCGCCTTACGCAAAGCCAGCGTTTTCATCACGCCAGCAACCACGCCAGCCCCGCCCATGTCCATTGTCATCTCTTCCATGCCGTTCGCGGGTTTTATGGAAATCCCGCCTGTGTCAAAGACTACGCCCTTGCCGACCAGCGCGAAAGGCGGAGCTTTTTTGGCACCGCCCTGCCACTGCATAATGACGACTTTTGACGGACTGGGCGAGCCTTGCCCAACTGCCAGCAACGACCGCATGCCCAATTTTTCAAGGGCTTTTTCTTCTAGGACTTCGACCTTAACGCCTATTTTTTCCAATTCCAGCAAGCGTTTGGCGAATTCTTCCGTCCCCAAAATATTGGCGGGTTCATTAACCAGATTGCGGGTGAAAAACACACCCTCCGCCAAGGGCGCAAGCGCGGTATAGGCGGTTTTCTGTGCGGGCGAGCCTTCGCTATGATAGGCAACCGCGCCGAAACAATTCGGTTTCTTCGCGTCCTTTGGCGTTTTGTAGATGTTAAAATCGTACAAACGCAGGCAGAGCCCGAAGACTAATTCCGCCCCTTGGCAGGATTTCTTGGCGTAAATGTGGAAATCATCGGTTTTGCCGAATTTAGCGATTTCCGCGCCCGCTCGGCGCAGGGTTTTGGCGTTGGCGTTGTTTTCCAGCTTTACAATGATGATTTGGCTGGCGGATAAATTGGCGGGGAAGGTCAGAGGATAACAGTCTCCGTTTTCCATATCGGTGAAATCGGCAGAGTCGACAAACCGCGCCAAAGCCCCACGACATAGGCGATTCACCCGCCTTGCGGCAAAATCCAGAGTCCCTGTTTTGGGGATGATAAGGGCTATGTTACCCGTGCGGGTGGCGATGGACGGCAAATCTAGCGCGGTGAATTTCGGGGTGATGGGGGTGATTTTGTTCATGGTTTGCTCCTGTTTGATGGTTCAGTTCAGGGCGGTGTTTAGCAGGGTGTGGGGGGATTGTAAATAGTT
Source organism: uncultured Amylibacter sp. (assembly GCA_959347425.1). The sequence continues at coordinate 2,024,415 of OY365741.1, read as the reverse complement.
GTTAGTTATTAGTTGTTAGTTATTAGTGATTGGTTGTTAGAGATTAGGAGTTGGTTATTAGAAGTTAAGAGCGGAGGTTTTTTGTTGCGCCCTCACTTCGTGGCAAGCCACTTCGTTCGGTCGCCCGCCCGCCCACCCCTCCTGCGGAGAGCTGGACGGGCTATTTTTTGGCTGGGGTTTGGCTCAGCGTCTTGTATAGTGTCTAAATAAATTTAAGAAATAACCATCGTCTTGTACATAGGGCTTTTGCACCACGTCTGCTTACACGCCAAAGCGTGTAAGAGACTACGCGCAAAAGACCACGCCATCGCATGGAGCTGGTCGGCATTCGCGCAAGCGATGACGAAGACCCGCAAGGGCTAATCCCACTAATAACTAATAACTAACAACTAATAACTAAATTTGCATTCCCCAAAAAAACCGCTATAACCCAATAAACCCCAACCCCTGAATAAAGAGTCCGCCCTTGCCCTATCTTGACCGATACATCTTGAAACAGCTTTTCTTTCCCTTCATCTTTTTCCTGCTCGTCTTCGCGGGGATATTGTGGTTCAATCGCTCTTTATCCATCCTAGATTTCATCGCCAAAAACCGCCAACCTGCCGTTATATTTCTGGAACTCTGCGCCTATCTGCTGCCGCAAGCCATTGACCTCGCCCTGCCTATATCGGCCTTTGCCGCCTCTGCCTTTGTCACCAATCGCTTGCTGGGCGAATCAGAGCTAACGGTGATGATGGCCAGCGGGCGTAGCGTGCTCCGCCTTGCCGTGCCCTTCGCCTATTTCGGGATTATTTGCTTTATCCTAGTCTCATTATTAGGGCATTTCGCCCTACCCGTATCGTATAAAAAATACCAAGACCGCCAGATAGAAATTGCCCAAGAATACGTCACCCAAATCATTAAAGTCGGTGAATTTATCACCCGCGATAATCGTTCCACCTTTTATTTCGGCGCGAAGGATAGCAATGGCGACCTCACCGATATTATGATTGCAGAGCAACTCTCCCCCACCCGAACCCTGACGCATTTTGCCCAAAGTGGCAAGATTATCACGCAGGATGACACCGCGAAACTGCTTTTATTCAACGGCACGATTCAAGAATTGGATTATGAAACCATTACCCTGAATACGGTTACCTTTGACACGCTTTCCTATGATTTGGCGCAGTTCGCCACAAACATCCCTGCCCGCATTAATTCCGTGCGCGATTTCACCACTTACAGCTATCTTTTCACGCCCGCGCAAACCGATGATATTACCGCCACCGCCTATGACCGAGCGTATTTTCATGACCGCTTTGTGAAACCCCTGCTGGCGTTGCTGATACCTATTATCGGGATGGCAACCCTGCTGGTTGGCGGCTTTACCAGAGGCAGTATTATTCTGCGGATTATTGTCGCTAGTGTTATGACTCTGTCGATTGATTTCTTCCGAGCCTTTTGCCAAACCCAGATTTTGAAAGACAACGCCCATGCGGCCGTTGCCTATATTCCTATCGTTGTTTTGCTGATTATATTGGGGGGTGTTTTGGCCTTGGGTAGTAATGATATAAAAACCCTGCGGCGAGCGCGGGCGGCACGCCAAACAGAACGAGCGCGGGCGTGACATGTTAATTTTATACTTCACCCGCCGATTTCTAATCGCCTTTGCCCGCGTTTTTATCATAGTCTTTGCCCTTGTTTATTTGATTGATTTCCTAGAAAACGTGTCGCGGTCGCAACGCACGGGGTATAGCTTTACCACGGTTGCCAAAATATCCGCGTTAAAAACCCCCTCTATTATGATTCAAGCGTTATCATTGATTATCATGCTGTCCGCCTTATCGTTCAGCATCGGGCTGGCAAGAGCGCGGGAGTTCGTTATCGCCCGCACTGGCGGATTGTCCGCGTTAAGATTCCTTGTGGGGGCGGGGTTATCCGCGTTTATCGTTGGGGCAGTAAGCTCTTTAATCTTTGAACCCTTGGCGCACAGCATGGTGGAATATAGCAAAATCTACAAACCCGAGACCACGGGCAATACTGTTTCGGTCAGCGATACTGGCTTTTGGATACGGCAGAAATCGGACGATAGCTACATAATCGCCCACGCCCATTCAGCCGAACAGGGCGGACGAGTCCTGCGCGATGTCAGCGTCGTTGAGTATAATACGCAGGGCGTTGCCAAGGAACGATACTTTGCCCACTATGGGTTTTTACGCGAAGACCAGTTAATTTTGCAAAATGTCACCCAGTGGGATTTACAGATTTTCACACCCGAAGTCGGTGCGGAATCCTTGCCAACCAAACGGTTCCAAGTCACCATCAGCCCCGAGCAAATTCTGGACGGATTGCCCGCCCCGCCCAGCGTATCTGTGCTGGATTTGCCCAGTTATATCCGCCAGACCAGCGCGGCGGGGTTATCCTCCCTGCCCTATGAAATGCAGTTGCATTCGTTGTTATCAAGACCGTTTTTGTTTCTGGCTATGTTTCTTATCGGGGCGGTTTTCACACTGAAAGACCCGCGAATTGGCAATGTTCGTTTGGCGGTGCTTTATGCTGTGGGGGCGGGTTTTGCCTTTTATTTTATGCAGAATTTTGCCATAACTTTGGGCGAATCAGAGCAAGTTCCGGTGATTATAGCAACTTGGTTTCCTGCGTTAAGCGGGTGCTTTTTAACACTGGCGTTGCTGCTGCATTATGAAGATGGGTAAGCGATGCGTGGGATGAAAACATTTGGGTTTATTTGGGTGCTGGGGCTTTTTATCGGGCTTCTTGTGGCAGGGCTTGTGGTAGTTTTTGCGGTGCTTTTTGTGGTGCTTTTTGCCACGCAGAGCCACGCCCAACAATCCGCCCAAAACGCAGACCGTTTCGGCATTTTCGCCGACCAAATTGATTATGATGAGGACGCACAAACCCTTACCGCCAAAGGCAATGTCATCGTTCAATTTGAAAATGAAAGCCTCTACACCGACCACATTATTTTCAATTCACAAACGCAAGAGCTCATCCTGCCCACCAGTTTTGAAGTCATCACCGCCGATAACACCCTGATAAAAGGCGAAAACGGACGCTATAATCGCGAAACCTTATCGGGGCTATTCACCAACGCCGAAATCCTGCTGGATAATAATTTCCAACTGATTACCCATCAATTGGTGCGACGCAATGGACGCTATAAAGTGCTGGATAAAAACATAGCCTCCGCCTGTTATGTTTGCACGGAGGACAGCGTGCCGTTTTGGGCTATCCGTTCCAGCCAGCTCATCCACGATGAAGAACGGCGCAAGTTGCTGTTCAAAGACCCTATTTTATCCATCCTTGGCGTGCCTGTTTTTTATATGCCAAGGTTGCAAACCCCCGACCCTACGGTCAATCGTGCAACAGGCGTTTTGGTGCCAACCCTGATTCAATCAAACACCATTGGCACGGGGGTGGAAGCCCCGTATTACATAGTCAGCGGCAATCATTCCGATGTCACCTTGACCCCGAAGTTGACGACGAATAAGGACGGAACGAATTTTGTTATCGCGGGGCAGTACCGCCAGAATTACAGCAACGGGCAAACGGTTATTGAGGGTGCGTTGGCGGTGAATGACACGCTCAGCGATAAACCATGGCGTAATTATATCCGCGCGAGTGCCGAATTCGCCCTGCCCGATGATTATTTCCTTAATATTAACATCCATGTGACCAATGAAAACCGCTTCAAACGCGATTTTGGCTATGGGACAGAGGACCGACTGGACAATTCCCTCACCCTGCAACGCAGCCGCAACCGTGCCTATGTGTTTTATCGGATTTCGTCCATCCAGAGCCTCCGCGACATTCCCGAAACAGAACAAATCCCACTGGTGTTTCCAGAGGTTTATTATCATAAAGTTATAGCCCCTGCGATAGCCACTGGGCGTGTGCAATATAAACTCCACAGTGCCACGTTGTTGCGTGAAAACAGCAGGCGGGTGACCCTGTCGGGGGCAGAGGTTTATTGGCACAACGATTGGAAAACGCGGGGCGGGTTTGTGGCGGAATTGGACGGGCAGATCAACGCGAATTATTTCGCTTATAGCACGGATTACAGCGATGCCAACGATTTTGATAACGCCTATTCGGTCGTGCCTTTGGGGGCTTTGACCCTGCGTTATCCCTTTGTGCGCAAGCGATTGCGCAAAACGGGGGAGCATAAAACCGTGACTCATTCGGTTGAACCTATCGTGCAATTTGTATCCGCCCCCTATCGCGACCCGAACACGCCCGTAGAGGATTCTACCCAAGCCGAATTGGAAGACGATTCCCTGTTTTCCACCGATAGATTTGATGGGTTTGACCGTACCGAACGTGGCAATCGCGTGAATTTTGGCGTGCGGTATGCACGCTATCGCCCCGAGGGTTGGCAGTGGAACGCCACACTTGGGCGGATTTACCGACTGCAAGACCTTGGACAATTCCCCGATGCGTTTTTCACCGCGCGGGGTGGGCAATTATCCGATTATATCAGTGGTTTGGCGTTTAGCTATCAAAATCGGTTTTTTATCACGAACCAGTTGTTATTTGACCGTGATTTTGATTTTTCAAAGACCGAAACGAATGTGCGTTTGCGGTGGCAACGGGTTAATCTTACCACGACTTATGTGCGTTTGTCAGAGGATGCAATCCCGAATAGCGACCAAGCTCAGCACGAAGTCCGTGCCACGGGCTATTACGATGTAACCCAGTATTGGGGGGTGAATGCGGGCATTCGCCAGAACCTAGAAGCTCGCGAATTGGTACGCGCAACCGCAGGAATCCAGTTTCGCAACGAATGTGCGCGGTTTTCTTTCACTTTTTCCCTTGCGGATACGGGGCAAAATAGGCTAACACGCGAGTATGGTTTTAAGATATCTCTGGTCGGGTTTGGCGCGGGGAAAATTAACGCCGCCTTTAGCAAAAAATGTGCGCGGGTTGCGCTGGAAACCTATAATGATGGATAAAATATGGCTTATATGAAAATTGTTTTGATGGCTTTGCTGGTGTCCGTGTTTGCGGTTGCGTCCGCGTTTGCGCAAGAGCAGGTGCAAAAACAGGTGCAAACAGGCAACCCGTTTCGCGCGGTTGTCATAGTCAACGACGGCGCGATAACCGAATATGAAATCGCCCAACGCGCCCAGATGTTGCGGCTTTTAACCCCTACCCCCGATACCGTGGCACGTGAAACCGCCCAGAAAGATTTGATTAACGAACGTCTGTATGACTATGCGGCGGGGGTTTTGGGGATTGTCGTGGGTGAGGCTGATGTGGATGCGGGCATGCTCGATTTCGCCGCCCGTGGCACGCTATCCCTGCCCCAATTGGTGGAGTATTTACGCGATGGAGGCGTGGATGAATCCAGCTTCCGTGCCTTTATCCAAAGCGGGGTTTTATGGCAGCAAGTGCTGGGCTTGCGTTTCGGTGCCTACGCCCAAATCAGCGATAGCGAGGTGGAAACCGCGCTTAATTCCAGAAGCCAAAAGCAAATTTTGGTGGAGATGTCGGAAATCGTCATTCCCCACGAACGTGACGGACAAATACAGGCTCAGGCAACCGTGGCGGAATTACGGCGGACTCTGGATTCGGAGGCGGCCTTTGCCAGTGCCGCAAGGCGATTATCGGCCAGCCCTTCGGCCGCCAACAGCGGGCGTATGCCAGCGATTCCCGTTGCCAGTATGCCGCCAGAGGCTATGTTAGAGGTGATGCGACTTGAGGTCGGACAGACCAGCCCGCCGATTGAACTGGACGGAGCAACCGCGTTATACCGCCTGCATTCAAGGCGCGAGCAGACCTTGGGTAAAGTGTCGGATTCGGTGCTATACGGGGTGGTTCGGTTTGATAACGGGGGCGAGGCAGAGGCGGTTTTGGCGCAATCCGATAGGTGTTCGGATTTACGGGCAAACGCCGATAAACGCAGGGTTTCGTATCAGGCTAACACGGCGAAGGAGGATGAATTGGCGGGCGATATCGGCGATGCTTTGGCGGGGCTTGACCCGAATGAAGCACGGGTTTTGGCGCGAGATGATGGGTTTGATGTGGTGATGTTATGCTCGCGTGCCAGCGTTTTGCCCGATGAGGATCTTAACCGTTTGCGCGATGTGATGTTCGGGCGGAGGATTGATGAAATCGGCGATGGGTATTTGCAGGAATTGCGGGCGAATGCGCATATTGTCTATAAATAAAAGGTGACCCAACCAATGCGCCCAATTGTTGTCAGCTGTGGAGAGCCAGGCGGTATCAGCGGTGAAATCGCCCTGAAAGCGCACCATACGCTCAAATCCAGCCTGCCCTTTTTTATCCTTGGCGATGTTGATTTTTTATCCGAACAGGCGCGGCATTTGAACCTGACTATCGCGCCGATCAACCACCCTGATGACACCGCCGATGCCTCTGCAAAAGGTCTGCCCGTGCTACACCACGCGATGCCCGCCCGCCCTGTTTTGGGGCAAGGCAACCCGCAAAACGCGCCCGCCATCGGTCGCGCGATTGAACGCGGGGTTGCCCTGTGTGAAGACGACATTTGCGCGGGGATTTGCACCCTGCCAATCCATAAGGAATTGATGCAAAACGCGGGTTTCCCCTTTGCTGGGCATACCGAATTTCTGGCGCATCTGGGCGGGGTGGAGCGGACTTTTATGATGCTGGCCGCGCCCGAATTGCGGGTTGTGCCAGTGACGACGCACATTGCCCTGCGGGATGTTGCCACGCACCTGACCGCCGATTTGATTAAGCAAACCATCATTGCGACCGATGCGGTTTTGCGCAAAGATTTCGCCATTCCCAACCCGCGAATAGCCATCGCTGGGCTGAACCCCCACGCGGGCGAAAACGGGCGTATGGGGGACGAGGAAATCACGCTTTTGCGTCCTGTGATGGATGAATTGACGGGCAAAAATTACCATCTAACTGGTCCCCACCCCGCCGATAGCTTGTTTCACCAAACCGCCCGTGCCAATTATGACGCGGTCGTCTGCATGTATCATGACCAAGCCCTTATCCCCTTGAAAACGCTTAATTTTGCACAAGGCGTTAACATCACTTTCACCCTGCCGTTCCTGCGGACGAGCCCCGACCATGGCACGGCTTTTGACATTGCCCCCGATTATCGCGCCGATGCGTCCAGTTTTATCGCGGCGTTAAAAATGCTGCAAACCATGGCGCGAAACCGCGAAAAACACCATGACGGATGAGATAGCGAACCTACCGCCTCTGCGTGAAATTATTGCGGAACACGGGTTGCAAACCCGCAAATCCTTGGGGCAGAATTTCCTGCTGGATTTGAATATAACCCAGAAAATAGCCCGTCTAGCGGGCGATTTAACCCACCATGATGTGCTGGAAATCGGCGCGGGGCCGGGCGGGTTGACCCGTGCGTTGCTGATGGCTGGGGCGCGGCGAGTGGTCGCTGTGGAACGCGATGCCCGATGCCTGCCCGCCCTGCATCAAATCGCGCAAATCAGCAATAATCGCCTTCATATTATAGCCGATGACGCTCTGGCTTTTGACGCGGAACCCGTGTTAAACCGCCCCGTGAAAATCGTGGCGAACCTGCCGTATAATATCGGCACGGCTCTGCTGGTGCGCTGGCTGACCGCCGATTGGCCGCCGTTTTGGGATAGTTTGACCCTGATGTTTCAAAAAGAGGTGGCGGCGCGTCTGGTCGCGGGCGTGGGTGACAAAAGCTATGGTCGCCTGTCGTTGCTGGCGCAATGGCGGTGCGATGTGCAGGTGGTGATGGATTTGCCCGCCCGAGCCTTTACCCCCGCGCCAAAGGTGGATTCTGCGCTGGTGCATATTACCGCGTTGGATGCGCCGCGGTTTGCCGCCGATTCTTTGGTTTTGCAGAAGGTTACCGCCCACGCGTTTCAGCAGAGGCGTAAGATGCTGCGCGGTGCGTTAAAGCCCCTGCATCGCGATATTGAACGGATATTGGTGGAGTGTGGGATAGACCCGAGCCAAAGGGGGGAAACTGTTGATTTGGAAGGGTTTTGTGCGGTGGCGCGTAGTTTAGGGGTGAATGATTAGGGGGTAGTGATTAGTTTTTAGTCCTGCGGGTTTTCGTCATCGCTTACGCGAGTGCCGACCAGCCCCATGCGAGGGCGGGGTCTTTTGTGCGTAGCCCCCACATAAGGGCAGTTGAACCTGCCCGATAAGACAAAGATTCGTGGAGGCATGCCAAAAGCCCTTTGGTTTCAAGATGATAGGTTTTCTATAAATTTACTATCTGGAATAACAAGACGATAGATTGGATTATTTGCAAAGAATACTTGGGAAGTGGTGATAGGTTTGCTCTAAATTTATTTAGGCTGTGCCTAGATGTTAGGACAGGCTTTAGCCACAAAAACCCGTCCGCCCAAGCCTCGCAGAGGGGTGGGCGGGCGGGAAGCCCGAACGAAGTGAGGGCGCAACAAAAAACCTCTGCTCTTAACCTCTAATAACCAATCATTCATCATTATTTAGCCCTTGCGGGTCTTCGTCATTGCTACGCAATGCCGACCAGTCAAGAAGTGACAGAAAAAATCGTTAATCACTAATAACTAATAACTAATAACTAATAACTAATCGTTATCTTCTGGTGTTGGCACCAAATCGCTATCCGCCGTGATAAACGCAGGGAAATTGGCAGAGGTTTTATTATTAGATTGCGGGCGGGATGCCTGTGGTCTCGGTGGTTGGGGCGGTTGGGGTGATGACTGCGATGATGCCTGAACCTGCGGTTGCGACTGCACCTGTGGCTGAGGTTGCCCCTCATCGCCCGCGCCATTCTGCCCAGCACCAACACCAGCACCAGACTCCTGCCCCGCCTTATTCGCACGTTCCTCCACCTCACGCTGAGCCTCACCCAATAACCGCAAATAATGCTCTGCAAACTGCAAAAAGCTCTCCTGCGCGATGCGATCCCCCGCCAACATTGCATCCTGTGCAAGTGCTTGATATTTATCAATAATCTGACGCGGAGTCCCCCGCACCTTGCCCACTGGCCCGGACGAATCAAACACCCGATTGATGATATTTCCACCACTATTATTATGGCGCGGTTTCCCGCTTTTATTGCGCTGGCGCGGCTTGCTATTAGAGGTTCTCATAAATATTCCTGTTTATGTAAAAAATGCGTGTAAAGTGCGTTTCTGTACGAGATTTTTTCGATACTATGTGAGTAGTAGAAAGCAATTTAGCGCGGGGTGTCGTACCCAAAGCCTAATAATTATTGCTTTGATACCCGCTTTTACCCCAAATAACGGGCGACCGCAAGGGTAAATCGTAAAAAAATAGCAAAAAAACGATAAAAACGCGTAAATAAACGCGATTACGCCATAAAAACGCAAAATTATCTGCCCGCGCCGAAACCCGCGCGAGCAGACGCAAAACCAAAAACCTATGCAGTCAGCGCATTATGCCCAAAATACATGAATTCGTTTTTCATCCCTTTCACCTCTGCCGCGTTCAAATCCAACCGCGCACTGTCCAGCATTTTAAAGCTTTTCTGCCCTTTAACCCACTGATCCGCGGATTGCAAAGTTGACAGAGTATAGGTCGTCGTCTCGTTCAAATAATGCGTGGGAATGATGACGCTTGGCTTTAATCTATCGACAATCGCGTTGCCTTGTTCGTGCGACAGAATATGCTGCGAATCATCCACGGGCAGGGTCAGCACATCGATTTTACCAATCGCATCCCAAAATCCAGCACCTGGGTCGGGGCGATTATCACCCCAAATTAACGTGCGAATCCCGCCCGTTTCCACAACATAAACAACCATATCCATGTGTCCGACATTATTCGGCGGGCATGCATCCACGCCAAATTCCGCCAGCGCGTTTGTCCAATTATACCACCCTGGGGCGACACAAGCGTGTTTATCGGCAAAGCCGGTGATTTTCAAATCGGCAAATTCAAATGTCCCAACCATACGGTCTAAAACCATAGTAGATATGGGGCGATCAATCGCATCATGGTCAAAATGCGTGTGGGTAGACATGGTTATATCCACCGGAGTCTCGGCAAATTTGGATTTAAACCACAGCCCCCACGCGCCCGATGGATCATCACGCCAAGGGTCAAACATAATCGTAGCACCGCTGGGCGAAGTGATTTTGAACGCGCAATGACCATAGTATTCAATGGCAATACCGCCTGTCGCGAAGGATTTCGCGTTTTGCAGCTCAATAACGTGGTTATTATTGCCAGGTTGCGTCCAATCGGTGGATTGCGCGGGGGCTTTTGTGGAAGACAGCAAAGTCGCCGCTCCGCCAACCCCGACTGCCCCAGCCGCCATAAAGAACGACCGCCTTGATACCCCTTGCGCGGCGTTTGAGCCATCCACGCAAACGGGTTTTAAGTCCTGTTTTGTTATTTTCTTAGCCTTTGTTTTGTTGGCTTTTGTGTTTTTCATATCCATTTTGTAAGTCTCTCCTAATGATAAGTTTTGTTATATCAAGCAATTTATTTTGCTTGATACGGAGTATTAGCCGTTAAATTTTATGCAAGTGCAAGGGTAAATTGCCGGGAATCGTGGAAAAACGATGGAAAATGCCGATTATACGCCAATTATACGCGGGTTACGGCGAATAATCGGTCTTTGCCGTTCAAATCTTGGTGGATTGTGGGGGTTTGCCAATTTTCCACGAATAAATCCGCGACTGCCCCCGCCTGTTCGTGTCCGATTTCCAGCAATAGCACCCCGCCCGAACGTAAATAATCGCCCGCTTGGGCGGCGATGATGCGATAGGCGGACAGTCCGTCCGCCCCGCCGAATAAGGCAACCGATGGCTCCCATTCTGCAACATCGGGGGGCAAATCGGCACGTTCATATTCGGCAATATAGGGCGGGTTGGATAGGATTATATCGAATTTTTCTTGCGAGTCTATGGGCGGGTCTATGGGCGGGTTTATAGCAGAAAACCAATCCCCCAAACGCAAATCGGCACGGCTTGAAACCCCCAAAGCCTCGGCATTCGCCCGTGCGACAGCCAGTGCGGGCGCGGAAATATCCACACCAACCCCGCGTGCCAAAGACCACTCACACAACAAGGTCAGCAACAAACACCCCGTTCCCAAACCCAAATCCAGCACTCGGTCGGGGGCGCGCCCCGCAAACGCTCGCAAGGCATAATCAATCAAAACCTCGCTATCCGCGCGGGGGTCAAGCACATCGGCAGTCACCTTAAAATCACGCCCCCAGAATTCACGGCAACCGATGATTTGGGCGATGGGTTGGAAACGCTTGCGCTGGTTTAATGCGGTTTGAAACGCACGGTATTGCGCGGGGGGAACCTGATAATCAAAGGGCAAGGCGGACAGAGCCGTGCGGGAAATCCCCAAACTATGCGCCATCAAAATTTTCACATCTTGGGCGGTATTTTGGGGGGACGTTCGGGCTGTATCGGGCGAATTCGCGGCGAATTTATTCGGCGAATTCTTGCCCGAATCAGCCCAAGCCCCCTCCCAAGCCCTCGCCAATTCCACCGCCCCTGCCCGCAAAACCGCACTTAACGCAAAATCCGCCACAGAATCCGCCACAGAACCAGCCATCCCCCTAAACTTCCAAATCCGCCAATTTCGCCGCTTGATCAAACGAAATCAGCGCGTCAATCATTTCATCTAACTGCCCTTGCAACATCGCCTCTAACTTATACAAAGTCAGGTTAATTCGATGGTCGCTAATCCGCCCTTGGGGGAAGTTATAGGTACGAATCCGCTCCGACCTATCACCCGACCCCACTTGAGTTTTGCGACTGGCAGACCGCTCCTGCTCTGCCTCCTGCCGTTTCAAATCATACAGCCGAGTCCGCAACACCTGCATAGCGATTTCACGGTTTCTGTGCTGGGATTTTTCCGAACTTGTCACCACAACACCCGTTGGAATATGGGTGATTCGCACCGCCGAATCGGTGGTATTCACGTGCTGCCCACCCGCGCCAGAAGCACGCATAGTATCAAGGCGAATATCGGCGGGGTCAATCTCTATATCCACGGTTTCCGCCTCTGGCATAATCGCCACGGTCGCCGCCGAAGTATGCACGCGCCCGCCGCTTTCGGTACTTGGCACACGTTGCACGCGATGCACACCCGATTCAAATTTCATCCGCGCGAACGCACCGTCGCCGATGATATGAGCGGTGAGTTCTTTGTAGCCGCCAAGCTCGGTCGGCGATTCCTCCACCACTTCAAATTTATAGCCCCGAATATCGGCGTAACGTTGATACATCCGCAGTAAATCGGCGACAAATAACGCCGCCTCATCGCCACCCGTTCCTGCCCGAAGCTCCATAATAACAGAGCGATCGTCCGCCTCATCCTTTGGCAATAACGCCAGTTGTAAATCCTTTTGCAACTGGGGGATTTGTTCTTTTATCGTTTGGATTTCCTCTTGGGCAAACACGCGCATTTCGTCATCTTCCAGCATGTCTTCCGCCTCTGCCAAATCGCGTTGCAGAGCGCGATAAACATCAATCTGGGCGACCAAATCACGCAGGGAAGAGTATTCGCGACCAAGGGCTTCTATTTCCTCGCGCCCCGAGGCGGTTGCCATTTCGGTTTCCAAAAACGCAAACCTATCGCAGATTTGTTGGAGTTTTTCTTCAGGGAGTTTGCGCTCAATGCTCATGCGGAGGGTGCCTTTTTAATTAAATTCTGGGTAAAAATAGGGTCTTGGGCGCGTTCCTCCACCCTTGCCACTATTTCATCAATCATCTTATCGTTGGATAATTTGTGCGACTGTGCGCCGTTAATATAAACCATCCCCGCGCCCGCACCCCCGCCAGTAAAACCCAAGTCAGTCATGGTGGCTTCGCCCGGCCCATTGACGACACACCCCATAATAGACAGAGTTATCGGCGCGTGAATATGCGCCAATCGTTGCTCCAATATCGCCACGGTTTTTATCACATCAAACCCTTGCCGCGCGCATGACGGACACGAAATAATCGTCACCCCGCGATGGCGCAAACCCAGCGATTTAAGGATTTCAAACCCTGCTTTGACCTCTTGTTCGGGCGGTGCGGACAGCGACACGCGCAGGGTATCGCCAATCCCCATCCAGAGCAAACTGCCCAACCCTATCGCGGATTTCACCGTGCCAGCGTGTGCGCCCCCTGCCTCTGTTATTCCCAAATGCAGAGGAGCATCCGTCGCCTCCGCCAACTGCTGATAGGCGGCGGTTGCCAGAAAAACGTCCGAAGCCTTCACCGCCACTTTGAATTCAAAAAAATCGTTGTCTTCCAGCAGGCGAATGTGGTTTAATGCGGATTCCACCAGAGCTTCGGGACATGGCTCGCCATATTTATCCAGCAAATCGCGTTCCAAAGACCCAGCATTCACGCCAATACGAATCGAACAGCCGTTGTCTTTGGCGGCTTTTATTACCTCTTTTATTCGCTCGGTACTGCCTATATTACCGGGGTTCAGGCGCAACGCCGCAACCCCCGCATTCGCTGCCTCTATCGCGCGTTTATAGTGGAAATGAATATCGGCAACCAAAGGAACGGGGCTGGCACGAACAATCTCTGGCAGGGCGGAGGTGGAGTCCGTATCAGGGCAACTGACCCGAATAATATCCGCCCCCGCATCGGCGCAGGATTGGATTTGACGGATGGTCGCTTTGGCATCATGCGTCAGCGTATTCGTCATAGTTTGCACGGTAATCGGGGCATCACCGCCAACCGCAACATCACCCACTTTAATCTGGCGCGATTTGCGTCTTTCTATGTGTCGCCAAGGGCGTAGGGCATGCAAAGACATAAAATTGTGTATTCTATCGCTTGCGTTATTCAAGGATATTATCAACGAAGGTTGATTCATCCTTTGTTTGATTGACGGGGGGTAGCAGGTTGTTTTCCACTAAATTAGTAATGGCAACGCTGGTGGTCGGCTGATAAACCTCTGGCACAGAGGCGGTCGTAAGCGACACCTTATTCACGACAGTCCCCTGTTTGCCAATGGGGCCAAAGACTTGATCGCCAAGCATCAAATAAACCGCACCCGCATTACCCGCATGCAAGGTCGGTGCAACCGCATCAATCGGCACACGGTAACGTTCGCCCGCTTTTAATAGCCGTTCAAACAGGACTTCGCCCGTTGCTTGGGTAACCCGTATCCACGCGGGGTACAACGCCACGACATCCAGCAAAGGCGGGGGCGGTATGATGACTTGCGGTTGAGGCGGGGTTTCAAAAGTGGTGAGGGCTTGGCGTTCCGTCGCAAAAATACCGTTATTATTCGGGTTTATCAGGGAAATAGGACCATCGCGAGCAACCAGTTTTGGGATTTCCAAGGCTTTCGGGCGGTAAATTCTGTCCAAATCCTGCGGAGTGATAAGGCTAGATAGGCTAGTATCGGGTGCGTGGATTGGACCAGCCGTGGGGGCGGCGGAATTGATGGTGTCTTGTCTTTGCGCCAGTGCGGTGGGGTTTTCAGTTGGGTTTTCTTCGGGGGGTGTGAATTGCACCCTTTGCACTTCTTGCAGAACAACCCATCCGCCATAGCCAAGCGCGATTATCAATGTCAGCAGGACAAAAATGGAGGCAACGCCAGAGGGCGAAATCTGATTGTTAAAGACGGCTAGACGACCGTTATCAACGCTTTTGGATTGGAAAACAAGGGTTTGCTGGGATATACTACGCGCTGGCGGGACATTGGTGGGGATGGTATGCACGGTGGTGGTGGTTGCGGTGTCGGGGGTCGCGGTTGCACTGCTCATTATACCGTTCATAGCATCATCGGCCTTGCTATTCGCGCCTTTGGCGGGGGCATTCGCGCCCTTTTGCTGAGCAATCGGAGGCTCTATATCATCGGTGGGATGCAGGTAAATTCCGGTGGTTTTATCCGTGGCGGGCGTGGCGGGTTTTTTCTTTTTCTTGCCTTCCAGCCCGGCATGAACACCGACAAATCCGCTCTCTTGGCAGAATTTATCAAAGCAAGCCTCTGGATCAAGCCCAAGATAGGTTGCGTAAGAACGCACATTCCCCGAAATAAAACTAGGGCTGGCAAAGGCGGTTGTATCGCAGCTTTCAATCGCTTGTAGCAGGGGTTCGCGGATTCTAATCTCTGCCGCCGCCTGTTCCAAACTTTTGCCCAGAGTCGCCCGTTCCCCCCGCATAATATCGCCCAGAAGCAAGGGAAAATCGTCAAAACCGCAAATGTCCAGCGGGTTTATATCTTGTTCAGACTGGACAGAATCTGTCATATCCACATAGCCTTACCATCGGGGTAGTTCCCCAATATTAAAATTTACAACCGCACTATTAACACGGATTCATCAATAAAGCAAATAGTTAGGGTAAAGTAAATAAAAGGAAAAGGGAAAAATGTAGGTAAATTTGATTAAAAAGTGGGTTTTTTAGGGGAAATGGGGCGTTATTGGGCGTAATTTGGCGAATCGTGTTTTAATTGTGGACTCTTTTTAGTTGTTAGTTATTAGTTGTTAGTTATTAGTGATTCTTTTCTTTCGCCCTCACTTCGGGGCAAGCCCTCTCGTTCGGGCTTCCCGCCCGCCCACCCCTCCTGCGGAGAGCGGGCGTGCGGGGTTTTATGGCTAAAGCCTATCCGAGCATCTAGGCACAGCCTAAATAAATTTAGAGCAAACCCATCACCAAGTCCCAAGTATTCTTTGCAAATAATCCAATTTATCGTCTTGTTATTCCAGATAGTAAATTTATAGAGAATCTATAGTCTTGAAACCAAAGGGCTTTTGGCATGCCCTCACACCGTGAGGGCTACGCACAAAAGACCACGCTGGTCGGCACTCGCGTAAGCGATGACGAAGACCCGCAGGGCTAAAACAACTAATAACTAATAACTAATAACTAACAACTAGCCGACCATTTTCACCCGATTTAACTCACACTGCGACCACAGCGAATCCATCGCGCTGACCAAATCGTTAATCATCTCTTGCGTATGCACGGGGGACGGAGTAAATCGCAACCGCTCTTCCCCCCTTGGCACGGTGGGAAAATTAATAGCCTGCACGTAAATCCCAAAATCATTTAACAACGCGTCCGACAGCATTTTGCACTTGACGGGATTGCCGATATGAACAGGCACAATATGACTGCCATAATCCTGAAACGGCAAATCCAACGCGCGAAACCGCGCCTTTAACGCGGCCGCGACATCGCGATGCGCCGCCCGCAATTCGGGGTGCGCCTTCACCCAACGAACCGAAGCGCAAGCTCCGCTCGCCACGGCTGGCGGTAGGGAGGTTGTGAAAATAAACGCAGGCGCGAAGGAACGCACAGCATCCACCAGTCCCGCGTCCCCCGCGATATATCCGCCCATAACACCGAAGGCTTTCGCCAGAGTCCCATTGATAATATCCACGCGATGCGCCAGGCCTAAATGCTCCAAAACCCCTGCCCCAGTCGCGCCATACATGCCGACGGCATGGACTTCATCAACATAAGTCATCGCGTTAAACTCATCCGCCAAATCGCAAATCTCGGCAATCGGGGCGAAATCCCCGTCCATGGAATACAGCGATTCAAAGGCGATTAATTTGGGCGCGTCTTTCGGTGCGGTTTCTAGCAACCTGCGCAAATCGGCGATATCATTATGGGCGAATATGTGCTTTTCGGCCTTGCCGTGGGCTATGCCAGCAATCATAGACGCGTGGTTCAAAGCGTCCGAGAACACTATCAATCCGGGCAATAAACGCGATAAAGCGGACAAAGCCGCCTCGTTCGCATTAAAAGCCGAGGTAAAAAGCAACGCAGCAGGTTTGTTATGCAAATCCGCCAACTCCACCTCCAATTCCTTGTGATAAATCGTGGAACCGCCGATATTACGCGTTCCGCCAGAGCCAGCACCCGCCGTATCCAACGCGGTATGCATAGCGTCCAGCACCGCAGGATGCTGCCCCATGCCCAGATAATCGTTGCTGCACCATATCGTGATTTGCTTGCGTTGTCCGTTCGCATCCTGCCACCAAGCGTGGGGGAAATCGGTGCTGATTCGGCAAACATCGTGAAAGGTGCGGTACCGCCCTTCATCGCGCACTTTATCCAGTGCTTGTTCAATTTGCGTGGTGTAATCGGTCTTTTGCATCGGCGCGCTCGTGTGGGTTGGATTTATTTTAGGGGGGTGTTAGCACGAGGTTGGGGGAATTGTAAAGTTTAGTTATTAGTTATTAGTGATTAGTGATTAGTGATGCCCTTCGGGTCTTCGTCATCGCGACATAGGGCAGTTGAACCTGCCCGCAAATTAAAACAATGAATGCCGACCAGCGGGGTCTTTTGTGCGTAGCCCCCGCTTCGCGGGAGCATGCCAAAAGCCCTTGGGCTACAAGATGATAGGGATTGTCATAAATTTACTATCTGGAATAACAAGACGTTAGATTGGATTATTTGCAAAGAATACTTGGGAATTGGTGATGGGTTTGCTCTAAATTTATTTAGGCTATGCCTAGATATAAAGACAGGCTTTAGCCAATAAAACCCCGTCCAGCTCTCCGCAGGAGGGGTGGGCGGGTGGGCGACCGAACGAAGTGGCTTGCCACGAAGTGAGGGCGAAACAAAAAACCTCTGCCCTTAACTTCCAATACCTAACCCACAATCCCTAATAACCAATCACTAATCACTAATCACTAATCACTAATCACTAACAACTAAAAAAAGGGGGACCGCCTCAGCAACCCCCCTTTTCACATTTTCTCTGTGGTTTTTCGCAATTATTCAATAAGCCTCAAAAATCAATAAATATACCGAATTTGATCCGTCCAATACCGCTCTAACCTGCGCAACACCCCTATCATATTGGATAGAATAGTCTCATTCAAAACCTCCGATTCGCGCATCCCATCGGCATGCCGCTCAAACAACTGGGACACCAACGCGCGCAATTCCTGCCCTTTATCGGTCAGTTTCACCCGCACAGCCCGACGGTCTACATCGCATTTTTTATGATGCATATACCCCGTCTCCACCAGTTTCTTCAAATTATACGACACGTTAGAGCCTTGATAATACCCCCGCGCCTTTAATTCGCCGGCAGTCACTTCGTTCTCGCCGATATTAAACAGCAGCAAAGCTTGGACAGAGTTAATATCCAAAATCTTTAACCGTTCAAATTCGTCCTTGACGACATCCAGTAATAGGCGGTGCAAACGCTCCACCATTACCAGCGTTTCCAGATAATCACCCAGAAACCCTTGCGGAGCAGTCGCCCCATTCGCCGCTTGCGGCATCTCGTTATTGTGCATGCCTATTGCCTGCGGTGTGTTTGTATCGTGCGCTATTGATTGCGCTGATTGCTCGATAGTCATTCTGTTCCCTTCCTGTTAAGAATGGGTCGTTTATGCACGGCAAATTCATAACAAGTCATTAACAGAGTTATTTTTTCTTGCGAATTATCGGCTATTTTGGCGTTTTATCGTGCAAAATCATATTATTCTTGCGTGAAAGCCTGTGATAAATTATCCTATAAGTGTAAGGTTTCACGGATTTTCACAACCATGACGGAGTGACGGGGCGGGGTCGTCTGCGGGGCTTTTATCCAATTGAAAATATCCGTGTCTGGTTCGTTAATTAAGGCCTCAAATTGGGTTAATTCGGGCGCGTCCAACCCCCGCAAAGCCAAGTCAGCAAAGCGTCCCAGCAGTAAATCCATCTCTTGCAACCCGCGCCGTTTGGATTGGATGGATAGACGTTTGATACGGGTTTCATGGGTCTCTGGTGATGTCATTTTTAGGGGTCTTTTCGGGTGTGTGGATTTGGCGGTAAATTTTTGCCATTTTTGTCTTGTAATTTAGGCAAAATCATTTTACAAAAACCCAACCCGAAAGACCAGCCCCTATCTAAATTCCCAGCCAAAACCCCCACATAAAACCCCATGAAAGAACAAACCATGACCATGTCATCCGAATCACCCAAACCTTTACCGACCGATTTCCTAGCCAAAACGCTCGCACGGGTGAAACCATCGCCGACCATATCCATATCCGCTATGGCAGCAGAGATGAAAGCAAACGGCGCGGACGTTATCGCCCTATCCGCAGGCGAGCCCGATTTTGACACGCCCGACAACATCAAATCCGCCGCCAAAGCCGCGATTGACGCGGGCAAAACCAAATATACCGCCCCCGATGGGATTATTGAATTGAAACGCGCGATTTGCGCCAAATTCAAACGCGACAACGATTTAACCTATGAAACCGACCAAATTTGCGTTTCCACAGGCGGCAAGCAGGTGCTGTATAACGCTTTATTAGCAACGCTAAACCCGAATGACGAAGTCCTTATCCCCGCGCCCTATTGGGTCTCCTACCCCGATATGGTTTTGCTGGGCGGGGGCAATCCTGTTATTATTGAAACACGGCTGGAAGACCAGTTTAAGCTGACACCAGAGGCTCTGCGGGCTGCCATCACCGACAAAACCAAGTGGTTGATTTTCAATTCCCCATCCAATCCCACGGGCGCGGGTTATACCGTGTCCGAGCTAAAACGCCTGACCGATGTATTGCTGGATTATCCTCATGTTTGGATTATGACCGATGATATGTACGAGCATTTAACCTATGATGGGTTTGAATTTTGCACCCCTGCACAGGTGGAACCGCGTTTGTATGACCGTGTTTTAACGGTGAATGGAGTGTCAAAGGCCTATGCGATGACGGGCTGGCGGATAGGCTATGCTGGCGGGCCAAAGGCGTTAATCGCCGCGATGCGCAAGATTCAAAGCCAATCCACATCAAACCCCAGTTCCGTAAGCCAATGGGCGGCGGTTGAGGCTCTGGATGGTACGCAGGATTACATCGCCAAGAGCCGCCCTGTGTTTAAGGAACGCCGTGATTTGGTGGTGGATATGCTGAATAAAGCGGACGGTATTATCTGCCCCTGCCCCGAGGGTGCGTTTTATGTTTATCCAAGCATAGCGGGGTGTATTGGCAAAACCACCCCTGCTGGCGCGGTGATTAACACGGACGAGGATTTCGCCAATGCTCTGCTGGCGGAATGCGGGGTTGCCGTGGTTTTCGGGGCGGCGTTTGGGGGCTCGCCGAATTTTCGGGTGAGCTATGCGACCTCCAACGAGGCGTTAATTGATGCCTGCGGGCGGATACAGAAATTCTGCGCGGAGTTGAGCTAGGCTCTGGCGATGGCTATAACCCATGCTAAACCCCACGCGAACAAATTTTATACGGGCGATAATCTGTATATTTTGAACGCGATGGACTCTGCATCCGTGGATTTGATTTACCTAGACCCGCCGTTTAATTCCAAACGGCTCTATTCTGGTACAAAAGGCAGTGCCGCATCTGGTGCGCGATTCAAGGATGTGTGGAGCTGGGATGACGTGGATAGCAACCATCTGGACGGAATACACCCCGATTTGCTCGCCTATTTTGATATAATCGGGCGGAGTCACAGCAAGGGTATGAAGGCATATTGCGTCTATATGACGCAGAGGCTCATCCAAATGCACCGCGTATTAAAGCCAACGGGCAGTTTGTATTTGCATTGCGACCCGACGGCTAGTCATTATTTAAAGATAGTATTGGATACGGTTTTTGGCAAAGATGGTTTTAAAAATGAAATCATTTGGGGCTATCGCACAGGCGGTGTGTCAAAAAAACATTGGCCACGAAAACACGATGTTATCCTATTTTATACAAAGCCCAAATATAAGCACAATCCAATACAAGAGCGAATTCTCTACGATAATAAATTTTTCACTGATAAGGTTGATGAGGCGACGGGTAAATACTATGCCGATGTTTATATCCGCGATGTCTGGGAAGATATAAAACCCCTTATCAATATGTCAAAGGAGCGAACGGGCTATCCCACGCAAAAACCGCTGGCGTTGTTAGAGCGGATTATAACCGCGTCTTGCGTTGAGGGTGGGGTTGTTTTAGACCCGTTTTGCGGGGGTGGGACGGCTTGTGTAATGGCAGAACGGTTAGGACGGCGGTGGGTTGGTATGGATATAGAACCCCGTGCGGTGGATTTATTGGCAGAGCGGTTGGGCGGGAATTCGTTTGAGCGATTAGTTGTTAGTAATTAGTGGTTTAGCCCTTCGGGTCTTCGTCATCGCGACATAGGGCAGTTGAACCTGCCCGCAAATTAAAACAATGAATGCCGACCAGCATGGTCTTTTGTGCGTAGCCCCCGCTTCGCGGGAGCATGCCAAAAGCCCTTTGGTTTCAAGACGATAGATATATCATAAATTTATTTAGACTATATACAAGACGCTGAGCCAAGCCCCAGCCAAAAAAACCCGTCCAGCTCTCCGCAGGAGGGGTGGGCGGGCGGGCAACCGAACGAAGTGAGGGCGCAACAAAAAACCTCTGCTCTTAACCTCTCATAACCAACCCCCAATCCCTAATAACCAATCATTCACAATTCATAATTCACCATTCACAATTCACTCAAACGGGCAACAAACTCGTTGATTTAATCTCTTCCATAGACAACAACGCGGTCACATTAAAAATCCGTACATCCTGTATTAACGCCTGATAAAACACATCGTACGCCTTGGCATTCGCCACCCGCAGCTTTAAAATATAATCAATTTCACCCGCCAAACGATGCGCCTCTAACACTTCTGGTCGCACCTGCAATGTCCGCAAAAACCTATCCTGCCAGTCTTTTTCATGCTCAGACGTGCGAATTAACACGAAAAAACACGCATCTAACCCCAGCTTTTCTGGATCCAAAATCACCGTATTCTGCTTTATCACCCCGCGTTTGCGCAGTTTTTTAATCCGATTCCACACGGGGGTTTTGGACGAACCCACCGCCACGGCGACCGTTTCCAACGATACGCTCGCGTCTTTTTGCAACTGAGCAAGAATTTTCCTATCCAACGCATCCAAAGCGACTGCCATTTTTGAATCCTTTCCATTATTAAGACAAAAACACGGGTTAAACCGATTTATTAGAATATATTCCCCTTTTTACCAAAAACACAAGGGCTAGGGTGGAAAATTATCCAAATATGTGTAAATAGAGGGATAAGATTTGTAAAAACCACCAAAAGCCCCCCAAAAGGACACTCCAAAATGCGCCACTTTCCCATTTATCTGGATTTGGATAGCCAAACCGTCGTAATTTCGGGCGCGGGGGAAACCGCCGTGGCGAAACTCCGCCTACTGCTGAAAACCGATGCGCGGATTTTTGTCTATGGCACGAACCCCGATAAATTAATCCAAAGCTGGGCGCGGGCGGGCAAATTATCCCTGATTGAACGGCAAATCCGCCAAACCGATATAAAACCCGCCAAACTGTTTTATTGCGCCAATGATGATGAAACGGAAGACCTCCGCGCCCTTGCCCTCGCCCATAAAATCGGGGTTTTAACGAACGTAGTCGATGACCTGCAAAACAGCGATTTCATCACCCCCGCGATGGTTGATCGCGCGCCCCTGACCATAGCCATAGGCACGGAAGGCGCAGCCCCCGTGCTGGCTCGGCAGATAAAAAAACAACTGGAAGACGCATTGCCCACCGAATTAGGACCCATCACGCGGATAGCCCAAAATTTCCGCAAAACCGCGGCAAACCTGCCCCATGGACGCAAACGCCGCGCCTTCTGGTCGCAGTTTTATTCGGGCGCGGGGGTTGCGGCCTATCGCGCGGGCGGGGCGCGGGCGGTTTTGGCGGAATTGCGCCGTTTATACCAGCAAACTATGGCGGATACGCCCGCCACGCAAGGGGCGATTTGGATTATGGGAACGGGCAATAACACGGCAGAGATGCTGACGTTGAAAGCCCACACTATATTACATGACGCGGATGTTGTGATTTACGATGCCTTGGTGGGCTCGGAGTTTTTGGAACTGGCAAGGCGGGAGGCTGTGGTCATCCCCACGGGTCGGCTGGGCGTGGACAGCCCGTTGGAAATAACGCAAACGGCGATAAAATCGGCGCAGGAAGGCATGCATGTCGTGCGGTTGATTTCGGGCGATGTCGCGGGGTTTGAAGCCACGCGAGAGGCGGGGTTGGCGTTGGATACGATTGCGGTGCAAAACGCGGGGGTTATGATGGAAATCGTGCCGAATGTCGCGGTGAATGGGGCGAATAACGATAATAATAACGCTAATAATAACACCAATGGCTCTAATCCTAGCCACACGCCCCCGAGTCCGACCATCCCGCGTTTTAACGCACCCACCCACACCCATCATACAAATGCAAAGGCTCACTAATGGCGCGTCCGTTTCACCCAAAGGTCGTAACCGCAAACCGCCTGATAGAGGGCGATGTCGTCTATCTAAACCCCAGCCACGACTGGGTTACGGATTTGCAAGACGCACTCTATATCACCGATGAAACGCAAGCCAACGCGATGCTCGCCACCGCCCAAGCCCAGAAAAACATAGTCGCTGGGGCGTATTTGGCGGACATGATACTCACCGATGGCATCCCTGCCCCCGCCCATTTCCGCGAAGCCTTTCGCGCCAAAGGTCCATCAAACTACCCCCACGGAAAACAAACCGATAAACAAACCGAAAGCACAAAATAATGTACACCTACAGCCAATTTGACAAAGATTTCATCACCCAGCGCAACGCCCAATTCCGTCAGCAAGTCGGACGCAGGATTGACGGCTCGCTCAGCGAAGACGAATTCAAACCCCTGCGTTTGATGAACGGGCTGTACCTGCAACTGCATGCTTATATGTTACGGGTGGCGATTCCTTACGGCACGCTGGATTCCGCAAAAATGCGCCAATTGGCGTTTATTGCCGAGAAATTTGACAAAGGCTACGGTCATTTCACCACCCGCCAAAATATCCAGTATAACTGGCCAAAACTCACCGATGTGCCTGATATTCTGGATGCTTTGGCTGAGGTGGATATGCATGCCGTGCAAACCTCTGGCAATTGCGTGCGCAATGTCACCGCCGACCATTTCGCGGGCGCGGCGGAGGATGAGATTGAAGACCCCCGCCCTACCGCAGAATTGCTGCGCCAATGGTCGACCGACCATCCCGAATTCGCCTTTCTGGGGCGGAAGTTTAAAATAGCCATCACGGGCGCACCAAACGACCGTGCCGTGACCAAAGCCCACGATATTGGTCTGCGTATGGTGCGGGATGCGCAAGGCAACGCGGGCTATGAAGTCTGTATAGGTGGCGGGCTGGGGCGCACCCCGATGATTGGCAAAGTTCTGCGCGATTTCCTGCCTCGGGCGGATTTATTGCCTTATGTAGAAAGCATTTTGCAGATTTACAACAGGGACGGACGGCGCGATAATAAATACAAATCTCGGATAAAAATCCTTGTGCATGAGCGGGGGATTGACGAATTACGCGAATTGATTGAGGAACGATTTGTGATACAACGCCTCTCCTTTGGCGGCTATGACCAAGACCTGTTTGCCCAGATTGAAGCGGCGTTTGCTCCGCCCGCGTATATCACCGCGTCTATCGCGGGGCATAGTGATGCTATGGTGGCGAACCCCGCGTTTCGGGCGTTTGTGGATACGAATACCAGCGCACATAAAAACCCCGATTACGCGATATTAACGGTTTCCATTAAAAAACACGGGGCGACCCCAGGGGACGCGACTGCCGAGCAAATGCGGGTAATGGCGGATTTGGCGGAAAAATATGGGCATGATGAATTGCGGATTAGCCACGAGCAGAATGTTATCCTGCCCCATATTCATAAATCGCATTTATTGGCGGTTTATCAGGCGTTGCGAGCCGTGGATTTGGCGACCGCAAACATCGGGCTTATTTCGGATATAATAGCCTGTCCGGGTATGGATTATTGCTCTTTAGCGACCGCGCGTTCCATTCCCATTGCCCAAGAAATCGCCACGCATTTTGACGCATTAAAACAAGAGCACGATATCGGTGCGTTAAAAATCAAAATATCGGGCTGTATCAATGCTTGCGGGCATCATCATGTCGGGCATATCGGTATTTTGGGGCTAGATCGTGCGGGGGTGGAAAGCTATCAAATCACGCTGGGCGGGGATGGCTCGGAGACCGCGGCGATAGGCGAGCGGGTCGGCCCAGGTTTCGGCGCGGATGAGATTTTGAACGCAGTTTCACGGATTATCGGGGTTTATATGGACGGGCGATTGGACGCGGATGAGGTGTTTATCGCGTTTTATCGGCGCGTTGGGATTGCCCCGTTTAAGGCGGCTTTGTATCCAGAAACGGTGCATTAGCTATGCCGATTATTACCGATAAAGGGTTTAGCACGGACGACTGGACAGGGCGCGTTTTGGCGTGGGATGATACTATTTTAACCGACCGAGACCATCCTGCGGGCTACGCGATAGACCTGCCGAATACGGCGGACGCGGCGGCTGTGCAACCGTTTTTTGAGGCGTGTGCGATGATGCGAATCGCCTTCCCCTCGTTCCACGATGGGCGCGGGTTTTCCTTGGCACGGCATTTGCGGATGTTGGGCTATGGCGGGCGGTTGCGGGCGGTGGGGCATGTGCTGGCAGACCAGTATGCTATGGCGCGGCGATGCGGGTTTGATGAGGTGGAAATAAGCGATGATTTGGCGGTGCGGATGGGCGAGGAGCAGTGGCTGTTCCGTGGCGATTGGCGCAGCAATAGCTATGCTGATAGGTTGCGGGGGGCGGCGCAAAGTGATAAGAGCGGTGGCACAAACCATAATAGAAAGGAAATGGAATGACTACTGAAGAAGAAAGAAAACCTGCATTTAAGAGGGCAAAATTTCATTGCCCCTACTGCGATGTTTTTACCCATCAAAAATGGGAAAGAATAAAGCAATTTCAACTAAATGGGCATGGCACTTCCCCAGCTACAGAACTTTGGAGTACAACATGCTTTGACTGTACAAAAATTGCGGTTTGGTACAGGGGGCAAATGATTGACCCAATTATTTCTTCTGCACACCAACCAAACGATAACATGCCTGATGATGTAAAAGAAATATACGAAGAAGCACGTTTGGTAAGTATTTATTCCCCAAGAGCTGCGGCTACCTTGCTACGTGTTGCTACTGAAAGGCTAACGGTTCATTTGGGCGAGACCAAGGGCAAACTAAATACACGGATTGAAACATTAGCAACGAAAGAACGATTAGATGCAAGAATTATACAAAGTCTTCATATTTTGCGAATTACTGCC
This sequence comes from uncultured Amylibacter sp., assembly GCA_959347425.1. The sequence continues at coordinate 1,998,378 of OY365741.1, read as the reverse complement.
AATGAGGGTGGGGCGCATGATGGACTAATGGACTTAACAGGTGCGGAGGGCGCGAGTACTGTAAGCGGTTTATTCTTTGCAATTAATTATATTGTTGAAAAAACAATAGGTGACAATGCCAGACTTGACCAAATATACGGCAAGCTACCAGAAGTCAAACGCGAAGGCGTTAAAAACAGAGCCAAACCAAAGGAAACCCAATGACCCAAACCCTACAAAAAACCCCCGCAACCCCGATTCTGCCCGACGCACAGACGGTTGTTTCGGTGAAACACTACACCGACCGCCTGTTTTCCTTTACCCTAACGCGCCCCCCTTCGCTACGGTTTCGCAGTGGGGAGTTCGTCATGATCGGGTTGCTTGGCGATAATGGCAAGCCGTTGCTGAGGGCATATTCCATCGCATCCCCCAGTTGGGATGATACGCTCGAATTTTATTCTATCAAGGTACTGGACGGCCCACTCACCTCTCGTTTGCAGGGAATTCAGGCGGGTGATCAAGTCATCGTGCGACCCAAACCTGTGGGGACGTTGGTGCTGGATGCTCTGCTACCCGCCAAACGGATTTATATGATAGCGACTGGCACGGGGATTGCCCCTTTTGCCTCGCTTTTGCGCGATCCTGATTTGTACGAGAGGTATGAACAGGTGATTTTATGCCATACTTGCCGCGAAGTTGCCGATTTGAAATACGGCGCGGATTTGGTGGCAAGATTGCCTGATGACCCGCTGATTGGTGAGTATATTAAGGGTGCATTGCGGTATTACCCAACGACTACCCAGGAGGCGAGCGCGCGGATGGGGCGGATTACCACGTTAATCAAAGACGGCTCGATGGCACGGGATTTGGGATTGCCCGCTTTGGATGCTAGCGAAGATAGGCTGATGGTCTGCGGGTCTATGGCGTTAAATACCGAGGTGAAAGAGATTTGTCAGGCGGCAGGGATGATCGAGGGCGCGAACAGCCAACCCGCGCATTTTGTGATTGAGAAGGCGTTCGTTGGGTAATGATGAATGGTGAATGGTGAATGGTGAATTACTGGTTATTCTGGATTAGGGGTTTGTTATTAGGAGTTAAGGATAGAGGTTTTTTGTTTCGCCCTCACTTGGGGACAAGCCCCTGCGTTCGGGCTTCCCGCCCGCCCACCCCTCTGCGAGGCTTGGGCGAGCGGGGTTTTATGACTAAAGCCTATCCAAGCATCTAGGCAAAGCCTAAATAAATTTAGAGCAAACCTATCGCCAATTCCCAAGTATTCTTTGCAAATAACCCACTCTATAATCTTGTTATTCCAGATAGTAAATTTATAGAATCACTATCGTCTTGAAACCAAAGGGCTTTTGGCATGCTCCCGCGAAGCGGGGGCTACGCACAAAAGACCACGCCCTCGCTTGGGGCTGGTCGGCATTCGCGTAAGCGATGACGAAGACCCGAAGGGCATCATTCACAATTCATCATTCACAATTCATCATTCACACCTAACACCTAATCAAATAACTGTGTATCACGGCTTTTTCATTGGCAATTCCCAGAAAATACCATTAAAGACATATCCATCGCTTGGAATAACCCAAGCATAAAACCATAACATAAAGGAGCTATAACATGGCTAATTTTACAAAATCTTTGGCGATTGCAGCGGCCGTAACTACGGCTGTTTCTGCGCTGGGCACTGGTGCCTTCGCCGCAAATGAGAAGTGCTTCGGCGTTTCAAAAGCAGGTCAAAACGGCTGTGCTGCTGGTCCAGGAACTACCTGCGCTGGCACATCAAAAGTCGATTACCAAGGCAACGCTTGGACTCTGGTTGAATCCGGCACTTGTGCGGAAATAGACCTGCCAAACGCCGCTGACGGCTCGCCTCGTAAGGGTTCACTGGAGGCTCTTAATCGCGATTTACCGTCCTAATGTACCACATTAGGGAGGATATTTTGGAGTAAAGGCTACCAGACCTCTGTCGACAAAAACCCTTGGGTGGCAATCGTTGCTCAAGGGTTTTATCATAAAAAAGGGGATGAAAATGCCCACACACCAAACACATAACCGCCCAATAAACCTGCCACTACGGGCGGGTGTAGGCTTTAAACCCCAACATATAAACGATATTCTGGCAAATCCCACCGACATCGGTTGGATTGAAATCCATGCCGAGAATTACATGGGCGACGGCGGCACCCCCATCACTCAACTGCGCCACATGCGCGATATTTACCCCGTGTCCTGCCACGGAGTCGGTCTGTCCATAGGCGGCGAAGACGCGCTGGATACCGACCATCTGGCGCGACTGAAGCACCTGATAAACTGGCTAAAACCCGCGCAATTTTCCGAACATCTGGCGTGGTCTACGCACGAGGGCGCGTTTTTAAACGACCTCCTGCCCGTGCCTTATACCGCCACCGCATTGACCCGCGTGTGCGACCATATTGACCAAGTCCAAGACACGCTGGGACTGCAAATGCTGCTGGAAAACCCATCCACCTATGTCGCGTTCAGCGAATCCACGATGGCAGAGACCGATTTCCTCGCCCAAATCGCCACACGCACGGGGTGCGGGCTTTTGCTGGATGTGAATAATGTTTTCGTCTCTGCCACCAATCAAAATTACGACACGCGGGGCTATATTGACGCGTTTCCCCTAGCGCATGTGGGCGAAATCCACCTTGGCGGGCATGAGGAAGACACGGATGACCACGGGCAAACTCTGCTGATTGATTCGCATAGTCGCGCGGTGATTGACCCTGTTTTTGACCTGTATGATTATGTTTTAACGCAAGGTGGGGCGCGGCCTACGCTGATAGAATGGGACAACGATATTCCCCCGTGGCCGACTTTGCGGCGTGATGTTGCGGCGGCGGAGGCTATTTTGAATAAGACCACGGGTGCGCAAAGGGGCGCGGCATGACCCAACAATCCGACTTTACCGAGGCGTTGTTAGACCCAAAAGCCCCAGTGCCACAAGGGGTAATAGACCCATCGGGGCGCGGCGCGGGCAAGCGATTTGATGTCTATCGTAACAACGTTATGTTCAGTTTGATTGAGGCTTTGCGTGTCGCTTTCCCCGTGATTGCGCGGTTATTGGGCGAGCCTTCTTTCACCGAAATAACCCGTGTTTATATCAAAAAACACCCGCCGAAAACGCCGGTTATTCTGTTTTATGGTGCGGATTTTCCCGCGTTTTTGGAGGGGTTTGAGGCAGTTGCCCACCTGCCCTATTTGGCGGATGTCGCGCGGTTGGAATTGGCGCGGAGGCTGGCGTATCACGCGGGTGATGCTGTGGCGATAACTGGGGCGGATTTGCAGGCGGTGCCTGCGGAGGATTTGGGCGCGGTTCGGTTTGATTTCGCGCCGAGTGCGATGGTTTTGCAATCCCCCTATCCCGTGGCGAATATATGGCGGGCGAATATGGATGAGGCCGTGGATATAGGCGTTTCGGGCGTTTATTTGCTGGTGTTCCGCCCCGAATTGGATGTGATGTTTCGTGAAATATCGGCGGCGGATTATCATTTTATTGATGCCCTGCGTAAAGGTGAAACGTTGGAAACTTCGGCGGAAAACGCGGCGGAAATAGCGACAAAAGAGGCGGTAAAATCCGATGCCACAGATTTTGACTTGACGGGGGCGATTCGTTTGCTCTTGGAAACCCGTGTTGTTTGTGGTATAAGAAACAACTAACTTGATAAAAATCAACCTAGAAAGACCAAAACAGAAAGACGAAACCCCATGCAATTATTCTCACTTTACGACCGAATTTTCACGCAAATATCCTCCGCCTTGGGCGACTGGTTCATCACGACTCTGGCGCGATTCGCCTTTGTAGCAGTGCTATTCCATTATTATTGGAACTCTGCCTTAACCAAAATAGGCGACGGTTTTTTCGGATTTCTAACGGTCACCGTCAACGGATACGCCCAAATGTTTCCCAAACAAATGGAGGCAGTGCTATATGACTCAGCAAGCCTAAACATTATCCTTAAACTTATAGGATATGCGGGAACTTGGGCGGAATTCGTCCTGCCTGTATTGATTTTAATCGGGTTATTCTCGCGATTGGCGGCACTGGGCATGATTGGCTTTATTCTCGTCCAAACACTGGTTGATATCACGGGACACGGCGCGGAATTGGGCGGATGGTTTGACCGCTTCCAAAATGGTCTGATTGATGAGCGAACATTATGGATTTTCATCCTTTTAATCATAGTATCAAAGGGCGCAGGACCGATAAGCCTAGACCGTTTATTAGGGCGACATTAAGGCGAATTAGGGGCGATTTATGAAGCATCATTTCCCGAACGCCACGCAGTTTTACATCACCCAGCCCCAGCCTTGCCCGTATTTGGCGGGCAGGATTGAACGCAAAATGTTCACAAATTTGGACAGAGCCAGTGCGGTCGCCCTGAATAATACCCTTACAAAACAGGGGTTTAGGCGGTCGCAATCGGTGCTATACCGCCCGTCTTGCCAAGGGTGTCGTGCCTGTTTGTCCGTGCGTGTTCGTGTGGCTGATTTCACGCCCCGCGCTTCGCACCGCCGTATTTTGCGCAAAAACGCGGATTTACAACGGACGATATCTCCGCCAAAGGCGCAGCCCGCGCACTATCATATTTTTAAGGATTATTTGGATGGGCGGCATTCTGGCGGGGGGATGACGGCTATGGGTTTTATGGATTTTTTAACGATGGTAGAGGATACCGCGCTGGCAACCCGAGTCGTGGATTACCGCCCGCACAGCGCGGCCGCGCCGATTGCCGCGTGTTTAAGCGATGCTCTGGATGACGGGTTGTCAATGATTTATTCGTTTTTTGAGCCAAGCGTGGCGGGGCGTTCGATGGGCATTTATATGATTTTAGACCATATAAATATGGCGATAGAGCGCGGGTTGGATTATGTTTATTTGGGCTATTGGGTGCCGCAAAGCGCCAAAATGCACTATAAGTCGGGGTTCGCGCCGTTAGAGGTGTATCGCGATAATGCATGGCGCGATTTGGGCGACCCGAACGCGGTGCGGTTGGATGAATTGGTGGGGGATGCGGGTTTGGCAAGGTCGGCGGAAGAAACTTTGCCAGAGCAAGTGGCACAGTTGCGGTTGCCTGAGGGATTAAGGATTAGTGATTAGTGATTAGTGATTAGTGATTAGTGATTTTGGCAATTAAAACCCAAAAAAACCATCTTTTTTACATTTTTTCCCAAATTTCCCCTAAAACACCCTTGACGACCAGCAAATTATCAATAACCTACACCTTATGTTAAACCAATTGAACCCACCGAAGCCCAGAACCGCAAGAACCCTCGTTGTGCTGTGCCTTATGCGTTGATAGGAAATCTTCCTTATCGGCGCATAACCCCCTGTTTGGGGGTTTTTTTATGGCAAAACGCAGGGAAATAAGATAATAGACCAAAAGGACACTCACCCATGACCACCAAAACCACCACCAAAACCACCAATAAAACCACCACAAAGACCAATACAATGACTGATACAAACCCAAAAACCGCCCCTAAAACCACGCCTAAAACCACCATGACAGGCGCGCATATCCTCATCAAAGCCCTGAAAGAACAGGGGGTAGAGGTCGTCTTTGGCTACCCAGGCGGCGCCGTCCTACCCATCTATGACGTGATTTTCCAGCAAAACGACATCCGCCATGTTCTCGTCCGCCACGAACAGGGCGCGGTGCATGCGGCCGAGGGATACGCGCGTTCCACGGGCAAACCCGGGGTAGTCCTCGTGACCTCCGGCCCAGGCGCGACAAACGCGGTAACCGGCCTGACCGATGCCCTGATGGATTCGATTCCTCTGGTTGTTATCAGCGGGCAGGTGCCGACTTTTATGATTGGCGCGGACGCGTTTCAAGAGGCAGATACAGTCGGCATAACCCGCCCCTGCACGAAACATAACTGGCTGATTAAGGAAACCGCGACCTTGGCAAAAACGATACACGAAGCGTTTCATATCGCCACAACAGGCCGCCCTGGCCCGGTTTTAATTGATATTCCAAAGGATGTGCAGTTTGCCGAAGGCGATTATGTGCCGCGGGATGAGGTGAAAACCAGCACCTATCAACCCCGCACCAAAGCCGACCCTGCGCAAGTCGCAGCCCTTGTGGAGATGATTGAAACCAGCGTGAAACCCGTGATTTATTCTGGCGGGGGGGTGATTAACTCTGGCACGGAGGCTTGCGATTTACTGCGCGAACTGGTCGCGGCAACGAATTTCCCCATTACCTCCACCCTGATGGGGTTGGGCGCGTTCCCCGCGAATGACGAGCATTGGATAGGCATGCTGGGCATGCACGGGACCTATGAAGCGAACCACACGATGCACGATTGCGACGCGATGTTTTGCATAGGGGCGCGGTTTGACGACCGTATCACCGGGCTGGTTTCCGAATTTAGCCCGAACTCGCGAAAAGCGCATGTGGATATTGACCCATCCTCTATAAACAAGGTGATTCGCGTGGATGCGCCGGTTATCGGCGATATCGCCAGCGTTCTGCGTGATGTGCTGGATTTGTGGAAAAAACGCGGCAGTAAGGTGAATAATGTGTCGCAATGGTGGCGGCAGATTGATGAATGGCGGGCGATAAAATGTCTGGATTTTGCCCCGTCAAAGAAGACGATAAAACCGCAATATGCCTTGCAGAGGTTGGAGGAATTGACGAAATCCCATGACCGTTATATTTGCACGGAGGTCGGCCAGCATCAGATGTGGGCGGCACAATATTTGGGGTTTAACGCGCCGAATCGCTGGATGACTTCGGGCGGTTTGGGGACGATGGGCTATGGTCTGCCTGCCTCTGTCGGGGTGCAAATCGCCCATCCAGAGGCGTTGGTTATCAATGTCGCGGGCGAGGCTTCTTGGCTGATGAATATGCAGGAAATGGGGACAGCGATGCAGTATAATCTGCCCGTCAAGCAGTTTATTTTGAATAATGAACGGCTGGGGATGGTGCGCCAATGGCAGGAATTGTTGCACGGCGAGCGGTATTCTAATTCGTGGTCGGAGTCTCTGCCAGATTTTGTTTTATTGGCGCAGGCGTTTGGCGCGAAGGGGATTTTATGCAAAGACCCAGCCGATTTGGATGACGCGATTATGGAGATGTTGGCGTATGATGGCGCGGTGATTTTTGATTGTTTGGTGGAGAAGCACGAGAATTGCTATCCCATGATACCGTCGGGCAAGCCGCATAATCATATGTTGCTGGCGGATGGCTCTACTGACGGCGCGATTGTCGGGGGTGGGGCGGTTTTGGTTTAGGGGTTAGTGGTTAATCCAAGTATAAAAATTTAGATAAAAAAATTTATAAAAATTGTGAATTTTATTTTCATTATTTTCTTCGCTGTTTAACCAAATCTTACACTTTCCTGTTATTTTACGGATTTTGCCACTTGGCGCATCCGATATGATAACAAAAGTGAACCCCGCGTGATTACCGATTTTCCAACCCTAGACGCGCTGATTGTCTTTTCATACAGCATGACTGCGCGGCAGGATTTCGCCTATCAAGTTGCGCGGGCGGGCTTGGAAATGGCGGGATTTGCCCAGCCAAATCTGTCGGCGCAGGCCTTGGGGATGGATACCGAAAACCCGCAAAATCCACCTGGGCAAAACACCTGCGGTGCGCTGACTCTCGCCAACCTGCGCCCGCTTTTCACCGAACTGCGGGGCATTGACCACCCCGTCGTTCTGCACACAACCGCGCATCCAACCCGCGTGATGATTGCCCTGGTGAATGAGGGTGCGGCGATCGTGCAGGCGACCTACTATGACCCGCATAAAACCGATTTGCCCGTGGCAGTGATGCGCCGTCAGATAGCGACTTTGACGGAATGGCTCTACCGCCCGAATTGCCTGCCGATTTATGACGCGGATTTGGTGGAACATCGCCCATTGGCTATCACCGATGAAATCATGCAGCATTTGGAATTGACGATTCCCCGTGCGAAAGTCCTGAACAAAGTCCTAAATTCTGGGCGTGAGAATCAGCGCGATTGGCGGGTGGATACACGCACGGACGGCGCAGTTTCTCACGCTTTTCCAAGGTTTTATCAAAAGATGATACGCGGGCGGGCGGAATTATACGCGGCGGGAGTGCCACCGTTGCGCAAGGATGAAGTGTTGCTTTAATCGCGGGTTAAGACCCGCCCAAACAGTCCGCCAAAGCCCCCGCCAAACCCTGCAAAAGCGCGGCATACAGCCCCGCACCAGCGGGCAATTCCGCACCCAGAGGATCCAGCACAGCAATCCGTGCGTTTGAATCCGCGCGAATAACATCCAGCACTTTGTCGGAAAATTGCGGTTCGCTAAACAAACATCGCGCCCCGGTTTGTGCCAGATTTTCACGGATTTGCACGATACGTTTGGGGCTTGGCGGGATGGTCGGGTCTAGGGCAATCACGGCGGGGGTGGGCAACCCATACGCCCGTTCAAAATACCCATAAGCATCGTGAAACACTATAAAAGACTGGTCTTTCACGGGGGCAAGGCGGGTTTCCACATCGCTATGCAACGCGTTCAGCGCGGCTATCGTAGCAGCCGCATTCGCCTGATAAATCGCGGCATTATGCGGATAAATTTGTGCCAAACTGGTGGCAATCGTTTGCACCATTTTCACCGCGTTATTCGGGTCAAGCCAGACGTGATAATCCTGCGCGGCATGGTCATGCCCATGCCCGTGGTCGTCATCGTGGTCGTCTTTGTCATCATCGTCATCATCACCGCCACGCAGGGGGACAAGGGCGATTTCAGCGCGTTGCGCGATAGGGATTTGGGTTGTAGCTTCGGGCAAATCGGGCAGTACCCGTTGCAGAAATTGTTCAAAATCCGCGTCAATATAAAACACGATATCGGCTTGGTGAAGGGCGCGGATTTGGCTCGGCTTCATTTGGAAATCGTGGGGCGAGGCCGTGTTGTCCAGCAAAAGCTGGGCGCGGGCGGTATCGCCAAGCACCGATTGAACAAGGGAATGCAGAGGTTTTATCGTTGCCAGAACGCGGGGCTCTGGTTGCGCCTGCGCCGATAGGGCGGTGCACAGGGCGAACAGGGTTGTTAGAAATATGGTGAAAACACGCATGGGGTCTTTAGTTGTTAGTTATTAGCGATGAGTCATTTATCATTTATCACAAACTTTATCAAGAGCCATTTGAACGATGAACGATTAATGATTAACGATGAATGATTGGTTATTGTGGTTATTAAATAACTAAAATAACCACCGTGAGTTATTTTGAGTTAATGTGAGTTATTTTTAACTGGATTAACTCAAGTGAGTTATTTTGAGTTAATCTGAGTTATTTTTAACTAGATTAACTCAAGTGAGTTATTTTGAGTTAATGTGAGTTATTTTTAACTGGATTAACTCAAGTGAGTTATTTTGAGTTATTTTTAACTAACGGCAGTTAATTTCAGTTAATTCCAGTTATTTTTAACTAACGGCAGTTAATTTCAGTTAATTCAGTTATTTTTAACTAACCGCAGTTAATTCCAGTTAATCACTAATCACTAATCACTAATCACTAAAAGAAGTCGCTCCGCCTCTTCCCCAATATCCGCCAATCCCGCACCATCCTGCCCTGGGAAAAACCGCGCCCGAACCGCCGTTCGCATCGGCCGAGGCTGAAAACTACACACCCGCACGCTATTTTCCGCCCGCCAACTGGCAAATAACGCCGATTGCGCCGCCTTACTCGCCCCATACGCGCCAAAAAACTTGCCCCCAGCCTGCGTGTCCTCGACACAAACCGCCACCCCAGATTTCGCCCGTAACAGAGGGTCAATGCACCCGATTAACTGCGCCGTTGCCGTCACATTCACCGCCATAGATCGCGCCAAATCCGCACTATCCAAGCAATTCACAGGCGACAAAGGCGCGGCATAAACCGCACAATGCACCCAAATATCCAACCCGCCCCAACGGTCAAAAATGGATTGCCCTAAGTTTTGCACACCTTGGGAATCGCAAATATCGAGCGGAATTAAGGTCATCCCAGAGTCCTCAACATCCGTGCTGACACCTCCAACACGCCTCCGCCCACCCGTGCCGCGTGCCTTATTATCAAGCTCTTCCAACGCGCCAACAGTCCGTGCCAAAGCCAACACCTGCGCACCCCGTGCCGCAAAAGCCAGCGCACAGGCCGCCCCCAATCCGCGTGACGCACCCGTTATTAAAACCACACGACCAGAAAAATCCCGTGCTAAATCCATATCACCACCCTAAACCGCCAACAACAACGCATCTTTATCCGTCTTATCGCGCAACTTCATTGGGTACTCACCAGAAAAACACGCATCGCAATACTGGGGCGACTTCACATCCCGCATCGCAACACCACAGGCGCGATACAACCCCGCCAGAGTAATAAACCGCAAGCTCTGCACATCCAAATGACGGCACATTTCTGCCTCGCTCATCGTTGCTGCCAGCAGTTTCTCCCGTTGCGGAGTATCCACCCCGAAAAAACACGGCCAAGCCGTTGGCGGCGAAGCTATCCTGAAATGCACCTCTGCCGCGCCCGCGTCCAGCACCATCTCTTTTATCTTACGGCTGGTCGTCCCACGCACCACGCTATCATCCACCAAAATCACCCGTTTGCCTTTGATTAACGCCCGATTAACGTTCAGTTTTAACCGCACACCCATGTTGCGAATATGCTCGCTGGGTTCAATAAACGTCCGCCCCATATAGGAATTACGGATAATCCCCATACCGTAAGGAATGCCCGATTCAAAACTATAGCCAATCGCGGCGGGCGTGCCACTATCAGGCACGGGGCAGACCAAATCGGCTTCCACAGGAGCCTCCCGCGCCAGCTCTATCCCGATTTGACGGCGGGTTTCATAGACGGATTTGCCCGCCAAAATACTGTCGGGACGAGAGAAATACACATGCTCAAAAATACACGGGCGGGCGGGGACTCGTTTGAAGGGAAAATAGCTATTCACCCCATTTTCATCAATCACAACCATTTCCCCAGGTTCAATTTCACGGACATATTGCGCCCCAATAATATCCAGCGCACAGGTTTCAGAGCTGATAACCCAGCCCGCCCCCAACTGCCCCAAAACCAGCGGACGAATCCCACGCGGATCCCGCACACCGATTAATTTACTGCGAGTCATGGCGACAATAGAAAACGCGCCTTCAACCTTTTTTAACGCGGATTGCAGGCATTCCACATGGGTTTTTTCACGCGCCCGCGCCATCAAATGGATGATACATTCGCTGTCCGATGTGCTCTGAAATATAGACCCGCGTTTGATAAGATTAACGCGCAAAGCCTCTGCATTCGTTAAATTGCCGTTGTGGGAAATGGCGCACCCCCCGCGTGAAAATTCACCGAAAAACGGCTGAATATCATGCACGCCCGCCCTGCCCTTACTGCCCGCCGTGGAATAGCGCACATGCCCGATGGACAGATTGCCGGGCAGGGTTTCCATCAACGCTTGTTTAGTGAATTGGTCGCGGACATAGCCGAATTTCCGCGCCGAACGGAAGCCGACGTCTTGGTCATAAGAGACTATACCGCCCGCTTCTTGCCCGCGGTGTTGCAAGGCGTGGAGTCCAAGGGCAACGAAGCTGGCCGCCTCTGCCAAGCCAATAACCCCGAAAACTCCGCATTCTTCTTTTCGTTTCAAATCGGCGAAAGGGTGGGATACAAAACGGGGGACGCTGTTCAAATCCTTGGGGGCGGGGGGATTTTCGGTCATGGTTTGTGTGCCTAGTTTTCTTGTGTGGGAAGAGGGGTTTCGGTTATTGCGTCTGTGGATTCGGGTATAGCGTCTGTCGGTTCGGGCGATTCGGGCGTGGCATCCGTAGCATCTGGCACCAAAGTCGGCACGATCGCTGGCGTAATCTCTGACGGAATCGCCTCATTCTGCGGACAATCGCGCATCAAATGCTGATAATGCCCCAGCAACCACACCGATGTATCATCGGGAATCATAGACTCCATCCGCGCCTGAGTATCCGCCAAAAACCCCTTTGTTTTGCTTTCATGCACGGCCGAAGTCCAATCGTTCGCACCCGCCTGTTGCGCCGAAGTCACCCTATCAAACAACACCAAAACCACCAAAATCAGCAAAAACCCGCGTACCACGCCGAATAGCAACCCCAAGGTCTGATCGACTTTGTTTAACGATAATTTCTGCACAAAGGTGGAAATCCACGGCACGAAAAACGCAAACACTATCAGCATGACGGTGAAAACGAGGGCAAACCCCGCCATCGTGGATAATTCGCACGATTGCCCGATTAAATCCGATAGTAACGGAATTTCTTTGACCAAAGGCGTTGCCGTCGGCGCGAATTGGTAGGACACAACCGCCGCCAATATCCACCCGCCGATGGACAGTGATTCGCGCGCTAACCCCCGCGAATACGCCAAACCCACCGATACCAATAAAATCAGCACGGCAATGCCGTCAACCCAAGTAAATCCATCCATACCTATCTGTCCCTTTGTCCAGTGTTATTTTGTCGAGTGTTATTTTGCCCGCCTTGTTGGTCTTTGGGTGCGTTTATATCCTCAAAACACCCATCAACAAACCCGGCGATTGTATCATTCTTATGCACGCTCATACCAGATTCGCCAGAGGTTTTCACCTGCGAAGAGGTAAAAGCTTGCGAAAAACCTAATTTTTTTGCTTCTTTTAACCGATTTTCGTTCTGCCCAACAGCACGGAGCCCTCCTGACAGGCTTATTTCCCCGAAAACCACCGAATCTTTCGGCATGGGGATATTCTCACGGGCAGAGACCAGAGCCGCCGCCACCGCCAAATCCGCACCCGTTTCAGAAATCCGCAAACCGCCCGCGATATTCAAATAAACATCCAATCCAGCGAAACTTATCTGACATCGTGCGTCCAAAACTGCCAAAATCATCGCCAACCGCGCCGAATCCCAGCCAACCACGGCACGGCGGGGTGTGGCAAAATGCGATTGCGCGACCAACGCCTGAATTTCCACCAGCAGGGGGCGAGAACCCTCAATCCCCGCGAAAATGACCGAGCCAGCGTTGGGGCTGTTGCGCTCACCCAGAAACAATTCGGACGGGTTATGCACCTGTTGCAGCCCCTTGCCCGTCATTTCAAACACGCCAATTTCATCGGCGGGTCCATAGCGATTCTTCACAGCGCGGAGGATGCGGAATTGATGCCCCCGTTCGCCTTCAAAATATAGCACGGTGTCAACGATATGTTCCACGACTCGCGGTCCAGCAATCTGCCCGTCTTTGGTGACATGCCCGACCAGAATGACGCAAATCCCCTTGCGTTTGGCGAAATTCGCCAGCTCATGCGTGACCGTGCGCACTTGGGTGACAGAGCCAGGGGCGGAATCCACATGGTCGGCCCACAGGGTTTGGATGGAATCCAAAATGGCGACATCGGGGGCTTCGGCCTCTAGGGTGGTGAGAATATCGCGCAAGTTGGTTTCGGTTGCCAATGATAGCGGTGCGTCGCTTAACCCCAATCGCGCGGCGCGGAGTTTTATTTGGCTGGCGGCTTCTTCCCCTGAAATATAAACGACTTTGCGCCCAAGATTCGCCAAGGCCGCGCCCATTTGCAGTAATAATGTGGATTTGCCGATACCCGGATCGCCGCCCAGCAGAACGGCAGAGGCCTCTACCAACCCCCCGCCCAAGGCGCGATCCATCTCATCAATGCCGCATAGCAGGCGGGTGTGGGCGATGTCTGACGCGGTTAAATCGGTTAGGATGACCTTTTGCCCCTTTTGCGCACCCAATGTTTTACCGCGTGGGCCTGTGGCGAGGGGTTTTTCCTCATTTATACAGTCCCATTGGTGGCATTTATCGCACTGCCCGACCCATTTTTTATAGGACGCTCCGCAAGCGGAACAGACAAAGGTTGCGGTTATACGAGCCATAATGCGGGTGTAGCGTGAAACGCGGGGGAGTTCAATAGTGATTAGTGATTAATGATTAAGTAATTGTGAATTGTGAATGGTGAATGATTGGTTATTAGGGATTGGAGGTTTGTTATTAGGAGTTGGGGATAGAGGTTTTTTGTTGCGCCCTCACTTCGGGGCAAGCCCCTTCGTTCGGGCTTCCCGCCCGCCCACCCCTCTGCGAGGCTTGGGCGGACGGGTTTTTATGGCTAAAGCCTGTTCTAGCATCTAGGCAAAGCCTAAATAAATTTAGAGCAAACCCATCACCAATTCCCAAGTATTCTTTGCAAATAATCCAATTTACCGTCTTGTTATTCCAGATAGTAAATTTATAGAATCCCTATCGTCTTGAAACCCAAGGGCTTTTGGCATGCCCTCACGAATCTTTGTCTTATCGGGCAGGTTCAACTGCCCTTGTGTGAGGGCTACGCACAAAAGACCATGCTGGTCGGCATTCGCGTAAGCGATGACGAAGACCCGCAAGGGCATAATTCACCATTCATAATTCATAATTCATAATTCACCATTCACAATTCACCATTCCTGATAAAAATGTTATACTCCCGCTTATGGACACGATTCGAAACGACAAAACCCGCACCCTCAAACGCGGTTGGACAACTGGTGCGTGCGCGACGGCGGCGGTGAAGGCCGCGCTGATTGGGCTATGGGGCGATGGGCGGCCACGCGAGGTCTCAATAACTCTGCCAAAGGGCGAACAGCCGACCTTTGCCATAACGCACTGGGAGTCGGGCAAAAACTACTGCGCCGCGGGTATCATAAAGGACGCGGGCGATGACCCTGATGTAACCCACGGTGCGCTCATCATTGCGAAAGTCCAGCCCCACACCCAACCCACCATCACTTTCCACGCAGGAAAAGGCGTTGGCACGGTCACCAAAGCAGGTCTGCCGATAGCCGTCAATGAACCCGCCATAAACCCCAAACCGCGCGAATTCATGCGGGAAATCGTCACCGAAATGGCGGAAATCTACGGAAAACCCCCGCATGTCGCCATTACTATTTCCATTCCAAACGGCGAAACCATCGCGCTAAAAACGTGGAACCCACGGCTAGGCATTATCGGCGGGCTGTCCGTGCTTGGCACAACGGGCATAGTCCGCCCGTTCTCCTGTTCGGCTTGGATTGCGTCAATCCACCGAGGCGTGGATGTCGCCCGCGCCGAAGGATTAACCCATGTCGGAGCCTGCACGGGGGCGACTTCGGAACGCACGGTACAAGACCTGTTCACCCTGCCCGATTACGCCATGCTGGATATGGGTGATTTTTCTGGCGGGTTGCTGAAATACCTCGCCAAACACCCCGTGCCTCGTTTGACGATTGGCGGGGGTATCGGTAAAATGGTGAAAATGGCGCAGGGGGCGGTGGATTTGCACTCGGGCCGCTCGCAGGTGGATTTTGCCGCACTGGGGCGGTTGTCGGTCTCGTTGGGATTGGCGGATGTGTCCGATGCGAATACCGCACTGGAAGCATTGGAACGCACGGGTGCGCCACTGGCAAACGCAATCGCCGGGCAGGTGAAAACCCAAGCCACACGGCAATCCCGCGATAAAATCAAACAGATAGACGTTGTGGTCATTAACAGAGACGGCACAATCATGGGGCGTGCGTGATGCGTATTTTGGTGCTGGCAGGCACGACGCAAGCACGGGAGGTTATTGCGCACCTTCACACCCATGATATCATTGCTTCCTTGGCGGGGGCGGTACGCTCGCCCGCGGATTTGGGCGTGCCAACCCGTATTGGCGGGTTTGGCGGGGCGCAGGGTTTGGCGGATTATATCAGGCAGGAGCGGATTGATATGGTCATTGATGCGACCCATCCCTTTGCCGAAATCATCACCAATACGGCGGTGAATGTGTGCCGTGAGGCTGGCATAAAATACGCGATGTTGACCCGCCCGCCTTGGGTTGCGCAGGCGGGGGATGATTGGCATAGAACCGATAGCTATGCGGGTCTTCCCCAGATTATCCCCGATGGAGTGCGGATTTTTGCGGCAACTGGGCGGGGTAGCCTGCCTGCTCTGGCGGATTTATCCGCAAGTCGCCATATTGTTTTGCGATTGATAGAGGAACCCGATGCGCCCTTTCCCTATGAAAACGGGGAATTTATAGTGGCACGTCCGCCTTTTACCCCCACGGCGGAGTCGGCGTTGTTCAAAAGGTTAAACATTGATTGGCTATTGATAAAGAACGCAGGGGGCGCGGGGGGAGTGGCAAAAATCCACGCCGCCCGCGAATTGGGGTTGCCCATTGCCATGATAAACCCGCCCGTGCGTCCCAAAAACGTGGTTATATTTGAGGCGATAGCCCCGTTAATGTCCCACGTTAATGGGGATTAGCCCGCGTTAGTTATTGGCTGTTGGACATGGGGGGTATTCTTGTTTTATAGGTTAATTATTAAAGTAATTTTTTTTGTGGTTTATAGTTATCGCGACCTAAAATATACTCTGCAACCTCATGTCCCTTAGGATGCCTACCTGCCCATATCAGGTAGTAAAGCAGCCTACCTTTTGTATCTCTAATTGGGCGCGGTGTTGAAACAAGACCAAACGTTTCTTTAAGTCGCTTTGTATACCAATCAAGCACTAATTCTACTGCCTCTGGTCTTTTATGTACTTTATCAGATATCCAGTCTGTTTTCTTTTCATACATAACATCAAACCATTCCGTTGTTCCAAAATAAAGATCAAGACGCTCTTTATTCTGTTCAAGTATATGACTATTATTGTTTGCCATGCGTGTAATTGCCATCCATGGAAAATTAATAAGCACCTCAAACGACTTAGCAGCCCCCAATGCGGCAACTGTTTCCCACGGCACATCTGCGCCATATGGGTCTAAAAAAACAAACCCGCGCCACTTATTCCACTGCACTTTCTTTTTTAATAGATCTTGCAAGTATTCATTGCAATCTTGTTCACGAATCTTAATATTTCTTTTAGGATACTCTTCGTTGAGTTTTTCTAATTCCTTCACTCTTCTTTTATCAAGTTCAACAAAAACATATTGTGTAAATGGATGATCGAGATCTAATGCAACTCTAGGAGAACCCTTGATATATTCGGCATATTCTGGCAATTCAAAAAGAAGCAAGGTGTCTTTTTCTTGTTCCGTTTGCTTTTTTGTTCTAATTTTTGCCATCGTAGTGCCTGCAAAGGCATCAATATAAACATAACCCGTAATATATTTGAAGCTACGTAATATTTTTGTATAGGCATCAAGATACTGCCGAAGCCTTTCCAGCTTTTCTTTTGCCCACGGACCAACTTCTGGTGTAAGTGGTTCTTTACTCATACCGCAAGTCCCATCTCTTTTTTATGTACATGTAATTGACGGGGAAATTCATTCCACTCTTTACCTTCCAATAACCTGCCACCTGTTTTTGGCGTTCTGCCCCCCCATTGCTTAAAGAAAAAAGCAACTTTTGCTTTCACGCATTGATTGCGCACATCTAAAGCCCATTCTGGCTCCATAGGGCGCGAACCTGGTCCGCTTTCACCACCGACAATAGTCCAACTAATACCGTCTAGTTCTAATTTTCCAACGGGACCAATTAAAGGCTCTACAGAAAGAAATCTTACACTTGCATTGGTTTTTTGCAAATGCTTTATACGAGATTTAGTTCCACTGTTTTCAATAGAAACACCAAACCACATATGAGCGGGAGACGGGCGTTCCGTATATCTTTTATTGATAAATTTTTGCATCAAGGAACTACGTTTTGTAAGAATTTGATAAACATGCCAATTTGCATTTTCCATCGTTTCAAAGACTTTTGAGATATAGTCTTGTGGAATTTCTTTATGGAATAAATCACTCATGGAATTGACAAAAATCATGCGCGGTTTTTTCCATGCAAGCGGTTGTAAAAGCCGTTCAGGACGTAGAGTTAAATCAAATCCAGGCTCAAAAGGATGCCCAGCAACCCCCCTAAAACGTTCAGAGAACCGTTCTGCATAGCAATTATCGCAACCCAAACTAATTTTTGTGCAACCTGTTATTGGATTCCATGTTGCGTCCGTCCATTCTATTGTGCTTTTATCAGACATAATTTTCTAACTGGTTATTTACATTTTTCAAAAGTATATAAAGTGATACTATAAAATTCCGCCACTATTGCAAGCGTTTTTTCGTGTTTTTCGGGGCGTTTTTCACATTCTTTTAATCTTTGGGGCAAACCTCTATTTTTCACCCCCATTTGACTTTCCCACAAAAATAATCCAAATAATCCCCCATGCACAAAATAAAAACCACAAAAGACCTGCAAAACGGCGCGGACGCTCTGGCTAATATAGAGCCCGCCTTTGCCGCGATTCTGCCCGACATAACCCCCCTGCCCCTGCGCACTCGCACGGATGGGTTTCCTGCCTTGCTGGATACGATTTGCTCGCAACAATTATCGGTTGCCTCGGCGAATGCGATATGGGGACGGCTGGAAACCGCGGGGATGACAAACCCTGATAGTATTCTCAAAGCGAGCGAGGAGTCGTTGCGTGCCTGCGGGCTGTCCCGCCCGAAAATCCGCTATGCCAAGGCTTTGGCAGAGGCGCGGTTGGATTACCCCGCCTTGCACGCCCTGCCCGTTGCCGATATTATGGCGCAATTACAGGCTATTACAGGTATCGGGCGGTGGAGTGCCGAAATTTACGTGATGTTTTCCCTTGGGTACAGCGACATTCTGCCCGCCGGTGATTTGGCACTGCAAGAATCCGCTCGAATGTTATTTAAACTGGCTGACCGCCCTTCCGAAAAACAACTGGTTGCTATGGCGGAAAAATGGCAACCTTGGCGCAGTGTTGCCGCCCAAATCCTATGGGCGTATTATCGCGTGGCAAAAGAACGGGAGGGGATACGATGACCTTGGATGTGAAAATTTTGGGCGACGCGGAATCCGCGCGGTTTATGGTCGTGTTTCTGCACGGCTACGGCGCGGATGGACAGGATTTGCTGGGCTTGGGGCAAGTCATGGGGGACGATTTGCCAGATACTATTTTTGCCGCGCCAGACGCGCCCCATCCGTGTTTAATCAACCCATTGGGGCGGGCGTGGTTTGCTATACCCGCGTTTGATGGCAGTGAGATTTCGTTCGCCGAATCCCAAATGCGGGTGTCCATTGATGCGTTGCATAATTGGCTGGATAAGGCTTCGCGGGACTTTAATATCCCTGCTGAACGTATTGTTTTGTTTGGCTTTTCTCAAGGGTGCATGATGGCGTTGCATATCGCACCCCGCCGTGCAGAGCCCGTTGCTGGGGTCGTTGGATTTTCTGGACGGTTGCTGTTTGCGGACGAATTATCGGCGAAAACCCGCGCCCGTCCGCCCGTGTTTTTGGCGCATGGTGATAAGGACGAAGTGGTGGATTACGCGGAAATGGAGCTGGCGAAAAACGCGTTAATCGGGGCTGGTTTCACCGTTCAAACACACACGAGCGCGGGTGCGGGGCATAGTATCGCGCCAGAGTCTCTGGCTCTTGCCATCGCGTTTATTCGTGAAAATTTAGGGTTAAAGGACGGATAAAAGACCGCCTAAAAACCTCTTGCCTTTCCCCCCATTTTCGGCTAAATCCCCGCCATGACCGACCATAAAATACGCTTGTATAACAACCTTAACCGCAAAAAAGAACCCTTCACCCCGATAGATTCGGGCAAGGTGCGGATGTATGTTTGCGGCCCCACGGTCTATGACCGCGCCCATATTGGCAACGCCAGAACCGTGGTTGTGTTTGATATGCTGTATCGGTTGCTCTGCGAAGTTTATGGTGAAAAATCAGTGATTTACGCCCGTAACTACACCGATGTGGATGATAAAATCATCACCGCCGCGCAGGATAAAAACGAGCCGATTGCGGATATTACCAGCAAAACTATTCGCTGGTATGAGGAAGATATGGAGGCGATTGGCGCTTTACAGCCCAACGAAAAACCCCGTGCGACCGATTATATCCAACAAATGCAGGACATGATTGCGGAGCTAATTACTCGCGGTTTCGCCTACCCCGCTGTGAGCGAAGGCGAAGGGCATGTTTTGTTTAGAGTTCAAAAATACGATAAACATAATAATTATGGTGTTTTATCGGGGCAATCTTTGGAAACAATCCGCGCGGGGGAGCGGGTTGAAATCGCATCCTATAAAGACGATCCCGCCGATTTTGTTTTGTGGAAACCGTCCGCCCCGACCGAACCAGGCTGGGACAGCCCCTGGGGGAAAAGCCCTGGGCGTGGTCGTCCGGGCTGGCATATTGAATGTTCGGCAATGGCGCGGGCTTTGTTCGGCGCGGTGTTTGATATCCACGGCGGTGGTTTGGATTTGCAATTCCCCCACCATGAAAACGAAATCGCGCAGAGCTGCGCCTGTTCTGGCGAAGCCAAGATGGCTAATGTTTGGATGCACAACGAAATGTTGCAAGTGGAAGGGCGCAAAATGTCCAAATCGCTGGGCAATTTTTTCACCGTGCGCGACCTGCTGGAACGGGGCTATCACGGCGCGGTTATTCGCTATGTTTATCTTATGACGCACTATCGCAAACCGATGGATTGGAGCGATGCAAAGGCAGAGGAAGCCGAGGCGAAATTGCAAAAATGGCTGGAATTGGCGGATTGTGCGACCAGCCACATTTACCCCCCCGTTTTGGATGCTTTGGCTGATGATTTGAACACGCCTTTGGCTCTGTCCGCGATGGACGAGCTGGCGCGGTTGGCGCAAAAAGACGCAGGTGCACGGGCGATGATTTTGCCAAGCCTAGCGATTTTGGGGCTTGACCACTATAGCAAAGCCGACATAGCCGATGCCGTGCAAGATCACATAACCACCATCACCACCCTACGCCAAGCCGCCCGTGCGTCCAAAGATTTTGAAAAAGCGGACTGGATTCGCGATGAATTAAAACTGCTGGGATTGTCGTTTGAAGACGGCATGGCAACCAGTGATTGCGTTGTATCGCCGAATTGCACGGAGATGACGCTAGGCGAATTTATCGCGGCTTACCACGCGAAATACCCGCCAAAATAACCCTCTACCGCAACGGATAATGCCGATGCAAAACCCAGCTATCCTGCCCCCAAAGGGTGGTCACATTACTGCTATCTTGGTCAAAAATAGACCGCCCGCGATAGGCCTGATTGCGAATATCCCAAGGGAAACCCAAGGTCTGTATCAGCTCTTCCAACATCGCAGAATGCAGGAACCGATTGCGCGTCCGCAGCCCGATAATTTTGCCGGTTTTATAGCTGACCGACACATTGCTCATCACAATCACGGCGCGTTTTATCGACCCAACAATCGGTGCCATTTTAAACACCGCCCCCTGCAATAACGACCCATTCATCCCCATAAAATCAACGTCCGTAATACGGGTAAAGGGTTTTAAGTCCTTGATATATATGCGAATATCTGGCTCTTCCTTCGCGGGATCAACTATCCGCAAGCGCAAGGCAGAGCCGATTAAATTAATTTCCTTAACCGCAGATTTTAACGCACGGCGGGCATAAACCTTGTCAATCGGCGGGTAGCTCGCGTCCATGTGCCAAATCGCCACGGTCAAATCCGCGGCCTTATCCGCGCGCCATTTGCGGGTAGGCCAACGGCACGTTCCAGACGGCTTTTTACCGCAGGTGACAAGGCGGTAAAACTGCTCGTTCGTCAGCTTGCCATCGGTTATCACATAATCCTGAAAGCCTCGGTCGGCGGGGTTTTTATCCTCCTTATCACCGCTACATGCGGTTAATAAAACGGCGATAAAACCGATAATAATAAGGGGATATTTGGGCATTTTGGGCTTTGCAAGTTAGGGCGATTTGCCCTGCTATTAACCCAAATCGGCGGGAATATCAAGCCCCCGTGCCTATCAAATAAAAGTGTGGAACACACCCGCGCCTTTGGGCTTTTCTTTTCCCCAAAACCGATATAAAAAGGATGAAAAAAGGAAACCCCAATGGCAAAAATAAAAGTTGAAAACCCAGTCGTAGAGCTAGACGGCGATGAAATGACCCGCATCATTTGGAAGTTCATAAAGGACAAACTCATCCTGCCCTATCTGAATATTGACCTGCATTATTACGACCTCGGCATTGAATCGCGTGATGATACGGACGATCAAATCACGGTTGACGCGGCCGAAGCCATTAAAAAACACGGGGTTGGCGTGAAATGCGCGACCATCACGCCCGACGAAGACCGTCTGGAAGAGTTTAATTTGAAACGCATGTATCGCTCGCCCAACGGCACGATTCGCAACATTCTGGGCGGGGTTATTTTCCGTCAGCCGATTATTTGTCGCAATGTTCCACGGCTGGTTCCGGGCTGGACAAAGCCAATTGTTGTTGGCCGTCATGCCTTTGGCGATCAGTATAAAGCCACGGATTTTATGTTTCCAGGCGCGGGCAAATTGACCCTGAAATTTGAAGGCACGGACGGCAAGGTGATTGAGAAAGAGGTTTTTAACGCGCCCTCCAGCGGCATCACCATGGCGATGTATAATTTGGATGCGTCCATTTATGATTTTGCGAGAGCGTCAATGAACTATGGGCTTTCGCTCGGCTGGCCTGTGTATCTTTCCACTAAAAACACGATTTTAAAAGTCTATGACGGGCGGTTCAAAGACATTTTTCAAGAGGTGTATGAAACCGAATTTCTGGACGCATTCAAGGCTGCGGGCATTCATTATGAGCACCGTTTGATTGACGATATGGTCGCGTCTTCGTTGAAATGGTCGGGCGGATATGTTTGGGCGTGCAAGAATTATGACGGCGATGTGCAGTCCGATACCGTGGCGCAGGGCTATGGCTCGTTGGGTTTGATGACGTCAAAACTGCTGACTCCGGACGGCAAAATTGTCGAAGCAGAGGCGGCGCACGGCACCGTCACCCGCCATTATCGCGAGCATCAAAAAGGGCGGGAGACTTCTACAAATTCCATCGCGTCCATTTTTGCATGGACGGGCGGTTTGGCGCATCGGGCGAAATTGGATGACAACGCGGCCTTGGCTGGGTTTGTGGAAACGCTGGAAAAAACGGTGGTGAAGACCGTGGAAAACGGGTTTATGACCAAGGATTTGGCTCTGCTGGTGGGCGAACAGCAAAAATGGCTGACGACCCAAGATTTTCTATCCAAAATAGATGAAAATATGCAAAAAGCAATGTAAGGATAATGTAAGGATTTTATCATGCCCACCCATTATATCTGGTTGCTTTTGGCAATTTTATTCGAAGTCGTCGGCACAGCCTGTCTGAAAGGCAGCGATAGTTTCACCAAACTATGGCCAGCTTTGGGGGTTGTGTTTTTCTTTGGCTGTTCGTTTTATTTTCTAACTTTAGCGTTGCGGGTTCTGCCCGTCGGCATCGTTTATGCGATTTGGTCGGGCTTGGGAATCGTGCTGATAACCGTTATTAGTATGGTTTTATTCAAGCAAGTCTTGGATTTGGCGAGCTATATTGGGATGGGTTTAATCATCGCGGGCGTGATTGTCATTCACGTTTTTTCAAAAACACAGGCATGAATTATACACCCTCCACAATCGTATAATGACGGGTTGAGACATTCGGCGCAGTGGCGAATTTTAACGCGGCTTGGTAATCTGGGCTGTGATAAAATTCTTCCGCGCGAGCCATATCGGGGAAACGCACGATGACATTGCGTTTGAATTCTGGTCCTTCTTTTGTGACGTAATCGCCCGCACGGACAAGAAATTCCCCGCCGAATTTTTTCACGGCTGGGGCGGATAACTCGGCGTATTTAGCATATTCCTCGGCGTTATGGACGTTGATTTGCACGATGCAGTAGGCAGACATTTTGATTTTCCTTTCAGGTCTGGGGGGGTTATTTTGTTAAGTTTGATTGCGGAATTAAATAATCACGAATTGCGCTAAATGCCTTTTTATGTTTTGAAGCATCCCCACCGCCAGCCTGTGCAAAATCGGGACGACCACCGCCACCTTTTCCATCCAATGCTTCCGATACTATCTTTACAATATCCACGGCACTTATCCGTTCTTTTAGTTTATCGGTAACGCCAACAGCTATCGCCGCTTTTCCGTCTATATCCGAAATAAATACGATAATACTAAAAATTCTAGTGGCTTTTTGTTTATCAATCAACCCGCGTAAATCTTTGCCACTGACTCCTTTTATAAACTGCGTAACAAGTTCTACACCATTGATATGTTCTGCGGGGGCGTGGTCTGCCCCGCTCATTATAGCTTTTGATTCGTAATGTGACACTGCTGCATGCAAAGCTCTTATTTCCTCCATCTTGGAAAAAGCCCGCAAGGGTAAATCATCCATTATTGGGACTCCAAAAACTTTTGCCACACCAGCCAAACTATCAGTTTGCGCCCTAATATAATCCAACGCGGCGCGTCCCGTCAGCCCTTCAATTCGGCGCACCCCAGCCGAGGACGCGGATTGCCCCGTCAAAATAAACAACCCAATATCCCCCGTTCGGGCGACATGCGTACCGCCACACAGCTCCAACGAATAGGTTTTTTTATCCATCCCTTTGCCCGAATTATCCTGCCGACCCATCGCCACAACCCGAACTTCTTCGCCGTATTTTTCGCCAAACAGAGCCTGCGCCCCCAAGGCTCGCGCATCGTCCACCGCCATAATCCGCGTATCCACAGGGGTATTTTGGCGAATGTAGTCATTGACTTCGGTCTCAACCCGCATCATTTGCTCCGCGTCCAAGGCCCCCGTATGGGAAAAATCAAACCGCAACCGCGTGGCATCATTCAGCGAACCGCGTTGCGCAACATGGTCGCCCAAACATTGGCGCAACGCCTCATGCAACAAATGCGTCGCCGAGTGATTGGCGCGAATCGCTGTCCGCCGAGCATTATCCACGGTTAAAGTCGCGCTGTCATTTATCGCGAACTCACCCGTTTTCATCTTTGCTCGATGGATAATCAGCCCCGCCCGTTTCACCGTATCGGTGATTTCCGCCGAGCCGTTTTCGGTTTTAATCTGCCCGGTATCGCCAACTTGCCCGCCAGATTCCGCGTAAAAAGGCGTTTGATTAACGACAATATCTATGGCATCGCCTTTCTGTGCGGACTTACACGGCTTGCCGTTTTTCACCATTGCAAGAATCTGCGCCTCGCTTGTTTCCAACTTATAGCCCAGAAATTCGGTCTGCCCATGGTCGCTGGCTATATCAAACCAAATGGTTTCCTCGCCGACATCGCCCGAACCAGACCACGCCGCACGGGCGCGGGTTTTTTGCTCTGCCATCGCGGTATCAAAGCCCGCGTCATCAACTCGCAAGCCCTTTTCACGCAGGACATCTTGGGTTAAATCCAGAGGAAAACCGTAGGTATCATACAGATTAAACGCGGTTTGCCCCGACAAAATTTTGCCCGTGCCAAGCCCCGCGATTTCCTTATCCAGCAGTTTCATCCCGCGTTCCAGCGTGGCTATAAACCGCTTTTCTTCCAGATGCAAAGTTTCTTCAATCATCCGTTGCCCATAGTGCAATTCGGGGTAGGCCTGCCCCATTTGTTTCACCAACGCGGGCACCATTTTGTGCATCACCGGGTCTTTCGCACCCAGCAAATAAGCGTGGCGCATCGCGCGGCGCATAATTCGGCGCAAAACATAACCGCGCCCTTCGTTTTGCGGCATCACGCCATCGGCAATTAAAAACGCAGATGAGCGCAGATGATCCGCCAAAACGCGGTGGCTGACATTCATTTTTCCATAAGGATCGGCGTTTGTTAGGTTCGCCGAAGTTTCAATCAAATCGCGCATCAGGTCGGTATCGTAATTATCATGGCTGCCTTGCAAAAGTGCGGCTATCCGCTCCAACCCCATGCCCGTGTCGATGGATTGCATTTTGAGCGGTTGCATTTTGCCATCGTCAAACTGCTCGTTTTGCATAAAAACAATGTTCCAGATTTCAATGAAACGGTCACCGTCTTCATCGGGGGTGCCTGGCAGACCGCCCGGAATATGCTCGCCGTGGTCGTAAAAAATTTCCGAACACGGACCGCAGGGGCCGGTCGCCCCCATCATCCAGAAATTATCGTTTGTTTTTATTCGGATAATTCGCGCGTCAGGCAAACCCGCGTAGGATTTCCATATTTTTATAGCCTCCTCATCCGTGTGATAAACGGTGACATAAAGTTTGTCCTTGGGGATTTTGAATTCTTTGGTAATCAAATCCCAAGCGTAGGCTATCGCGCGGTCTTTGAAATAGTCGCCGAATGAAAAATTTCCCAGCATTTCAAAGAAAGTATGATGCCGTGCGGTGTAGCCGACATTATCCAAATCGTTATGTTTGCCGCCAGCGCGGACGCATTTTTGGGCGGTGACGGCGCGTTTGTAGTCGCGTTTTTCCTGCCCCAAAAACAGATTTTTGAATGGCACCATGCCCGAATTTACGAACATCAAGGTCGGGTCGTTATGGGGAATGAGCGGGGCGGAGGGCACCACTTCGTGGTCAAGTTTTTTGAAATACTCCAAAAAATGACTGCGAATATCGTTCAAACTGGTGGTCATGTCTGTCCCGCGTTTTGCCTGTTTTATGGCTGTTTTATAGTTTTATTTATGGTCTTATAGCAAAACTTTCCCCATTAGGCTATAAAAAAAGAGCCCACTTGCGCGGGCTCTTTCATTATTTTTAAAAAATCAGGTGTTCAAGACTCCGATTAAAACGGCTTTAAGACTCCGATTAAGCCAACCCTTAAGCCAACTCTTAACTTTCTGTCGTCTTATCAGATTTTGCATCCGACTCCGCCTTTGGCGCACTCGCACCCGCACCCGCACCCGCCACTTCAACAACAACCCCATCGGTTCCTGTTGCCGCACTCGCCTCTGCCTTTACTTTATCGGCGGCAATTTTCGCCATATCGGGCTTTGGCGCTTGGAATTCCAGACCATAGGACGCACGGATTTTATCCTCTACCTCCCACGCGATATCGGGATTATCCGCCATATATTGCTTGGCGTTTTCACGCCCCTGCCCTATACGCAAATCACCATAAGAATACCACGCACCAGCCTTTTCAATAATGCCGATTTTATTGCCAAGGTCAATCAATTCGCCATTTTTGGAAATCCCATGCCCATACATAATGTCAAATTCCACCTGTTTGAACGGCGGAGCCACCTTATTTTTAACGACTTTCACCCGTGTAGCATTACCAACAACTTCCTCGCGTTCCTTTATCGCGCCAATACGGCGGATATCCAAACGCACGGAAGCATAGAATTTTAACGCGTTGCCACCAGACGTTGTCTCTGGCGAGCCAAACATAACGCCAATTTTCATCCGAATCTGGTTGATAAAAATCACCATACAGCCTGATTTTGAAATAGACCCAGCCAGTTTGCGCATCGCTTGCGACATCAATCGCGCCTGCGCACCGACCTGATGATCGCCCATATCGCCTTCCATCTCTGCCCGAGGGGTCAGCGCGGCGACACTATCCACCACAACAATAGACACGGCACCAGAGCGCACCAGAGTATCGGTGATTTCCAACGCCTGTTCGCCCGCGTCTGGTTGCGAAATCAGCAATTCATCGACATTCACCCCCAGTTTGCTGGCGTAAAGCGGATCCAACGCGTGTTCCGCATCGACAAACGCGCAAATCCCACCTTTTTTCTGCTCTTCGGCGATAGCATGCAGGGTCAGAGTGGTTTTCCCTGAACTCTCTGGTCCATAAATCTCAATCACCCGTCCCTTTGGCAGACCGCCGATGCCCAAGGCAACATCCAGCCCGATAGAGCCAGTTGACGTCGCCTCTATATCCAAGTTCGCGCCCTCCTGCCCCATTTTCATGATAGAACCCTTGCCGAACTGCCGTTCAATCTGGCTTAACGCCGATTCCAATGCTTTTTTCTTGTCCATGTTTTGTTTGTCGTTTCTATCTAGTAATACTACACCCATCGCTTTTCCCCTTTTGGTTTGAAAATAGCAAGGCAAAAAAGGATTTCTTTGCCCCGCGACCTTCGGTTATTTTTTCGTCTTTCTGACACTGTTCCCTCTTATAAGAACAAAATGCGAACATTGCAAGCCAAAAACCAGACTATTTTGTATCTTTGCGCCCAATTTCTTTACAAAAAGTAAATTTTTTGAATAAAAATTGCGAAAAAACGCAAAAAACTGTAAAAAACCGAAAATCACTCCGATTCCCCCTTTAACACATCATTTAGTTTTTCAACCAAAACATCCATGTGAAACGGTTTTTGGATAAAGGTCGCATTTTCTATCTGATCCGCGCCGTTCTGGGACATATCACCGATATAGCCCGAAATGAACACAATATGCGCGTTGCCACAGGCGGCACGCGCTTTTTGTATCCATTCGGGGCCATTCATCCCCGGCATAATAATATCGGACAGGATAATATCAATTTTATGCTGTCCAGATTCCACGATTTCAACCGCCAATTCGCCGCTAGAAGCCTCCAGAATATTGACCCCTTCCTTACGCAAAGCGCGCAGGGCAAACCCACGCACGGAATCCTCATCCTCTACCACCAGCACGCATTTATGCGCCAAGGCCGATATCATAGGCGGTTTGGGCGGTGGCGGTTCGGGATCGACAATCGCGGTTTCCTGCACAACGGGCAGAAGCAGGGTAAAAGTCGTGCCTTGATCAACCGTGCTATCCACGAAAATATAGCCACCCGTCTGTTTGATAATGCCATAAGCGGTGGACAGCCCCAGCCCCGTGCCTTCGCCCGTTTTTTTCGTCGTATAAAAGGGTTCAAAGATTTTATCGCAGACATGTTTGGGCATACCCGTGCCTTCGTCGGTCAATTCTATCGCCACATACTGCCCCGATAATATATCCACATCATCGCGTTTGGTGTTATTTTCATAGGTCACGCAACGGGTTTTCATCCAGATATGGCCACCGTTTGGCATCGCATCGCGGGCATTCACAACCAGATTCATTATCACTTGTTCCAACTGCTGAGCATCCACGAAAGCATCGGGCAGGGTTTTGGAATAATCCAGCCGTATCTCTATCGTCTCGCCAACCAGACGATGGAGCAGATGGATATGGTTTGACAAAACCTCATTAACAGTCACGGGTTTGGGCTCAAGATTCTGCTTGCGCGAGAACGCCAGCAACTGGCGCACCAAGGTCGCCGCGCGGTTCGCATTTTGCGATATTTGCATCAAATCGCCATATTCAACGTCTTTCTTTTGATAACGTTCCTTTAACAAATCGCAATAGCCGATGATGGCCGTCAGTAAGTTATTGAAATCGTGGGCAATTCCGCCCGCCAGATGCCCTATCGCTTGCATTTTTTGGCTTTGCACGAATTGCGCCTCCAGTGTTTTTAACTGGGTTGCATCGGTTAGGACGGCGACCAATTCCGCCTCTCCCCGCATGTTGGATTTCAGCAGGGCGATTTGGACAAAACGGTCTTTATCAGGGCGTTTGGCGCGAACGATTTCGGGTTTCGTGGGCTCTTTGCTGTGAAACGCGGCATCCAGCCATTGCGCGATGGAACGCCCCGGATCATCGGCAAGATCGCTGAGGCGGATGGGATCGTCATTTTCTATAGCCAGCAGGTGTTTGGCGGCGGTATTGCTCTGCAAAATGCACCCGTTTTTGGATAAAAACAGCAGGGCGATGGGCAGACAATCCACATCCGATAAGGCGGGGGTGAAAGCGTTGGCGGACGGTCGCTCATGATATAGTGTGCGTTTGAAAAGGGTTTTGATGGCGGTGGAGGTCTTCCGAATCAGCCCCAACATCCCCGCCAGAACCGCGCAAAAACAGGTGATTGCGATTAGGGGCAACGCCCAATTCAGTGGCGCGGGTAGGAAGATAGCGGTGGATAGCAACGCCGCGATAAACCCGCCAAAGACGAGGTAGGGCAACACGCTGATGCGGTCGCTGGTTGGTTTCACTGTCGGTTTCACTGTGGTTCCCCCTTTGTGAAATGCGGTTATAGTTTTAAGCATAAACGCCTATTGGTTAAAATTTATTAAAGATTTTAATAAAAAATTTAATCACTAATCCCCCCTCCGTCTTGCCTTTATCCGTTTATCCTGATGTTTATCCAGTTTAGTCCCATGGCGAACCTTCTTATTCTTATAGGGATTCTTATCCGATTGACTCCGCACAAACAACCGCACAGGCACGCATTCCATCCCCATATCGCGCCGCAATCCATTCACCAAATACCGCCGATAATCCGTCGCCAGAGCATCAGGATGCGAGCACATCACCACAAACCCGGGCGGGCGAGTCTTCACCTGCGTCATATACCGCAGGCGAATCCGCTTACCTTGGGGCGCGGGCGGCGGATGATTTTGCAAAACCACCCCCAGCCAGTTATTCAGCCGAGCCGTTGATATCCGCTTATTCCATATCTCATAAACCCGCGCCACAGCCTTATGCAACGCATCCAACCCCTTACCCGTTTTCGCGGAAATCGCAACCACTGGCACGCCGCGAATTTGCGGTAATAACCGCGTGCATTCCTCTTGTAAATAGCGCAACTGCGCCGCCTTATCCTTCTGCAAATCCCATTTATTAACAGCAATAACGATGCCCCGCCCTTCGCGTTCTGCCAAGGCCGCCAGCCGAATATCCTGCTGTTCAAACCCACGCTCCGCGTCCAATAACAATATCACCGTCTCTGAAAACTTTACCGCCCGCAAGCCGTCGGCATTCGCCAAACGTTCCAGCTTTTCATTCACCTTAGCCCGTTTGCGCAAACCCGCCGTATCCCAAATCCGAAACGCTTGCCCGTTCCAATCGCACTGCACGGAAATCGCATCACGGGTTAGCCCTGCTTCTGGGCCGGTCAGCACCCTATCCTCGCCAAGGATTTTGTTTAACAGAGTGGATTTGCCAGCGTTCGGGCGACCCATAATCGCGATTTGACGGGGGCGAGTGTCGGCGGCTATCACCTCCGCCAGCGGGGTGTCTTCATCGCCCTCTTCAATATCCAAATCGACCAGAGGTTCGTATTCAAAACCCTCCGCCCGCAGGTCATCCTCCGCGCCTATGGTCATATCTTCGCCAACGGCTTTGCCGACCTCAACCAGCCTATCAAACAAATCGGTCAGCCCTTGGGCGTGTTCGGCGGACAGGGCAACAGGCTCGCCCATACCCAACGAATACGCATCATATAAACCGTCCTGCGCCGCCCTGCTCTCACACTTATTCACCACCAAAATCACCCGCGCGGCGGATTTGCGCAGCATATCGGCAAACAGATAATCATCGGGCAGCAGCCCTGCGCGTCCATCAACCATAAACAAGCAGACATCGGCGGATTCTATCGCCCGTTGGCTAAAGGCGCGCATCCGCCCCGCCATGCTCTCGGGTTTGGCGCGTTCCAGCCCAGCCGTATCAATCACGCGAAACGACAGCCCCATAAGGCGGGCTTCGCCCTCCCGCAGGTCTCGCGTAACCCCTGGTTGGTCATCAACCAGAGCCAAATGACGACCGACCAAGCGATTGAAAAGAGTGGATTTGCCCACATTGGGGCGGCCAATTAAGGCCACGCTGAACGACATTATTTGTCCTTTTTATTATGGGTGCGAGCTATTGAAAAGCCAGCAAAACCCCATCCTGTGCCACAAGATATAACACCCCGCCCGCGACTACGGGAAACGACCCTGCCCCCATAGGAATATGGATAGACACCGCCAGCTCCCCCGTTAAAGGGTCAAACCCACGCAATTGCCCATCACTGCCCGCGACATAAATCCGCCCGCCCGCCAGCACGGGGCCAAAATGTGCGTAATTACCGCGTTTTTTCAATGTATCAGCGTAAAGAGGCAATTGCCGTTGCCACACCAAATCCCCGCTATCGCGCATCCTACGCACCAGTTTGTTTTCATCGCTGAGCATAAAGACCGAATTATCCACGGGCAAAATCGGGGAAATCGCGCCGTCATTGATGACCCACAGCCGCTCCCCCGTTTTTAATGCCAGCGCGGAAGCCGTGCCAGACTGCGTCCCCGTATAAATAACATCGCGAGCAACCACGGGATCGCCCGAAACCGCCGTAATGAACGCACGGGCAGAGCCCAGCCGAACCCCGCTTAACGCCTGTGTCCAAAGCAAAATACCGCTATCCAGCAACGCCAAACTGACCGTCCCCGTGCCATAAGGCAACACGACAAAATCGCCGAATATCGCGGGGGTGCCAGTGCCGACCAGCCCACTGGTTTCCAGTGCGGTTTCTTGTTGCCAAACGACTCGCCCTTGTGCCATATCCAATGCGACCGCCTGACGGTTGCCCGCTATAACCACGGCAAAATCGCCCTGCACGGCGGGGAGGGATGCGGGCGCGGATAGTTTATGCCGCCACATAATATCCCCGCTATCGGCGGTTAGGGCAATGACCTCGCCATAGCCAGTGGTGACCACCAGCCGTCCGTTGTCATAGGCTATCCCACCGCCAGAAATCCTATCCAAGCTATCGCTATTGTCCCGTGGCAGGAGGCTCTGCCGCCATAACGCCCCGCCGTTCAAATCAAAGGCGCGGAGCACCGCGATGGAATCCAGCGTGAAAATCGCGGTTTCGGTGACAATCGGGTCGGCAGAAAGACGCAAACGATTGGTAGAGCCGAGCCCTATCGGTTCAGACCAGACCAGCGCAGGCATATCACCCAGCGCGGCGTGGGCGGTGAAGTGTGCGGCATTGCCCCCGCGTTGCGTCCAGTTAAGGTTTTGCGTCTGTTCGGGCAGGGTTATGGGGACGATTATTTCGGGCTCAAGCGGTTCAAGCTGTGCTATCGTGTCATCAAGAGTCTGAACCGCTTGATCTGCCTGAACCACCGCGGGCGTTTCACCCTCGCTATCTGTGGCGATAGTATCAACAACGCCCGAGCCATCGTTGGGTTCAATCGTACCATCTACTTCCTCTGTTTCCAAAACACTACGGACATCTATCCGCGTCCCCGTTAGGATTTCTTGTTTCGGTTGGCACGCGGTCAGCCCCGCCACCGCCATACAGCCAAGCAAGCATAACAAGGACACGCGCCCCCTGCCTTTTACGATAAAGCCCGTCACACGCCAGACCCTTCTAACAAATTAAAAATTACGCACGCAAAGTGCATTATTGCACGCCCGCACCCGCGTCCACACCAGCACCAGCACCCGTATCAACCACGGGCGCATCCCCGCCCATTGAAACTATGGTTTGGCGCAACCGATTGCCCATAGCCTCTGATATTCCATCCTGCGCCAGCAAATTCACCATTCCAGCCAAAGCCGCACCCGTATCGCCAGATTCTGCGGATAACAACGCCAATTGCTCCATAGCCAACAGGCGGAACGCCCCACCATTCCGAGCCAAGGCATCAAACCGCGCCCTGCGGTCATCGGCGGGCAAATCCGCGCCTTGTATTAACAACGATTTCAAATCTGCCAAATCGCGGAACGTATCGGAATAATCGTTTTCACCCCGCACGGTTTCCAGTACGGCAACCGCCTGCGCCCGCTCGCCACTATCCAATAATAACGCCGCGCGTTTTAACGCGACCATCGCCCGCGCCTCTGCATTATCCAAATCAATCTCACCCAACAGACGCGCTGATTCGGACGGCGCATCCGCCCGCAACGCGGTAAATATCGCGTCCCCAGCCGCCTCTTGAGCAGAGGCAGTTCGCGCCCGCACCCATTCCACCCCAATCGCGCCGACCACGATAAGCACGATAATCAGCACGCCGACCCACGCCCAACGGCGGTAAATAGCGTATAGGCGGTCTTTGCGCAGGGATTCGCTGACCTCATTAATAAAGGATTCGGTATTGCTCATGTTATAGACTCCAAAGGGTTTGTATCATTCCCCGCCTTATAGCGAAGTTTGGCAATAAGAGCAACCCCCTATTTTCACTGCGTTTCCTCGGTGGGAGGATTCGCGACAAACCCGCCAGCGAAAGTCGAACTGCCCCTACCATCGTCTTTGAATGCGCCGACCGCGCCAAGTGTGCCGATTAGACCATTGAAAGTGCCATTCGTGGCAGTACGACCACTGTCACTCGGCGTGTAGACCACACCTCCCGATATCACACCAGCCCTGTTAAAATCGCCGTTAAACTGAAAACCTGTAATCGCCCCGATAAGCGTCCCGACACTGTCAGCAGCACCGCCCGTCCTCGTCCCGCCAAAATCAACATTAAGATTAAAAGTAGCCGCGCCTTGCAAATTTTGATCTATATAGGTGCGGATTGTCCCCTTCCAAACCCCGTTAAGATTTTCATTTTCAATATGCCGTCCGACATTCGTACCCTTTAACAAACCAGTAAAATAGCTATTATGGACGAAATTTGGATCTTCTCTTTTGCCAAAGGCTACACCGCCACTGGCAAGGTCGCTTTGCAATGTCAGAATATCACTTTCAGTAGTTC
Source organism: uncultured Amylibacter sp. (assembly GCA_959347425.1). The sequence goes on along the minus strand of OY365741.1, from coordinate 1,964,132 downwards.
CTGCAATACCAGAGGCAGAACCCCTGATAAAATACGATATACGATTTTCTCTTCGCGTGTTCGCATATCCCTCAGCCTGCAAACCAGTCACAGTTGGTGCCCAAGCATCAAAAATCACCCTAGCATCGGTAGCAAGCACGGGCGTGACAACGAACCCGCCGACAAACTGACCCTGCGAATTAGTATCGTTATTCTTAAACACGCCAGCCGCACCGCGCACCCCAATTAACCCGTTGAAAGAGCCTTGATCACTCACATCCGCAACCGAAACCACGCCAGACATAATGCCTTTATCGGTAAAATCACCATCAAACGTGAATTTCTTACCGCCTAGAGTAACAGCCCCGTCAACGTCCCTGTCCATAAAATTAACCATAAGATTAAACGTGGATTTAGCCAGCGTCTCGCCCACATAGGCCTGAATAGCACCATTCCAAGTCGCCGATATCTCCTCATCTCCCGTTGGCAATTCCAACGGCAACCCGACATTCGTGGTGCTCAGCAACCCTGCATAGCCGACTTGATGCCCATTAGAAAGCTCTTGCACGAACGCCACACCGCCGTCCGAATTGCTGCCAGCTAAATGCAAATGCAACAGATTTACCGAACCACTGCTAGCACCCCTGATATTAGAAGCGGTTGCCCTGATAAAGTGCGTCCCTGCACCCGCCACAGTACTGCGCAAATGCCCATTCTCTTCCAAAAGAGCTTGCCCCGCGTTCGCCCCACCGCTGGCAAAGCTTTTCGCCCAATCTGGGGAATTGGCAAATTTATCGCTGACCACAAAGCCGCCGATAAACGTCTTGCTCGTATTACCCACGGTACTACCCACGGTATTTTTAAACACGCCGATTGCGGATTCTGTCCCAAGCAACCCGTTGAAAGAGCCCGGAACACCATCCGCCCCTATCAAAACATCGCCAGAGATAACGCCCAGAACGTTAAATCTGCCATCAAACTGGAATCGTGTCTCCAGCAATTCAACGACCGCGTCAATTTCATTTCTACCATAGTCGATATTAAGAGTGAAATCGGTTTCATCCGATAGCCTGTCGCCGACATAGGCGATTATTTTGCCAGTATAGGTGGTGAGACCCGTAACAAGCGGGTCTGCGCCAACATCCGTGCCGTTGAGCAACCCGACATAGCCTTGGATATTGGAGGTCGCCGCACCCGCAACATTGATATCATCTTGCCAAAGCGCGAAACCGCTTACCCCGTCCGCCAACTTTAACAACGTGGGGGTAAAGCTGCTGCCCGTAACCACGTTTGAACCCGTTAGGTTAAGCCCGTTTAGCTCTCCCTGTACAAAATGGGTTGTTCCAGTTTGGAATTGATTAACATTGACCCCCCGAGGGTGCAAGGGGTTTGCCAGCTTCGTATCCGTAATAATCGGGTGCGTGACCTGTCTATTAACACCCCTGCTGTTAAAGCTGACCCGCCAAAGGTTGTAATCGTTGCTTACGCCAACCTTGAGATAATCTGGATTCGTGGCGGTAAAGCCACCAACGTACCTATAGAGATCCGTACGATCACTTTTGAACACGCCGAGCGCACCTTTTTCGCCAATGATACCAGTGAATACGCCGTCGCCCCCGCGCCCGAAATTAGCACTAGTCGTAACAGTCCCCGTCATCACACCAGCCGCGGTAAAATCACCAGAAAACCTAACTGTTCTATTACCGTCAAAAACTACATCCGCAGCGGCATCACCCTTTTCATTAGACGACCGAACCGTCCCGCCCGACCCCTCAAAAGTCACATTAAGATAGAATTTTGGCACAGCTACGTTTGCGGTGGTACTTATTAAAAAACCTATCTTGCCTTCCCAAACGACAGCGGTGGGTGGGGATGCAAACGCCTTGCCGACATTGACACCGCTCCATAAACCAGCGAAGGAGTCAGCTTCGTATCCGCGCCCGTAGGAGAGCCCATCGGTTGTAGAGGTGTCAAATGTCCCATCTTTCTTACGTACAGACAACTGCAGATTCGTTCCACCCTGAAGAGTGGTAATCCCACCTGTCCCCCCTCGGATAAAGTACGGTCCAAGTTCACCATCCCCATCCCTAGCAAGAACCCCACCCGTCGCCTGCAAAGGCCCATGGTCGGAGTTCGGTTTCCCCCCAGCAAAACTTCCTGTCCAAGTCGCAAAATTCACCTCCGCACCCAAGTCCCCAGATTCTAGTACGGGTATTTCTGGAGTGAGTTCATAATTAGGATTCTGCACAACAAAGCCACCAGCATAAATACCAGCATATATGTCCCTACTAGGCATACCCGAAACCTTCGTGGAAATGAAAGAGCCAATCGCACCGCGTGTGCCAATCAAACCTGTCACCACACCAGCAGATGCCACACTACCGGCTCTATTAGTATCAAAACTTGTTGTACCCTTTATCACACCCGCCGCGTTAAATGTACCATTTATCGTTAGCGTATATTGGAGGGTTTGGGGACCGCTAAATTGATATTTAACCCCCTCAAACATTACCGAACTGGCGGCTATCGTACCAGTCGTGCCATTAAAGGTGACATCCAAGTCGAAATCCATCTCCTCCTCACTAGGTCTAAATGTAGCATTCTTAGGTCCAGTCCCAAACCCATACAACGCGATTTTCCCCGACCAAGTGGCGGCGGTCGTTATCTCTTGATTCTTGGTCAAGGATAGCCCAACATCCGCGCCCGCCAGCAAACCAGAATAATATTCGGTGCCAACTCTGCCAAAGCCAACACCGCTGTTTTCATCAAACGAGAAGCTCAAGGCTTGCGAATTATCGGTCTCATCAGCCGCGATATAGTCACTAATCCCAAGGCGGGCAAATCCTGCCGTGCCAACTTCTGCGCCCCCGCCAAAATTATTCACCGTAAGCCCCGCAAGCCCCGGAAACGCAATCGCCTGATCCTCGTCATAACTTGAACCGCCTATAAGGATGCTATTCTCCCAAGTACCAAAGCTGGTTGGCGCGCCCGCCTCCTCGCTTCTTGGTGCATCGGGGTTCAGGGCATAAAACCCACCCAGATAGGTGAGCCCAGGGTTAGTGGGCCCAGAGTCAGGAGCGGTCTTGGGTACAGAAGCGGTGGATACAAACGCGCCGATAAGCCCTTTTTCACCAATCAGCCCAGATACCCTGCCAGTAGCCCCCGGATCGTCAACGTCTCTGTCATCGCGCCCCCTGATTATTTGAATCACTTCAATCCCTGTTGTACCAGATACCGCACCGAATTGATCAAATTTTGCGTCTATATTTAGGTAGTGATAATTGGTGCCCGTTCTATGAAGAAAGATACCCTCTATTATGTCACCTGCATCTTTTTCCTCTTGTGTTTTAGTTATTGTTTTAATCGTACCGCCCGGCCCTGTATAGTCAATCACAAAGCGGGCATCCCTTTCACCAGTATATACACCAGCAAAAAGCGCGGATATCTTGCCCTGCCAAATTGCCGTAGTCGGGTCTGCCTTCAAAGGAAGCCCCATATTCGTGGTTGGCCATAGACCCGCAAGCCAGACATTGCCTACTCCCGCCCTTTTAAAATCACCAAAGCTTACACCGCTAGCGCCATTATCGGGGGTTTCCAGCCCGCTATTATTAAAGAAGGCAAGTGATAGCCTGATAGTCTTATCTGATTCCACCGCGAGTCCGTCGCCATTAGCATCTCTTCCATGTGCAAGAGCATTCAGTGCAGATTCAGAACCAAAATCATATTGTCCAGTCCCGGGGTTGAATAGGGTAAATTCCCCATTATTCACAAAAATTTCATTACCGGCGTTCAATCGGATAAACGAGCGAGCGCCGTCCGCAATAATATTCGTATTTGCGAGATTAACACCAGAGCTATGCAGTTTCACACCAATCGCGCTCGAGTCGGTGCGATAATTCCCCTCGCCCTCTCCAAAACTAAGCGCCCAAACCGTGTCTGTCGCATCTGTTGCTGGTGCGGCAATAAACCCGCCGACAAAATCGCCAAAGCCACCGCCCGTGTCCGATTTGAACACGCCAATCGCGCCATCCGCCCCTATAACACCCGACAAGATACCAGTGGTTCTGAGCCCGCCCGCGGCAAAAGCATCGCTATCAAGCGTCCCGCTTTCCGTTGCGCCAAAAGTAACAGTCCCGCTCAGCAGATTATCTGTGCCTGTAAAAGTACCCGCCACTTGGAACACCATGCCATCACCGACATTCTCTGTTCCTGCAATCGTGCCATTCCCGCCTGCAAAAGTAAAAGTAAGGCTAAAGCCCTCTTTCTCTATCGCTGTAATAACACCATTTTGGAGTGTTAAAAAGGACAGCGTGGAACGCCATTTGGCGCCTACAATACCCGCCCCTAACGGCGCACCCAAATTGGTTGTACCAGACAGCAACCCAGTGAATAACTGTGTATCCGTCCCCGTGCCAGTTGCGGCATAGGCAAAGCCATTCGCCCCCGCGTTAAGCCTAAAGGTTTTTGAGTTCCTAACATTTCTATTGCCCACGCCCAGATACAATCCGCCCCCATAACCCGCGATAAAGTTCGTGGCTTCCGTGGTGGATGCGGCATCGCCAGCGGAGATAAGTTCTTCGCCAGTGGCAACAAGTCTTTCGCCAACCGCGACTTGCCACGCTTCATATCCATCCGCGCCCGCGACATCAATCTTTGGGCAACTGTCAATTCGCTCATTATTGCTGGGAATGACTGGGCAGAACTCCCGAACATAATAGGCAAGGACTTGCTTTGCATGCGTTGCTGCACCTTTTCTAGCCCGGTCATACAGGTTATTCGATTCACCGATGTCTCGGTCAACATCATCAGGGTTCGCGTCCGAATTGGTACAAATATCAGCATAGGGATTTGTCCCATACACACGACCTTCTTGTATGTCTGCACCAGTAGCAGTAAAACCACCTCTCCCGTTAGACAGCTTTGGACCCGCCAGCGCTTGGTAAGGTATATAAAAACCACAAATCGCAACTGCATGCGGGCGACAATCAGTGGTAAGATCCGCACCCAGTGTTGTCAATTCATCAAGAGACTGACTGCTACAAAAATCCCTCCTAGTAGTATCATACACATCCGCCACCGAATCGGTGCAACGGTCCGAAAACGGATTTACATTGGAGCATACGCTATTAATATGATTCGTGCAAAGTTTTTCGTTCCCAGCACCAGATACCAAGCGACCAGCCTCCGCAAAACAATATGTTTGAACGATATTCCCGCAATTTTTCTGATTGGCCGCCGTACAGGCTCTAACTGCATCCATGCATCCTATGTCATCCCCACTGCCTGCCATCCCACAAAAGCTTTCCAGATTCGTGCGGATATCGGTATAAGCATCATCAACGTTGCAAGCCCCACTATACGGATTATCCAGACAATTCATTAAAATTGGATTTGAACAATTCCCCGTGGCAGTCCCCGCGTCACACTGATTCGCAAAGGTGAGCTTGCTGGCTTCAAGGTTTGCATAACCACCACAAATCAATGACGAGAACGGATTCGCATAAAGTCCAGTGCCTATACAAACCAATTTTCTAATCTTATCCTCTCTACAGATGTTTAGTATGCGGTTATCAAACCCGCTGTTACGACTGCTACACAACTGCGCCCGTGGCAGAGTTGCGTAGTCGCAATCGGCGTGGAATAAAGTTGTGAGCAAATCTGAATCAAACATCCCTTTTGCCCCATTAAAACTGCAATCAGTCGTTGACTCAGCAATCTTCGTGGCAATTGCGCTGGTGGGTGTGGCAACAAACCCACCGAGATATTGCCCGATGATACCCCTGCCACCTGTCGCAAAAAACGAACCAATCGCGCCAGTTTTACCAATCAAGCCTGTAAGCGTACCCTCGACACGCGATTTCGTATAAGTTGCGGTTACGTTTGTTACGGCTGTACTATACAAATCTGTTGTACCATATAACACACCTTCGGCGTTGAATTTACCATTTATCCTCAGCCACCTATTGGGAAGAGTAGTAGTATTAATAGAAGTGACACTAATATCACCATCAATAGCATCATCGTCTGTACTCGTATGGGTTGTAATAGTACCGCCACCGCCAGTAAATGTAACTTTTAGGGTGAAACCCGTTATTTCATTAAATGCTTGGTTACGACTGATAGCCAATCTTGTCTTGCCTGTCCAGTCCCCGTTGGCATCTTGATTTACCAGTGGTCCGCCAACATTCGTGTCACGCAAAAGCCCAGTAAAGTATCTTGTATGTCCGTTTACATCCAGTAAAATAGCAAAATCCACGCCACCTCTTGCCTCATCACTCTCATCGAATTTTATTATTTTCCCTTTGGTAATAGCCTGGATGGTACTATCATTAGGAATAATGTTACCATGCTCATCTCTAGTGATTACAGATTCAAGACCGCTTAAATCTAAACCCGTAGGCCCCGCTTGCGCAAAAGCACCCGTATTCTTATCAGTGCGGGTGTACCTAATCCCACCCTCTGGCACAATTTCCAACGCGGTCACGCCGTCCTTGCCTAGGGCATTACCATCATTATCCGTCCAAACACCAATAGGGGTGCTGTTTTTATTCTGCGCGCACCCGATAAGACCATCGGCATTCTCAGGGCATTCGGTGAGACGAAACGTTGTACACCCGCCCGCATAATAGGAACCTTGTACATCTCCAGCATTAGGATTTGCATCGCAAGCCGCAAGCCGTGCGTCGTCATAGGTCTCTTGGCGACACAACGGATTAAACGCGTTGTTAAAGGCGTTCGCGCTATAATTAAACCCGCCCGTGCCACAAGCCTCCATCACAAGCGGTTCGCACTCGTCGCTGGTGTTCAAAAATAAGGCGGTGCGCGAGCCACAATAAGCCACTTTCGCGTTATCAAGCATGCCATGATAATCGTTGTAATCGGAATTTTGACAAACAAGGGCAAACGGATTTGTATTTGCACCCACACTGCCCGAAGTCCCATTGCCACAAATCGCTAAATCCTGCCCTGTCTTCGCCCCAACGGTTTTACAATCGGCAAGGGTTATCCCCACATAATCAACGCCAGTGGGGGTGTTGGTAAGCGTACCATCCCCTTTACAAAACTCTAACCGTGCCTGTTCATAATCAGCCTCACACCGCGGACGTGAATCAAACGGGTTTTCATCGCAAGTTTCTGCCAACACTGCCGTACAAGCATCGTCCCTACCAGTAACCATACGCCCCGTAGCACCCAAACAATAATCGGTAACCAACGTTCCACAAATTGGATTAGGCGAATCAGGCAAAACAGGCGCACAATACGTTAATGCACCCGTGCATAGACCACTTGCCTCGTTGCCAGTATCGGTACAATGCGTCAAACGCGATGCTTGCGCCAATTCCGCAAAACCAGAACTCCTCACCTGCTCCGTAAAGATGTCAGCGCAACTGCTATCGAACGGATTATTGGCACAATTAGACCCTACCGAAGTGATGAATCGCTGGCAAGTACCCGTAGCCTCCGTCGTTACCTTACCGTCCGTCATACAACCCACTGCGATATCCAGCCGTGATTGGGCAAAGGCAACAGGCCCCAGCGCGTTCAAGCACTCCCCAATCGTGCCAGTGAAGGGACGACCAATACAGGCGCTATAATGACCTCCACCAGTCCTTGGCACGGGCATTCCAGCAAGAAGATTCGTACAGTTTGCATCCGATGTATTATCATCAAGGCAATAAATCGCGCGTGCGCCGTCAAGCACAGGGTTTGTGCAAGGTGTACCTTGTCCACCATTCGGAATAAAACTTCTTACCCCAAACAGTTCAGACCCGCTATTTTCAAAACAACGACTAATCTCAGTGCAATCCCCGAGAGCCCCCCCATCATTATAACATCTGGTTACCTCATCCCGCTTTTCTGCGTCAGTACAACCAGCAGAAGTCTTGAACGGATTCCCAGAGCCATCGGGCGTGCAATCACCACTATCTTCTGCAACAAGCCCACCAGCAAAGGCATTATCACCCGTTCTTGTGCTGCTTGCAAACGCACCCAATAGCCCATCATTGCCAATCAAACCACGGAAGTTTCCAACATGGGTTTCCGAATCAATATTCAAAGTGACTGTCCCGCCAAGCATTTTTTGACCAGTCGTGCCAGTAATACCAAGAGTAATTGTACCACTATCCACGCCAGCCGTATTCACAAGCTGAATATCATTGGTTCTGGAAAACGCAATGTCTTGTGCGCTAAAATTAAGTCCAATAGAAAACTTCGTATTCCGTAAAAGAGTCGTCTGAGTCGGCGAAGCCCCATCCTGCCATAAAAGCGCGATTTGGGCAGACCAATCGGCGGTAGCATCACCCTGTTGAACAGGTGCACCGACATTCGCCCCAGACAGCAACCCGCCGTATGATTGCAATTTTCCGCCAACCGTCGCGCTGGCAATGGCAACACCATTGGTAGCAAGCTCTAGGGTCAAGGTCTCTGGGTTATGAACACTGGTTGCGCCATCGCCCAAATTCAAACCATCCGCATCGCCCGCGATAAGACCAACATCATTCGCCGATGCCGAGCGATAACCCGTAACAATACCAACTTCAAAATCATCTGTTGTGTCGCCTGACGTACCACCATCGTTGGTAGTCGTACCAGCATCCCGCCACGCCAAATAATCCGCGGTCTTATCGTTGCAAACCTCGTATTCATCTTCTATAGCAGGGTTGCCGCTAATACCGACACAATAATCCGCAATAATATTTCTGCTCTTCCCGTCAAACGTATTGTCGGGTACTATCCTACCTAGTCCGTTTTTATTCCCGCAAATCAGATTATTAGCCGCGAAATTATGGTCGGCACACTTTGCCACACGCGCAGGGTTGTACCTATTAAGGGTAGTACCGGGAGTATAGCAAATGCCCTTAAACGGGTCTTTTTCGCAATCACGTGTTATCAAGGTTTCACAATTTGTGGCATTTTTAATATCCCCATTATTACTCGTAAAAAGACTGCCACTGATGTTAAAGCAAGTAAATGAACGGGTTCTGGTAAACCTCCCATCACCATCACAAAGAGCATCAAAAACATTATCATTACAAACCTTGTCTATCGTGCCTAAGCAGTCAAAAGCCTCACCATTCATCAGACAAGCCGTCTTGCGTAAAGCAAGGGTTATGGGGGACCCCCCACAATTAACGTTGGCACTAGTGCTCTTATCTCTTGTTATCAAAAATAATTTAGCAGTGTTCTCAGGGTCAATACAAACCCGTTCAAACACAGGGTTGCAGGCGCGAACATCCTTACTATATGAAAACGAACAGGCATCTTCCTGTAAGCCTGCTATCCTATCATCAGTGGAATCACACCGTATATCAAGCGGATTTGTACTACAATTGAATTCGGGCGCGGCAACAAACCCACCAGCATATTCGCCCAGTGTATTCACGTCCAGCCCCGCACCAGAAGAGATAAACGCGCCAACCGCGCCGTTTTCCCCAATCACACCCGTCAGCGTGCCGCGCGAGGATTTTGCCTCCATCTCATCAATCAGACTTGTTGTACCATAGATAATGCCCTTGGTGGTGAATTTACCATTTATGTAAAAATTACCCAATGTCGTAACGACGTAATCCACACTATAAATTCTATCAAGCGCACCGATAGCCCTTGCGTGAAAATCAACATCAAGCTTGAAATCCGCCATTTCCAATGTACCCTTATTGATAAGCGTCAGCTTGCCAACCCACTCGGCTCTGGCAAAACTACTGTGAGGCGGTGCGCCGACATCCGTGCCAGATAGCAACCCAGCATAATATCTGCTCTGACTCGTAATTATATCGCCATTTCTAACTTCAGGGATATAAACAAGGGCAAAGCCAGATGCGGCTTGGTCGATAATCACAGTTTTCTGATTGGGATAAAACGCCTCGTTCAGGGTTGACGTGTGTTTTACTATATTCCCGCCCACCGCACCGCTATTATCCCGCAGCCCTGCCACCTCACCCGCAACATAGTTGGTACGGGCAGTCGCGTGCTCTATGTCACACGCGTCATTCGGGTTCGCGCCTTTACACGCTTGTAGCCGTGCATTGATAAACGCGGGGTTTTCACACCCAGTGGCAAACGGGTCGGCATTACACATATTAACGGTCAAACTGCCCGATACAAAATCATTACTACTACACCCAGCACCCGTCGGGTCAATGGCACAGCCTAACGCCTGCTCTGCCCGTGCGTTATCCGTGCCTTCATACGTTTCCTCATTACACGCAGCCCTAAAGCTGGTCGCAGGGTCAAGACACGTTGGCGCACGATAGTTATTAAACGCAGTCGCCACATCGCCAGCAGAACAATCCGCATCAAACGGAGTGGAAATACAATCGGTAATCGTTTTATCACCAGCAATAATCGTAGCACAAACAGAATCTTTGTCTTCGTTAAGAACACACATCCCAACAAACGTAGTACGTTTGATAACCGCCTCGCGGGACTGGGACAGGGCAAAGGCAATGGCCGCACCCGAACAATCCCTATCCGTAATCATCTGTGTCGTATCAGCACACTCAGCAAGGGTCATTAAGCTTCTACACTCCGTAAGGAACGGATTGTCAATACAATTCATAAGCGTTACACCATTCGCAATAATAGTATCACACCCCGTGTTATTATCCATACTACCATCAGTACAACGGTCAATCAGCGTTATACGGGCGGCGGCGGTTTGACTTGCCGAATCAGTGGGCTGTCTAACAAAACCGTTTGAATAATCAAGACATCCAGCCGTGAAACTGGTTTCTGCATCTTCACAAATCCGCTCGCTCGCCGCATAAAACGGATTCTGACACTCTGCTGTAAGCGAACCATCTTCACAATTTGCTGGTGCAAAATCAGCAGAACATTCTGTGGCAAACGGGGTGGCAATACAATCAAGCACCGTTTTACCAACGGCAACAAGCGTATTACAAACGGCGGGCAATGGCAGGCTATCCTCAAGACACGTACCTACCGCAGTTTTTCTTACATCAAGGTGATTATCGCAAAGATCGGAAAACGGCGTATCACCAGATGTGCAAATCGTGGGTATCGCATTGGTGCAAAGGGTAGCCCCACGCATGGTCGCATCCCCGCGACAATCGCTTAGCCGTGTTGCGCGTTGCGTCATATATTGCTCTTCATAAAGCGTGCATTCGGGGGCAAGCGGGTCCATCCCACAAGGGGTGGTAATCTTTTCAACCTCGGAATCCATGCAAATCGGGCGTTGTTTATCCGTTTGCGTCCCATTCACGCAAAGCCCAATTTCCATCTCCCGCGCCTCAACATAGATATCAGAGGTCGCAGCAAGACAATCAAATTTCATAGCACTCGCCCCCGCGGCCCGATTAAACGGCTCTGCCAAGCAGAGCTTGCTGATAGTTTCCTCGCATTTGGGTCTGATTATTCTGCCACCGCTTGGCGCGTCAACGGGCTGACCATTACAGCTTATTTGACGTTGGTCTTCATAATTCTCACCACAAAGCACATCAAACGGATTATCTTGGATACCATTCACAGTACAAAACGCCAGTTCGCGGGCGGCTTGGTAATCAACGCCATTGCCTACATCTTCATCACAAATACTATCAGCCAAATTTGCAAAATCGCCTTGGGCAACACAAATCACACCGCGAATTTCTGCCGTTTGGCAATTCGCATCCGTTATTGAATTGGTCGCACGGTCGCGACACAGCGCGGCACGGGTGGCGACAAGGCACAATGACGTATTAAACGCATTGCCCCCTGCAAGGCTACAATCAATATCAAAATTAGGGTCAGGGTTATCGGCGACAAGCCCGCCCGCGTATTCGCCACCCGTATTATCCAAACCATCGGATACAAACACGGCAACCGCGCCTTTACTCCCAATCAAGCCTGTTAGCGTACCGTCAGAGACGATAGTGCTTGCATCTGTCCCAAGTTTTGTTGTACCATATATAATACCTTCAGTGGTGAATTTACCGTCTATGTAGAAATTTTGAGCAGGAGAGCCACCAGTGTTAAAGTCAATTGCAGCCAGCGTGCTGTCACTCTTAAAGCTCTTATCCGCAAAATTAACATATAGCCCAGTATCTATTATTTTCTTAACAGCCCCATCGCCTATCACAATGGAAATTACCGCGTCCCACCTCATAGCGCCCGTCGCGCTCGGTTCAACAAGACGCCCGCCCAAATCGGTGTCAGCCAAAATCCCAGCGTAGTATTTGAGCTTGGTCGCCGAGGTATCCGTTGGAAATTCAATCCGAGCAAAGGCAACGCCACTGCCCTGGGCATCGGTTGTTCCTGCCTCTGATAACATCAAAGTACCGGTTGTCGCTTTGTCACCACTAACATCAACACCACCGTCAATCTTCACCCCATTGGCATCAGCCTTCACATAATTGGTATCACTGGCATCGTCCGTCCCGACCAAATCCAAAATCGTCAAAACCTCCAAAGTCGACTCCAAATTTGTGACATCGGAATTCTGTTTTGCCCCTGTTTCCCAATCGGGTGTATCCACAAACGCGGCAATCTCCACCTCCCTAAGTGGACAATGGCGTGCATTCTGACCCGTTTTACAGAATTTACCCAAAACAGTATTCTCATCGCCCTCTGCCCCACAATTGTCTGGTTCTGCACCAAGAGCCAGCGACAAACAATGATCCTGCCGTGCGGTTTCATAAACCCCAGCATCATCCCTGCAAAGCGGGTCAAAAAGATCATCCGTATTCACGGGCGATACGCAGAATTTTGCTATCGTAGCGACGCAACCCGGATTATCTTTATCCATACCATTGGGGCGACACAAAGCCTCTCGCGTTGTATCATAAGAATCATTACAAAGGGCAAGGTCAAACGGATTTGCGGGAACATCCTTGCCACCACGCATACCACCTTCACAAGTCAACATTATCGTAGTCGCGCAACCAAGACCATCAGCATTACCATCATTACGGCACGCATTTTGTTGCGCGGCGGTAAGCACATCATAATAGTAATTCCCAGTCGCATCACTGCAAATCTTCGCAAAGGGTTTTGACCCGATAGTATCTGCATCGCCACAAATCGCACCCGATAAATTTTCATCATTACAAGCAGACGCGGTAACACCCGTTGGCAAATTGGTAATCTCACCCTCACATGCCGTCACACGCAGAGAATGATAGGTTTCGCTTGCCTCGTTCATACCCGTGCAGAGATCGGTGGTTTGGCCTTGGGTCGTTTGGGTCTTTTGTTCAAACACATTAGTAATGCACACACCGTAAATGATAGACTCGCAGGTTTGGTTAGGGTAGGTTGAGCTCCCTGTTTTTAAACATTCCGCTTTACGCGCGGTCGTCACTTCGCCATTCGTATCGAAATTGTTACACTTAGGGTCAAAAATCGTATCCCCCATAGTGCAATATGTTGTACGATCGCCATTATAAGTATCACCCTCCGTGCAAAGAGGGTCAAACAATTTGTTAACTTCCACGGAACCCGCAACCCCACAGAATTTTCCTATCGTATTGGTGCAATCCGCACCATCAGGAAGCGTTCCATCCGGACGACACGCCGCCTCCCGCTCGTCATCATAAGAATCAGCACCACAAAGGACGAGGTCAAACGGATTTGCGGGAATCATACCGCCACTAAGTATATTACCCTCACAAGCCACGGTTACCGTACTGTCACAAGTGGTATTTTCTCCGGGCAAGGCAACAGAATTCGTTACAAAGTCACGGCAAAGGGTCACACGGTCGCCGTGAGAGGACTCCCCACAAATCGTATCAAACGGGTTGCCATTACCCACATCACAGATAATGGCAACAGTGCCTTCACACCCATCCGCATCAGAATTACCGTTATTGTCAAGCCGACAGAACGCCTTTTGATTCGTTCCATTATTCGTACCGCAAACGGTCGCGTGGGGTTTATCGGTAGTTTCATCACCATCACAAATATCGGCTCTACGACCCTCAGTTTCGCAATCCGTATTCCCATATTCAGCAATATCCTTACAAAAATTCGTCCGCGCGATGTCTATATCGCCAAGACGGGTTTCATTCGTGCCTGCCACATCCAAATTCTTACACAACTCGTTAAAAGAAGTCGCCGCAACCGTGCAAAGGCTAATCCGCGCGACCCGTTGTTTTTCAAAAATACCATTGTCAAAACAACCCAGCGTGGTGCTAAATGGATTCGCGCTACACTGGGCAACGGTTGTCCCCATGTCATTTACAGAATCGGTGCAACCATCGGCATCGGGGGTATCAACACAGGTCAAGGCAAGTGCTTCTTGCGCACCATCAACCGCGCCCATCGCGCCATGCGTGCCGTCTACACAGCCCTTTGTAAAACTGGTCGCGGCAGTTGTACAAATCATCGTCCGCGTTGCCATAACCCCGCCCTGCCCTACGAAAGCATTACATCTATCTTCCCAAGCATTCTCGGGTTTTTCACAATGCGGCACAAACGCACCAGCAAAGGCAAGAGCATCGCATGCTCCGCCATTAAACGCCGTTTGGCTAAACGGATTGTCATTGCAATCGTCAATTGCTTTCGTACATTTCGCACCATTCGCGGGTATCTGCTTATCCCGACACGCCGTTGCCAATCTCTCACGCGTATCAGAATAATCACCATCGCCCGTCCTACAATTTATATTGTCATTTAAACCAAGAGCAGTGCCAAACGGATCGGCGCCACAAAGCACATCCTTATCATCTGCACATTGACCCATGCCCCTCTGGGTCTCCAATTCGCAAAATGTTATGCGGTTATCCTTATTACTCCCACACAAAACGGCGAAAGGGTTGCTGTTCTCTGTCACACCGCAAATCTTGTCTTGCCTAGCACCAGTACAATTCGCATCATCAACCGTCGTAGTTGTACCGCAATAGTCATCACGTGCTTTTGCCACTTCGCCATAGGTGGCAACATTTTGTTCCCCTTCCAAGCAATCATCATCAAAAATATCCTCAGCATCGCCCATCGTACAATATGCTATGATGAATCCCGCCCGCCCTTCAACAGTTGCACACCCAGCTTTGGTAAATGGGTCAGCCTCGCAAGTGTCTTTCACGGATTGGCGTTTATTACAATTATCGTTATTACCATTATTCGCACCCGCAGTCACCCGTTGCTCCAAACACGCGTTATCACGGGCGTCGTCATAACCTATATTGCAAAGCGAATCAAACAGATTATTGCTATCGGTGGGGGCATTGGGCATACCACAGAAACCTTCTATCGTAGTCATGCAATTACTGCCATCAGCAATTCTGCTAGCACGACACGCATTTCGTTGCGATTCGATAAGCCCAGTAAAATAGTAATTCCCATCCGCTTCACTGCAAATATAGGCAAAGGGATTAGAGCCAACCACGCTACCATCTTCCCCAGCAGCAAGCCCATTGCCACAAATCGCACCCGATAGCTCGGGCGTGCTACAAAGAGCCGCATTACTTGGCCATGCGCTAGCCTCACCACTGCAAGCCGTCGTGCGGATTTCTTCATAAGTCTTACCCGTATTGCCCTTCATGCCCGTGCAAAGGTCAATTTTACTCGTCCCGTTTTCTTGTTTTGTGAATGGGTCTTCGCAAGCCGTGGCAACAAAACCCGGGCAAACCGATTCTGTATCCCCAATCGCCGTGCCAGTTTCCAAACATTTCGTCCTACGCGCATCCTCTGTAGCACCATGGACATCGCCATCACACTTAGTATTAAAAATCATATCCTTAGTGCAAAAAGTGTCACGTTGGACATTATAAGTATTACCCTCCAAGCAAAGGGTGTCAAACAAATTCTTCGTAATCGCAACGCCTCCATCCTCACAATAATTCGTTATCGTAGCCTCGCATTTAGAGCTACCAGTATCGCCAGTACGACATGCCATCTCCCGCGCACCATCATAAAACTCATTACAAAGGGTATCAAACGGATTCGCGGTAATCGGAGTGACACCATTCTGACCACCAGCACAAGCCAAAGCTATTGTATCGGCACAATCGGCACCCATGGGCAAATCAACAGAACCCGTTTTAAGCTCAGATTGACGACAACGAGTCGCACGGGCGCCGTGATAGGTCGTATCACAAAGCGTATCAAACGGGTTGCCGTCCGTTACATCACAAACGGTTGAAATAGTACCACCACACTGCAATACAGGCGTAAGATGGCTAAGCCGACAGAACGCCGTCTGCCCCGCTAGATTGGCTGTACCAGCCCCGCAAACCGCGGCATAAGGGCTATCGCCCACATCATTGCCATCACAAATCGCTCCCTTGAGAGTTGGAGTTGCACATTTTCCGCCTGTCTGCCCATCGCCTTCCGTCCCATTATCGCGACACTCCTCTTTGCGGGCAGTGGCATAGGCCGTACTAGCCCCCGCATCCACGCAAAGACTGCCGAACGCACCCTCATCCAGTTTTTCAAATGGGTTATCACTGCAAAGACTCGCTATTGTACCGTTGCAGAGTCCGCCTGTATTGCTCGCGGCCAAACGGCAATGCGTTTCACGCGCGGTTTTCACGGCTGGAACTGTACTGGTAGAACAATTATAGTTCATCCCAGCACCCGTTTGCACCCCCGTTGGCACCGTAGTTTGAACCAACTTATTCGTGCAAAGCGCGTCAAGCACGGCTGGACAGCCCGCCACCATATCATCATTGTCGCCAATCGCACAATGGGCTTGGCGTTCATTTATCACGAGTTGATCAGTATTGCCCGCACAATCATAAAAGTCCGTGGCATTACCCGTATCCACACTACCTGAAAACGAAGCCGCACCCGTGCAAAGCCCAGCAATAACGGTTTCACAACCCGTTGTATCGCCGCCCTGAGGAGGATTGGCACAATGGGCTTGCCTTGCGATTTCCACGTCTCTAATGTCACTGTTAAAACAATCATAGCCATTGGCAGCCGTTGTAATCGAAGCCGCCCCCTTACAAATCCGTTTTATCGTAACCATACATTCGGTAGTCAAAGACCCATCGCCGTTGCCAGTCGCGCCACATCGTGTTTCCCTTGCGCCATCAAATGTATCATCGCCCGCGCAATTATAGTCCTCCGAACCAGCCATGCCAAATTCATTATTCAAGCAAAGCCTTCCTAAAAACGTACGACAGTTAGTCTCATTAGGTTCGCCATCCGCGGGGCGAACTGTGCAAGCCATCTCCCGCGCGGTCACATAATTTACATTATCTACATTCGTTCCACAAAGATAGGTTGTATCCGCCTTTTGTTTAAACGCGTCATCGCGGCAAATACCCTCGACAATAGTGGGGCAGAACACATTCCCCGCATCCAAAATTGACGTTCCCTCCTTGGCGCATTCGTTTTTACGGGCGGTGGTTACATCCCCGTGCGTGCCGTCCGTTTTGCAACCCGCATTAAAGATATTAAGGCTACCCGCATCCGCGCAAAACGCCCTTTGCGTATCTGCATATTGCGTATAAGCACACTGCGCCGTGATAGAGGTTGCACCATTCGCACAAGCAAAGTCAAGATCGGCAATAACACCACTAGTCCTCTCACAAACAGCATCGCCCGAATTATCATTAACGGTATCCTTACAATGCGATAAAGTAAGCTGACGGGTCGCCAAAAGCTCGGTCGCATCCTGTCCATCATTTTCGGCAGCATCACAAAACGCGGCGAAAGGATTCGCATTTCCGCCCTTTGACTCGCCACAAACATCTGGCGCGATTTCGGTCGTATCGCATCTATCCTTATCAAGCTCCCTGCCTGTGGCACAAAACAACTGCCGTTGGGAGGTATAGGTATTCGCTTCTATGCCGTTATCCACATCCTCTAAACAATTAACAGGTTCACCACTACGAGGAGTAACCGACGTATCAAACGGTGTTTCGGAACAAGCACCCGAGTGGCGGTTGTCACACCTGAAATGACCACTATTAGCCGCACACCACCGATTCTGCGCCGCGACATTATTACCATCCTCAGTAAAACTATTGCAATCCACGGCAAAAGGATTATCGTTTTCACCAACGCCATCGCAAAGAGCCCTGGCGATATTTATACAGAGACCCGTACTCTCGCCCGTATTCCTGCAATGCGTCTCACGATTTATCCGTGCAGTCATATAAGTATCCACATCACACGCCATGCCCTGCTTATCATTGCCATAAGGAAAATGAATACATATCTCAAATTCCCGCGCACTTTGACAAAGTCTATCGTTAATCACATTCGCGCCCGTAGAACAGAATGTCGCACGAGTCGTGTGCTCTGCAGTAAAGAGCGGATTATCAACACAACCCGTTTGATAGGGGTCGCCAACCACCGTATTAGCGCTACAATCCGCAACGGTTGGCCCGCTATCACCAGCATTCGCATGGTCATCACACCCCTCCGCGTTTTGTGCGGTTCTGCAAGTCTCAGCAAGGCTTATCCGCGCGTTATTTACCGCGTCCTTCACGCCATGCGTACCATCCACGCACCCATCTGTAAAGCTGGTCGCAGGAGCCGTACAGTGGTCATTCCGCAACCCCCTCACGATTGGGTCAGGATCATTCAAACAATCAAAACCAGCCGCGCCCACGCGGGCTTGAACCAAATTATCACCCGTGCAAAGCCTCGTATAAACAACCGTGCAATCGCCCGCCTTGCGCGTATCCCCGCAGAAATTTTCTTGCACCATAAGTTGATTGAAACTAGGGATATTCATCGTAGCATCGAGGTCAGCACAAATCTTGGCAAAAGGGTTTGCCTGAGGCCCGCTATCCGCACAAATCACATCAGCAACCCCTGCCACAGCACAATCACTAGCAGTCGCACCATCAGGCAAAGCCGAAATCTCACCACTGCAAGCGGTGATACGACTAGAATAATACAGGGCATCCTTACAATTGAATCTGTACGCGCCAAAATTGTCATTAAACGGATTGGCTTGGCAAGCCGTTGCCGCGTCGCTCTCACATGCACCAGCGGTATCCGAATTCGTACGACAGAATTCCTGTTCCCCTAGGCTGTTATCAGCCCCGCAAAGCGTGGCGAGCGGGTTGCTATCGGTATTTTCCCCATCGCAAATATATGCCTTACGACCCTCGCAGAGCGTATCGCCAGGCGTTATCCCATTAACACGGCAATGGGTATCACGATTAGTGCGGGCGGTCATATAATCAGTCGGATCACAATCAGCACCCTGACCATCTGTGCCAAAAGGATCTTTAACACAGAGGTTTCTTATCTTCGCAAAAGTACAAAGACCCGTCCCAAGAGTCGTAATATCAGCACATTCCAAATCACGTGCCGCCCTCTCGTCTTCAAAGCCAACAACAATCGGACACTGAGGCTGATAAGGGTCACGACCATTGCTACAATCCGCAATCGTTGCTGTACTAGCGCCCAAACCACCATCGGCAGGCTTCTCACACCCAGGCGTAGTAGGGGCAGTACGGCAAATCAAAGCAAACGCCTTCTGCCCAGCCTCCCTGTCCGTATCATAACCCTTACCATCGCAAATCATATCAAAACTGGTCGCACCCTCGGTGCAACGCGCCAACCGCGTGGCGTCTATCTCAGCAAAAGTATTGCACAAAGGATTAAAATAAAGCGCCGTGTCGGTGCAAAGCGTGGTGCGCGACAACTTTACCTCAGCAAAATCAAGGTCATCCTTACATTCCTCTCTATGAGGATTGATGATACATTGGGCAACAGTATGAGAGAGACTCGATGTAGGGACATTGCAATCATCACTCGGCGTTGCAAGACAGGTTTGTATAAAAGCCTTCCGCATCGCAAGCGCAACTCCATCCGTCCTGCCAAGACAACCCACATGAAAGCTGGTTGCCTCGGTTTCACAAATACCATCCCGTGCGGTGTCTATCCCATCATAATTATTACACAAGTTATCAAAAAACGTGGCAGACGGGGTGCAAAGCGAGGTTCGCGAGGTTCGCGTTGCCAAAAAATCTGGGCTGGCATTACACCCATTCGCAACATCAAACGGGTCGGTAATACAATCGGCAACAGAGGTCGTACCACTTACAACCATATCGCAATCGGCTTTATTCGTGACGGCATCGGCAATACAATCGGCAATATGCCCCGCGCGGTCAGCCGTATAAAAATCAACCGCAAGGCAAATCGCGGCAAACGGATTGTCAGCGCAGGTTGTTATAAGACCCGTAGCACATTCGGGCAGTTCTGTCCGCGTGGTGCAATAATCGGTCTGTTGCTGGGTATAACTACCAGCAGTCCGACAAATCGCGTGAAACGGATTGGCGCGGTCGCCATCCGCAACGCAAAGGACAGTGTCTTTAACCAACATGCAGGACTCGGTTGGCGTATCCCCAATACAATGGTTATATCGCGCGGTTTTTAACCCCTCAAACACAGCATCGCCACACCCCGCGGCATAAGGTGTCGCAACGCAAGTATCAACGATTACAAGGGTTTCACCCGTGCTGACATTCACGGTCGCGCAACCCTGATCATTATTATCAAGCGCATCCGTACAACGGGTAAGAAACGCCGTACGGCTGGCGGGGTTACAGAAATTTTCGGGCGAAGCCCCCGTGGTTTGGGTAAAAGGGTCGTCCGCGCAAGTGGCTGTAATAGCATTCATGCAGAGCGGGTTTTGCGCAAAATTACTTGCCCCGCGACAAAATGCCACGCGGTCAGTTTTCTCATCATCAATGGATTTAATAGTATCATCGGTTTTTTCAACAACAGTTTTCACATCATCGTTCGTATCACATCCTTCGGCAAACGCATCAAGCACACAATCAAGGGCTTTTTCATTGGCAGCAGAATCCGTATTAACAACGACGCTGGCACAGGCAGTGGCGCGGTCTTGCCCCGCCGCAACCCCCGTACGACAGTTATTAACCAACGTGCTACGGCGGGCGTTATAAGCATCCCCGCAGAGCGTTTCTGTAAATAAAACCCCGTCTATCGTGCTGGACACTGTGCCACAAACATTAACAATCGCGCCCGTACAGGCCGCACCGCTCACCGTATCAGCACGGCAATCGGTTGTTCGCGTTGCTTGCACGGATGCAATAGTGACAGAGGCGGGAAGCGCGGTGGCACACCCCTCAGTCTCAAAAGGCGCGTTCAAGCAGTTCCGCGCCACCATTGGGATATTTGTATCACAGGTTTCAGACTCGCCCGTGCTAATCGCGGTTATACAGGCGCGAATCGCCTCCACCTGCTCTGCCTGTTTTTCAACACCGCATGCGGGGTCAAAGATATTGGTTTCACAATCCACACTCGTTCCCCCATCGGGCGCAACATCGGTGGCAACAGCACCGCCCCCGCCACAGGCCGTCAAAATAAACAACCCCGCGAACAGCGCGATTAACGCACCCCGCGTATAAGTTATCTGTGCAAGTATAGTGTTTAACAAAGTATTCATTGTCATCTCCATCATTGTGGTTTTTATCGGTGTGGTTTTTATCGTTTTCATCTGGTTTCCCCTATAGATAAGAATCGCCAAACCCCCCCTAAGATTTGGGCGAAATCCGCCCAATAAATCCGTATACGGGCGGGCGATTCTTTTTATATTCACCTTTTTTCGCTTTTTTGTCAAGCATTTTTTTAAAAAAGTGATTGAATAATATAAAAGTGAATAACGAAACATGGCGGTAATATAAAGCGTTTTTATCGTAAATTTGCCATAAATTTGGTAAAAAAATTAGCAAAACATTAGCAAAACGGGGGCATGACCCCCTGCCAATTCATAAAACCAATTCATAAGACCGATTCGTAAGTTCGGGGTTTGGGTTATGGGGCAGGAGGTTTTGCCACAAACCCGCCAACAATGCTATTTGATACACCATCTGATTTGAACACACCGACCGCGCCCGTTGTGCCGATAATACCGCCAAACCGCCCTGCGGGTCGGCTCGCCTCGGCGGTATAAGCACCAGTCATGACACCATTTTCATCAAAGCTGCCATCAAGTTTAAAGTTAACGGTGCCGAACGATTCTTTACCCACTGGTGTTGTCAATGCCCCTGTGCCATAATTAACCAAAAGTTGGAAATTTGTATCCGTCAGGTCATTCCCATCCTTTGTAAATCCACTTATACCGCTTGCGCCAAAATCCGTACCGCCCGAATTCCCGAACAAACCTCTGATTGTGCCAGTCCAAATGGCAGAGGATCTGTCTTGGAATGTTGCATCTATCCCGCGCGGTAAGGCCAATCCAACATCCGTACCCGATAACAAACCAGCATAAAAATGGACGATACCAGCTTGAACACTACCAGCCCAAAAGGCAACGCCACTGCTATCGCCTGTTGCCCCAGTCGTACCATCCAGTCTTAAAAAACGCTCGGCGACGTTGGATATATTAAGAGGATTCCCTTCAAAGCCAAGCCCGCTTCCGTCTGCCTTGCCCGTAATAAAATGGGTTGTAGCGTTAGCTCCATTTGCTATCGCAATACCGCCCTCTGCCAGTAAAACATCGTTAGCCGTATTCATACGGGTTGTTACGTCAAAACTATCCGTCCAAGTACTGAACCGAGCTGGCACGGACCGGGGTGGGGGTGGGGGTGGTGCAGCAACAAACCCGCCGATATAGCCATTACTTTCCGTGTCATCATTATCTGATTTAAACACGCCGATTGCGCCACGCGTGCCAATAACCCCGCTAAACCGCCCTGCGCCTCGGGTCATTAGTGCGCTGCCAACGGGGGCGAGGGCAACCGCGCCCGCCATTATACCGCCCTCAAAGTTGCCATCAAGGCTCAATTTAAAGTTGCCAAACGATTCTTGCCCCACTGGTGTTTTAATCGTCCCTGCGCCAAAATCAATCAAAAGCTGAAAACCTGTATCCGTCAACCTATCACCATTCCTTGTAAGCTCTGCTATCGTGCCTTCACCAATCATATCAAGACCATCGCCACGAAATATCCCGCTGATTGTGCCATCCCAAGTGGCGTTGGGTTCGCCTCTAAATGTTGCCCCCGTCCCTTGCGGTAAGGGCAATCCAGCATCCGTACGGGGTAACAAACCCGCATAAAGATGGGCGACGCCGACATTATCCTGCGCATTATCACGGACAAAACCAGCCCAGAAAACCGCCCCACTTCTGGGTACAGTCTTCCTAATCGCCCCAGTCGTACCATCAGATTCTAAAAAATATTCAGGGGTGTTGTGGCGATTATGCAGGGGACTTGTATCATTAAAACGCAAGCCCAGCCCGTTTTCACCCACCTCAATAAAATAGGAGCTATCGGCGGGTCTGCCTGTTTTGGTGAAAACACCCGCCTCCAACAAAATATCGCCAGCCGCATTCGCCCCAATGGTATTCGCAACAGTGCTTACTTCGTTAAAACTTGTCTCCCAATCATAAACATCGGCACTAGGAGAGGGCGAGGCAAAGAAACCGCCCGCGTAATGGACTGCCCTGCCATCTGTCTGTGTTTCATCGCTGACAAAAACCCCAACCGCCCTATCCGCGCCAATAATTCCGGTCAATTTACCTGTGCTGATGGCTCTATCCACCATTATTAAACCGGGAACATCCGCCGCGCGTTCAAGGGGTTCAATCGACAGAGAAAATTCGGTAACAAGCGTCGTTGTTCCCCTTAATACCCCAGTACTACCGTCCCAATTGCCCGTCAATGAAAATCTATCTGCAATAACATACTCCCTAGTCTCGCTTGTCCTCACTACAAGCGGCACACGAATAAAGGGAGTTACTTCTGCTGAAGGAAGCCTTAATTCCGCTAAAGGATATTCTAAAGAAACTGTTCTTTGAGATACTGCATTATTGCTACTGCTAATCCTATTGTTTTCAAAATCAACGTTAAGGACAAAATTGTTGCTTTGTAAAGGAACAGATTTATCGCTGGAAACCCAGCCGATTTTACCGTACCAAGTCGCACTGATATTTAGAGCGGGTGGCAACGCACCCACTTCTGTGCCAACCAATATCCCCGCATAATGCCCGATTTGCCCCGATGCCGCCGTTGCGCTGAAAAACGAAACACCATGATAGTAATCATCGTTTTCTACAAAATTATAGACTGGTATGACCTCCCCCAACCTTGTAACCGTTGTACCCGTATCCATCCTTGTGTATCTGCTGTTAAACCTTAAAAAGGTTTCGGCGACGCGGATACTTGCGACATTGGTTCTTGTATCCAAACCACGACCACCGCCCAGCAAAACCCGTGAATTCTGGGTTTCACCATCGGGTATGGCAACATCTGTTATGGCAGTACCTGCTATGGTAGCGTTATCCCTCCATGTTTTAAAACCATCACTGATACATTCTCTATTGCGCGGACTGCCATCGGTGGGGCAGTTCGTTGACAGAATCGTTGGGCAATCGGTGGTATTCACGCTTGGAGTGGCAATACAGGCGGACAAACGTGTGCCAAGAAAATCAACGTTAGTTGAATAACACAAATCGGGGTTAAACGGATTAGCGGCACAAGCCCGAAGTATCGTATCAAAACACCTAGAGGGGGCGGCATTCGCGGCAGAAACCGAATTTGACGCAACGCCCGCACCCGCAGTTACAACAGCAATAATATCTTGCGCACATTTTGTTTCACGCGCCGTATTATAGCTGTCACCAACGCACAGACTCTTCGGGCGCCGTCCAACCTCTTGGATAAAGGGGTTATCGTTGCAAGCATCATCCAAGATAGCTGTACAAGCGGGAATCCCACTTGTCAAAGACACCACTCCGTTAAGTTCTACAATCGCGCCGTCACGATAGGCGGGGATGGAACAAATCTGCACCCGTCTTGCATCATATCGGGTTATGGTGGTGCAATCAAATGTGGTTGCACCACCCGTGCCAGCAGCGGTTTTGAATATGCTACCTACGCTATCACCGCAAACCTGCGTGATAACAGGTTCGCACAAGGGGTTTGTCAGGGTGTTAAGGTTGGTTTCACCCACGCAAGCCGTTTCACGTTCAATATAACGCGCCACAATAGGTGCGCAGAAATCTGTCGTCTTCTGGGAATTAATTTGGGCAGTGGTGACGCAAACATCATAATGTTGCGCATCATCGGCAATACAATCCGCCCTAAGCTGATTTGATGGGTGCAAACAACTATCCACAGGAGGCGGAGGCGCGTTGGGGCGGGCAACAAACCCGCCCGCGTATTCGCCAAAGGTGTTTTCCACCACACCCGCACCCGAGGATATAAACGCGCCAACCGCACCATCTACCCCAATCACGCCCGTAACCGACCCGCGCGAAGAAAGCTGAGGCGCGGTTTCACGCGTTATGGGACTATCACTGCCGATTATGATTTCTTTACTCCCACTCGGTGTTCTATCACGAAAACTGGTTACCCCATAAATAACACCGCCTGTGAATCTGCCATCAATGTTAAACAACCCGTCCAGCACCTCAACATCGCCCGAATCAATGGTTTTATCAGCAAAATTAACCGTCAGAACAAAATCGGCGGTTCTAGTACGAACTTCGCCCCCATACCCATTGACGATAGCCAGCCGCCCATTCCAATCGCCAGAGGCAGGTTGCTGGGCAAGCGGTGCGCCAACATCCGTATCAGACAGCAACCCAGCATAATATCTGTCCGTGCCTTCAATCCCATCTGCACCGCGTCCCGTTGAAATATAGGCAAAAGCAAAACCAGAGTCGGTATCGCCGCCAATAGCCGCCAAGTTTAAACCGCCTTGTTCAATAACCGTGCTTTCATCTATTTCTGTTGTGGAAACAGTGTCTTCAACCATTACCACACTGCTCGTATCCAATTCTGTCAAGCTACCCTGAACATAGTTGGTATAGCCCTGCCCCTCTGCCACGCTACAATCGGCATGTTTGCTCGCTCCATCGTCAATACATTTATCACGGCGGGCATTGGCAAAAATGACACCATCACACCCCGCCAAAAACGGGTCGGTATTGCAACCAGCAACCGTGGTAGTTGAAGCAACACCAGAAACAGGTGCATCACAACCAGTACCGCCTGGGGTCTCGGCACAATCCAAAGCCCGTGCTATCCGTTGTTGTTCAAAACCAGCCAGCCCAACGCAACCCTCTGCATAAGGGTTGCCCATGTCATTATTGACACAATCATGAATCGGCACACTGCCAACAGTCATCGCATCACAGCCAGTCGCAGCCCTATCCCGCTCACAAACCTCTGCAAACGCTCTTTGCGCGGCACCTGTGCCGGTAAAATCATTTTCATTACAGCCATCGGTAAAGCTGGTTGTGGGTTCATTGCAAACCTCTGCCCGATACCCCGCCAGCAAACCATTAATCACAGAGGCATCACAAATTGATGCAAACGGGGTTTTTACACAAGTGACCAGAATGTTTTCCATCATATCCGTCATCCTGCTTGAACAATAGGTCGGGCGGTTTGCTGCCACATCGGTCTCACACGCCTCCAAAAGCTTTATGCGTTGATATCTAACCTCCGCATCGGTTCCCGCCATCGTATCACAGTTTGTGTCCCAAGCCTCTTCCGAGCGGCAATAAAGCACTTGCGCATGGGCAATCTCCGGTCCCAAACAGCCGTTGAAAAACGGGCGGAAAAAATCACCACCAATCAGACACAAGGTAGCAAATTCACTATAACAAATGTTAGTCGGAGTGCTTTCGCAATTATCTGCAAAGGTATTTCTTATGCTCTCAATCGTATTGGTTTCATCATAACCAGCCATCTGTGCATTATCACAAAACGCAACAAAGGGATTCGCCTGTGCGCCAGTCGCCTTGCAAATGACATCGGCAATACCCGTTTTATCGCATTCGGTCGCATCCGTTTGCCTTCCATCAAGGCATCGCGTAACCCGCTCAGGCAGGTAAGCCGCAACGGTGCAATCAATATCATTTATCCCAAAGTCAGGATTAAACGGGTTAGTGGGGCAAGCCAGTCCTTGCCCCGTCGCGTCATTAGCCGCACAATTAATATTATTCGTGTTGCCTCCATCCGCACAAAACGCCGTCTGTTCGGGCGTTAGCACACTTGGGTCACCACAAAGCTGGGCGAAAGGATTGGTTGCAAGCACGGGTGGACTACCCCCCGCCGTGCCTGTACAAATAACGGTTTTAATGTTTGTGCAGAGATCGTCATCGGTAGTTGCCTCTGTACTACAATAAGTCGTGCGTGGCGTGGCATAGATACTGGCATCGCAAGCCACCTGATTCTCATCATTGCCAAACGGATCAATCAAACAAGCAACGGTCGCAAACGCGTTGGCACACATCGGGTTCGTTTTGACATTGTCACCTTCAGCACAAGTGCTTATATGCGCTGTGCGGGCGTCATCAAACAGCATATCTTCACAACCAGACTGGTACGGATCGCCAAGATAGGACGCATTATTCCCAACGCATTCAGCAACGGTTCGTGTAACGGGCTGACCACCCACCATAGTGACAATCGCCTGTTGGCAATCACTCAAATCTGTCTGCCACCTGCATGTGCTGGCAAGGTCTTGACGCACGGCATTCGTGCCCGGATAATCGTCCTCATTACATCTGGCATGAAAAGCACTCGCCGAATTGGTGCAAACCGCCAACCGCTTAGCCTCGACATTGCCGACGGTCACTTCATCGCACAAGGAGTCAAAAACCGTTTCCCCATTGCTACAAAGAGAATCCCGCACCACCGTTTCAACAATAAAATCTCGATTGCGGTCGTCTGCATTCGCACCGTAACATTCGCGCCGATAGGGGTTAGTGATACAATCAGCAACCGTTACCGATGGATTTTCGCTATCAAATGGTGTGCCGTCAATATTGGTAGTGGTACAGCCCTCTTCTGCATTACGGGTTTTACGACATGCCGCGACAAATGCCCTGCGCCCTTCCCCAGAAGCGGTCGCGACATCCTTATCATTCTGACAGTTATTACTGAAACCGCCCGCGCCTGTGGCGCAGAAGGTCGTACGTCTTTCCGCCAACCCATTAATAATATCAACCGTGCACAAATCGTCATAGTAATTTATTGAGAGGGCGCAAAAACTCGTCCGCCTCCCCGCTTCACGAGCAAAATCTGAGTTTGCAAGACACTCTGCCCGATACGGACTGGTAATACAATCGGCAAGGGTTATGCTGTCGGTGATAGCGATAGTGTCACAGCCCGTTGTATCTCTCGTTTCACGGCATAGGGTGATAAACGCCGCGCGCCCTTTCTCTGATTCGGTTTCGTATTCTTCTTGACACGCGGGGTTAAAGCTATCCACACCCCCAGCCACACCGCAGAACGTCGCGCGGTCGGTATCATATTGGGTATAATCACACCGAGGATTAAAGGTATTTGCCACCAGCACGCAATCGGCGTTCAAAGTATCAATCGTATTGTTCACTGCCATGCAATTTGCGGTGATATTCTTATTCGTAGGATTGTTGCAAAATGTCACAACAGCCTGACGCGCCATGGCAAGGGTCATGGGCGTTACGCCAGATGCAGGGGTTGCCGATGCACAAACATCATTAAACGGATTGGTATTAGCATTGCCCGTATCCCCGCCACAAATCGCGCCATAAACCTCTGCCGTGTCACAGGCGGAGGGGTTTGTTGGGGAGTTACTGGTGCAATCGTCAATCCGCTGTTGCGTATAATCGCCCCCATAAGCCCCCACATCGCAAATCGAATTGAAAATATCACTGCCCGTAACACATATCCGCGTTATCGTATCCGCGCACTGCGACTGACCAAAGGCCGCGCCACTCGCGCTACACATCGACTCCCGATCGCCATTATAGTTTACATGTTCGCAATGGCCGTTGGTTGTATCAAACGGATTACCCGTACAGAAACTCATAATAAAACCGGGGCATCTATCCGTGCCACCTGTGCTTACGCCAGTATCAGGGGTTGCCCCGCCAGAAGCCACAGCTATACACGCCATTTCGCGGGCAGAGGTATAAGACAAATCTGGATAAAGTGGGTCGTCATTGCATAATGCATCAAAGGGTTTCGCAGCAACAGGAGCCTCACCCTCAACCCCCTCACAAACGCGGGTTATGGTAGGTACGCAAAGGACATTGGGGGTAGCAAGGCACGAAACCTCCCTTTCACTATCCGTGCAAAGCGTATCAAATACATTGTTAGAGCAAACACCCGAGATTGTATCCGTACAATCCGCGCCACTCGGTAATGCTGTCCCCGAATCTGCGAAATTACGACACGCGGTTACTCGTTCGTTAGCATAGCTTCCACCACAGTCAATCAAGTCCGAGCCAAACGGATTCATATCACAGAAATTTCTGGTATCCTGATTACAGCGTGACGACATCGTCATATTGACGGGGTCGTTGCAAAAAGCCGTCTGATCATTCCCATAAACCGTATCATCGCAAAGCGTATCATAAGGATTGCCAGAGGCAGGTGTTCCAGCCCCGCCACCCTCGCCCGCAACGGCAGGTACAAAGGTACAGGTTTTTGCTACCAAATCAACGCAACCAGCAGTCGTGCCAACCGCCATAACATCAATCTCCCGACACTTGGCTTCGCGCGGGCCATCATGCTCCGCACCGCACAGGTCCGCGGGCGTAGCCTCAGTTGTTTGCCTCAGTGGGTCAACCAAGCAAAGATCCCTTATAATACTGCCACAGGACAACCCAGCCCCATGCGTTGGCTCGTTAAGGCAAAGAGTTTCGCGGTCGGGGTCATAGGCCACTGCCATGCAATCATCCGCTGGATTAAACGGGTTTGCCTTGCAGAAAACATCAATCAAACCATCCGTACCCCTGCAACTATCATCCGCCTGATCATTCGCCAAACAGGCGATATTTTGGGCATCCAAATAGGTAGTACTCCCCCCCGTATCAACGCAAAGATTAACCGGTGGGTCACTAAGCGTTTTGGTAAAAGCATCCGTGCAAAGCCCCGCTATGGTAGCCGTGCAATCGCTATTAGATGGTGTGGTACGACAGGTGGTTTCACGCGTTTCCACATAAGTATCATCGGCAAAACAAAGGGCATCAAATTCGTTAACATCGCAAACATTTGTAACCGCCCCAGTGCAGAGGGTATCTGCCTTCAAATCCGAGACCGCCACCGTGCGACAATAGGATGTACGGCTTGTCTCTGCTGTCATTGAATTATCACCCAGCAACGTATCACAGCCATCGCCAAACGGGTTTCTAAAACAAGCCCGTTGCTGTACCGTAAAGGTCACCGTACTCTTGCACCGATCATCATTTTCCGCATTCGCCCCTTCAATACAAATGGCAATCCGTTCATCGTCAAAATCAACATTCTCTGAACACTTTGCCGTTGTGGTAAAGAGATTCGCCGCGCAATAGGTGGTGACGATATTCGCGCCCTGGACCACGCACCCTGCGACAGGGTTAAAATTATCGGTATCATCCGCCATAGCCTCCTGACAATATACAATACGGTCAATATCATAGGTAGCATCGCTACACATCGGATCGAACGGATTAGCGTTGGAAGCGGGCGCATAGGCGCAAGCGGTAATCGTCTCAGTGCAACCCGCGTTATTTGTTCCGTCACCATCCCTGCAATCAGCCAAGAAATTCGCCCGTTCGTCGCTATACTCCGCCACATCATTGCATAACATATCGGTAACCAGCAATTCGCGGAGGTTGCCTGACCCTGTCATAGCAGGGGCGGCGGCGGCAGGGTCGCAAGTATTGGCAATCGCGCCACCACATAGGGGTGCGCCCGTTAAAGTATCCACACGGCAACTTTCGGTCCTCTCATCCCTTAACGTACTGATTTTTGGGGTATCGGGGGTACGATCCAATACCGCCTGATACTCTGCCTCCGCTGTCTTGCAAGCTGCAGAAAACGGGTCAGTAAAACACGTGACGGCAGCGGCGGGGATATTTGGTGCGCAGGTGGCAGTGGGGTTTGCCTGTATTGTATTGCGACAAGTGTTCAGCGCGGTTTCCCGCCGAGCCACGCCCGCCGTCAGGCAATCATCGGCAAACACATTATCAGCGCAAGGGTCAGTGACTATGTTATTCGTCGTATTATTGACAGCGACCAAAGGTGCGCCCCCGCCACAGGCGGATAGGATAAATAACCCTGCAAACAACGCGATAACCGCGAGCCGTGCAGATATGAGTTGTTTGTTTATCGTTGGTATAAAAGCAGTCATTGGCAGTGTTCCTTCTTCATAATACCATTGGCAGCCCAAGGTATATCCTGCTTGGCGATTAACGCCATTTTTGCGATATTTACAAAGTTTTAATGTTTTGTAAAGGAAAAACCCGCCCGTTTTTTGAAAAAAACACAAAATTGTGCTAAAACCACCGAATCGAGCGGGGAAACCGCAACGGGCGCGGGTTATGCGCCCGTTTTTATCGTTGGATTAGGGATTAGGGCGAGGGTACGTGCTTGACCTCAAACCCGCCAGCATAGCCAGAGAAATCAGCACCTACGGT
Organism: uncultured Amylibacter sp.; assembly: GCA_959347425.1. The sequence goes on along the minus strand of OY365741.1, from coordinate 1,932,883 downwards.
TTCGCCTACGGTGCCTCTAAACACGCCAACCGCACCTTTTGCACCAATCAGCCCACTGAAATGACCATTGTTAGTAGTTGCGTCAAAAGCAACATCGCCCCACATCACACCAGCAGCGTTAAAATTACCGCTAACATTTATCGTAACATTACTACCAGCAGTTAGATCCTCAGATGCCCCGAGCGTGTTTTCAGTTGCATTAGTCAAAGACTTAATCGTCCCCACCGAGGTCGGTTTTGAAGAATCACTAACGCCATAAGTAACTCGCATTGATAAACTATCAGAGAATAGAGGGTTCTCGTCGCCATACCACCCGCGCAACCTGCCCGTCCAAGTGCCATTTTTGGTGCCATCGGTAAGCGGTGCGCCCAGATTTGTGGTTGGTAGAATCCCCGCGTATGATTGACCATTAAATGCTGGGGTATTCCCCGCGTAGGCAATACCGCTTTCATAGCCGTCTGCACTCGGTGTATCATTCAAGCGTAAATAACTGGTGTTCAAAATATCGGAGGTCGAAAGAGTTTTATTTATCACGATTTCATGCTCTCCATCTATTAAAATCGCTTTGATATAAGTACCAGTATGACCTACTGGATTCGTAAAACCCGACTCCTGCAAAGTTTGGCTGGCATTAACCCCGCCAGTAAAACTAGACTCCCAAGCGGCAAATTCCACATCAGCACAAGGAGGCGAAGCGACGCAAGGGTTGGGCGGAGGTGGCGGAGGTGGCGGAGTTGGCTTGGCAACAAACCCGCCAGCATAGGCCTTGGTCGCGCCCACATCGCTGATAAACACGCCAACCGCGCCCTTTACGCCGATGAGCCCTCGCAGGACTCCCGTGCCGTTGCTTGGGGCTGAGTCTACGCCTGTGTGTGTGGTTGTGCCAGAAATCACCCCGCTCGCATCAAATTCGCCTTCAAAGACATAGCCCGTTGTGCCGATAGTGCCAGAAGCCACCGACCCCGCGTTACCCAATGCTGTATCACCAAAGGTAACCGCTAGGGTAAAATCGTGGGGCGTAAAGGTTGCTGCGAGATTTGAAAATTCACCCACTACAAACGACCCTTTCCAAGTCCCCAGAACGGTTGTCGCATCCACAGGCGCACCCAAATCGGTTGTTTCGGTAATCCCCACAAGGAAAAGCCCGTTTACAGCACGATAGGCAAACCCATCGGTGGTATCCCCGCCCAAAGCAGTCCCGCCATTTGTCGCAGTGGAAAGATTAACACTGGTCGAACTCCCCGGAATGTCTTCCGTGTCCAACTTATCACCCGTGGATGTAAAAAATCGACTCTCTGTGGGGGGCTCGGCTTCGCCCGACGCAAGAGGCGTTATCGTAGTAGCCGCCACCCAAGCGTCATAATTCGCACGACAAGTAACCAAAGCGATGCAAGGGGCGGGCACGGGCGGTCCAGCCTCAAACCCGCCAACACCCAACGTGGCCGCGTGGAATACGCCAATCGCGCCGTCCGTGCCAATCAGTCCAATCAGTGGCAATTCCGTGGTAGTGGTCGCGCTCGTATCCGTGAAAAACGCAGACCCGCCCAGAACACCCACGCCTAACAGTGAATTTATTGTAGAGCTAACGCGGAACGTACCAGCAATCCGTATCATATCGTTGGTGCCAATTGCTAGGTCAGGGGTGGTAAGTGTGCCAGTGGTAAAATCCAAGGTGAACGGACGATTAGTAGTCCGCACAGCACCTGCATCGGTCAACAGATGAATGCTACCCGTCCAAGTAAGCAACGTTGGCGCGGTAACAAAAGCCGCACCCAAATCTGTACTAGATAACAACCCAGCACGCCACCTACGATCCGCAGGAGCATCAGCAACCCCACCGACACTGCCACGCACAAGGGCAAACCCATTGGGGCTAGACTCATCCCCGCCCAGTTTGACAACGGTCAGGTCTGGACGCGCTAAACCTGCGGTATTTAAAAACCCAGTTCCTGAGCCTTCCAAAAAGGCAGTCTTCACAGCCTCACCGCTATCCCCAAAGTCGCTGAATAGCCTTCTATCCCCTACCCCATAATTCTTATAATACCAATTGAATTGTTCATGATTTGCCGATGGGCTGGCAGGCGCGGCAATAAGCAGTTTGTTTGTTGCCACAAACCCACCAAAAAAGGTATCAGCTGCATTACTTGACCTCTGGGCATTGAGATCTATATCACCTATCGCCCCCCTGCCACTGATAAACACACCAGCCGCGCCATCCGCGCCAATTAACCCTGTTAGAAAGCCTGAGGTGCTTCTGGTAGCGCTGATTCTGTAATTGATGGTGCCAGAAATAACGCCTCTGGCATCGTATTTACCACCCACCATTATATAGTGAGAATTAAAAGTAGTAGTCTGTGAATCCGCGACATCAGTCATTGTTAGCGTACCACCAGTGCCATCCGCGTTAAACCCAACCTGTAATTTGAAATCTGTGCGAGTAGTAAAAATACTGGAGGGAGCAGAACGGTATGCCACGAATTGCCCGCGCCACTCGCCAGTCTGAAGAACTGAATTGATAGGTGCACCCACATTCGTGCTTGATAAAAGCCCGGCATAACGGTGGTCACCACTATCTTGCCAAAAGCCAGCAACACCACCCGTGGCATCCGCGCCCAGTGGATAGTCACCATACGTGACACTATCACTGCCAAAGTCTAGGGCAAAGCGGACGATTGAGGTCGGAGAAACGGTCGCTAGGTGGGATACCCTCGCGAAGTCTGTCCTCCCCATGTCATCCAGCCCGTTTTCACCCACAACGGTTTCCATACCCGCCAAGAATTCGCTGTTTCTTGTGATTCTGTTAAGCTGGGTCGGCAACGGATCTCGTCTGCCAAAACTATCCTTCCAGTCGGTAAAATTAACCACTTTTGACAAAAGATCATCTTCAATCCTCAATTTTGGCACAGCCCAAAACCCGCCGACAAAATTCGACCCTTTCACAGGATCCACAAACGTACCCAACACGCCTTTTGCCCCAATCAAACCTGTTATAGGCACCTCGTGTCTAACACCTCCAAAGACACCGATCATCTGTCCGCCCAGTTGCCCCGTGGTAAGGACATTATTATACACATCAATAATCCCATTGCCGAAAACCCCATTTAGAGCGTACGTATTGCCTTCACGGACGAGCCTACCGTCCCCGCGATTTTGCTCAGTATTACGAAACTGAAATCTGCCAGCCCCAAAATCAATATGGAATCTAATAAAGTCGTCGTTATCATCCGAGGTAACAGTACGATTTTCTGAAAATTGCCCGTCCCAAACTGCCGTACCTGATACGTCGGTAAGGGGTCCGCCCAAATTGGTATCTGCCAGAATCCCCACGTAATAAAACTTGTCATTACCTTTTTCGGTTGTAAAATACGCGAAGCCACCAGTGAATTCCTCATCGTTCCTAAGCGTAAAAATACTATCAGTGGTAAGCGTAAAGTCAGTGGGTAAGTGATTGGTAACGTTGTCTGATGTAAGCGTATTGCCAAGTTTCAAAAATTCACCTTTCGTTGTGCTTCCCATGGTTGGCAGGGTTGCATAGTCACGCAACACGCCAACAACAATAGCCGCAGGTGGGTCCGCTTTCCCAACATCGGTCAAGGCAAAAGGTCGTGCGGTGAAACCGCCCGCATAACGCAATGAAGCACTAGCCTCATTAGCAAATACGCCAATCGCACCCTCCGCACCAATCAAGCCAGACAATTCCATGATACTATCCTCACTATCGTCCTCTGCCAGTCCATAAGTAACCATCCCGCCCAAAATACCCAGAGGTAAGTCACCACCAAACGTCCCCTCAACCTTAAAACGATTAGTGGCACCCACCACTGCTCCAAATTCTCCAGATTCTCCGATTGGATTACCCACGGTGTTAATCGTGCCAGCGGTAAAATCCACAATAAAATTCAATTGTTCAGTAGCAAAGGCTGTAGTCCTAGAAGCAGCCGCACCTGAATTGTGAATGACATAGGCAGTCCCCGTCCATAACCCATTCACCGCAGCACTAACCACTGGACCTAAATCAGTTCCAGACAAAATCCCCGCACGATGTTTGAGTCCATTGTTCGCGGAGTCTGTCGCACCCGAGACCGTACCGCGCAGAAGGGCAAACCCATCATCACCGCTTGTTCCCCCGTCCAGATAGTAAGCCGTTTGAAATCCACCCGTGCCAAAGGCAAAAGTGCCGTTCGCAACCGTGGCATTCAAACCAGTTGGCGTGCCAGCCAGCAAGCCCGCATCATCGTCCGCTAATAAATTTGCGTTTAGTTTCCGCTGTCCCGTCAAAGCCCCATGATGCTCTTCAAAATGGGCATAGCTTGTCCCCGAAATCTTTGTAACAGGTGCCGCCACAAACCCGCCAACTCTTTGCCTGGTGCCACTATCAATAACAAACGCGCCAACCGCGCCCTGTGCGCCAATAAGCCCCGTCAAATTACCCGTGAAATAAAGACTCGAACCCCCCGATGGGATACCCTGCTTACCTTTAATTATCCCCGTTATGATACCGTTTGCATCATAACGCCCTTGCAGAGCATAACCATCAGCCCTCGCCTCCGTCCATGAAATCCTCCGCGTGGCAAAATTAACGTTCAGCACAAAATCATTTGTAATCCTTGTATCGCCATTTGCCACAATAGCAAACGTGCCGGGCCAGTTGACAGCAAGCGTACTGCTGGTGCTCAGCGGTGCGCCCAAATCCGTGCCAGACAAAATCCCCGCATAAGAAGAACTGAAACCATTTACCTCTATAAAGGCAACACCATCATCGAGTGTCCCCATAGCCGTGCTTAATACAAATCGCTCGCCCGCGCTATTAACAGTTGCGCCTTTGGTCCCTTCAATGGTATTTTCATTAGTGCCACGGAGCAAGGTATGCCCGCCCAAGGTTAAAATTTCAATGTCACGAGCTACCTCCACCCCATTACCATCCCTAGGAAGAGTTAACGCATCGGTTAAATCTATACCAATCGCAGTCGTACTGCCCAGAACAAACCCTTGACGGGCGCCTGTGCTACCGGACAAATCATCACTGGGTCGGAAAATATCATTTGGATGGATAAAGGCAATCGCGGTATAATCCTCGGAATCGCATCTGGTGTCAAAATCAATGGTTCTGGCACGTTGGTTAATAGACTCACATTGCGTTGCACCCCGCGCCCAACGTTCAAAACTAGCCGTGATAGTGCTGGGCAATGCCGCCCGTGGGCTTACCTCAAACCCGCCGACGATATGAACATTAACCGCCTCAACCGCTATCCCAGTCGTCAAATCTGAGGCCTCTAATGCAGCTTTAGATACACTGCCGTGGAATACGCCAATCGCGCCATCCTCGCCAATCAAGCCGAGCAATGGAAACCTTGTGGTGATAAGGGCGTGATGGAGTGCTCTTGCGCGAAGGTTCAAGGCCTCGCGCGTTATAGGATTAGGCACAGTATGATGCCCGACAGTGTAAATAACCGACCCGCCCAGTGTCCCCGTGCGTAAGCCCTGTGCATCCACATGCGAGCCGAAGCGTCCTTTAATCTCTAACGTTTGTTTGCGCACTGCATCAGCCAACGTCGCGTCCGCTTTATACGCAACTATGCTTATTGGAGCCAGTGTTTCAATCGTGCCTTCACCGAAATTCACCCGCAAATCCAGCTGACTGTTTTTCGTATCATCCGCCGCCTTATCATAATGGACAACCAACCGCCCTGACCAAATCGCCGTGGGCGTGGTATTAATGACAGCCGTACCCAAATCGGTGGTGAACAAAAGCCCGACAGATTTATCCCCGCTACCAATGTATTTCGCAAAGGCAAAACCATCTCTATAGTTCGTATCCGAAGAAGTAGTCACACCGCCCAACCTGAAAGTCTCCTCAATAATGTTAGAGTTACCATCGCCATTAGGGTTACGAGTAGTCGGGGTTCGTATCAATTGAATTCCATCTGCTTGTGATATCTGGCTTGCGAAATTATCCTTAACAATACCATTCACATACCCGCCAAACTGCGTTATATAGGTGGTATGATTCGCCCCCCTTGCCGTTATCTGCTCCGCCGTATCTGGTGTTACCTCAAACCCGCCAACCAAGCCAACATCTGCGACATTGCCCTTGAATATACCGAGCGCGCCTTCCGCACCAATTATCCCAATCAATGGGAATCTAACCGCCGCCGTCTGATAATGCGTATATTCCACAAACCCGGTGAGCAGTCCTGTTGCTGTTGGCACACTTGACCTACGGACGAAGTCATGCAACCCAAAGCGACCGCGAATGGATACACTATGCGTTTGCTCCCCTATGGTGAATTGGGCAGGGTCTGGAGTATCAATCGTTCCCTCAGAAAAATTCACATCCAAGCCGATTTGTTTTTCGTTTTCCGTGCTAAACGCGGTTGCATCGGTTTTGGCAAAGAGCCGCCCGTACCAAATGGCAGTGGGTGTGGTATTGGGCAGAACATCACCCAAATCCGTTTGACCCAAAAGCCCCACGGTTTTAAGATTCCTAAATACATTAAAACGAAGCCCGTTCTCGTTGGCGGCATCCGCATCATCCCCGCCCAGTCTGAACGTAAGGTTTTGCTGAACAACAAGACCGCCAGTAGCACCTATCGTTCCATTAAAGAATTCAACACGCCCAGAAGGCTCGGCGGTAATATTTACTGAGTCTTTTATCTCCGCTCTATAATGGCTTAAATAAGTCGCATACTTGACTTCGACCGCGGTCGTGACCTCGGTCGCACCAGGTCTAACCCAAAATCCGCCAGCATAACCATTATTAGCCCCAGCCTGCCCACCACCAGCAAATATGCCAACCGCGCCGCCTCTGCCAATCAAACCATACAGCGCGTTTGTCTGGACTGCTGTCTCGTCACCGTTATAATAGCGAACCCTCCCACTAGTCAGAAAACCCGCAGAAAAGGCGGGCGCACCCTGACCGAATTTGCCCTCAATTAACAGCGTTTGCCCAGCCTGACCATCCGTGACAGGCATACCATCCGTGCCAATCTTGCTAGCCACGGCAACTGCACCAGCCGTGTTAAACGTACCTTTGGCGAAATTCACAGTGAAATCCACGTTAAATACTTTGGTGGTGGCATCAACAGTATCTAAAACATACGCCTTACCCCCCCTCCAAGTTGCCGAACCTGTGATATCAAGTATCGCAGCACCCAGAGTCGAGGTCGGCAGGAAACCCGCGCCAACAATCCGTAGTGTCTGCTGGGTATGCACGTTCGTGGGGGTTCCGACGTTGGTAGGTATTGTCATGACATCGACTCCCGCAAGGATAAACCCACTGAGGCTCTCGGCATCATCGCCGAATCCGTATTTGGTCCCAGTCGCAAAACCAGCTATTTGTGTACCTGTTGGCTTCGTTGGCCATTCGCCCCCGGGAGGTGTTCCTGTTGTATCATATTTTATTGCTTCGGCTTTCAAACCCGTCCCCGCATCGTTGACTTCATGAACATTCGACCTTTGAATAGAGCTACTGTTGCTAAATCTACCTGGAGAAATGAGAAGTCCTGTTCTTATAGCACTTCTAGCACCTTCAAGAAACACATCATAGTCTGTAGAAATTCCAGCTTCAAACCCGCCGACAAGATTATTATCTGATGGGTCACGGAATATGCCCAACGCACCAGCCCTGCCAATCACACCAATCAAAGGCAGGTCGGCAGTCACGATTGAAGCCGCATCTGTCGCATGGTGACCATATTTAACAATACCATCCAAAATGCCCAGTGGCAATTCGTGGTCTTCGCCGAATTTTCCGTAAATTCCGAAAGATATAAATTGGTTGTTAGCCAAAGTATATGTCTCTTGCGTGGATGTAAGCGTCCCCGCGCCAAAATCCACAATCACCCCAGATTTTATTTCAAGCGGTGCGGGGCCGTCTGTGCCTGTGGTCGCCACATTATTGGATACATAAAAATTCCCCAGCCACGTGGCAGTCGCCAAATTTTCATGCGGGGCAAAGCCCAAATCCGTGGTGCCTAACAGCCCAACAACATGGGTGCCATTAAAATTCTCAATAATAAACGCATTACCGCTATTCGTATTACCGCCCAGATAAACACTTAACGGCGCAAAACTGCCCGCCTCCAAAGTACCAGCAAAATTATGCTTGACCAAACCTATTCGCAATCCCCTTACAAACTGGTCTGTATCGGCCGTTACGCTCGGTGTCAAATAACGGTCGGCAGTCGTTGCCCGTCTTCTGTAAAAATCCTCAAACGTGGCATAATTCCCGCGTCCATAGGCGGGCGGTGGCGGTGGTGAAACCTCAAACCCGCCAATTGTTACATGAGTGGTCTGAGCCGCTGAAGTACGGAATATACCAATCGCACCATCCACACCAATCAAACCAATCAATTTATAGTCGGTAGTATTAACTCTAACATCCCCAAGCAAAAGACCATAAGGCACATTCGCCGTCGTCGCACTCAAACCGAATTTGCCGTTAATCCTTACAGAGCTATTCGGTGTCAGAGCAACCGTCCCCAGATTGCCCAACAAATCCACTGTTTGTAATGTACCAGCCGACAAATCCACGGTTAATGACAATGGGTGATGCAAAAGTGTATCAAAAAAGCTGTCTGGTCTCTCTATTTTATTCGTATTGACATAAAAACTGCCGTGCCAGACTGCCTTGGTCACGCCACTGCCAAAACTGACGGGCAGGATTGCCCCCAAATTCGTACCCGATAAAAGCCCACCATAAGAATACCCGCGTCCTTCAGCATTAGTCTTTGTGCCCATAATAGCAAAGCCACTGTTACTACGCTCATCCCCGCCCAGCCGAATCGTTTGATAGCCTAGTCGTTGAATACATTGGTCGGGCATGGGCACGCACGTGGCGGGGTCGTTTATACCCTCCTGAACCAGACCTGTTCGTGTGCCTGCTAAAATACTCGACTTCTTCGTTACTGTATTACGTAATTGAAGTCCATCCGTTTGCTTTACAAAATAATTGTAAAACAGCGCATAGTTGGCAGTGGGAATAGGATTTGGGCTAACCTCAAACCCGCCGACAAGCGGGCTATCCTCGCCATCCCCATCAGCCCCATATTTACCGCTCGCAAACACGCCCAACGCGCCCGCATCGCCAATAATACCATATAAGGGCGCACGAGTTATCCGCTTTGTCTCATCATCATTCGGCCCCGTATAGGTTATGAACCCGCCCAGAATACCTTGGTTTTCATCGCTGTTGGCAGTACCGAATGTACCAGCGATATTGACGCTATGCCCCTGTGATAGGGTGAAATCCCCGCCCGTGCCAATAGTTCCCTCGCCGAAATCCACCGTTAAACTTATGGGGAAACGGGCAGGAGCGCGGGTATCGCCCGAACCCGCAATAAAGCCAGAGGAGTAAAAAGTCCCCAACCAATTTGCCGTTGTACCCGCCAAGGCATCACTAAATCGCCCGACATCCGCCCCCGCCGAAAGCCCCGCATAGCTATGGGTTTGAATTAATGTAACAAAATTCTGACCAGTTTGGGTTAAAAACATCCTATTACCAACGACAAGGATAAACCCATTGTTCGTGGCAGTATCCGCACCGTTCAAATGAACGCGAAAGGTGTTAAAATTGCCCGCTAAATTGAAATTGAGCGTATCAGACGGCCCCGTATTAATAGCCGACCCAAGGTCATTGCTTGCCACGAATTGCGATAGAATCTCTCCGCTCGGCGCATCACGGCGCGGCGTGACACGAATACCCGACCCGTGCCTAGTATCCAAATAATCCGTATAATAATACTTCAAATAAGCCGCGTAGTTCAGCTGTTTTGGCGCGCCCACGCGGTCTTCGGGGGCCTCTATCATCACCCGTCCCGATGGTCTGACCTGAAACCCGCCGACAATACCGGGTGCCTGTTGTCTTTGAAATCTAATACTAGCCCGACTAAAATAACCCCGAAATACGCCAAGTGCGCCTCTTTGCCCAATCAAGCCAGCAAATTGGAGACCATAGGTTGTCCCATTAGTCGTATAGTTAACAGGATTGCTAAAGTTTTGTATAACACCATCGGCATTATACTGGATATTAGCAAAATTTATCGTATCGCAGGTTTGCGCAATACAATCCGTCAATACTACCGCGCCTTGCGCGTCATCAGCATCCAGTGTTGCAATCCTGCTATTGGCAAAATCCACCTGTATTTTGAAAGGCGATTCGACAACACCTCCTACAACATTTCTTGCAGCATTGCCGTTAACTTTAAGCGTTTGTACAGTACCTGTCCAAATCGCCGTTGGCTCTGTTTTAAGCAACACCTGCCCCAAATCCGCGCTCGCCCAAATACCCGTAGTAAGCCTTCTTACGTCAACACTATTCCCCAAGCTATTAACCTGCAACCCAACGCCAAAGGTAAATCCGTTTGGATTCGTGGTGGGATCATTATCCCCGCCCAATCCAAACAGATGGTTCGCCCTGACATCTCGCCCGCCAATCTGGCCATCCGCACCCACCCTTACAAAGCTAACAGAATCATAAGGATGAACATTATCTAGAGTTGCAGGAATACTACCACCCAGAAACCGCTCATATTCCCGTCCATTCGCTGTGGTTCCAGAAGAAAGTGCGCTAAACCCGCCAACCACAGGAGCAACACCGACCGTCCCCCTGAATATGCCAACCACGCCTCTTTCCCCAATCTGTCCAATCAGTGTAAGCGGAGTCAAAATCGGGGCTGTGGTGCGTTTATAATTAACAACCCCGCCCAAAAGACCAATCGGCAGTTTGGCGGCGAGGGCGCGGGGATTCAACCCAAAATAACCATCAACATCTATAGTATCCGTACCAGTAATAGTAACATCAGCCATTGTTTTAATCGTGCCTTCGGCAAAATTCAGATTCAGCACTATATCTTTTACGCTCGCGGGCGCGAATGATATAAATAATTTACCCGTCCATGTTGCCGTCTTTGCCAAAATCAAAGGCAAGGGCGCACCCAAATCGGTGCTGGGTAAAATCCCCACGGCAAGATTGGCAACATCGGTTGAGACGACAAAGCCACTACCCCCAGTGACTGTCCCCCCACTGACCGCACCCGCACCCAATCTATAAACACTACTACCTGCCAAAGGCGAACCATCCTCCAGGCGCAAACTATTGCCAGTGGGTCTTGCGAATTTGGCGGTTGAGCCATCGGCGAAATCTTCCAACACTTCGCCCCCTGCTGTGGATGAAAAATACTCTATAAAGGATGTTTCACTTGCCCTAGTGGCGGTCGCAACAAACCCGCCCGTGAAACTGGAATGGGCATTGGTGGTTGATCTAACCGCGGCAACCAAGCCGTCTGTGCCAATAATCCCACGCACACTACCAGCAGAGATTTGCTGGGTGGCAAGGGCGGTTGTGGCTATATTAATCGTGCCAGTAAATAGCCCAGAGCCAACATCCCATGCCAGCAGATTAAGGGCAAGGCTATAGGCAACACTATTGCTGGTGAAAGTGGTATCTGCAAAGGTAAGGGCTTGGGTATCAAAATTTACGTCTATTGTGAAACCCTGGGTTACGACACCCTCTGCCCCGCCATTGCCGATAATTAATTGCATAACCCCTTCCCAAGTGGCTGTGCCTGTATAAATCGGCACACCGCCCAGATTGGTGCTGGATAACAGCCCGATATGTCTGGCGGTCGCATCCGCATTCGCATAACCGATAAGCCCATCCTCTCCATCCCCGCCAAACGGTGCCAAGTTCAAAGAAATCTGATTGGTGGTTGATGGTGAATCTGCCACTTTGATGGTAAAGGCCGCCGTATTGTCAGTGTTCGCAGTGTCCGTACCCGAATTGGTGTCTTTCTGCGCCGTTGCATCAACACCATCCGCCCATATACTATAGCTGGCAGGGGGGGTGTCATCCACGCGGGTACGTGCGCCCCTGTTTGGCACAGCGATAAACCCGCCCGCATACTTGATCGCAGTGTCGCTATAAAAAACCGCCGCCGCGCCCTTTTCACCAATCAAACCTGTTAATACGCCAGCCCAGCTAGACGGCGTAGTACTAATCACAAATCTATAAGTTGTTGTGCCGTATATTATGCCCCTATCGTTAAACTCGCCATCGATAGCAAGGGTAAAAGGGGAACCTGCCTCTGTGTAAAGCAATATCCTATCAGTACTATCATCGGGATTAAATGATGTCAAAGTCCTCTCATCAAAATTAATCGCCAGTTCAAAATCTGGTGTATAAGATTTATCACCAGTGATAAAGCCTAACCGCCCAACCCAAGTTGCACTTGGTGTTGACCTTGACTGCAACCTGCCCACATCGGTGCCAGATAACAGCCCTACATAGTATTTAACCCCTGCCCCGTTAAGCCCAGTCGCATCAGTGGTAACCGATATCCCGCCAGCCACAGTCGGATCAAGGCTAAAGGTAGAGCCATCGGGCGACACCTCGGTATTTGCAAAGGTCAAATCAACCGAGTTCGTGGCATGTTTTGCCACTTCCAGCCCCAATTCCAAGGTTTCCAGCCCGCCTTCAATAAGGGTATAGTCCCCATCGCCACCCGTAGCCACCGCACCCGCCTTTGCAGTCCTAACACCTTTTACATCAAGCCCCGCCGTATTATCCGCATTCCGCGCGTATTGCGCCCAATACGCAGGTTGCCCGCGCCGCGCCCCAATGGATTCTGGCACAGCAACAAACCCGCCGATAAATGTTCGCCCGCCAGTGCCAGGGTCCTCTGACACCTTAAACGTGCCAACCGCACCGTCCGCCCCGATAACACCGCGCAAAATACCCGTCTCATCCTTTGTCCCATCACCAGTGTTTGCGGTCAAGGTAATACCAGATTTGAAAATCCCTGTGCCTGTATTCCATTCAACATTCATAAAGTTAAAGATGAACTCGCTTCCTGCGTCCGCAAACTGGGGCAGGTCTGATTGATCGGCCGAAATCATTCCGTTGGTAAAATCAACACTTAACGTGAAATCCGTATTGAAATCAGTTTCAGTGCCATCCAAGATAACAAGCCCTGCCATCCTTGCAGACCAAGACCCCACGCCACCTGTATTCACAACTGGTCTGCCCAAATTGGTGCCAGACAGAATTCCCACATGTTGTGTTCTTATGTTATTGTCAGTTGTTGTGAAAACAACAAACCCGTCTGCCGTGCCGTCAACATTATCCACACCGCCCAAAAATGTCGTATCCACATTGATAGCATTCGCATCAGTGGTAACTATTTCCACCTCATCATCATCGTCTTCCTTCCATGTGATAGTATTATCATCGGCGGAAAACGATGCCACACCCGCGTTAAACCGCGTATTTTCAAAGACGGCTTCATCAATCCCTTCCGCCCATACAAATTGGCTACGAGGGGTCAGCAAGGTCGTCCCACTTGGCACAGCGACCAGCCCGCCAACAAACCGCCCCGGATCACCAGCATTCCCGCCGAAAACCGCCGCCGCGCCGTTAGTGCCAATCAAACCCGTCAATAGACCCACGTTTCTGGTATTACCCACTTGATATGTTGCCGTGCCGTATATCACGCCTTTATCGTTAAATTTACCCGATAATTCGATATCATGATTAACATTGCCTAACGTCCGCAGGAAAGTGGTGTTAGAGTAGACCGATTTTATGCTGAAATTAATCACCAGTGTGAAATTATTGGTATAAAGTGCAGGCACATCCCCCCCTGCGATAATGCTTATCACACCCTGCCAATTTACGCTTGGTTCTGTTTGAAGTGGCAAACCGACAAAGATATTGGCCAACAGCCCCGCATAGAATTGCGTATCCCCGCCAATCGTGGCTTGGGCAATGGATATACCGCCCACAGCGTTGCTATTAAGGCTAAACACATCGCCATTATCCAAAATCAAATTTTCATCAAAGGTCAAATCTTGGGTCAAAGTGTTTGATTTTGTCGCACTGCCCAAATCCAAGGTATTAGTTCCGCCCCCGATAAAGGTATAGTCGCCGTCCCTTTGCTCTGCATTGCCCGCAGCCTTAACGGTAATTTTGGTGAATGTGATAGTTTCGTTCGGGGGACTGCCCGTTATGACCTCTTCCACCGCATTGTTTTGCCAATTTTCTACGCCACCCAAGCCGAAAGCCTCTGATGCGACAAACCCGCCGACATAATGACCGACTGCCCCCGCGCCCGAGGCTTTGGAGGTGAAAACCCCAACCACACCCTGTGCGCCGATTAAACCCGTAAGAACACCCTCAAGTTCAGCCCTAGTCCCGCGATTATTCGCATAGTATGTTGTCGTACCGCTTATCAATCCAAATTCATCAAAAGTACCAGCTATGACAAATTCATCCGCAGTTCTTGCCGAACTCGTATCATAAATAGACCTAGGAAGCAGGAGTCTGGTACCCGCGCCAGCAGGTGTGGTAATCGTACCACCACTGCCCACAAAGGTAATCAACAGGGTAAAATCTGTCTCTATCAAATAAGGACCCGTCTCAGAGCCTTGATTATCCTGTTTGGCAATGGCAAGCCGACCACCCCAGCTGAGGGTGGGGTTCGCGCCCATCGTAATCGGTGTGCCGACATCGGTACTGGACAACAGCCCGACATAGAATTTCTCTACCTTCGTACCGCCACTGCCATAATCGGCAAAACCATAGGCCAGCCCATTGGAAGACCCTGCGCTAAATTTTAGAGTGGCTTGGTTTTGCGCATCCACCATCGCAATCCCACGCTCACCCTTGGCGGAACCAATGATGAAATTAACATCTGGATTATCTTCGCCAATTTCCTCACTCGTTTCCAAAACGACAAGCGCGGACTCATCCGCATCCTCGCGATTAACAATCCAATAATTGATTGAACCTGCCGTTTGCTCGATTCGCCCAGAGCCCGCGGCGCTGGCTGATGCGACAAAACCGCCACTTGCGCCGCCCACAGCCCCTGCCCCACTTTCGGTTAGATGAAACGCGCCGACCGCACCCTCTGCCCCGATAAGCCCGATTAAAAATCCGTTATATAATGCGGTGGATGCGGTGGATAAAGTGCCAAGATCCCCGTATCTGGCGATGCCCTTAATCACACCATTTTCATCATAATCGCCTTGCAGAAAAAATCCACGCGCACCAGATAAAACTGCCGTACGGGTGATATTCGCACGAATGCTTCTATCAGTTAAATTGACGATTAGGGTGAAATCCATAACCCCGTCTGTCCCGTTCGTTCCATCAAATGCGTAACCACCGTTTCTGACACTATCATAAACAAGCCAGCCAATACGACCGTTCCAATTAACCGTTTTATCCACGCCATCTTGCCCATATTGCCTTGGTAGGGGGTTGCCCAAATCTGTGCCAGAATGTATCCCAGCGTAATAATTAACATCTGTTGTTACATCGCCCTGCGTTATATGTCGGCGACCAGCAAAATATGCAACACCATCGGCGGCATCACCATCCAAAGCCGCCCCGTTATGGGTAGCAGTTTTAAGGTTTAATGTGCTTACAAACGCGAAAACCCCGTCTTTTTGAATAAAGCCGCCGGTGTTCAGCCCGTCTGCCGTTCCGCGCAAAAATTCATTTTCTGGTGAGACAGTATTGGGCGATTCACCCAGTTCGGGGGACTGTGCGTCCAACAAAGCGGTTGTGGTTGCTCTGGTTAAAAACTCCGCACACCCATCCACATTCGCGGCGCGGTTGGTGGAATCTTGGCAATACCTAATACGCTGAGATGTCAAAATCTTTGCATCAATGGTTAGGGGATTATCCACATCGGTCACGTCCTTTTCATCACAAAACGCATCAAACGGATTATCCGAATAAACACCCCCGCCACAAACGCTGGTCTGCACGTCAACACAATTTACGCTATCACTCGCACCAATAGTAAAGGTGGTTTTGCAACCGCCCAAAACTGCTGTACGCCTGTCATCAAAGGCATTGGTCGCACATGCCACATCATACGGGCTGTCAAGACAGTCGCTAACTTTTTTCGTAATCATATCAGCTTGGTCAATCACAATCCCAAATTCGCACTCCTCATTTGTGGTCGCTTTATTTGCAACGCAATCAGCAACAATCGCCGCCCGTCTCGCATCGTATGCCTTATTCGTGCAGAGCGTATCGCTAAACAAAACAGCGTCTTTAGGGGCTGCGGTGGTGCGCGGACTACCACAAACCTCTATTATCGCACCACTACAATTATAGTCAAAGATATTATTATATATATCATCACTATATATAAGGGTTTCATCCCCCCGACATGCTGCTATCCTATCACTTCGCGCAAGCTCATAATCTTCATCTGTAGCACAACCCGTAGAAAAAGGGTCAGCCAAACATACCGAATTCAAACCTGTATTTTTACAATCAGCGCCATCTAAACCGGCTATCGCACGGGGATCGTTTGCATTATCCCGTGCGCATCTGCTGGCAAACAGCGTTCGTCCACCCGCATATGTGGCAGTGGTAGGAGTGCAAATTGCATCAAACGGATTGGCCGCGACCCCACCTGAGACACAAACCTCAGCTCTAATTTCATCCGTATTGCATGTAAGAGTAGACCCCGATCCCCGCTTACGACAAATCAACGCCCGTGCCTTGGCATACTCGCTATAACCATCGCAACGCGCCCCGAACAAAGTGGACACATCCGTAGCGACACACACAAGATCCAAACGCGCAAGCTGTGCCACCCGCGCTCTGCAAACAGAGTCCAGCACATTCGCATTATTCGCGCAATGGGTTCTTACTGCTGCCCGCACAGTGGCAAAATTCGACGGGTTTGTTTTCATTGTAATTGCGTCATTCGTGCATATTTCGGCAAACGGGTCTGCCCTGCTGCCTGGGGCAGTATCATTATTACAAATCACGCCAGATAAATCGGCATTATTACAATCTTCCAGCTTAACGGGGAGGTTATCAGGGCGCGTCCCAGTGGAACACGCCAAAAATTGTGCATCCAAAACGTCCGTATCATTAACGCGGTTACAGCCCTCGCCAAATGGATTTGTCTCAATCGGACACACAGCGACTCTATCCACGGCACTGGCAACAAACCCGCCGACAATATCACCGAAAGTCGTTGCCATGGGCGAGGCAAATACGCCAACCGCGCCCTCTTCCCCAATTATACCGCGCAATGTGCCAGTGACTGAGAATGACCGGGCAGTGTTGACCAGCGACACCGACCCTGTTATCAGTCCTGTTGCTCTGTCAAAAGTAGTGCCCGTGAGTATGCTAAGAGTTGCGGTAGTAAGGTCGGCCCTGCCATCATTTCCATGAAAAGCAAGCACCCTCGTGGCAAAATCAATACTTAACACAAAATCCCCGCTGTAAGATTCTGGGGCAGAGACTGGGTCGGTCTCCCTGTATCGCAAAACCCGAATCACGCCTTTCCACAAGGCTGTACCCGTATCAGTCGTTATTGGTGCACCCAAATTGGTGGTATGCAAAATCCCCACATATAATCTGTGTGTGCTGTCGCCATCAATATCGGCGGTGGCAAGGGCAAACCCATCTTCCGCATCCCCCCTTAAAGCTACACCTTTATAGTCGCTCGCCAAATTTGCATTTGCCTCAAGACTGGTGGCTACGCCTTTCTTCACATGCAACTTACCATCGGCATTAAGCACGCCTTTGATAAAGTTCGCGACCTTGCCCGAATTCACTGCCGCGCCTGGGTCCAAGATATCCGCATCTGTATCTGCCTCGTCCGCCTTCGTCCAAGCGGTAAAGCTGGCACCAGTTTCCGTGCATGTGTCATCATCCGCGCCATTCGCGCAAAGCGTGGCACGGGCGGTGGCGTTGCCAGTCTCCCCCCTGCAAAGGTCATTAAACGCACTCACACCAGTCGTAGCCGTGCAGAAATTTGTAATCAAGGTGGGGCAATTCGAATTGAGATCAGCAGGGGTAGCCGCATCAAGACATGAAAGTGATTGCGCTTTTTTAATATCCGCGTTTGTACTATCGCAACTACCACTAAAGCTGTTGCTTCCTGTGGTGGTTCGGCAAAAGCTAGCCCTTGCCGTCATAACATTTCCTGGACTGCCCAACTGCGTTGGGAGTTCACAATTAACATCCATCGAATAAGGGTTTTCCAAACAAGATGCGTCATTCGTATTCACTTCCTTTTGATCGGCAACCGCATTTTCGCAATCTGGGTCATCATTCACCGCGTTAACGACAATACATTTCGTAACCAAAGCCGCCCGTATAGCCACAAACGCAGGGTCGGAGCTACAAGTTGTCGCCGTCCCCGTCGCAGGGATATGTGCGGGGGTCGCGCTAAACGGACGGGCATTACAAGCATTAACCCTTGTGCAATCTACTGCTGGCGAATCAAGCACACAGGCATCTGCCCGTGCCTTCCGTGCGTCAGCGTATGCAGTGCCCGATGCATCAACACACCGACCATCAAACGGATTCGCCATGCAAACATCGGCGATTTCACCACATCCAGTCGCATCAGCGTTATTCACATCCATGCAATAGGACGTGCGGAAGCTCATAACCTCTGAGTCGGTCGCCAGCTCCTCACACCCAATACCAGCATAGGGGTCTATCGTCGTACAATAAGCCCTTGCGCGGGTTTGATCCGTGCAAAGAGTACTCGCGCCCAAGCCACCCTCAGCACAGGCCTTTTGAAGTTGTGCAACACGGTTCATACTATTGCCCACGTTTCCACAAACCATCGCAAACTGATTCGCGGGATTATCTGTATCATCGCAGTGTGCGATAAGCAAAGGAGTACAATCAGTATCGGCATCATCATCCCCCAAACACGCACCAAGGCGGGCGGTGGAAACAACATTATTCCCCTCATTCAGCCCTGCCCGCATATCGCAAGCATCCTGCCAAGTCGTACCGCTCGCCGTGCAATAATTCGCGACTAAATCTTCAAAATCCTCATGAAACGCACACCCAGGTGTGGTAGCGGCAAACGGGTCACTACTACACGCCATTCCAAAAGACTCCAGCGTATTACAACGGGGATTAAAATAGCCTGCGAGCGTGTCATCGTCTACCTGTGTTGCATCATTACAAGCGCTACTACGCATGGCGCTAACCATATTATCGCCAGCCGCGTCCAGTTCATCGCATCCAACATGCCACGCCGTGGCAAGTGTCTCACAATACCCTTTTTCATAACCGTCAAGGACAGTCCCTGTAAAGATGATACACCCGTCTGCAAATGGGGTTGCCTCACATGCCTCCCCAACTGATGAAAGTGCTTTACAATCCGCTTCAACACCACTGGTCAGATTCAAACATGCATTGACCCGCGCGGTTGCAACGTCATTAACACCCTCAGTCTCTTTCGCCAGCGTATCGCAAACATTCTGCCAAGTATTTTCGCCCTGGCAATACTCACTTTGCAAATCACCTGCCTGCGAAATATGCAGGCACCCGGGGTTGCGGGTATCAAACGGATTTTCGCGACACGCATCTGTAACCTCTGTAATATCATCGCAAGCCGCATTTTTGCTGTTAAGCCTTAAACACGCATCACGCCGATCATTTAGATATTCAGGTTGTGTGCAAACCCCAGAGAGCAGATTGGGTTCAACCCTGCCCCCAGTCCCCGTATAGCCATCCTCGCAAATGAAATCTGCGGCATCCGAAGTGCATAAAACATCATTAAGCGACGAAGTTTCACAATATTGCGCCCGAAGTTCGCGCAATTCCTCAAAATTCGCCCGTGCGGAGGCTTCACAAGCGTCTGAAAACGGGTCAGCCCGACAGACGGACGCGATAATGCTATCATCGTTACACCTTGCATCTTCCGCAACATTATCCCCCGCGCCACAAAAACTGACCCTTGCGGCAATACCTACTGGCCCCGCGCAAGTATTGGCAAACGGACGGACAAATTCCCCGCTACTGGAACAAAGTGCGTTCTTTACATCAAGAGTATCGCAATACTGGCTGGCACTCGCACTCGCGCAAGCACTTGCAAAGGTTGCTTTTGCGGTTTCCAGTGCTTCTGTCTTAGCCATATCACCCAAAACCGCATCATTACAA
The DNA here is from genome assembly GCA_959347425.1 of uncultured Amylibacter sp. Next base: position 1,912,944 of record OY365741.1, on the reverse strand, counting down.
AACGAGGCAAAGGGATTGGCTCTTTGCCCACTCGCCACGCAAACCCGTGACACGCTATTGAGGTCGTTACACTCACCCGTGCCTTGCGTTCCAGCCGCGCACCGCGCAGCACGAGCATTAATAACGGGGATAGTCACATCATCATTACAATTTACCATTCCATCAATACCAGCATTTTCATTAAACGGGTCACTGGGGCAAACTTTTGTCGCATCATTGCTACATTGCGGGGCGGGGTTGGATGCGCCAGCTGCATTCTGTCCCAAATTGCAGAAAGCTATTTGATTTACGGAATTGTCCCTGTCGTTTGTCGTGCAAATCGCCGCGAACGGATTGGCATTCGCATCTGCACCACAGATAGACGCGCTGTATTTTGGACATCTTTCAATAATATCCGTACCACTCGCCGTTACCAACGTGCTACAATATCCCCTTTGCGCGGCCTCTGTCCCTGTATACGCCTCTTCAGTGCAACTAGGATTAAAGGCAGCCTGTGCGGGAGTCGTACATCCAGCCACTCGGTCAGCTATTATTCCTGCAACAATTTCCTCCCCAGCCGAATTTAAGCACAAGCTACTATAAATATTCCCCCCATTCCTGCAAAGCGCATCCCGATCTGCCACTTCATTGATAAAATCTGGATTGCGGTTATTTGCTGTGCCATAACACGCCCGCTGATATGGATTCTCAATACAATGGGCAACGGTTACACTGCCCGCAACGATAGTGGTGGCACAGGCAGGTGCGATGGGTGGTGTGCGACACGATAGCGCAAACGCCCTTCGCCCGATAACCGTCGCGTCTGGATAATCCAGCGCACAATTCATATTAAAACTGCCCGCACCACTGGAGCAATATGCCTCCTGCAACTCGGCTATCTCAGGGAAGTTGTCGCACAGAGAATCAAACGGATCTTGCCCATCCCCCGATGTTCGGCAAAGCGTTATGCGGTTATTGCGCAATGTGTCAAAACTTTCATTGCTAGGGCAACCCTTGGCGACACTGACCGGGTCCGCGCTACACTGGGCAACCGTTGCCCCACCAACACCATTGGCGAACTGGTCGCATCCCTCTGCCTCGGCATTCGTGAAACAGAGCAAGGCAAGGGCTGTCCGTGCCTCAGCCACGCCAGAATTGCCCTCGCAGTCCAGTTCAAAGAGGTTCGCGGTCTTGCCACAAAAACTGGTACGCAGGGCTTGGGTGTTGGCATAGGCGGGATCTTCACACTCATCGGTGAAACTGGTTCGCTCCGTTGTACAATGGGTGGTTCGCGCCGTGGCTATATCATCAAAATCATTGCACAAGGTATCAAAAGGCGTTGCGGTCGCGGCGCAAAGCGCGGTTCGTGCGACTCGCGCAGCATCAAAGCTCGTGTTCGTACTACACCCATTGTCGGCATTAAACGGGTCGGCAACGCACATAGCAACCGTTAGTGTTCCACCATCTATTATCAAGTCGCATTTGGTCAGATTTTCCGGCGAATCCGACACACAATCGGAAATAATAGTCGCGCGGTCAGTCGCGTAAGAATTACTGCGCAGGCAAGCCGCGGCAAACGGGTTGGCATTACAGTCTCTTTCAAAATTCGGTGTTGCACATTCAGGGAGAAAACGATTACTCCCACGAGTGCAGAACTGAGTTCGAGCACCGCCATAGGTATTCCCCGTAGTCCGACACAAGGCAAAAAACGGATTGGCGTCGGATCGGCCATCGCTACCACTATGGCAAACACGCGACGCGACAGACCTGCAATCCAAATCATCTCTTAGCACATCACGGGTGCAATTATGCCAATGGGCGATTCTTAGGTCGTTAAGCGCAACATCCCCACACCCCCCAGCGTAAGGGTCATCAATACAAATCCTCAAAAATGTAGCTCCAATACGTGCACCACACGCTGTATCGAGATTTTCACTGGTTTCACTGGTACAACGGGCAACCAAAGCCGCACGTGCAGTCGCATCTTCCGCATCCGTGCAGAGATAGCCAGTCCTGCCACCCAATGTTTGCGTGAAAGGATTATCATCGCAAACCTGCGTCACCGTTGTCGGGCAACGAGCATCCCTTGAATTTAAATCCGTCGCTCTACACGCGGTTTCACGGGCGATTTGATATTCATTCGCAAAACAAAGCGGGTCAAATATATCGGCATCGTCCCCTGTACAAACATTTAAAACCGCAGTATTGCAGAGCGTGTCGCCCCCCACCTCTTCACCAAGCCCTATGCAATAGGTTTTGCGATTAGCACGCGCATTGGTCGCATTATAGTCAGTAATCCCCTCACAATCAGTCCCATAAGGGTCTGTAAAACACGCGATAAGCGTGTTATCGGTAAATCTTGCCGTGTCTTTGCACCGTTCTTGTGCGCCATTATTGCCCATAGTACATTCGGTAATACGCGCCCCCGCAAAATTATCATCCGTTAAACACCCCGCCCTCACACCGAATGGATTCGCCGTGCAATAGGTGGCAAGGATCTCTTCAGCCGCGCATCGTGCATTCGGTGTACTTTCACGGCACGCCTGTGCGCGGTGACCAGCATAAACATCGCTCCTACAATTTGCACCAAACGGCGCTGTCGTACAGGTGGTAATCTGGGTCGTACACCCCACATTATTAAACAAATCAAAATCCGTGCAATCCGCGATAAAATCTTGCCGTGCGTCAATATACTTTGGGGCATTATTACACAGATTATCAAAAATCAGTTGGTTGCGCGTGGCATCCGTGGCACGCGATATAGGCTGGCAGGTATTATCAATCGCCCCATCGCATAACAAATCACTCGTAATCCCCCCCGCGATACCCGTGCCTCCCCCCGTGCGACAATCATTGGTACGACCAGTTTGCAAAGCCCCAATCAAAACCGTTGCGGTATTTGTTCCAATTGCTGTGTTATAGGCATCGGCATCACAAGCATAAGGGTCGGTCAGGCAGGCAACCACGGCATCGGGAATGGTATCGGCGCAGGCTTTGTTGTCTTCAATCAAAAGGCGACAGGTGGTAATCGCCGCGGCACGCGCCCCTGCCCCCGCAGCACCGCATCCTTCGGCAAAAGGATTAGTGCAAGTAGTCCCGCCCCCCGGATCAACAACATCATTACCGCCACCGCCACCACCGCCACCACCGCAAGCCGCCAGAATAAATAATCCCGCGAACAGGGCAATCAACGCCCCCCGAGTGGCTAACCTTGTGATGGTTATGTGTGTTTTTATCGTTGTTTTTATCGTTGATATGGCAGTAATCATTGATAAAGCTCCCCTTTTTTATAATATAGTGAGCCGTTATTGCGGGGCAATGCCCGCTTAACAATTCACAGAACATTTCACGCCCTTGCGATGATAATCACAAAATTTTCATTATTTGTAAAGTGGAAAAAGCGTTTTTTAGGTAAAATTTGAAAAAATTTTAATAAAATAAAGGAATCCGCTTATTATTGGCATGCAGTGTTTCCAATGTTACGCCTACACGCGACAAACCCGCCAGTAAAGCCGTATTGCTGGTGGGATTGACTGCCACTAATATAGTTTTGAAATGCGCCAACCGCACCTCTTTCCCCAATCAGCCCTGTTAAACTATTCGCACTGGTCGTCTCGACGATTAGATGTGTTGGGGTGGCGCTTGCGTCACCGTCCTCGAACCTCCCAACAATAACCGTGCCTCTGATGACACCTTTGCTATCATAAGTGCCGTCTATTTTATAATGGGATGCGGGATCATTACTGGAGATAACTGGGCTACTATCCCGCACAAATGCCGATACCGTGCCACCAGACCCGTTATAGGTAACCGTTAATGTGAAAGGTTTATTGTTTATGGCGGGCGATGCATATCTATTCGAAAACGCGGAAATACGCCCCTGCCATGCGCCCGCTTGCGCGCTATTAGACAGGGGTGCGCCCAAATCTGTGCCAGACAGAATACCAGCCGCGAAATAATGATTGTTTGTCCTAAAGAACCCCACGCCATGGTTAGTGCCACTTGTTGGCGCAGCACCATCAAGGGTGTCGGTTAGGCTTAAAGTGCCTCTATTTCGTATACTATTAGATGACCGCCCCCCTATCGGCAAATCGGTAGCCGTGCCTCGCACAAAATCTCCTCCAGCACCCGAGTCTATTGGGGCGGCGAGTGGGTTAAAAGCCGCCGCCCAATTGCTGAATCTAACATTATTAGCAATGCTTACGACACCTGGCATTGCGACAAACCCGCCCGCATAAAAAGAATGATGAAGACCAGGCGAAATTTTTTCTACAGCGTCCCTTGTACCTACGCCACTGACAAACGCGCCAACCGCACCATCCTCGCCGATAAGCCCTGTTAGAAACCCGTTGGGGGGGGCGTCAGAAATCGTTGGCATTGTCTTATTATCATTGAGGAATGTGCCAAAATGAACCTCGCCCGTTATCACGCCGTTTGCATCAAATTCGCCTGTTAGGAGATAGTAGTTATTGGTGGCTTGTTGCACAAAAGCCTCTATCGTGTTGGGGTTAGCAAAATTAATAGTCAAAACAAACGCACGACTCACAGGCCTAGTAATTGCTCGAAACTGCCCGTTCCATCTCACTTGTGCAGGTTTGCCACCTTGCGTCAAAGGCGCACCCAAATTCGTACCAGCCAAAAGACCTGCATGACCAACTAACGCCGAAGTATCCCAAAAAAAGCTAACCCCATCTTCTTCATCGCCATCAAAGGTGACATCTGTAAAGGAATCGGCTAGGGTTAGGGTACCTCTGCGATCAACCGCTACACCCGCCATCCCAACCCCCGTTTCAAGCAACTTGTCATCCCCATCAACAGTACCCAAAAATTGAGGCATTCGGGGATCGGCGGTTTTGTCCAATACCACGGGCGGGAGGGTGATAAAACTACGCAACCAATCGTCATAATTCGCCACATCGTCATCAAGCGCATCGGTTGGGTTGGCGACAAACCCGCCAGCATAATGAACAACAGGGTCGGAAGCTGTTATCGTGTTCTTATCACCCGTGCCACTGATAAACGCGCCAACCGCGCCGTCCGCCCCGATAAGCCCTGTTAAAATCCCATTATCGGCGCGACTGTCCGTTGGTGTTCGCGCGGTAAGATCGCTGAATGTGCCGTAATTAACCTTGCCCGTTATCACGCCATTTGCCGCAAAACTGCCCGTTATGTGATAATAATTCGCGTTCGTATGATAAACAAAAGCCGCTATCGCGTTGTTATTATCAAAATCAATCTCCAAAAGAAAATCACGGCTTAAACCCCCAGTCGCTTGGAAATGCCCGTGCCATTTCACTTGTGCCGCTCCGCTTTGCACCAAAGGCGCACCCAAATCCGTGCCTGACAAAATACCAGCATAGCCAACAGTATTCGTGGTATCCCAAAACCAGCTAACCCCATCGGCGGCATCCTCGCCAAAAGCAGTCCCTTTAAAGGTTGCGGTATTTAGGTTTAAACTGCCTTTATCACCAGCATTAACGAACGTTTCATCCAACGCGGTTGCCCCCGAATGCGAAGCCAAGAATTGGCTGACTCGGGGGGTCGTGTCCAGATATATGGACGGACGCGTGGTGAAACTACGTATCCAATCGTTGTAATTCGCCGCAACCGTATCAGCACCCAGCACCGTGTTTGGCACGGCAATAAACCCACCAGTAAAGCCCGCATTGCCCGTGGCATTGCTAAGAAACACGCCAATCGCGCCCGCCTGCCCGATAATCCCCGTTAGCACCCCATTGGGTTGGCGATTGGCTGTTGGTGTGCGGGTGTTCGCATTGAACTGTCCGTAATTAACTGTGCCATTGGTAATTGCCCCGTTTGCATCATAACTGCCGTTTAGGTGAAAGTGTTCCGCACCGCGTGCCACAAAAGCCTCTATCCTGCTTGTGGAAAAATCAATCTCAAGCGTGAAATCTGTGGTTTTTGTATTACTTGTATAAGACCGAAACCGCCCGTGCCATTGACCTTTTGCTTGCCCGCCAAATGTCGTGTTAAGCAGGTTGCCCAAATCTGCCTGTGAATGAATACCCGCGTAATAATAGGTTTCATCGTCAACCGTGTCCACAAAGAAATCTAAGCCATTATTACTGCCCAAGGTCTGCGCAATACCATCAAAGCTGACACCTTGACTGCCTGTGAGGTCGGAGGATAGCCGAAAACCGTTGACTGGTGACGTTACCGTGCCATCTTGACTCACATGGTCTCGCTCACCCGCCAAAAATTGATTGCGTCGGGTGTTTGGGTCTAACATGGCGGGCAGAGGTGCATTAAAACTATTCACCCAATCGGCATAATTAACACGGCACGCCCCAGCATCAATAGTGCAATAGGATGGGTCGCGGGGATTTGACGCGGTGAAACCGCCCGCATTATGCAGAGTAGAATCTATAAAGACGGCAACCGCACCCTCTTGCCCAATCAAACCGAGTATATCATATTCATGGGATATAGAATTAAATGTTCGGGTAACCGTTCCGCCCAACTGCCCTGTGGCAAGGCTATTATGGGGCGAGCCAAACTTGCCATCCACCGTATAATCCACGGAAACAGCATCATTATTTATAATAGTTTTAGTCTCCGCCCCATCGCCCGCGTCATTGGCAAACCCAAGTGTCCCTGCCTCAAAATCAATATAAAACTCTGCATTTCTATCTGTTATATCGCTATAATGGCTAAAATACCCAGTCCAAACGGCGACCAATGGTTGCGAGGATATCTCCACTGGCGCACCCAAATCTGTGCCTGATAAAATCCCACCATAAGCATAGCGAGTGCTATCCGTATGAGCAGTACTGAAATAATGATAGCCATCGGGGTCCTGACTACCCACGCCACCACGCCGACCTATATTTTCAGAATCTTTCTCATGCCCTGTTACAAAATTAGTGGACGTTACATCCAGTGTCGCAACACCTTCAACTGGTTTCAAAAACCCACTGGTCGTCAGCTTGTTTGGCAGATTTGGCAAGATTGTATAATTCTTCAAACGCAAGGGTTTTACAGTCCCCGTGGTCGTCGATAATTGATCTTGCGGTACAGAAACAAAGCCCCCTGCATAAGCGTTTGCCTCATCCGTCCCTGTGGCAGAGGCAAACGCACCAATCGCGCCCTCCTGCCCAATCAGTCCGCTTACATACCCAAGGGTAGTCGTTTCAGTCCCCGCGTCATCCGTGTTTGTATAGCGCACCGTACCGCGTATCAGCCCATGCTCGTCATAACGCCCGCTTATGCCGAAAACATCCGCCACACCATCATCAAGATAAACAAACGGAATCGCAAGCGGGGGGGAGGCAATGGTTCTATTCCTAAAATTAACGGTTAGCACTAAATCGGAGATATAAGGCACGTTTTCGCCCTTTATACTGGCGTTTATCAAAGCATACCGCCCGAACCACGTGGCCGTTGCGTCGGTGTTGCTGATAGGGTTGCCCAATGATGTGGTGGATAACAGCCCGACATAGTGTCTGGTTACGCTGGTAACCGTGGCACTGGCAAAGGTCACACCATCCGTTGCATCCCCACCAAATGCGTTTGTATCGCCAAGATCACTGATATAACTGCGACCAAGAGTCAAGGTTTCGGTTTGCAAAATCGGGTTTGACCCAAACTCCACATTGCTTGCCACGCCCGCCCCAGCTTGGTAAAAGTTCGCAGAATGTTCTGCCGCCTGAACCGCCGCGATTGGCAAAACGGTCAGTGAAGTCGTGCCATCGTCTCTAACCGCGCCCGCTTGCCAAGCCGCCGCATTCCTGAGATTTGGCGTGGTGGAGGATGCAACCGTATGGGCAACAAACCCGCCCGCAAACGCCCCATCCGTATGGGTTGTTGATATGAAAGAGCCAACGACACCTTCCGTGCCAATCAGCCCGCTTAATGTGCCAGTGGATGCACCCAGATTTACCGTTCCGCTTATCAATCCAAACTGGTTAAACCGCCCATCGCTCAGCGTGAACATCCCCCCAGCCAAAGTCGCCGTGGCAGCGGTAAAACTCCCCGCACTAAAATCAGTGGTCAAGGTGAAATCATGCGCTATATGATAGGTTGTCTTGGCGGTCGTATCAACAGTGGCGACCTTATGAATAAGAATACCAATCCGCCCTTGATAATTGGCGACGGAGGCGGAGGTCAATGGCGCACCCACATCTGTGCCAGATAACAGCCCCGTATATAGCCTATCGCCATTACGCACATTCACCGCAAAGGAAACCCCATCCGCGCCCTGCCCGCCCAAGGTTACAATACTACCATCTTCACGCGAATACTTATCGGCAAGGGTTAGGGTATAAGGCCTGCCACTCGCCAACCGGATATCCAACTCTGTCGTACCACCGCGAATAAACCTTGCCATACCATCGCCATCATTTGCGGTGGTTAAAACCGAATCGGCGGCGCGAGTCCAGCTGAGGTAATCACCACGAGGCGGTGCTGCGACAAACCCGCCAACCAAGGCATCCCCCTGCCCATCATTGCTTCTTTGTGCGTGAAACACCCCAAGCGCACCCTCTTTGCCAATAATACCGATTAAATCCCCATTAAAATGGTAAGAAGCCCCTGCACCATTCCGTAATATCCCATTGACATCCCCATTGACAGACGCTACTCCAAAATAAACCTCTCCGTTTGTAATCACGCCTGTGTTTTCATCATAACCGCCTGATAAATGAAACCCCTGCTGTCCAGCAGTAAAACTCCCGCTCCGCCCGAAAAATGCGTTGAACTCCCGCGCCCCTAAATCAATTTCCAAGACAAAATCGCGGGTTGTTGTACCGATTGCCGTCTGGTCGTGATAGGCAAACCCTTTGCTACCCAAAGTAGCGATAGCCCAATTCACCGCCCCGTGCCATTTCACTTTTGCACCCGCCGATTCTTGCCTTAACGCCTCACCCAAATCCGCCCCTGCCAGAATACCTGCATAGTATTCCACCCGTAAATCACTGCCCGTGCCCGTGGCGGGGCGTCCAGCAAAGAACGCGATTCCATCGGCGGTATCACCACCCAACAGCACATTATCATATTTGGCGGTTGCCATATTTATGTTGATAACCTCTGCATCCGCACCGTCCTTTTGCAAATACCCGTTCGTATCCAGCCCGTCATCCGTGCCTTTTAAAAACTCGGTTTGCCCAGTGGGGGCGGCATTTAATTCGGTGGTCTGCGCCCGTAACAGAGTCGCCGTTGTCCGCTTACCCAAAAAATCCGCACAGTCAGCCTCCACCACATTACCCGAAGCAGGTCCAACATTCGCGCGGATTTGGCAGTAATCGCGTTGCGCCCGTGCATGGTCTATATTGTTTTCTGGATCGCATAAAGTCGTATTAAACGGAATCTCCGTTGCGGTGCAAAACATCGCTTGTGTACCTTCGCATCCAACCGTATTTGGCACAGTTGTACAAGCGGTTTTCCGCGTGTCCCGCGGCGTGTTATAAAAATCAAAATCCAAACAGCTCACCACTGAAGTATTAGATGAAGTCCCAGCAATTATAACTTCCGAATCATACGGGTCAGCCTCGCATTCCATCTTAACATTCATCGCAAAGGCGGCGGTGCAATCGGCATTACTGCTACCACCATCGCAAGTTTCCAAAAATTCATTGCGGATACCTGTAATACCCTCCACATTATCACAGGCGGGGGCAAGGGGGGCGGCTTCGGCGGTATTTGACACGCAAAGCCGCGCTTGCGTTCCATCGCAATTAATTACTCTTTCCCGCCCCGTACCACAAGCGGTTACCCGCTCTGCCCGTCCTTCATAATAAGCCTGATTTTCGCCACTATAATCATCACATGTCGTATCAAACGGGGTGGCATCACAGGTATCTAAAATCATCTTGGCACTGACAATTTGGCAACTTTTATTAGCCACTGCCGCCCGCGTGGGACTATCCAAAAGTTGGCATCGTTTAATAAGCCCTTGACGAGCAATCAGCGAATCGGCATCACCATCATTACACACGGATAAAAACGGGTTTGTATAGATGGATTCCGCCGATTGGCAAATCTTCTTGGCGGTAAATTCGCACTCCACCCCCGCCCGTGCGCTCATCGCCTTTTGACACTTCGCAAGATGCAAATTACGAGCGTCTTGATAAGCACTATCACCAAAACACGCTAGACCTGTGGTTAAAAATGCAAGATCCCCTGTGCAATTGGCATCAAGCGCACCACGGCAACGCGCGTTTTCATCTGTATTGCTCCTTATAGCAAGGCTACCAGTCCCACTCGCACAATAGGACACGCGGTTTAGTTGTGCCTCGCTCAGCCTCCCGCTATCAAAAAACACGGCCAAACACCCCGCACGATAAGGGTTAAGAACGCATTCATTGCCATCCTCTTTGGCAAAATCTTTACAAACCTGAAGAGATATAGTTTGCGGATTGCCACTGCTGGGATTCTCTACACAATAAAACTGACGCGCCCTGACAAACGCGGGATTAACCTTGCAATCATAACCGCCCGATGGTTGGCTAAACGGGTCTTCATTACAATCATTCACCCGCCCCGCGCAATAGTCCAAACCTGAGTTGACAATGCAATTATTGGCAAGAGTCTTTTGCTGTTCGGCGTAAGTGCTATTACTGCACACATCCGCAAACGGGTTTGTGCCACAAACCTCCGCGGCGATAAAACTACATCTGGTTTCTGCCGCTTGCCCATTCATAACGCATTTTGTACTTAAATCCGAGCGCACCTTGTCATAATCGCGGTTGTTCATGCAATCCATGTGATAAGGGTTTGCAAGACACCCTTTGATGGTTGCGGTGCAACGGAGGTCGTCCGTTGCCGCCCCAAGATCTTCACAGTCATTAACAATCGGTCGGCGGAAATCTGAATAGGCGGCTTCATTAATGCAATCTACATGGAAAGGGTTGGCGAGGCAGGTTGTAACATCATCTGGACAAACCGCCCCAGCCAAAGCGTTGGTATCGTCATTTTTACAATATTCAGCAAAGGTCATCCGATTGGCGGCAAATTGGCTACCTGAAGCCAGACACAGCTTGCTAAACGGATTGGAATGTTCGCCAGTTGCGCGGCATAGCACGCTATCGGCAGAGGTATCGCCCGGAACAACGCAAAGGGCAACTTGGGCGGGATCATTAATATCCAAATTATCCGCAGGATTCGCATTACCACCACGGCAAAATAGCAAACGATTGGCTTGGGCTAGAGGTTGACCCGCCGCACCATTAAAAAAAAGACAATCGGCATTCGCAGCAAAAGGATTCTTGGTACAAATTGCAGTCCCATTTGAACCACCATTATCAACACGCATACACTCATACGTCCGGAGGTTGTAAGTATTCCCTTTACTGCAATTAGTAAATATCAAACGACGGTTGCCAAAATTACCAAGCAGACAAATACGGGCATAGAGATTAAAATGTCCTGCTGCTTCTGAATTATTATCCCCAAAGCAAACCTCCCGCGCTATTTCACTGCAGGCAAGTTGGTGATTACCGGAATCCTCAGTGGTATCATTAACGCAGAATTCATAGCGTTTTTCCTGCTCTGTCGCATACGTATCATCATCACATACTAAATTAATGCTTTCACTAGGTCTAATTCTGCCAAATGGGTATTTTATACAAAGGTCAGCTTTCACCGCAGCCGCGCATGGTGCCTTGAACGCATTGTACCCATCGCTACAGTCGCCATTGACAATCCCGCGTGAGGCTATCCCCTCGCTATTATCACGGCAACGCGAAAAATTAAAGGCATTCGCGTAATTATTGGCAGTATCCCCGCAAAATTCATTCCGTGGGGCTATCCCCTCAGCATTATTGCTGTTAATACACTTATCGGTAAAAGGATTCGCGTAATTATTGGATTTATCCGCGCAAAATTCATCCCGTGCGGTTATCCCCTCCGCATTACCGCTATTAATACAATTATCGGTAAAAGGATTCGCGTAATCATCGGTAATATCCTTGCAAAAATTATCCCGTGCGGTTATCCCCTCCGCATTACCGCTATCAATACAATTCGCGGTAAAGGCACTATCGGCATCCATGCAAAACGCATCCCGCACCTGCATCGCTTTTTGATTATCACTGCAAAGCGGATTAAACAAATTATCTATGTTAGTGAGCGCGTCAACTTCACAATACCGCGTTATCGTACCACCGCAGAGCGAATCGTGGTTGCCCGTGCGACACGCGACCTCCCGCGGGGTGTTATATTTCACACCCACACAAAGCGGATTAAACAAATTGGTGGGGGTGCCGACCGCGTCTGTTTCGCAATATCGCGTTATCGTGGCAGGGCAGAGCGAATCGTGGTTGCCCGTGCGACACGCGGTTTCACGGGCGGTATTATAGCCGACGCAAAGCGGATTAAACACATTGGCGGGGGAGGCTATCGCGTCCATCTCGCAAAACCGCGTGATAGTCGCCCCGCAATTCAAACCCGTGGGCGTATCCCTGCAAGCGTTCTCACGGGCGGTATCATAGGTTGCGCAAAGCGTATCAAACAGATTGGCGGGGGTTGCCACCGCGTCCGTTTCGCAAAACCGCGTTATAGTCGCCCCGCAAGCAGAGGTGTTGTTTGCCCGACACGCGGTTTCTCGGTTTGTATTATAGGTCGCCCCGCAATCGGAATCAAACGGGTTGCCCGTGCAAGTTTCCATCACAGTGGGGGTGGTTTGGCAATTATCGGTTGCCTTATTTACCTCGTTTGCATTGCAAAAAGTCTCTCGCAATTCGGCAATCGTCACATCCGTGCGGACAAAAGCGGTATCGGCAACGGCTTTGCATTCGTCGCTGAACAAATCCGTTAGGCAAGTTTGCGCATCCTCAGGGATGTTATCGGCGCAATCCCCGCTATCCTTCAGGCAATCGGTTATTGTTTTGGTGCGAGTTGCCTGCCCCGAAGACCCGCAATCATCGGAAAACGGATTGCTCGTGCAAGTTTGATTAACCAGCCCAACGGTCACACCCCCACCACCGCAAGCCGATAGGATAAACAACACGCCAAACATGGTTATGATAAGGTTTAAGATGGTTTTCATAGCAAAGTCCCCCCTTTTGCCAGTGTATCACGGGCTTGGTCGTGTTTTACCACACCTGCACCCATTTTGCCAAGTTTTTGACTCTATGTCAAGATAATTTTAAAAAGATTGGCAAACTATCGTAAAATATGAAATTATCACGGGTTATTATTGGCAAGCAGTGTCATCGGTATTACGCTTACACGCGACAAACCCGCCAGCATAGCCACCACTGCCCGTTTGGGTGCTATGAAACACGCCAAGCGCGCCGTTTGAGCCGATAAGTCCGTTCAGCGTCCCGCCTACTCTTTCCCCTGCTATTGTTTCGGGCATAGTTTTATCATCATTCATGAATTTCCCAAAATCAACATCGCCCGTGATGACTCCGTTTCTATCATAAGTGCCTGTTAGATGATAATAAAAGTCGTCCTCGTATTGGACAAATGCATCAACCTTGCCCGCAACCTCAGAAAACCCAGCAACCGTTTCAAAGGTAACCCCTAATGTAAAATCTGTATCGACGGACGCAGACCCAAGCACTTGGAATTTCCCCTTCCATACACCCGCGGCGGTTTGCGCGGTCAAAGGTGCACCCAAATCCGCGCCATTAAAAATCCCTGCATAGTAATATCTTCCGTTCACGGTATCATATCCCTCAAAGAAGCCCACGCCATTTTTTGTGTCCCCGCTCACGCCCAAGGTGGTGCCTAGGGTTAGCAAGGTGGGAGTTATCGTTCCAGTCCCATTCGTCTCTGACCCAAGCCCCACTGCCATTGCCGGTATATTATCAGGCGTGCCACGTAAAAACTGGTTTTGGAAAGTTGTATTTATCGCGTCACTTGGGCCGACAGTCCGCACCCAGTCGTTGAATTTAACATTAACACCAGTGCTTGTGGCAGTTGGATGTGCAACAAACCCGCCCGAATAATTACCAGAACCGAGCCTTACTATAGCGTCCTTTGTACCTGTGCCACTGACAAAAGCACCGACCGCGCCTTCCATCCCGATAAGCCCTGTTAGAAACCCATTGTCGGTGCGACTGTCCGTTGGCGTTCGCGTGCCAGCAGTGAACCTGCCGTAATTAACCTTGCCCGTTATCACGCCACTTGCATCAAAGCTGCCCGTTAGGTGAAAATGGTATTCGCCAGCTGTTTGCACAAAAGCCTCTATCTTGTTGCTATCAGCAAAATTAATCTCTAAAACAAACTCACGATTTATATACGTACCAACTGAGCGAATATGCCCGTTCCAGTTTGCCGTTCCACTGTCTTGCGTTAAAGGCGCACCCAAATTCGTACTGCTCCGAATACCTGCATAGCCAGCACTACCCCAACTATCGTAAAAGAAGCTAACCCCATCGGCGGCTTGGCCTCCAGTAATGGTGATTTCTGAAAAGGTAGTGGCTAGGGTTAGCACGCCTCTGTCATTGCTCAACTCTCTGCGCGACCCCGTTCTATCCAAATCGTTTCTTCCTGAATTCCACGCCAAAAATTGACCGCGTCGGGATTCGCTGCTGATATCCAATCTATCTGGCGGGAGGGTGATAAAACCACGCAACCAATCGTCATAATTCACCACATTGTCAGAATTCACCGTATCGTCATCAAGCGCATTGGTTGGCGTGGCGACAAACCCGCCAGCATAATAAACAGGGTCGGCTGTTGCTATCGCGTTCTTATCACCCGTGCCACTGATAAACGCGCCAACCGCGCCTTGCGCCCCGATAAGCCCTGTTAAAATCCCATTGGGGGCGCGGGGAGTCCCTATCGTTTCGCCATCCGTTGCTGTTCGCGCGGTAAGGTCGGTGAATGTGCCATAATTAACCTTACCCGTTATCACGCCACCCACAAAATTACCCGTTAGGTGATAATATCTCGTGCCAAAGTGATAAATAAAAGCTTCTATCTCGTCATTATCAAAATCAATCTCCAAAAGAAAATCACGTTTTATATTCGTATTCACTTTGACACGCCCCCCACTAATACTATATGTTATAGCTAGATTATCATTAATTGTCACATCCCCAGTCGTTTGAAAACTCCCGTTCCATTTTGCCGTTCCACTGTCTTGCGTTAAAGGCGCACCCAAATCCGTACCAGCCAAAATACCAGCATAGCCAAAATCATTGGTACTATCCCAAAACCAGCTAACCCCATCGGTGGCTTGCCCGCCCAAACCTGCCCCTTTAAAGGTTGCGTTGGCTAGGTTTAAACTGCCTTTATTAACCGCATTAATAGTACCAGCCCCCGTTTCATCCAACGCGGTTGCCGTTGCCAAAAATTGACTAACTCGGGTATCCATGTCTAACATAGTATCTGTTAGGGTCGTGGTAAAACTACCCGTCCAGTCAATATACTTGACATGATTCACCACATTTGGACTGGCAACAAACCCGCCCGCATAAGTATTATGATAATCAAGAGGCGTAATCTGTTCTATAGCGTCCCTTGTACCTGTGCCACCGACAAACGCACCGACTGCACCCTGCTCGCCAATAAGCCCTGTTAGAAACCCGTTGTCGGGGTCGGCAGCATTCGTTGGCATGTCCTTATTAGCATTGATGAATGTGCCAAAATAAACCTCGCCCGTTATCACGCCGTTTGCATCAAATTCGCCCGTTAGGTGAAAATAGTTATCGCTGGTTTGTTGCACAAAAGCCTCTATCGTGTTCGCGCCATTAGCAAAATTAATCACTAAATCAAACCCACGACTCACAGGTCTAACAACTGCTTGAAACCACCCTTTCCAAGTCACTTGTGCCGGTCCGTCCCCTTGCGTAAAAGGCGCACCCAAATCTGTATCAGCCAAAATACCTGCATAGCCAATTACAGGCGGATTATCCCAGAAAAAGCTAACCCCATCGGTGGCATCGCCAACAAAGGTGATAGTATCAAAGGCATCGGCTAGGGTTAGGGTGCCTTTGCGACTATCCTGAACTTCCATAGCATACATGTCATCCAACTCGGTATCCCCTGCAACAGTACCCAGAAATTGAGGGGAGCGGGTGGTTGTGTCCAGTTGATTTGGCGGGGGTGTGGCAAAACTATGCGCCCAATCGTTATATTTTACCACATTGGGATCAAGCATTACATTTGGCATGGCAACAAACCCGCCAGCATAGGTATTTACTCTTCCACTGATAAACGCGCCAACCGCGCCCTCTTGCCCTATCAGCCCTGTTAAAACACCTGCTATCCTTGTGGCATCGCTTTGTGTTCGCGTGCCAACAGTGAAATTGCCAAGATCAACCACGCCCTTGATGACTCCGTTGGCATCATAAGTGCCTTCTAGATGATAATAGGCGGGCCCCGCCTGCTGAACAAATGCATCAATTGAGCCAACAGAATCAGCAACCAAGACATCCGCGGTAAAATCAACCTCTAACGTGAAATCGGTATTGACTCCAAAAGTCCCAATTACGACAAACTGCCCGTACCAATACGCTTTTGGGCTATCTGCAATCACAGGCGCACCCAAATCCGTACCATTAAATATCCCAGCGTAACCGGCACTACCAACGCCGCCGGTTTTATTTCCCTGAAAGAACCCGACACCATCGGCGGTTTGCCCGCCCAAAGCTATACCATCAAAGGTGGCAGTGGCTAGGTTTAGGGGGGTTACAGCCCCACCATCAATCGTAATCCCCGTTGTCGGCAGAGTGTCCGCGAAACCTTGCAAAAACTGGTTTAGCGGGGTGGCTGTTACATCTGGCACGAGGGGCAGGGGTGTATCGCTAAAACTACGCACCCAATCTTTATAATTAACCAAATCGGGATTAAGCTGTGCGGTTGGCGTGGCTAAAAACCCGCCAGCATAGCCCGCATTGCCCGTGACATCGCTGATAAACGCGCCAATCGCGCCTTGTTGCCCAATAATCCCTGTTAAAACACCTGCTGTCCTTGAACCTGTTGGCGTTCGCGTGCCAGCAGTGAAAGCCCCGTAATCAACCGTACCATTGATAATTGCCCCGTTTGCATCATAACTGCCGTTTAGGTGAAAATAGTTGCCGTCTTTTCCTGCCACAAAAGCCTCTATCCTGGGGTTGGCAAAATCAATCTCAAGCGTGAAATCTGTACTATCACCGCGTGGGGCTCTGTACCCAAACCGCCCGTTCCATCTGCCCGTTGTTTCACTGTCAAACATCAAACCGACTGGTGCGCCCAAATCTGCTTCTGAAAAAATACCCGCGTAGAAATACTCCGTCCCGCCAATATCTGTGGAAAAATATCTCATACCGTCCACTCTATCCAAGTCCAAAGTAAGGCCATCAAAGCTCCCCTCGTCGTTGCCGATGAATATCGTATGCCCTTGGGGGTTATTCGCGCCCATTTCATTCACTCGGTCGCGCTCGCCCGCCAAAAATTGATTGCGTAGGGTGTCGGGATCTAACTTGATGGGCGGGGGGGTACCAAAGCTATAAAACCAATCGCCAAAACCCACTTTTTTTGTGATGATCACGCCGTGCGTCTCTCTGACAACAAACCCGCCCGTGTATCCGCCGATATCATCCCCAGACGCGCCAGAGACAAATGCACCAACCGCAGTCGCGCCACCTGCACTAATACCCGCGCCAATTAACCCCGTTAGATGCCCAACGCTCGTTTCGGTCGGCGTAGCATAGCTTACCGTGCCGCGTATCAGCCCATGCCCGTCATAACGCCCATCTATCGTCAATGTATCTGCAAAAGTATCTGAAAAAATCGCTATCGCAGGGCTGGAAATCTTCCTCTCCTTGAAATTAACGGTTAATATAAGGGGCGCGATATAAGGATTTCCGCCATTTAATCCGTCTTTTATCAAACCAAACTGCCCGACCCAGTCGGCAGTTGTGGCGGTGTGGCTGACGGGGCTGCCCAATGCTGTATCAGCTAATAACCCCGCGTACCATTTGACGGGTGAAACAACCGTAGCCCGAGCAAACGCCACACCATCGACGGATTCCCCATTAAGGCGAATCGTATCGCCACGGCTATCGGTATATTCATCATTCGCTTTCAACGTGGCTGGTGTAATGTTCTGAGCGTTGCCCAAATCCAACGCATTCTCGCCACCGACAATAAAATTCGTGAGCGGATTGAGAGACCCAACCGCATCGCCATCCTCCAGAACATCCAAACCCGTGCCGTTATCCGTAACCGCATGAACCCGCCAAATTGCCCGCTCCCGCGCCCGTGGGGCAGCACTGGTCAAACCATTAAGACCAATCACGCGGGCAACAAATCCGCCCGCAAACGCCCCATTCGTGTCGATTGTTGATATAAAAGAGCCAACCACGCCGTCCGCGCCAATTAACCCGCTTAATGTGCCACTGGATGCACCCAAATTTACCGTTCCGCTTATCAATCCAAACTGATTAAACTTCCCCCCGCTTATCGTGAAAGCCAGCCCGCCCAAATTCGCAAAGCCATCGTTAAAAGTCCCCGGACCTAAATTAGCGTTCAAGGTAAATTCATTATCCACATCATAGATCACATCGCCGTCCTTACGAATAAGAATACCAATCCGCCCTTGATAACTCGCGCTTGCAGTCGGCGCACCCAGATTTGTGCCCGCTAACAGCCCCGAATACAGCCTATCGCCATTCAGTGCAAAGGAAACTCCATCCACGGCATCCCCGCCGAGTGTTACGATATTACCGCCAAAACGCGCATCTAGACTATCCGCCTTTGAGTAATCATCGGCAAGGGTAAGGGTATAATCCACACCACCCGCCCCAACATCCAACGCACCCGTGCCACCGCGAATAAAACTTGTCGCGCCATCGCCCGCATCCGCGACGGTGCGAATAGTCAGCGATTCTCCTGCTAAATTGGCCGCCTGTCGCGTCCAGCTAATAAAATCTGGACGGGGAGCACGGGCGACAAACCCGCCACCCAAGGCATCCCCCTGCCCATCATTGCTTCTTTGCGCGTAAAACACCCCAAGCGCACCCTCTGCACCAATAATACCGATTAACGGCCCTTCAAAATGGTAAGTAGCCCCTGATTCACCATTCCGCGCTATTCTATCGCCAGACTTTACTCCAAACAAAACCTTTCCGTTCATAATCACGCCTGTGGTTGGATGATAATCGCCTGTTAAAAGAAACCCCTGAGCTCCATCATTAAAAGTCGTACCCAGACGCTGAAAGAACGAGCGAAAACTCCGATTTTCTAAATCAATAGTCAAGACAAAATCGCGGGTTGTTGTACCGATTGCCGTCTGGTCGTGATAGGCAAACCCTTTGCCACCCACAATAGCGATAGCCCAATTCACCGCCCCGTACCATTTCACTTCTGCATTCGTCTCTTGCCTTAACGGCGCACCCAAATCCGCCCCTGCCAGAATACCTGCATAGTATTCTACCCGCAAGCTATTGTCCGGGGCGTGTCCTCCAAAGAACGCGATTCCATCTGCCAAATCACCACCCAACAGCACGTTATTGTATTTGGCGGTTGACATATTGATAGTGATAACCTCTGCCGCCGCACCGTCCGCTTGCACAAACCCACCCGTATTCAGCCCAGTATCCGTGCCTTTTAAAAACTCGTTTGTCTGATCGGTGCCAGAAGCGGGGGTTAATGGCACATCATCCGCCGTGCCTATATCCAACGCCGCCAAAACCGAGGCGGCGGTTGGGCGGGTTAAGTCGCCACTTGTACACCCAGCTTTGCCAACATTCGCGCGGATTTGGCAGAAGTCGCGTTGCGATATCGCAAGGTCGTCCGCGGGGATTGTATTACATAAAGTGGCATGAAACGGATTGGCGTTTGCACCATCCGCCCTGCAAACAAAGGATATTGTCCCATCGCATCCAGTTGTGATAGTCCTATCGCTACACCCTGTGAGCCGCGTACCCCGCGCCCCATTAAAGAAAGCAAAATCATTGCAATTCAATGTCGCCGAGCCCATAACGGTAACTGCGGTATCATAGGGGTCATTCCCAGTAGTATCCGCGCACCCAGTGCGAATCGCGTTTATAGATGCCGTATTGCAAAATTCGGGCACATTGCCAGCCCCTGCGCAACTCTGCAAAAAATTATTACGAATGCCCGCAATACCCGTTTCATTATTACAAACGGGGGCAAATGGTTCAGCTTCAGGGTTATTGATAGCGCAAAGCACCAAAATCGCACCAGTGCAAGTGTTTTGGTGGTTGGTCGGTCCTGCTTCGGCGGCACATTGGCTTAACCGAGTCGCCCGTGCGGAGAAATACGCCAGCCCGTCCGACTCATTATACCCGACACAATCGATGGCAAGCGGGTCATTATCACAATTATCTAAAACCCTGTTCGCACCGATGGTTTCGCAACTTTCATTACCCTCTGCCCCCCGTGCAGAGCTCAAAGGTTGGCATCGCAAAATAACCGCTTGACGGGCAAGCAGAGAATCGCGACTGCCCTCATCACACAAGGTTACGAATGGGTCTGTATATTCTGATTCCGTGCCAACGCAAATTTGGGCAGCGGCAAGGGTGCAATCCGTGCCAACCCGTGCGCTCGCCGCCTTTTTACACTCTGCAAAATGCGTATCACGGGCGGTTTTATAGTCATTATCACCAAAACAATTTGCGCCCGTTGTGGCGAATAAATTATCACCCGTGCAGAACGCATCAAACGCAGGGCGACACCTTGCATCCTCCGCGCCCCCGTCCCCGCGAATGGTCGCGCTGTCCCCGCAAGAGCTTAACCGATTCGCCCGCACCATAGTATAATCGGGGTTATTCTTGCAATTGGTGGAATAAGGGGCATCAAGGCAAGCCTGAATGCGGGCTTTAATTGCCGAGGTACAGGTGGCGGTGAATGTCCCATCATTCAGCGTTTCACATTCATCAACAATCCGTTGGCGAGACGGGGAATAGACGCTTTTATCAGCACAATCCGTGCTGTAAGGATCTGCATCACACGCCAAAACAGGAGCGCAGGTTGTTGCACCATCCAAAACGGAGGTATCAGAATTTTTACAATTCGTTAAAAACTCCGCCCGCACCATGTCAAAAGTCGTACCTTCACGCGCACAAAAATCGACAAAGGGATTGGCATGTACGCCACTTGACGCGCAGAGCGACCCCTCGGCATCGTCTTGCCCTGCAACAACGCAAAGGGCAAGTTGATCGGGAACGGAAATATCCACATCATCACGGCAAAACTTTATACGATTGGCCATTGCTACCAAAGCAAAAGTTTCGGTCCCACAAACAGAAACCGGATTCTCCCCCGCAGTAAGTTCAAAAGGATTTTCAATACACCCTCCAAAAGTAGTATTAGCAGTACTGCATTCCGCATTTAGCGTATTCCAATTATTTCCTATAGCACAATAGGCTGTTTGGACACGCTGACCAGCATCATCATTAGGACAAACACTCATAGTGGGATTTAGTGTTCCAGGAACCTCTGACATCAAATCCCAACTGCAAATTGATGTTCTAAAAGTCCCGCAAAGCCTGTCAACATCGTTTATGGTTCCTGCCCCAACCGAGACTCCCTCCCCAAATTCAGTGCTGCCCTGAACACCTGAATTGCAATATGACTCGCGGGCTGTTTGCTCTTCCATATACTCATTATCGTCACATGTGGAATAGAATGGGTCGCCGATACAGGCATCAAATGCCACCAAATTGGCGCAATTTTCCCCAGTCGCCGCGTCGCCAGTACGACAGGTTGCACGACGGTTTTCGCGTTGCGGGACAAATGCCGCATCCACAGAGCAATCAAAATCCCCACCACCCGCATCTGTATCATAGGGACTGTTCATGCAAAGCCCCACTATTATGTCATTACACTGCATTTCAAAAGTCGAGTCAGCGACAGGTCGGCTATTCCCGCAAAACTTTTCACGTTCAATGGCAAAATCAGTCTGGTCAGTAATTGCAGGGAGCATTGTGCAGTCAATCATGCCAGTCAGCCCCGCGGCCGTATTAAACGGATTGTCCGCCCCAGCCCCGCAATGCTTTGTATAAAGAGTATTGCACTCTGTAACAATCTCACTTACGCCAGTAACACAGGCGTTTTCACGATCCATCTCATAGGCAGGGACATTACAAAGCGATTCTTTAAATACACTGGCTCCTGGCAGGCAGAGGGTTGTTCTTGCATTTCCGCACAGCGTATTAAACGAGGCGACTTCGGCTTCGCAGATTACTCTAAGCGAGGGCAGGCAAGCCGCATCCGCATTCACGCACGCAGACACAGTTAACAAAATGGCGTTGCCAGCAGAGTTAGGGGCGCATTCAGGCTTAAGGGCATTACCATCCAACTCAGTACCACCAATCACGCAATAGGTATTCCGTGCATTTAACCCCTCTGCATTTTCAGCACATCGCATAGTAAAGGCAGGGGAGTCCCCATCCGTCGCCACCATCCCGCAATGCTCATCCCGCTTCATTACCGCGACACTATCAGCAACGCAAAGCGGGTCAAAATACGTGTCAAGCGTTGGGGTGGTTGTGCAAAACCTCGCTATCGTAGCCGTGCAATCCAAATCCATGATATCCAAACCCATGGTATCCCCCCGACACGCGGTTTCACGGGCGGTATTATAAGTTCCGCAAAGCGGATTAAAAACATTGATGGGGGAGGCGACTGCCTCCGTTTCACAAAACCGCGTTATCGTGGCAGGGCAGAGCGAATCGTGACTGCCCGTGCGACACGCGGTTTCACGCGCCCCGTTATATTTCACAGCCGCGCAAAGCGGATTTAACGTGTTGCCATTCTGGGGCGTTGCGTCCGTTTCACAATACCGAGTTATCGTGGCAGGGCAGAGCAAATCGTGACTGCCCGTGCGACACGCGACCTCACGCGGGGTGTTATATTTCACATCACCGCAAAGCGTATCAAACAGATTGGCGGGGGCTGCCACCGCCTCCGTTTCGCAAAATCGCGTTATAGTCGCCCCGCAAGTGGGGGTGTTGTTTGCCCGACACGCGATTTCACGCGCCCCGTTATAATCCGCCAAACAACGGGAGTTAAATGGATCACCCGTGCAAACCTCTGCCAAAGTTGGCTCTGGCTTGCAATTCGTATCGGTTGGGTTTGCCTCGCAAAAAGTCATCTGCAATTGGGCAATCGTCACAGTCGTGCGGGTACTGATAGTCTCTGCCACGGCATCGCATTCAGGGCTGAATAAATCGGTTAGGCAGGTTTGCAAATTTTCGGGGACAGCATCGCACTCACCCTTTTCCGCGCAATCGGTTATTGCATCGGTGCGCTCGGTTTGCCCTCCATCGTCACAATCGGGGGAAAACGCGTTGGTCGAGCAGGTTTGATCAACCACGCCAATGGTAATGCTTGGTGCGCCCCCGCCCCCGCAAGCCGATAGGATAAATAACACGCCAAACGTGGTTATTATTAGGTTTAATATGGTTTTCGTGATGATTTTCATAGTCATGCCCCCTGTATTATTCCGCGTTAATATACCCATTTTGCCAAGTTTTTGACTCTATGTCAAGTTGGTTTTTAATAAAATCAATGAATTATGGTAATTTTTGAAAACAAAGGGGAATTATTGTTTGCAACGGTTGTTTACGACATCATAAGGACACGCGACAAACCCGCCAGCATAGCCCGCAAACCCATTGCTTGTATTGCCCGTGGTGTCGCTGTAAAACGCGCCAATCGCGCCCTCTTGCCCGATAAGCCCTGTTAGCGCACCGCTGGTTCTGTCACCTGTTGGTGTTCGCTCGGCAATATTGCTGAATCCGCCAAAATCCACATCGCCACTGATAAACCCGTTGCTATCATAGGTGCCTGTTAGATGATAATAGGTATTGGTTGCCGAGTTTTGCTCCACAAACGCCTCAACCGAGCCAGCAGCATCCATGGTATCGCCAAAGGTAACCTCTAATGTGAAATCGGTATTGACTGCCTGGCCAATCGCGCGGAATTTCCCGTTCCATACGCCCGTGGCAGTTTCAGCAGTCAAAGGCGCACCCAAATTCGTGCCGTTTAAAATCCCTGCGTAATAATACTGCACACCACCGTTATACCCTGTAAAGAAGCCCACACCATTGCTGGCATCCCCGCCCAGTGGGCGGGGGTTATTCCGCGCGTCATTGGTGCCATCAAAGGTGGCGGTTTCTAGGTTTAGCAAGGTGGGGTTTATCGTTCCAGTCCCATCATTATTTGCCCAAAGCTCCGTTTCTAGGTTCGAATCCGGGACGCTTGGCGTTGCCGTTAAACTATCAGCCGTGCCTTGCAAAAACTGGTTTCTTAAAATTGGATTTGGCGCGGTATCTGGGGGATTGGTAAATCTGTTCCTCCAATCAATAAAGGTGGCATTCTCTAGCGCGACAAACCCGCCCGCGTAATGGATGGTGGCAGGGACAACCTCCGTACCAGCCCCACTGATAAACGTGCCAACCGCGCCGCCCTGCCCGATAAGCCCTGTTAGCGTACCAGGAACCAAACTATCAAGCCCTTTAATCGTGCCATTAATACGCCCACGTGGGTTAGTAGTCACCCTAATATCACCAGGTAGTACATCAATTGTGAGTTCCCAGCTGGCCTCAATAATAGCATTTTTGCCATTAAGTATTATAACATCTTTGCCCTCGGGTTCTATATGGCTTGCACTTTTGATTGTTTGCGTATCAAAATCAACTATTAAATCAAAGGTGTCTTCGTGATACGTATTATCGCTCCAAATAACCCCGATTCTGCCAGCCCAATAAAGGGTTTGAGTCCCACTTTCCAAAGGCATTCCAACATCCGTTGTGGATAATAGCCCCGTATAATACCGCGTTGTATCGCCCCTTGTACCAGCAAGGAATGACACACCATCGTTGCTATCGCTGTCCAGCCGTAGGAATTTTTGCTCCACTGGCACGGAATCAAAATCACCTGTTGCCAAACCCTTTTCATCACCGCGAAGGAAATGTGCGGGGTTTTCAAACGCACCCACACGCGGCCTGTCATTAAAATTAAATCCGCGATGCCAATCGGCCGTTGTCACAGTACCTGTTGTTTCAATAATATGATCGACGGGGCGGGCAACAAATCCACCAAGAATCTGCGATTGAATCGTTGCTGTTGTTGATGGTTGGGGGCTCGCCCCGTACACAGCAACCAGCCCTTCCGCACCAATCAAACCAGTCAGAGCAACCGTACGGGGTCGACCAGAAACAGCTGAGGCGGTTGCTGTACCGCTTACTATTCCAGTCTCAACATCAAATGCACCGTCTATAACAAGCGTGAAAGGAGACGCACCGCCGAGGTATTCTATATCTGCCTCAATCGTTTCGTCATCAAAATTAACATCAAGCGTAAAATCAAAGTTACGTATAGAAACGACTCTCTGCAAACCTAGGTCAAAAAAATCACCGCTACTAATAAATGCACGATAGCCCAATTGGTAAGCCCGCCCTTGCCATTTCCCGCTTAAACTTGCATCTATCGGTGCACCCAAATCTGTACCCGATAAAAGACCCGCATAAGCCCTGTTGCCTGCCCCAGGTCTGCCAATCAGAAACGATATCCCATCGGCAACATCACCATCCAGATTGAAATCTTGTTCACCCCGTAAATAGGTATCGCCAAGGGTTAGGGTAATCGGTATTGACAAATCATGTGGTTCTGCCCCTATTTTTGTTGTCCCTGTATCAGCAAAATGACCACCAATAATATTAAGTTGGTTAGAAGTGTTTATTTTATCTACCTTAATATTTTTTCTGATGTCTGTCGCCCCGCCCTCCACAAAATTGAAAAAATTTGTATCGTCAGATGATATTCCATCCAGGATGGTTAAGGGGGGATGGGTATAGGTTTTAGGGTCGGTCACGGGGGTGACTTCAATTGAATCAACCGCACGCTTCGTCCAAGTGTCAAAATCAGGACTGGGCAGACTGCGGGTTATATCATCATCATTTCTGGCAACAAACCCACCGACATAAGGGCCAAACGTGCCTGTGGTGTCCGTGCTGGCGAAAGAGGCAACAACACCATTCGCCCCAACCAGCCCGGTAATATCCCCATAAAAGTCAGTGCCAGCCTCTGTTATCCGCCCGCGCAACAGCCCGCTTGTACTAAATGTGCCTTGGATTGTAAAACCCACATCATCGCTCGTACCGTCAGGATGATCCACACTAACAGAAGAGCTAAATCTTCGCCCGCCATCGTCGGCGATTTCCGTGTTCGGTATATCCCTATAATCCAGCTCATCAAAATAAAAGTCGATTGCAAACTCCTTCTCCGACATGAATGTAAAGGGTTTGGTATTCTCACCTGTGGTCCGCTTATTGTATAACATGGCAAATCTGCCTTTCCACGTGGCGACTGGGGCAGGGTTGGTTAATACAAGCGGGGTTAGGGTTGTTTCTGCCAAAAGCCCGCTATAAAACCTTGTTGATTTAGCCGATGGGTCATCCGTCGTGTCAGCCGTCGCAACATCAACGGCAAAGAGCGAGACTCCGTTGGCTCTGTCCCCACCCAAATCGGCAATTAAAGCATTGCTATCACGATAAGTATCTGCCAGTGTCAGGGTCGTTATGGATGTATTGGGGGTGAGTGTGGCATCTGATTCCCCCAAACCCTCTGCCAACCGCAGATATTGACGGACTGTCCCACCCGCCAAGAAGTTCGCATCGGCATCCGTTTTTGATATTTCGGTGAGGATTTTTAACCTACCACCTATGGCAAATGCCGCCACCCGCGCAGAAGTGGCAGTCTGCTCCCAAATATCAAATTGGTCAGAGGTTACAACTCCTATTTCTGGCGAAGCAATAAACCCACCGGTCACGCCCGAAACTATAAAGGCACCAACCGCGCCCTTTGCGCCAATCAAACCCGTCAATGTCGCAATAATCGGATCCTTCCTATCAAACCTGCCTTCCACCTGGCCCGATATCAAACCAGCGTTATCATATTTAACATTCTTGAAAGCAATATACCGGATACTCGACCCAAACTGATGCACTAAAAAAGTATCGCCGCTGAAGTCAGTGACCATATCCGTCTGCTCAATCGTAAGGTTTTTATCTTTAAAATCAACCATCAATTTAAAATCAAAATTCGTTGTTGTCTCTAAAGTACCCTCAATGCGAGCGTGCAATCTTCCGCGCCAAGTGGCCTTCATTTCTACTTCGCTATTTCGCAGGGGTGCACCCACATTTATATCAGGCAAAATCCCAGCATAAGATTCAAAACCATTAAAATCAAAGTTTCGAAAAATAGTCACGGTAAAGCCACCCGTGGCACCGCCAAGAAAACCAATCGTATTCTTATTCTCATCCTCATAAGTATCATTAAAATTTGCACCAAAATGTCGCGTCGTTACAGCGAGCTCCGTTGTTGGCACTCTCTCATCATCACCCAATCCAGAATCTGCACCATGCAAAAATCCTGCTTTGGAATCCCCTGTATTAGGGACGTCTTTATAATTTGTATAAATCGTCACCGATTCCTTGTCCCCGTCCGGCGCATTACCCGCCCGCGTATAAGAATGTTCAGCCCAGCGCGCGATATTCAAACCACAGAATGCGCTATCAGCCGCCGCTGAAAGCTTGCAAATATTAACAATCGTATCTTGGATAGCTGGGCAACCCGCGCTGTCTGGATTAACCGCGCAATGGTACAGCGCAGGGACGCAATCATCGCGTGTCGCCGCTGTGGTGAAACGTTCTGAATCAACGCAAAAGGCAATCCTATTTGCCCGTGCCGTAATAAGGGTTGGGTTGGGATCCGCCAAACAATCACCATCAAGTGTCTTAAACGGATTTTCCACACAGGGGACTGCCATATTCACAACCGCGCACTCCGTATCCTCCATTGTATCCTTCGTTCTAAAATTAATACCCGTTGTGCAAAGGTTATCCAGCCGCTTCTTTTCGTCCGTGAAAAGGTCAAACTGGCAAAGCGCGTCGTCAGAATACGGATTATTAAAACACGCGATAATATCATTACAGCGCGAATGCTCTGACGGAACATCAGCCACACAATCATTATACAGCGTTTGTCGCGCATCGTTAAACGTTTCCCTGCATAGTGCATTGAACGGGTCGTTTTCGCAAATCTTATCATTGGCAACGAACGCACCCACGTAAGGAATACTGGCTGGAGTTTGTGCTGCCTGGCTTATCACCATGCCGTCCGATATAAACGCGCCAACCGCGCCATCCTCGCCAATTAACCCCGTTAGAGTACCCGTATAGTCGTCTGTAATCGCAGGGGTGGTTATCACCCCATCGGTGTTTGTTATCGCGGGGGTGGTGATGTCCAATACGGTTGTTGTGCCAGTAATCAGCCCGTTTGCATCCGTAGCAAAACTCCCATCAATTTCTAGGATTTTCGTAAGGTCAACCGTCCCCACGCTTCTGGAATCAATCGTGCGGTTGGTGAAATCCACCATCAGTTCAAAATTATTAAATTCAACCTTAGTCCCGCCAAACAGAACAGTTGCCCGCCCATGCCAAACCGCCATAGTCGGCTCGTCAAGCGTGGGCAGTGGCAGTGGCGCACCCAAATCTGTGGTTGGCAGAATTCCAACAAAGGATTTTGTTAGCCCACCCCAAGTGGCACTAAAAATAATCGCCCCGTCTGTGGCATCCCCCATCATAGCCTCCCCCGCCTTGTCTGTATAGTCTATGGCATGGGTTATCTTGTTAAAGTCAGACGTGGTGAAACTTGCGTTCGCATTCAGCTGCGTCTCGGTCTTATCAGCCACCCAGAATTCCACAGGGGCATCGTTAGTATCAGTATCATAAACCTCTTTAATCTCATCACGGATAGTTAATTTCGTTGTGACATCGGTTGTTTTATCGGTTTTTGTAGCGGTATAAGTCCAAACACTGGCGGTCGCACCACCATCCGCGATATGCGTCCCCATCGCGCACTCCTCTCTCAATGCCCGCTCCTCGCGTTCGCTTTCTTCTGTATCAATAAGGCAAGCCAGTTGGCGCAGGACTTTCGCCTGACGCAGGGCATCCTCCGTTCCATCACCTTCGCAAAGTTTTACAAACGGGTTGGTATAATCCTCTTCCGCGGCAAACTGGTCGGGATTATATTCGGTATTATAATTGCTTCTTGTCGTAACGCAGATAAACGGTTCTGCATTGGCGCAAGCGGCAATATCTGGCGATTCAACACTGCAATTAATAACGACCTGATTCCGCTGTTCTTTGAAATCTGCACCGCATAATACATCAAACGGGTTGTTAGAGCAAACGTTATCATTGGCAACAAACACACCCGCATAAGGATTATCAGAGTCGGATATAAACGCGGCAACCGCGCCTTCCACCCCGATAAGCCCCGTTAAAATACCAGTGCGCGCGGTATTAACACTACCCGTTGCCCTGAAATCCGTTGTGCCAGTAATCAGCCCGTTTTCATCAAACTTTCCATCGATTCGCAAAGTTCCCGCATTACCATTTACATTATTCAGAAGTTCGGGGCGGGCTGTAATTTTGCGCATATCACTTGCAAAATCAATCTCCAGTTCAAGATCATCTGTTTTATAAATAGTGTCAAAACCTTGAAACACCACACGCCCATGCCAAATACCCGTTGTTACCGCACCCGAATCGCTGGGCGCGACCAATGTCACTTGCGTACCCAAATTTGTCGTTGGCAGAATTCCAGCAAAATGCTTAATTGTAGTTGTACCTCCAGCACGCCATTCAGCCCTAAAAGAAATCGCGCCGTCTTCTGCATCGCCGCCAAAACCAATCGTTCTACCCGTACCCCTTGGGTCATTGTATGTATCGTCAAGGTCTAGCCTGTTAAAATCAGGTGCTCCTGCTAAATTTGAGTTAGGTGTTGTGTCTAAATTTGAGATAGTCAGCAACTCCATGGCGGTTTTATCAGCAACCCAGAAATCCGTTTTCGAATCATTCGTATCATAAGTCCGTTCAATCGTCTCACGGATAGTCAAATCCGTCATTCCATCGGTTTTTTTAGCGGTATAAGTCCAAAGATTGGCACTGACACCGCCCGCCTTGATATGCGTCGCCGTCGCGCAATCCGCTCTCACTTCTCGATCCATGGTCTCTTCGCTCTCTTTTATATCAATAAGGCAAGCCTCTTGGCGCAGGGCTTTCGCCTGACGCATGGCCTCGTCCGTTCCGTCACCTTCGCAAAGTTTTACAAACGGGTTGGCATCTTCGCCCCTCAAACGACAAATACGCTCTTTTACCACGGCACACTTCGTTAGATCTGGCGTCTCGCTCGTGCAATCTCTAATAAGCTCACTCCGCTTATTATCAAATTGCGCAAGGCAACGGGCATGGAACGGGTCGTTTGTGCAAATCTTATCACTGGCAACGAACGCACCCACGTATTCATAGTCCTGTCTCCCGTGGTCCGATATAAACGCGCCAACCGCGCCATCCGCGCCAATTAACCCCGTTAAAATACCCGTATAGCTTTCTAAAGGAAACTTACTTCCGTCGTTTCCACGCGACGAAGTCGTTACGGTTGTTGTGCCAGTAATCAGCCCGTATTTACCATCAGCAAAACTTCCCTCTACTTCCAGGTCTATGACAAAGTCATCATCATTCACCCGCGGGGTTGTGGTTTCAGTTGTGGTTCCAGTATCTCTAGTATTCCCTGTGGATGCAAGCGTGCGGTTGGTGAAATCCACCATCAATTCAAAATTATTAAAGCTATAGGTTGCCTCGACTGCTGTTGCCTCGGCTGTTAGCTCGCTAATCAACAGGCTGGCCCGCCCATGCCAAATTGCCGTTGTCGGCGCACCCTCACTGGGCGCGGTTAATTCCGCCCCCAAATCCGTTGTTGGCAAAATCCACGCGAATTTTTTGCTTAAAATTGGCATGCCATCATCGGTTGCAGCCCAAGTCACGCGACCAAAGGCCGCCCCGTCGCCCGCATCCCCCAGCAAGTTCAAGTTATCATTCGGATCAACACTCCCATCATTGGCAAGCCCACCATCGGCAAGATTCAGCGTTATTGGGGCAAATTCAGTGATTTCATCGCGGGCAAGTACGGACGCGACTGTCTGCCCAGCCCCCCAGAATTCCACATCTTCTACGTCAGGATCAAGTGCACGGGTTTTATCATAAACCCGTTCAATCGTCTTACGGATAGCTAATTTCGTTCCATCGGTTTTTTCAGCGGTGTGTTCCCAAACATTGGCAGTCACTCCGCCCTCCCTGATGAGCGTTGGGCAATCCTTACCATCAAGGAATATGGCTTCGCTACTGGCGGGTGTCCCTGCAATGCAAGCCTCTCGTTGCAGGGCAACAAGCAGGGCACTCTCAATACCACTGCAAAGTGACGCAAACGGGTTGGAATAATCCTCTTCCACCGCAAATCGGGCATCATAATCGCCTCTTGTCGCAACGCAGATAAACGGTTTTACCACGGCACACTCCGCTATTTTAGCCATTTTAGTTGCTATCTCTGGCGCGATTGGCGGGGCGAGCATGGCTGGCGGGATTGGCGATAGACCAGCACCACTGCAACCATCGGCAATCATTGCCCGTTTTTCGTTAAATTCTTTAAAGCAGTTGTCACCAAACGGGTTTAGGCTGCAAACTTTATCATTGGCAACGAACGCGCCCGCGAAATCCAAGGACGATTCGCTGTTTGATACAAACGCGCCAACCGCGCCCTCTATCCCAATCAAACCTGTTAAAAGCCCGCCGTGTATACCGGCTATATTCACGGTTGTTGTGCCATAAACCAAACCAAATCTATCAAACTTGCCATCAATCGTAACCACAGCCGTATCGCGCGGATGAATAATAGTTGTTTCGGACGTAAGCGTGCCATCAGCAAAATCAATCTTAAGTTGGAAATCATCTGACCGAAGCGCAATACCTCCATAAATATTCGCGAAAATATGAATCCTGCCATTCCAAGTCCCATCCTTGGTGTTATCCATCAGGGGTGCGCCCAAATCCGTGGTTGGAGTAATCCCAGCATAGAATATATCCCGCGCGTTCTGAATCCCATTGAAGAAAAACGCGCCGTCTTCTTCATCACCAAGCAAATCAACGGCGGGTTCAGTCCCCGGCTTATGATTTGCAAGTGTCAAAAGGTTTAGAACAACCGAAACCCCAGCCTGCGATTCTGCCGCAGCATCTAACGCATCCCGTTGTGCCATGCCCGACTCCGCACCGTCTTCTGCCTTGGTAAAATCCACCTCAGGCAAATTTATAAAGCCCTTGTCGGGGCTATCATTCGCAATCGTTTCAAGGATAGGTGCTTTTGGGGTGGTATCATCGGTGGTAACAGACGTGCCTTTATCATCAACCACATAGGCATGTTTCGCCCAACGCGTCGCATTCACACCACAAGGTGCTTTGCCCTCATTGGCACTATCCGCACAGAAAGCCACAGTCACATTACAAGTCGCGGTGTTCGCATTGGCAATATCATCGCAGTAATCCCCCGCCACAGTCACGCCTGTCGTGTTAGTTTTGCATCGCGCATCTACATCCCCGACTGCACTACATAAATACGCCACGGGTTCGCAAATGGAATGGGTGGCATTGCCCTCTTTCAAACAGAACGTCCACCGATTCGTCCGCGCCGTATCAAACTCTGTCTTTGCCATGCATCCATCAAGGGTATTAGATGGGTCATCAAGGGTATTAAACGGGTCAAGCAAGCAAGGCTGGGCTTTAAGCGTATCGCCACATAAAACCGTGTTAGTGATATTATCCTCCAAAGAGCATTCGACGATTTTCGCCGCCCTCTCAGTCGGGCAACCACCCACAACATCAAACGGATTAATAAGACACTGGTTGTCTTGCACCGCCACGAACACGCCGACATAGCCATTCACAAGCGTGCCAGTGTGGAACGCGCCAACCGCACCCTCAATCCCAATTAAACCTGTTAAAACACCGCCGTAATTATCCCCTGATCGCGTCAGAGTCGTTGTGCCATATATCACCCCGAATTTGTTAAAACTGCCATTTATTGCCAAGGTAATCGTACCATTAGTGCTGGTAGAGCTAACCGTGCCTATCGCATCACCCACCGCATTGGCAAAATCAATGGTAAGGTCAAAACTATCGTCACGATAAAATGCACTCGTGGCAAAAATCTGCAAATGAACCCTGCCGTTCCAAGTCAGGGTCGTTGGCGCACCGCTACCCATAGCAGGGGCGACCAATGGCGCACCCAAATTGATGCTTTCTAAAATCCCTGCATAGGCTCTGTCTTCCCCGCCAACAGTGGCAGTGGCAAAAAACGCGCCGTCTTCTGCATCCCCGCCCAAATCACCGTCTGCCAACGTCAAGGTACTAATATCCCCAGAATTTAGTCCCGCCACCGCGCCCGAGGTCGTAAAGTTCGCCCTATCCACTGCCTCGCCTGTATCCCGCACAATGTTTAATGAAGTTTCACCATCCGTATCAACAGCGGAATATTGCCACACCTCTGCCACCGCGAATGTTTTTTCATTAATGTCCGTGCAGTCTGCGTCCGCCGTATTATCAAGATAGCAATAAATCCGTTGTTGCAAGGCTATGTCTGATTTTTCACTGCAAATCGGCACAAAGGGCGCGGCATATTCACCCCGCCCAACACACAAATGCACCTTCGCATTCATGCAAGCCACGGTGGGGCCCGGCTCTGAACATGCCGTACGGCGGTCGGTTTTCAATTCATCAAACGCGGCAAAACCGCACAAATCATCGGTGGCAAAGGGGTCATCAATACAGACATTAACCGCACTACACCTATCATCAACGGGGTTGGGCGCGAGTTCTCCTCCACAGAAGGCAATCCGGTTGCTAATCAAGCGCGGGCAGGTGGCATCGGCCATTTCATTCCCCAAACACGCCCTAACCTCCGCGCCTGCATATATCGAGGATGTGCAAAGAAGTTTATTAAACGGGCGGGTGCCAGAATCGCTGTCTGCATCATTGCAATACGTAGAAATGATATTATCATCGGTGCACTTATTATGAGCCCTCGCATTCTTATAACAAGCGGTCGCCCGTATCAGGTCATAACTCGCATCACACCCCGCATTAAAAACGTTTTCGCCATCGTTTGCGGTGGTATTGCCACAATAGTCCCTGATTAAAACACCGCAACGGACATGAAGCACTTTGTCAGTCATATCCGCTGTGTTTTGCGCTGAATTAGCCAAACACACGGCATCGCGGGTATCATCAAACAGGGGGAAATCACAGCTGAAATCGCTATCGGAGGTGAAAGGTCTTTCAATACACGCTTTCACGTTTGCGCAGGCGGGGGTATCTATCAGTGAGGTTGTGGGCGGGTCAGCCAGAGGATTAGCGGGCGCGGTGCAATCATTAAACAACACCATCCGCTCTGCATCGTGTTCTTCGCCACATGGTCGTCTAAACGGATTAGCGCAGGTTTTGTCATTGGCAACAAACCCGCCAGAAACCCTAGTGGTTGAATCATTCTGATTTGTTGCCCATGTGCCAATCGCGCCCTCTGTCCCGATTAAACCACTCAAAGTCCCCAGTGTATCATTAAAATTAATTTGCCCGTATATTATCCCAAATTTATTGAATTGCGCCCTGAATAGTGCCAGTGTTTTAGTGTCGGTATTATCCGCGACATTAACAAGCGAAGTTGAAGATTCCAGCGTTTGTGCGTAAAAATCAATCGTCAGTTTGAAATCGTTTGATGCGTAATTAACGCCATTGAAATTAACCCCTGCCCTGCCGTACCATGTGGCTGTTGGTGCGGATTCATCGGCGGGTTTCACGAAAAGCGCACCCAAATCTGTGCTCATAAGAATCCCTGCAGAGACCACGTCGGCTTGATAGGTGGCAAAGCCATTTTTTGCATCCCCCTCCAAAATAATCCTATAACCATCAGAGTTTTCATGGGTGCCAGAGGAGGGTTCCGAGAGGTCTAATAGTATAACGGGCTCGGTACCATTTAACGTTCGTTCCACGTCTTCATAAATTCTCTCAGTGCCGGACCTCAAAAACCCCAGTGGTGTTACGCCATCGAAATCAAGGGCTTTATTAGCCCAGAGAGCTTGGATACTGCTACCTTCATCAAGAATGAACTTGTCACATTGCGGGTCCGTTATGCCATCGGGTCGGGTTATATCATCAAGGCCAAGGCAACCCTTTTGGCGCGTTATCACATTTTGGCTCGCTACCCCCTCTTCAATATAATCAGGGATGTTTGACGGGTGGCAATGCCACGCAAAGGGGGTGGTATTGCAAACTTCTACCAGTGCCTGTTCTGCGCATATAACACCGGGGTCAGTAACGCTCTTACACGCCTCTATCCGCTTGGGTTTTAATTCAGCTAACGCTAACGCCTCATCATTACACAAAAAGCTATCGGTATAGGGGTCGGCGAGACAGTCGGCAATCCTATTACAAGTTGTCGGCGGGCTATCGCCCAAACAAAGCAGGGCAACGTTCTTGCGTTTTAATTCATATTTACTAATAGCTCCAAAAGTACGGCAATAGTACGCGAACGCATCGGCATAATCGCCCGTATCATTGCAAATAGCATCCAGCGTGTTGTCTACGTCTCGGCAAACTGTTCTAGAGGGCAGATTGTCAGGATCAGCATCGTCAGTACAATAATCCACACGCTGTTGGCGTTGGGATGCATATTCTGCGGTGCAACTATCCGCAAACGGATCAAGAATACAAGGGTGTAAAGCAACCGCGCGGAAGCAAGTGTTGCCATTCGACCCGTTGCCACCTTTAAAACAATAATTTATGCGATTGTTCTGTACCTCGGTAAGGAGAGCCCCATCCAGTACACCCGCGCAGTTAGAAAACGGGTTGGAAGTACACGAATTGGTATCATTCCCGAGGGTTACACAGTTTTCATTGGTCTCTATATTGTCGCCCTCACTGCAATACCGCACCCGTACACCCTGAAGCAACGTGTTATTACAGGCTATACCGCCAAATTGTGCCGAATCCGAAAACAAGTTGGCAGGGTTTAAACAGCCTTTTATATTGTTACATTCTTCAGTATCCCGATTTGCTGGATTATAACACTTATGGGCACGAGTGATCCGCGGGGTGTCATAGGTGGTTCCATCCGTGCAATGCACATTATTAGCAAACGGATTATTCGTGCAATAGGTATCAACCAAAGTAGAGCAAGTAGAATCCACCGTATCCGTCATCCCAAAAGCCGCGGCTATACATTTGTTTAGGCGCAGTTGCGCATAGGTATCGCTCGTTACGGACGTTAAACAATCCGCATTAAACGGGTCTGCCGCACAAGTAGTCCGTGTCATTTCAGCCGTCGCATCACATCCGTTAGTCGCGCTATTCGTCATCCCATCGGGCGTAGCACAAAAAACAGTAATCGCGTCCTCCCCTTCATAAACGCATTCGGGGCGTACCGCCCCATTATCGGTTATGTCAGCAATACACTCCTCACCGCGCGCTTCAATATAAGTATTATCCGTATAATAACACAGCTCGTGATTCAACGGGTTTTCACCACAAGCGAGCATAACAACAGGCATGCATTGCGCCGTGAGGGCGACGGTTGGATTGTCCATTTGCTCTTTCGCGCAAACGACTTCGCGTTGCGGGCGGAAAGTCGGATCATCCTTGCAAACATAACCACTCGCGCCAGCCGAAGGGGCAAAGGGGGCAGAAATGTCACCATCCGCGTCACAAAGCCGTGCTAGCGTGGGCGCACATTCCCCATTAGTCAAAGACCCATCGCCATCGCCAGATATACCACATCGCGTCTCCCGCATGACATGCGTTGTTGGGTCCTTATCGCATCCATCAGCAAACACATTATCGGTGCAGATTTTGTTAGAGGCGACAAACCCACCTGCGTAAGCTCGCGTCGCTGGGGTTGTATCGGAATGGAACGCACCAAGTGCGGATTTTACACTGCCATCGGATTTCATGCCAATCAACCCTGCTAAAAGACCAGAATCCCCACTACCTCCCACGGTCAGCATGGTTGTGCCAAAAATCACCCCTAATTCATTAAACCCGCCATCAATCGCCAAAGTTGCCAAGGTTGCGGTATCTGTATCAAGGCTAACCTCGGTTGTGGAGGAAATCCTGCTGGTGGTATAATCAATACTCAGCGCGAAATCGTTTCCGCGAGAGCGATAAGTATCTGCCCCTGCACCCGCACCCGCGAAGGTTTGCAAGACAACCCTGCCAATCCAAACGGCAGTGGTCGGTGTGCCATCGGCTGGCATGGCAAGTTTTGCCCCCAAATTCACATTGGGCAACAGCCCCGCGTATAGTTTATTAACAGAACTAACAGTCCCGTTAAAAACAAACACCCCGTCCGTGTCCAACCCGCCCAAATCATCCCCGCCACCAGTGGCTAGGTTTAGCGTTTCAACAGGACTAACGCTATGCAGCTTACCCGCCAATAATTGCGTTTGCGTTGCACCGCTCAGCAAGAAGTTCGCGGTTGGGTCGTTCTCACTCGGCTCTGTCAAAACAATCAGAGGGTCATAAGTATCATCGCTGGCCTCATCATTGTCTTTATCATCCACACTCACCGCCCTATACTGCCAAACTTTGCTATCCACGTCCGAGCCTTC
This sequence comes from uncultured Amylibacter sp., assembly GCA_959347425.1. Next base: position 1,875,551 of record OY365741.1, on the reverse strand, counting down.
CACAATACCACTGCACTCGCTACGAAAACCATCTATCTCCAAACACTTAATCCGTTTTAGCTCTGCCAGTGCGCCCGCCTCCGTATCAAGGCAAAGCGCGGCAAACGGATTGGCAACCTCGCCCGCCCCCGTGCAAATAAACGGCTTGGCAATAGTGCAATCAACACCAGCAGATTCAGACGACGGGACGGTTACGTCATCATTGCACTTATTGGCAAAGGTGACGCGGTCGGCTTGATAGATAAGGGCATCTTCAGCGACATTGTCATCTCTGTAACATAGTTCATCAAACGGGTTGGCAGTAAACGGATTATCACCCTCCCGCCCCGTGCAAACCAACTTTATCGTATCGACGCAAGCCATTGCGGTGGCAATTTCATTGCGACAACGTCTTAAACGTTCGGGGTCATAAGCCACGCCACAAATCGGACCAAACGGATTGGCGCAAACATCCACTATAGCCTTTGTGCAGAAGTTATTTGCCTCTGCCTCTGCCGCCGTTGGACTGCCCAGCGCGTTGCAATAGTCACGGCGGGATTGGCGAAGTTCGCTATAATTACTCCCGCAACTCGCATCAAACGGGTCAGTGATACAGCCACTATTGGCGGTATCCAAATCGCCACATTGCGAAACGGTTTCCACATTCTTATCTTTGCCACAATGGGTTAGTCGCGCACCAGCAAAGGCAGCAGGGTATTCACACAAGAGAGTGGGGGTACCCTGCTCATCCGTGGGGTACGGGTTATCCAAACACGCATTAACAAAGGCGGCGCAATCGGCATCCATGGCGCGGGCGGGTTTTGCAATTGCAATACAATCATTCACAAAATTTGCCCGCGTGGTGGTTATATCTGTGTATGCATCACATAGCGGGTCAAAATAGTCTTTCTTTGCTTTGCAGAGAGTATCTCGTGCTATTTTTGCATCATTAAAGCCCGCATCCGCGCAATCAAGGTGAAACGGGTCGGAGATGCACTGGGCAACCGTGCGCCCATTGGCAACCACTGTATCACACTCTGCTACGGCGATTGGATTGTTACGGCTATCAAAGCATTTTGTAACCACCAGAGGGCGGGCGGGATCAAACACAGCATCACGACAGTCTGCATGATAAGGGTTTTCAATACAACCGCCAAGGGTCAAAGCGTTATCCGCATCACTCAGTTTTCTATCCTTACCGCAACCAGGATCATCAAGCCCAAATGCAATACAAGTGGCGACCGCATCTACACGTGTGGCATCAACGCTACCACGCCCATCGCAGTTCATCTTAAAGAGGTTGTTAGAGGCACGACAATAGCTATTCCGTCTTAATTCAAGTCGGTCTGAATCAGGGCATAATGACGAAAACAGCCGACCCAGACTATTGTCCGTATCGGTAACACATTTACCTGCCGCAAACTCTGCAAACTCTGTAATCCTACACTCTACCAAAAACGGGTCGGCAATACATTCGGAAACGGAGATTTCCCCACTAACAATAATCGTACCGCATTCAACAGGCGTCTCCTCCGCCGTGGGAATACACCGCATAATCAAATTTGCCCGAGGCGTTTTAGCCTCCTCCCTATCACAATTCATTTGAAAAACATTCGCATCCTTGGTGCAATAGGCGATCACCGCACTAGACAATACGGACAGAGGATCATTCGAACCATCCAAACACCCCGTAAGGAATGGGTCTAAAACACAATTTGCCACCGTATCCTTGCCAGTGCCCAATTTAGCATCACACCCCGTAGTGGTTTGCGGATTCGCGAGGCAATCAGCAACAAGCTGTGTCCGCTGCGCGCTGTAATTCTCACACCACAGCGCACCGCCAACGGGGTTTGTCCTGACATCAAACGGGCTGGCAGTGCAATGGATATCAATCAAATTCGGGCAACGGTCAGGCACATTCGTATTGGTATCAATATTACCGCCCAGGCAAGCGGTCGTCCGCTCATCGTCATAACCGCTATCACCACACAAAGGGTCAAACGAATTATCACCGCATTCTGCCACAACCCAAGCATCGCACCGCGTGTTTGTACCTGCACTGTCCCTATTTTTTTCACAATACACATCAACGATATTATCATTTGTGCAAGCTGGGTTTGGACTAGAGCCCACCGGATTATTGCACAAATCCACCCGTGCCCCTTCATGAGTATCACCCACATAACACAAATCAGCATTAAACGGATTGACCCCACACACGCGCATAACCGTGGTTTCGCAACGGGCTGTGACCATACTGCCATCGTTGGTTATATCACTTGCGCAAAGAACCTCGCGTTGGTCGTTATAGGCCATGTTACTATTACACCCACCATTTGTATCAAACGGATTGACATTCTTGCAATGGATATCAATCAAATCAATGCAACGGCTGGGGGTTTCACCAATCGCGGCAATATCCGCACCCGCATCAAGCAAACAGGCGGTTGTCCGCACAGTGTCAAAAGCAATGGCGACGCATTCTGGCAAAAACGAATTCGCATTGCAAATTTCGGTGCATTTGTCATTCTGTGTTGGGTTGGTGCTTTCAGCGCAAGCCTCTGTACGGGCACGCACCGATGCCTCATCCCCCGCGCATCCATCAGCAAATGGGTCATCGGTACAGATTTTGGCAGAGGCAACAAACCCGCCCGCGAATGCCCGCTCATCGGGGGTTGTGCCAGAATGGAACACGCCAAGCGCGCCCTTTGTGCCAATTAACCCTGTTAAAGGACCCGAATCCGTGAATCCCCTCAATTGCAGTGAGGTTGTGCCAAAAATCACCCCTAATTCGCTAAACTCGCCATCAACCACCAATTTTGCGGTTTTTAGATTAATGCCAACCGTAGTATCGGAATAAATCGTGCTATCGGTGAAATTAATCGTCAGTTCAAAAACGTCTGTCAGTCCAACAACACCTGTTCTATAAAGCTCTGCATTATCGCGAGAGGGTGATGTGAATGTTTGCACGATAGCCCGCCCAACCCAAACGGCAGTGGTCGGTGCGCCATCGGCTGGCGTGGCAAGCGTTTCACCCAGATTGACATCGGGGGTCAGCCCCGCGTATAGTTTATTAACACGGGTGCCATCCTCATCAAAGCTCGTACTAAACACAAAGATACCGTCCGTGGCTTCCCCGCCCAAATCATCCCCGACGAAATCCTGCCCGCCCGAATCCTGCCCGGCACCCGTTTTTAGGTCTAATGTAGTCTCATAATAATTAGCACTATCAAAACCAGCCGTAGCCAATTCCTTGTCCGTTGGCAGGGTCAGCAAAAAGTTCGCGGTCGGGTCATCGGTGGTTGGCTCTGTTAAAATAGTCGGGGGCGTATTATAGGTATCATCATACTGCCAAACATTTCTGGTCACATCCCCATTTTCAATAATATCATTGCAATCGGTATGAAACTCATCTGAAAGCTCATCTGTCGTCAAACACTTAATATGTTTCAAATCTGCCAAATTGCCCAAATCCGTGCAAAGATTAACAAACGGGTTGGAAAACTCGCCCGTCCCCGCGCAAATAAGCAGCTTGACATTCGCGCAACTAGAGTTATTCGGGGTGATTCCTGCACCTTCACACGTATTAACAAGCATTTCACGGGCGGTTTGATAGGTATCGCCATTGTAACATAATGAATTAAACGGGTTGGCAGTAACGGTATTACTACCCTGCTGCCCCGTGCATGCCAAGGTTACCGTATCGCCACATTTATCGCTAACCTCTAGATTGGCAAGGCACGCCTGCTGGCGAATGGTATCTGTCGTGCGATCAGTAAGGCAGAGCGTATGGAAGGCATTAAGCTCACGATTGGTAACCTCAGCGTTAAAGGCATCATCATTGCAATAATTAAGAATTATATCAGGGCAAAGGGTGGTATTGATTTCCGGATTTTTAATACAACTCGCCTTACGGGCATTCTCAAACTTCGAGTCTCCACATTCAGACAGGTTAAACAGCTCAGCAAGACACGATTGATCTCCCGTCGTACCACAGTTATCCGCTGCAAGCGATGGTGGAGGATTCAATGAATCATTCAAATCGACCGAAAGACAATAGGCTAAAATATCCCCTTCCAAGTTCGTACCGCAGGTTGATGGTACAACCATGGGAACCTCACGCTCAGGCTCAGGCTTCTGCGCATTCTCCGCATTTGCATTTATTTTGCCTATACATGCCACACCCCGTGAGACGGCATAATCCGCCCCGCAAATCAAGGCAAATGGATTGTCGCCACAAACCTCGGAAATCGCATCAACCGCTCCGTCATTGCACAAGGGATTGATGTTCGCCAAGTTCAAACGGGTTTTATCAGTCCCCAAATTGCTACAATAATCCACGCGAAGGCGGCGAAGCTCTGTAAAATAATTGGTTGTTTCACAGTCCGTATTAAACGGATTGGATAAACAATCCGTCGCCGTCATGCCCAATTCGCCGCACTGTGCCATTTCGGTTGTGGTTCTATCCTGCGTTCCACAATAATAAATCCGTTGCGCGGCGAAATCCACTCCATCGCGTTTGCAAAGGCTGGCAAAGGGATTTGTGCCAAAGCCCGTCTCCCCCGCTATACCGCAAATCTTATCCTGTGCCCCACCGCTACCCTGCACATCACCGCTACATAGGCTTACCGCAAAATTATTCTCCCCGACAACACCGTTATTGCAATAAGACAGGCGGTTAGCGTGATTTTTCACATCACAGCCATTGGCAAAGGGATTGGTAATACAAGGTTGCTCTGCAACCGCGCCCATGCAAAGGTTATCATCCGCCCCGTTGCCATCCATAAAGCACTTGGCAATACGTGCATCCCGTGCATCTTGGTTGAAATAACCATCCGCAACCGTGCAACGGGGATCAAACGGGCTATTATTAACAGTCGGGCTATCCGCGCCACAGAAACTTGTCCGCAAATCAATGATAGTGCCAAATCCATCGCACAACATATCAAAATAATTATTCCGAATACCACAAAATAAACCGCGAGCCACGCGGACATTGTTAAATCCATCATTTTCGCAATCCCCAAGAAGATAGGGGTTATCCGCACAGGCACTAATAGTCGTACTGCCAATCATAACACCGCATTGCGGTGCGGTGGTGCGGGTTGAATCCGCATCACAAGCATCGGCAATGGCGGTTCGTTGGTCATTAAAGGCAATATTCGCGCACCCCGTTTGATAGGGGGTCATCGCGCAAGCGTCAATACTGGGCGCACCAGTGGCAACAGGAGCGGTACAATCCCCCGCAGTCGCGCGGCTATTTTCGCAATCATCAGCAACCCTATCGCGGGCATCCAAAACCGATTGGTCGGTGCGGGTGAGGCAATTTGTAATATCCCAAGCATTCGCATCCATCGCACAATACACATCACGGGCGGTTTCCAAATTGGCAAGGAATTGCGGGTCGGATGAAACTCTGCCTGAACAGGTGCTAGAAAACAACAGATTATTGGTATTCTCTAAACATGCGGTATCCTTTTGTTCGCCAGTACACCCAAATCTCTCATCAAACGGCATATCATCACAGACAGAGGACGCCACAAACCCACCAGCATAAGAGCCAAAATCAAGTGTGCTAGGCGTGGCAAACACCGCCAACACACCCTCTTGCCCGATAATACCGCGAAGGGGTGCTATCACGGTTCTTGAAGAACCAACGGTTAAAAAGGTTCTACCAGTGACCAGCTTGTCTTCACCCGCTGCAATACTGGCCTCTATGATAATAGTGCCAGTGATAATAGTGCCAGTTTCCGCCTCGCTCGTGGTCAAGCTAGCAGTCGCGTCCAACTGCGTTATTGTGCCAAAGTCAATCGTAAGGGTAAAATTGCTATTTTCAAAAATCTGCAACTCTTTCGCATTTCCCGCACCCTGTGCCTGCCTGCCAAGCGCGATTTTGCCTTTCCATTCTGCCGATGGTCGTGGGGTCGTGGAAATCGCCATACCCAAATCAGACCCAGATAGCAAACCCGCGTAGGATTTTAACTTTCCATCAACCATCGCACTGGCTATGGCAATCCCATCCGCGCCCAAATTGCCAGCCTCTAGGGTCAAGGTTACCTCGCTTTGCGCGAGGGCATCAAAGCCCAATGTCAAACCACTGCCACTACCCGCGATAAGATTGGCATCAACATCATCTTCCGAAGCCCCCCCCACGCCGATAATACCCGTGCTTGCATCGCCCAGCCATGCGGTATAATCACCGCCCTTTGTCGTACCCGCGCAAAGCCCATAGTCATCCTCCGCGACCGGCCGCCCATTACAATAATCTGCAACGACATTGTTTGTTGCGCCATTTGTGCCTTCGCAAGCATCGTTTTTACTGGCGATAGTATGATCGGCACATAACGCCCACCGCGTGGAGTCATAAAGATTCCCGACAAAGCACTGCTTTTCAAACGGGTCAGCATCACAACCAGTATATAGCTTGTTAAGACAATTATTGGCGGACTCCGTTCCATCGGTAAAATTATTCGTGCTGGCAACAATACCTTCACAAGCCGTAATTCGGTCATCTGTATAGCCACTATTACCATCACAAAGATTGCTAAAAATAACACCCTCATCCTCGCAAACTCGCGTGATTGTCGCCCGACAGGTAGCCTCGTCTGCCTGATTAGCAAGACACCTTTCTTCCCGTGCGTCATCATAGGTTTTGGTTTCATCATTATCAGCAGAGATTAAACCCACGCAAAGATTATCCTCCGTGCCTGTTATTTTTTCAAACGGGTCATCATTGCAAAGACGAAAGATTGTATTTGCGCAACGGGGCTCCGTATCCCTATTCACGCGACAGAAAGTTCGGCGATTGGGCGCATTTTTAATCCCATCATCCGCACCGCAAGCAAGTGAAACAGGCGTTCCATCGGCGTCACAAACCGCAGTACCAGAACAATCCAAGCCCGCCTGCAAAGTATCATCACGGCATTTCATTGTACGCTCGCTGCGCTTGGTTGCATATTCCTCTGCATAAGTATCGCAAATCGTGTCATACGGATTGATGTCGCAAGGCGTGGTAATGGCAGTGACTTCCCCGCGCATACATTCCGCAGTCGCCCCGTTAATCAAACAATCCGCAATCCGCAGTTCGCGTTGGTCGGCAAAGACTGCATCCTCACACCCAGTCTGATGCGGGTGGTTGTCCGTGGTATTCGTGCAATTATTAATGGTTATATTACCCGCCTCCACAATAACCCTATCACAGCCCGCCGTTAGCGGTGCCATACGGCATGTTTCGGCAAAATCGGTCTTTTGTTGATCCATTACACGGCTGTCACACCGCGGATCAAAGCTATTTTGACCACGCCCACAAAACGTATCACGCACCCCATCATTTGAAACGCAGAGCCGATGAAACAGCGTTCCGTCTTCACTACAATCCACGGGCGCGGCAACAAACCCGCCCGCATATACCTCACCTGTATTTCCCCCATTTGATACAAACGCGCCAACCGCGCCTTTTGCCCCAATCAAACCCGTAACAGTGCCTTCACTGGAATCCTGCCCAACCGTCCAGCTTGACGTGCCATATATCACGCCCGCATCGGTGAATTCGCCCGCTATAACAATACTACCCGCACTATTGCTGAGCGTAACGGGTTCATTATCATTGGTTGTAAGGCTGTTAATATCAAAATCAATAACAATGGAGGTTTCGGGGTCGGTTTCCACCGCCCCATTTACTATCGCAGAAAAACTTGCATTCCAAATAGCATTCGCGGTGCTACCCCCCAAAGGTGCACCAAAAGGTACGCCCAAATCCGTATCGGACAAAAGCCCAGCATAATATTTTACTTTGTTCGCCGAGGTAAAATCGGCAAATTCAATCCGAACAAAAGCCACGCCACCCGCGACATCGCCGTCATTCAAATTATCCAAATCGGTTGTTTTTAAAACCGTTTCCACGCCAACCGCTTGCGCAAAGCCAAGATTCAAACCAGTCGCGTCGCCTTGAACATAGTTAGTATCGGCATCATCCTGCTGGACCTCATCCAAAACAATCAATGTACCGTCATTATCCTTATTACGCGCCGCATCTGCCCAGAAAGAGGCAGGCGTAGTTCCAGTCGTAGGCGCACAGGCGGGGCTGTTGCCAACGGTGCAATTCGTGTTAATAATATCTCCACAATCCCCATACACGCCAGTGGTTAAATTGGTAGCTTGACACGCCACCACCCGTTCATCGGTATAACCCTTATTGCAAAGCGTATTAAACAAATTGGCATCGGTTGCATTATCGCAAAAGTTCGCTATCGTAGCCGTGCAAAGCCCGTTGTCTATATCCCTACGACACTCGGTTTCACGCTCTGGCGTGTAATCGGTGCCAAGACAAAGGTCATTAAACAAATTGCCAATCGTTGCCGTGCCAACCTCGCCGCAGAAGTTCTCTATCGTATCACCACACAACCCATTGTCTATATCCTTACGACACTCGGTTTCACGCTCGGGCGTGTAAGTCGCGCCACGACAAAGGTCATTAAACAAAGTATCAACATTCGCCGTGCCAACCACCCCGCAGAAATTACTTACCGTATCCCTGCATTCTTCCCTATCAATCTCGCCCGTGGTACGGCAAAAATTCCTTTGCGCGTCAATATATACAGCATAATTGATATTCCTATTCATATCACTACAAATCTCGGCAAAGGGGAGTTCCCCGATAGTCGTTGCATTGCCACAAATCACCCCCGATAAATCTGCATCATTACAAGCGTCGGCGAGCGCATTCGCGGGCAGGTTTTCAATCGCACCTTTGCAAGCCAAAAGCCGCGCGGCATCCACCTCGCCATGCGTGACATCCTCACATTGCCCATCAAAGATATCATCGCCTTCGGTGCAAAATACCATCCGCGCCTTGGCATATATATTTTGTTCACAGTCTCCGCCAAGTGGTTTTTCGCCAAACGGGGCCGCGTTACATTTGGTAACTTCGGCAGAGCAAACCTTGTCGTTATTTGGGACAAGACACGCCTCCGCACGGGTTTTACGGTCGGCATCATTGTCAGGATTGTCAGGACAAACCGCATTAAACGGGTCGCCAGTCTGTACATGACAGATAGCCATAATGTTGTTAGCACAGTCTTCCTTCAAAGAATTATTGCCAATCTTACAAAACGTAATTTTATTATTAGCATTTGCACCGCAAACGGGCGCGAAAGGTGTATCATTTTCACCCCCACCACAAAACGCCTCCTTGATAGTTGCACAAGGTTGGCCTTCCTCCCCATCGTTCGCCGACCCATTATCGCGACATTCGGTTTCACGTTGTTCTGCATAACCATCCCGACACAGGGCATCCAAAATATCGCGCGAGTTATCGGGCGAAACACAAAAAGCCATTATCGTATCATCGCAACCCACCGTATTTTCCCGACAATAGCTTTGACGCACGGTGACCACTTGTGGAATTGTACTGTCCGCGCAATTATACTCCCTTCCAACATTCGTTGTCGCAGTTCCAACCGAATTATCACCCACCGTGCAAAGCGTGGCAAGCGTGTCCGCACAACCCGGTAATGCAGCATTATCCGCACAATAGTCTTGCCGTGCGTTCATAACGGCCGTATCCGTGCTGGTAGAACAATCATAGAGCCCCAAACCAACCTGCGTTTCAATCAACTTCGCGTCAACGCAAATCACCGCTAGCGTGGCCTTACATTGTTCAATCAAAGCCCCTTCGCCCGTGCCAGATATACCACATTGCGTCTCCCGCGCGGTCGCATAATTTATACCTTTTACATCCGCTCCACAAAGATAGCCTTTTTCCGAATCTAACTCAAACGCACTCACCACGCAAAGGTCTGCGATAACATCGAGGCATTTCGCCTCCCGATCAATCACAGTTGGCGTTCCTGTTGTCAGACGACATTCGTTTTGACGCGCAATTTTTACATCGCCGTGCGTGACGTCCTTGCAATTCGCATCAAAGATATTATTTTCTATCTTCGTGCAATACATCTCTTGCGTAGTTTGATATTGGGTATAAGCACACCGCTCCGTAACAGAGGTTGCGCCAACAACCTTACAATCCGTTTCAAGACCATCAATAACATCACCAGCACTCTCAGCCTTACAAACACCCTTGCCCACATTTTCCGCAATCAAACAATGTGTCAAAGTAGCCTGACGGCGAGCCAAACGCGCGGCATCATTAGGCAATCCATCATTTTCGGCATTCTCACAAAACGCGGCGAAAGGATTGTAATTTGCGTCCGTTGACTCGGCACAAACGGCGGGGGCGATTTCACTCGTATCGCAATTATTGCCGTTTTCCATGCCAGTGGCACAAAAATTCTGACGGGCGATAACATAATCACCACCAGAGGTACAATCTATATTGCCAGAAATACCCAAATCCGTCCCAAACGGATTCCGCGTGCAAAGCGATACCATATCATTTGAACAATCGTTATTTGAGTTCGTGTCGCCAGACTGCGTCAAGGCACAAAACGCTATACGATGGTCGCCATTATTGCCATCATTGCCACAAAGACTGGCAAAAGGATTGTTGCCCTCTGCGCCACCGCAAATCTTGTTTTTAGCCTCGGTGGAACAAAGCGTTGCACCCGCAGGTGCGCTGTTACGGCAATAGGTATCACGCTCCATTCGCGCAGTCGTATAATCGCTCGCGACACACGCCGCGCCATGATTATCATTGCCATAAGGATCGCGAATACACGCATCCGTGGCAATCGCATTCTTACAAAGCAGATCATTAGAGGCATTCGCATCCAAACCACAGGTTACCACCCGTGCCGTCTTCTGGTCATTAAAGACCTTATCATCACACCCCGTTTGATAGGGGTCGCCAGGGTCGCCCTCGGTAAGATGATTAGTACAATCTGCAACGGTTACACCATCAACACCATTCACAAAATCGCCACACCCAGTATCGTCTGGAGTGCCCCGACAAGTCTCCGCAAGGCTTATCCGCGCGGCATCCGTGCCGTTATAGTCGTCTTCGTTACAATTCGCATTAAAACTGGTCGCGTCATCCCTGCAAAAATTCAGGCGGTCGCCGTTAAAAGCCCCATCCCCCAAACAATTAAATTCACCCGCGCCCGCGTCATCATCAAACAAATCTGCACCCGTGCAAAGCCCCGAGTAAATCCCTGCACAATCGACCATCCCATCGCCCGCCTTACGCGTCTCACCGCAGAATTCTTGTTGTTCCATATCTTTATCAAAAGTATCAATAATCGCCGTGGCAGCAGGATCACTACAAATCTTGGCAAACGGGTCAGACCCAATCGTACCACCCACGCCACCCGTACCACAAATCACACCCGATAAATCCACATCATTACAAACGCTTGCATCACCGCTTGGCAAAGCGGAAATATCACCTTTGCAAGCGGTCAGGCGTTCAGGCATATAACCCGCGCCAAGACAAAGGTCATTAAACAAATTGCCAACCGTCGCCGCGCCAACATCCCCGCAGAAACCCGTTATCGTATCGCCACACAACTCGTTGTCTATATCCCTACGACACTCTGTTCGGCGTTCGGGGATATAAGCCGCACCCGCGCAAAGGTCATTAAACAAAGTCCCCGTATTCGCCGCGCCAACCGCCCCGCAGAAATCCGTTACCGTATCCTCGCACTCAGGGCGACCAATATCCCCTATACGGCAAAAAGCCTCCCGCGCGAGTTTGCGCGTTCCATAATTGATATTCCCAGTATCGCTCTTACAAATCTCGGCAAAAGAATTAGAGCCGACCACACTATCCCCATCACCGCAAATCGCACCAGATAAATCCGCATTATTACAAGAAGACGCAGTAACGCCCGTTGGCAAAGCCGCAATAGCACCACTGCAAGCCAACAGGCGCGCGGCAATCACCTCGCCATGTGTGCCGTTGATACATTGCCCATCAAAGATATTATCGCCTTTGGTGCAAAAATCCTCCAACGCGGACGCATAAATGGTTGCATCACAGCCCTCGCCAAACGGGGCACTATTACAGGTGGCAACGGTCGTACAATCACTGCCAGTCTTTGTTTTGGCAAGACACGCATCCGCGCGGGTTTTACGGTCGTTATTATTGCCAGAACAAAACACATCAAACGGGTTGCCCGTTTCTACATGACAGACGGTGGCAATAGTCAAAAGGCAATTCGGCACACCAGCGTTATTATCAAGACCGCAGAACCTCTGCTGATTCGTTAAATTATCACCGCAAACGGGCGCATGGGGATTATCGCCGACATCATCGCCATCACAAAAAGTGGTCTTGATAGTTGCACACTTTCCGCCAGTTGCCCCATCCTCTGCCAACCCATTATTACGGCATTCGGTTTGGCGTTCGGCCGTGTAATCCGCCCCCGCGCAAAGGTCATCAAACAAATTGCCAGTATTGGCCGTGCCAACCACCCCGCAGAAATTCGTTATCGTAGTCGTGCAAGCCTCGTTATTTATATTGTTGCGACATTCGGTTTGGCGTTCCGCCACATAACCCGCCCCCGCGCAAAGGTCATCAAACAGAGTGCTAAGGCTCGCCGTGCCCACATCCCCGCAATAGCTCGCTATCGCATTACGGCACGAACTAGCCTCTAAAGTCGTACGGCATTCTGCCCGTCGCGTTTCACGCTCCTTATTAAGGGTGAAGTCCGTTCCCTCAAACGGGTTGGCAGTAACAGCCTCGGCCGCACACTCCTCGCTAAACGGATCTGTCAGGCACGTAACCGCGGCTGGTGGAGCCGAATCTGCACAAGTTCCGTCATTTTTTAACGCTTCACGGCAGTCATCAACGATGGTCGTCCGCGCAACTTTCGCGATCTCGGACGTCAAGCAACTGGGGGCAAAGGGAGTCGCCTCACAGTTTGCATCTGGGTCAGCAAGCACGACAGCCGCCCCGCCACCACCACCGCAAGCAGATAGGATAAAAAGCCCGATGAAAACCGCAAGCAACGCCCCATGATTATAAGCATGCTTGTAAGCAGGATTATTTTGGAATAATTGTTTCATGCGCTGTTCTTTTCTAAGTACTCCGTAGTGATAAACTGCTAAGTAATGCTTCGTGTCTTTATTATTATGATTTTTTGATTTTTGTCAAGCATTTTTTGGAAATCAATATAAGTTTTCTAAAAAGGCTATACACTATTATATAAAGCTGTTGGTTTTTTAAGCAAATGACCGTTATTTATAAAGCTGCGCCTCACCAGGGAAATCCCCCGCCCGCACTTCATCGGCATAATTAGTCAAAGCCCCGCGTATCATCTCCTCCATATTACCATAGCGTTTGACAAAATTCGGCACAACGGGGAACAACCCAATCATATCCTCAAACACCAATATCTGCCCGTCGCAATCCGCACTTGCCCCGATACCTATCGTGGGAATGCTAACCGCGGCGGTGACTTGCCGAGCCAAATCTGGCACCACCCCCTCAATTAACACCGCGAAAGCACCTGCCTCTTCCAACGCCTTAGCATCCGCTATCACTTGGGCGAAATCGGCGGTATCACGGACGACCTTATACCCGCCCATTGCGTTAGTCTGCTGGGGCATCAGCCCAATATGCGCCATCACGGGAATCCCCCGCGCCGTCAAATAGGCAATAGTTTGCGCCATCGCGCCCCCGCCTTCCAACTTCACCGCCATACACCCCGTTTTCTTAATCAAACGGGCGGCATTGCGGAACGCCTGCTCGGGACTGGCTTCAAAACTGCCAAACGGCATATCAACGACTATCAGCGCGTTTTTCACCCCACGGCGCACCGCCTGTGCGTGCATAATCATGTGATTCATCGTCACTCCCAGAGTGTTTTCCATACCGTGAATAACCATCCCCACGCTATCCCCGACCAGAATCATATCCGCCACCTCATCCACCAAATGCGCGACATGGGCGGTATAGGCGGTTAGGCAAACCAGTGGCAACCCGCCCTTCCGCGCCCGAAACGCGGGGACTGTCATGGGTTTTTTTACAGAATTATTTATCGGGGTTTCTTGTGGTATTTGGCTTTGTGTAGACATTTTGTCCTCATTGTGATTAAACTGGTAGCGATTAGTCGCAGGTTGCACCCCAAAACGGGGCTTGACTCTGCATCAATATCTAGCCTATACATACCATATTAACCCAGAAAACAAACATCAGGAAACCCAAATCATGCGTCTTTTTCCAATCATTGTTGCAATTCTTGTCTGTATTGCCCTTTATTTCATAATCATTCAACGCGACCTAATAACTGGCGGTAGTGCCGAAGACACCCCCGAAATGGCGGGCGATTCGGCGGATGAACCCGCTATGGCGGACGAAGAAACGGACGAATCGGCGGAAGAGGACCCGGATTTACCCATCTCTGTCGTTGTTTTATCATCACAAGCGCGCGATGTCACCGATGCGATTGTTTTACGCGGGGAAACCAGCGCGTTCAAATCCGTGCAATTAAAGGCGCAAACCCAAGGGCAAGTCGTATCACAACCTTTACGCAAAGGTGCAACCATCAATGAAGGCACGTTATTGTGCGAATTAGACCCAGGGACGAAACAAGCAGTATTGGCAGAAGCCAAAGCCCGCCTCGCCGAAGCCCAAATTCAAAACAACAACAACGAATCGTTATTAAAAACAGGCGTGGTAAGCGAGGTATCGGTCATGAGCGGACAATCCCTTTTGGAAGCCGCCACAGCCAATGTCGCCCGCGCCGAAAAGGAAATGGCGGATTTACGGATAACCGCTCCGTTTTCGGGGATTTTGGAAACGGACGCGGCCGAGTTCGGCGATTTCCTACAACCAGGTGCGCCTTGCGCCCATATTATCGCGCTTGACCCGATAAAAGTGGTCGGCTACGCCACAGAACAACAAATCGCACGGATTAAAATGGGCGCGATGGCACAGGCAGAATTGATAAACGGTGATAGGATTGCGGGGGAGGTCAGCTTTGTATCCAGCTCTGCCGACAAAATCACCCGTACTTTCCGCGTGGAAATGACGACGCCAAACCCCGATTTGCAATATCGGGATGGCTCTACCGCTAATATATTTATCTCTTTATCTGGCACACAGGGGCATTTAGTGCCACATTCTGCCATGACGCTCGATAATAACGGGCGAATCGGTGTGCGGGTTGTGGAAGACGACATCGTCCAGTTCAAAGCCATTACTATCATTCGTGACACGCCAGAGGGTGTTTGGGTCACGGATTTAAACGCCAGTGAAGATATTATCATTATCGGGCAGGAATATGTCATAACAGGCAGCCCTGTTCGCGTTACGTATCAATAAATTAACAGATAAAAAAGGAGTTTTGTTATGAAGGGATTAGTTGATTGGGCAACAGACCATGCGCGCACAGTTTTGGCGTTTATAATCTTGTCTTTGGTTGCGGGCGCGATTGCCTATAGCACTCTGCCGAAAGAGGGCGCACCCGATGTTGAAATTCCAATTTTATTCGTATCCGTGCCTTTCTCTGGTATTTCCGCCGAGGATTCGGAGAAACTCATCGTTAAACCGCTGGAAACCCAATTAAAAGGGCTGGCTGGGTTAAAGAAAATCTCTGGCACGGCGGCCCAGGGCTATGGCGGTGTTTTGATGGAATTTGATTTCGGCTGGGATAAAACCGCGATTATGGCCCAAGTCCGCGATAAAGTGAATACAGCAGAGTCTCAGTTTCCCCAAGGTGCAGACCAATACAGCATAAACGAGGTCAGCTTTGACGGTTTCCCAATTCTGGTTGTCACCCTATCAGGTGCCTTACCCGAACGCGAATTATTGCGCGTGGCAAAGGATTTGCAAGAACGGGTAGAGGGCTTGCCCTCCGTATTAGAGGTCGGTTTGGCAGGGCATCGCCCTGAAATGATGGAGGTTTTGATAGACCCGTTAAAGCTGGAAGCCTATAATGTCACCGCCGGTGAATTGCTGTCCGTTGTGCGCAATAATAACCTGCTCATCGCGGCGGGGACGTTAAAAACCGAAACGGGTGATTTTGCTTTCAAAATACCGTCCTCCTTTAATAGTTTGGGCGATATTCAGGGATTGCCGATTAAAACAAATGGCGACCGCGTTATTACCATGGGTGATTTGGCGGACATCCGCCTGACTTTCGTTGAGAGCATAGGAACGGCGCGGTTTAACGGCGAGCCCACGGTTGCCTTGCAAGTGGTGAAAGCCCGTGGTTCTAATCTCATTGACGCGGTGGCGCAGATACGCGAAACCGTGGCAGAAGTCCAAGCCGAATGGCCAATCGAATTGCAAAACAGAGTGACCGTTGGCTTTGCCTCTGACCAATCGGTGGAGGTTAAATCCATGGTCGATCAGTTGGAATCATCGGTGCTAACCGCGATAGCCCTTGTGATGATCGTCATCTTGGGTGCCTTGGGAATTCGGTCGGCGTTTTTGGTCGGTTTTGCTGTGCCAACATCGTTTTTGCTGTCGTTTTTTCTGATGGGGGTTCTGGATATAACCATATCCAATATGGTTATGTTCGGGTTAATTCTGGCGGTGGGGATGCTGGTTGATGGCTCTATCGTCGTGGTGGAATACGCCGATAAACGAATCACCGCTGGCACGGGGCCGATGAAGGCATATGGCGAGGCGGCAAAACGGATGTTTTGGCCGATTATATCCTCCACGGCAACGACTTTGTGTGCGTTCCTGCCGTTGTTATTCTGGCCTGGAGTTCCGGGGCAGTTTATGCGGGTTTTGCCAATTACCCTGATTTTTGTTTTATCCGCATCCCTGCTGGTGACCCTTGTTTTCCTACCCGTGGTCGGCGGGATAACGGGGCGAATATCACGCAGTTTGGATAATGTAGCCCACTCAATGCGCAGTTGGCCTAGGGTCCTGCGATTGATACTGATGGCGGTTTTCGTGGTACTCATTTACTTTGGGCTACGCGGGTTGCTGGGCGGTAATTATATCGTTGGGGCGATTTTGTTTATGGCTGGGTTTATAGGAATGGCGACCACCAGTACCTCTATGCGCAAACCCGTGGTTATGGAAGAGCACGACCCCGATAAACGTAGCCTATTCGGGCATTTTATCCATTTCCTCGTTGGCAACCCGATTATGCCGTTTGTCGTGATTTTGGTGACGATTGGCTTTGTCTTTTCGGTCTTTACGCTTTATGGCAACAACAATAGGGGCGTGGAATTCTTTGTGGATACCGAACCAGAACAGGCGCTTGTGTATATCCGGGCGCGGGGCAATTTATCACTGGCAGAGAAAGACGATTTGGTCTTACAGGCAGAGGCTTTGGTGCAAGGCATTGAAGGTATTGAATCCGTTTTCTCCTCGGCTGGTGTTGGCGGGCTGAATAACAATACCGGTGGCGGGCAGGCTCCACGCGATACCATTGGGACGTTGCAGCTTGCCTTGACCGAATGGGGCTCACGGCTAAATGGGCCAACAGGCAAGGAAATTATTGACACGGTGAATGAGAGGATTGCCAACATCCCAGGCGCACAGGCAGAGGTTTTATTGCTGGAAGGCGGGCCCAGCAGTGGCAAACCTTTGGTCGTGCGCCTTAAAGGGCAGAATTGGGAGGATTTGCACAATGCCACGCAAATCATTACCGATAAATTTGAAGCCGATGAGGATATTATTGATGTAGATGACTCACGCCCCCTGCCAGGTATTGATTGGCAGGTGAATGTTGATGTGGCACGTGCAGGGCGGTATCAGGCGGATGTGGCGCAGGTTGGCGCGATGGTACAGTTAGTCACACAGGGCTTGCATATTGGCAATATGCGGCTGGATTCCGTGGATGATGAGGTTGATATTCGCGTGCGATTACCGCAGAAAGACCGTTTGCTATCTACCCTTGAAAACCTGCGGATTCGCACGGGGAGCGGGCTGATTCCTCTGTCTAATTTTATCACCTTGGAACCCGTGCCTACGCTGGCGGAAATCAACCGTGAAAGCGGTCGGCGGTATTTTGATATAAAAGCGGGGGTGACTGACGGCACGAATGCCAACGCTAAGATTGGCGAGATGACGGAATGGTTAGAGGATGAAACCCCCTTGCCTCGCAGCGTTGCGTGGGAGTGGGCGGGCGACCAGCAAGACCAAGCCGATAGCCAGCAATTCTTGGTTTATGCGTTTTCGGGCGCGTTAATGCTCATGTTTATTTTGTTGCTTGCGCAGTTTAATTCGTTTTATCACGCGGCGTTGGTGCTGGTGGCGGTGGTGTTATCAACCACGGGTGTTTTAATCGGTATGATGGTGCGGGATCAGACTTTTTCCATTATTATGACGGGGATTGGGATTGTCGCCTTGGCGGGGATTGTGGTGAATAATAACATTGTTTTGCTGGATACCTATCAGGAATATACGCGGCGAATGCCGCCGTTATTGGCGATAGTTCGTACGGCAGAGGCGCGGATAAGACCAGTTTTGCTGACGACTATTACGACTATGGCGGGGCTAACACCGATGATGTTTGGGATTTCCATTGATTTTTATAATGGTGGTTATACGATTGACGCGCCCGCGGCGGTGTGGTGGAAACAGTTATCAACGGCGGTGGTGTTTGGGCTGGGGATTGCGACGTTTTTGACTCTGCTGGTGACGCCGTCTTTGCTGGCGATACAGGTGTGGGTTGGTAAAGGTGCCTATGCTGGTGCAGGGGCGATAGGACGGCGGATTGTTGGGATGTTTGCTTCTTAACGATTAGTGATTAACGATTAACGATTAGTGATTAGTGATTAGTGATTAGTGATTAATGGTGAATGTTGAAGCAATTCCCAAAAAAACCCAAAAAAAACCGCATTTTCCCTAAAAAAACCCCCTTTTCCCCCAAAAAACCGCTAAAAAACACATGACAATCCCCTCCTCTTGCTTTAAAAGAGTCATCGCAGTAATGACCGCGAAAATGCGGCGAACACAAAAAATACAGGCTATATAATGACTCTCAATATACAAATCCCCGAATCCTCGGATCTAAGACCCAAAATCATCGTCTTTGGCGTAGGCGGTGCAGGTTGCAACGCCGTCAACAACATGATTGACAAAGAATTGGAGGGCGTGGAATTCCTCGTCGCCAATACAGACGCGCAGGCTCTGGCGCAAAGCAAAGCAAAAAAATCCATCCAGCTGGGCGAAAAACTCACCCAAGGGCTGGGCGCGGGCGCGTGTCCTATACAGGGTGCGAAGGCCGCAGAGGAAAACATTGAAACCATCGTTGATCATCTTCAAGGTGCACATATGTGCTTTATTACCGCTGGCATGGGCGGTGGAACTGGCACAGGTGCCGCCCCCGTTGTTGCGCGGGTTGCGCGGGAGATGGATATTTTAACCGTCGGTGTTGTCACCAAACCGTTTCAATTTGAGGGCGCAAAACGTATGCGTCAAGCGGAAGAGGGTATTATTGAGCTTCAAAAAGTCGTCCATACTCTGATTATCATTCCCAATCAAAACCTGTTTTCCATTGCCACCGAAAAAACCACCTTCAGCCAAGCCTTCAGCATGGCGGATGAGGTTTTGCATCAAGGTGTCAAAGGTATCACCGATTTGATGGTTTGCACGGGGCTTATCAATCTTGATTTCGCCGATATTCGCAGTGTGATGAATGAGATGGGCAAGGCTATGATGGGAACGGGCGAAGCGGAAGGCGAAAACCGCGCGATTATCGCGGCGGAACAGGCTATTTCCAATCCGTTGCTAGACCAGATTTCGTTAAACACGGCCAAAGGTGTTCTGATTAACATCAGTGGTGGTGATGATTTGACGTTGTTTGAGGCGGACGAAGCGGCCAATCTTATCCGTGATAAAATGGATTCGGATGCGAATGTCATCGTTGGGTCTATTAAGGATGAAACTCTGAATGGCAAAATGCGGGTGTCCGTTGTGGCAACTGGTATTGACGCGATTGAGGGTTTGTCGGAGCGCGATGTTTTTCCTCGGGTTTTGAAAACGCCGATAAAAGCGGATGAGGGTGCGGATACTGGGCTTAATACCGATTTGGAAACGGGCTATGTGGCGGAACAGGTGGAAGACCCGTTTGAAACGCGTCCCGCCGATAATGCGAATAGCGATATACCAGAGCCAGCGTACCAGCCGAATACTGAGGGTGCAGAGACTCGGCAAATGTTTGCTGAGGATGCGGGTGCTAGTGCTCCGTCGGGTGTTCCCTCTGTGAATCCCGATGTTCGGGCACGGTTAGAGGCGGCAGTGATGAAACAACCCACCCCTGCCCGTGATAATATGGGGAATGGCTATGATGATATAGCGATGGGCAATGGTGTTGGTGGTGCTGGCGAAAGGCAGAGCCCCCCGCCACGCACATTTGAACGTCCGCAAATGGACACGCGGGCGGATACGCGCCCTAGGCATGAACCCCCGCAACCCCGTGGGATATTCAGCTTATTTGCGCGTAAGAAACCTGCGGGACATGAAAATCGTGCGCCACAGGGGCATCAGGGCAATCAAGGTCAAGGTGGGCATCAAAACCATCAGGGAACTCAGGGCGGGCATCCGCAAGACAACCCTCGTGATTATGGATTTGAACAGGGGCGCGATACGTCTGGGGGCGGTGCGCCATCCCAGCCTCCTGCCCATGTGTCTGCAAACGAACGCCCTAGCCCTGTTTCTGGAGCAGGTGGGCGCGGCGATGCGGCCTATATGGATTCACGCGAAGAGCAAGACCGTATAGAGATACCAGCGTTTCTGCGTAGGCAAGCTAATTAGTGATTAGTTGTTAGTGATTAGTGATTAGTGATTAGTGATTTTTTTCTTTCGCCCTCACTTGGGGGCAAGCCCCTGCGTTCGGGCTTCCCGCCCGCCCACCCCTCTGCGAGGCTTGGGCGGACGGTTTTTTATGGCTAAAGTCTGTCCTAATATCTAGGCAAAGCCTAAATAAATTTAGAGCAAACCTATCACCAATTCCCAAGTATTCTTTGCAAATAATCCAATCCCTCGTCTTGTTATTCCAGATAATAAATTTATAGAACCCCTAGCATCTTATAACCAAAGGGCTTTTGGCATGCTCCCGCGAAGCGGGGGCTACGCACAAAAGACCATGCTGGTCGGCATTCGCGCAAGCGATGACGAAGACCCGAAGGGCTAAAGCGTTAATCGTTAATCACTAAAAAAACCCTTATCCATATAGCCATATCCCCATTTCACCCCCACCCCGCCGTGCTTTGTTTCAAATAGTCACAAAGCGTGAATTGCTCTATCCCCCGAAATCCATTAAACAAATCATAACCACAAAGAACATCCACAAAAAACACCCACAGAAAACACCTAACCACAAATGCAAAAAACCATACAAAAACCGATTGAATTCCACGGACACGGGCTGCATAACGGGCAACCCGTCAGCCTGCAACTGCACCCTGCACCCGCCGACCACGGTATCGTTTTCAAACGCACCGATATAACCGACCGTGATAATATAGTCCCCATGCACTTTGATCGCGTTTATGACACGCAACTTTGCACCTGTGTGCGCAATGACGCGGGCGTAGAAATCCGCACGGTAGAACACTTGTCCGCCGCCTTGGCTGGTACGGGGGTTAACAATCTCTTAATTGAAATTAACGCCCCTGAGATGCCGATTATGGATGGCAGTTCCGTGTGCTTTATCCGTAAAATCCTGCATACTGGACTAACCGAAATTAACAAACCCATCCGCGCGATTAAGGTTTTAAAAGAAATCCACGTTGTCCAAGACGGGGCGCGGGCGAGCCTAGCACCCTCTGCCCAACTGGAAATCGACTGCCTGATTGATTTCACCGAGCCCGCGATTGGTCGCCAAGCGAAACAACTGCCCATGGTCAATGGCGCGTTTATCCGCGAGCTTTCTGATAGCCGAACCTTTTGTCGCGCACAGGATGTTGCGGGGCTGAAGGCAAACGGGCTGGCACTCGGTGGCAGTCTGCAAAACGCGGTGGTTGTTGATGGCGATACCGTCATGAATCCAGAGGGTTATCGCCACACGGATGAATGTGTTCGCCATAAAATGCTGGATGTTTTCGGCGATTTATACCTTGCGGGTGCGCCTATGCTGGCACGATATACGGGTGTTAAAATTGGGCATAGTATCACCAACCGCTTGCTTCGTGCGTTATTCGCCGATGATACGGCTTGGGAATGGGTGGAATGCTCGCCCGAACAGATTGATACCCTGCCTGGCGCACATATCAGTGCGGCGGATTTCCCCCTAGCATCCTAATTATCCCTATTTTTACCCCAATTTCCTCCATAATTTGGGGTTGATTTTTCTGCGACTATCGGGCAAGATAGCGCCATCATGATACGACAAATCCCCAACACTCGCACCCGCCTGATAATCGCCTTCCTTATCGCGGCGTTTATACCCGCCTGTGGTCCGCTTGACCCTGCCTCCAATCTGGAAAACAAAACGGCAGAGGAAATTTACGCGATTGCCGAGGGTCTGCTGGCGGAAAACAAGCTCGAAAAGGCGGCGGAGGTTTTTCTAGAAGTCGAACGGCTTTGGCCTTATTCGGAATTGGCAAAGACTGGTCTGATTATGTCAGCAAAGACGTATTATGACGCGGGCGAATACGACCAATCACGGCTGGGCGCAAGACGGTATTTGGATTTTTATCCGACCGATACACAGGCGGCCTACGCGCAATACCTTATCGCGCTGAGTTATTACGACCAAATAGACGATGTCAGCCGCGACCAAGGCGTGACCTTGCAAGCATTGCAAGCCCTGCGAGTCGTCATTGAACGCTATGACGGCAGCAATTACGCCCGTTCTGCCCTGTTAAAATTTGATTTGGCATTGGATCATCTGGGCGGTAAGGAAATGGAAATCGGGCGGTATTATTTGAAACGCAGTCAATTCGGCGCGGCGATTAACCGCTTTCGCGTGGTGGTGGAGGATTACCAAACCACTACCCACACGCCAGAGGCTCTGCATAGGTTGGTTGAATCCTATCTGGCACTGGGTTTAACGCAAGACGCGCAAACCGCCGCCGCGATTTTGGGGCATAATTTCCGCGCGACAGAGTGGTATAAATTCAGCTATAAGCTATTGCAAGACCGCAACTTGGGCGCACCTTTGGATACCAACGCGCGGCGGCGTGGCTGGCTGGGCGATATTTACAGCCAAGTCATACGGGGCAAATGGTTGTAAATAGGTAATAAAAAGGGCATCTTATGCTATCCAACGTCACTATCAAAAACATCGCTTTGATTGATCAAGCCAATTTGGAATTTGACGCGGGGCTGAATGTTTTAACAGGCGAAACAGGCACGGGTAAATCGATTTTGCTGGATGCTCTGGGGTTTGTTTTGGGCGGGCGCGGGCGCGGTGATTTGGTACGGGCGGGCGCGGATAAGGGCGAAGTCAGCGCGGTGTTTATTCTGGAAGACTCCCATCCTGCCCACGCGGTTTTGCGCGAAGCAGGGTTTGAGTCGGACGGTGATTTGATATTACGCCGAATCGTCATTCGGGGCGGTAAGAAAACCAGTTTTATTAACGACAATCGGTGTTCTAACGATACCTTGCATGCTCTGGCAGAAACGCTGGTGGAATGGCAGGGGCAGTATGATGACAGGGGGTTGTTAAATCCGAAAACCCATCGTTTGATTTTGGATCATTTCGGCGGGTTGGATACAAAACCGATTTTGCAAAGTTGGCAAGCGTGTAAGGAGATTGAGAAAAACATAGCCTCTGAAACCGAAGCGATAAAAATCCTGCAAACCGACAGCGAATTCCTGCGCCATGCTAGTGAGGAAATCATGGAACTGGCACCCGAAATGGGCGAGGAAGCGCGGCTTGACAGCTCTCGCCGTTTGATGCAAAACGCCCAGAAAATCCGCGATGATATTATAAAGGCGCAAACCGCGTTAAGCCCGCAGATGGCAGAGGGCGCGATGCATGATGCCTTGCGTTGGCTGGATAGCGTTGCGGATAAGGCGGAAAACCGCCTGACCTCGGCTATTGACGCGTTGGGGCGGGCGTTAAATGAATTGGGCGATGCGCAAACGGGGGTGGAAACCTGCCTGCGTGATTTGCATTTTAACACGGCAGATTTGGAATTGGCAGAGGAGCGATTGTTCGCGATTCGTGCGCTGGCGCGGAAACATCGTTTGGCGAATAGCGATGATTTGATGGACTGTGCAAAGGCTATGCAGGCGAAATTGGCGCAGTTGGATATTGGGCAGGATGGACTGAAGGATTTAAAAGCGCGGTTAATTGTGGAACAGGCTCGGTTTGGCGAATTGGTTGCCGATATGACGGAGCAACGTTTGAAAGTCGGGGCGCGATTGATGCGCGAAATCAGCGCGGAATTACCGCCTTTGAAATTGGAACGGGCGCGGTTTGATGTGGTGATTGCCGCGACAGACGCGGGGCCTAGTGGCGCGGATTCGGTGTCTTTCCAAATCGCGCCGAACCCAGGGGCGGCGGCTGGTGCGTTAAATAAAATAGCCAGTGGCGGGGAATTATCGCGGTTTTTACTGGCGTTAAAGGTTTGTTTGCAAAAGAAAAACGCCAATAGTATTATGGTTTTTGATGAAATAGACCGTGGGGTTGGCGGGGCGACCGCCGATGCTATTGGGCGCAGGTTGGCGCAATTGGCGATTGGCAATCAGGTGTTGCTGGTTACGCATTCGCCCCAAGTTGCCGCCCGCGCTACCCATCAATGGCGCGTGCATAAATATATCGTCAAAGGCGAGACGTTCAGCAAGGTTGAGCCGTTAATTGGTGATGCTCGGATTGATGAAATCGCGCGGATGTTGGCGGGGGATGTGATAACGGAGGCGGCGCGGGAGGCAGCGCGGGCGTTGGTGGCGGGGTAGGTTTTTTAAATTAATTAAAATAAAAAATAAAAAATTAAGGGTTGTTTAATGATTCAATACCCTATAATAAAAATATCAAACTACAGGAGCAAATGATGCAAAAAAATACGATATTTACAGGTGATAATCTTTATATCCTTCAAGGTATGAATAGCGAGACTGTGGATTTAATCTATCTAGACCCGCCGTTCAATTCCAAACGAAACTTTTCTGCCCCTGTTGGCAGATCGGCTGTGGTAGCAAAATTCAACGATATATGGAAATGGAGCGATGTTGATGAGGTACTGCTAGAGCAGTTATTTGATAAACATCCCTCTTTGGCTAGTTTTATTCAGGTGATAGAAAAAGTTCATAGCAAGGCTATGATGGCTTATATCAGCTTTATGGCTTTGCGTCTTTTGGAATTGCATCGAATTTTGAAACCAACAGGCTCTATCTATTTACATTGCGACCCGACTGCCAGCCATTATCTAAAAGGTGTTATGGATACGATTTTTGGGTCAAGCAATTTTCATAATGAAATTATTTGGCAACGAAATAACAAACGAGGAAAGGGCAGTCAATTTGCCGCACGGAAATTTGGCGCAAATACAGATACGATTTTCTTTTATACAAAAACCAAAGCCTATTATTTAAAAGCAACATTGTCAGTTGATGAACATGATGAAGAGATTAAAAAGAAATTCAATAAAATTGATGCAGATAAAAGAAGATACCAAACAGGAATTCCGATTTATTGTTCGCCTTCAATGGGACCAAGACCTAATCTTTGTTTTAAATGGCGCGGACACACAAATCCATATCCATCAGGGTGGCGATTAAGCAAGGAGCGTTTGGAAGAAGAATATCAAAAAGGGAATATTGTTATTACAGGTAGTAAGATAGAAAGACGACAATATCTTGATGAATACAAAGGCACACCCCTTGATAATAACTGGACAGATATCTCGCGTCTTTCAGGGAAGCAAGGAACTGGCTACCCCACAGAAAAACCTGTCCCACTGATGAACAGAATAATAGAAGCATCAAGCAAAGAGGGCGACCTTGTGCTTGACCCATTCTGCGGTTGTGCCACAACCTGCGTGGCGGCACAACATCTACACAGACGTTGGATTGGTATTGATATTGAAAAAAACGCGGCAAATATCGTTATGGAAAGATTAGAAGGTGTTGATGGGTTTCTTGAGAATTTCATGCATAGAGACGATGTGCCACACAGAACTGATATAAAGGAAAAACGTGTAGATATTGAAACAGCCCGAGCAAATCTTCTTAAGCAACAGGACGGTAAATGTAATGGGTGCAGAACAAAATTTAATAAATGGGATTTTGAACTTGATCATATTATCCCCAAATCTAAGGGTGGGGGAGATTATATTAAAAACTATCAACTGTTGTGTTCAAAATGTAATAAAATTAAAGGTGCACGTCCTATGGAATATCTTATGACTAAAATTAAGGCACGGGATGCGGCTATGGCAAAAGTATCTTTTGGCTCGGCGGATAAATAATAACCCGCTAACAATGACCTCACTCTCCCGCCTTCTTCGCCCAAAATCCATAGCCGTCATTGGCGGTGGTGCGTGGTGTGAAAACGTCATAACGCAAAGCCTTAAAATGGGCTATAAAGGCAAAATATACCCCGTCCATCCAAACAAACCAACCCTTGGTGGGCTAAAAACCTACGCCACATTAACCGATTTGCCGACCGCCCCAGATGCCGCCTTTATCGGGGTTAATCGCCACGCTACCATAGACATAACCCGCACCCTAAACACCCTCGGCGCGGGTGGGGCGGTCTGCTTTGCCAGTGGCTTTTCCGAAGCCACGCAGGAAGACGCAGCCGCGGATGATTTGCAAACCGCCCTGCTGAAAGCCGCCGATAAAATGACGATTATCGGGCCGAATTGCTATGGGTTTATTAACTATCTGGACGGTGCGTTGCTGTGGCCAGACCAGCACGGCGGGCAACGAGTGGAACGCGGAGTTGCCGTTATCACCCAATCCTCTAACATCGCGATTAACCTGTCCATGCAAAAACGCGGGCTGCCGATTGCCTATATTGTCACGGCGGGCAACCAAGCGCAAACGGGCTTATCCGCCCTTGGTGCGGCCTTGCTGGACGATGACAGAGTCACCGCTTTGGGCTTACATATAGAGGGTTTGGATGATTTGGCCGCCTTTGAAGCCCTCGCCACCAAAGCCCATAAATTGAAAAAATCTATCGTTGTGTTAAAGGTTGGCAAGTCGCAACAGGCGCAGTCGGCGGCGTTGTCGCACACGGCCTCCATCAGTGGCAGTTCGGCGGGGGCGGCGGCGTTATTCGCGCGGTTGGGCGTGGCGCAGGTACACGGTTTGGCGGATATGTTAGAGACTTTGAAACTGTTTCATACGCTGGGCGAGGTTGCGGGTAATGCCCTAGCCTCTGTATCATGTTCGGGGGGCGAGGCAAGCCTTGTCGCCGATATTGCCCAGGATTTGGGCTTGCAGTTTCCGCCCCTGACTCGCCCGCAGGAAACCGCCTTGCGTGATGCGTTGGGACCGTTGGTGCGGTTGGCGAATCCTCTGGATTATCACACGTATATTTGGGGGGATACTGGGGCTATGACGCGGACTTTTACCGCCATGATGGGGGCGGATTTGGCCCCCGATTTAGCACTAGGGCTAGTCATTCTGGACATTCCCCGTGATGACCGATGCGCCCCCGATGACTGGCTGGATATCATCCCATGCGTGGAAAATACCGCGCGAGCAACGGGTATTCCCATGGCGATTGTCAGTACTTTAAGCGACACAATGCCAGAGGATTTGGTGCGCGAACTCATGTCCAAAAACATCTTGGCGATTGGCGGGATTGAGGGCGCGATGGTCGCAATAAAAGCCGGTATTTTCATCGGGCAATATCGTGCGGAGGACGCGCCCGCCCCCCTGTTAAAGCCCATCGCCCCCGTTAATCCTGTTGTTTTGCCAGAACATACCGCCAAAGAAATCCTGCACAAACACGGCATGCCCATCCCCGCATCCAAAATCGCGCATAGCCCCACGGAGGCAGGCGTTATCGCCGAGCAAATCGGCTTTCCTGTTGTATTAAAAGGGCAAGGATTCGCCCATAAGACCGAGGCGAACGCGGTCGTTCTAAACCTGCAAACCCCCGCCTCCGTGCAAACCGCTGCGGAACAAATGAACACCGATATTTTCCTTGTGGAACAGATGATTACGGATGGCGTGACCGAGCTGCTGGTCGGGGTTGTTTGCGACCCTGCCCACGGCTATGTCCTGACCATCGGCGCGGGTGGAACTTTGACCGAACTGCTGGCCGATACCTGCACTTGTCTTATCCCCGCATCGCGGCAAACCCTTGCCTCGGCGTTAAAAACCCTGAAATGCGCCCCGATTCTGGCGGGTTGGCGTGGCGCGGTTGGCGCGGATGAAACCGCTATTTTGGACGCGATTTGCGCCCTGCAAAATTACGTCCTTGCCCACCACGGCACGGTGCAAGAGGCCGAAATAAACCCGTTAATCTGCACGCCAACAACGGCGA
Organism: uncultured Amylibacter sp.; assembly: GCA_959347425.1. The sequence continues at coordinate 1,847,316 of OY365741.1, read as the reverse complement.
TTTGCGCCGATGCTTTAATCGTTGCCAATGCCGATAATAAATGATAAAACTAATAAAAAAGGAGCCACAAAATGACCGAATCCCCCATCATAACAAAGCGCACAGGCGCGATATTAGAGGTGACATTAAACCGCCCAAAAGCCAACGCTATCGATTTGAAAACCAGCCGACTTATGGGCGAAGTGTTCCGCGATTTCCGCGATGATGATGCCTTGCGTGTGGCAATTATCACTGGCGCGGGGGAAAAGTTTTTCTGCGCGGGGTGGGATTTAAAGGCAGCCAATTCGGGCGATGCCGTGGATGGCGACTATGGTATTGGCGGGTTCGGCGGATTGCAGGAATTGCGCGGAATGAACAAGCCTATTATCGCGGCGGTCAATGGGATTTGTTGCGGGGGAGGGCTGGAATTCGCCCTGTCTGCGGATATTATTTTGGCGGCGAATCACGCGACTTTCGCCTTGCCAGAGATTCGCTCGGGGACGCTGGCGGATGCCGCCACGATAAAACTGCCAAAGCGGATTCCCTATCATATCGCTATGGAAATGCTGCTGACTGGGCGGTGGTTGGATGCCGAAGAATGTGCCCGTTGGGGGCTGATAAATCGGCTGGTTGCGGGTGCGGATTTGATGAAGGAAGCGCGGGCGTTGGCAGAGGTCATTGCCAGTGGTCCGCCCTTGGTTTATGCCGCGATTAAACAGGTTGTCCGCGCGGCAGAGACTATGAATTTCCAAGATGCGATGAATAAAATCACCAAAAGCCAGTTTGAAACGGTGGAGACTTTGTATCAATCCGAAGACCAACGCGAGGGCGCACGCGCCTTTGCCGAAAAACGCGACCCTGTGTGGAAAGGGCGGTAAGAATAAAAAAAGGGCGACAGCCACGCCATCGCCCTTTACTATTCATATTATCCTAGGCAAAATCACGACCCTTCGGGTGACTGCCCTTCGATCGCTTGCCCTTCGCGCGCTTGGCGAATTCGCTCACGCATCTGCTCTAACGGTAAAAACCCCGCTATCACCTTACCACCCAGAATAAACGCGGGTGTGCCGTTAATAGCCAAAGCACTGGTATATTGACGTGTCCGATTAAGATGCCCCGCAACCTTTTCCCCTGCCATATCAACCTTTAACAGGGCAACATCCAAACCCATAGTCTCTGCCAATTGGTAAATAGAAGCCTCACTAATACGCGGAAACGCCATAATTTGCTCGTGAAATTCCTGATATTTGCCCTGCTCCGCCGCCGCCAGAGCCGCCCGTGCCGCGGTATAAGATACCTCGTTCAAAATTGGATATTCGCGCAAAACCACCCGCAGATTTTCATCCTCTGCCAATAACGCCTTTACAACTGGCCCTGCCCGCTTGCAAAACCCGCAATTATAATCAAAGAATTCTACCAGAGTCACATCGCCATCCGGATTGCCCAAAACCACGGCATCATTGCCCGCGATAATTTCGTCACCATAGATCGCCAAACCCTCTACCCGCGCTTCTGCCTCGCGCTGTTCTTGGCGAATCCGCAAAACCTGTTCTGCCTGTTGGATGATTTCTGGGTTTTCCAAAATCGCCTCTATCGCTAGTTTTTTAATCTGCTCGGCAGTAATATCGGTTAATATAGTCTGTGCGAACAAGGGCAGAGGCAGGCCGACAGCCAAAACCAATACAGACAAACCCCTAAAACATTTTTTTATGAAAGTGCTCATGATACCTAATCCTTTTATCTAGGTGTAATTTGAACCTTGATAAAACACTATTGCGGGTGAAATAGCAAGGGTTTATTGTGTGCTACACACGAATGTGTTAAAAAGAGAGAATTAAAGTCTTGCCAATTAGGGTGAAAATATAATAAATATAGGTAAATCCACCCTGAAAACGCATGAATAGAGAGTGTCCATCGCCATGAAACATCTTGTGAAAACCCCCATTATTCGCCTTATTTGGCTGGTTTTGCTTGCCATCGCGCCGATTATCACGCCTGCCATCGCCACGGCAGAGCAGTCCGAGCCCTATGAATCTTTCGCCTTATCAGCACGGCTCATCAGTGCGCAAAACACGATAGAACCCGAACAAACCACCCTATCCGTGGCATTAAAAATTGATTTGCAGGAGGGTTGGAAAACCTATTGGCGCACCCCTGGACAGGCTGGATTGGCACCCGTGATTTATTGGCATGATTCGGAAAACCTTGCCGATGTGGAGTTCCAATGGCCTGCGCCCGAACGATTCCGCGCCTTTGATATTGAAAACTATGGCTATTCCCATTCGGTGACATTTCCCCTGCATGTCAGTTTGGCAGAGGCGGGTGCGCCGACTTCCCTGCATGCACAGGTAGAATTGCTGGTCTGTTCGGACGTGTGTATTCCTGAAATTTTTAATTTAAGGTTGGATTTTAACAAATCCATAGCCATGGATACGGTCGGCAATAACGGCTCGATTGACGCGGAGTCCGCCCTGCAAATTGCTGAGGCGGCGGCGCGAGTCCCCCCCCTGAATGATGAAACCGAAATCCGCCTTGCTGCGGTGAATTTTGACGCGGATAACTATCGTTATATTGCCGAGTTCCTGTCCGAAGAGCCTATGCAAAACCCTGATGTTTTTGCCGAATTGGGCAGTAGTACCTTTGACCCGCCATCATTGGTTTTTTCCAATAATCGCAAACGGCTGGTCGCGGTTTTCCCGCAATTAAAAGAAGACGGCGAGCCGAATGATTTGCGTTTGACTCTGGTGGATAATATCATAAGTGCCAGTTTTGATGCGGGTGTGAAAATCACGCCAACCCTGATTACGGGCAATGGAATCAATCTCACAACGATTTTATGGATGAGCCTGTTTGCCCTGCTGGGCGGGCTTATCCTAAACATCATGCCCTGTGTTTTGCCCGTTTTATCAATAAAATTGGCCTCCGCCTTATCCGCACAGGATAAATCCCTACCCCGTATTCGCGTTAGTTTTATCGCCTGTGCGCTTGGGGTTATGGCGTTTATGTGGCTTTTGGCAGTGGGATTGATTGGGCTGAAAACGCTGGGTTATTCCATCGGTTGGGGCATACAATTTCAAAATCCGTATTTTCTGGCGTTTCTTATTCTGGTTATTTTGGGCTTTTCTGCCAATTTGTTTGGCTTGTTTCACATTAACCTTCCGCATACGTTAAACACGCAAATGGCGAATAATAAAACACGCGGGCTGGCTGGCGATTTCGCAACGGGGATGTTTGCGGCGCTGTTGGCTACACCTTGCTCTGCGCCGTTTTTGGGAACGGCAGTGGCCTTTGCATTGAGCGGGTCTGCACTGGATATTATGGTGATTTTCACGGCTCTTGGGGCGGGGTTGGCTATGCCTTATATCGTGATAGCCATTGTGCCATCGGTTATAAAAGCCTTGCCAAAACCCGGTCCGTGGATGGTTTGGGTGAAATATATCTTGGGCGGGTTTTTATTGCTGACCGCCCTGTGGCTGGGGTCGGTTTTAATGGCGGTGCATAGCCTGTATGCCGCGCTGGGTGTGTTTGCCCTGTGTGCGTTGGGGTTGGGGCAGATTTTGTATAATCGGCGCGGTTGGGCTTTGGGCTTTGCGCCGTTGATTGTGGCGGTTATGTTGCCCGCGTTTTTATCGGTGGATGGGGTTGCCCCGCGTGGCGAGGCGGCTGCGGGCGCGTTGGATTGGCAGGAATTTGCCTATGAAGACATAGCCCCATTGGTTGCCGATGGGCAGGTTGTATTTGTTGATGTGACCGCCGATTGGTGTTTAAGTTGCCAAGCGAATAAACGGCTGGTGTTGAATAAAACCGATGTGAAAGCCGCCTTGCAACAAAGCGGAGTTTCCATATTAAAGGCGGATTGGACGCGCCCTGACGCGGATATTTTGGCTTATTTGCAAACGCATGGTCGGGCGGGCATTCCGTTTAATATCGTTTATGGCAAAGGTGCGCCACGGGGAATTGTGCTGTCTGAAATTCTAACACCAGAGGCGGTGTTGGAGGCTTTGGCGAAGGCGCGTTAATTATTTAAATTATTTAAATAATGCAAAGCCTTGGTATTATTGGGGTCAAATTCTATCGCCGCGTTTAAGGCTTGTTTTGCTTTATTTGAAACACCACCATCGGTACTGCGAATCAAAGCCTCCGCATAATTGGCGAGGATTTGCGCCCGTGCTTTATCGGTAATATCCGCTCCAAATTCGCTGTTTTCAAAGTTTTCAAACCCCCTTTCAAACCCCTTTACAACCGCGTCCAAAGCCCTCGCCACCAACCCATAATCACCCAAGCTGGTATAGATCTGCGCCAAAAGCAACCAGTCCTTAATATCCCCACCATCGGGGGCGGATTCAAGGCTGGCTTGCAATCGCCCCGCACTCTGCGTAATGGCGGTGAGCTGGGCGATTTCGGCTTGCCTGCTGGCTATCGGTTGGCTGGGAATCTGCGGTGCGCCGATTTGAAAATACATGCCAAAGGCAAAAACAGGAATAAACAAAACGATAAAAATTAACGCGGGGGCAGTGGCAAGCCCCCCCTGCCCGCTGGTTTGTTCTTTCACCGCAAGCATCCTGCGTTTGATTTCAATCTTTGCCGAAATGGCCGCCTGTGCATCAATCAAACCGATGTTAAGGTCGCGGTCAATTTCCATCATTTGGTCTTGATAAATACCCAACATGTGGTCTTTGCGAGAGGGCGCAATCGGGCGCATCCCCGCCCCCCGCACCGCCAAAACCAATGCAACCATAACAAAGCCAAGTATTAAAATCATCATAAAAATCATTTTTCTGCATCCTTTATTATTTCCGCCAAAGCCTTTTCTTCACGGGCGGTTAGGGGCGCAACCTGCTGTCCCACACGGCGGCGGAGATACATAAAAACCGCGCCCAAACCCGCCAATAAAACCACAAAAGGCATTGCCCATAACGCCAAAGTCGCCCGATTTAACGGCGGGGAAAACAGCACATAGGCACCGTACCGCGCGACTATATAATCATAAACCTGCTGGTCGCTATCGCCCGCAAGCAACCGCGTGCGTACTAAAACCCGCAGGTCTTTTGCCAAGGACGCACCCGAGGAATCTATCGATTCATTCTGGCAAACCGTGCATCGCAGGTTAGCCGATAAAGCACGGGCGCGAGCCTCCAATCCCGCGTCCGATAAAATCTCATCTGGTTCTACGGCAAGGGATATGTTCGTTAAGCTGGCGCAAAATACGCAGATTAAAAATGCAAAAAATAATTTATTATTTATTATTTTCCCTAAAATTCTCACCGAAATTTTCATTACTTTTGCTCCACTTGATCTTGGGCGGATTTAAAGGCGGCGACCAACGCCCGCCTAAAATTCCCTACCGCCGTTTGCCCAACTATTGGTCCGCGATGATGGTGCAGGATAACGCCTTTGGCGTTGATAATAAAGGTCTCTGGCACGCCCGTAAGCCCAAAATCAATCGCAACACGCCCATCGATATCCACGCCGATTTTGTCATAAGGGTTGCCGAGTTCCGCCAGCCAAGCCCTCGCGTCCGCCACCTTGTCCTTGTAATTTATACCGTAAAGAATAAAGCCATATTGCTCTGCCAGCAGAACAAGTTGCCCATGTTCCGCGCGACACGGCACACACCAAGAGGCAAAGAAATTCAAAACCTGAATATTATTATTTATATTATTTTGCGTATTATTTTTAATTAAAAAATCGCCCGAATTTAAGCCCTTACTCAAGCCCTCACCCTGCCCGCCAATTTCCTCAAGATTAAACCCAACCAAATCAAACATAGGCACGGGTTTGCCAACCATAACGGAGGGCACAATGCTGGGGTCTCTGCCCCCATTCAACGCCCAAAACAGCACCCCGACCAGAATAAAAACCACCGCAATGGGGATACAAAAAACCGCAATCCTCATGACTTTGCTCCTTTTATTTTGTCTTTTCTTTTACCCGCAGGTGCGCCAATTCGCAACCGTCTATCGCCCAGCGATACCAGCCCGCCCAGCACCAAAATCCCCGCCCCAAACCAAATAAAATTCACCAGAGGATGATAGGACACACGCAAAATCCATCGGCTCTGTGTGCCAGAAGATTCACTTATAGACACATATAAATCCCCCAATATATGCTGATAAATATCGGACTCCGTGGTCGTCGATTCCGCCACCAAATAAAACCGCCGTTCGGGATATAAAACCGTAACCCGCACGCCGTTTTTATAAACATCCACCGTCCCAGTTTGGCTGATATAATTATAGGCACGGGATTCCACCAGCCCCGTCATACGCAGCTCAAACCCCGCCAAACGCACGCTATCATCGGCGAAAACGGTTGCGTCCTGTTTCCACGCACTTGATCCGACAAAGCCAAAAATGCAAATCGCCATGCCCAAATGCGCCAAACTCATCCCATAAGCGGCGCGAGGCAACCTGCGCATCCGCCCGCCCAAGCCCGCGAAATCCCCGTCAAACAGGCGGACTTTTCGCGCGAACTCCGCGCAGGTGGCAAAGAACAACCACACCCCCGCGCCCATGGATAACACCGCCAAAAGCGGCCCTTCGGTGCGCCAATACCACAAAGCCAAAACCGCGATAACAGACAGGAAAAACACGCCTTTTAACCGCGCCAATACCGCCCCCATATCCGCCCGTTTCCATGATAAAAACGGCCCAATCCCCATTAAAATAATTAATGGCAAACAAATCGGCACAAAACTTTTATTAAAAAACGGCGGCCCTACGGAGATTTTTTCCCCAACCACAGCATCTAAAACCAACGGATAAACCGTGCCGAAAAACACGGTCAAAGTGGCGGTCATTAAAAACAAATTATTCAGCATTAAACCCGTTTCTCGGCTTATCGGGGCAAAGACTCCGCTTTGGGTTAATAACGGCGCACGGATGGCGAATAAAATTAACGCCCCACCCGTGGCAAAACCCATTAAAGCCAGTAAATAAACGCCCCTTTCGGGGTCTAACGCAAAGGCATGCACGGAGGTTAAAACGCCCGATCGCACGATAAAAGTGCCGAATAACGACAGCGAAAACGTTAATATCGCCAACAATAAAGTCCATGCACGGAACGCATCGCGTCGCTCCATGACTATCGCAGAATGCAGCAGAGCCGTGCCCAATAACCACGGCATGAATGATACGTTTTCCACGGGATCCCAGAACCACCAGCCGCCCCACCCCAGCTCATAATACGCCCACCAACTACCCAGCGAGATGCCAGCCGTCAAACACACCCACGCGATTAAAATCCACGGGCGCACCATCCGCGCCCAGCCCGCGTCAATCCGCCCGTCCAGCAGAGCGGCTATGGCGAAAGAAAACACGATTGAAAATCCGACATAGCCCAAATATAATAATGGCGGGTGTAAAACCAGCCCGATATCTTGCAATAAAGGGTTTAAATCGTTGCCGTCAATCGGCGCGGGGTCTAGCCGTAAAAACGGGTTAGAACCCAGCAATAAAAATAATAAAAAGGCGGTTGTTATCCACGCTTGCACGGATAAAACGCGGGCGGTGAAATCGGGGGTTGCGCGGGTGCGGAGGGCTACCCCCGCGCCGAATATCGCTAAAATAAGCACCCAGAGCAATAATGAACCCTCATGGCTGCCCCAAGTTGCCGCGATTTTGTAAATCATCGGTTTGGAGGAATGGGAGTTCGCGGCGACATTGTAAAGGCTGAAATCGCTGGTGATAAAGCCGTGCATTAACGCGGCAAAGGCGGCGGTGATAAGCAGGGCTTGGGTGATGGCGCAGGTGCGGGTTATGGATACGCCTGCCCTGCGGGCGGTGATAAACGGGGCAACGCCCTGCACAATCGCCAGTGCCAGCGCAATTATTAAGGCAAAGTGTCCAAGTTCGGGTATCACGGGGTTTCCTATTGTTCTGCGCCTATGGATAGCGACATTGATAACCGCCGTGCGTCCATAATTTGCTCGTCCGTCATGACTTTCGCCAGCTCATCCCTGACCGCCACACCATCCGCACTGCCATTTAATACCGCCAAATTATACCACATATAGGCGCAGACATAATCCTGCGCCACACCCTGCCCCAATCCATACATCCCCGCCAGATGAAATTGGGCGGTTGCATCGCCCTGTTCGGCAAGGGGATAAAGCCCCTTCAACGCCGCCTCATAATCATCGCGTTCCAACGCTTTCAAGGCAAGTTCCAAATCATCCTTTGGGGCGATTTTCGCCATGACTAACAACGCACATAAAATCCCCAGCACGATAAGCGCGGGAATAATCCCCCCGACAAAAAGAATTAAACACGAAATCGCCAAGGCAATAATCATTTTGCTTTTCATCGGGTGTGCTTTCAAAACTTACGGGGGGTTGCGGTTATTCACCCCCCTCTTACCGCCAAAACCACCCCGCGTCAAGGCACGGAAAACCCCGATAAAAAACCATTTGATATTTCACGCAATTACGGCTAGACTGCGCGGTATGAAACCGAACATAACCATTAAAAACCGCGAGATATCGCAAACCGCCCCCCCGCTTATTATTGCTGAAATCGGCATTAATCATGGCGGGTGCCTTGCCACGGCAAAATCCATGGTCGCGCTGGCGGCCAAAGCGGGCTGTGAAATCATCAAGCATCAAACCCATTTTGTCGCCGATGAAATGACCGATGAAGCGAAAACCATCTTTCCCCCCAACGCGGATTGCTCAATTTGGGAGGTTATGGAGAAATGCGCCCTGTCTATGGACGATGAAATCGCGCTTAAAACATATACCGAATCGCTGGGCATGATTTACATATCCACTCCGTTTTCCCGCAGTGCGGCGGATTTTTTAAATGATATAGGCGTTCCTGCCTTTAAAATAGGCTCTGGCGAGGCTGATAACCTGCCTTTAATTCGTCATATCGCGGCGTTTGGCAAGCCTATTATCATGTCCTCTGGCATGCAAACGATTGAAACGATGCGCAAATCGGTGGAGGTTTTGGATAACGCGGGGGTGCAATATGCTCTGCTGGAATGCACCAATCTGTACCCTAGCCCGCCTGAAATCGTATCCCTGCAAGGGATTGATGATTTGCGAGCCGCCTTTCCCCGTGCCGTTATCGGGTTTTCTGACCATAGTATTGGGCCAGAGATGGCTCTGGCGGCGGTCGGGCGTGGTGCGGCAATTATTGAACGGCATTATACGGACACGATGGAGCGGGTTGGCCCCGATATTATTTGCTCTATGGACCCTGCGGAATTGGCACATTTGATTAAAAAATCGCGGGATATTCACATTGCCCTGCATAATAAAAAACAACGTACCGAACCAGAGGAATCGGTTTATCGCTTTGCCAGAGGCTCTATTGTTGCCGATAAAGATTTACCTGCGGGGCATGTTATTACGGCAGGCGATATTTGGGCGCGAAGACCGGGGACGGGCGATATCGCGGGGTTTGAGTTTGATGCGGTTTTGGGGCGGGTATTAAAATCCGCCGTCACCTATAATCAGCAATTAAAATGGTCGGATTTTATTGATGGAAAATAATAAACATATCGTCATGGTCACGGGGACTCGCGCCGATTTTGGCAAGATTGAACCGCTTGCGATTACCCTGCGAGACGCTGGATTTCGCATTAGTTTTTTCACCACGGGCATGCATCAAATGGCACGGTATGGATTGACCAGAAACGAGGTGCATAAAACCACGGGCGTTGCCATTTTTGATTTTGAAAACCAAGCCGAAGACGACCCGCTGGATACCATCCTTGCCCGCACCATCACTGGTTTTTCCGATTATTGCCGTACGCATAAACCCGACCTTGTTGTCGTCCATGGCGATAGGATAGAGGCTCTGGCGTGTTCGCTGGTTTGCGCCACGAACTACATCCGTTGTGCGCATATTGAGGGTGGCGAAGTCTCTGGCACTATTGATGAAATCTTTCGCCATTGCAATACAAAGCTGGCTTCTGACCATTTTGTCAGCTCTCAATCCGCCGCCAATCGGGTGCGGGCGTTGGGGGAAACAACGGGTGCGATTCGCGTTATCGGCTCACCCGAATTGGATAGCCATAGCGCACCCACGGGGCTCAATTTGGCGGAAGTTCTGGACTATTACGATATTAAATTTGATGATTATGGGATTGTTATTTTTCACCCTGTCACGTCCGAGCAGGATACTATCGGCGACCAAGCACGGGATTTATTTAATGCCCTGCGGTTATCGGGGCGTAATTTTGTGGTGATTTTACCGAATAATGATCCTGGCTCTGCCGCGATTTTTGCGGTTTTGGAGGGTTTGCCGAAAGCCCAATTTCGCACGATTCCCTCCATGCGGTTTGCCTATTTTTCCGAACTGCTACGCCACGCGAAAGCCCTGATTGGCAATAGCTCTGCTGGGGTGCGTGAAGCCCCGTTTTTGGGCATCCCCAGCCTGAATATCGGCACTCGCCAAACCAACCGCGCACAGGCGGATTCTATCGTGAATTGCCCTGCTGACGCGGGCGATATTATCGCGGAATTTCTGGCGAAGGATTGGGGGCGCGATTGGCCACGCGATACCGAATTTGGCAAAGGCGACAGCGCGGGGGCGTTTTTGCGCGTGTTGCAAGACCCCGAATTCTGGCAACGTTCCCTGCAAAAGGTGTTTGACGATTGAGCAATCCACGTGTTTTTTTATTTTTATGGTCGGGGTTGTGGGCGGTGGCTCTGCCCTTTGTCATTGGCTATCTGTTTTATCGCGGCTGGGCAGAGGCAGATTATCGCCGTTGGTTGGGCGAGCGATTTGGGTTTTATTCGGGGGTTTCGCACGGGGTTTTTAAGCATAAAAAAACCGTTTGGATACACGCGGTTTCCATGGGCGAAGTGCGCTCTGCCACCGCCCTTATCACCGATTTTTTAACCACGGGCAACCGCGTTGTTATCACCCATTTTACCCCCGCGGGGCGACGGACTACCCAGAGTCTTTTCCCCGATGCTGTGGCGAATGGCACGGTGGTTTGCCTGTATATCCCGTTTGAATTCGCTTGGGTCTATCGGCGGTTTTTCCGCACCTTCCAACCGCAATTTGGGCTGGTGATGGAGATTGAAATTTGGCCACGAATGATAGCATCCGCCCGCACCGCAAGCGTGCCATTATTTATGTGCAACGCCCAATATCCGCAGAAAAGTTTCACCCGTGATAAACACGGATTGCGGGGAAAAATAGCCGCGGGGTTCGCGGGTTATCTGGTGAAATCCCAAACCCAAGCCACGCGGTTTGCCGCCCTTGGCGCGAAAAATATCGCCATAACGGGCGAGCTACGATTCGACCAACCCATCCCCGCGACTTTAATAAAAGCCGCCGATAATGCCAGAATAAACCGCCCTACGCTTTGCATAGCCAGCGCGGTTTTGGGCGAGGATTCGCTCTACCTGCAAGCCATAAAAACCCTGCAAGCCCGCGCCGATAAAAACGGCGCACCCCGCCCGTTAATCATCTATGTCCCCCGCGCCCCGCAACGATTTGCCGAGGTCGCGGATATGTTAAAACAAGCAGGGCAAACCGTATTATTACGTTCCAAAATCTTCAATAAAACCCTAGTTGCCAAAAATAAAAACGCATTAAATACCACGGATATTTTGCTGGGAGATTCGCTGAATGAAATGTATTTCTATCTTGCCTTATCAAACGCCGTGGTCGTTGGCGGGGGTTTCACCCCCAAGGGTGCGCACAATATAATTGAACCGCTTGCATTGAAAAAACCCGTTATCACAGGACCGCAGATTTGGACGATTGAATACCCTGCGCAAGAGGCTATTGCCGCGGGGGTTTTGCTGACCACTGATACTGCCGATGATTTGGCGGATAAAATATGGGACACCCTTTATTCCAAAACCGAGCAAAACGGATTTGCCAAACGCGCCAATATGTTTTACAAAACCCACGCGGGGGCAACGCGGCGAACGCTGGAGGCTCTGCCAAATCTTATCGCGAGGAACACGGCAAAATGAGCTTTCTTATCATAGGAACAGGGGCAATCGGGCAACGACACGCGGCGAATTTATCCGCCTTGGGCGAGTCCAGCACGGCTCTGTCCTTTCGTGAAAATGGCGTGCAAGGCGTGGCAGACGCGATTAAAACCACACAATTTGAAGCCGCGTTTTTATGCACCGCCAGCCAAATCCGCCTGCCGATTATTGAGATATTGGCAAACGCCAACCTGCCGATTTATATTGAAAAACCGATCGCCTATACCGCCAAAGATTTAACCGCCATTCATGCGGTTTTGGGCGACCTTGCCAATACTTGTTTCGCGGGTTTTATGATGCGGTATCATCCCGCAGTGCAGGCCTTGGCGCAAATGGATTTATCCGATATTTACCGATTTACCCTGACAATAGGGCATGATGTCCATCAGTGGCGCAAAGATTGGTCAATAAAAAACAGCTATGCCGCGCAGCCCGATGGGGGCGGAGTCCTGCTGGATTTATGTCATGAGATTGATATCATCACCCTGCTGCTGCCCGATTTGCGGTTGTCATCCGTCCGTTGCCTTGATGCCCCCGATTTTGCCAAAACCGATGTTAGCACCGAAATCGCTTTGCACTCCCAATCCGCGCAGGGTGTGGTTGCTATGGATTATCTATCGCCCCAATCCACCCGCCGTTTGCAGATGTGGGGGCGCGACCAGACCATTGATTTTGATTTTATCAATGGGGAGTTTATTCATAATGGGGAGCGGGCAGATTACGCAATAGACCGCCAAAAGATGTTTCAAACCGCGATAGCCGATTTTATTGCGGTATCACGGGGGCAAAACCCACAAAACCGCCTTGCACCTAGCCTGCCAGCTTGCCATAACAGCAATATGATGATTTGCACCGCCTATCAAAACCGTGATTTTATTGGCACGATTGCCGCGCCTCTTTGCAGGGGGGATGCGTTATGATTATTGGGCATATTGGGGTGCGTGGTGGGTCAAAGGGCTTGGCGGGTAAGAACATGCGGATGCTGGACGGCAAGCCGTTATTGCAATGGTCGCTGGATCAATTACGCGAACACCCGCGTGTGGATGAAATTATAGTCTCAACCGATTGCCCCGATATGTATCAATTCGCGCGGGCGCAAGGTGCGCTGGATATTGGATTACGGGCGGCCGCTTTGGCAACCGATGGTGCGTCCAAATGGGATGTTTGGCGTGATTCCTTGCAGAAAACGGTTGGGCTGGGACTCGCCCCTGATATATTCCTTGATTTGGATGCAACCGCGCCCCTGCGTCGGCAGGCGGATATAACGAACGCACTCAATTTGTTTGAACGCGAAACCCCCGATATGGTGATGTCTTGCACGATTGCCCGTAAAAACCCGTATTTTAATCTGGTAGAGCCTGATGAAACGGGTGCGTTGCATGTCAGCAAACCCTTGCCCCACGCGGTTGTTGCCCGCCAAGATGCACCTGTGGTTTATGAACATGCGGCCAGTATTTATGTGGTCAGCCCGTCCTATTTGAATGTTGCGTCTTTTTTATATGATGGGCGAGTGTTGCCCTATTTAATGACCGCACAGAGGTGCTATGATATTGATAGTATGGCGGATTTTGACTATGTAGATTACTTGATAAAAAACGGCAAAATAGGAGCAGAAGAATGACAGAAAAAACACAAACCCCACAAACCCTAACAGGCAAAACCATTTTCCTAACGGGCAGTGGTGGGATTTTGGGGCGAACCTATGTGCGGCGCATGCTGGCGGCGGGCGCACAGGTTATCGCATCAGAACTGGTAGGACAGAGGCTGACGGCACTGCGCGAAACCTTCGGCAAGACCGAGGGATTTCACCTCTACCCCATGGATGTATCGAACGAGGATGCGGTTGCACAAACGATAGGAAAAATCTTGGAGGACGGTCATCGCCCGAATGTGTTTTTCAACAATGCCTCTATCACCGGTGAAATGCTGATGGCAGAGGGACAGGATTTCCCCGACCTTGCCAATACAACGTTGGAGTCTTGGAATAAAACGCTTAATGTTAATCTAACGGGCGCGTTTATTGTGGCGCGAGAGATTGAACGCCAAATCATCGGCAAATGGCCGATTGGGTTGATTAATATCGCCTCTATGTACGCCCTTCGCGCTCCGCATCACGATATTTATGACGGCTTGCCGTTTAAGAATTTTATCGCTTATCAGGCGAGCAAAGCTGGGATTCATGGATTGACGCTCTGGTTGGCGAGCTATTGGCGCAAGCAAAACGCAACCGTTAATACTTTGGCTCCAGGGGCGGTTTTTAACGACCATTCGCAGGTTTTCCAAGACCGTATTCGCCCGCTTATTATGCAAGACAGAATGGCGCAACCCGATGAAATCGCCGATGTCGCGTTGTTCTTGGCAAGCGATAGTGCGGGGCATATGACTGGGCAATTTATCAACGTGGATGGCGGTTATAATGCGTGGTGATTCAGGGATGCTGTGCCGATGAAAGCCATTATTGCAGGGGCGGGGATTGGCGGTTTGGTCGCGGGTTTGTGTCTTAAAAACGCGGGTTGGCAGGTGGAGGTCTTGGAAAAAGAGCCGAGTCTGCGGGGTGGTGAAACGGGTTTGCAAATCGCGCCCAATGGGATGCGGGTGTTGGCGCGGATGGGGGTGTTGGCGGATTTGCAAGCGTGTGCGTTTTATCCCGAATCGCTGGATTTACGTGATGGCAAGACGGGGGGTTTGCGGATGCGGATTCGGGTGAATAATCCTGTGAATCCTGCTGTGAAAACTCCTGTGAATAATCCCCCGCCCGCCGATTATATTCAAATTCAACGCGGTGCTTTGATAAAAGTTTTGTCCGCGGGGCTCGGCACGATTCGGTTTAATTCCGCACTGCACGGGGTGGAGCAATCGGCGGAGTCCATAACCGCTATTTTGCAAAACGGCGAGCGGCTATGCGGTGATATTTTAATTGGCGCGGATGGGGTGCATTCCGCCGTGCGTAGGCAGATTTTTGCTGATACCGAAGCTGGGTTCTTGCAGAAAAACCCCTGTGGAGCGTGGCGGGCGGTTGTGCCAATCGCCGATTTGGCGACCCCTCCGCCCGATAGCGGGTGCATCTGGCTGGGGCGAGGGCAGCACGCGGTGACCAGCAGGATTGACGGCGGTCGGGTGGTTAATTTCGTTGGAATAACCGATATGGATGCGGATATAAAGACGGTATTTGCCGATTGGCATGGCAGTATTCGTGGGGTTTTGAACGTGGCTGGGGCGGTGGATTTATGGCCGCTTTATGACGCGAAACCGATGGCTCGCTGGCATGCGGGGCGAGCGGTTTTGCTGGGCGATGCCTGTCATCCTATGCTGCCGTCCTTTGCCCAAGGCGCGTGCCAAACGATAGAATCGGCGTGGGTTTTGGCACAGAATTTGCAAGGAGGCGGGGGTTATGATACGGCTTTCACGCAGTATTATACGGCGCGAATTGCACGGGTCAGCCGCGTGCAAAAAGCATCAAGGCGCAATATGGCGATGTTTCACCGCACCCCCCCTGTTGGTTTTTTAGCGGGGTGGCCTTTGGCTACGGCGGGGCTGATCGCGCCAAATATGCTTGGTCGTGCGGTCGCCCGCCGTCAGAATTGGCTCTGGGGTTTGAATGGTGAATTATGAATTATGAATGGTGAATTATTGGTTGTTCTTGTTATTCGTTATTTAAAATAATTGGAGTTCGTTATTTTAGGTTATTAAATAACTAAGCGTTCGTTATTTTAGGAAAGAAATTCGCCACAAAACCCAATTCACCATTCATAATTCACAATTCATCATTAACCACTAATCCCCCGCGATACCGCCCGATATTATCACGGTAATGCACCGCCCCTGCCTTCATCTGCGCTTTATCCGCGTCATTTACACTGCGAACAACCCGCCCCGGACTGCCCAAAACCACCGACCCGTCGGCTATCACTTTATTCTCTGGCACCAACGCACCCGCGCCAATCAAACACCCCTTGCCAATCTGCGCACCGTTTAAAATAATCGCGCCCATGCCAATTAAACTACCCGCGCCAATCACGCACCCATGCAACATAGCCCTATGCCCAATCGTGCAATCCGCACCAATCACCAAGGGGAAACCCATATCCGTATGCAAAACAGAGTTATCCTGTATATTCGTACCTTCCCCAATACTAATCGGCTCGTTATCGCCGCGTAAAACCGCGCCGAACCAGATGGTAACACCCTCCGCCACATTGACCTTGCCAACCAACACCGCATTCGGGGCAATCCAATACCGCCCAGAGTCGGGCAAACAAGGCACTTCACCATCCAAAGCATAAATCATGACCCTTTGAACTCCTTATTTAATTGCGCCACATGCCCTATTAAATCAGGGCGAGAATCTCGGCGCAGGCGAGTCGCCCGCAAAATCGTGCAAAGCGAGGCAAAACAATCATCCAAATCATCATTCACCAGAACATAATCATATTCCGCCCAATGGCTTATTTCACTATGAGATTGCGCCATTCGGGCAGCAACAACCTCGGCACTATCCTGCCCACGGCTATGAAGGCGCGATTCCAATGCTTTGATAGACGGAGGCAAAATAAACACCGACACGACATCTTTGGACAGCGCCGATTGACGGATTTGCTGCCCGCCCTGCCAATCTACATCAAACAAAACATCATAGCCCTGCTCAATCGCGTGTTCCACGGGCGCACGGGGCGAGCCATAATAATGACCAAACACCTGCGCGTATTCCAGCATTTTGCCCGTTTCTATCATAGTTTTGAAACTGGACGGGGTTTCAAAATAATAATCCTTGCCGTGGATCTCCCCCGCACGGGGTTTGCGGGTTGTTGCCGATACAGAAAACCGCAACGAATCATCCCACGCCAATAATTTCCGCGATAGCGTGGATTTCCCCGCGCCAGAGGGCGAAGACAAAATCACCAGCAGTCCGCGTCTGTTCTTTTGGGGGTCTTGGTTTGCCATAAAATTCACATATCACGCAGGCTTATCACGCAAATCACCACGGCGGTTTTCCAGCTCCTCTGCCACAAGGAACGCCAGCTCTAACGATTGGGACGCATTCAGGCGTGGGTCGCAGGCGGTGTGATAACGTGAGGATAAATCCTCATCCGTGACCGCGCGAATCCCGCCCGTACATTCGGTTACATCCTTACCTGTCATTTCAAAATGCACACCCCCTGGGATGGTATTTTCCGCCAAATGGACGGCAAAGAATTCGCTAACCTCGCGCATTACACTGGCGAATTGGCGGGTTTTATAGCCCGTAGAAGATTTTATCGTATTGCCATGCATCGGATCGCACGTCCAAATCACGCATCGTCCTTCCGCCTCCACTCGGCGAATTAACCGAGGCAAATGATCGCCGACAGAGCCCGCACCAAACCGAGTAATCAGGGTCAAACGCCCCGCGTCATTATCAGGATTCAAACGGTCAATCAGGCGGATTAAATCATCGCCTTCAATGGACGGACCACACTTCAAACCAATCGGGTTTTGCACACCTGCACAAAAATTCACATGTGCCCCGTCAGGTTGGCGGGTTCTATCGCCAATCCAGAGCATATGCCCAGACCCAGCAATCTGCGCCCCTGTGGTGGTATCAAGGCGACATAACGCCTGTTCGTATTCCAGCAGTAAAGCCTCGTGCGATGTATAAAAATTCACCGTTTTCAACGCCCGCGAGTTACCCGCATTCACCCCAGCCGCCGTCATAAAATCCAGAGCATCCGAAATCCTATCCGCCAGTTTTTCATACTTGCCACCCGCACCCTTAGCACGGACGAAACCCAAATTCCACTCATGCACGCGATGAACATCGGCAAACCCGCCTTGCGAAAACGCACGCAGCAGGTTTATTGAGGCCGCCGATTGGGTATAGGCGGTCAGCATATGCTGAGGGTTGGGAATCCGCGATTCGGGCGTGAAATCCAGCTCGTTAATAATATCACCGCGATAGCTGGGCAGTTCCACACCGTCTTTCATCTCCATATCACTGGAACGCGGTTTGGCGAATTGCCCGGCAACCCGCCCGATTTTCACCACAGGCAAACGCGCCCCGAAAGTCAAAACCACCGCCATTTGCAACATGACTTTAAAGGTATCACGAATCAAATCCGCGCTGAATTCGCTGAAGCTCTCGGCGCAATCCCCGCCTTGCAGAATAAACCCGCGACCCGCCGCAACTTCCGCCAGTTTCTTACGCAAATTTTGCGTTTCACCGGCGAAAACCAACGGCGGATAGGTTTCCAGCCGTTTTTCCACCGCCGATAACGCGGCTTTATCGGTATAATCGGGCATTTGTACCCGTGGTTTTTGTCGCCAGTCGGTTTTTTGCCATTGTTTTGTCATAATAAATCCATTTCGCTTATTCACTTATTGTGAAAAAGGGTATATTTAAACTAAAATTAAACAAAATGCTAGGCAAACTATGCAAACTCCGAAAGCAAATACTTTGGACAAGCCCGCACACTATGTTTTTCTGCTGTTAAACGAGTTCTCACAGGCGTGTTTCACCTGTGCGGTGGAATCCTTGCGTCAAGGCAATCGGGCAACCGAAAAGCCCAGTTATTCGTGGTCTGTCGCGGTCGAAACTGGTGATTCAATTTCTGGTTCTAACGGGATTGAAATGAAGACTGATATGAATTTAGATGAGGTGCATCACGATGATACGATTGTCGTGTGCGGTGGCTTGAATATCAAACGAAACACAACCCAAGCCGTGTTAAACTGGTTGCGCCGTGAATCGCGCAAGGGGATAAAAATTGCTGGTATTTCCACGGGTGCCTATACTCTGGCAAAGGCGGGGTTGCTGGATGAAAAACGCTGTACGATTCACTGGGAAAACCACGATTCGTTTGAGGAGGATTTTCCAGAAATTGACTTGCAGAAGAGCGTTTATGTCATTGATGGTAAGCGGTTGACTTGCGCGGGCGGGACGTCTTCTATTGATTTGTTTTTGAAAATCATCGCGGGTGACCACGGGCAGGATGCGGCGAATTGGGTCTCTGACCAGCTGATTTACAACTCCCCCCGTACCGAAAAAGATGGGCAACGCCTATCTATCCCCACGCGGATTGGTGTCCGTCATCCAAAATTGGCGGATGTGGTGAAAAAGATGGAAAACAATATAGAAGATCCGATTTCCCCGTCCCTATTGGCAAAACAGGTCGGTGTTTCTACCCGTCAATTGGAACGGTTGTTTCGGCGGTATTTGAGCCGTTCGCCAAAGCGGTATTATATGGAATTGCGCTTGCAAAAGGCGCGGCATTTATTGATGCAAACCGATATGACGGTGATAAATGTGGCATTGGCGTGTGGGTTTGCCTCGCCCTCGCATTTTTCCAAATGCTATCGCGTGCAGTATAATATCACGCCTTATCGCGAACGGGGTTAAACCCCTAAACATAAAAAGGGGAGCAAACGCCCCCCTTTTATTTTTATCACGGGGAAAAACGAACTAGCCGTTAATCCAAGAATTAACCAAATCCATATTGTCTTCAACCCATTCTTCTGCAACATCCTGTGCATCCAAACCTTCTTTGCCGATTTTCAAAATCCAGCCATTGACTGTATCCAAATCAAATTTGATGTTTTGCAACATTTTTGCCGCAGCAGGATTGCGTTGGTTCAAAGACTTGGAATAGCCGACATAAACTGACGCATCAAGATCCGCACAGTTTGAGCTGGAAGCCTCCAACCAATCGTCCTGTTTCAAGAACAGCTCTTGGCACCCTTCAACATGGGGTGGTTCTTCCAAGGTAGTCAAATCATAGTAGGCATGAATCCATTCTGGTGTCCAGTAGTAGAACAAGATTGGCTTTTGATTGTTATAGGCGGCTTCCAATTGCGCTTTAAAAGTCGCGTCAGGGATGATTTCCGCTTCCCACAAATCGCCCAATTCATAGCCTTTGAACTTAATCTGCCACATTTGGGTAGAGGTCCAACTGGCATCACCTGCCCAGTATTCGCCCTTACCATTGCCGTCTTTGTCAAACAGAGCCGCGATGGCTGGGTTTTTCAAATCTTCCATGGATTTCACCTTGTCCGCCATATAAGCAGGGACAAACATTTCTTGCGTACCAAGATAGGGGTCATTGACAGCTACGCTGTTAGATGAGCCCTCTTCAATATACGCGTCCCAGTTTGCCTGTTGGTTTGGCATCCAAATATCGGGATGGACATCGACAGAGCCATCGCCCTTATCCATACCAGCAAAGATGATATTGCCGTCGGTCATGCCCGGAACAATCTCTGCTTCGCCCTGTAAGGGTCCTTCAATGATTGCCTTGATGACAGCACCAATAGCATCCGCACCAGTCCAAGCTGGTGCACCAATGGTGATTTTTGTTTGCGCGAATGCGCCTGTACTGGTGACAACTGCGATAGCGGCGGCCCCAATGATTGTTTTGATATTTGACATCTCTGTCTCCTTTTCTTGGCGAGCAGTTTCCTGCCCTCCGTTGTTATATGCGCACAGAATGTACGCACCGTTGTTATATGCACCCGCAAGGGAGCATATGTGTTAAGATTTAACCGTCAATCCAAGAATTGACAATATCCATGTTTTCTTCAACCCATTGTTCCGCCATATCCTGTGGATCAAGGTCTTCTTTGCCCAGCTTCAAAATCCAGCCATTGACTGTATCCAAATCCAGTTTCATGTTCTTCATCATTTTTGCCGCAGCAGGATTGCGTGATTCCAAAGACTTGGAATAGCCAACATAGACATTGGCATCCAAATCAGCGCACGAATTGGTAGAGGCTTCCAGCCAATCGTCTTGGTCCAAGAACAACACTTGACAGCCATCCACATGCGGTGGTTCGCCCAAAGAAACCAAATCATAAAACGCATGAATCCATTCAGGAGTCCAATAGTAAAACAAAATTGGATTTTGGTTGTTATAGGCGGCTTCCAGCTGTGCCTTAAAGGTTGCATCGGGGACGATTTCAGGCTCCCACAGCTCATTCAGCTCGTAAGATTTGAATTTAATCTGCCACATTTGCGTGGAAGTCCAGCCCGCGTCACCAGCCCAGTATTCGCCCTTGCCATTGCCGTCTTTATCAAAAAGCGCGGCAATTTCGGGGCGTTTCAAATCGTCAAACGATTTCACCTTGTCGGATAGATATGCTGGCACAAACATTTCTTGCGTGCCAAGATAAGGCTCATTAACAGCAACACTGTTCGCCCCATCAACATATTTATCCCAGTCCGCCTGATCATTTGGCATCCAAATATCAGGATGAACATCGACTCCGCCATCACCTTTGTCCATACCAGCAAAGATAATCGCATTATCGGACATACCTTGTACGACCTCTGCTTCACCTTGCATAGGGCCTTCAATGATTGCTTTGATGATATGACCAATGGCCGTTGCCCCGGTCCAAGCTGGGGATGCTATGGTGATTTTCGCACCTTGCGCAAATGCGCCTGTACTGGTAACGACCGCAATCGCGGTAGCCCCCATGAATGTTTTAAGATTTAACATCTTAAGTCTCCTTTTTTTTATCGGGCAGGTTTAACTGCCCTCCGTTGTTATATGCGCACAGAATGTACGCACCGTTGTTATATGCACCCGCAAGGGAGCATATGTGTTAAGATTCATCGGCTCGTGCTTTTCTGCAAAACCCGATCAACCATCATAGCCAGCAAGGCAATGCCTATACCAGCCAAGATTCCTTTACCAGAGTCGGTCTGCGCCAAGGCTCTGGTTACAATTGCGCCCAAGCCGCCCGCGCCAATCAGCGCGGCCACAACGACCATGGACAATGACATCATCACCACTTGATTCACCCCAGCCATAATGGAGGGCAACGCCAGTGGCAATTCAACTTTTATCAATAATTGACGCGGATTCGCGCCGAAGGCCAAAGCCGCCTCTTTGGTAGATTCTGGCACATGCTCTATCCCCAGTGCAACAAGGCGCACCATCGGTGGCATAGCAAAAATCACCGTCGCCAAAATCCCAGGCGGTTTGCCAATTCCGAAAAACGCAATGGCGGGCAGAAGATAAACAAAGGACGGTATCGTTTGCATAATATCCAAAACGGGGGTTAATAACGCCCGTCCTCTCGATGATTTGCCAACCCATACCCCCATCGGCAGACCGCCAACAACGCAAATAATAACCGAGGCAGCAACCAGCGATAATGTTTCCATAGATATTGCCCAAAAGCCAAACAACGCCAGATAGCCCAGCGATGCACTGACAAAAATAGTCGTTCGCAGTCCAGCAAAAACATAGGACATAGCAATCAATGCCCCCATGGTAATTATCCACGGCGTGCCAACAAAAATCGCGGTCAAGGCGGATAGCAAATTGCGCAACAGCCCCGTTACCACATCAAAAGCCGCACCATAAAACGCGGTAAGATAGCCAATACTAATATCAATCATGGTAGAGCTATAATTAAACAAATTAACGCTATTGGCGTTGCCACGCGGGGGTTCTACTTTCATATAACGACTGCCATCATCATTACGCGGATACGTCACCGCAGATGGGCGATCAAGCCATATCAAGGTTGGAAAATCGCTGATAATAAGACAATCAAATCTATCCTTAAACGAAATATCCGCGCCCTCCGCCACCGCGCGGTTTTGTTTCACACAATCACGGGCTTCAGGGGCAAACTGCGTCGAGCGATACATCATAAGCGGCACAATCATCGCCATAATAACGCACAGCCCAATCACCCGCGATAAAACAAAACCAGAGGCAGCTTTGCAATCGACTCGCCATTTATTATATTGATAAAAATAAAACCTATCGGCCATCCAGCCGAACAACAACCGCCCAAAAACCAGAATAATCAACGCGGTTAAAACCCCGTTATCCGCCCAATTATCATAGCGATCAAACAAAAATTGTTTATTGGCGGCAAGGTCTTCTTTCCCCGAAGCCATCAGCGCGTCAATATCAACTTGAACCTCGCCCGCACCTTGTTTATAGCGGTATGCCGTGCCCAATTGCACAACAACCACCAAATCAATCAAAAACCCAATCCAGAATAACAGCCAGCTTCCGCGCAATTTCGCCCAAGCAAAACTGCAAATAACCGCCGCCCAATTGACATGCCAACGGGGCAATCGCGCCTGTTGAATCGCCAAGAAGACTTTGGCGTAGTAATCGCCTTGCTGTCCCGCAAATTCCTTAAAGGGTTTTAATAGTTCTTCTTGTGCCATGTTTAGGTCTCTCCTCTTATTGCATGTAATAGCGAATCTTTTGTGACAACGCCAACGGGTTTGCCATCCGCCATAATCAAAACGGGTTTATCGCGATCAACGCACAAGCCAACCAGCGTATCCAAATCGTCTTCGGTATGGGCTTGGGGATAATCGGCAATTTTGCCAATTTTCTTGAATTTCTTCTCATATTCGGCAACGGTTTTCATCACGGTATGGGCGAAAACCAGTTTTAATTTGGAAATCCCTTGGACAAAATCGGCGACATATTCATCGGCGGGGTTTGTCACGATATCCTCTGGCGTGCCGATTTGCACAATCGCACCGTCCTTCATAATAGCAATGCGCGAGCCCATGCGAATCGCTTCGTCCAAATCGTGGGTGATGAATAAGGTGGTTTTATTCATTTCTTTGGATAGCGTTAGGAATTCATCCTGCAACCCACGGCGAATCAGCGGATCAAGGGCAGAAAACGGCTCATCCATCAGCAAAATATCAGGGTCAGCCGCCAGCGCACGCGCCAAACCAACCCGTTGTTGCATGCCACCCGATAACTGCGCGGGCATATAATCGCCATAACCATCAAGGCTCACCCGTGATATAACCTCATCCGCGGCCTCTGCACGGCGGAAAGCATCAACATTGCGCAATTCCAAGGCAAAGGCGATATTATCGCGCACCGTGCGATGGGGTAATAACGCCATATTTTGAAAAACCATGCCGATTTTATCTGCCCGTAGCTCGCGCAAATCCTCAGCATTCAGGGCATTCACATCTTGGTTATTAATGATAATCTGCCCCGCCGTGGGTTCAATCAGGCGGTTAATATGCCGCACCAAAGTGGATTTGCCAGAGCCAGATAAGCCCATAATGCAAAAAACCTCCCCCAGAGCGACCGACAAAGACACATCACGGACACCAACAACACAGCCGAATCGGTCCAGCACTTCTGCCTTGGATAGGTCTTCGTTTTTGATTGCCTCAAAGGCTTCGGTGGCGCGTTCGCCAAAGATTTTCCAAACATTATTGGTTTCAATGACGATTTTGTTAGCGGTTTCACCAACGGTTTTATCGGCTTTTGCCGTCATAAATACTCTCCTACTATATTTTATCTGTGGTAAAATTTACCTGTTAGCGAGAGCAAACCATAAGAAAACGCATTATGCAAGGGCTATTTTGCCTAATATAACAGGTTTTTATTTTTGTTAATCATTTTTTTGTGCTTTTAATTTTGGTTTATTAACGAATCATAAAGGATTTTAACGCAATTTTATGCAAAATGTTAAGAAAGTTTTTATGATGATTGCCCGTACCTATACTGTCGCCTTCCATGGGGTGGAAGCACAGTTGATCGAAATTCAATGCGCCATTTCCCCGGGCATGCCCTCTATTCAAATCGTCGGCTTGCCCGATAAAGCGATTAGTGAAGCGAAAGAGCGGGTTCGCGCCGCGATATCCTCTTTGGGTCTGTCCTTGCCGTCCAGTAAAATCACGGTCAATCTGTCGCCCGCGAATCTGCCCAAGGGCGGGTCGCACTTTGATTTGCCTATTACATTGGGGATTATGGCGGCTATGGAGGTGCTGCCAGCAGAGGATATAGAGGAAACTTTGTCCTTGGGGGAGCTGTCTTTGGACGGCAAACTTATACGTGTCGTTGGCTGCCTGCCCGCCGCGATTACGGCGGCGAGCGTGTCTTGCACTCTGGTTTGTCCCCATGATTGCGGGGCAGAGGCGGCGTGGGTGGATGCTGTTCAAGTTATCGCACCAAGAACGTTGTTAGAGGTTTTGAACCATTTTCGCGGGCGGGCGGTGATACAACCAGCAGAGCCAGGCGCGGTTGAAGAAACCACGAATCACAAATGCCTATCCGATGTAAAGGGGCAGGAACGGGCAAAACGGGTGATGGAAGTTGCCGCCGCAGGGCGACATCACATGATTATGGTCGGCAGTCCGGGCGCGGGCAAATCCATGCTGGCGGCGCGGTTTCCGTCCATTTTACCGCCGATGTTGGCGGAGGAGGCTTTGGAGACATCTATGATTCATTCCATCGCGGGGCGATTGAATTCTGGTGGGATTACCAAAATCCGCCCGTTTCGTGACCCGCATCATACCGCGTCTATGGTGGCGATTGTTGGCGGTGGGCGGGATGCTCTGCCTGGTGAGATTTCTTTGGCGCATAATGGGGTGTTGTTTTTGGATGAGTTCCCCGAATTCCCGCGTCAAGTGCTGGAAACTCTGCGTCAGCCGTTGGAAACCGACCAAATTATGGTGGCACGGGCGAATGCTCACACGTACTATGATTGCCGTTTTATGCTGGTGGCGGCGGCGAATCCGTGTAAATGTGGCTATCTGGTTGATCCGAATCGGGCGTGTTCCCGTGCGCCGATTTGCGGGGCCGATTATTTGGATAGGATATCGGGGCCGTTAATGGACAGGTTTGATCTGCGGATAGAGGTGCCAAGCGTGGATTTAGCCGACCTCAGCTTGCCGTCTGATAGCGAGCCAAGCACTGCCGTGGCCGCCCGTGTGGAGGCTGCGTGGAATTTGCAACGGGCGCGGTATGAACCCTATCCCAATGTCCGTCTGAACGCGGATATAGAGGGTAAAGTGTTAGAGGCTGTGGCAACCCCTGATAAAGAGGGTAAGGATATGTTGCATCGCGCCGTGGATAAGTTTAATTTGACCGCGCGTGGGTATCATCGGGTGTTGCGGGTTGCGCGGACGATTGCCGATTTGGATGGCAGTGAGGATGTGCGCTATCCCCATATCGCCGAGGCGTTGAATTATCGGCAAATCACTGGGGCAAGGTTTTAATGATTAACGATGAATGATGAATAGCCCTGCGGGTCTTCGTCATCGCTTACGCGATACCGACCAGCTCCACGCGATGGCGTGGTCTTTTGCGCGTAGTCTCTTACACGCTTTGGCGTGTAAGCAGACGTGGCGCAAAAGACCTTGGGTTTCAAGACGATAGTGATTCTATAAATTTATTTAGACTATATACAAGACGCTGAGCCAAACCCCAGCCAAAAAATAGCCCGTCCAGCTCTCCGCAGGAGGGGTGGGCGGGCGGGCGACATTTCGAAGAAATGGCGCAACAAAAAACCTCTATTCTTAACTTCTAATAACGAACCCACAATTCTTAATAACCAATCACTAATAACTCACAACTAATAACTAACAACTAAACCTTCCACCGCCTGCCAAACAGCTTCCGCAATATTTATCCCATCAAACCGCTCAATCTCCTGTATCCCCGTGGGCGAGGTCACATTGATTTCCGTCAAAAACCCGCCAATCACATCAATCCCAACCAAAACCTGCCGCTTTTCACGCAACAAAGGACCAATCGCGCGACAAATCTCATAATCCCGCTCGGTCAAACCATCCTTATGGGCAACCCCGCCGATATGCATGTTAGAGCGCACTTCGCCCTTTTGCGGAATACGGTTAATCGCGCCAATCGGCTCACCATTCACCAAAATAATACGTTTATCGCCAAAGGTCACGTCTTTTAGAAACTTTTGCACAATCATCGGCTCGCGGCTGGTGGCACAAAACATCTCATGCAAAGCATTCAAATTCTGATCCGTATCAGACAGGCGAAACACCCCAGCCCCGCCATTGCCGTAAAGAGGCTTTAATATAATATCGCCATACTCCTTTTTAAACTGCTTAATCGTTGTCAAATCACGGGCAATAGTCGTTGGCACGGTTAAATCAGGAAACTGCAAAACCAGCAGCTTTTCGGGAAAATTACGCACCCAAAACGGGTCATTAACAACCACAGTTTTTTCACCAAGCATCTGCAAAATATGGGTTGTCGTGATGTAATTCATATCAAAAGGCGGGTCTTGGCGCAGCCAAATCACGTCTTGCTTTGCCAAATCCACCTCTTGCATATCGCCCAAAACAAAATGCGCACCTTGTTTTCTGCGCAGGGTTATCGGGCAACCCCGCGCCGTGATTCGCCCCTGCTGATAGGACAGCATATCGGGCAGATAATAAAATAACTGATGACCACGGGCTTGCGCCTCCTCCATCAAGCGGAAAGTAGTATCGGCGTTTATGTCAATGGATTCAATCGAATCCATTTGAAAGGCAACGTGAAGGGGCATGGTTTGACCTCATAAAAAAACTTTGCACCTTTTGTCCGGAATGAACAAAAGACACAAAGCCTTAATAGCCTTTATCGGCGCATTATGCAATTATGCAAAGGCGTTTGTAATAACCTTAACCCGCCAGAATTTATCAACCAAAGCCGCGTCAAACCGCATATACGTATCCAAAGGATGCTTATGATCGGCTAAAAACCGCAAGGCCGCACATTTTAGTCGTTCTATCTTTTGTGGAGTAATCCGTATGCCCGCCGAATAAAAATCCGTGGATTTCTTCACTTCGATAAAATAAAATTTGTTTTTGTGGGCGGCGATGATATCCAGCTCCCCCTCCCGCCGTCGCACCCGTCGCCCGATGATTTCAAAACCGCAGTCCTGATATTTCTGGGCAACGATTTCCTCTGCCTGCAAACCAGCACGATAGTTCCTGCTGATTTTATTTTTGATTTTGATGTCTTCGTAACTGATTTTGCAATCCATAACCTATCGTCCCTATTGTATCGTTTTTCAAGTCAAACTTATATCACACCTAATACCGTGCAGCAAAAAGGTTAACAAAAGGTTAACGCCAGCCAACTTTTTCCACTTTTTTACCGCCACGGTTTTATACAGCATTTGCACTCTTTGCCTAACTGCCTTATAATGCAGGTTTCATCCCCGCGCTTTTGCCACCAAAACAGTTATAAAAAAGACCCCATGCTCAAATATCCATCGCCCAAAACCGCCACCCATTTGGGGATTTTTGCCCTATGCCTGTTTTTGCTTGGCGGGCTGATTGCCTGTGCGCCAAGACCGCCCAAAACAGAAATTGCGCCAATAGACCCTGATAATTATGGGCAATTGGTTGATTTGGCAGAGCCGATAAACATCGCCCTGTTGGTGCCGTTAAACGCCACGGATCCGAATATCCACGCCTTGGCGACAAATCTGGTGGAAGCCGCCGAACTTGCCCGCGATAGCTTTCCCAACCTGAACCTGAACCTTAACATCTTTATCACCGAAGGCACAACTGAGGGCGCGATAAAAGCCGCCCAAGATGCCCGCCAATTTGAATCACAAATCATCGTTGGGCCGTTGTTTTCAACCTCCGCCACGGCGGTGAAACGCGAATTGACGGATGCCAATATCAACATTCTTAGCTTTTCAAACAACGGTCGAATCGCCGATAAGAACCTGTTTATCCTTGGCACAACCTTTGAAAATCGCGCCAATCGAGTGATGGGCTATGCCGCCACACGCGGGTATAACCGTTTTGCCAGTGTCTCTGCCCAAAACGCGGGCGGGGTGCAGACCGCCACTGCCGTTGCCAGCGCGGCGCAGACCTTGGGGCTGGAATATAGCGGCGATTTCACCTATCCGTTTTCCCCCAAAGGGATTGTTGAGGCCAGCCCGTTTATTATACAGCAAGTGATTGCAACGGCGACAGGCGCGATTGTGTTAAGTGCCGATTCGGATGGTGGGTTGTCGCAATTGGGGCAAGCGCTTTCGCGTGAGGGATTGGATGACGCAAGGGTCAAAGTCCTTGGCACCACCCGTTGGGATATTCCTGCGTCCAATCTTTCCACGCCTGGGCTCAATTCGGGGTGGTTTACCTTGCCAGATACCTTTGCCACCAGCGCGTTTAATCAACGGTTTTTGGATAGATATTATCGTGCGCCGCATCCGCTTGCTGGGTTGGCTTATGATGCGATTATCGCCATTGGCACGGGGTTGCAAAACGGTGATACGGGTGCGTTGATGCGCAATGCTCTGACGCGGCGGCAAGGGTTTATCGGGGCGGCGGGGTTGTTTATTTTGCAAAAGGACGGGACGAATCGCCGTGCTTTGGCGATTGGCGAGCCGACGGGGACATCGTTTCGTGTGATTTCCCCCGCGCCGCAAAATGTGAATAGCCCCTTGTTTTAGTTGTTAGTTGTTAGTTATTAGTTGTTAAGAATTATGGGTTCGTTATTAGAGGTTAAGAGCGGAGGTTTTTTGTTGCGCCCTCACTGCGTTCGGTTGCCCGCCCGCCCACCCCTCTGCGAGGCTTGGGCGGACGGGTTTTTATGGCTAAAGCCTATCCAAGCATCTAGGCACAGCCTAAATAAATTTAGAGCAAACCTATCGCCAATTCCCAAGTATTCTAAACAAATAATCCAATCTATAGTCTTGTTATTCCAGATAGTAATTTTATAGAATTATTATCATCTTGTAACCAAAGGGCTTTTGGCATGCCCCCGCGAAGCGGGGGCTACGCACAAAAGACCACGCTGGTTGGCATTCGCGCAAGCGATGACGAAGACCCGCAAGGGCATCACTAATAACTAACAACTAATAACTAATAACTAATAACTAATCACTATTTACAATCCGTCAAAAATAAACCACACTACACAAAAACACAAACGCCCGATTGCATTCCCCATGCCAGCCACTCCCCAAAAAAAAACTCCCCCCAAACCCGCCACCTTTTTCAATAAAAAAACGGTGATGCGTGAGCTAAACGCCTTACTCACCCAAGACCTAACCGCCGATATCTTACGCAAACAAGCCGCCCAAATCCTCAATACCGCCTATAAAACAGGCTTTACCGAAATCAGCGACACCTTCCACAAAACCCCGCATAATGGCAAGCAAGCAACCCAGCATTACAGCACCCTTATCGACCAAATCATCCAAGCCGTCTTTGATTTCACCCTAAAAACCAGCCCCAATCCAACCGCCCCAAAAGGGCTCAGCCTGATAGCCGTTGGCGGTTATGGACGCGGCGAAATGGCACCCTATTCGGATATTGATTTGCTCTTCCTTTTCGCCGATAAAAAATGCCAATGGACGAAAACCGCCATTGAAACCATGCTTTATATCCTATGGGATTTACGGATAAAACTGGGCTATGCCACGCGGACAATAGACGAATGTATCACACTGGGCGCAAACGACCAAACCATCCAAACCGCCCTATTAGAAAGCAGATACCTCTGCGGAGATACCATCCTTGCCGACCAGCTTGACACGGTATTTATGAAAAAACTGGCGGTGGCGAACCAAACCACCTATGTCAAAGAAAAACTAGAGGAACGCGAAAACCGCCATCATCGGCATGGGCGGGCGCGGTATGTGTTAGAGCCGAATATAAAGGAAGGCAAAGGCGGTCTGCGCGACCTGCAAGCGTTATATTGGATTACCAAACACCTCGCCCAGACGAAAACCGCCGAATCGATGATTGCCAAGGGCTATCTTAACCGCACCGAGTACGAACGGTTTGAAACGGCGCATGGGTTTTTGCTAACCGTGCGCTGTCATTTGCATCTTTACGCCGGGCGCGCCGCCGAGCATTTGACCTTTGATGCGCAAATCCATATTGCCCGCGTGCTGGGCTATAAGGATAACCAAGGCCAACACGGGGTGGAATCCTTTATGCAGGATTATTTCCGCACGGCAACTTTGGTGGGGGAACTCAGCGGTCTTTTCCTAACCGCCCTGCGTGAGCAACATATAAAAGTCCCCCGTCCCCTGCACAAACGATTGTGGGAGACGGTTGCTTGGCGACGTGGTCGCTCGCTGCGTGGTATTAACGGTTACGGCGCGAAACGCCGTGATATTATCATAACGGATGAGGAGGTTTTTCTGAAAGACCCAGTCAATATCATGCGGATTTTTGAAGACTCCCTACGTACCGATTTTATCATCCATCCCGATGCGCGGCGGTTGATTATCTCCAACCTGCACCTGATTGATGAAACCTTGCACCAATCGCAAGAGGCACAAAAGATTTTTCTTGACCTTCTGCTGGTCTATGGCAATCCCGAACACGCCCTGCGTTTAATGAATGAATTGGGCGTGCTTGGCGCGTTTATCCCCGAATTTGGGCGTATCATCGCCATGATGCAGTTTAACATTTACCATCATTACACGGTTGATGAGCATACGATTCAATGTATATCCGTGCTGGCAAAGCTGGAATCAGGCGATTTGAAAGAGGATTTGCCAGTAGTCTCTGGCATTATTGAACGCGGGGTGCAAAGGCGGATTTTGTATATCGCTATTTTATTACACGATATTGGCAAGGGTTTGCCCGAAGACCATTCCATCGCGGGGGCGCGGCTTGCTCGTGATATTTGCCCGCGTTTGGGCTTGGATAAGGCAGAGACGGATACAGTGATTTGGCTGGTACGCAATCATCTGGTGATGTCCGATTTTGCCCAAAAACGCGATGTGTCCGACCCGCGTACCGTGCAGAAGTTTGCCGAACAGGTGCAAGATACGAACCGCTTGGATTTACTGACCGTGCTGACCGTTTGCGATATTCGCGGGGTTGGTCCGAATTGCTGGAATAACTGGAAGGCGCAATTATTGCGCGATTTATACCGCGTGACCCATACTCGTTTGATGGGCGAGGATAGCACCGACACCCAGGGGGCGGAGCGGATAAAACTCGCCAAGGATACTCTGCGTCAAAACCTTACCGATTGGTCGCCCAAACAGGTGGAAACCGAAATGAATCGCCATTATGAGCCGTATTGGTTAGAGCTGGACGCGGCCTCTCACCTCACCTGTGCGCGGTTGTTAAACGATATGGGCAAGGAAAGCCTGCTCAGCCATTTGGAACAAGATGAAAGCCGCGATGCCACCCGTGCGTGTTTTGTCATGCACGAGCATCCGGGGATTTTTTCACGTATTAGCGGGGCGTTGGCTCTGGTTAAGGCGAATATTATTTATGCCCATATTTACACTACCTCTGACGGGTTTTCCATTGCCATTTTCTGGTTGCAGGACACGAACGGCAAACCCTATCAGGAAAACCATATCAAACGGCTTCACCCGATGATTATGAAAACCCTAATGGGCAAGGTTCAGGCGAAAAAGGAGCTAACCGCCAAGGATAAATTTAAAAAACGCGAGCGTGATTTTAAGGTTGCCACCACGATTACGATTGATAATGAGGGGTCTGAACGCTATTCTATCATAGAAATCAGCACCCGCGATCGGCGTGGTTTGCTGTTTGATTTAACGAAAAACCTGCTGGCGGCGAACATTTATATCGTCCATGCCGTGATTGTCACCTATGGAGTTCAGGCGGTGGATGTGTTTTATGTGAAAGACATGGTGGGTAAGAAAATCCACGATAAGGCGAAACAAGATGCGATAGCCACGGGGCTTCGTGCGGTTTTGGAACAAGGTACAAAGGGCGCAATCTCATGAAACCCCCTTTAAAATCCCCCTTTCGTTTGTTTTCCAATTCGATAACCATTGGTATTTGGACATTTATCAGCCGTATCAGCGGGCTGGCACGGGAGATTATTTTCGCGGCGTTATTTGGCTCTTCGGCTGTGGCGGAAGCGTTTCAAATCGCCTTTACCATGCCCAATCTGTTTCGCCAAATTTTTGCCGAAGGCGCGTTTAGCAGTGCTTTCATCCCGATGTTTGCCAAGAAAAAGGGGCAGAAAGCGGAAACATTTGTATCCGAAATTTGGGCAGTTCTGGGGGCCGCGTTAATCGTCCTGTGCCTGTTGGCTATGGTGGTTATGCCGTGGCTGATTCTGGGGATGGCGGGCGGTTTTGGCGGGGATGGGCGGTTGGCTCTGGCAACGGATTTTGGGCGAATCACCTTTGCCTATATTATTTTTATATCGCTGGCAACTCTGCTGGGGGGGATTTTGCAATCCTCTGCGCGGTTTGGCGTGGTCGCGGCGGCACCGATATGTTTGAATGTGATTTTATGTGCCGCGATGGTGTTTGCCCCGCGGTTTGGCGTGGCGGCGGAACGGGCGTTGGTTTGGGGCGTTCCCCTTGCGGGTATAGCTCAACTGATGCTGGTTTGGGTTTTCGTCCGCCGTTTGGGGTTTCAGATTCGCTGGCAATGGCCGCGCATAACCGAGGATGTGAAACGGCTGTTTTGGATAGCTTTGCCGACGGCTATGGCCGCCTCTGTTTTGCAAATAAACCTTATTATTGGGCGGTTTGTTGCCAGTTATGAGCCAGGGGCGATTCAATGGTTGGCGATGTCAAATCGGCTGTATCAATTCCCGATTGGGCTGGTTGGGATTTCCATCAGCGTGGCTTTATTGCCCAGCCTGTCCTTCGCTGTGCAGAATAATGACGCGGGGCGGGTGCGTGATAATTTTAACCGCGCCGTGGAATTGTCACTGTTTTTTATTCTGCCGTCTATGGTGGCATTGATTTTGATTGCCTTGCCTTTGAACTCGGTCGTGTTTGAACGGGGTGCGCTGGTGCGTAGTGATTCTGTTTCTGCCGCCTTTGCGTTGCAGATTTACGCGTTGGGGTTGCCCGCGATTGCCCTGCAAAAGCTATGTTTGACCCTGTATTTCGCCTATCAAAATACCAAAACCCCCATGCGGTTTAGCCTTGTCTCCGTGGCGATTAACGCGGGGTTTGCCCTTGGGTTATCGCCTTATTTTGGGTTTTTGGCAGCCGCGATTGGGGCGACGGTTGCGTCTTGGGCGTTGGTTGGGTGTCTGTGGTTTTGGATGCGCTGGCAGGGATGGCAGGCGGCGCGGTTGGACGGGCGGACTCGCGGGCAAATCGGGCGGATTATTGTGGCAAGCGTGGTAATGGGGGCGGTGCTTTATGGGGTAAATATCACGCTGGATGAGGCGTTATTTAACGCGGGCTGGCGGTATTTGGCATTGGCTGGGATTATTTTCGCGGGTGGTATCAGCTATCTGGGAATGTGCTGGATTTTGGGTGTTTTTAAGCTGGAACAGATAAAATCGGTACTGAAACGATAAAAATCCGCCAATTTTGCGTGATTATGCATAATTACGCTTGAAACTGCCCCCAAGAGTGTGTAAAGTGACCTTACATGCGGACAAAGAGCCGCTAATAACCATATAACATAGGATTAAACTTATGACCCAAACGAATAAACCCTTGGTTTTTCTACGCCTTACCCCTGTTTTGCTGCCCGTTGTTTTGCTGGCAAGCGTTTTTATGATAACCGCCTGTGGTGGGAAAAAATCGGGGGCTTTGCCTACTTTTACTCCTCCGCCCCCCCCGCCTACTTTTACCTCGCGCGTTATTGACGATGTGCCAGCCAATATTCAAAGCCAAATCGCCGTTATTTCGGCAGAAGAAGGTGCCGTAAAGGATTTACAATTTTTGCGCTTGGGTGAGAATTATTTAAGAGAGATTTCTTTTAATATCCCTCGGGGTGGGGATGTGCAAACCCTTACATTAAAAGGCGAAAATGGCGGCGGGGGATTAAACGAACGCACAGGGTTTGTGATGACTTTTATCGGCGATTCATCCGAAAACTACGCCCATAGCGTGGTTGGCTTGTTTGAAACAACCGATGTTGGACCGGCTTTGGACGCAAACACAAGCGCGACTTTTACAGGTGAATATACCCTCCGATTCCTAGCGTTTCCGCGCCCAACTAACGAAGTAAAAGACCCGCCCCCATTAAGTGAATCAATAACGGAACAGCCGATTACCCTCAACATTAATTTTAACGACAAAGAAATAGATGCGGATGAAAGATTTAATGGCGCAAGGTTGCAAATAGAAGGCAAATTTGGTGGCAATAGAATTACAGATGGTAAAGCCACTTTTACCCCAAATGGAAGCAGTCTGGATTTTGAAGCCCCCATTATCGGGCGTATCGGGCAGGACGGTGCGGTTGGTGTTTTCGCTAGTCATAGTCGGTCTGGCACAAGATACAGCCTCGGCGGGGGGTTTTTGGTAGAACCACCAGTGGCAGAACCAGCCAATAATAATTAACAAAGAAAGCAAACACATGACAATCACCGTCGGCACAGATTCCGCAAAAACCCGCAAAACCCTAGCCCTTGGCACCGACTCGTTTGATTATTATTCCATACAGGCGGCCACGGACGCAGGGCTTGGCGATTTTTCAAACCTGCCCGCGGTTTTGCGTGTGGTTTTGGAAAACCTGCTCCGTTTTGAAGATAACGGCAAAACCATTTCCCTTGATGATATAAAGGCCTTTGCTCTTTGGGCAAAACAGGGCGGTAAAAACCCGCGTGAAATCGCCTATCGCCCCGCACGGATTTTATTGCAAGACTTCACGGGTGTGCCAGCCGTGGTTGATTTGGCAGCGATGCGCGATGGGATAGTCGCCTTGGGCGGGGATGCGGATAAAATCAATCCGCTGAACCCCGTTGATTTGGTGATTGACCATTCGGTTATGATTGATGCTTTCGGCACACCCCGCGCGTTTCAGATGAATGTGGAACGCGAATATGAACGCAATATGGAACGCTATAGTTTCCTAAAATGGGGGCAGAAAGCCTTTGATAATTTCAGGGTTGTCCCCCCAGGCACAGGGATTTGCCATCAAGTAAATCTGGAATATCTATCGCAAACCGTTTGGACGGATAGCGACCAAAATGGCGCACAGGTTGCCTACCCCGATACATTGGTTGGCACGGATAGCCATACGACTATGGTCAATGGCGTGGCAGTTTTGGGTTGGGGAGTCGGCGGGATAGAGGCTGAGGCGGCAATGCTAGGGCAGCCCATTTCTATGCTGATACCAGAGGTTGTTGGGTTTGAATTAACAGGTGAAATGGGCGAAGGCACGACTGGCACGGATTTGGTGCTAAAGGTTGTGGAGATGCTCCGTGCCAAAGGCGTGGTTGGCAAATTCGTGGAATTCTACGGCAAAGGGCTGGATAAATTACCCTTGGCAGACCGCGCCACCATCGCCAATATGGCACCAGAATACGGCGCGACCTGCGGGTTTTTTCCTATTGACGATGAAACCTTGCGTTATTTGAAAAACACCGGGCGTGAGGATACACGGATTGCCCTGGTGAAAGCCTACGCCAAGGCGAATGGATTGTGGCGTGGGGCCGACTATGCCCCGATTTATACCGATAAACTGCATTTGGATATGTGCAGTATTGTCCCCGCGATTTCTGGTCCAAAACGCCCGCAGGATTATGTTTTGCTCAGCGAAGCGCAAACCGCGTTTCAGGATGAAATGAAAAATACCTTCAAACGCCCCATGGATAAACAGGTTGATGTAGCGGGTGAGGATTACAAAATGAACAGTGGTAAGATTGTCATTGCCTCTATTACGTCTTGTACCAATACCTCTAACCCCTATGTTATGATAGGCGCGGGGCTGGTCGCACGAAAGGCGGCGGCATTGGGATTAAACCGCAAACCTTGGGTGAAAACTTCGCTTGCGCCTGGCTCGCAGGTCGTGTCCAGCTATCTGGAAGCGGCCGATTTGCAAAAGGATTTGGACGCACTGGGGTTTCATCTGGTCGGCTATGGTTGCACGACTTGTATTGGCAATTCGGGGCCGATTCAAACCGAATTATCGGGCGCGATAGCCCAGGGTGATTTGGTCGCCGTATCGGTGCTATCAGGCAACCGCAATTTTGAAGGACGGATAAGCCCGGATGTCCGCGCCAATTATCTGGCAAGCCCACCTTTGGTCGTGGCTTACGCTATCGCGGGAACGATGGATATTGATTTGGTCAAGGACGCTTTGGGGCAGGATAAAAACGGGCGCGATGTGTATTTGCGCGATATTTGGCCAACGTCGCAAGAGGTGGCAGAGCTGGTTGAACGCACCGTCACCCGTGATGCTTTTATCAGCAAATACGCCGATGTGTTTAAGGGTGATGACAAATGGCGGGCAGTAAAGGTCAGTGCCGAGAAAACTTACGATTGGCCAGTGAATTCTACTTATGTGCAAAATCCGCCTTATTTTAAGGGAATGAAGGCAGAGGCAGGGGTTATCTCTGACATTAACAACGCGCGGATTCTGGCGGTATTGGGCGATATGATTACCACCGACCATATCAGCCCTGCTGGTTCGTTCAAAGAAACCACCCCTGCGGGGCAGTATTTGAACGATCGCCAAGTGCCTGTGCGGGAGTTCAATTCCTATGGCGCAAGGCGCGGCAATCACGAGGTGATGATGCGTGGGACTTTCGCCAATATCCGTATAAAGAATGAAATGCTGGACGGGGTTGAGGGCGGTTATACCGTCGGGGCGGACGGCAAGCAGGAGTCTATTTTTGATGTGGCGATGGCGTTTCAAAATGACGGCGTGCCTCTGGTTGTTATCGGTGGCGAGCAATACGGTATGGGTAGCTCGCGCGATTGGGCGGCCAAAGGGACCGCGTTGCTGGGGGTAAAGGCGGTGATAGCTGAGAGTTTTGAGCGGATTCATCGTTCTAACCTAGTTGGAATGGGGGTTATTCCGTTTGAATTCAGTGCAGGCGATACGCGGAAAACTCTGGGGCTTCGCGGCGATGAGCAGATTAGCATCGCTGGGTTGGCGGGGGATTTGGTGCCGTTATCAAAGGTGCCATGTACTATTAAATACGCCAATGGTGATGTGAAACAGGTGGAATTAACCTGTCGCATAGATACGGGGATTGAAATTGATTATGTCCGCAATGGCGGGGTGTTGCACTATGTGTTGCGCGATTTGGCAAAGGCGGGGTAGGGTTAGGGAAGTTAACCCGTTTTAATTAATTGTAAATACGCGGCTTTGTCTAATATTTTAACATTGTACTGCTCAGCTTTTTCCATTTTAACGGGGCCGGGTTTTCCTGCACCACAAACAAGAAATTTAGTACTTTTCCGTACTTCTCTGGTTCTTTTGTATATCGTGCTGTCCTTAATAAGTTCTATGAGGTCTTCTTTTTCCTGATTTGTATCAAAACCTGTAAAACAGATTGGATCGCGATTATCACGACCTTTTTTAGGAGCGCTGTATATGATCTTCCATTTTTCACTAAGGGATAATTTTTCTATCTCTTCTTTCGTTTTGTTAAATCTTGACCTAAGAATACTATCTGGGTCTTTAGGTTTATTGTTGCTTGTCATTGGATGTCCTCCGAGTTAAATTTTTTGTATAGTAAGA
This sequence comes from uncultured Amylibacter sp., assembly GCA_959347425.1. The sequence goes on along the minus strand of OY365741.1, from coordinate 1,809,250 downwards.
TTGATTAAAGCAAAAATTTAGAAGTTTAGAAGTCAAAATCATCAATTCTTTGTGTATTTCGCCGTTTTTCGCCCTGCTCGCGAAATCTTTATTGGCATTTGAATCTATTTTTCCATAAAAGGATAGAGGCAAAGATTATTTTGCCAAAAGAAAAGGTACGCCAAAGACTATGTTACATAAACTCCACCTGCTCAAATATATCATAACCGCAACCATTATCGCGATGGCAACAGCCATAGCCCCAGCCTACGCCGATGATACAACCGACAAATCCGTTGTCGTGATAGAATTATTCACCTCCCAAGGGTGCTCGTCCTGCCCCCCCGCCGATGCGATGTTTCGCAAAATCCTAGAACAATATAGCGATGTGATTGGTATCAGTTTGCACGTGGATTACTGGGATCATCTGGGCTGGAAGGATGAAATGGCCGACCCAAAACACACCGAACGTCAAGAGATTTATAATATAGTGCTGCCCAGCCGATATACTCTGGTGACCCCGCAAACCGTGGTTCATGCCACTGGGCAGGTGGCGGGCGGTGTTGGGGCTAGTCCTGCGCGGGTGCGCGATTTAATCAAACAGGCGCGGGCGCAGGTAGAGCCAGCGACCCTGCATTTACAACGCGATGATGATGTTTTAAGCATTATGCTGTCCAGTTTGGGTGGAAATTTGGGGCGGTCGGATGTGAATCTGGTGCATTTTGAGCCCAAAACGATTGTGCCGATTGAACGCGGAGAGCTGAGCGGGCGGGAGATGGAATACAATAATGTCGTGTCGCATATTGAGAAGATAGCCGATTGGGACGGGGAGTCTGAGATTAATCTAAGCCATACATTGACGCGGGATGAACCCGTTGCAGTGATTGTACAAAATCGCGGGCAAGGGCCTATTTTGATTGCAAGACGGTTGAGCGAATAGCCCTGTCTATTTAACGATTAACGATTAGCGATTAACGGTGAATGTTTTTGCCACTTCTTGATTGGTCGGCATCCCGCAGGGATGACGAAGACCCGCAAGGGCTAAAATTAACGATTAGCGGTTAATGGCGAGAGGTGAATGGTTTTTTGCTTTCGCCCTCACTTCGGGGCAAGCCCCTGCGTTCGGGCTTCCCGCCCGCCCACCCCTCTGCGAGGCTTGGGCGGACGGGTTTTTATGGCTAAAGCCTATCCGAGCATCTAGGCACAGCCTAAATAAATTTAGAAATTGCCTATCGCCACTTCCCAAGTATTCTTTGCAAATAATCCAATCTAACGTCTTGCTATTCCAGATAGTAATTTTATAGAATCCCTAGCATCTTATAACCAAAGGGCTTTTGGCATGCCCCCGCGAAGCGGGGGCTACGCACAAAAGACCACGCTGGTTGGCATAACGAAGTTATGACGAAGACCCGAAGGGCTAAAAAATTAATCGTTAATCGCTAACCACTAATCGTGCTTTTTCTCATGCAGAGGGTCTGGCACGGGGTCAAGCCCCGCTCCGCCCATAGGATGACACCGCAAAATCCGTTTTATCGTTAGATATGTGCCTTTAATACCGCCGTGTTTCGCCAAAGCCTCCAACCCATAGGCCGAACATGTCGGTTGAAATCGGCAATTATGCCCAACGATGGGTGAGAAAATCACGCGATAGGCGCGGATGGGCAGGGCAAGGATAAAAGCAAGGGGGGTCATGAGTCTCGGTTACGTGGGGGGCTTTTTGTCCGTTGACCAGAGGGTTTTCCTGTAGGTCTGCCCTGTGGTCTGCCTGATGGTTTTCCAGTCGGTCTGCCTGGGGGTCTGCCAGTTGGTTTGCCGTCACGGTCGTATTTACGCTCGCCCGCTGGTTTGGGTTTCCAACCGCCACTTGGCTTGTCATCGCGCCCGTAATCCTTGCGGTCATCCCTGCGTTCGCCAGAGGGTTTTCCCTTCCAGCCACCACCGCTTGGGCGGTCGCCTGATGGTTTGCCCTTCCAACCACCACCGCTTGGGCGGTCGCTTCTTGGTTTGTCGTCTCGCCTATCGTCTCTTCTATCATCGGGTCGCCCGCGTGGTTTCCAATCGGTACGTTCGCCAGAAGGTTTGCCTTTCCAGCCACCACCACTTGGGCGGTCGCCTCTTGGTTTATCGTCTCGCCTGTCATCTCTTCTGCCATCGGGCCGCCCACGTGGTTTCCAGTCGGTACGGTCGCCTGAAGGTTTGCCCTTCCAGCCACCCTCTCTTGGGCGGTCGCCTCTTGGTTTGTCATCTCGCCTGTCGTCTCTTCTATCATCGGGTCGCCCGCGAGGTTTCCAGTCGGTACGTTCGCCAGAGGGTTTGCCCTTCCAACCGCCTTCTCTTGGACGGTCGCCTCTTGGTTTGTCGTCGCGTCTATCGTCACGCCTATCATCGGGTCGCCCGCGTGGTTTCCAGTCGGTACGGTCGCCAGAGGGTTTGCCTTTCCAACCACCGCCTCTTGGTTTGTCATCCCTGCGGTCGTCTCTTCTATCATCGGGTCGCCCGCGTGGTTTCCAATCATTGCGCCCACCATCTCGCCCGCCATCTCGCCCGCGTGGTTTGCTATCACGTCGACCATCACGCCCGCCCCCGCGTCCGCCGTCACGTCCGCCACCCGAGCGTTCGCCTCGTTCTTCGGATTTGCGTTCCTCCTGCGGTTCATCATCATAGTCGGTTTTATAGGTGCGGTTGTCCGTCCAACCGCCACTGGTTCGGCTGTCGGTCCAGCCACGGGTTATGCTACGCGCACGGCTATCGGGCAAAGAGTGCGTTGGTTGGTAAGTCTGTGTGTCCATTGATTTTTCTACTGATTTTTCTGCTGATTTTTCTGTCGAGTCCATCGATTGCGCGATGGGTTGGTCTGCCGTTTGTTTGTATTTTGTTTCATCCCAGTCGCGTCCTGAATCGCGTCCAGACTCCCGCCCCGAATTCCTGCGTGGTTCGCGCGAATCACCCCGCGAATCACCCCGTGGCTTGGGCTTATAGTCGCTCTCTGGCGCGGGCTCTGTCCATTCGCCCGTATGCTCACCCGTGCGTTTATAGGTACGGGGCGCGGGTTTCTTATAGGGTTTCGCCACCGCCACAACCTCTTCTTCCTCAATCGGCATATCGTGAATCCGTTTGATAGCCTTACGCAAATCCTCCAACAACGCATCCCAATCGCGAATCACCGTCGCCTCTGCCAATCCAATCAAAACATAGTTCCAACCAGCCCGCCCACATTCGGGCAATACGCTACACGCCGCCTGTCGCAAACGGCGTTTCGCCCGATTACGCACAACCGCATCGCCCACCTTACGCGAGCATGTCAGCCCAAAGTGAATCCGTGCATCATCATCGCCGCGTGGCTGTGCTTGCAGGTAAAACCCCTGCGAGCGCACGCGATTCGCCTTAGCACAGGCAAGGAAATCATAACGTTTCTTAAGCGATGTTAGCTCGACCATTGGAACTGGGCTTTGCGATACAGGGCTGCGGGATACAGCCCCCTGCGCTATGCGCAAAGGTTCTTACGCCCCTGCGCCCGCCGACGGTTCAAAATCCGCCGACCGTTTTTTGTCGCCATACGAGAGCGAAACCCGTGACGGTGCTTGCGCACAAGGTTGCTGGGTTGGAATGTCCGTTTCATAAGAGGTCTCCTTCAAGATTTATCCCCAATTAAAGAGGATTTGCGATTTTGTCAAGCCTGTTTTTTGGGATTTTTTTTGGATTCGGGCTGATTCGCGTGAATTATGAAGTTTTTTTTACCGATTGTTAAGAAAAAGCAACAAATTAAAGTGGGAATAACGCGGGTTATGTGGTAAATCTTGGCGAATCATACGAAATCAGCCCAACGCATTCGCGTTAAAGACTATATCCTAAGGAAACCACGGCATGACCCCCTCTAAAAAAACCGAATCGGGTGCGTTAAAACGCATGATTCCCCTTATCGTGATTCTTATCGTTGCACTGGCGGGGTTTTTTCTGCTACGTGATGTGCTCAGCTTTGATACCCTGCGCGATAATCGCACTTTTTTAATAGACTGGCGGGATAATAATTATCTGCTGGCGGTGCTGGTTTTTATGCTCGCCTATATTCTGGTGGTTGCGTTTTCCCTGCCCGGTGGGGCGTTAATGACCCTGACAGGTGGGTTTTTATTCGGGCTATTTCCGGGCGGATTTTTCGTTGTGATAGCCGCGACTATCGGTGCATGCGGGATTTTTATGGCGGCAAAAATGGGTGCGGGCGATGCCTTGCACAAACGGCTGAATACAAAAGGCAACGCGGGTTTGATGACCCGTATGGAACAAGGTCTGCGCGATAATGAAATCAGCTATTTGTTTTTGATGCGGCTTGTCCCTGCTGTGCCGTTTTTTGTTGCCAACCTCGCCCCTGCGTTTCTGGGTGTTGGATTGCGCAATTTTGCCCTAACCACGTTTTTCGGTATTATGCCGGGCAGTTTTGTTTATACGGCTGTTGGCGCGGGTTTGGGCGGAGTTTTCGCCCGTGGTGAAGACCCCAATTTAGGGATTATTTTTGAACCTTACATTCTGGGGCCGATTATCGGGCTCTGTATTTTGGCAGTTTTGCCGATTATTATCAAACGACTTAGGAAAGAAGACACAAAATGAAAAACGAGACAAAAAACCATATTAAAACCGATTTATGCGTTATTGGCGGGGGCTCTGGCGGGTTATCCGTCGCGGCGGGTGCTGTGCAAATGGGCGCGAAAGTCGTTCTGCTGGAAGGGCATAAAATGGGCGGGGATTGCCTGAATTACGGCTGTGTGCCATCAAAGGCGTTAATTGCCGCGGCGAAACACGCCCACGCGATGCAAAGCGGGGCGCGGTTTGGCGTGAAACCGCATAAGCCCGAAATCGATTATACCGCCGCTAAACGCCATGTTGCCAAAGTTATTAAGGGGATTGAACCCCATGATAGTGTCGAGCGATTCGAATCGCTTGGCGTGCGAGTCATCACCGAATACGGGCGGTTTATATCCCCCACCCAAGTGCAGGCGGGCAAATTCACCATCACGGCAAGGCGGTTTGTGATATCAACAGGCTCTGCCCCGTTTGTGCCACCGATTAACGGGCTGGACAAAGTCCCCTATTACACCAATGAAACCATCTTTGCCTTGCAAAAACGCCCTGAACATTTGATCGTCATCGGCGGCGGACCCATCGGCATGGAATTGGCACAGGCGCATCTGCGTTTGGGTTGCGAAGTCACGGTTTTGGAGGGGTTTAAAGCCCTCGGCAAGGACGATCCCGAACTCACCGCCGTTGCCCTGAAAGCGATTACCAAGGAAGGCGTGAAAATCGTGGAGGGCGCGATTGCCGAACAGATTACCGGTAAAAAGGGCGATATTCGCGTGCAAACAAAGGGTGGTAAGATTTACAAAGGCAGTCATTTGCTGATGGCTGTTGGACGCAAGCCGAATGTTGATAAATTGGATTTGGCGGCGGGGGGGATAGAACCAACTCGCGGTGGGATAAAAGTGGATGCCTCGTTAAAAACCAGCAACCGCCGCGTTTATGCTATCGGTGATATTGCCGCGGGTTTGCAATTCACCCATGTTGCCAGCTATCATGCTAGTGTTATTTTGAAATCCGCGTTGTTTGGTATGTCCTCCAAAATGAAAACCAGCCATATTCCGTGGGCAACTTATACCTCGCCTGAATTGGCACAGGTTGGGCTTACCGAAGCCCAAGCGCGGGAGAAATTTGGCAAGACGTTAGAAGTCGTGCGGTTCCCCTATGCAGAAAACGACCGCGCCCGTGCGCAGTTGCAAACCCAAGGGTTGGTGAAGGTCATGGTTGTCAAAGGTCGCCCCATCGGTGCGTCCATCGTTGGCGAGCAAGCGGGTGAGCTGATTGGCATTTGGGCTTTGGCGATTGCCAATGATTTGAAAATGGGGCAGGTTGCCGCGATGGTCGCGCCCTACCCCACATTGGGTGAGATTAACAAACGGGTTGCGGGTGCGTATTTCGCACCGCGTTTGTTTGAGAGTGCGTTTGTGAAAAAAATGGTACGCTTTGTACAAAAGTTCTGATAAACAGGGCTGATTCGGATTAAATAGGAAATTAAACACCATGTTCTTACGATCACTTTCGGGGCGATTCTTAATGCTGACAATTGTATTTGTCATGCTGGCGGAGGTTTTGATTCTTGTGCCATCCTTGGCACGGTTTCGCTATGATTATTTGAACGAGCGATTGCAACGCGCCCAAATCGCATCGCTGGCGGTGCTTGCTGGACCGAATTTATCGCTGGGGCCAGATTTGGCGAAAGAATTGCTGGACACCGCCAGTGTTATTTCCATTGCTTTGCGTCGTGATGATTTGCGCGTGTTGGTATTGCGGAGTACCTTGCCCAGTGCGGTTGGGCGTATCGTTGATCTGCGCGATGACAACTTTCGCTATTTAATAAGCGATTCGTTTGATACCATGTTTAACGGTCAGGATCGTCTGGTACGGGTGATTGGCTTGCCGGTGAAAAGCGGTGGCGATTTGATAGATGTGGTGCTGGTGGAAACCCCGTTGCATGAGGCTATGTGGGAGTATTTTTACAATATCCTACGCCTATCCCTGCTGATTTCGGGGGTCACGGCAGGGTTGTTATTTTGGGCGGTTCAGCGATTGATTGTGCGCCCGATTAACCGCGTGATATTCTCCATGCGGGCGTTTAAGGACGCGCCCGATAATGATAATTTCATCACCCCAACGGCGGGCATTAACGAGTTATATGAGGCGGAAGAAACCCTGCACGATATGCAACAGCAGATTAATGCGTCGTTTAAGGAACGCAGACGGCTGGCGAATCTGGGCGGGGCTGTATCCAAAATCAGCCACGATTTGCGTAATATATTGACGACAACGCAATTATTGGCGGATAGGATGGAAATCAGCAAAGACCCGCAGGTGCAAAAAACCGTGCCGAAATTGATGACGACTCTGTCGCGGGCGGTTAGCTTGTGTGAGAGTACTCTGCGCTATGGTCGCGCCGAGGAACGCCAGCCCGAATTGGGTTATTTCTCGGTCGCAGAGATTATTGATGATATTTTTGAGGATGAAAAACTATCGCTTGGGGCGGGGGAATCTGGACAGATAGTCTTTGCTCATGATATCGACCGTGCCGTGCAGATTTTTGCCGACCGCGAGCAGTTATACCGCGTTTTGTTAAACCTGATTCGCAATGCAAGGCAGGTTTTGGAACAGGGTAAAAAGGCCGGGCAGATTGATGTTCGGATAGAGGATAATGCTACCGCGTGGCTGATAGAGGTAAGCGATGATGGTCCGGGGCTGCCCGCCAAGGCGTTGGATAATTTGTTTAAACCCTTTGAAGGCGGGGCGCGGAGGGGTGGCACTGGGCTGGGTTTGGCGATTAGCGCAGAGCTGATTAAAGGACACGGCGGGATGCTGGATTTGGTGAAAAGCGATAATACAGGGGTGATCTTTCGGATTAGTTTGCCGAAACCTGCTTAACGACCAGCCCCACGCGAAGGTGGGGGCTTTTGTGTATATAGAGCTTTTTCTTGCGAAAAAGCCCATACACAAAAGCCTTTGGCACCAAGACGATAAATTAGCTTTTAGAAATAAGCCCAACCGTCTCCATAACCTCGTTCAAAACGGGGGTGCTTATGTCACGCGCCTTTTGCGCTCCTTCGCACAAAACCGCATCTATCTGGGCGGGATCTTGCATCAATTCATTGATTCGCGCGGTGATGGGCGATAGCTTCGCCACAGCCAAATCCGCCAATTCTGGTTTGAAATTCGCAAAATCCTTGCCCGCGAATTCATCCAAAACCTGTTGCGCGGTTTTATCCGCCAATCCAGCAAAAATATTGATAAGATTACGCGCCTCAGCTCGCCCATCCAACGCGTCCAAATTATCGGGCAGAGACTCTGCATCCGTCTTCGCCTTGCGGATTTTCTTGGCAATCGTATCGGCATCATCGCTGAGGTTAATCCGCGACAAATCGGAGGGGTCGGATTTTGACATTTTTTTACTGCCATCACGCAGGGACATCACCCGCATTCCCGCGCCCTCTATCATCGGTTCGGGCAGGGGAAAAACCTTGCAATCATAGTCATGATTGAACTTTTCTGCAATCTTACGGGTTAATTCAAGGTGCTGTTTTTGGTCGTCACCGACAGGCACACCCGTCGCTTTATACAGCAAAATATCCGCCGCCATCAGCGCAGGATAGGCGAACAATCCCAGCGAAACATGTTCCGAATTCTTGCCCGCTTTATCCTTAAACTGGGTCATCCGTTTCATATCGCCAAGCCGCACAACCGTGTTAAGAATCCAGCCCAATTGGGCGTGGGCGGGGACTTGGCTTTGATTAAATAAAATCGATTTCTTCGCATCCAAACCGCAGGCAATAAACGCCGCCGTCAGCTCCCGCGTGTTTTGTTGCAACGCGACAGGGTCCTGCCAAACCGTAATCGCATGCAAATCAACAACGCAATAAATCGTTTCAATCCCGTTGTTTTGTAAAGCAACAAACCGCTTTAACGCGCCCAGATAATTGCCCAGAGTCAACTGCCCAGAGGGTTGAATCCCAGAAAAAATACGCTGTGGAAAGTCGTTTGTAAAAGGTGCAGATGACATAGAAAACCCCAAAATCTTGGTTTTGTTATAGAGTTTTTTGTGATAGATTGCAAACAAAATAACCTATAAACGCCCCCATAAACCCCAGAGATTACCCCATGAATAAACTACACAAACAGGTCTTGGTTGATTTCATCGGCTATCTGCCCCTGTGGCTGTTTTTGCAAATCATAAAGATTCTGCCCGTGGAAACCCGATGCCTATTTGTCGGCTGGCTGACGGGTGCGCTTTGCCGATTGTTCAAAAAACGCTCGGCACAAATTGATAAAAACTTACGCCTGATTTTCCCTGATATGACGGCAGAGGAACGGCGGGTTTTGCGCTATAAAATCGCGTGTCAAACGGGGCGAGTTAGCTGTGCCATGGTTAATGCACGCGGATGCAATCGGTTGCATCATCGCCTGCATGCTTCGGGTGATGGGTTGGCGATTTTGCGGCAGGAACAGGCGAAAGGCAAGGGCGCGATACTACTATCCGCCCATATTGGCCAGTGGGATTCGCCGAGGATTTACCTGCGCAGCCAAGGGATGGAGGTCGGCGCACTCGTCCGCCCGATGGCACATCCGTTTGTTGCTAAGCTGTTGATTGATAACCTTAAAATAACAGGAGAGCCGATTGCACTTATTGGAAGGATAGGCACGACACAGACGGTAAGAGCATTAAAACAGGGTAGAATTATAGCGATTCTATCAGACCAACGTCAGAATGTATCGCCGATTTTGCCGTTTATGGGGCATGGCGCGAAAACCAGCCTTGCGCCCGCACGGATGGCGTTGAAATTAGACCTGCCAATGGTGACGGTTTTTACCCGCGTGGCAGAGAACAAACGCGATATTTACCTTGATTTTCAGGCACCGATTGCGCCCAGCACCCCCGAACAGATGATGACAGAATTCAACCAACGTTTGGAAGAAAAAATCCGTGCGAATCCAGAGCAATGGCATTGGTTGCACAACCGTTGGCAGAGCTAATTTTAATGATTATTTTGCGCCCCCTACCCTACCCCCGACTTATCCGCGCCAACTCCGTGCCAACAGGGCAACCGCACCAATACTGGTTAAAATAATCAAAACCGCGCCGACAGAAGCCCCGCGAATATCCTCTAGCGAAGCAAAATCATACACATGAGTCGCCAAATTGTGATAGCCAAAAGGACGCAATAACAAGGTCGCTGGCAGCTCTTTAATACAATCAACGAAAATCAACGCACTGATACTGAGAATAGTCGTACGCATCATCGGCATATGAACACGGCGTAAAACCCTGCCCGGGGTCGCGCCTAAGGAGCGTGCAACCAGCCCAAGACTGGGCGCAATACGACCAAATCCCGCGTCCAGCCCACCACTCGCCAAGGCGAAAAACCGAATGACATAGGCGCAAATCACCCCCGCGGCACTGCCTGTTAACAGCAGCCCAATATCCAACCCGAACAGCCAGAAAACCACATCGGCAACGGCATGGTCAAACCACGCGAAGGCTATCAAAATACCCAAGCCCAAAATCGCCCCAGGCGCGGCATAGCCAATCGTGCTTATCGGTGCCAGAAGGCGGGGCAGAACCGAGCGCGACAGTCGCAGGGCAAAAATCAAAATCAGGGCAAGGCAAACAATCGCAATCACCGCCACAATCGCCGTCCAGATAGAGGTAAAAGCGGCAATCCACAGCCGTGCACTGCCCCAATCTCCCCTTTGCAGGGCGTAATTTGCGATGATGCCAAAGGGCAGAATAAAGCCCAGAAAAACCACGATAGCACAAAACCCAGTCGCCATGATATTCGCCATCCCCGTCAGGCTATACCGCGCAATCGGGCGCACCGCGTTTGAAAAAACCTGCACCCGACGGCGGCTGATTCGCTCAATCAAAACCAACGCCATAATCAGGGCAAAAATAATACTGGCAATCTGCGCCGCACCGCCTATATTAGAGCCCTCTAACCACACGGTGAAAATCCCAGTGGTTAGGGTTTGGACGGCAAAGAACTCCATCGCGCCGAATTCGCCCAGCGTTTCCATCGCCACCAGCGCAAGCGCAATAACAATCGCAGGCCAAGCCAAAGGCAGGGACACGCGGAAAAAACAGCCCCACGCGCCTGTCCCTAAGCATCGCGCCGATTCAACCGCATTGGCCGATTGTTCGACAAAGGCGGCGCGGGCAAGCATATAAACATAGGGGTATAACCCGAATCCCAGCACGAAAATCGCGCTGAGCTGACTGCGCACGGGGATGAACCATTGCGAATAATCTTGCGGGTTTTGCCATCCGAACGTATCACGCAAAAGGGTTTGGGCGGGGCCCGCATACTCCCAAAAATCCACAAAGGCGTATGCACCGATATAAGTGGGAATCGCCAAAGGCAGAAACAACGCCCATTGCAGGATATTGCGGGCGGTGAAATCATAATGCGCCACCAGCCAAGCCGTCGGCACCCCGATAAGCAACGCCCAAGTGCCGACTCCGCCCATCATAATCAGCGAATTGGTGAGGTAATGTGGCAGAACCGTGTTTAACAGGTGTGGCCAGATGTTTTGGTCGGGGAAGAGGGCTAGGTAAAACACGCAGAAGACGGGCAGCAAAACAAAGGCGGCGATGAAAATCGGGGCAAGCACCCAGATGTCAAATTTGGGGAATTTGGAGGGGGTCATTGGTTTGCATCGGTTTTTTGGTGGTGGTGGGTGGTTATGGTTATGGTTCGGGAGTCTGTGGTGTGTGTGATTGATTTTTATGGGGTTGTCAATGTTTTTAGTTATTAGTTGTTAGTTATTAGTTGTTAGTTATTAGTTGTTAGTGATTGGTTATTAGAGATTAGGGGTTCGTTATTTGGGATTAGGGTCGGAGGTTTTTTGTTGCGCCATTTCTTTGTGGCAAGCCACTTTGAAATGTCGCCCGCCCGCCCACCCCTCCTGCGGAGAGCTGGACGGGCTATTTTTTGGCTGGGGTTTGGCTCAGCGTCTTGTATAGTGTCTAAATAAATTTATAGAAAACCTATCGCCATTTCCCAAGTATTCTAAACAAATAATCTAAACTATCGTCTTGTATATCCTGCTTGTAAATTTATAGAATCCTTAGCGTCTTGAAACCAAAGGGCTTTTGCGCCACGTCTGCTTACGCTCGAATTTCCTATTTGTCGGGCAGGTTCAACTGCCCTTATGAGCGTAAGAGACTACGCGCAAAAGACCACGCCATCGCTTGGAGCTGGTCGGCATTTCGAAGAAATGACGAAGACCCGAAGGGCAGACTCGTTAATCGTTAATCACTAATAGTTCACTATTAAACTAAAGTCCCAGCACATCCCGATACAGGTTCAAAACCGCCTCTTCTTCGGACAGCTTTTCAGGGTCTTTCTTACGCAAAACAATAACACGGCGCAGGATTTTGGCATCATAGCCATAGGCAGCCGCCTCTGACATAACATCCTTTTGCGCCTCGGTAATATCCTTTTTCTCCGTCTCTAACCTCTCAAACCGCTCGACAAACGCACGCAACTGCTCGGCATTCACGCTATGTGTTTGGTCTGACGGGGGTGTTTGCCCCGAAGTTTGGCCCGCTCCAGCCCCTTGATTTGTTACCACTTTATCATCCATTGTTCTCTCCTTTTTAAGATAATTTTCACAAAAAATTCACAGCAAACCCATTTTGCTTTTCTTTTGCCTTGCCTATCCTTTGAAAATCAAATAGGCAAGAGCAAAATCAACATTAAGAGGCTAAATATGGAAAATTTAATTGCAATCGGCGCATTGATAACCCTGATTGGGCTGGGTGCGCTGGGCTATTGTATTTTTTGCGGGGTGCGGGCGCGAAGGGCGGGGTTGCAAGGTGATGCTTTAATCGCCGTTTTACGCCGTCTTGTGCCGATTAATCTTGCCGCCCTGTGCCTATCGGCGATGGGATTATCGCTGGTGACGATTGGGATTTTGTTGTAATCCCTCTGTAATCCTACCGCAAAATCACGTCAAATCAGGCGGTCTCGCCTCTGCCACCAAATCCACCACCACCGCGTCCAAATCCTGCACACTAGCGTGTTTTTCCCCCAATCGGCGCAAGGACACCTGCCCCGATTCCATCTCTTTTTGCCCAACCGTCAGGATAACGGGGACTTTGGCAACCGAATGCTCGCGGATTTTATAGTTGATTTTTTCATTCCGCGTATCGGTCTCTGCCCGAATGCCTTTTTCCACCAAAACCGCGGCGATTTGCGCGGCATAGTCATCCGCATCGGACACAATCGTGGTAATAACAACTTGACGCGGCGCCAACCAAAACGGCAATTTCCCCGCGTAGTTTTCAATTAAAATCCCCAAAAACCGCTCAAACGACCCCAAAATAGCCCGATGCATCATAACAGGGCGATGGGTCGCGCCATCCGTGCCGATATATTTCGCATCCAAACGTTCGGGCAGGTTAAAATCCGCCTGAAACGTGCCACATTGCCATTCACGCCCAATCGCATCGGTTAATTTGAAATCCAGCTTTGGTCCGTAAAACGCGCCCTCACCCTCATCCACTTCATAGGGCAAATCCAGCTTTTTAATGGCGGTTTCCAGTGCCAATTCGGCCTTATCCCAGACCGCATCACTGCCAACACGCACCTCTGGTCGGGTAGATAGTTTAATATCAAACCTTTCAAACCCTAGGTCATTATAAACCCGCGATAACAGCGCGATAAACAGAGCGGTTTCGTTTTCAATCTGCTCTTCCGTGCAGAAAATATGCCCATCATCTTGGGTAAAACCGCGCACTCGCATCAATCCATGCATGGAACCAGAACTCTCATACCGATGGCAAGAGCCGAATTCGGCAAGGCGCAACGGCAGGTCGCGATAGGATTTCATCCCTTGATTGTAAATCTGAACGTGGCAGGGGCAGTTCATCGGTTTTAACGCATTCACCCTTTTTTCATTGGCGTGTTCTTCGTCAATTTCGGTGATAAACATGTTTTCGCGATATTTATCCCAGTGACCTGAAGCCTCCCACAACTTGCGATCAACGACCTGAGGCGTTTTTATTTCTTGATAGCCCGCGTGGGTTAATCGCCGCCGCATATAATCCTCTAACGCGCGGTAAATCGTCCAACCGTTGGGATGCCAAAACACCATGCCCGGGGCTTCTTCTTGCAAATGAAAAAGGTTCAATGCTTTACCAATTTTACGATGGTCGCGTTTTTCTGCCTCTTCCAGCATCAATAAATGGGCTTTCAAATCGGCGCGAGTCTTAAACGCCACGCCATAAATCCGTTGCAACATGGCGTTTTTCGCATCCCCGCGCCAATAAGCACCCGCAACCGACATCAGCTTAAAACAATCGCCCGGAATTTGCCCGGTATGCGCCAAATGCGGACCACGGCACAAATCCTGCCAGTCGCCGTGCCAATACATCCGCAAATCTTCGCCATGGGGGATTGCGTTCACCAATTCAACTTTATACGGCTCGTTTTGCGTTTCATAATGTTTAATCGCGCGGGCATGATCCCAAATTTCAAACCGAACGGGGTCGCGTTTGTTGATGATTTCGCGCATTTTTTGCTCTATTTTGGTTAAATCATCGGCGGAAAACGGCTCGGCACGGTCAAAATCGTAATACCAGCCGTTTTCAATAACTGGGCCGATGGTGACCTTTGTCTCTGGCCATAATTCCTGCACGGCACGCGCCATGATATGGGCGCAATCGTGGCGAATCAGCTCTAACGCGGGGGTATCATCGGCCATAGTATGAATGGCAAGGTGCGTGTTTTGCGTGATGGGTTGCGATAAATCGCAATGCGTGCCGTCCAGCGTACAGCTAATCGCGCGTTTGCCCAAGGATGGCGATATATCGGCGGCGATTTGCGCGGCGGTTATGCCAGAATCATAGCTGCGGGTGTTGCCGTCAGGCAGGGTGATGGTGATGGCGGACATTTGGCGGATACCTTTTTAATGGTTAGTTTTAGTGGCTAGGGGCGTGATTATATAGGGGGCTTTTCGCCTGTTTTGTCTATTTTGTCAAGAGCGGTAATAAGCCGTAATAAGAGGGGCTTGCGTAAAATGCCACGCTGGTTTATAGTTTGCCGATAAGATAAAAACCGCGAGCGAAAAAATGACTAACCCTGATTTTATTACCAACGAACGTGGGCAGAAACTTGCCTATCACTATACCCCGCCAAAGGATAAAACCTTGCCGAGTGTTGTGTTTCTGGGCGGTTTCCGCTCCGATATGAACGGCAGTAAGGCGATGTATTTACAGGACTGGGCAGAGCGGCATGGGCGTGGATTTTTGCGGTTTGATTATTCGGGGCATGGGCAATCCGATGGGGTTTTTGAACAAGGGTGTATCGGCGAATGGGCGGCGGATGCGGCCGATGTGATAAACACGGTTACAAAAGGGGGGACACAGGGTGCGCAGATTTTGGTCGGCTCTTCCATGGGTGGGTGGATTTCTTTGCTGTTGGCGACTCGTCGCGTAGCCAAACGCAAGGCAGTGAAAATCGCTGGATTTGTCGGTATCGCCGCCGCGCCCGATTTTACCGCAACTATGTGGGATGGGATGAGTGCAAAACAACAAAAAACGCTGGTCGCGGACGGGGCGATAGACTTGCCCTCCGATTATGACACCCCTTATTCCATTAGCCATAAATTGATTTTGGACGGTGCCGATAATTTTGTTTTGAACACGCCGTTGGCGGTGAAATTCCCAACCCGATTGCTTTGGGGGACGGACGATAAGGATGTATCGCGCGACGTGACTTTGCGCCTATTAGACCATATGGAGGGCGCGGATATCCGCCTTTATATCGTTAAAAACGCCGACCATGGGTTTTCATCCCCCCCGTGTTTGGGGCTGATTCAAAAGGCGATTCATTCTGTGACGAAGGCTATTCCAAGCTAAACGGCGGATAGCGGTCGGTCACCATCATAAGCGCATAGCCCTGCATCCGCGCAGCCCAGCGCATCACGCCGACAACATAATCAAACAAAATACGCGGATAAGCCCCGGTGAAAAGAATACAAACCCACGCTGCCAGCACCGCAATAATCAATCCCAGAAGCAAAAACATCATCACAATATAATGTGGCAATAACAAAATCCATTTAATCAAAGGTAAGAACCGATTCAAATCCGTCCCAGCATCGGGATAATCTATATCCAAATGAAACGATTGTTTTTCATCTGTTGACGGATATGTATCCGTCAGCAAAAACAAATACGAGAAAACGCGCCCCGTGAAACGCATCAATTCCACCAGAAAATCAAACCACCAACGCGGGTATTTTTGCCGAAATAAAATCATTAAAACAAGGGCAAAGGCAAGACCGAAAACAATGTTAATCCCGTTATCGCTGAGCATTGAGCCATCAACCAGTGCTTGAATAACAAAAATTGGAATAATCCAAAGAATCCGCAGAAAGGTCGTAAGGCGGTTCAATTTTTCAGGGTAATCAATGTGCAAACGCACGGGATAGCTAGGGGTTTTTTTGGTGGGTGCCATAGGAAGTCTCCGTTTTTAAATTAAAGGTGCTTTGATAATAAACACAAACCCAGCAATAATGCAACCCCTAATTTTTAACAACAACCAAAACCGACCAATCCGCCAATTTTATATGATGACAGAGGGAAAACCCAACCGCTCCATAACAGGCGATTACGGCATCGGCTTGCTCGGTTAAAACGCCCGATAACACGATAAACCCGCCCACGGCGCAAAACCGAGCCATATCGGGGGCAAGGTCAATCAAAGCTCCCTTTAATATATTGGCGAAAATCAAATCGTATGGCGCACGGGCGGGCAAATCCGCGCCAAACCCCGCGCAGGTGCGCAAATCAACCCGCAAACCCAAATCATTCCGCGTTATATTAACCTGTGCGACCTCCAAAGCGATTTCATCAATATCGCTGGCGATAATCCGCCCGTCCCATAAATGCGCGGCTGCCATAGCCAGAACTGCCGTGCCACAGCCTATATCGGCGATGTTATTGCCCGAAACGCCCCGCGCAAATAACCATTCCAACGCCGACAAACACCCCTGCGTGGTATAGTGATGCCCTGTTCCAAACGCCATCGCTGCCTCTATCCGTAAAGGCACAACATCGGGGGGGATTTTATCCGCGTCATGCCCGCCGTATAGGAAAAACCGTCCGACATGCACGGGGGCAAGGGTACGGCGCACATGCGATACCCAATCGGTTTGCGGCAGCTTGGATACGGCAAAATCCTGTGCGTGATGCACTGCTGCCAATAGGCACAACGCCACCTCATCTGGGGGATTTGAAAAATACAACCCGACTTCATACAAACCCGAGCCGTCTTCCACTTCAAACACGCCAATCCCATCGGGGGTCAAACCCTCGCAAGCCAACGCCAGAGCCTCCGCCCGCGATTTATCAGGGCAAACCGTCAGGGCGGTATAGCAAACCATATTAAACCTGCGCGGGCAAGGGGCATGCCACGCCCAACCCGCCTATTCCGCAATAGCCCGCCGGGTTTTTCGCCAAATACTGCTGATGATAATCCTCGGCGTAATAAAACGGCTCGGCGGGCAGGATTTCGGTGGTAATCATGCCGTGTTGCGCCGCGTTTAATTCGTTTTGATACATGGTTTTGCTGGTCTTCGCCTCGGTTTCCTGCACGGGCGAATAGGTATAAATACCAGAGCGGTATTGCGTGCCACGGTCATTGCCTTGACGCATGCCTTGCGTGGGATTATGCCCCTGCCAGAATACCTGCAACAGGGCAGAATAGGGAATGATTTTGGGGTCATAAGTCAGCCAAACAACCTCATTATGGGCGGTTTGCCCCGTGCAAACCTCTTGATACGTGGGGTTCGGAGTCTGCCCACCAGAATAGCCAACGGCAGTGACAAAAACCCCCTGCGTTTGCCAAAATATCCGTTCCACCCCCCAAAAACACCCCATGCCGAACATCGCTTGTTCCAAGCCGTTTTGTGGCGGGGTGTGCAGGTTCTGCCCATTAACAAAATGGGTTTGTGCGGTGGGAATAGGGTCAGGGCGACCAGTTGGGGCGTTTGATGAGAGCATTTTGCGTATCCTATTTAACATAGGGGGAGTATAGGAGGTTTTTATGGAAAATGCAAAGTGTTAATAGTTATTAGTTGTTAGTTATTAGTTATTAGTGATTGGTTATTAAGAATTGTGGGTTGGTTATGAGAAGTTAAGGGCAGAGGTTTTTTGTTTCGCCCTCACTTCGGGGCAAGCCCCGTTCGTTCGGGCTTCCCGCCCGCCCACCCCTCTGCGAGGCTTGGGCGGACGGGTTTTTATGGCTAAAGCCTGTTCTAGCATCTAGGCAAAGCCTAAATAAATTTAGAGCAAACCCATCACCAATTCCCAAGTATTCTTTGCAAATAATCCAATTTAACGTCTTGTTATTCCAGATAGTAAATTTATAGAATCATTACCATCTTGTAACCAAAGGGCTTTTGGCATGCCCCCACGAAGTGGGGGCTACGCACAAAAGACCACGCTGGTCGGCATTCATTGTTTTAATTTGCGGGCAGGTTCAACTGCCCTATGTCGCGATGACGAAGACCCGCAAGGGCTAAAAACCTACCGCCCAATAAACCGCCAGCCGACAAACGCGGACAGAGACCCCGCCACAACAAACGCCACGGCTTGCCCATAAATAACGCCATTCGCCATCAGCCACACACTGCCCATCATACAAAACGGCCACATCAGTAACCCATCTTTAATCCAATTAAACATCGTGGAATAAAACGGCCGCCCCATATTATTAAACGCGGCATTGGACACATACAACGCCCCCGCGAAAATAAACCCAGCAGAGCCTATCGTGGTGAAAGCCCAAACCACCTCTTGCGCATCGGGGGACAGGCGAAACACGGTATTAATCACCCCCGTCATGCTTATTAAAATCATCCAAACCACCAGCACATACAGGCTGGAAAAAATCAGCGCATCGCGATAGGCAGTGCGGACTCGGTCAATCCGCCCAGCCCCGTAATTCTGCCCGATAATCCCGCCAATCGCCCCCGATAGCGCGAATATCCCCCCAAACGCCAGCACCGTTAAACGACTTAAAACCGCCCACCCCGCGACCGCCGATTCTCCGTAATCGGAAATCGCCCAAGTAATCACGAAATTGCCAAAGGGACTCGCCATTTGGGTCATTAACGCAGGGATAGCTATGATAACAAACGGGCGGATATGACGGCGCAAATCCTGCAAATTAATCCACGCCAGCAGGTTTTTTTGATAAATCACCATCCAAAGGGCAAGCATCGTAGAAGCAACCCGCGCGATAACAACACCCAACGCCGCCCCATCCAGCCCCAAATTCAGGGTAAATATCAAAAACGGGTCAATGAACAGGGCGACTATACCAGAAAAAATGGTGATATACATGGCTTTCACTCCATCGCCTTCTGCCCGCAGAATCGCGGAGCTTGCCATCCCCAGCCCCATAATCGGCAGGGACGGGATGGAAATCGCCAGAAACCGCGTGGCAAGGGCCAGGCTCTCACCCGTCGCCCCTATAATCATCAGGGATTCCGTGCGAAATACCGATAAAAACACCGCTACTATACACAGGAAAGCGCAGGTCGCCACAACCCCAACCGTGGCTTGCTTTCGCGCCAGCACGAATCGCTTGCGCCCTATGGATTTTGAGACCATCGCCAAGGTTGCTATCATTAAGCCGACACTCGCCGAAATGGTGAAAAACTGCACCGTCCAAGCATAGCCCATCGCCGCCATCAGGACTTCGCGATTTAATTGCGAGACCCAAAATAACGTCACCGCATCGACAAGGAATAAAAAGGTCAACCCAATCATCCCCGTCATCGTCATAACGATAACATGGCGCATGGTAGAGCCGGTTAGAAAACGCGCCTCTTGTTTCATTGGGTGTCCTTACATTATGCTAGTTTTTAGCATAATACTCCACGACCAGATTTGGCTCCATCATCACCGGATACGGCACGTCAGACAGGCTGGGCATCCGCAGGAATTTGGCACGGAGTTTGGAATGATCAACATCAATATAATCGGGGACATCGCGTTCCGCCAGAACAATAGCCTCGGCAATCAGCGACATGGATTTAGACCGCTCCCGCACCTCAATCACATCGCCCTCTTTCACGCGATACGACGGGATATTAACCTTTTTGCCATTGACCATAACATGCCCATGATTAACAAATTGCCGCGCGGCAAAGATGGTTGGGATGAATTTAGCGCGATAACACACGGCATCCAAACGCCGTTCCAACAGCCCGACCAGATTTTCACCAGTATCGCCGTTAATGCGACCAGCCTCGGTAAAAGTACGGCGGAATTGTTTTTCGGTTAAATCACCGTAATAGCCTTTTAGCTTTTGTTTCGCCCTTAACTGCACGCCGAAATCGGACAGCTTTTGCTTGCGCGCTTGGCCGTGTTGCCCAGGGGCATAGCTTCTGCGGTTAAAGGGGGATTTGGGGCGACCCCAAATGTTTTCGCCCATACGGCGATCGATTTTATATTTGGCAGCGGTACGTTTCGTCACGGCTGGTTCCTTTCAAGTTATGAAAGGTGCTTTCCTCTCTCTTTGCTGATTTGCGCAGAGCGACAGGCATCCTATTGCTAGGGCCACAAACACCATTTTTTTGTTTTTTGCTATCTTTTACGGATAACTTCTGCCCGTTTAGCGATATATTAGCAGGAGTCAAGCGGTTTTTTAGAGTTATAGCAGATTTATTGCGTATTTTCGGACGCATCTAGCATGTCTTTGCCCGCTTGTGTTAATGTATAAAACCCGTCCGCATTTTTAGAAAATACGCCATGATTCGTCAGGCTATTACAAGTAACCCTATCATCATCAGACAACGGAGTATGGGGTCTTTCAAAGCCGTAACGCTTTTCCATATCCCATAAATATGTAAATTCGTCATCAGACAGGTTATGGTGGTTGATAATTTGTTTTGACATGTTAATGTCTCCTTTTTTTGTTTAGGCATATTAAATATGCCTTTGTTTTTTTGTGTTTGGTTATGACGCACGATGTATCGTAATTTAGTTAATAATATCTAAAAACTGCCGAATAAACATGTTTTTGCTAATAGCAGGTGGTTATGCCAAGATTGGTATAACAAGTCGTGGATTTAGTGTTTTGACGTTCTTGGGCTCTGGCGGAGCGTTCTTGAGCTTCGGTTGAACGTATTGCTATTAGAGCGTTGATTTCGGCGGTTTGCTGATTTTGCTTGAGCTGCTGAACTTTTAATGCAAACTCTGCATCTTGCGAATAACCCTCGCCCTCAGGTCTTTGAAGTGTATATATGAATATCCCATTGCCCGCGTACTTGTAAGGAGGAGCAAAAGAATAAGGGTATTTCTTACTAACCCCACTGCTCCAATAGGCAGTACAATCCCCTATGTAATAATTGTTTTTTATATCTTTTACCTGTTCTATTATCGTTAGTATTTCTTCGTCGGTGAAAATTTTACTTTCACCAACCTTTACTTCACCACGTGTAATTTTTACAGTTTCCAACCATTTTTCTATGTCTATGGTTTCTTTATCTCCTGCTTTATGTCCTGCTTTTATGATTTTCATCACTGCTTCATCAGTATAAAATTTATTTTCACCAATTTTTAATTCACCATTTATGATTTTCATGAGTTCAAGACCCTTTTTTATTTGTTCTATGCTATGTGCCACACCCTTATCTGCTTCGGCGGTGAGGTCTATATTTTTATCAAACATTAATGCACTATGCACTGCGAATGTGTTTTGTATAGCTTCTTTTGTTTCTTCATCAGTGGGTGCACGATTTTCACCGATAAGGTCAATATTTTTTCTTTTAGAAATAATTGGTGAATAACCCCTGTCTGTCCCATCGCATACAATAGTAGCCCCTTGGGGGTTTGTATTAAGAACATAAGAAGTGGTATGGGTAAATGCTGGCGCACACCCCACAACCAAAAGGATTATTAAAGGAATGATTCTGTTTATCATAGTGTTTTCCATATTGTCTTTACCCCTTATATCACACTTATCGGGCGAACATGCAACCATGCACAAAAAAACAAAAAAACAAAAAAGGGCGCGTATCCGCAGACACACGCCCTTTTAAGGGAGAAACTTTTAAAAGCCTTACGAGGAGCTTTTCTTTACAGAAAAACTACTTCGCACGGGCATCACGGCAAATCCGCGGAATATCAGCATAACAAATACCGATATCGGCCAGTTCCCGTGCCGACAGGCGGCTCAATTCTTTATGGGTTTCATTGCGCGCACGCCAGTTTGCCACGGCGACTTTCACAGTCTCAAGAAAGCTGAAACTCTGTGACAGAGTCATTGCAACAAAGGGTGCGGAGTTTAGGTTTGTTTGGATAGCCATTGTTTTGTTCCTTTAAGTTTGGTTATTCGTGATGGGTATCAATCCCATACCCCCCATATAGACACTTCCCCCGCCCCCCACAACAGATAGTTTTGCAATCCCGAATTGCGTGTTTGGCATAGCTTAAAATACGATTAAAATTGGCTCTTTGCATTTGGGGTGTCTTTACGCTATGCTATGCGAAACGCTATACGAAACCGAACGCACAAAAACCCCGCACAAAACCCCAAAGGACACATAATGCGAATCATAGGAATTGACCCAGGTCTGCGCAAAATGGGCTGGGGGGTTATTGAGACTGTTGGCTCTAAAACCCATCATATCGCCAATGGAGCCTGTGCGTCTGTGGGGGAGGATTTGTCCGCAAGGCTGTTGTCTTTGCACGAGCAATTAACCGCCGTTTTCACCGAGCACCGCCCAAACAGCGCGGCGGTGGAGCAAACCTTTGTGAATAAAGACGGGGCGGCGACTTTGAAACTAGGGCAGGCACGGGCGATTTGCCTGTTAGTCCCCGCGCAATTCGGGCTGGCGGTGGGCGAATACGCCCCCAATTCCATTAAAAAAGCGGTCGTAGGCGTGGGGCATGCCGACAAAACTCAAGTCACCCACATGGTGCGCATACGACTTGGCGCGATTGCGATAGACTCGGCAGATGCGGCGGATGCTTTGGCGATTGCCCTGTGCCACGCCCAGCATAGCGGTGCGGATAGCCGATTATCCGAGCGGATAGCCCGTGCTGATGCGAAATATACACCCCGTCTTGCGACCATAAAATAGGAATAATAAAATGATTGGCAAAATACGCGGGCGCGTGGATTACACGGCAAAAGACTATGTTTTGATTGATGTGAATGGTGTTGGCTATTTGGTTTATTGCGCCGATTATACGCTGGCTCGGTTGCCTAATACTGGCGGGATGACCGCGCTTTATACCGATTTAATCGTGCGCGAGGATAACTTGCAGTTGTTTGGATTTTTAACCGTGGCAGAGCTTCAATGGCACAAATTGCTGATGACTGTGCAGGGGGTTGGGGCGAAGGCGGCGCTTGCGATTGTGTCCGCCTTGGGGGTGGAGGGTGTTGGCCGCGCCCTGACCCTCGGCGATAGTACCGCGTTAAAATCTGCCTCTGGCGTGGGGCCGAAATTGGCGCAAAGGATTGCCACGGAATTAAAGGATAAAGCACCTGCGCTGATGGCGCGGGCGATGCCAGAGCCGAGCGATATGCCCGCTCCCGCCGATAATCCTGCCAATAACAGCGATGATGTGTTGGTGGAGGAGTCCGCCCCCGCCCCCAAGCAAGATTTGGGCAATAGTTTAAGCCAGATTAAGGCCGATAGTATGTCCGCTTTGGTTAATCTAGGATACAGTCAAGGCGATGCCGCCCAAGCCATTATGATGGCGTTGGATACCACCGATACGGATATTAAAACCGCCCAAGATTTGATTAAACTGACCCTGAAAATCCTATCTAGTAAGAATGAATAAAAGTAGTAAAACCGATGAAAACCGACCCAAAAGACCCCATCCTAAAGCCTGAAAAGACGCAGGACGAACACGCCAGTCCACCAGCCCAAGACAGCCTGTTGCGCCCGCAGACTCTGGCGGATTTTATCGGGCAGGATGATGCCTGTTCCAACCTCAGCGTTTTTATCGAATCCGCCCGCAAACGCGGCGAATCAATGGACCACGTGCTGTTTTACGGACCACCAGGATTGGGCAAAACCACCCTTTCGCAAATAATAGCAAAGGAATTGGGGGTGAGCTTTCGCATCACCTCTGGCCCCGTTTTGGCAAAGGCGGGCGATTTGGCGGCGATATTAACAAACCTTGAACAAGGGGATGTTTTGTTTATTGATGAAATCCATCGGCTAAACCCGATTGTCGAGGAAATCCTATACCCAGCGTTGGAGGATTTTGAACTGGATTTAGTCATAGGCGAAGGCCCCGCCGCTCGGTCGGTACGGATTGATTTACATCGTTTTACACTGGTTGGGGCGACGACTCGGCTGGGGCTTTTGACCACGCCTCTGCGTGATAGGTTTGGCATTCCCGTGCGGTTGGAATTTTACGGACAGGCGGATTTGTGCCGAATAGTGACCCGTGCGGCTGGGTTGCTGAACTATCCCATTGCCGCCGATGGGGCAAAGGAAATCGCACGGCGGGCGCGGGGAACGCCACGAATTGCCGAGCGGTTATTGCGCCGAGTCATTGATTTCGCCACCGTGCAAAACGACACCATCATTACCCAAGCCGTGGCGGATTACGCCTTGCGCCGTCTGAACGTGGATGCCTTGGGGTTGGATAGTGCCGATAGGCGGTATTTGTCCCTGTTGGCGGAAAACTATGGTGGCGGGCCAGTTGGGATAGAAACAATCGCGGCGGCTCTGTCGGAATCGCGTGACGCGATAGAGGAGGTGGTAGAGCCTTATTTACTGCAACAAGGGTTGGTTTTGCGGAGCCCTCGCGGGCGGTTATTGGGGCAGAAGGCTTGGCAACATTTGGGCATAACCCCGCCCCCCATCGATAAGCAAACGCGCGAATTGTTTGAGGCTGCGCCTGTGGGTTCTGGAGATTCTGGGGGTGAAAGCGAATGACCCCTGAATTTAGCCACGAATTTAGATTACGGGTTTATTACGAAGACACGGATTTGGCGGGGATTGTGTATTACGCCAATTATCTGCGGTTTATTGAACGGGCGCGGAGCGAAGCCGTTGCCTCGGTTGGTATTGACCAGTCGGTGTTGCGTGATGAGGGGATTGTTTTCGCCGTCCGCGCTGTGTCTGCGGAATATTTAGCGTCTGCGACTCTGGGCAATGATTTGCTGGTTCAAACGCGGTTTGAGAAAATCGGCGGGGCGAGTTTGGATTTAAAGCAGGATGTGTTTTTGGGTGATAAGATGATATTTTCCTCTGTGGTTACGTTGGTTTGTGTGAAATTAGGCAAGGGCGCGATGGCTTGGCCAAAGGCGGTGCGGGAGCGGTTGCAGGGGTTTTTTGATGCGGTATAAAAATTATGATTAAATGGATTATGCGTATAATTTTCGCACTTTTGCTGATTGGCTCTTTGGCATTAAATGTTGGAATTTTAATGATAGGCGGAGTCGCAGCGATTGCTTCCAATGTCATTGAAACGGTTATTGATTATAGCCCTGTTAAATCGGTCAGAGGAACAAAAACTGTTTATTCAAAAATGAATGCCGAAATTAGTAAAACATCAAATCTCATTGTTAGACGGACGGTTCATTCAACAACGCGCGACCTTGGTGCTATGGTGGGACAGTCAATTCCTTATATTGGGGTTGCGGCAGTTGTTGGTGCTACGGTTTGGGATTTAAAAGATTCTTGTGATACAGTCACAGATTTACAAGAGCTACACAATAAACTAGGCTTTCCATTAAAAAACGAAGCAGAGGTAACAAAAATATGCGGGCTTGAAGTGCCTAGCAAAGAAGAGGTTTGGCAGAGTGTAAAAGATTTACCCAAAGCTACTTTAGACAAATCAAAAGAATGGTGGGATTCAATAACAGGCGAACCCGATAACTAGGACTCCTAACACTATTGACACAACAAATTGAAAAACATCCCTAGCAAATCCAAAAAAACTTTGCTATATGTCTCACACGCTAACCACACAAAAACCACGAGCCCCACTATGATCCCTTTAATAACCCACACCGCCGCCGACATTGATTTCTCTGTCCTCGCCCTTTTCTTCCGTGCCACTTTAACCGTTAAAATCGTGATGCTTATGCTGATCGGCGCGTCCATCTGGTCGTGGGGGATTGCCATCCAGAAAACCCTAATGTACACCCGCTCGCGCCGTAATGTCGCCCTGTTTGATAAGGTTTTCTGGTCGGGCAACCCACTGGAACACCTCTATGAACGTATTGGCACACAGGGCAAATCGGGCTCGGAGCGGATTTTTGTCGCCGCCATGTCCGAATGGCAACGTTCCTATAAACCCGAGGGTATTATTCCGGGCACAGGACAACGGCTGGAACGAGCAATGGACGTGGCGATTGGGCGCGAGTCAACACGGCTCAGCAAAGGGCTGACGTTCCTTGCCACGGTTGGCTCTACCGCGCCGTTTATCGGGCTTTTCGGCACGGTTTGGGGGATTAAAAACGCCTTTGAAGAAATCGCCATCCAGCAAAACACTAATTTGGCGGTGGTTGCACCTGGTATTGCAGAGGCTCTGGTGGCGACGGCATTGGGGCTTTTGGCGGCGATTCCTGCGGTGATTTTTTACAACAAGCTCAGCGCGGATGCGGATGCAATCGTTATGAATTATAACAATTTTGCCGATGAATTCATTACGATTTTATCGCGCCAAATGGATGATTAACAAAACATAAAGACAAGGGGGCAGGGCTATGGTGGCATCGTTAAACTCTAAATCACAATCGCCACGCAAACGCGGGCGCAGGGCTTTGGGCAGTCGCCCAATGTCAGAGATAAACGTCACACCGTTCGTTGATGTTATGCTGGTTTTGCTGATTATTTTTATGGTGGCAGCCCCGCTTTTAACCGTGGGTGTGCCGATTGAATTGCCTAAAACGGCGGCCTCGGCCTTGCCGAGTGAATCCGAATCGCCCCTGACCATTTCCATCAGTGCGGACGGTACGGTGCAACTTCAGGATGAGGATATAGAGCCCACTGATTTGGTTGATAAACTGCGGATTATTGCGGCAGAGCGGGAGGGGAATAAGATTTTCCTACGCGCCGATGGGCAGGTTCGCTATGAACTGGTCGCCCAAGTCATGGGGGCGTTAAATGCGGCTGGGTTTTTGGATATTGGGCTGGTGACGGATTCGGGGGGGCCGACTTTGGACTCTGAGAATTCGGGTGAATCGGGCGAATCTGGGGCAAACAGCGACACTTTAAATAGCGATAACTGATGAATGGATACAGGGTTAAAAATATCGCTGTTTGGACATGTGGTTTTTATCACAGCCTTGATGATAACGGGTCCGCTGTTTGATGGGGAGAGCGAAGAGAGCCTGAAGGTAACCTCTGTTTCGCTAATCTCTGGCGATGAGCTGGCGGCGTTGGATGCAACAGGGATTGATGCGGTGGTGCCAGAACCTGAGATTGTGCCTGAGCCTGAGATTGAACCCGAACCTTTGCCAGAGCCAGAACCAGAGATTGAAACCCCGAATCAATCTGATTTGGGGCTTGCCGATGAGGTTGAACAAAGCGGTCAGTTGTCACCCGATTTACCCGAAGAGCAAACCGAAATTCCACCCCGTCAAAGCGATAAAATCGCGCCGATAGCGGCGGAAGAAACCCCCGAGGTCGCACCAACAGAACAACCCGATGTGGAGACAGAACCAGAGCCCGAACCCGAACCAGAGCCTATTATTGAAGACACCCCGCCCGCTCCAGTTGATGATACTCCCGCGCCGATTCTAGACCTGCCAGAGGCAACGACCGAAATCAGCCCGATATTGGCGGACGAAGACACGCCATCTGCGGTGAAAACCGCCCGTCCCAAACCGCGCCCTGCCGATTTGACCGAGCTAGAACCAGAACCCACGCCAGAAACAGAAACAGAACCAGACCCAACCCCCGACCCCACGCCAGAACCGAACCCCGAACCCCAACGTTTGGGCAGTTCCCTATCCCAAGCCGAACGCAACGCGGTGATTTTATCTATAGAAAAATGCTGGAACCCCCCTGCGGGTGTGGAAAATGCCGAGGATTTACGCGTGGTTATCGGTGTTGATATGAACCGCGATGGCAGCCTTGCCAGCCAGCCCGTTTTGATTTCACCCAGTGGCGCGATTTCTAACCTGCATCAACGTGCGTTTGACGCGGCTCGGCGGGCGATTAACCGATGCGCCCCGTTTAGCGACCTGCCCGCCGATAAATATGAAACTTGGAAACGGATTGAAATGACCTTTGATCCGAAAGAATTAGTGCTCCGTTAATAACCATTATTACCCCAAAACAGAAAGACACCATCATGAACATCGCATTTATCGGACTTGGAAATATGGGCGCACCGATGGCAAAAAACCTTGCCTCTGCGGGGTTTGCCGTGCGCGGATTTGACCCAATTAACCCCACAATAAAGGGCGTGACGGTCTGCAAGTCCGCCCAAGACGCGTTGCAAAACGCCGATATTATCATCACTATGCTGGCGAGTGGCACAATCCTGCACGAAGTCGCGGCAGAGCTGATGCCCACCCTGCCTGACGATACATTATGGCTGGATTGCTCGACCGTGGATGTGCAATCGGCGCGGGATTTGGCGGGCTTGGGCGGTGGGCGAGCCGTTCTGGACGCGCCCGTATCGGGCGGTATCAGTGGGGCTGCGGCGGGGACGCTGACCTTCATGGTTGGCGGCGAGCCCGCGGGGTTTGCCCGCGCCACCCCTTTGTTTGATATTATGGGCAGCAAAGCGGTTTATTGCGGCGGTTCGGGCGCGGGGCAGGCGGCCAAAATCTGCAACAATATGATTTTGGGGGCGACGATGATTGCCACCTGCGAGGCGTTTGTGCTGGCGGATAAACTGGGGCTTGATCGCCAGAAAATGTTTGATGTGGTGGCATCGGCCTCTGGCGCGTCGTGGTCGATGAATACCTATTGCCCAGCGCAGGGGGTGGGGCCGACCAGCCCTGCGGATAACGATTATCGCCCGGGTTTCGCGGCAGAGCTGATGGTGAAAGACTTGCTTTTGGCGGTGGAGGCGGGGGATTTGGAAGCGGGGGATTTGGCGCGATTGGAGTTGCCGATGGCGCGCCGTGCGTTAGAGGTTTATAGCGATTTTGTAGAAAATGGCGGAGGCCGAGGGCAGGACTTCTCGGCAATGATACGGCGGTTGGGGGGTTAGGGTTTTATGCGGAGGGGAATTACAACCCCCATCACCCAGGATCCAAAGTCTCCGTATGTCCATCAATGGGCAGGGCTTGCCCTGATATTTTCGCGCCCATAGGCCCCGCCAAAAACTGAACCATCGCGGAAACATCGCCCGCCGTAACCCACGTTTTCAACGACACTCCCTTTACATACAAGGCGCGAACCTCGTCCAAAGACAGCCCGCGTGCGGCCGCCTCGTTCGCCACCACTCGCTCCATCCGCGCACCTTCCACCGCGCCCGGACATATCGCATTGACGCGGATTCCATCACCACCCAGCTCCATCGCCAAGGTCTTTGTCAGCCCAATAATCCCCCATTTCGCCACCGCATAAGGGCTGCGATACGGATAGCCAAACAACCCAGCGGTGGAGGACATAAACACCAGCAACCCCGATTTCTGCCCTCGCATAATCGGCGCGGTCAGCTTTGCCGTCAGAAACGCGCTGGTTAAATTCGCGGCGATACAGGCGTTCCAATCAGGCGCGGTCAAGGTTTCAATCGCACCCGCCGGGCCGCCCGTACCCGCACTGGCCACCACGACATCCAGCCCGCCCAGATGGGCAAGAGCCTCGGTGAAAAAGGTGGTCATTTGCGCGGGGTCGGTGGCATCGCAAAGGGTCGCTTGCAAGTTCTTTTCTGTAGGGTTTTGCGTTTGGAACTCCCGCAACGCGTCCGCATCAATATCGCAAATGGCGACCTTATGCCCTGCGTTTAGAAAATCACGGGCAATCTGTGCGCCGATACCACTCGCCCCTGCGGTGATTAAAACACGCATTTTATTTTTATCAGCCATAATCCCCCCCTAATTCGGTGCGTGTTTTGTGAGACCCAGAACCTCGCGGACTTCCGCGGCACCCATAGGCTCTGCCCCCATGCCTTCAATAATCACGCGGGCGCGGGCGACCAAATCCTCATTCCTTGCCAGCACCCCCTTGCCCAGCCACAAATTATCCTCCAGCCCGACGCGGACATTCCCGCCCGCCAGAACCGCCGCGCTGACATAGGGCAGCTCATTCCGCCCCAAGGAAAACGCCGACCAGTTCCAACCCTGCGGCACATTCGCGACCATCGCCAAAAACGTGTGCAAGTCATCAGGCGCACCCCAAGGCACACCCATGCACAGTTGCACCAACGCGGGGGAGGTCAAAACCCCCTGTTCCACAAGGGTTTTGGCGAACCAGAGGTGCCCTGTATCAAAGGCTTCTATTTCGGGTTTCACGCCCAAATCCTCCATCATCCGCCCCATTTCGCGGAGCATCCCAGGGGTGTTTGTCATCACATAATCGGCCTCGGCAAAGTTCATCGTACCGCAATCAAGCGTGCAGATTTCGGGGCGACACTCGGCAATATGGGCAACGCGGTCGGCAGCACTGGCCATATCGGTGGATTTATTCAGCGGCAGAGGCGCGTCGGGCGGGCCGAAAACCATATCCCCGCCCATGCCCGCGGTTAGGTTCAAAACCATATCTATCTTGGCATCGCGGATGCGGTCGGTGACTTCGCGGTAGAGTTTCAGGTCGCGAGAGGGCGCACCCGTTTGCGGATCACGGACGTGGCAATGGACTATGGCGGCGCCTGCTTGGGCGGCTTTAATGGCGGAGTCGGCGATTTGTTTTGGGCTGCGAGGGACGTGGGGGCTGCGATCTTGGGTCGCGCCAGAGCCAGTGATGGCACAGGTGATAAACGGTTTTAGATTTATGGAGAGGGGCATGGGGGTTTCCTTTTCGTGGGTTGGTTTGTTTGGTTTTATGGATTTTTTTTGTGGGAGTCAATGGGTTTTAGTGATTAGCGATTAGTGATTAGTGGTGGCTTTTGTGCATATAGAGCTTTTTCTTGCGAAAAAGCCCATACACAAAAGCCTTTGGCTGCAAGACGCTAGGGATTCTATAAATTTACTATCTGGAATAACAAGACGAGAGATTGGATTATTTGCAAAGAATACTTGGGAAGTGGTGATGGGTTTGCTCTAAATTTATTTAGGCTGTGCCTAGATGTAAAGACAGGCTTTAGCCAATAAAACCCGCACGCCAGCTCTCCGCAGGAGGGGTGGGCGGGTGGGCACCAAAAAACCTCTGACCTTAACGACACATAACAAACCTACAATCTCTAACAACTATTCATAACTAACAACTAATAACTAATAACTAACAACTAAAAAAATCATCAATAACCCCCTGCGCCCTGCTACACCGCGCGGCTAAATCCTCCTGCAACTCCGCCACACTCTCACACCCCATCGCCCGTAATAAAAAATCACAAGCGGGCGCGGACAATTTATCCACCGCAAACGGCACGGTTAAAAGCAAATGCTGCACCTGCTCTATCCGTTCCAAAAACGCGTGGGTGGTGCATAGATCATCCGCCTCTGCGGTCGTTATCAAACCGCCCGCCGCCCCTTGGCGCAACTGGTCACTCGTAGCAATCTGCAACCCACCATCCCCCAGCAGAACCAAAGCCTGCCCCAGCAGGGAAATCTCTAACAACCCGCCCGCGCATTTCTTCACGGACAGAGCATTCGCCCCCGCCTGATGCTGTTCGCGCAACCGTGCTAACATCTCTTTTATCCGCAGTTTGACCTCAGCCATATCACGGGGACTGGCGATAATATCACGGCGAATATCCTCAATCGCGCGGTGTAGCTCGCCCAAACCGCCCAAAGGTTTCATCCGACAGAGCGCAAGATGCTCCCACACCCACGCTTGGGTTTCGTGATAATCCTTAAACGCCGCCAAACTGCTGGCAACTGGCCCCGCTCGCCCCGACGGACGCAGGCGCATATCCACATCATACAACCGCCCATGCGCCATCTGCGCCGATAAAAACGTAATCAGCAAACGGGTTAATTTAGCGTAATAGCCATCGGCCCCATCCCCGCCAGAATACACTGTAATCATATCCAAATCACTGCCCGCGTTCATATCGCGGGTTGCCAGCCGCCCCATGACCAATATACTAATCCCCATGCCGTCCATCAAACCGTACCTTCGCGTCATCTCGCGTTTGCACAGGGATAGGGCGGTTTGAATACAAGCCTCTGCCAGATACGAAAAGGCGTGGCGGTTTTGCACCAGCAGAGCCGTATCGCCTAGGGTTTCCATAATAATGCGGAATAATTCTTCCTTATGCCACTTGCGCAACTGGGTTGCCGATAATTCAAAATCATCGGCATCGGTGATGAGTTTGGCAATTATTTTTTCATAATCCGCCCGCTTGTGAGTTATCGGTGAAGTGCCAGATTCAACCAATCCGTCCAGCACGTCTTGGTGTTGGCTGAGATGAACAGCCAACCCGTCCGACATCGCACACAGGGACAAAACTTTTTTCAAAATATCGGGGCGATTGGCGAAGAGTGCGAAAACCTGCACGGATTTGTTTAGGTGGCGTAGGAAGGTTTCAAACCCTGATATTATGGCGGTCTCGTCTTTGGAATCGGTCGCCTCCTGCACAATAACCGTGCGGAATTCGTTGAAACTATCGCGGGCTTTTTGTGTTTGCAAACACGAATAGTCTAACCACGCGGTCATACGGGCTTGATTATCGGGGGTTAGGTTCGCCGAATCCGAGCCCGTATCCAAAGGCGGATTAGCCACAATCGCACTGGTAGGGGGGACTTCCGCGACATTATGCAAGTGATGCAAAACCGCCGCCTTAAACGGCGCGGGGTCGGGATAGCCACATAGGTTGCTGATTTGCATAAATCCCTCATCATTATTCGGCAAACTATGCCCTTGGGCATCACGCAGCATCTGTATGCGATGTTCCACCATGCGATGATGGCGATAGCTTACGGCAAGCCGCTCGGCATATTCACGCTCTATCCAGCCCTTATCCGCTAGCACCGCCAAGGCATTTAACGTTTGCGATTCGCGCAAATCGGCATCACGCCCGCCATAAACCAGTTGCCTGCTTTGGGCTATCATTTCTATCGTGCGAATCCCGCCATAACCTACTTTCATATTATAGCCGTCCAGTCGCCCCGCGTCCAACGCCGCCCTCGTCTGGCGTTTGTGGTGATGGGTCGCCTGCATCATTGCGTTAATATCGCCCCGTGCGTCAAAATCCACCTGCGACCGCCAGATGAATCCTTGCAGGGATTTTAGGAATTTCTGCCCGCCTTTTATATCCCCCGCGCAGGCGCGTGCTTTGATAAACGCCGCCCGCTCCCAACTGCGCCCATCGTTTTGATAATAGGCCGCCGCCTTGCTGATAGGCACGCAAACCTGCGTGGCAGAGGGATTTGGCCGCAAGCGAATATCGGTACGAAACACATAGCCCGTCGGCGTTTGCTCTGATAATATCCGCAACACGGTATTGGTTATTTTGCGAAAGATTTGGGCGTGGTCAATGCGCTCTGCGTCGGTTAGCCCCGCGTCATCAAACAGGAAAATCAAATCAATATCGGAGGAATAATTTAATTCAAACGCGCCCATTTTGCCCATGGCTATCACGCAATAGCCGTTAAGGGTTTGCCTATCCTTTGGCAAATCGTGGGCGGTTTGGGCGCGGATTATCTCAAAGCGACAGGCGACATCAACCACGCAATCGGCAAATTGGGTCAGGGTTTTGGTAATATCTTCCAGAGGCAAAATCCCCGATAAATCGCACAAAGCCAGGGCAAGGGCGACCCTCGCCTTTTGCCTGCGTAAGTGATTCATTAAGGTTTGCTCGCTATTATCGGGCAAATCGGCGCGGGTTTCATCCAGCAAGGTTTGAAATACGGTTTGTGGCGGGTTGTGCATCGTGGCGGTGAGCCAATCGGCATGGCGCAGCAAAAGCCCGTGTAAATAAGGGCTGGAACCCGCGATCCCGATAAGCACTTCGCGGGTATCGGCAGGCAACTCGTGATAGAGTTCTTGCACTTCTTGGGCGAATGCTTTATTGCAGGGCAGAGGAATTTGCTGTATAGGGCGGGTGAAAATCATAACTGTTATATTGATAAAAAATGTGAAAATAGCAATGATTAAAATGACAGTATTTAGCGATAAGTGTCAATATTAAAAAAGGGTGCAGGGTTTGAAAAAGCAACATTTTTATATCTTTTATATCTGGCAGGGGGTGTTTGCCTGTTTGATTGGGTGCTTTGTGTTCGTGTTTGTGTTTGTGGGCGCGGGGGCGTGGGCGCAAACCCAGACCCAAACCCAAACCCCAAACCCAACCCAAGATCAACCTGAATTAAAACACCCGCGTTTCATCCCCGATTCGGTTATTGGCATTATGATTGGTCATAATAACGATTTGTTTTTCGGGTTTCGCGATCGCTGGCGGTCTGCGGGTGCTTATGCTGCCGCGATGACGCAATCGCGCGGGGATAAAGCCGCGTCCAATGACGCATTCCGCCGTGCCAAATCCTTTCACATGACGGGTGAGATTGTTGCCCCGATAGCGTTAAACGCCCCCTTGCATAAGATTGACCGCCCATACGCTGGTATAGCGTCTTTTGGTATGGCGTGGCATAGTGTCCGTGTGGGTGGGCGAGGCGAGTTGCATCAGCGTATCTACGCCGATGTATCGTTTGTGGGTCCGAATACTGGCGCGATTAAGGTGCAAGAGCATTTGCATCATATTTTGGGCGGGTTGGCGGTACCGCCCAGTAATGCTGTCCGTGATACTCAAGTGGGCAACGCGATTTATCCCACGGTTAATTACGAATTGGCGTGGCAGAATGCGGGTGCGAAGCCTATTGTGCGTTATTTTGGCGAAGCCCAAGCGGGGGTGGAGAGTTTTGTTCGCATTGGCGCGGATGTTTTAATCGGGCAGAATTATATCGGCGGGTTTGTCCTGCGCGAACCTGTGGCGGGGCATGTTTTGGCGATTAGCGGACAGCGACCCTATAAATCCGCCTTTGCCTTTGGCTTTGGCGGGGATGTCAGCTTTATTGCCGATAGCCGTATTTTTGGCGATGTAAAGTTTTTGCGGACGCGGACGCGATTGCGGGCGGGGGTTTATTGGCAGAGACGGCAGTATGATTTGTTCTTAGGCGCGGTGCATTTGGGGCGCGAATTCCCCGCGCAACAAGAGGGACAGTTAAGCGGGTCGGTGGATATGATGTGGCATTTTTAGGCGTTAAATGTGCATTCCCCCCTAATCAAAATCCGTTTCAAAAATCAGCCTAGCACCCGCCATCCCAAATATCCAATTACAGGCAACATCATTATCATGCAGGAATTGCTGAACCATATGAAACTGCACCTCGGCTGGGTTTAAGTTGCCCAAAGGCGTGTTTTGTTTCAGGCACTTCCACATCCCATCACCCTCTTCCAGTCCAAACCGAGAATCCTCACCACGGCCATTCACCTCCCATATATCGCCGCTTTTCTCAACCTTAATCCTGCCACCCAAGGGCAAAGCCGTTTCAAAACACATCAGCAATAAAAACACCAGTTTAATATGACGCGCAGATTGCGGTCCATTAATATGCCAATCCAGCTGTATCCGCCTTTTATTAAAGGCGTTGAAAATATTGTGGCGCAGCTCTTCCGCCTCTATTACCTGCCCCGCTTGTGCCTGACCAAAGGCAATACGGAAAAACCACAACCGCGCAATCGCCGCCTGTGCGCTGGTTTCAATCAGCTGCATTTCTTCGGATTTGGGGGTGTTGTCTAGGTCCAACAGCTCCATCCCATTTTGAATCGCGCCAATGGGATTAAGGAGGTCATGGCAAATTCGCGCTGCCGTAAGGGTCGCAAGATCGTTTTGCGTATCGGGTTGTTTGGGCATAAATTTGCTCTTTCAATATGGTTATATATTAATAAAAGCAAATAGCTGAGTGTTAATACGTGAATAACAAGTTTGCTTTTTTCTAAGGGTTTTGTAAATAAAAAAACGGCAGGTTTTTTCCGTGGTTTGTGGGGTTTTTCCACTATATCGTTGTTTTTGCTAATTTTTTCACCGATATGCGGGGGTTTTTTGCGAATCAGCTTGTAATTTTGTTTTTTAATGGTAATATGAGAGAGGCATGGGCTGAATTATCCCATGAAACGCTAACAGGAGGTCATTATGACACAGGCAAACAAACAAACGACGACACAATCAACAGCACATTTTGGGGCGAAAGCCACAGTGAAAGCTACGGCGAAACCGACCGCTAAACCCGAACCTGTGAAAACAAGGCGGATTAGTCGTGAGAAATTTCTGGCGACTTTGGATGCTATCAGGGAAAAAGACCAACCTGTTTTGGATTATTTGAAAGACAAATAGTCTGTGACTTGGGAAACTTTTACGGCAGATGAAATTATCGCGATTCATGATGAGGCGATAAACCCGGGCGAGCTTCAAGGGCTGGCACGGGATAAATCTATCGAGGGTGCATTGGGGCGTGTGGAAAATCGCATCGCCTATGGGATGATAGACGATGCAATCGCTCTGGCGGCGGTTTATGCTGTGGCGATTGCCACGGGGCATGTGTTTAATGATGCCAATAAACGAACCGCCTATAAGGTCATGCGGGCGTGTTTGCACGCGAACGGAATTGATTTTGATTTTGACAAAAAAGAAATCGGCGATTTAATCATATCCGTTGCGCAGGGTAATATTGATGAAGACGCACTGGCAGATTGGCTTCGTGCGCATATTTAGACACCCTCCAAAACAACCGCCCCCTGATCCCACGCCCCGCTAAAAGCTGGTCGGCATTTCGAATAAATGACGAAGACATTATTTTTATTTTCGGGCAGGTTCAACTGCCCTTGTGGGCATCATTCACAATTCACAATTCATCATTCATCGTTAATCGTTAATCGTTAATCGTTAATCACTACCGCACCCACCGCCTAAAAATCAAAAAATACAAAACCAGCAAAACAATCGGTCTTACGATATAAAGCGCACCCCCGCTCGCCCCGTCATCCATAATCGGCACGACATACAAAGCCAACCCATTCAGCACGTCATCGGGCGCGAAAAAACACAGGCTAATGATATTATTGGCGAAATGAAACCCCATAGCCGCCCCCAAATTCCCCGTGCGATAGGTCAAATCCGCCAGAAAAATCCCCAGCAACCCAGCCGCCGCCATAATCCACCACGCATCCCAATCAGGCTGACTTGGGTCATAATGCAACACGCCAAAAATAACCGAGGGCAACACCAGCCAAACCCACGGACTCCGCGATAACCCACGTAATTTCTGCTGTAAAAACCCGCGAAATATCACCTCCTCCGCGCTGATTTGAATCATAATAAAAGGCAGAGCAATGGGAAACCAAACCACCCATTGCTCAAACGGCAGGTTCGCCTGATCAAGGCTAGGGTCAAACGCCAAATACAGGCTCCCCCCCGTAATGAACGCAAAAATAGCAAAGCAAATAAGGAACTTACGCAAAGTCGCGGCAAACCCTTGATAAAACAAAACCCCCAGCCCGTGGTTATAAAAATACCGCACAACCAGCCAAATCACGACAAAATCCGCGGCAAACCGCGATAAAATCGCAATCATCCCAACGGGCGTAGTCGTATCGGGCAAGGACACCCCCAGCAAGGCATAATCCACGGCAATGCTAAGGATTATCAGCGCGAACAAAGCCACGATAAACCGCACAAATGGCGGGGCAGTTTGGGGAAACATCGGTATCATCATCGCGCCCTTGTAAATTATTTTATGCGGTTTTGCAAAGCCCGAGATTTACCTTTACGGTTTGCCGATAATTCGCCTTGATATTTTGGAAACAACCGTGCTATCAGACCCTATGAAACAAGCCACCAAAGCCACCAGTATAGACGATGAAGAGATTGCAAAATTCCAAGCCATGGCGGATGAATGGTGGGATGAAGGCGGGATATTCAAACCTCTGCATATGTTGAACCCGACTCGTTTGCGTTATATCACCGCCCAAATCGCCGCCGAATACGGGCGGGATTTGGCCAAACCCAAGCCGTTCAAAGGCCTGCGAATTTTGGATATAGGCTGTGGCGGGGGGCTGTTGTGCGAGCCTATGGCTCGGCTCGGTGCAACCGTTATCGGCGCGGATGCGGCCGCACGGAACATCCCCGTTGCCCGCCTGCATGCCGAACAATCAAAGCTGGATATAGACTACCGCCACACGACCGCCGAAGATTTGGCGGACGCGGGTGAGGTCTTTGATGTCCTTTTGAATATGGAGGTTATCGAGCATGTCGCAAGCCCCAGGGACTTTATCAAAACCTGCCAAACCCTGTTAAACCCCAACGGGTTAATGATTTGTTCCACGATTAACCGCAATCCGAAGAGCTATCTGTTGGCGGTTATCGGGGCGGAATACATTATGCGGTGGTTGCCGAAGGGCACCCATGACTATGATAAATTTATCACGCCTGAGGAGCTAACGGATATGATAACCGAGGCGGGGCTGGAGTTGCTGGATTGCAAGGGCTTTGTTTTTTATCCGCATCGGTGGGAATGGGCGATGTCGGATACGGATACCAGCGTGAATTATGTCACCGCGTGCGTCAATCGCCCGTGTAAATAGGTAGGTTCAGATATGACTGGTTCAAAACAAAACTACGCAGGCCTATGGGATATAGCCTTAAACCTCTGCGATGTGGCGGATGACATTGCTTTATCTTATTTCCGACGAACCAATCAGGGTGTGCAAAACAAGGATACGGCGGGGTTTGATCCGGTGACTCGCGCGGATCGCGAGATCGAATCGGCCATGCGTGATATATTGGCGCGGGTGCGCCCCGATGATGGGATTATTGGCGAAGAATTCGGCACGGTGAGCGGGCGGTCTGGGTTAAACTGGGTGCTTGATCCGATTGATGGAACGCGGGGGTTTATCTCTGGCACGCCGTGTTGGGGGGTTTTGGTGGCGGTGTGTGATGAAACGGGTGCGCCGATTTTGGGGGTGATTGACCAGCCTTATATTGGCGAGCGGTTTTGTGGCGGGCTCGGGCGGGCGGAAGTTGTGCATCGGGAGGCTATTATGGGCGCGGTGCGTGGGTTGGCGGTGCGTGAGTGTCGCGATTTGCGCGATGCCGTGCTGTTTTCCACGTTTCCAGAGATTGGGACAGGGGCGGAACACGCAGCCTTTGGGCGAGTTGCGGGGCAGTGTCAGCTAGTGCGCTATGGGTTGGATTGTTATGCTTATGCTTTGCTGGCGGCTGGGCAGATTGATTTGGTGATAGAGGCGGGTTTGAATGCCTATGATATCTGTGCGCCGATTGCCTTGGTTCAGGCGAGCGGTGGGATTATCACCGATTGGCAAGGTGGCGAGTATATTGGCGGGGGACATAACGGGCAGATTATTGCCGCAGGGGATAGGCGGGTGTATGAGGCCGCGTTGTTAGCGATTGGTGGTTAGTTGTTAATTATTAATTCCTTATTAATCTTTACACCCCTTACTATATTTGCTATCACACATCCAAACAAAGGGGCAGATCTTGCTAAACAACGATTCCATAAAAAACCGCACGATATTTTGCCACGATAATTTGGAAATTTTACGTGGGATAGATTCCGATTGCGTGGATTTAATCTACCTTGACCCGCCGTTTAATAAAAAGAAAACTTTCACAGCCCCTATTGGCAGTAATGCCGAAGGTGCGTCTTTTTCCGATATATTCCGCGAGGAAGACGTAAAAGACGACTGGTTGCTGGATATTAAAGAAGACCATTATTTTATTCATAACCTGCTTTCCACCGTGAAAGTAATAGAGGGTCGTGCGTCCTATAACTTTTGTTATCTTGCCTATATGGCGATTCGCCTGATAGAATGCCAACGGGTGCTGAAACAAACAGGGTCAATTTACCTCCATTGCGACCCGACCATGTCGCATTATTTGAAACTGCTGTTGGATTGCATCTTTGGCGAGGCTAATTTCCGCAATGAAATCATCTGGTGCTACACTGGCCCCAGCAATGCCACGCGCGATTTCGCCCGCAAGCATGATGTGATTTTCCGCTATGTTTGCAGTGGCGATTGGGTGTTTAATACCGATGCCGTCCGTGTGCCGTATAAAAAGCTGAACCAGCAAATCGGGGGCGGTGGGATTGGCGGTAAATTGCACGGGGAGTATCGGGAGGCGCAACTTGAAAAAGGCAAAGTGCCAGAGACTTGGTGGGATGAATTTTCCCCCGTTGGGCGGATTGAAAGCGAACGAACTGGTTATCCTACGCAAAAACCTCTGGCGTTGTTGGAACGGATTATTGCCGCGTCTTGTCCTGTCGGTGGGATTGTTTTAGACCCGTTTTGCGGGTGTGCGACCACCTGCGTTGCGGCGGAAAAACTGGGTCGGGCTTGGGTTGGCGTGGATGTGTCGATAAAGGCGTATGAATTGGTCAAAGACCGCATGAAAAAAGAAGTGGAATGGGAAGGGTCGTTGTTTGCCGAGGATTTGGTGGATTTCAAAACCGACCCGCCTGTTCGCACGGATATGGGTGCGGATACCCGACCGCAGAAATATGTTTATATTATTTCTAATAAAAAGTTTAACGAAGGGATTGATAAAGAATGGAAAGTTGGCATTGCGTCTGATGTGAAAAAACGCCTGAATTCTTACCAAACCTCCGACCCTGACCGTGGGTATGTTTTGGAATATAGTTTCCTAACTCCGAACTTTCGCGAAATTGAAAAATATATCCATACAACATATAAAAGTCGCCACGAGTGGGTACGCGAGCCTGATATGCAAAAGATTGTTAAGGATATAGAGGGTTTTAATAACGATTAACTATTAGCGATTAACGATGAATGATTGGTTATTAGGGATTAAGAGTTAGGTATTGGAATTTAAGGGCAGAGGTTTTTTCTTGCGCACTCACTTCGTTCGCTTGCCCGCCCGCCCACCCCTCTGCGAGGCTTGGGCGGACGGGTTTTATTTGCTAAAGCCTGTCCGAGCATTTAAGCAAAGCCTAAATAAATTTAGAGCAAACTTATCACCACTTCCCAAGTATTCTTTGCAAATAATCCAATCTATCGTCTTGTTATTCCAGATAGTAAATTTATGACAATCCCTAGCGTCTTGAAACCCAAGGGCTTTTGGCATGCTCCCGCGAAGCGGGGGCTACGCACAAAAGACCACGCTGGTCGGTATTGCGCAGCAATGACGAAGACCCGAAGGGCATCATTCACAATTCACCATTCATAATTCACCATTCACTAATGCCCACAAAACTTATCAATCCGTGCCCACGCATCCTCCACAATCCTTGGCGTTTCAAACAAAACCTCATGCCGTGCACCTTCATAAAACGCCAGCTCACCGTCACCCCATAACCCCATCTTATCACGGATAGCCTGACTATCCACCACCTGCTCCTGCCCGCCTAACAAACACAAACACGGGCGGTCAGGAGGGGGCAATCGGCGCAACCCGTGCGTCTCTTTTAACGCGGCACGTAACCACGCCATGGACGGCCCAGCAATTTCTAACTGCGGACGCGCCAATAATTGCTGCTTAATCTTATCGTACTCGGCGCGGTTAGTCGTTAATATATTATCCTCAAACGGCGCGGTGAAAACATAATTACGCGTCATGGTAGAGGGCGTGCGCTGATGCGCCTGCCCAAACGCCCACATTAATAACGACAACGGCTGAAACACAAACCGTTGCAGGCGAGGCATTTCAATCCCCCACATGGGGGCAGAGAATATCACCCGCTCAAACCGCGGGTTTCGGTGCAACGCCCGCAATCCAATCGCTCCGCCCATGGAATGACACAACAGAGTCTTCGGAAACGCCACGCCCAAATCCATCGCCACATCCAACACCGCATCAATATCCAACTGATATTCGCCGAAAGATTTGACATGCCCGATAATCGGCAAAGCAAACGCCCGCGCCGATAGCCCCTGCCCGCGCACATCATAGGTCAGCACATTATAGCCTCGCGCCAACCATTGCCCAATCACTCCGTCATATTTTTCCATATATTCGGTGCGCCCTTGGATAATCAAAACGGATTTATCCGCGTCCCTATTCCAAACGGCAATCCGCAATCGCCGCCCGTCAACCGCACGCGCCCACTGGCAGTGGAGCCCTTTATCCAAGCCCCCCACATCACAAATATCGCTGAAAAACGGAGCTTTATCCAAGAAGCGACCCCAGTTTCATTGCCACGCTCATATCGCCATCAAGGCGGAGCTTACCGCTCATAAAAGCCGAAGTCGGGTGCAGGTCGCCTGCCAGCAAGGCGGCAAAAGTGTCCGCATTCGCGCTGAGCGTACAATCGGCGGGGGTTTTGCCGTCATGAACTCCGTGCTCGTCTATGAAAAACGCGCCCTCGCCCTCTATCAATACCTGTATAGAGCCGTCAAAGCCCTTACCTGCTAGTTTTTCTTCCAGCCCTTTGCGGGCGGTTTCAATCTGTATGTTCATTATCATCCCTCTTTTGTAATGTTTTAGTGTGAAAACGCTATCTTTTCGCAGAAATAGCGGTTAATATCCATGTATTATGTGGTTTTTTTATAAAAAAACAAGACGCATGGGCGTTTTAATCCTGTTATTTTGTGGCTTTTTGGGCGGGCTGGGCGCACAAGAGGCACGGGCGGAGGCACGGGGTTTAACCCCGCACCCCATACAAATACAGGCAACCCCGCCCCATAATAGGGATATGCTGGACGCTCTTTTTGCCCAATTACAGCAAAAAGACACGCCAAACCCACGCAGAATTGAACGTGCTATCTGGCGCGAATGGTCAAAATCGGGCGACCGCCTTGCCGATATTATGCTGCAAAACGGACAAAAAGCGATGCGACAAAAGGTCTATGATGCCGCCATCACCCAGTTTTCCGTGTTAATTGATACCTACCCCGATTTCACCGAAGCGTGGAATATGCGCGCCACGGTCTATTATTTAATGGGGGATTACGGGCGGTCTATTGACGATGTTCAGCAAGTCCTTATCCGCGAGCCGCGTCATTTCGGGGCCTTGGCAGGGTTGGGCGCGATGTTGCTGCAACTGGATAAAAAACGCGAGGCTCTGGATGCCTATAAGGCCGCGATTGCGGTTAATCCCCATCAAATCGGGGCAAAACAGGCGATTGAACGGCTTGAACAGGAATTGCAGGGCGAATCGCTGTGAATCCCCCTGTAAATCCCCTGCAAATCCCCTTTAAATCCCCCTTAAAACATAGTAAATTTGCATAAAACCCATAAAAGGGCTTGCATTATTGGCAAAATTACCATAGCGCAGGGGGCGAATAAACCAACAGACCCATTCCCTTTAGGATTTAGGACAAATATGACCATTGATATAGGCAAGACGGAGGCCGAACACGCGCTTTGGGCGGAAAAACTCTACCACGCGGCGGATACAGATTTTGATTTGGGCGCGGATGGTGTGGTCTCAAGGGATGGGCTTGCGCTGGGCAAGCTGACCCGTGGCGCGGATGCGCTGACCCCTGATGTTGCGATTTTTATTGATGAAGCTGTCGGCGCGGATATTCGTGAAAAAATCCACCGCCGTTTGGGGCATTTTATTGAACGCAAAATTGCCATGCATTTCGCCCCGCTTTTGGCACTGCGCGATGATGAAACATTGAAAACCCCCGAACACGCAAACGGGGCGTATTTGGCAAAACGTCTGGTGGAGGCTCTGGGCGTTGTCCCCCGTGGTTTCCTGCGCAGAACGATAAAAGAGATGGACCAAGACGCGCGCACTCCGTTGCGCAAATGTGGCGTACGGTTTGGGCAATATATGATTTATTTACCCCTGTTATTAAAGCCCGCACCAACCCAGTTACGGCTGGTTTTATGGGCGGTTTTTGAGGGGTTTGCGGATTTCCCAATCGTGCCATCGGCTGGTTTGGTGACGATTCCTGCATTAAAAGATATGCCTTCGGGGTATCATTGGCGGGCAGGTTATCAGGAATTGGGCGATTGGGCGGTGCGGATTGATATGCTGGAACGGCTGGCGAATATGATTCGGGAGTGTGATGTGAAAGAGGGGTTTGAATCGCATTGCGATATGCTGTCTATCACGGGGGCAAGCCTTGAAACTTTCGCCGCGATGATGCAGGAATTGGGGTATTCGGCGGACAGGCATACACGGATGAAGGTTGCGGTTGCGGAGGTTGCGGGGGATGATGTGGCGGAGGCGGTTA
This sequence comes from uncultured Amylibacter sp., assembly GCA_959347425.1. The sequence goes on along the minus strand of OY365741.1, from coordinate 1,765,477 downwards.
AGGCTGAGGCGGTGGCTGAAGCGGTTGAAGAAGTTGCGACTGAGGAGGTTGAACCTGTGCCAACCGAGGTTGATAAAACCAAAGCTGATACGACCGAACCCACCACCCCCAACCCCAACGAAGAAATTTATTATATTTTCAAACGCAAGCCCTTTGCACGAGCAGAGTCCCCTAAAACCGATTCGCCCACCAAATTTAAGACTGACAAGTTCAAAAGCGATAAGGGCAAAAGTTTTGGACGCAAGGTTTTTGCTGGTAAAAACGATAAAGGCAAAAATGCTGGTGGTAAAAAATCCCCCGACAATCGCAAAGACCCAAAACCCCCGCATAAACAACCGATTGACCCTGATAACCCCTTTGCCCAGCTTAAGGCTTTAAAACTAACGATGAACGATTAACGATTAACGATTAATGTTTCCGCCACTTCTTGACTGGTCGGCATTTCGAAGAAATGACGAAGACCCGAAGGGCTAAATAATGATGATTGGTTATTAGAGGTTAAGAGCAGAGGTTTTTTGTTGCGCCCTCACTTCGGGGCAAGCCCCTTTGTTCGGTCGCCCACCCGCCCACCCCTCCTGCGGAGAGCTGGACGGGGTTTTATGGCTAAAGTCTGTCCAAGCATCTAGGCAAAGCCTAAATAAATTTAGAAATTACCTATCACCACTTCCCAAGTATTCTTTGCAAATAATCCACTCTACCGTCTTGTTATTCCAGATAGTAAATTTATAAAAAACCTAGCGTCTTGCAACCAAAGGCTTTTGTGTATGGGCTTTTGCACGTTTTTATCTTGGTCGGGCAGGTTCAACTGCCCTTATGCAAAAGCTCTATATACACAAAAGCCCCCATTAATCGTTAATCGTTAATCGTTAATCGTTACCAACAAACCCTCCTTGCGTAATCCGTAATTTTAGTGTATAACCCACAAAAACCCTGAAGAACCCACAAGGCACCCCCATGACCTATATTGTCAATGATAGCTGCATTAACTGTAAATACACAGATTGCGTCGAAGTTTGCCCGGTTGATTGTTTTTATGAGGGTGAAAATATGCTGGTTATCCACCCCGATGAATGTATCGATTGCGGCGTGTGTGAGCCAGAATGCCCCGCCGATGCGATTCGCCCTGATACCGAGCCTGATATGGAAAAATGGGTGGAATTTAACCGCAAATATTCGGAAATTTGGCCTGTTATTATCACCAAAAAAGAACACTCGCCTGATGCGGAGAGCTTTGAAGGACAAGAAGGCAAGCTAGAAAAATATTTTTCTGAAAACCCCGGGCAGGGCGGATAATCCTCTAATCCTCTTGACATTCGCACGGCATTTCGGCTAAATAAAACATAACCAACCACAAAAGGACACAGACCATGGCAAAAAGAAAAGTCGCAGGGTTTTGCGTAAATCAGCACGTAATCTACCCGACCCATGGCGTGGGCAAAATCACCGCTATTGAAAAACAAACCGTGGCGGGAATGCTGATGGAGTTGTTTATTATCCAATTTGAAAAGGATAAAATGATTTTGCGCGTGCCGACCGCCAAGGCTAAATCCGTGGGGTTGCGCCGTTTGGCTTCGCCCAAAGATGTGACGAAATCCCTACGTGCATTGAAAACGCGGGCGCGGGTGAAACGGGTTATGTGGGCGCGGCGGGCGCAGGAATATGAACAAAAGATTAACTCTGGCGATTTGGTCGCTTTGTCAGAGGTGGTGCGCGATTTGCACCGCAGTGATGACCAGCGCGAGCAATCCTATTCCGAACGCCAACTTTATGAGCTGTCTTTGGAACGACTGGTGCGCGAGCATTCCGCGCTTGATGGAATAAGCGAGGCGGAGGCTATGGAAAAACTGGTTACGATTTTGGAATCACGGCGGGGCAGTGGCACGCGGGCGACGACCACAACCGAAGAACCCACGCCCCTGCCAACTCTGCCAGAGGTTTTGGGCAGTTAATTTTTAATCGCTAAATCCCAAAAAACAACACCACCGCAATATACCCCATCGCTTCACAACACTGCTGTGATGCGCCCAGAACATCGCCCGTCTGCCCGTCAATCCGCCGCCACGCAAGGGCAAGCACGGGCAACCCCGCCATTATACTCAGGGCAAAAATCACAATCCCCGCCAGCCCAAAGAACACGATCGCCATAAACAACCCAATCAAACTGCCTACAAACAAGGCAAAAATAGACGGCGCACCGACTCCAGCCGATAAACCATCCACCCGCGCGGGCGGCAGTCCCGCCATCGCCCAGCCCATGGGCAGACGGCTGACCGCGCCAATAACAATCAGTGCAGGCAGGAAATTACCCGCCCCGACACTGCCCAGCGCAAGCACCCGCAGCAGAATTATCATAACCAGCGCAATCGTGCCGTAACTGCCCAAACGGCTGTCTTTCATAATGGCTAGGGTGGTTTTTTTATCCTTACCACCGCCGAATCCATCGGCAAAATCGGCAAGCCCGTCTTCGTGTAAGGCTCCACACAAGCCAATCAGCACGGCAACGGCAATCGCCGCCGCCAGTATCACAGGCAAACCCAAACCGATAAAAATCAGCCCGATTATTCCGCTTATCGCGCCCAAACAACCGCCGACTATCGGCCAAGCCCAAGCGGAATCGCCCTTTGGTTCATCCTTTGGCTCACCCGAATCAGGCACAGGAACACGCGATAGCAAGGCAAACCCCGCCCAAATATCACCCAGAGCAAGCCCCGTTTTCATGTCCATTTTTGTTTTCTTTGTTGTCTTTTTCTTCGCCATTGTGTCCTGCTTTGTGTCGTTATTTTATTTATTTTTGCGGTTTTATGAAACCCGCGTTTTTTATATCAAAAAGGGCTGGATTTTTATCGCACAAAGGGCTATGCACCCTGTGATAATAGCCCGATAATACCGCCAAGCCCATCCCGAAATACCCCTCATCTTACCCCAATTTACCAACAAAGGAAAACGCCTTGCCCAATTTACAAAACGATTTACAGCCCAATTCCAACCCTCATTTTGATAACTTTACCAGCCTAACCGCGTTTTTAACACCCCTACCACAGGCGGATTCGGCAATAAAACAACAGGCGGTTCTGCACAATCAAAACTTGACCAAACCGCCTCGCGCTCTGGGACGGCTAGAAGACATAGCCATCTGGTACGCCTCTTGGCGTGGGCAAATCGCGCCACTGATGAAAAACCCGCAAGTGCTGGTTTTCGCGGGCAACCACGGCGTGGCGAGCCTTGGCGTGTCCGCCTTCCCCCCCGAAGTTACCGAGCAAATGGTTGCCAATTTCCACAACGGCGGGGCGGCGATAAACCAGTTATGCAAGTGTTACGGGGCGCGTTTGGATGTGCTGGCGTTGGAATTAAACCGCCCGACGGCGGATTTCACGCAAACCCCTGCGATGACGGAAACTGATTGCTTATCGGCCTTGCAAACGGGCTGGCAGAATGTGGATGAAACCGCAGATATGCTGATCGCGGGTGAGATGGGGATTGGCAATACCACCGCCGCCGCCGCGATATGTTGCGCCCTATATGACGGGGCGGGCGGTGATTGGGTTGGGCGTGGTACGGGTGTCGATCAGGCGGGCTTGGCACGGAAAACCGCTATAATAGACAAGGGTTTGGCGCGGTATCACGCGGCAGGTGGTACAAGCACGGACGGTCTGAATATCCTTGCCAATTTCGGTGGGCGAGAGATGGCAGCGATGGTCGGCGCGATAGCCCGCGCTCGTGCTTTATCGATTCCCGTTTTGCTGGATGGATTTATCTGCACGGCAGCCGCCGCGATTTTAACACGGCTTGATGCGGGGTTTTTAGACCACTGCTTGGCGGCGCATCAATCGGACGAGACCGCCCATAAAGCCCTGTTAGAAAAGCTGGGCAAAGCCCCGATTTTATCACTGGATATGCGTTTGGGAGAGGCCAGCGGCGCGGCCTTAGCCCTTGGCATAGTCCAAGGGGCATTGGCTTGCCACGCAAACATGGCAAGTTTTGAAAGCGCTGGGGTCAGTCAGTCTTAACCTAAAACCAACCCCCGCCTTAATTCATTACAAAAAACCTAAGTCTCGCGTGCCATAGTCCGTGCCAGTTCGAACAACGCATTCCGCTGTCCTTCTGGCAATTGGTGGGCATAACGGATAAACGCCAGCGCGTGTTTATCGACCAGCGCGTTATCCACGGGGGCAGTGCCCCTGTCATCACGCTCGCCACCGAATTTTGTTTCAATCTCGCCGGACTCCAGCCCGTCGAAAAAGAAATAAACCGGCGTTTCCAACGCGACCGCAATATCATGCAGCCGAGACGCGCTAACGCGATTCGCCGCCGTTTCATATTTCTGAATCTGCTGAAATTTTATATTCACCGCGACGGCCAGTTCGGTTTGTGTCATCCCAACCATCCAACGACGATATCTGATTTTTTTACCGACGTGTATATCGACGGCGTGTCTAGTATTTTTTACCATGAGGGTTCCCCTTTTAGTTTGCTCTGTGAAAGTCTGTAAACATTACAGACCAAAGTGTTAACATTTTATTACAATGATGTATCTTATATAAGATAAATCTTATATAATGCGACATAACACCGCTATCCAGCCTTTTTTCATCAAAATAGCGTGATAGTGATAACACTTTACCCGTTCATATACACAGGTCCACGCATATATGCAAGTGCAGGCTTTGCTGGTTAGTGAAAATTCCATATAATTTTAAAAAAATGACAAAAAACGCATAAAAGCTCTTGATTTTCACCCCAAAAACACAATATAAGACCTAAGAGCCCGCAAATTCGCGGGCAAAATATCTATTATGGAGAAACAAAATGGTTGAATACAAAACAATGCCGCGCAGTGCGGTTAGTGGTGCTCAGATTGACGCGGGCTTACGCACACATATGAACAAAGTCTATGGGCTGATGTCAACGGCGATGGTCGTTACGGCGATTTTCGCTTGGGTTATTGGCAATGATTACGAGGCTGCGGTGAATGGCAACGCGACCTTGCTGCCTTTCGGAATGTTGCAAGCAATGTTCACCAGCCCAATCAGCTGGATTATTATGTTTGCTCCGCTGGGCTTTATCTTTATGTTCGCGGCGCGAATCAATCAAATGTCGGTGGCAACGGCGCGTAATGTGTTTTACGGATTTGCCGCAGTGATGGGGGTTTCCCTGTCGTCAATCTTTGTGGTTTATACGGATACGGCGATTTTCAAAACCTTTCTGACAACGGCGATTGCCTTTGCTGGGTTGTCGCTGTATGGCTATACGACTAAGCGGGATTTATCGGGCTTTGGCACGTTTTTAATTATGGGCGTGATTGGGGTTTTCGCGGCGGCTATATTGAATATATGGCTGGCTTCGGGGGCGTTAAGCTTTGCGATAAGCGTGATTGGGTTGCTGGTTTTCGCTGGTTTAACCGCGTATGACACGCAGAAGATTAAAAATACCTATCTGCAAATGGCGCAATCTGGGCAGACGAGTTGGTTAGAGAAATCTGCGATTATGGGGGCGTTAAGCCTGTATTTGGATTTCATCAATATGTTTATGTTTATGTTGCAGTTGTTTGGCGGGCGTGAATAACGCGGGTTTTGCTGACTGTAAAGAGAAGAGCCAAGGCATCCGTGTCTTGGCTTTTTTTATGGGGGTTTTAACGATTAGCGATTAACGATGAATGATTAGCGATTAACGATGAATGATTAGTGATTAATGATTAATGATTAGTGATTCTTTGCCACTTCTTGACTGGTCGGCATTGCGTAGCAATGACGAAGACCCGAAGGGCAGAATCGGTAATCCCTAATCTAGGACAATCTATAATTCTAGGAAACGACCGCCCGCAGGGTGGTCGCGCGCACCCTCACCCCCACGGGTGCGCGTCAGCGTATCGTTTGTACTGGGTCAATCGTCTTTAAGAGTCGCAGGTGACGCAAATTCCCTAATACCTAATAACCAAGACGCACACCCTTCGGGTTCGCGCGACCCCCGTGCCACCATGACCGATGGGTTTTAATGATAAACGATAAATGTTTTTTGTTTCGCCCTCACTTCGGGGCAAGCCCCTGCGTTCGGGCTTCCCGCCCGCCCACCCCTCTGCGAGGCTTGGGCGGACGGGTTTTATTAGCTATGGTCGCCCTAGATTTACTATGAATGCCTTTGCGAGTCATAAATTATTAACTTTTGTCTTGACATGGTTGTTTTTGTGTTTTATGATAAGGTACATAAGTTAAAAAAAAGGAGTACATCTTATGAAAGTAGCAATAAAAGACATTGGCGTTGAACTAAGTCTAAAAACTAAACCTATGGAGATAGAAGTTCAAGATAAGGAGGGTAAGACTAAAGGAACACTTTCCGTCAATAAAGCTCATGTAATGTGGCGTAAAGCCCGACACGCCCAAAAAAATAGCATAAAAGTAACTTGGGAAGACTTTATTAAGTATATGGAATCATTGTAAAATATGAATAAAATTAAAAAACCGACTGGGCTAATAACGGCTCTATTTGTGGGCTTTATACAGCTTGCAATGTTTCCATCTGTGGCGTTCGCGGCTTGTACGCATGCGGTTGGTGATATTGTCAAAATGCTTTCCTCTGAGGTGGTTGCAGAGCAAATGTCTAAAGTTATTTTGGTGAAAGATGAATATGAAACAACCGCAGAATTTAACGCACGGCAAAAAACGGCTCTGGGACAGATTCCAAATGGAACAATGATAGTTGAGGTGATTAACGAAGTGTCGGCAAATTACAATGCAGATACTGAAAAAATTTCAATTGAGATTCCTTCTTCTTTGTGGAATACCAGAGGGAGTTTTTCATATTCCGTGCCATCTGTTGCCTATGGCGAATCATCAAAAACTCATGCTATTGGTTTGAAAATTGAAGACAGGATAACTGGCGAATACCCCGCGTCTAATGCTTATGGCAAAGAGGTTGGAATAAAAAGATATAGAAGAAATATTTATGGTATTTTTGATAGAAAGCGTAAAATAAACGAAAGCACAACTTGGGTATCAAATACTTTTTCTATACCAGTACCAAGATCACAGGCAAAGGCATTAAAATCTGAATTAAGGTTTGGGATTGAATTTACCCCAAAAGAACCTTTTATTTTTAAAGGAGGCAATTACATCAAAGCTACTATATATGACCCGAGAGAAATACTGGCGCAGATTAGGTCAATTTCTGGCGATATTGAATGTTTGGTTGTTACAAACGCAAAAGGCACTGTTCTTAAAGTTGTTGAAACAGCTTATTAATAGGTTAAAAAAGGAATATCGTAATGGATTTTATAGTTAGTATTCGATCGCGTGAAAAGCGTGATGCCACTAAGCTCCAAAACTTTCATTTGGGAGTTTTGACAGAAGGTGCGGATTTCAACACACTGTTCCCTAAACAAGGGCAAGATGCTTTTATTCATGTTCTGCTACCTAATCAAAAGGAATTTCATCGGGTTGAACTCATGCCCTGCTTTTGGAATGGATGCCGTCATTTTGGTAGTGACGACATTTTGGCGTGGATACGCGAAAAGAACCATGATAAGTATGATGACAAACCGCCACGTTTTCACGCAAAAAAAGACCCCGAAAATGAAAATCATTTTGAAGTCCTATATTTAGTGGGCGAATAAGATTAAACCAAACCTATCGTCTTGTAACCAAAGGCTTTTGTGTATGGGCTTTTTCGCAAGAAAAAGCTCTATATGCACAAAAGCCCCCGCCCTCGCTTGGGGCTGGTCGGCGACGATACCATTAATCGTTAATCACTCATCGTTAATAAACGACTACTTGATCTTGCCTTCTTTATAGGGAACGTGCTTGCGCACCACCGGATCATACTTATTAACAACCATTTTCTCGGTCATAGTACGTGCATTTTTCTTAGTAACATAAAAATGCCCGGTATCTGCTGTCGAATTCAATCGAATCTTAATTGTGGTAGGTTTGGCCATTTTTATCTCCGTCAAACGCTGATGATTATGAAAAGCGCAACTGCGCCAAAGGTCATAAATCGGGTTCTACGCGATTCGCACGGGCTTGTCAAGCCCTCAATTCGGCAAAAATCACCCAATCGTGCCAATAAATTGCGCAGAAATCAAACCGCGCAATGAATTACCCAAGAAAACCTGCCCTTCAGCCAAATCCGCAACCGTAATAATCGCTTCACGAGCCTTACCCTGCGCCAATAAATCCGCCCGCAAAACCCCGGGCAGAACTCCACATGATAAAGGCGGAGTCACCAGCCCATCATCCTTTTGCACGAACAGATTAGTAATCGTACCCTCGCACAAATGCCCGTTTTCATTCATAAAAACAACCTCATCCAAGCCCGCCGCTAGCCCCGCCCGTGCCTGATTATACAACGCTCGCTGGGTTGTTTTCACCCGCAACCATGGGTCATCCGAAGCCAACCGCACGCCAGATAGACCAAACCGCCAGTCCCCGCCCGCGATAAACGGCTGTTTTTCTAACGTAATCCCATCCGCGCCGATAGACACCCGCAATCGCAGGGGTACCGCCGCCTTTACTCCGTTCAAAATCCGCACCAATTCCACGCGGTCAAAGGCAAACCCCAACGCGGCACAGGTGCGTTCTGCCCGCGCCACATGCAACGCCATACGCACGCACCCGCCCCGCGAATCATCCTGCGGGTCATAGCGCAGAGTTTCCAAAACCCTCACCCCTTCTGGGGCAGAATCGCGTAACGAGCTTTCCATAACGCCTCCTCATACTCGGCATCGGCAGTGCTATCATAAACCACCCCGCCGCCTACATTTAACAAAGCCTCCCCTTCAGGATAAAGCGATAATGTGCGAATCGCAACATTAAAACACATCTGCCCGTCGGGGGCGATAAACCCAATACTGCCACAATACGCACCACGAGGGGCGGTTTCCAGTTCGGCTATCGCCCGCATTGCACGGATTTTCGGCGCACCCGTGATGGAACCACAGGGAAACAACGCGGCAAATATATCGTGAATCGTTAAATTCGGGCGTAGGTGCGCACTGATACGCGAGGTCATTTGATGAACCGTTTCATAAGTCTCTATGGTAAAAAGCTCTGGCACGCGCACCGAATGATAATCGGCGATTTGCGATAAATCATTGCGTAATAAATCCACAATCATCAGGTTTTCGGCGCGGTTTTTAACGTCATTTTGCAGGAAATTCGCGGCGAAGGCATCCGCCACGGGATCCCGCCCTCGCGGAATAGTCCCCTTCATCGGGCGGGTGGTAATATCGCCGTTTGCCGATAAATGAAAGAACAATTCGGGCGAGCGTGACAGGATAATCGGCATATCGGGCATCGCGGGGGTGAAATCAATTAACGCGCCATAATGCACGGGTTGATAGGCGGCCAGTGCGTGATAAAGCCCAAGGGCAGACCCCGTGTAATCCGCCAGCATCGGGAAAGTCAGGTTTATCTGGTAAAAATCCCCCGCGCAAATATAGGCATGGGCGGTATCAAAGGCGGCGCGATATTGGGCGGCTTGCCAGAGCGGTTTTGGCGTGGATAATTGCGCGTTTTTTTTGTCATTCCGTGCGGTATCCAGCAAGGCTTGGGTTTGCTGGGGTGTGGCAGGTGCGTCAAACACCCCGAAACATAGCAGGGGCGTACGGCGGTTATCGGGCAAATACGGGTGCAGAGCATCCTCCAAAACATAGCCCAATTCATAGGCGCAAACCCCCGCCAGCCAATCGCCGTTATCGTGAGCTTGTTGCAGTGTGGCAAAGGCCGTGGCGACCTCATTCGGCTGCCACGCACAGATGATTTGTTTGGGCGAAGTAAAAGCACGGGGAGCGGCAGACTCAGCATCAAAACCAGCATCAAACAACAGATAGGGCGGGGGTGTTTTCATAGCCCCATCCTCTACCCTATCCCTGCCAGAGTGAAAAGGTTAGACGCAGTTATTATGGGATTATTTTTATGATTATTTTTGGAATTTCGCCCTTGACGATAAGCGATAAAAAGGTAATAATAAGGTATGGTGCAGCCCTCCTTACACTTGATAAAACTCAGCGTCGGCACGGAATCGCCCGAATCCTTGGCGCAGTGGCAAATGAACGCACTTGCCGTCGGTCCAGACGGCGCACCCCGTCATGTCACACGGATGCGCCCAACCAGAGGCGGTGAAATAGTGGCAAACGGCGGGTCGATTTACTGGGTGATTCGGGGGTTTATTCTGGCGAGGCAAAAGATTGTGCGGTTTGATGATGTGATGGGCGAGGATGGTATAAAACGCACGGCGATAGTGCTGGAACGCGCGATTGTCCGCACGATTGCCGTTCCCAAACGCCCGTTCCAAGGCTGGCGGTATTTGAAACCAGAGGACGCGCCAAAGGATTTAACCGCCGCGCGGATGAAGGAAACACCCCTGCCTGAAGCCCTGCAACGGCAACTTGCGGATATGGGGCTTCAGTGAATGATGAATTGTGAATTATGAATGGTGAATTGGGTTTTATGGCAAATTTCTTTCCTAAAATAACGAACGCCTAGTTATTCAATAACCTAAAATAACGAACTCCAATTATTTTAGATAACGGATAACAAGAACAAACAATAATTCACCATTCATAATTCATCATTCACAATTCACAGCGACATTATCAATCAACCGCGCCCCAGCCAAATAAACCGCACCAAAAACCCGCGGTGTTGTTTGCCCGTCCAACCCATCCAGCAAAACCAAACTCTCACCGTCTCTGCATTCCAAATAATCCACCTTATCAAACCCGAGATCCAGCAAATCCGCCTTTGCCTTATCGCAAGCCACAACGGGCGCAACGCCACCGATAACCTCCGCCACAACCCCGCGAAGCACCCCGTTAAACTGCCGTGCCACATCCAACTGTTCCGCCGACAAATACCCATTGCGCGATGACAAGGCCAAGCCCGCCTTATCGCGCACGGTCGGCACAGACACCACCTGCACATCCAAATCCAAATCGCGCACCAAACGGCGGATAATCAATAATTGCTGCCAATCCTTTTGCCCAAACACAACGATATCGGGGCGGGCTTGGTTTAATAACTTTGCCACAATCAGGGCGACTCCGCCGAAATGATGCGGGCGATTTGCTCCGCATAAGCAATCGCCCAAGCCCTCCACCGATATTTTTGTAGCAAAATCGGGCGGATAGATCTCTGCCACGGGCGGAATAAACACCCCATGCCCGCCGATTTGCGTGATTTGGTCAATATCCCGCTGTTCGCTGCGCGGATAGGCGGAAAAATCTTCGCCTTCGGCAAACTGCGTGGGATTGGGAAAAATAGTCGTTATCACCCGATCAGAACTGCCAAGAGCGGTATCAATCAGTGCAATATGCCCAGCGTGTAAATTGCCCATGGTTGGCACCAGCCCGATAGACAACCCCTGCCCGCGCCAGAGTTTAATCTGACTGCGCATCTGCGCGATTGTATCAAAGCGCGAAATCGGTTTCATCATTTTACCACAGAACCGACCACAGGCGCGGCAACACCCAGCATTTTGCAAACCTGTTGTAGTTTTGCCTCCGCGCCCCCGCTCCAATCGGCCTTATTGGCGGCGTAAAGACACGCCTCTGATTTCAAAATTAACCCGTCATCCAAGGGTTTCAAATGATTCGCCCGCAAGGTTTCCCCGGTTGACGTGATATCAACGATGACCTCGGCTTTCAGGTTTTTCACACTCGCCTCTGTCGCGCCTATACTATCAACCAATTGATAATCCGCCAAGCCAACCCCGCGCAAAAAACCCCGTGCTAAATTGTGGTATTTCGTGGCAATCCGCAAGGGAAACCCCAAATCTTGGCGGAATTGGGCGGCGACTGCGTCCAAATCTTCCACGCAAGCCACATCAATCCAAACCGAGGGAACTGCCAGAATAACATCGGCACACCCGACACCCAGAGCCTCTATCACCGCCACATCACTCTGCCAAAAGGGCAGGTTTTCCTGCACCAAATCTATCCCCGTTACGCCCAGATGAATCCGCCCTGCGTCCAGCTCATAGCTGATTTCATTGGCCGACATGAATAACAATTCCACACCGTCTATGCCTTCCACTACGCCGCTGTATTCCCGCGCACGGGTCGCGCGCATGGACAATCCGCGTTTTGCAAACCAATCCAGAGTATCGCCCTGCAACCGTCCTTTTGATGGAACTGCCAGTTTTAACATCGCCTAGCCCCCTGTTGCCTGTAATAAAATATCGGGGCGGATAACCCCGCCAATCGCGGTTAATTTCCCCCCGCCCAAGTGCTCTGCCAAAGCATCATATCGCCCGCCCGTGGCAAGGATATTTTGCGCGGTATCGGTAAAGCGAAACACGAATCCGTCATAGTATTCTAGGCTGGTTAGGGCATAACATCCCTCAAACCCCAAATCATTCAGGGCAATGTTTTTGCCCTCAAACGCCTTTAATCGGGCCGACATTCGCGCCGTGGCTTCCGCCAAATACGGGTGGTTTTGCGTCCAGCTTTCCGCCTGTTTTAACGCATCGGCGGCATTGGTATTCAGTGCCAAAATATCATCAATCAGCCCCGCCTGACCCGCATCAAGGGGCGGAGTTTTCGCATCCTCCATCAGCCAATCAACGCGGGTTTTAATCGCGGTAATATCGCGTTTGCCAATAGGCGTACCCGCGCGGTTTATCACGGTATCAAAGCCGTCTGCGTTAATCTGTTCAATCAATTTTGCCCGCGTTGCCAAGGGCGCAGCTTTCCCTGAAAACCGCAATAATAGCTGGCGAAATCTTTGCGGATGCCACAGATGGCGCATCAAGGCACGGCGACGGGCGGGTGTGGTATTCAGCCCGTTTATGGCGGCGCGTAACAGCCCAATATCGCCCGTGACTACGGATAGATTCTGCCCCAATTCGGTTTTCAAAATATCAAAGAACAGGGCGAAAATATCCGCCTCTGCCAAGGACGAATCGGTGCTGCCAAAAACCTCTATCCCCACTTGGCGGAATTCGCGGGGGCGGGTGGAATCGCGCCCTTGCTTGCGCCAAACCAACCCGTTATAGCAATAACGAGAAGGCTGGGTGTCGGTTTTGCCCAAATGATGCTCGGCAATCGGGACGGTGAAATCGGGGCGCAACATCTGTTCGCCTAGGATAGAATCCTGCGTGACATAGGCACGGGCGCGAATATCTTCACCGTACAAATCCAGCAGACGGCGGGCGGGCAGCAGGACTGCGACATCAAACGGCTCTGCCCCTGTTTGCAAAAACCGCTGGTGCAACTGGTTGGCCTTATCGGCAATACGAGCGCGGGTCATCAGGGGGTGTCCTTTTTAATATCAGATTTTTTTCTGAGGTCACCTGTCCTAATAAATCTTTTCACCCGTCCCGCTAAATGCTTGCGGGCTATCTTAACCCCTTCCACCAAATCCGTCTGGTCTATCGGAGTTTGTGCGGGTTGCGCCCGCCACTCTTCCAAACTATCAATTTTTTTCGACATGTCCGAACCAAGAACAAGATTTTTAATCTGAACTTTCCCTCTGGCAAGTTCATCCGCACCTTGGATAATCGCCAAAGGACTGCCGCGCATATCGGCGTATTTTAATTGATTGCCAAAGTTTTTCGGATTGCCAAGATACAATTCTGCACGAATACCCGCATCGCGCAATTTCGTCACCATAGCCTGATAATCGCCGATTCTATCCTTATCCATAACAGTCACAAGAACCGGACCATCTGCCACATATCCCACATCTTTATCCGCGTCAGCCCCCCGCTCTTCCAAAGCCGCCAGCAAGCGATCAACACCAACCGAAACCCCTGTTGCGGGGACTAATTGCCCAGTAAATCGTTTAATCAAATCATCATAACGCCCGCCACCAGCGACAGAGCCAAATTGACGCACCCGCCCCTTTTTATCTTTAATTTCAAAGGTTAATTCCGCCTCATAAACGGCGCCTGTGTAATAGCCCAAACCACGTACAACCGACGGATCAAGCACGATTCTATCGCCTTCATACCCCTGCCCGCGTACTAAATTAAGGATGGAACGCAACTCAACTATACCCTCTGCACCCTCTGGCGAATCCCCAACAATATCAACTAATTTATCAAGCGTGTCATCGGTCTTTTTCCCCTTCGCCATAAGGAAAGCCAACACACCATCGGCTTGGTCAGGCTTCAGCCCAACCCCATCAATAAACGCACCCGATTTATCCAACCGCCCCTTGGTTAAAAGCGACCTTACCCCCGACTCCCCGATTTTATCAAACTTATCAATCGTGCGTAAAACCCCACCACGCACCTCCGCATCCAGCAACCCCAAGCTATCCAAAACTCCGTTCAAAATCTTACGGCTGTTAAGGCGGATTTGATAATCATTGCGGGCTATGCCCACAGCCTCCAACACATCCGCCAGCATCATACAAATCTCCGCATCCGCGGCGGGAGAGGACGCACCAACCGTATCCGCATCACATTGATAAAATTGACGATACCGCCCCGCGCCGATTTTTTCATTCCGCCAAACTGGCCCCATCGCATAACGGCGATAGGGTAAAGGCAAATCATTGCGATGCTGGGCGAAAACCCGTGCCAAGGGCGCAGTCAAATCATACCGCAAGGCTAACCAACCGTCATCCTCATCCTGCCACGCGAAAACTCCGTCATTCGGGCGGTCGGTATCGGGCAGGAATTTACCCAAAGCCTCCACCGTTTCAACCGCGCTGCTTTCCAACGGGGCAAAGCCATAACGATGGTAAATCTTGCCAATCGTGGCAAGCATATCATAGCGTTTTATCACAGCCGAGCCGAAATAATCGCGAAACCCCTTGGCAGGCAGGGCGCGAGGGCGAACAGGTTTGTCTTTGGTATTTTTTGCCATAGCGGGGTTCTTTTATACCATTATCGCCAAACAGGCAAGCACGGGCTAAACAGCCGTGGTTTCCACGACAATTTGCGATTCCATAGTGCGGTGCACCGGACATTTATTGGCAATTTCCAGCAACTTTGCTCGTTGGTCTGCATCCAAATCGCCAACCAGAGTCACAGTGCGGACAAAATGATCAACCTGCGGTTCTTCTGTCGGCGATGCGGGGATTTTATCATGTTTCACATCAACGCTGACATGTTCCAACGCCCAGCCCTTATGCCGAGCATACATCCGAATCGTCATAGACGTACAGGCCGCCAGTGCCGCCGATAAAAACCCAAAGGGCGACATGCCTTTGTTGCTACCGCCAAAGGACACAGGCTCATCCGCCAAAACATGATGGTCGCCTCCGTTGTAAATATCTTGCAAAAACCCGTCCGCATCGCTTTCATTCGAACGGACAACCCCATCGGGCGGAGTTTTCGGCGCGTCCGCCTCATCCAAATGCAAATACCGCGCCGACCACGCACCGATGACTTGGGCGATATATTCTGCATCCTCTGGTTTCGTCACCAGATGGTCGGTTTGATCCAGCGTGATAAAGCTTTTCGGATGCTTCGCCGCGGCAAAAATCTGCGCCGCATTTTCAATCCCAACGGTTTGGTCAATAGGCGAGTGCAAAACCAAAAGTGCGCGATTCAACCGCCCGATGGTTTGGCTGAGGTCAACCTGCTCCACATCGTCTATGAATTCTTTTTTAATGGTGAATTCGCGCCCTGCAAGGTCAAGCGTGGCCGCGCCCTTTTGTTTAATTTCATCAAGGGACGCGCCGAAATTATGCACAACATGAGCAGGGTCGGCGGGCGCACCGATGGTCGCCACTGCACGAATAGTTTTAATATCGGGGGCAACACGCAGAACGGCAGCCCCGCCCAAGGAATGGCCTATCAGCAAGGTCGGCGCGATATGATTATCGCACAGATATTGGGCGGCGAGGCGCAAATCTTCTACATTAGAGGTGAAGGTGGTATCGGCAAAATCCCCCTCCGAGCTGCCCAGCCCAGTGAAATCAAACCGCAGAACCGCCGTGCCGTGGTTGGCGAGGTGATGCGCCAAACGCCGCGCGATTGGGATGTCCTTTGTGCAGGTGAAACAATGGGCGAATATGGCGGTGGCTTTCGGCGTACCATCGGGCAAATCCAGCCGTGCGGCCAAGGCTTCGCCAGAGTGTCCTTTGAAGGTTATTTTTTCTGTGCGCATTGGAATTTCCTTTTTTAAGAGTGGGTTGGTGGTGTTTAGCAAATATTGGGGGGAAAAGATAGCATTTTTAATTATGAATTGTGAATGGTGAATTATGAATGGTGAATGGTGAATTATGAATGATTGGTTGTTAGAGATTGTGGGTTTGTTATTAGGATTTGGGGGTAGAGGTTTTTTGTTGCGCCCTCACTGCGTTCGGTTGCCCGCCCGCCCACCCCTCCTGCGGAGAGCTGGACGGGATTTTATGGCTAAAGCCTATCCAAACATCTAGGCACAGCCTAAATAAATTTATAAAGAACCTATCGCCACTTCCCAAGTATTCTAAACAAATAATCCAATCTATCGTCTTGTTATTCCAGATAGTAAATTTATAGAATCCCTATCATCTTGTAACCAAAGGCTTTTGTGTATGGGCTTTTTCGCAAGAAAAAGCTCTATATGCACAAAAGCCCCCATTAATCGTTAATCGTTAATCGTTAATCGTTAAAATCCCTGATCATACTCCCCCACCAACGGCTCTGTTCGTATCACCGCGTCCAAAGCCTTAAACACCTCCCGCATCTGCGCGTCCGATTTCAAACTCTCACACACCACCACCAGATTAGGCGTATTGGACGACGCACGCACCAACCCCCACGCGCCATCCGCCAAAATCACCCGCGCCCCATTGACAGACACAATCCGCTGGATGCTCTGCCCAGCGAACTCATCCCCCGCCTCAAACATCGCCTGCAAGCGATGCACAATCCGCGCCAACACCTGATATTTCTCATCATCCGCGCAATAGGGCGATAATGTCGGGCTGTTAAAACTCTGCGCCAATTCGCCGTGCAAATCAGACAAAACCGCCGCCCGCCTATCCAGCAATTTACACATCTCTATCGCCACACGCAACCCGCAATCATAACCCCGCCCAATCGGCTCCGCCAAAAAATAATGCCCGGATTTTTCAAACCCAGCCAGCGCACCCAATTCTTTTACCCGCCGTTTCATGTGGCTATGCCCAGTTTTCCAATAATCCACCCGCGCCTCGTTTTCACGCAAACACGGGTCGGTTTCAAACAAACCAGTCGATTTCACATCCGCAACAAAACACGCGTTTTTATGCCGTTTTGATAAATCCCGCGCAAGGATAAGCCCCGCTTTATCGGCAAAAATCTCATCCCCGTTGTTATCGACAAACCCGCATCTGTCACCATCACCATCAAACCCCACGGCCAAATCCGCACCCGATTCGCGCACCATTCGCGCCATATCGTGGAGCATCTCCAGAGCCTCTGGATTCGGATTGTAATGCGGGAAAGTATAGTCCAATTCATTATGCAGGGCAACGACTTCCGCCCCTATACGGCGCAAGGCTTCGGGGGCAAAAGCCGAGGCCGTGCCGTTGCCCGTGGCGCAAACCACCCGCAGGGGGCGGGTCAGTTTGAAATCCCCGCAAAGGTCATCTAGGTAGGCTTCGCGCACGCCCGCGATGGGCTCATACGCCCCGCCCGTGCGGTCGCGGGCTTTGCCGTTCATCACCAAATCGCGCAGCTCTGCCATGTCTTCTGGTCCGTGGGTTAGCGGGCGTTCAAACCCCATTTTTACCCCAGTCCAGCCGTTTGGATTGTGGCTGGCGGTGACCATCGCCACGGCGGGAACGTCTAGGTAGAATTGGCTGAAATAAGCCATGGGGGATAGGGCTGTGCCGATGTCTTTTACCGTTATGCCCGCACGAATTAACCCTAGGATAAGAGCGTTTTTCACCTCTGCCGAGTAGGAACGATAATCGTTGCCGACCGCTATCACAGGGGGGATGCCGCGATTAAACATCTGCGTGCCGAGCCCCAAGCCCAGCGCGGTTATCCCCGCCAAGTTTATATCATCAGGGTAGAGCCACCTTGCGTCATATTCGCGGAATCCGTTGGGGGAAATCATCGGGGTGTTTAGGAAATCCAGCGTGTTTGGGCCAGGATTTTGAATGGGTTTTGGGATAGGTTTTTGGGTCATTTTGATTTGGTCTTTGGTGGGTTTGATTTTGGGGGAGTTTGATGGATTTTGCGGATTTTGTCAATCCTTAAAATCATAAACTGATAGCCCCACCCTCTCACCATCCAAGGACAACGGGCGGGTAATCGGGGCGGCCGCCCGTGCCAAACAGCCAGACCGCTCACACAACCGACAGTTGATTCCAACAAGGTTCGGCGGGGCTCCCATAATATCCGCATAAACCGTCCGCGCCGCCTGTTCGCCCGTGCAAACCAGCATCAACGCAGTCGGTCGTGCGTCCAGCCCATAGCCCCCACTTTGCGGGTCTAACCGCCGTGCCAAAGTCAAATACGCCTGCCCATCCACGCCTTGCACATGCTCGCACAATAGCCGTGCGCGGGCAGAATGCGCGGCATAGATTAACAGCTTTGGACACTCGCCACCAAAGCTGGTATTGGGATAGCCATTGACCCCAGCGCGGCGCACCCGATTACCGGCAAAATCCACCTCTGTAAAGAAAAAATCCACGCCCCGCGCGCCGCCTCGCCCCATGGAACACAACCGATTTGCCACCTGTTCAAAGGACACGCCAAACCGCGTTGCCAAGGCATCGGCATCATAACGCATCCGCTCGGCACGGGCAAAAAACTGCCCGTAAGGCATCATTAAGGCGAGCGCGGCGTACCGCGCCAGCTCTATCCGTGCCAGCCGAATTGCCTCCTCCCCCTTTATCGGCAGACGGGTAATTTCATCATTTATTGCCTCCATCATGGACAGCGAGGCGGCCTGACTTGCCAGCTCCTGCAACTGGTCAAACGGCGCCAACCGTTCGGATATAAACAACCTTCGCGTGTGCTTATCAAACCGTCGTCGCCAGTTCGGCATCGTCTCAACTGGCAGAGTCTGCACGGTGATTCGGTGGGTCTGTAAGAACCAGCTTTTCAGGCAAAACCACAGCCCCATGTCGGTATCAAAATCAACGGCAAACTGCTCTGCCAATTCTTCCGCCCGCCGATCCAATATATCAAAATAATTTGGACGTTCCTCCAACACTCGGCGCAATCCAGCAACGGGTAATTCGGCTTGCGCCCAAGCCGTGGATTTGTTTTCCTGCGCCAAAATCGTGTTCAAATCGGACAGGCGAGTCAGGCTTTCACGATAGGCCTGATGCAGTTTCACCACGCCCTTTGCCACGTTCGGCGCGACCTCCACCGCATCAAATAATTCCTCAAACCCCGGCAATTCGTTTTGCAACAAAGCATCAGAAAAAACCTGTTTCATCTGCGTCAACAACCCGTCAATATCGCCCTGCAAACTGTCTGGTGAAAACCCAAATCGAGACGATAGTTTCAGCAGAATTTGAACGGTCAAGGGGCGTTGATTGCGCTCTATCAAATTCAAATAACTGGGGGATATTTCCAGCTCCCCCGCCATCGCGGTTTGGCTGAGATTCTGCGCCGTGCGGAATTTTTTAATCCGCGGTCCGGCGAATATTTTCTGATCGCTCATGGCGTAATCCTTTCTATTGTGTTAATTTATAGTCTTTGACAATTATGACAATTTTACAAGCCTTCTTGTTATTTATCACACAAATTGACCCGATTTCAAGACAAATAATCAAATAAATACTGGTTTTTATTCAAATATTTTGTAAATTATTAACATAACCCCACCGTATAGTTCGGTATTCTGTGCGGGGGTAACGCAAAATCCATCAAAATACTAACAAAATTTACAAACGCACAAAGGACACTCTCATGCTACACACTCCCAACCATCCTGCCGATGATTTCCCCGGCATTAACCCCACCAGCCTAGCCCGTATGCGGGCGCAAAACCAGTTCCAAACGGGGCTGGATATCGCCCGTTATACTGCCAAAATTATGCGGGCGGATATGGCCGCCTATGATGCCGATAGCGCGAAATATACGCAGTCTTTGGGCTGTTGGCATGGCTTTATTGGGCAGCAAAAAATGATTTCCATTAAGAAACATTTTGGCACGACAAAGGGGCGGTATCTGTATTTATCTGGCTGGATGATTGCCGCTTTGCGTTCGGATTTCGGCCCTTTGCCCGACCAATCTATGCATGAAAAAACCGCCGTTCCCGCGTTGATAGAGGAGCTTTATACCTTCCTTCGCCAAGCCGATGCGCGCGAATTGGGCAACCTGTTTCGCGAACTGGACACGGCGCAAACCACGGGTAATACCGCCGCGATAGCCACGGCGCAAACCGCGATTGACACCCATCAAACCCATATTGTGCCGATTATTGCCGATATTGACGCGGGGTTTGGCAATGCCGAGGCGACATATTTGCTCAGCAAAAAAATGATAGAAGCGGGGGCCTGTGCGATTCAAGTTGAAAACCAAGTGTCCGATGAAAAACAATGCGGGCATCAGGACGGCAAAGTCACCGTGCCACACGATGATTTTATCGCGAAATTGCGGGCGATTCGCTATGCGTTTTTGGAGCTGGGCGTGGAAGATGGGATTATCGTCGCGCGGACAGATAGCCTGGGCGCGGGGCTGACCAAACAGATTGCTTACAGCCATAAAGAGGGTGATTTGGGCGATAAATATAACGGGTTTTTGGATTGTGAGGAAGTCGCGCTGGATAGCATGACCCACGGTGATGTTGTGTTAAAACAGAACGGCAAATTGATGCGACCGAAACGTCTGCCGTCCAATTTATACCAATTCCGCGCTGGCACGGGTGCCGATCGCTGTGTTTTGGATTGCATTACGGCCCTGCAAGCGGGCGCGGATTTGCTGTGGATTGAAACCGAAAAGCCCCATATTGGGCAGATTAAATCCATGGTTGATCAAATTCGAGCGGTCGTGCCGAGTGCGAAATTGGTCTATAATAACTCGCCCAGTTTTAATTGGACTTTGAATTTTCGCCAACAGGTGTTGGAGTCGTGGCAGCAGGATGGGCGCGATGTATCGGACTATGACCGCGCCGATTTGATGGATGTGAAATACGATAAAACCGAGCTGGCGATCGAGGCGGACGAGAGGATTCGCCGTTTTCAGGCGGAATCTGCGCGGGAAGCGGGGATTTTTCATCATTTGATAACCTTGCCGACCTATCATACGGCGGCGTTGTCTACCGATAATTTGGCGCGTGCGTATTTTGGGGAGGAGGCTATGTTGGGCTATGTTCGCCAAGTTCAACGGCAAGAAATCCGTGAAAAGATAGCTTGCGTTCGGCATCAAAATATGGCGGGCTCTGATATCGGGGATGATCATAAAGAGGCTTTTGCAGGCGATGCGGCCTTGAAAGCTGGTGGAAAAGATAATACAATGAACCAGTTTTGATTTGCAGAAAGGAGTAAAATTATGTCAAATAAAACACCAGAGGATACTGCCAAGGGCAGTGCAGAAAATGACGCGGATGCGGCGATTCGGATGCTTGCGAATGATTTGCATCGGTTAAATCAATCGGTGATTCGCGCTGTGGATGCGGGGTTATCGGTGGAGCTGATACGGTCGTCTCGGCATCATTGCGGTGAGGGGAATTGGGGCGATTTGTTGGTGCCTGTGATTACGCGGAAGGTTTGATTTTAGCGGTTAATAATTGGTGAATTGTAAATTAATTAATCATTAATTATTGTTAATTATTATTAATTATTAGCTAATATAAATCGCAATCAAACACACGCCCAGCACAATCGCTATATTCAAAACCATCGCGCCAGATGGCCAGCTCGCCGCCAGTCGGCCTTCGGGCCCGTGGCTATTATGCAACGCGCGAATCAGACGTTCAATCGCGGACATAACCCCCGCCATAAACGCGGTATAAATCGTGCTGACTTGCCGTGCCAACCACCGCCACAAACGCACCAATCCCACGCGATAAATCACATCCGTATCCAGATTAACTCCGCGTTTTTCGGCAGGATGATAGCCCAACCAATACAGCACGACAAACGCCGCCAGCGCAAACACCAGCAGTTGCATTTGCGCCAAAACATGGTCGGCGGTATAGGGCGCGTACTCCACCGCGTAGGGCAAAAGCCCATATAAAAAACGCGGATAAACACCGATAAACACGCAAAACCCCGCCGAAATTCCCATCGCCCAAAGCATAGCACGGGGGGCTTCCGCGGGACGTTTGCCACTATCATGCCCGAAAAAAGTAAAGAATGGCACTTTAATTCCCGAATGCGAAAGCACCCCAGCAGAGGCGAAAACCAGCACGCCCCAAATCACCGCCTTATGCGATTCTGCCACCGATGATAAAATCAGCGACTTCGCGACAAACCCCGAAAACAGGGGAAATGCCGAAATGGATAACGCCCCGATTATGCAGAAAATTGCAGTCAAAGGCATGGTGCGATACAGCCCGCCGAGCTCGCTTGCCTTGCTCGTCCCCGTGCGATATAACACCGCGCCGACCGACATAAACAGCAACGCTTTATAGATAATATGGACGAAGGCATGCGCCGCCGTGCCGTTCAAAGCCAGCTCTGTCCCGATGCCGATTCCCACGACCATAAAGCCCAACTGGTTGTTCAAAGAGTACGCCAGAACTCGGCGCATATCGTTTTCCACCTCGGCAAAGAAAATCGGAAATAACGTCATAATCGCGCCGATATAAATTAAAATCTCGGTCCCCGCAAAGCCCCGCGCCAAGGCGTAAATCGCCAGCTTCGTGGTAAAGGCGGACAGGATAACCGTCCCCGTTACAGTCGCCGCGGGGTAGCTATCTTGCAACCAATTATGCAGCATTGGAAAGGCGGCTTTTATCCCGAAGGCGATGAAAATTAACCAAGTCGCGGGGGTGTCCAAAATCATTTTTTCAAAAATTAATTCGCCCGTGTTTTGATAATATAAAATCAGCCCGCCCAGCAATAAAACGCCACTGCCGACTTGGATTATGAGGTAACGCATGCCCGTGTGGAACGCGCCGTTTGTGCCTCGTGCCCAGATGAGAAATACGCTCGCCAAAGCCGTGCCTTCCCAGTAGAAAAATAATGTGAGCAGGTCGCCCGCCATCACCGCACCAAGCGCCGAGCCCGCGTAAATCACCGCCGCGATTTGCTGGGTTTTGTCGCGCAAATGCCACGCATAAAGGTTGCCGATTGCCGAGGCGAAACAAAATATCAGGGCGAAAATTCGTGATAAGGGGTCTAATCGCATCGCCTCCATGTCTATTCCAAAAATGGTGTAGGGGGCGAAATTGCCCAAGCCCGCGCCCCATATTTGGGCGGCGGCGATGATGGGGATGGCGACTAATAACCCCGCGCGGACGCGTCCGTGAGGTAAAAATAATAACACGCCCGCAACCGCGAAAAATAAAAACGCGGTGGGGATTGTGTAAAAATAATTCAGCACGGCGAGGGTGCAATAGGCGAAATCACACATCTTTTTGCTCCGTTTGTTCGGCGGGATAATCCTCGGTATCTACGGATTTTTCTCCGTAATAATCCTCTGCCCGTCCCAGAAAATAACGTAAGGTTTTCGCACCGAAAATAACAATAGTAAAAGCGGCGAAGCCAAAGACTGCATAAAACCCATAAACGGTTTCAGCCGTAAAATGCCCGTGTAGTTTATAGAACGCATTCCAGCCGAGCAGCCCCACGCACAGCGCAATCAACCCCCATAGCAAAAATTTTGCCACGGGCGGTTGGTGCAAGGCATGGAAGACTCGCCCAAAAAATGGATAATCCTGCGGATTTTCTTTTTTATTTTTATTCATTATTTTAATCCTTCCATTAAAGTTATTGGCGTTAAAAAATCCACCAGACAATCCACATAAAAGAATAATATAAAACAGCCAATGGCGGTTAGCACAAGCGGTAAAAGGCATAAAAACGGCGCTTCTTTTATTACAACTTTATCGCCAGAGCCACCCATAAATCCCCGCACCACAATCGGCATTAAATAGGCGACATTTAATAAAGACGAGACCATCAGCACCCCGATAATAACCAAATGTTCTGCCTCTGCCGCGCCCAACATTAACGCGAATTTCGCCCAAGACCCGCCCAAAGGTGGCAGCCCAATAATCGACAAAGCCCCGATAAAAAACGCGCCAAAGGTCACGGGCATCACCCGCCCCAGCCCTCGCATATCAGAGATATCCGTCTTATGACAGGCAACATAAATCGCCCCCGCGCACATAAATAAAGTTATCTTTCCCATCGCGTGCATCGCGATTTGCAACCCCCCGCCAAGCGCACCCATCTGGCTGGCCAAAGCCATGCCAAGCGTCACATACGCCAGTTGCGACACGGTGGAATACGCCAACCTGCGTTTCAGATTATCCTGCATCAGCGCGATAATGGAGGCCGCCAAAATCGAATACGCCGCCAGCCACATGACCCAAACGGACGCGCCAGTGTCCGCCAAAAAATCTATGCCAAAGATATAAATCCCGACTTTTAATATCGTGAAAACCCCCGCCTTCACCACCGCCACGGCATGTAATAAAGCCGACACGGGTGTGGGCGCAACCATCGCCGCGGGCAACCATTTGTGGAAAGGTAATATCGCCGCCTTGCCGATACCAAAGACATATAACCCCAATAAAATAGGCACAAACGCGCCCGCTATCCGCCCGTCCAAAATGCCTCCTCGCGTGAAATCGGTCGTCCCAGCAACGGCAAAAGTCCAAACAATCGCCAGCAAAAATAACGCAATAGACGTGCCGATAAGAATTCCCAGATAGGTACGCGCGCCCGCTATCGCTTCTTTTGTGCCTTTGTGCGCGACCAAGGGATAGGTGGAAATTGTCAGGATTTCATAAAATAAAAATAGGGTGAATAAATTTGATGCCAGCGCGATTCCCATCACCGCGCTGATCGCCACGCAGAAACATGCAAAGAATCTCGGCTGGTTGGATTCGTCGCCTCCGCGCATATAACCGACACCATAAATATGCGTGATAATCCATAAACCAGACGCAATCATGGCAAACATTAACCCCAAAGGTTCAACCCGAAAAGCTATGGATAATCCCGACACAACCTCCCACGCGCGGACTTCGTTTGATGTGTTATTTCCGATTTGCATATAAATATCCAGCACGGCAAAAAAGGTCATTACCGCCACGACCAAGGTTGAAATATCACGCAGATTTGGGCGCGTGGCAAACAGACCGTTCGCCAAAACACCCAGCAGGGGCAGAAGAATAACAACAGCTATGCTTGCAGGTAAATCCATCATCCGCCCCCTATCAAAGTTCGTGCGGCCTCACCCGCAAAGCCGATTGTTAAATCGGTATCCAGCCCGAACCACACGCAAGCCAGCGCCAATATCCACATGGGAATTAACATCATAAGCGGGGCTTCTTTTATATTATTTTCGGCATTATTTATATTATTATTTATTATTTCTTTATTATTTTCTTTGGGGGCAAAATATAATAATTCCACCGCCCGCCAGCAATAAATTACTGCCAATAAAGACGACAATAAAATCAGCACCGCCACCCACCATAATCCGCGTTCAAACGCCGCTTGAACTAATATCCATTTGGAGATAAAACCAGCCGTCCCAGGGACTCCGATCAGCGATAAAAACCCCAAAACCATCGCGCCCATAGTCAAAGGCATCCGTCGCCCTAACCCCGCCAAATTATCGTAGAACACCGATCCCGCCCTTAAAAACAACGCCCCCGCGCCCATAAACAAAACCGCCTTGGTAATACCATGATTAAAAATATGAACCAGAGTGGCCGTCAGCCCCGTCTGGCTTAACATCGCCACACCCAGCACCATGTAGCCAATTTGCGCAATGGAAGAATACGCCAGCATGCGTTTTAAATTACGTTGAAACACGGCAATAAAACTGGCGGAAAACATCGCCATAATACCGACCAAACCAAGCGTAATACTTATGATTTGAAAATGCTCCAGAAATTCAATTTGAAACACGGAAAAGAAAAATCGCACCAAGACATATAGTGCGGCTTTGGTCGCGGTGGAGGCCAGAAAAACACTGACCGCCGAGGGCGCAAAAGTATAGGCACGGGGCAGCCACAGATGCAACGGATAAATCGCAATTTTTAATCCCAGCCCGACAAAGATAAAAACAAAGCCCGCGTTCAGGCTTTTGTTCCCCGTGTTTTGCGCGATACGCTCGCCCAAATCCGCCAAGTTCAAAGTCCCCGTGGAGGCGTATAAAAACGCCAGCCCAATAATAAAAAATGTCGCGCCAATCGTCCCCATAATCAGGTAGTCATAGGCGGCCGTCAGGGCGCGTTTATCCTGCCCCGCACCCTGCGCAATTAACACATAAGCGGACAGCGAAGAGATTTCCAAAAACACGAAAACATTAAAAGCATCGCCCGTTAAAACCATGCCCATAAGCCCAGAAAAACACAGCAATAAACAGGCGTAAATCAGACTATGATGGCGCAGTTCGACTTCGCGTTTCAGCGACACTTGGGCGTAGGGCAGAACCAACATGCCGATGGTGGCGATTAAAAATGCGACCAATCCACTAGCCGCGTCAACCCTATATTCTATGCCCGCGGGGGGCGCCCATCCGCCTAAATAATAGACTATTGGCGCGGTTGTTCGCAGGTCAAACAGCAAGACCGCACAGGCAATAAACGCACCGATAAACGCGGTGAGTGCAATAAAAAATGCCGTGCGTCTGCTGCCGAATATGACAATCAAAGGCGCACCTATTAACGGCAACAGCACGGGTAAAATCGCCAGATGGTCACGCAGTGATAATGCGGGTTCGTAAAGAGTTGCCATCAGCTCCGCCCTCCCATTTGTGCGCCGTGAATTTTATTATTTTCTAATAAAATTTGGTGTTCTATTTTTACGATTTCTTCTTCATCAATGGTACCAAAGGCTTCGCGAATTCGCACGACCAAAGCCAGCCCTAGGGCGGTTGTGGCGACCCCGACGACTATCGCAGTTAGGATTAAAACATGGGGCAGAGGGTTGGAATAAATAATATTATCATGGGGCAAAATATGCCCCGCGCTATCGGTTGGGAAAATCGGCGCAGTGCCGCCCGTGATTTTTCCGATGGAAATATACAGCATAAAAACCGAGGTTTGAAAAATATTCAGCCCGACTATTTTTTTCACCAGCGAGCCTTTTGCCACGACAATATAAAGCCCCGTCATCATTAAAATAATAAACATCCAATAATTAAAATGCCCGATAAAATAATCCATAATCGCCTACCAATCCGTATCGCGCAAGGGGCCGGTACGCGCCGAAAACACGTAATAAATAGAAATCATAACACCCGCGACCGTAATGCCTACACCCAATTCCACCGCCAAAATACCCCAATGTTGACCGTGGCTGGGATGGTGCGGTGCGAAAACTCCATAGTCCAAAAACGCCCCGCCGAGAGCCATAGTCGCCAGCCCCGTGCCGATATAAATTAAAACACCAAGTGCCAGAATTTTATGCACCACCCAAGGTGGCAGGGTTTGATAAACTGCGTTTTGTCCGAAAACGAGCCCGTATAAAATAAAAGCAACAGCAATAATAATACCCGCTTGGAACCCGCCACCCGGGGAAAAATCCCCGTGAAACTGGACGTAAAAAGCGTAAAGAATAATAAGACCGACCAGCATTTTTGTGACAACACGAAGGATAAGATGGTTTTGCCAGTTGGCTTGGGTTGTGGGTTTTTTTATCGGCGTGGGCGCACTCGCAGGTCGCTGTTGCAAAGCAGACAACAACAGCAAAACCGCAATCCCCGCGGTGAAAACCACAACGACTTCGCCCATAGTATCATAGCCGCGATAGCTCGCCAAAATCGCGGTCACCACATTTGGGATGTCAATTTCGCTCACCGTTCGCGCCATATAATCGGGTTTCAAATACACCTGCGCGGGCGCGTCTGCCGCCCCGAACGCGGGCAAATCCAACGTACCATAGACCATGCCCAGCCCCGTGATGCTGACGATTATCAAAGGCAAAATCCCCGCGCGGACGGTTTTGTTTTCGTTATCGCGGACCAGCGCGATTGTGCCGAGCATTAAAACGGTGGAAATTCCTGCGCCCACCGCCGCCTCTGTGAACGCCACATCGACCGCGTCCAGCACGATAAATAACATGGCGGCCAGCAGGGAAAATACGCCCGATAGCATGACCACGGCGAATAATTTATTCATCCGCACGATGGCGATTGCTGTGGCAACCATCATGGCAAATAACACTATATTCATGTAAAGCGTGCTCATGCGGATTTGTCCTTTTTATTCGCGGATTTTTTATCACGGACAAGCGCGGCATTGGCAATCGCGTGGGTCGCGCTCGGCCCCGTGATGAATAAAAACACGCCGATAACGATCAGTTTTAATGTCACCAAAACAAAGCCCGCTTGCAACGCCATCCCCGCCAATAATAAAAACGCCCCGCCCGATTCAGAGACGGAAACCGCATGCATCCGCGACCAGAAATCGCCGAATCGCAACAGCCCAAAAGTACCGATAAGGGTAAAACCCGCACCCCCGATAATCAGCACCCAACTGGCTATATGTATGATTAAATCCCACATTATTTATCGCCTTTATTTGTGAATTTATTTGTGTGCGCATCGCCCAAACTGCGATAGCGAAAGAATTTTAATACGGCTATTGTGCCGACAAAATTTATCAAAGCGTACAACAAAGCTATGTCCAAAAAATCGGGGCGTTCGGTTAAAAATCCGACCACGCCAATAAATAAAACTGTGGTCGTGCCAAAGGAGCTGCCTGCCAAAACGCGGTCGTACAGGCTCTCGCCCAAATACAGGCGGACGAGCGTCATGACCATGGCGATAAACAGTGCGATTGTGGCGAAAATAAACATTATATTTCCACCTTACACGCCCGCGCGTTCATATCAGCTAGGGCGATTGTGTCACTCGGCGCGAAAGCCAGCGCGTGCACCAGCAGGGTTTTTTCTTCCACCTCAACGGTAATAGTTCCGGGGGTCAAGGTAATAGAATTGGCAAAAATCGCACACCCCAAATCGGTTTTCTGCGTGGTTGGTGTTGTGAAAAATTTCTGCTTTACAGGCGCGGAGGGCGAGAGGATAATCCGCGCGACAATCAAATTCGCCTTGGCAATTTCACCAATCAGCCAAAGGATATAACCGATAACGGCAAGCGGTCGCAGGGCAATTTTTAACGCACCCATCGCGTCATATTTATTCATACGGCGGGCGACCATTACGGCAAAAACCGCAGAGCCAAGCCCCAGCCCAACGACCAGCGGTTTGTAGATACCAGAAAGCCCAAGCCATAGCAGAAATAAAAACGCGACTGAAAAAATAAAACGCAACATGAGCTGGTTTTACACGCGGGCGGGCGGAGTGTCAAGCGGTTAAAAATTAATTATTTAAATACGGTTTAATCAAAGAAACGAACGCATCGCCCCGTTCTTCAAAACTGGCAAACTGGTCAAAACTCGCACAAGCGGGCGCGAGCAAAACCACATCCCCGCGTTGCACATTATCCATCACAGAGTCCACCGCCCGCGCCAGAGTCCCGCAATGTTCCAGTGCAACCCCAGCCAAATCGGGCGCGAAATCCTCCGCCGATTCACCGATTAAATAGGCGCGTTTCACCCGCCCAAATAACGGCGCGAGCGCGGCCAATCCGTCATCACGTTTCTGCCCACCGACTATCCAATGTATCCGCTCAAACACCGACAAAGCCCGCGCGACAGAGGCAACATTTGTCGCCTTGGAATTATTTACAAACACGACTCCATCCTTTTCACCGACGATTTGACAGCGATGTTCCAGCCCGTCAAACTCCTGCATTGCCGTGCAAATCGCGGGCGCGTCAAACCCCAAGGCTCGGCAGGTGGCAAAGACCATTGCCGCGTTGTGATGGTTATGATGCCCGCGCAAATTATCCAACCCAGCAACATCCATTTGCCCGATTTGCGCACCGTTTTGCCATTCGGAAAGACCGCCATCAGCAACGCAAATTGACCAACCCGTGGCTGGATTTTCCGACACAACTCCAATCACATCACCACGTACAGACCCCGCGATAAACCGCCCCTCCGCCTCGTCCAAACCAACCACAGAGAAGGCAGGATTGCCAATTTCAAACAGCCTCCGCTTTGCCGCAAAATAACCGCCAAGCCCGCCGTGACGATCCAAATGATCGGGCGAAAAATTGGCAAACAACGCAATATCGGGACGCAGAGTTTGCGCCAATTCGGTTTGATAGCTGGACAGCTCCAGCACCACAATTCCATCATCGGGCGGTTGCAATCCCATCACCGCTTGCCCGATATTTCCGCCCATCTGCACGGGTATATTCAGCCGCGTCAGCACATGCGCCAGCAGCGCGGTAATCGTGGATTTGCCGTTCGACCCCGTCACGCAAATCACCTTTGCGCCCAAAGTGAGCGAGCGAAAAAATAATCCAATATCATTGTCAATGGCAACGCCTCGGCGCACCGCCTCGGCAATTATCGGGTGCGGTTTTGGGTATAAATGCGCAATTCCGGGCGACACAAATAACGCCGCAATATCCGCCCACGGCGCGTTTTTTATATCCATTATTTCCGCGCCCAACTCCGCGCCCGCAGCCCTTGCCTCGGCATTATCATCCCAGGCAAAAACCCGCGCACCGCCCGCCAACAACGCGTGCACAGTCGCCAGACCAGCCCGTGCCAAGCCCAGCACGGCCACGGTTTTCCCCTTATATCCTTGGGCAATAATCATCTAACGCACCTTCAGGGTTGCCAACCCAACTAACGCCAAAATCAGCGCGATAATCCAAAACCGAATGACAATTTGGCTTTCATGCCAGCCCTTTTTTTCAAAATGATGATGGATGGGTGCCATTAAAAAAACCCGCTTGCCCGTGCATTTGAAATAGCCGACTTGGATAATCACGGACAGGGCTTCTATGACAAACAGCCCGCCGACTATCGCCAAAACCAGCTCGTGTTTCGTGGCAACGGCTATCGCGCCGAGGGCTCCGCCCAAGGCCAAGGAGCCCGTATCGCCCATAAAAACAGCGGCAGGCGGGGCGTTGTACCATAAAAATCCCAGCCCCGCACCGATTAAAGCAGAGGTGAAAATCAGCAACTCACCCGTGCCCGCGACATAATGCACATCCAGATATTGCGTGAAATCCGCGCGCCCAATCACGTAAGCAATCGTGCCGAGCGCACCCGCCGCGATGATGACGGGCATAATCGCCAGCCCGTCCAAACCGTCGGTTAAATTCACCGCGTTGGCAGACCCGACAATCACCACCATGACGAATGGAAAAAATAAAATTCCCAAATTTAAGAGCGCGTTTTTTAAAAATGGCAAAGCGAGTTGTTGGCTCAAATGTTCGGGATGCAGTGCCGCCGCCCAGTACCCCGCAATCAGCGCGATGGTGAGTCCGATGAGTAATCTCGCGCGGGAAGAAAAGCCTTTTGTCGTGAAAGATTTCACCTTCAAATAATCATCAATAAAGCCAATCGCACCGAACCCCGCGGTGACAAACAGCACCATCCACACGAACCCGCTATCCCATCTCGCCCATAGCAGAGTGGAAATAATCAAGGTTGCCAGTATTAAAATTCCACCCATAGTTGGCGTTCCGCTCTTTTGAATTAAATGGCTGGCGGGGCCGTCAGCACGAATCGGTTGCCCTTTTTTCTGGTGTTTTTTTAAGAAATTAATCACGGGTTTGCCGAGAATAAAACTCAGCAAAAGGGCGGTGAAAAATCCCCCACCCGCGCGAAAAGTAATATAGCGGAACAGATTAAAAACATCCCCGCCAGTGGAAAGTTCGGTTAGAAAATAGAGCATTAGGTTTCCTTTTTTTTTGCTATTTTTTTGTTATATTGCTGTTGGTGTTGTTCTACTATTATATTACTTTTATTGATTAAATGCTTAACCACTTTACCAAGACCGATGGAGAAAGAACCTTTTATCATGACCAAATCATCCGCATGAATATAGTCGTAAATCTTGGCGATACATGCGTCGGCATCCGTAAAGTGAAACCCACGTTTATTCAGTGGCAGGACATCGTGCAGGTTTTTCATAAGCGTACCGATTGTATGAATAACATCAATCCCATCAATGCAAGGCAGGTCGGCGATTTGTTTATGAAAGGTTTTTTCATTTTTACCAAGTTCCAACATATCACCCAAAATAGCAATCCTTATGTTACCGGGTGGTCTTAAAACACCCTCCCCTTCAAGCACAACTGTCTCTCCTCGAACCTGTGCTAAATTTTTTAAAGTTGCCTCCACAGAAAGCGGGTTGGCATTATAACTTTCGTCAATCAAATACGCATACATCCCATCTTGCGTAAAAATTAATTTATGCTCGCCACGACCTCCAAGAGGTTCAAATTCTTTTAACCTCTCAATCATACTTGATACATCCAAACCTAATCCATCCACACACGCCAGCACAGATAAAGCATTCACCGCCATGTGATAACCTTGTACGGGAAGATGCACATTCACTTTTTTATCATTTATTAGTGCCTCAATTACCTGATGATTTCCTATAAAATTATGTCCCGCCAGAAACCTAAAATCCGCGGATTCATGCTCACCAAAACTAATAATATTCGCCCCGACAGATTCGGCCTTCGCTGATAAAATTTTCCACGACTCAATATCTCTATTTAACACCGCATGCCCGCCCGATTTTAATCCAGAAAAAATCTCTGCCTTCTCTTGCGCTATCTCTTCCACCGAGTCAAACGCCGCCAAATGCACCGCGCCAACGGTGGTAATTAACGCCACATCCAGCCGCGCCATTTTTGCCAAAGGCGCGATTTCCCCCGCGTGATTCATGCCAATTTCTATCACCGCAAACTCGGTATCCTGCGGCATTCGTGCCAGAGTCAAAGGCACCCCCCAGTGGTTATTAAAACTGCGTTCGGCCGCGTGAGTCGCCCCCTGCGCGGACAAAACGAGGCGCAACATTTCCTTGCAACTCGTCTTACCGACAGAGCCAGTAATGCCAATAATTTTTGCCTCCGTTCGCTTACGGGCATATCGCGCCATATCGCCCAACCCCTTTAAAACATCGTCAACAATTAATAAATTTTTACCATCACATCCATTGGGCACACGGGAAACCAAGGCCGCCGACGCGCCTTTTGCAAACGCCTCTGCCACGAAATCATGACCGTCACGGTTGTCCGTCAAGGCGACAAATAAATCGCCTTTTTTAATTTCGCGGGTGTCAATACACACGC
The DNA here is from genome assembly GCA_959347425.1 of uncultured Amylibacter sp. The sequence goes on along the minus strand of OY365741.1, from coordinate 1,732,306 downwards.
CCGTGGCGTGCCAATCCCCGCCCTTTAATTCCCCGCCAGTCGCATCCGCGGCCGCCTCTGCCGTCCATAAAATCATGCCGCACCTCCGTCCAAAGCGGCCACGCTAATGCTCGCCTGTTCGCCATCGACAAAGGCAAAAGTCGTGCCACCAATCGTCTGCCCGCTCTCGTGTCCCTTACCCGCAATCAGCAGCGCATCGCCCGCGTCCAACGCGGCTATCCCATGCAAAATCGCCTCGGCTCTATCGCCGAATTCCTGCGCCTTTGGACACCCCTGCATGACCATCGCACGAATATTTTTTGCGGGTTCGCCGCGCGGATTATCGTCCGTGACAATCACCTCATCCGCGCCCTGCGCCGCCACCTGCCCCATCATTTCACGCTTCGTTTTATCCCTATCACCGCCCGCGCCAAAGACGACAATCACCCGCCCCATGATATGGGCGCGGAGCGATTGCAACGCGTGGCGCAACGCATCGGGCGTATGTGCATAATCGACAAAAATCGGCGCACCATTGGCGCGACGGACAACCAATTCCATCCGTCCTTCCACGGTTTTTAAATGCGGGAACCTGGCGAAAACCGCGTCCGATTCTGCCCCGCAAGCTATCGCCAACATCGCCGCCATCAGGGTATTATCGGCTTGGAAAGCACCGATTAAATTCAGCCGAGTTTGATGAATAGTCCCCTGCCATGAAAACCGCAAATCCTGCCCTGCGTCATCGGCGCGGAGGTCATGAATCTGCATATCTCCACCCGTGCCAAAGGTCATTATTTCCTGCCCACGCGATTTTGCAATCTGATAAATATCGCGCCCTTTTTCATTATTTATATTAATCACGGCAACACCATCGGGCGGTAAAATATCGCGAAATAATCGCGCCTTGGCATTAAAATAATCGGTGAAGTTTTTATGATAATCCAAATGGTCTTGCGAAAAATTGGAAAACGCGGCGGCGCAAATTCGCACTCCATCAAGGCGATGCTGGGCGAGACCATGCGACGAAGCCTCCATCGCTGCATGGGTGATTCCCTGCCCCGTCATGTCATCCAGCAAGCGATGCAGAGTTATCGGGTCGGGCGTCGTATGTTGCAACGGTGCGTCATAATCACCCTGCACACCCATCGTGCCGATATTGGCGGATTGGTGGTTTAGGTGCTGCCATATTTGGCGGGTAAAATGGCTGATAGAAGTCTTTGCATTCGTCCCCGTTATCGCCACAATTTTTGACGGTTGCGTGGGATAAAACTGCGCACAAATAAGCGACAAATCATGGCGTGGGTTCGTGCGAATAAAAATAGGTGTTTTATTATTTTTATTATTTTTTATTATTTCCGCACCCTTTTTATCGGTTAAAATCGCGCTGGGTTGATGCGGTAAAACATCGGCAATATATTCCGCGCCATGCGTTTTTTCACCTTGCAAAGCAATAAATAAATCGCCCTTTTTCACGGTCGCACTTTCCGTAGAAAGCCCGCAAACTTGCGTGTCCGCCTCCGATAAATTTAATGTTTTAAAGGTCTCGTTTGGCATTTTTTATTCCTGCGCCAGAGGCTCTGCCGATACGGATAATAAATTATCCTGTGCGGAAATCGGGGCAAGCCCCAAGATCGGAGCCATCCGCGAAATCAGCTCTGCCGCGACGGGAACAGCCGTCCAACCTGCCGTGCGTTGCTCTTCCCCTAGGGTAGTTATTTTCGGCTCATCCAATACAACAACCAAAACATAACGCGGGTCGGCGGCAGGAAAAACCGAGGCAAAATTGGCAATCACGCGTTCCTTATAATAGCCGCCTTTGGGATTAACTTTATCCGCCGTGCCCGTCTTACCCGCGACATCATAACCCGCGACATTGCCCAGCGTAGCCGTGCCATCAACGACGACTCGGCGGAGCATTTTGCGCATATCTTGGCTGGTTTCTTCCGATAAAATCCGCACTCTATCAACGGGATTCGCATCCGTATCGGCATTAATATCTGTGCGAATTAAAGTTGGCACAACCCGAAATCCTCCGTTGGCAAGGGTCGCATAGGCACTCGCCAGATGCAGGGGGCTCACCGCGATTCCGTGACCATAAGAAACAGACATGGTTTGGATTTCACCCCAGCGATTGGGGCTTAAAGGACGCGCACCAGCCGCCTCTTTCAATTCAATTTCACTCGGCGCAAGCAAACCCAAGGCACCCAAAAAATCCTTTTGCGCATCGGCTCCCGTGGCATGCGCCATCCGTGCCGTACCGATATTTGACGACTTTATTAAAATATCACTGACCGATAAAACGGGCTCGCGATTATGCAAATCGCGGATTTTATGACCGCCAAAAATAATCGGCCCCTTGGTATTAATTAAAGTTTCGGGGCGTACCTTTCCCGCATTTAATTGCTGGGCAATCGTGAAGGATTTGAAAGTGCTGCCCAATTCATAAACCCCCTGCACGGCGCGATTAAACAGCGGCGAAGTCCCGCGCAATTTCTTTTGATAAATTGGATTGCTGCGGTCGTTCGCATCAAAATCAGGCAGGGAAACCATGGACAAAATCTCGCCCGAATGGATGTCCATTAAAATCGCACTGCCCGCCGCCGCGTCCATCGTTTTCAGCCCACCTTGCAACACACGGCGCATCACGGCTTGGGCGCCTAAATCGATTGATAGGCGTAAAGGTTGCCCGTTTTGCGCGGGGTTGCGCAGGCGCGAATCAAAATATAATTCCACGCCAGCGATGCCATTTAGCTCGCCGCCTTGTGCGCCCAAATTGCCGAAACTAACCCCGCCGAGGACGTGCGCCGCCAAGTCCCCGTTGGGATAAAACCGCATGTCGGTCGTGCCGAATAACAGCCCAGGGTCGCCCAAATCATGGACGGCTTGGCTTTGTTCCGGACTGATTTTATACTTTAACCAAAGGAAGCTAGACTTGCCATTGGTGAATTTATCCAGCAAAATATCCGCGTCCAAATCGGGGAAAATCTGCGCCAGACCACTGGCGGCTTTGTCCGCATCCAAAATCACATTCGGGCGAGCATAGAGCGTTTTGGTAATTAAATTAGTCGCCAAAATCCGCCCGTTTCTATCAGCAATATCGGCACGTCCCGCGCTGGGATTTGTTTGGGATTGCGCCACGATAGGCTCTACCACATCGGCGTTGGACAGCGATACAATCCGCGTTAAAATCATGGCAATTCCCATTAAATAACACAGCCCCAAAAACACCAAACGGCGTTTTGCCTGTGCCAAAGTATTGCGCGACTCCGACTCTGAATCATGCGACGGGTAGGGTGGGAAATGAGTTGAATAAGTGTTCATTGCACGTCCTGTGAATTATTATTTAATTCATTATTTAATTCATTATTTAATATATTATTTAATTCATTTAATGTATTATTTAATTCGAAAATTTCGGGAAATCCTATTTGCTCAATTTCACCAAAGTGCATCGCCCGCAACGGGATTAAACGCAACGGGTCAAAGTTCAAATTCACCAACATACGAAGCCGTTCGGGGCGGTTCAAATACGCCCATTCGGCACGCAACACAGACACACGTTCCGTCTCAATCGCTATGTTTTTCTGGGTTTCAGCAAGACGATTCTTGGCATTACGGGTTTTATTAATCTCGCTATAATTCCAAATAAACAACATCGCAAGCAATAACATTCCAACGAATCCAAACACCGCTATTGAAATAAAAGTCCGTGCCATCACAACCACTTTTTTATATTTACAAAGGGCATGGATAAATTCTCCACAGGGTCAATCGGCACGGATTCGCCCGTGTTCTCCAGTCGCCGAGCCAGCCGCATTTTTGCCGAACGCGCCCGCGGATTCCCCTTACATTCTTCGGGTGAAGCGCGCAGAGCCTTTCGCCCAATTGGTTCAAACCGCGCGTTATTGGCGGCAACTTCTGGCTGATGTCGGTTGCCCTGAACCCCCGCCCCGCGTGTTTGAATAAAGCGTTTGACAATCCTGTCTTCCAGCGAATGAAAGCTAATCACCGCCAAAATTCCACCGACCGCAAGGGCAGATTCGGCCGCCTGCAAACCCGCAACCAACTGCCCCAATTCATCATTCACGGCAATCCGCAAAGCCTGAAAACTGCGGGTCGCGGGATGGATAGGATGGGGGCGGGGACGTAATAAACTCTGTTTGATAATCTCTGACAACTGGCGCGTGGATTCAATCGGCGCGATATCCCGCGCCTTAACTATATTACTGGCAATACGGAAAGATTTACGCTCTTCCCCATATAAATAAAGGATATCTGCCAAAATAGCCTCTGGCACTTTATTAACAATATCGGCAGCGGTAAAGCCCGTTTGCGCCATTCGCATGTCCAAAGGCCCGTCACCTCGGTACGAAAAACCGCGCCCGCGTTCGTCAATCTGCATGGAAGAAACGCCGATATCCAAGATGACACCCGCCACGGGCAGGGCATTATGCGCCTGTGCCACATCGTGTAAATTGGCAAATTTATCGTGAACTAAAACCAGCCGATCGCCGTAATCCGCCGCCCAACGCTGCGCACTGGCAATCGCAAACGGGTCGCAATCTATCGCAATCACACGCTCCGCCCCCGCCTCCAACAACGCGCGACTATAACCGCCCGCGCCAAAAGTTCCATCAATCCAAGTGCCAGAAATCGGCGCGGTCGCGTCCAGAAAATCGTTCAACAAAACGGGGGTGTGAGGCAAAGGTTTCGCGCGACTCATCGCTTAATCCTCGGCTGTGCGACTAAGCAAAATCTTTGGATCGTCGCCCGCGTCCAGCAAATCTTCAATATCAATTTCGTGCTCGGCAAAGGTTTCTGGTCGCCAGATTTGAAAAGTATCGCCCGTGGCGGTGAAAAAAGCTTCGTTCGTTATGCCGAGTTTTTCACGCAATTTATTGGTTAAAACAAACTGCCCCGATTCGGTGATATAAACATGGACGGCCTGCCCAGAAAACATCCGCTCCATGGCACGTTGTTCGCGCGAGCCCGTTTTCATCTGCGATATTTTTTCATCCACCATCGCCATGGATAAAATCGAATAGCCCTCAATAAACGGGCGGCGTTTATCGCCATAAACTAAAATCGTTTGGGCGACCTGATCGATTTGAAATTCGGGATCGCAGTTTTCCAAAACTCGGCGAAAATCAGCGGGCAGAGTCATGCGCCCCTTGCTATCGACTTTTTGTAAAAATTGACCTTTGAATCGGCGTTGCATTTTTTGCTTTCTTTTCATCAGGCGGTTTAGTGAAAAAATGGCGGATGGGCGACTGCCTGCTGCCCTATCCACCATTCTTCATCGTTGCCGATTTGCCCGTCAAAGTCTTGTGAAGTAGGAGAGATAAACCATCACAAACCATCAAAGCATTGGGAATAAAAACCGTAGCCTGTATAAAACCTGCCTCTTTTTGGATCTTGTCGCCCAATTTTTGTCGGCTTTTATTCTGTGTATAGGAATACATAGGAATTCATAGGAATGAAAGGGTTTTTTATAGGAAATCGTAATTTAGTTTGAGTTCTGATTTGGGTTCGCGGGGATTTTGTGTTGATTTCGGCGGTTTTATACCGCAATTAGTGGTTTGGGGGTGAGGCAACCACAATATATTGATAAAATCGGGGGCAAAAAGGCGGTGGCATTTTTGCCACAGTTGCGTCTGGATTGGGGTTTTTCGCGACGGGTTTTGCGCGGATTTTGAGAACAAAAAGTGAACTTGTATTTCCGCGTGGGATTACATCTGTTCCAGTGCTTTATCCAACCACCGCAGGAATCCGCGCGGCTCTTCCGCCACGGGGGCAAGGAAGGGGGCAAGGACATCAACCTGCTCTTCCGCCAATGTATCAAGGCGATGGTCGGTATCTTTTGGACGCGGAGGCAGGTATTTATTGACGGGGGACGTGCCCTGTTCGGGCATCAAATCCATCCCCCCGCGCGATGCAACCAGTTGTGAAACCTCGCTATTTTCATCGCCCAAATCGCCGAAATGCCGCGCCCCTGCTGGACATGTGCGCACGCATGCTGGCTCGCGATCCTCTGGCGGTAAGTTTTCGTTGTAGATTCTATCCACGCATAGCGTGCATTTCTTCATGACCCCTGCGGCGCGATCTAATTCACGCGCCCCGTACGGGCAAGCCCATGCACATAAAGAACAGCCGATGCATGCGTCCTCATTTACCAACACAATTCCGTCCTCGGCGCGTTTGTAACTCGCCCCTGTCGGGCAGACGGTGACGCAGGGTGCGTCATCACAATGCAGGCATGATTTGGGGAAATGGACGGTGACGGCCGCGCCTGATTCGGGCTGGGCTTCATAGCTATGAACGCGGTTTAAAAACGTCCCAGATGGTGCTGCGCCATAGGCGTTTTGGTCGGATAAAGGTGCGCCATAATTTTGCGTATTCCAGCCCTTGCACGCGATAACGCAAGCATGACAGCCAACGCAAGTATCCAAGTCAATCACCAATCCTAGCTTTGTTTTACTGGGGTTTTTAGGTAAGCTCGTCATTATTTAACCTCCCACATTAAATCTTTTGCGCCCGTGCCAACGGGGGATTTTAATGCGGCAAAATTCGGGGATAATTCTGGTTTTATCGCGTCCGCAGGCACACGTTCCAGCCGTACTTTTAAATCAAACCAAGCCGCCTGTCCGGTTATCGGATCAGAGTTAGACCAGCGCAAACCATCACCCTTTTCGGGCAGCAATTCATGGATTAAATGATTTAATAAAAAGCCTTTTTGCGCCTCAATCGCCTGCTCATCCAAAGCCCACGCACCCTTGCGTTTGCCAATCGCGTTCCACGTCCAAACGGTGTTTTTATTCAGTGCCGCGTGGTGCGCGACGGGAACAACTATAACGCGAATTGTATCGCCATGCAAAGATGAAACCTTCGCCCAGTCGCCTTCGGCAAACCCATGCTCCGTCCATAAATTTGTGGGGATATATAGCGGATTTCGCCCGTGAATTTGTCGCAACCATGCGTTTTGACTGCCCCAAGAATGATACATTGCCATCGGTCTTTGCGTCAGAGCATGTAGCGGATAATCCTTATTTTCAACGCCATTATGCGTCCAAATAGGCAAGGGCAACATGGTATCCTTCACCCTTTCACGTAAATGTTCGGGCGGTTGAACATCACCAAACCCTTCTGCCGCGCGTTGAAATAACCGCATCGGTTCCAGATATAATTGAAAAACATAGGGCTGTGGTGCGTCATAAAACCCCATAGAAACAGCCCAATTTTGATAATCCATATTCCACGGTTTATAGTACCGCGCGGCATCGGGCATGTGCTCTATGAAAAATCCGCCGTTGTCTATGTACCGCGATATTTGGTCTGGATTTGGCGCACCGCGACCCGTTTTATCGCCCGCCTCACCCCGAAATCCAGCCAAGGGTCCGACCTCCGCTCGGCGTAAATGATTAACGATATAATCGGCGTAATCCTTATACTTCGCACCCCCAGATTCATCAACAAACGCAGGCAATTTCAGCCGCGCACCCAAATCGCACAGCACCGATTGAAAGCCACGAACATCGCGGTCAGGCGCGATGACAGGCCAGCGAATCGCGTCCGCCGCCGCCTCTGCCTCGCATATCGGGCGGTCGAGCATGCTGATACAATCATGGCGTTCCAAATAGGTTGTATCGGGCAAAATCAAATCGGCATAGGCGACCATTTCCGAGGAATACGCATCAGAATAAATGATATAAGGAATGACATATTCGCCGTTTTCATCCTTATCAGTAAGCATTTCCATCACCCCCGTGGTATTCATCGAACTGTTCCACGACATATTCGCCATATACAAAAATAACGTGTCTATCTTATAGGGATCGCCCGCGTGGGCATTGGAAATCACCATGTGCATCAGCCCATGCACCGATAGCGGATTTTCCCAGCTAAACGCCTTATCTATACGGGCGGGAGTGCCATCCGCCTCCAACGCCAAGTCCTCTGGCGCGTGGGGAAATCCCAGATGCGGCCCGTTCAAAGACTGCCCCGCTTTTGATTTACCTTGCGGGGATGGATGCGCGGTAGAGGGCTTTGGATAAGGCGGTTTAAAGCGAAATCCGCCGGGGACTTCCACACTACCCAGCAGGATTTGCAGGATATGCAGGGCTCGGCAAGTTTGAAACCCGTTGGCATGCGCCGAAATGCCACGCATAGCATGAAACGCCACAGGGCGACCGACCATAGTTTTATGGGATTCCCCGCGAAAATCCGTCCAAGGTTGGTCAAGCGTGATTTCCTGCTCAAAGGCGACATCCGCCAGCTCTGCCGCAAGACGACGGATGGTGCTGGCCTTAATACCGCACCGCTCGGCAACCGCTTTCGGCGCGTGTTCGTCGGACAAATAGGTCTTCACAATCTGTTGGAAAACCGTAGCGTGGGTGGTGCCATTTTGCGTGGTATTCGCGGATAGATCGGGCAGTATCCCCCTTCTATCAAAGGGAACTATATCCCCAGTCTTTCTATCCCGCACTATGGGTTTGTTGTTTTTATCACGCAAAAACAAGCCATAATCATCGCTGTTTTTATCGCCGTTCAGAAAAAACGGAGCGTTCGTATAACGCGCCAAATAAGGCAAATCCACCTTACCCGCCTTCAGCAATTCATAAATAAGCGCAGTGATAAACAGCCCGTCCGTACCAGGCGTAATCCCCACCCATTCATCGGCAATCGCGTTGTAACCAGAGCGAATAGGATTAACCCCAACGATTTTGGCGCCGCGTTGTTTCAACTGCCCAAGCCCCATTTTTATGGGGTTAGAGTCGTGGTCTTCGGCAACGCCAAACAGCATAAACATCTTTGTATATTGCCAATCTGGTTGCCCGAATTCCCAAAACGCACCACCCATTGTGTAAATCCCAGCCGCCGCCATATTGACCGAGCAAAACCCCCCGTGAGCCGCGTAATTCGGCGTGCCAAAGGATTGCGCCCATAGGGAGGTGAAGGATTGCGATTGGTCTCTGCCAGTGAAAAACGCCAGTTTCTTTGGGTTATCGCGGCGGAGGGGGGCAAGCCTCGCGGTTGCCAGTTCAAGGGCTTCATCCCACGATATTTCTTCAAATTGCCCCGAACCGCGTGGCCCCACCCGTTTCAAAGGCGAGCGCAATCGCGATGGTGCGTTAATCTGCATAATACCCGCAGAACCCTTAGCACACAGGACTCCGCGATTTATCGGGTGGTCGCGATTGCCCTCAATATACGCCACACGGTTGTTTTTTATATGGACATCAATGCCACAACGACACGCGCACATATAGCAGGTGGTTTTGCGAATTTCATCGGACACCTTGGGCGAGGTGTTTATTTTGGGTTGGGCGGACATAAGGTGGGTCTTTGTTTTGGTATTTTGGCGCGATTATAGGGGAAAATCGCAAGGATGCAAGGGGGGATTAAGGGGGATTAAACCCCATCCAATACCCGCCTTAATAGGCGTAAAAACGGCAGAGCGGCGCGGACTTTGTCTTGGGTCATCCCGTCTATTACCTCGTCAAACACGGGGGCGACGGCGTTTATCGCTTCTTCACGTGCCAGTAAGCCCGCATCGGAAATGCTGACCATTTTGCGGCGGGCATCCTCCCAATCTGGGCGCACATGAACCCAGCCGTATTTTTCCAATTTGCCGAGGGTGTTTGTCATTGCGCCCTTGCTGAGCTGGAAAATACGCGCCAATTGGACGGGGCTGCGTTCGTCTTGTTGATGCGCCATGTAGTTTAAAACGATAAAGTGTGATACCTCCATTCCTTGCGGCAAGGCGGTGGATATCAGGGCGCGGAGACGTTGCTCTGACGCGATGATTTCGGAGAACAGCGTGATGGCAAGGGGGTTGGCTTCGCTTAAATCTGACATTTTATTTAGGGCTTTGTTTGGGTTGGTTTTACGATATAATAGCATGTTAATTGTGGATTGTGAATGACGAATTATGAATTGGGTTGCCCTGCAAGTTCGCGCAGACCTTGCTAATAATACATAGGGCTTTTGGCATGCTCCTGCTCAAAGAGCAGGGGCTACGCACAAAAGACCCCGCCCTCGCTTGGGGCTGGTCGGCATTTCAAAGAAATGACGAAGACCCGAAGGGCATCATTAATCACTAATCACTCACCACTAATCACTAGCTTCTTCCACCACTTCCTTCACTTTCGCCCGCCATCCATCACCCGCAACACGGGCAAACACCAGCACATTCACACCCGTCGCCCCTGCCGCCAAACACACGGTGCTACAGGCACGTAAGGTCGCCCCCGTTGTCATCACATCATCAATCAGCAGTACCTTTTTGCCCTTCACCCTATCAGCAAACCGAGCATTCATCTTGACAGAGCGCGATAAATTCTCAATCCGCTCCACCCGCGGCATATCCTTTTGCATCTTTGTTTGCTTATGACGCACCAGCAAATCCGGCACATAAGGCAAACCATAGGCATCGGCAACAGGCCGCGCCAATTCCGCCGATTGATTAAATTTACGCCGCAAAAGGCGCAACCAATGCAACGGCACGGGCGCGATTAAATCGCAATCACCGATAATATCCGCGCCAGAGTTTATCATCCATTTGCCAATGACTTTGGCAATATCCAGCCGATCGCCGTGTTTCAAAGACAACACGATATTACGCCCGCGTTCCTTATACAAAACCACGGCGCGCCCTTGCGACCAACTGGGCGCGTCATGCAGGCAGAAATCGCAAAACACGGGGTCGGTTTCTGTTGCCGTCACCTCTGGCAGAGGCGTACCACAGCCATCACATATCGTGCCAGAGATAAAATGCGTCTGCCCCCAGCACGCCGAACATAGCCCCGGATGCTTGTCCGTTTCCTCACCACACGCCAAGCATAGGGCGGGATATAGGACGGATAAAACCGATTCCCACGTCGTCTTTTTTGTCGGGCAGGTGGCACTGCCCTTCGGCTTTTCTTTTCCCCCCACTTGGGGTAAAGACTGCGGTAAAGACTGCGATAAAGACTGGGGCAACGCGCCCTGTCTGGCTATGCTATTGGATTTTGTCATGCACCCCTCTGCCTGTTTATGCGACCATGCCGCCTTGTTATTACACCGCGCCCGCGCCCATGCACCCAAAAGCACATCCACATCAAACGCATGGTTTCTTCACGATTTTGCCATTCAGCAAATACAAGAAAGACTCAAAGAGGTTAACAGAACCTTTACATCGCCCGCAATAGTTGGCGGAAGGGCGAATCAATGGGCAAATGCGCTAAAACCCGTCATAAATGCCACGCCCACCTGCTTTACCGATAGCGATACCATCGGTTTGCCACCCGCTAAATTTGATTTGATAGTGCATGGATTGTCCCTGCACTGGGCGAATGACGCGGTTGGGCAATTGGTGCAAATGCGCCTTGCGTTAAAGCCTGACGGCCTGATGATAGCCGTGTTTTTCGGCGGGCAGAGCCTGCATGAATTGCGCACCGCCTTTACCTTGGCAGAGAGCCAGATTTGCGGTGGAGTCAGCCCTCGGGTTGTGCCTATGGCGGAGATTCGCGATGGCGGGGCGTTGCTGCAACGGGCTGGGCTGGCACTGCCCGTGGCCGATACGCTGCGGTTGGATTTAAGCTATGAAACGCCTTTGGCTTTGATGTCCGAACTGCGAGCGATGGGTGAGGCAAACGCCCAAACCGCGCGGGCAAAGCGGTTTATGCGCCGTGATTTATTGGCGCGGGTGTGTGCGATTTATGGCGAGCAGTTTTCTTTGCCTGACGGGCGGGTTGGCGCGACGGCAGAGCTGGTTTTTCTAACGGGTTGGGCGGCGGCGGATAATCAGCAAAAGCCGTTGCGGGCGGGCTCGGCGCAGGTGTCTTTACAGGACGTGCTTGGGCGCGATTTAGGGTAAATACCCGTTAAAAAATCGGTAAAACCCCGCAAAAATACTTATGTATTTGTCTTTGTTTTTTGGCTTATTTACCTGAAGCCTTAAACAGAATTCCTTTTGAATAAAGCGCGAATCGGGTTAAACAGGGGGGCGATGGTTTTCATAAATACGTTTTACGAATGCTGACCAAAGATAAACCAGAGGGCGACTCTGGATAACCCAGAGAAGAGGAGCGATAGTATGACCCCCCAAATAAAACCCACAATAAAACACCAAATACCACTGGCGTTTGCCCTGCTGGCTATGTTCGTCTTAACCGCCTGTGGTGGCGAGACGACAGCCTTGTCAGACCCTGATTTAGAGTCACCGAATGAAACACCCAAAGAGTCCGCTAAATCCGCGCAAGAAACATTAAACACGCTGACCGCCGAGTCTATCACTATCGCCCCGCCTAGGGTTATTTCTGAAGCCACAGCAGACTCTGATACCGAACCCACGATAAGCATCAAAACTATAAAACCAAAGCCAAAGAAACCTGCACCCAAAGAACCCACCTTCAAAATCGCCAGTGCGAATATATCCACGATTGATCTGCCTCCACCCCCGCCCCTGCTGGATATTGTCACAACCGCCGATTGGCTGGGGGATGGGGCGACATCCTTTGCCACCGCGCCCAGCCCAACCCGCGACCGCAACGAATTCCTGCAAACCACAGGCATGGATTTGGATAGTGGCGGGTTCGCCACGCCTACCCCAACCCAACGTTTGAATATGAAAAATGGCAACGGCTCGCTGGAGCTTGGCGGGGATTTAACCGATGGAGTGGCGTTCTTTACTGCTACCCCCCGTGGCACTCCGCGTCATTATGCAGGGATATTTTCTGGCACTAATCTGGGTGCAACCCTGCCTGTTGTGCAAGAAGCGAATGCGGACGCAAGCCACGCCCAATGGTCGGGCTGGTTTCAAACGACCACTGGGGTGAGCAAACCCTTTGTGATGACGGTTGATTACGCGAATCGCCTGTTTGATGCGGAAGTGATGGTGGATGGTGATGTGAATAGCGATGTGCGGTTTGTGCTGGAAGGCGGGTTTGATAACCAAGGCGCGATAGCCAATGGCATCATTATTCTTGCCGATTTCACGACTGGGAACGCGGAAGACGCTACGATAGGGATTGTGACGGGGTTATTTGGGCAAGAGGGCGCGGTTGGCGCGTTTATATCCGAACGCGGGGTTTCTGGGGAGGCGAGCCATTTTGCTGGCGGGTTTGTGGCGACACCTGAGTAGGTGTTAGTTATTAGTTATTAGTTGTTAGTGATTAGTGATTAGTGATTGGTTATTAAGAATTGTGGGTTCGTTATTAGATGTTAAGAGCAGAGCTTTTTTGTTGCGCCATTTCTTCGAAATGTCGCCCACCCGCCCACCCCTCCTGCGGAGTGCGGGCGGGATTTTTTTGGCTGGGGTTTGGCTCAGCGTCTTGTATAGTGTCTAAATAAATTTAGAACTTACCCATCACCACTTCCCAAGTATTCTTTGCAAATAATCCACTTTATAGTCTTGTTATTCCAGATAGCAAATTTATAGAGAATCTATATTCTTGTAACCCAAGGGCTTTTGGCATGCTCCCGCGAAGCGGGGGCTACGCACAAAAGACCACGCTGGTCGGTATTGCGTAGCAATTACGAAGACCCAAAGGGCTAATCCGTTAATCGTTAATCATTCATCATTAATCGTTAAAAAAACTTGAACTCTTCCCCCAATCACGCTAAACACCCTAAAACCCAAAAAACAGGCGCACCCCCATGCAAATTGACCAAACCACCGTAAAACGCATCGCCAATCTGGCGCGTATTGATATTAAAGACACCGAACTGGACGCTATGGCGGAACGCCTATCACGCATTATTGGCTTTATGGAGCAACTGAACGAAGTCGATATCAGCGATGTCACAGACACCCCTGCCGTCATGCCTATGGATTTGAAATGGCGCGATGACACCCCAACCACCGATGAAACGGGCGGTGATAAACCCGCGCAAATCCTATCAAACGCGCCGATGACCCGCGAAGGGTTTTTCGCCGTGCCAAAGGTTGTGGAATAAATCGGGGCAAACCCCCAAAGCAAAGGAAAACCCCATGGGCGAATTGGCAAAACTTACCATAGCGACCGCACGCGATATGCTCCGCGACAAAACAATCAGCGCAACCGAATTGACAAACGATTGCCTGTCCGCGATTGACGCGGGCGATGCGTTGAACGCGTTTTGCCATAAAACCCCCGACCACGCGCGCAAGCAAGCCGCCGCCGCCGATAAAATGCTGGCAACGGGCGATGCGCCCGATATGTGCGGGATACCGCTCGGCATTAAGGATTTGTTCTGCACAAAGGGGGTTAAAACCCAAGCAGCCTCCGCCATTCTTGCCAATTTCAAACCCGAATACGAGTCCACCATTACAACCCAACTTTGGCAACAAGGCGCGGTTATGCTGGGCAAAACCAATATGGATGAGTTCGCAATGGGCTCTTCTAATGAAACCTCAACCTACGGTGCGGTGATAAACCCATGGCGGGTGAACGACCCACTGACTCCAGGGGGTTCTTCTGGCGGTTCTGCCGCCGCCGTTGCCGCCGATTTATGCTTGGCGGCGCTTGGCACGGACACGGGCGGTTCCATCCGTCAACCCGTTGCTTTCACGGGTATTACGGGGATAAAACCCACCTACGGGCGATGCTCACGCTGGGGGGTTATCGCCTTTGCCTCGTCGCTAGACCAAGCTGGCCCCATGGCAAAATCCGTGCGTGATTGCGCGATATTACTGGGCGCGATGTCGGGGCATGACCCAAAGGACAGCACCAGCGCAAACCTCGCCGTGCCTGATTTTGAAGCGATGTTAGACCAACCCATCAAAGGCAAAAAAATCGCTATTCCCAAAGAATACCGCCTTGACGGAATGCCGCAGGATATAGAGGATTTATGGGCAAACGGTATAGCCCGCCTACGCGATGCGGGGGCGGAGATCGTCGATGTATCCCTGCCCCACACGAAATACGCCCTGCCCGCCTATTATGTTCTGGCACCAGCGGAGGCTTCGTCAAACCTCGCCCGATATGACGGGGTTCGCTATGGTTTGCGAGCCGATATCGGCGCGGAGGATGGTATTGATGAGATGTATAAAAAAACCCGCGCAGAGGGGTTTGGTGATGAAGTGAAACGCCGCCTGATGATAGGAACTTATGTTTTATCGGCGGGGTTTTATGATGCTTATTATCGCCGAGCCCAAAAGGTGCGCAACCTGATTAAACGCGATTTCCAGCAGGTTTTTGATATGGGGGTGGAGGCTATTTTAACCCCAACAACGCCAAGTGCCGCCTTTGCTCTGGGTGATGAAACCGCGATTGACCCTATTAAAATGTACCTGAACGATGTTTTCACGGTGACGGTGAATCTGGCGGGGTTGCCCGCGATTAGCCTACCTGCTGGGTTGGATTCGCAGGGGTTGCCCTTGGGTTTGCAACTGATTGGGCGACCTTGGGAAGAGGGCGAATTGATGAATATCGCGGGCGCGTTGGAAAAGGATTTTGCCTTTGATGCAAAGCCGAATGCTTGGTGGGGTTAGGCGATGTTAAGACTACCCATAATCTTTTGTGCTCTTATACTGGCGGCATGTGGCGGTGGTAAGGCGGATGAGTCCGATGCACCGCTTGGGTTTGAGGATGTCAGCGCGGATACGCAAAATCTATCGGATTCGCAGAGCTTTGAAACCATCACCGCCCAAGAATCCATTGAAACGGACGCGGACAGGCTGGCAAGGCTCAGCAATCAATATGTGCAATATCGCGCCACCCCCCTGCCAGAACGCGATGAAGATACTCGCGTGGATTTGGCGGCTTATGCCGAGCGTTATGCCAAACGCCGTATTGGTAAAAAACGGTATTCGCGCGAACGCAATCCGGTGCCAACACGGGTATGCCAAACCCTGCCCAGCAATGATTATGCGCAGTTTGTTTTCCTATCCAAGGGCGGGCCGAAAGAAGACCACTTGGGGTTAGATGATGACGGCGACGGGTTTGCTTGCGGATGGCGACCATAACCCCCAATATCATTGCGCATGAGTCGCCCAACTGCGGTGCGCGGCGGGATGGTGCTGTGCCGAGTTTGGTGGTGTTGCACTATACGGCTATGGATAATGTGGATGAGGTTTTGGCGCGGTTGTGTGATGCAGAGGCGGAGGTTTCGGCGCATTATCTCATCACGCGGGCTGGTGTGATTTATCAATTGGTGGCGGAATCGGCGCGTGCGTGGCACGCTGGAGTCGGGCAATGGGGCGCGATAAACGATGTGAATTCGCACAGTATTGGCGTGGAATTGATGAACAGTGGTGCGCCCGATTATCCTGAATATCCTGCGGTGCAAATGCGGGCTCTGGCAGAGTTATTGCACGGTATTTTGGCGCGGTGGGGGATTGCGCCAAAGGGTGTTATTGGGCATTCCGATATGGCCGTGGGACGTAAGAGCGACCCAGGGTTGGCGTTTGATTGGCAAGGTTTGGCGCGGCAGGGTTTGTCGGTTTGGGTTGCTGGTGATGCGGGTGTGGCGGTGGATTGGGCGGGGTTTATGACGGACGCTCGCGCATTTGGATATTGCCCTGTAAGCGATAATTTACAAGGGTTTTTGGAGGTTTTAACCGCCTTTCGGTTGCGGTTCGCGCCTGACGAGACGGGTGATTTAAACACCCGAGATATGGGGATGATGCGGGCGTTGGCGAGGGATTTTAGTTATTAGTTATTAGTTGTTAGTGATTAGTTATTGGTTATGAATATATCCCCGCATCTTTTTGCTATCTAAGTATTTACACGCAAGGCGGGTTTTGGTATTGTGGGTTTTTTGGAAAGACATAGATATGAATGAGAATAAGACTGCTATAACGGGGGCAATTGCGTTTTGGGGCATTGTATCAATAATTCTGTCTCTCGTTACTGGCATAAAACTTGTTACAGCAATATTGGTATCCCTTTTAGCTTTTGCTGTTATTGTGGTAATTTTCATTTACTGTATGTCGCCAAGTAAAAAACAAATTAAAGAACAAGATGACGAAAAAGCTGAAAAAGAACGTCAACGCGAGATAGAAAATTCTATTGAAAGGAAACAAAACATTGACAGGCTTATGGATGCAATAAAAACGCATCGGCACGTATTAAATCGCAATCTAGAAAGAGCTGTAATAACAGACGATTATGGAGCGGTAGTAGAAAATAACACTGATAAAGTTCTTGATGAATTCTATAAAAGTGTTGGTGTAAGTGCGTACTTCACAAGTGATTACGGAATACGTAGCAAAACAAAGAAATTTGTATTTGAGCAATTAGGTATTTGGGAAGAATATGACCGTGAATCGGGATTTGATATTAACGCTATCCCTACAGACGGACATGAATTTGAACATTGGGTTGCTGATGGCTTAAATAAATTTGACTGGGATGCAAAAGTTACCGTAGCCTCTGGCGATCAAGGAATTGATGTTATTGCCAAGAAAAATGGTAAAACAATCGGGCTACAATGTAAGCTCCTTAAATCCTCTGTTGGCAACAAAGCCGTGCAAGAGGCACACGCGGGCAAGGCATTTCATCAAATGGATGTGGTCGGGGTTATGTCAAACGCATCTTATACCAAGAGTGCAAAAGCCCTCGCCACAGATACAGGTGTTAAACTTTTATCGCACCATGACATTCCCAACCTTTATGAAAAAATGTTTAGCGAATAACCCACTAATCACTAATCACTAATAACTAATAACTAATAACTATCCCCGCAACCTCGCCCCGCTTGGGTCAAACGGCGGACACTCCAACAGTCGTGCCTTATGGGGTTGCCCCAAAATAGCAATCTCAAACTCCGCACCCGCCTTAATACACCCCGTTTCAATAAAACAAAACGCCAGCGATTTCTGCACAAAATAACCGTAGGCACCACTGGACACACGCCCAACCGCACGACCGAAACCGCTACCATCACTAGGTAAAAACACAGGCTCGCCACCACTGGCATCGGCGTTATTTGTGACCGAAACCTCTAACAACACCAGCTTTTCACGGGGGGCATTATCGGCAATCGCACCATAAGCCTCACGCCCCAAAAACGCGGGTTTATCCATCTTAATCAGCCCTGCCAAGCCAACCTCTTGCGGCCAATATTCCGGGCTATATTCGCGCCCCCAAGAGCCATAGCCCTTTTCAATCCGCAAACTGCCCAAGGCGCGCCCGCCAACCGCGCACACCCCCAAATCCGCACCGCTTTCAAATAACGCATCATAGAGTTTTTGCTGGTCGGACTGCTTCACATAGATCTCCCACCCCAAATCGCCGCTAAAAGAAACCCGCAAGCCAATCGCCGACATCCCCGCTATAACAAAGGATTTAGACCGCATAAACCCCCAATTTTCATTGGACATATCGGTTTGGGTCAATCGCGCCAGTAACGCCCGCGAATCCGGCCCCGCCACATTAAACCCGCACCACGCGTCTGTTTGGCTGATAAACGCCACATCCCCACGTTCGGTACCGTTAAAAATACGCTGGTGATAGCGTTCCGCCGCGCCAGAGCCTACCATCCAGAAATGCTCTTCCCCCAGTTTCGTCAAGGTAAAATCGCCAGCAATTCCAGCCCGCCGCCCCAAAAGAGGCGTCAGACAACTGCGTCCAACCTCCCGCGGGACATGGTTTGCCATCACGCGATTTAACCAATCGGTCGCGCCCGCCCCTTTGATTTCATACTTGGCGAAATTGGAAATATCTATCACGCCAACACCGTTGCGCAACGCCAAACATTCCTTGCCAACAGGTTCAAACCACGCCTGACGGGTATAGCCGTAATCCTCGGTTTGTGCCACACCTTTCGGGGCGAACCATAAAGGATGCTCCCACCCGTAACTCAGCCCGAAAACGCCGCCCATCTGTTTTTGTGTTTCATAAATCGGGCGAGTGCGCAGGGGGCGACCCGCCGTCCTTTCCTCATAAGGAAAGTGAATTTTAAACCGATTGGCGTATTGGTCGGCAACCCGCACACGGGTGAAATCCTTATCCGCCCACGCGCCAAACCGCGCCATATCCCACGGGAACATATCCAATTCAGGCTCGCCGTCTATTATCCATTGCGCGGTTGCTAGTCCCAAACCACCCGATTGGCTAAACCCCGGAATAATCCCGCAGCAGCAAAAATAGTTCGTCAGCTCTGGCACAGGACCATAAAGGGCAGAGCTATCAGGCGACCAAATCATCGGTCCATTGATAACCCGTTTAATCCCAACCGTGGCGGCATCTGGCACCCGTTCCATCGCACGGAGTAAGTTTTCACTGATTCTATCCAAATCATCGGGGAAAAGCTCATGCCCAAACCCCTGCGGAGTCCCCTCTTCCGCCCAAAAACGCAAATCGCGTTCATAAGCACCTATCAGCAAACCTTTGCCTTCCTGCCGCATATAATACTCGCCATCTCTATCAGCGACAGAGGGCAGGTGTTTGCCAAATTTAGCAATGGAATCAATGGTTTCGGTCACCAGATATTGGTGTTCGGTCGGCTGTAAGGGCAGGGTAAAACCCGCCATCGCGGCGACTTCCCGCGCCCAAAGCCCCGCCACATTAACAACCCATTGCGTGCGAATATCGCCTTTTGGCGTTTGCACAATCCATTCGCCATTAGGCGTGGGAGTTGTCGCGGTAACGGGGGTGAAACGGTGGATTTGTGCCCCCAGAGCCCGCGCCCCCGCGGCATAGGCATGGGTTACGCCACTGGGGTCAACATGCCCGCTATCGGGTTCAAACATCACGCACCGAATCCCGTCAAAATTAATCAAAGGGTTTTTCTGTTTCGCCTCTTCAATGCTGATTTCATAAAAACCAGCGTCAAAGGCACGGGCTTTCGCCGCCTGAATACGCAGCTGATGCTCGCGCGCTTCGGTTTGCGCCAGATAGAGCGTGCCTGGCTGATATATCCCGCAGCCTTGGCCTGTTTCCGCCTCTAACTGCTGATAGAGGTTCATGGTGTAATACTGCATTTTGGAAATATTATTGCTGTCGTGGAGTCCGTGGATACCAGCCGCCGCGTGCCAAGTGGAACCACTGGTTAATTCATCCCGTTCCAGCAGGATGGTGTCTTTCCAACCCAGTTTCGCTAGGTGGTAAAGGATGGAACAGCCGATAAGTCCGCCACCTATAACGACGGCTTGTGCGTGGGTTTTCATGGGGGGTTGCTTTCTTTTTGAGGTTA
Organism: uncultured Amylibacter sp.; assembly: GCA_959347425.1. Next base: position 1,712,230 of record OY365741.1, on the reverse strand, counting down.
ATTATTATCTTTGATGATAGATTAGTGGAAAATTAACACGGGTATAGGTTGTTTGCGACATTTTAGGGGATAAAATTGCGTGAAATGGGGGGAGGTTGCCTTTGCACGCCTTTGCACACAAACAACCCTAGCCGTTGTTCGGCTTGCGAGAATTAAAATATTTTTTGATATTTCTTGGGGTACGTATTGAACGCCCCACACCATTTCGTATCATTAGAAAAAAATGTTGCGACATATCTTTTTGGGGGATGATTACCCTCGCATCTATATCCTCTTGCAATTCATCGGCATTTCTAATTTGTGCCTTTCGATATAGAATATAAGATTCGCGATTGATTAGCTCGTGCGTACCTGCCTTAAGAATACAAGCAGAGTCACAAAGAGAGTTTTTATAGCTTGCCACAGGAACAATCAGGGTATTTCCATCATCATCTACATCAAGGCAAACAACATGTAAATGTAGTCTTTCGGGATCATGCGACGGACCAGATTTCATCAAAAATGTTTGTCGCGGGCGGATGGTCATAAATAGCTACGAGCCAGCCGAGGGCGCATTCGCACGATTGCGAAGCCGATTCCACGTATCATCCATTCTGGAAAAATCCTCAACTTCTTCTGCAAATTCTTCTGCATTGGGTAAGTCAACAGCATGCATAATGGACAAAAGAGGGATGGGCAATCTTGATGTTCCGGGGTGATTCCACTCAGGAATATTTTCGGGGTTGTGTGTGTAAGCAACCAATTCCCATTGATTCATATGACCAAATTGCCCCCAAACATCATTCAAGACTTCAATTTCATATTCGCTCATCTCATCCAAATCATCTTCTTTTATGGTATTATTAGACAAACCAATACGATGATTAGCCCTATCATTCAAAAATTCCGACCAACCACATTTTTTCAAATCAAATTCACCATTGATATGGTCAAGGGTACTGGAATTAACCGGACCATGTGGCATAGAAACACGGTCTTCATCTTGAATCGGAAAACCGCCCACTTTTATACACGCACGGTCAGCCAGATAAACAAGTTTAACAACCTTTAGAACGTCCATGTCTTGCGCCCCACTTTTCAAAATGAAATAGGCAATGGTTTGTGCCGCTTTGCGTGGATTATACGCCATAATTTTTTTTCCTTAAGGTGTCTTACAAGACATCTTATATTCTGCATATAATACAGTTAACATTTGATTAACAAGCCTTTTATTACCAACTTCTATTACCAAAGTGTAAAAATAATGCAAAACTGTGATTTTTTTGCATCCTTTTGCATTCTTTTCACTGTCGCACACCCACAGTTCATCATTCATTCTTCGCGTCCATATTGGATGAGTATCGCGCGTAACTCTTTCGCCTCTATCGCGCCCAGTTCCAACCCATAAACATAGGCCTGTGTCAACAAAAAACACCCCGCGTCAATATCCCCTGCGTCCAACGCTACCCGCCCTGCGGCTTGATAAATCTGCATCATTTCGCGACCGTCGCCTCTGGCATAGGCGGCCAGCAAACGGGTATTATCCAAATTAACATCACCCACCATCAGCCCCTTGATAGCTGGTCATCTTATCCGCCACCCACTCGTGAAACAAATGCGTCGGCCCGTCCATAACGGGGGAAAACTTACCGCCATCAAACATCGGCCCGCACCGCCCTCTTTGCATACCCTCCACGACAAAAATATCCTCTTTAAAAACCCCCTTCCAAAACCCGGCATTTTTCACCCGTAAATCGGCAAACCGCGCACCCGCGCACTCGGCAGAGGCATAATACAACGCCACATGCTCCACCGTATTACCACAATCAATCGGCTGTAAAATAATAGCAAAGGTATGATCCCGATGCACGCCAAACAAAACATTCGGGTATAAGGCAACATACTCCGCCCCCGCATCCCACTTATCCGCCAATCCGCCGAAATCGGCAAAAACCTCGCCCGCATCCCCCGTCATTTGAGTATATTTGTACGACCCTTGCCCAGAATACTGCCATCGTTTTTCAATATGATAGTGGTCTTCCAGCTTTGATACCAAGTTCAAATCGGGATGCACCCACGGCAAATGATAGGATTCGCAATAATTCTCTACCGCCAGTTTCCAATTACATGCGACATTTAATTGAAACATACTATCCGCCCCGCCCGCATATAACGGCTGATTAAAATCCGCCCATCGTGCGAGTAAATCCGCGTGAGCCTCCTCAAACTCCGCCGCCTTGCCTGATACATTTACAAACACGACATCCATATAAACATGCGAGCGGATTTCAAACAACCCCAAGTCCGCCCGTTTAATCCCATCATGCACATTACAGCCCGCCCCGCCGACATGCGGGGTAGAGCGCAACGCGCCATCCAGCCCATAACACCACGAGTGATAGGGACACCGAATAGTCCCCCGTATATTCGCGGGCGCATCCACCAGTATCATTCCGCGATGACGGCATGTATTTTGATAAACCCGAACCGCGCCGTTATCGCGCACCATCAGCATTGGAATGCCGAGGAAATCCACAGGCTTTACATCGCCGTCATTCGGGATACTGGCGGCAAATCCAATCCCCGCCCAATTATCGCCCAGCACGGCGCGGGTTTCCGCATTGAAGGTCTCAGGGTCAATATAATGGCGATTGGGCAAGCCTTTGGCAGTGGCGATAGGCTGTAGCACAGTAGATAAATCGGGGGATAAATCGTGTTTCATATCGTGTTTCATACGGGGTCTCCTTTGGTGAAAGCCTAGCGGATATTTGGTGCGGTTATAGCTTGTTTGCGACATTTTAGAGGGCAAAATTGCGCGAAATGGGGGGAGGTTGCAAAAACACGGGGTTTGGCTATAATGGGGGTATGGCAGATAAAGCACCCAACCTATAAATTGATGATAGATACCCCCCATGCAATCCATTTTCCACCTTGCTTATTATATCAATGACCTCGCCTCTGCGCGGGTTTTTTATGGCGAAGTGCTGGGCTGCCGCGAAGGCCGCAGCACCGATACTTGGGTCGATTACGATTTCTTTGGGCATCAAATATCGTTGCATCTTGGCACGCCCTTTGCCACGGATAACGGCGGGCTGGTCGCGGGCAAAGCCGTGCCAATGCCTCATCTGGGCATCATTTTATTGCTGGCGGACTGGACGGCTCTGCGCGGTCGGCTGGAACGTGCGAATGTGCCGTTTATTCTGCCCCCGCAGGTGCGCTATGCGGGCAAAGCGGGCGAGCAGCACACGATGTTTTTTACCGATCCCGCGGGCAACCCGATTGAGGCCAAAGGCGTGAAATCCTTTGACTCCGTGTTCGCATGCTGATTTATAAGATTTTGCGTGACGCGGAATGGCGCGATTTGCGGGAGGCAGGCGCGACGGCGGGCAGCCCTCTGGATATCGCCGATGGGTTTATCCATTTTTCCACGGGTTCGAGCGCACGGGCAACCGCCGCCCTGCATTTTAACGGCGCATCGGGGCTGTGGCTATTGGCGTATCAAGCCGACGGGTTCGGGGATTTATTACGGTGGGAGGCTGCGCGGGGTGGTGTTTTATTCCCCCATGTTTATGGAGTTTTGCCGATGGACGGGCTGGTTTGGTCTGCCCCGTTGGAGTTAGGCAAAGACGGAGTACATGAGTTTCCTGTGGGGTTTGGGGAGTGATTCGCAGAAAAAATCCATATTTAATTATTTAGCGGATAGAAAACGTATTTTTTTAATGATTTTTTTATCAAAGAAACAAAGTTTACATTAAAAAATGCATCATTTCATTTCATTTTATGAAAAAAGCTAATAATTTGTTAATGAAAAAACCTTTATTTTTATAGCTTTTGTATCTATAAAGCAAAATTTTATTTCAAAAGGCAGAAATATTAAATTATACTATTGACAAACCATTTCCATAACCGTATATTGTGTATCACAAAGACGTTAAACATACTAACGCTAATCAAAAGAAAGGTCAGACAATGACAAATCAAATTGATAATCACGGTAAAAATTATAGCCTTGAATCTCTCACTGCTTGGATAGATATTGCTGGAACCAAAGGACTCATGAATAAAAACACCGCAATTGTAAAGAAGGCGGCAGTGATTGAAGTACTTGTAAATAGTGGTATTTTAGAGGAATTCGAAAAACAAGACATGCGCCAAATAAACACTGAGGAAATTTTTACTAGATATATGCACAGTCATCCACATAAGCATCGCCAAGAAACTCTAAAATCTTACAGGTCTCGGCTTAAAAGTGTCGTTGATGCTTTTATTCGTTATACAGATAATCCTCTAACATTTTCTGCAAGTCCACCTAAAGCAAAAATAGCAAAAAAGGCGAAAGCACCTAAGCCTGCTAGTAAATCAACTCAATCAGCTCTTATACAACAGACCAGCAATGTAGAAAGCCAACAAAATCAGCGTATTACTACACCTTTGCCAGTTCTTATTAGTGATGGCAATACAATAACAATACAAAATTTTCCTCTTAATATTACAGAAGAGGAAGCTGATGCTATTTGTTCGGTTATCAATGGCTTTGTAAAAAAATCAGCAAAAAATGATGGAAGAAAGCTTATAGAAAAACAAAAATAGAATAGAATCCCCTTCCCGTCCAAACGGAAGGGGTTAGCCTCGGCGGGGCAACAGCTTGGGTCCAAACCAAGTATTGTTGCCCCTCCAACTGAGGGGTGGCGATGATGGTATGTGTGCCTAGTCGTCGCCCCTCTTTTATCAAATATAGTCTTTTATCCACACAAAAGCAACCCCCCCTACCATTCCCCCCCGCCCCGTGCTATATCCTACCCCATAACACGGGCAAAAGGCGCAACCAAAATGAAACCAAGCGAACGAATCGCCCTTCATATATTGCACCGTTTGGACGCGGAACGCGCCCACGATGTTGCGCTATTCGCTCTGCGTAATACCCCCTCCCCGTGTGTAAAAATCACAACGCCGCGGTTGCGGACGACCTTTGCTGGGCTAACTATGCCAAATCCTATCGGGCTGGCGGCGGGGCTGGATAAGAACGCACGCGCGATAAAACCCCTGTTAAACAAGGGGTTTGGCTTTATAGAAGTCGGTGCGATCACCCCCCTGCCCCAAAACGGCAACCCTAAACCTCGGCTGTTTCGCCTGGCCAAAGACAACGCGATTATCAATCGGTTTGGGTTTAACAATGACGGGGCGGCCACCATCGCCGAACGCCTGCAAACCCGCCCGAAACACGGTATTCTCGGCATTAATCTGGGTGCGAATAAGGATAGCAAAACCCCCGCCAATGACTATGTTAAAGTCCTGCAAACCTGCGCCCCCCACGCGGATTTTGCCACGATAAATGTGTCTTCACCCAATACGAAAGGCTTGCGCGATTTGCAGGGCGACCAATCCCTGCCCGTATTGCTGGAACGGGTTATGGAGGCACGGGAGTCCCTGCCAAACCACCCGCCGATTTTCCTTAAAATCGCGCCAGATTTGACGCACGCACAGATTGCCCAGATTGCGAAAACCGCCATCACGCATAAAATTGATGGGATTATCGCGACAAACACCACGGTTGATCGCCCGAACTTGACCGATAAAAACGCGACCGAAACGGGCGGGTTATCAGGGCAACCCTTATTTGAAAAATCCACCCGAGTGCTGGCGCGATTGGCGCGGGAAACGGGCGGTGAAATCCCCCTTATCGGGGTTGGGGGTGTTAGCAACGCCGCCCAAGCCTTTGCCAAAATACAGGCGGGGGCGACGGCGGTGCAACTTTACTCTGCGCTGGTTTATGGCGGGCTGGATTTAATCCGCGAAATCGCCGAGGGCTTGGATATTTTGCTGACCGAACACGGGTATGATTCGATACAACAGGCAACAGGCAGTGCGATTGATAAATGGCTCTAATCCGCCAACATCTCTAACCTTGGATAGCGCACAGCCAAGCTCGCCCCGCGAACAAACAGCATCACACAAATCGCCGCCCACACGCCGTGATTACCAAACGACGGCACAAACACCAACAACGCCCCCACATAACAAACAAACGAAACCACCATCGTATTGCGAATATCGCGGGTTCGGGTGGCACCGATAAACACTCCGTCCAGCATCCACGGCACTACGCCGATTAACGGAGTCAGCACCATCCACGGCAGATACTCGCGGGCGGACACGCGCACATCGCCAGCCGTGCTCATTACATCAATTAACACACCGCCGAACACCGCAAACCCGACCGCCAATAAAACGGCGGTTAATAATCCCCAGAAACTGGTCATCATCACGGATTGGCGTAATACTCCCCGCGCCTTTGCGCCGAAGGCTTGCCCGACCAGAGCCTCTGCACAAAACGCGAATCCATCCAGCGAATAGGCGGTGATATGCAGGAACTGCAATAACACTTGGTTGGCGGCTAGGGTGACATCGTCAAACCCCGCACCCAAAAACAGAAAACTCACAATCGCGATTTCCAACAGAACAGAGCGTATCATAATATCGCGGTTAATCACTGCCATAAGACGCAATCGCACTCGGTCAAAAATCAGCGTAGTATCGCGCCAATGCCCATCCAGAAACCCAGCCCGTGCCAGAAACAACGCCAGCACTAACCCAGATAATTCTGCTATTAAACTAGCGATAGCAACACCCTGCACCCCCCAGCCCAAACCCAGCACGAACCACAAATCCAGCACGATATTTATCCCATTCATCCAGAGTTGCAAAACCAGCACCGCGCGGGTTTTTTCTTTGGCAATCAGCCAGCCCGTTATACCGTACATAGCAATCGCGGCGGGGGCGGAATAAATACGGATAAACAGATAATCGCGCACCAGCGTTTCCACTTCGGCAGAGGCAGGGGCGGCATATAAACACAGCATAAAAATCGGCCATTGCAGGATAATCAGGGCAAAGCCCGCCGCCAGCCCTATTAAAACGGCGCGTATCAGCAAGGCGTGGGATTCGGCTATATGGCCCGCGCCGATGGCCTGTGCCGTCATTCCAGAGGTGCCCATACGCAGGAAGCTAAACATCCAATAAATCGCGGTGAGCATAACTGCGCCCAGCCCGACTGCGCCGATTGGGGCGGCCGCGCCTAATTGCCCGACAACGGCGGTATCCACTGCGCCAAGGATGGGAACGGTGGCGTTGGATAGCACGACGGGGACGGCTATGTGGAAAATCCGCCTGTGGGTTACGGGTTTTAGAGTGGAAGATGTCATAAAATAATAAACCTATAAAAAACCCATTAAAAAAAAGGGGGGTTGCGACTGCGACCCCCCCTTTTTATTTTTTTAACCTGCGATGTTTATTGCGTGGGTGCGGTTGCCGTGAAACCACCAACTTGCCGCGAGGTGGTTCTTGCTGGGTCTAAAAAGATACCTAACGCACCCTCCACCCCAATCAATCCGGTTAAGGGCATTTCAAGGGGAGATGGATCAGTCGCAAATGTTAGGTTGCCATTGGAAGGGGCATAATTCGCAGCCTCAAGAGTTCTCGTAACGTTTCCGCCCAGCTCGCCCGCGTTAAGCGTCCTACCAGCGTCAACAACACCCGCACCAAAAACACCATTCACAGCATACGCAATTCTCCTGGTCACTCTGGCGTTTTTACCAGTACTACCATCAAAATTATAGCCATACACTGCGCCTGTACCGTCGTTAGCGACCGTATTATGAACACTAAATGTCCCAGCGGTAAAATCAACATAAAAAGGCGTTACGACGCTGTTTATAGGCCTACGGTATATCGCCCCTGCCTGCGCCACATCTACAACGGTCGGTACAACCTTCGTACGCGTAGAAGCATCATAAGCCGTGAAATTTCCTTGCCATATCGCGGTTATATTATTGCCGTTATCGTCAGCAGGTCGCAAAGCCAAAGGCGCGCCAAAATTGGTTGTTTGCCAAATCCCGGCGTAAGACAAGTAGAACCCATCACCGTCTTCTCCGAAAAAATATGTAAAGCCATCCTTGGGGTCAGCCTTACTCGCCACATCCCAAATTTCGAAACGGTTACCATTATAACCATCAGCCATCCCCGACCAAGCACCACCTCCAGCATTTCCTCTGGTAAAGCTCCCAGTATTCTCATCATAAGTTCCGCCGTTCGGATGGTTGGAATCGTCGAATCCTGTATGGATACCCAGCTTAGCTCCAAACACACCTGCTCTTAAAAAACCACCAATATTGGGATTCTGGGGAGTGACTTCATTCGCGGTAACAGTGGTCCCATCCGTTCCAAACGTCCTTATACCATTCTGTGTAATGTTTCTTGCCAAATCTGCAAAGACTGGCGAAGAGCCAATATTGGTACAATTGACGCGGTCGGCGCGTGTTGGCACGGTTGACGCGGTTCTGGGTCCCCCTGACTCACAATAGGCATCCTGTGCCACCCTCGCGTGTAGAGCAAAGGCCGCACCCGACACGGTATCCGGATCAATACAAGCCGCGGAAAAGGGGCTTTCTAAGCACTCAATTATCGGCGTGATGTAAGAGAATTGTGCAGGTCCATTAGCACAAGACGCATGGGTCGGGGTTAAAACACAGGCACCGAATTGCGCTGACCTATAGGTCGTCACGTCTTCGCACAAAGGGTCAAGCGGTCTTGCATCACAAATCCGCGTTGCCGTTTCAGTACACCGCGCAGAGATTGGGGTGTCGGCCACTCTATCACTCAAACATGTTGGTTGACGGGCAGTGTCCGTGCCCGGATGCGCAAGGCAAAGCGGGTTAAACAAAGCCGTCAAATCCGTCTTACCCGTGCAAAATTGCACAGCCGCGCCAGCACAACGATCGCCCGCAACAAAATTTATTTGGCAATTGGCAATCGCGTCTAGGCGTTCGCTCGTGTAATCATTCGTGTTCGCGGTATAACTAATCATACAGATCGGGTTAAACGGATTGTCAGCGCAAACGGATGTTTTTGCCTGTACACAAAACGTGGCATCGGGTTCTTCGTCCGTACAAGCCTTAATAATACCCGCGTGGAGGGCAAGATAATTGGTATTTTCAGCGCAAAGCACATCAAACGGGTTTAAATTACAGACACCTATAACCACGTTATAGCACCGCGGGTTAAAGCGGTTTGCACCCGTAGGAGCAACATAATTTGCCTGACACGCAAGAATAGCAGTCGCTCGCACGTTATTTACCCGATGAATCTCAGTACATTGTGCGGTTCGTGTGCTGCCATCTATCCCCTGAATCCAACAGGCATTATCCCGCGCCACGAAATACTCATCACGGTTCTCACACAGGGCATCAAGCGGATTCCTATCACAGACAGCCCTTATGAAACTGCCACATTGTTGCGAATCAGGATCAGACCCAGTAACAGGATCGCATACCCGCGCCCGAGCCGCGGCAAAGCCAATTACATCCTGCCCACCCGCAACCAACGCACCTTGGTTGTATTCATTCGCCAAATCCGTTAGGCAAAGCGGATCAAACGCATTCTGCGTACAAATCGCGGCAACCGCTCGGTCGCAAAGCGGACCCTCACCATCGGCAATGCAGTCTGCTGTAATATCGGCTTGGAAACTGGCATAATCATTCTCACCCTGCGTACAGATTGGATTATACGGATCATTCCTTTCACAAACAAACACAATATAATTAATGCAGTTATCGCTGGTATCTGGGTTTAAAGTACAGGCATTCCGAATCGCATCACGCGTGGATTGATAAGTTGCATTACCATCGCAAAGCCTATTAAACGGATTTTGAACGCAAATCACCGCATTTCTGTCAGTGCTGCTGACGGCCGCGGTAAGCGCGTCAATCAAGCCTTGGGTATTACCGCAAGCAGTCATTAAAGTAAGCCCAGCAAGGGTGGTGAAGATTTTGATAAAACGAGTCATTGGGTTTTCCTTTTTAAGGTTTGCAAAGATAGATATGTTTTCCCACTATATCCCCGCTTGCCCCCATTGGCAAGCGTTTTTTACGGGGTTTTTTGGCGGTTTTATGTCGGTTTTTACGGATTCTTTGCGATTTACAGGGGATTACAGGGGATTATTAGAAAAATCCGCCCTTTACCCCCCGCGTGGTTTATTCTATAATGGGTGTTTCATTAAAGGGTTTGGCAGGATATTATCGTGAAACATACGAATTATGAGCGGTTGGAATGTCTAGGATTATGGCGCGGTGCGCCCGATTCGCAAAGGCGGGATGTTATTGTCACCTTTGGCAAATCCACCTTGGTGTTTCTGGATAACAACGATAATCCCATTGGGCATTGGTCCTTGGGTGCGGTTCGGCGGGTGAATCCCTATCAAATGCCGGCGATTTTCAGCCCTGATATGTTTCATCCTGATGAATCGGAGGGCGAGACTCTGCAACTGGATGATGTTGGAATTATCGCCCATATTGAGTATCTACAAACCCGCGCAAACCGTGGGCGCGCCCGCCCCGGACGGGTGCGGTTTTGGATTGGATTGATGGTGTTGGTGGCGGGGTTTGTCGGGGTGCGGATGTGGTTGCCTGACGTTATCGCGGGCTATGCCACGCGGGTTATTCCAGAGGTAACCGTGGTGAGTATTGGGCAGAGGACTCTGACGCAGGTGCAACAAATCACGGGGGTGGCGTGTGATGGTGGCGGGTTAAGTGAGCGGTTGGATTCGCAGGTTTTTATCGCTGATATGGGCGGGCGGGCAAGCGTGGGTTTGCCCTCTGGCATTGTTTTGATTGATGATGATGTGGCGCGTTTGGGTTTGGATGTGGTCGCGGGCTATGTTGTGTTGGAACAGGTGCGGGCGGATATGTTATCGCCCGTTCATGGGGTGTTTCGGTTTATCGGCTTGCGCGAGGCGTTTTTGTTTTTCACAACAGGGCGAATACGGCAGAACGCGTTGGATGGATATGGCGAGTGGATATTGACAGAGGAACAGGTTAATCCAGAGCCGGAGGTTTTGATTTCGGCAATGGCGCGGGCTGGGGTTTCAAGTGCCGAGTTTTTCGCGGCGCATCCTTTTTATCAAGGGTTTTATGGTGTAAATTCGGGCGATTATCCCCCCGTGTTAAACGATACCGATTGGGCGGAATTGCAAAGGATATGCTTGCCTAGAAACTAAAACCCGCACGCCCGCTCTCCGCAGGAGGGGTGGGCGGGCGGGCAAGCAAAAAACCTCTGCCCTTAACCTCTAATAACCAACCCCAAAAAACCAGTGACCAATAACTAATCACTAATCACTAATCATTAATCACTAATAACCTGCCCATTATCCAAACGCAAAACCCTGTTCATTTGTTTGGAAAGCGCGATATTATGCGTGGCAATCAACGCCGCCATCCCCGTTTCACGCACCAACCCCATTAACGCGTCAAACACCGCCGCCGAAGTCTGCGGGTCTAAATTCCCCGTCGGCTCATCCGCCAGTAAAACCGACGGCGCATTCGCCAAAGCACGGCAAAAAGCAACCCGTTGTTGCTCACCCCCTGACAGCTCTGCTGGGCGGTGATGGGCGCGTTTTGCCACGCCGACTCGGTTTAATAAATCCAACGCCCGCTCCCGCGCCATCCGCGCCCCCACGCCCATAACCAACTGCGGTAGCACGACATTTTCAACCGCCGAGAACTCTGGCAATAAATGATGAAACTGATAGACAAAGCCAACATCGCCCCGCCGTGCTTGGGTACGCCGCCTGTCCGATAACGTGCTGTAATCCGCGCCATTGATGAAAATCTGCCCAGAATCGGGCGAATCCAGCAGCCCCGCGATATGTAGCAAAGTCGATTTCCCCGCGCCAGAGGGCGCAAGCAACCCCACGACTTCCCCGCTTTTTATCGCGAGGTTCAGCCCATCCAAAACCTTTATCTGGTGGGTTTTACCACTGTGATAGGTTTTGCAAACATCCTTTAAAACCAATATATTATTCATAACGCAAAGCCTCTATCGGGTTCATTCGTGCCGCCCGCCGTGCCGGAAAAAACGTGATAATAAAGGACAAGGACAGCGACAACCCCGCCGCTTTGCCAATATCAATCAGGCGCAATTCGGCAGGCAATTCGGTTAATAAAAACTTTTCCGCACTCCACACTCCGCCGCCCATAATATAATTAACCGCATTAAATATCGGGTCAATATAAATAATAAACGCGCACCCCAGCCCAATTCCCGCCATCGTGCCAATCACCCCAATGGCAGAGCCACAGATGAAAAATATCCGCATGACAGAGCCTTGCGATACCCCCATTGTCCGCAAAATCCCAATATCTCGCCCTTTGTTTTTCACCAGCATAATCAGCCCCGAAACGATGTTCATGGAGGCTATTAGCACCAAAATAGACAGCAATATAAACATCACATTATCCTCCGATTGCAGGGCATCCAGATAGCCACCGTTCGCGTCCTGCCAGCTCCACATACCGATATTCTCCACCGCCGAGGCACGCGCCAAAGGCACAATAAAATCGGCTATCTTTTGCGGGTCATCCACCAGAATTTCAAACTCATCAACCGCATCAATGCGATTGAAAAATTTCTGTGCCTCGTCCAAGGGCAGATAAACCCGCACCGCGTCAATATCATACCGCCCCACGCTGAAGATATAAACCACTTTATAGGTAGTAATACGCGGGCTTGTGCCAAACGGAGTCGCCAACCCATCGGGCGAAATAAAGGTTAAATTATCACCAACGGACAAACCAAGGCTCTGCGCCACGCCAATCCCAATCGCCACGCCATTTTCAAAATCATCCAAACTGCCACGCGCTATTTTCGGTGTGGAAATCAGGGGTAGGGTTTGCAAATCCGCCAGCCTTTGCCCGAAAACTTGCCCGCCCGCATTGCGGTTATTGGCAGACAGCAAAATCTGCCCTTTCACCTGTGGGGCAACACGTACTACGCCTGCCACGCCACGCAAACGGTCGGCAATCGCGTCATAATCGGTAAAGGTAGCAATCACACGCCCCGCGTCATCGCGGTGGGGTGCACGATACAGGCTGACATGAGCGTTCGCGCCAAGGATAGAGCGGGTGAAATCGGTACGAAACCCCGACCGAATCCCCAAGGTTGCAATCAAGGCAAACACCGCCAGCATAATGCCGATAAAGGAAATCCACGCCATCACGCTTATCCCGCCCTCGGCACGGCGGGCGCGGAGGTACCGCCACGCTATCAACCATTCAAAGCGGCTGAATGGCAATGGTTTTTTCGTATCCGTTTGATTCATAGCCCACCTTGCGAGCGCTCTGCCGCGAACAACGGGGCGTAATGCGCCGCCAAATGCGCTACGATTTTATCGGCTGGGAAATCTTGCGTTTCACCACTGCGCCGATTGGTTAATTCCACCGTGTTTTTTTCTAACCCGCGCGGTCCAACCGTAATCCGCCAAGGCAAACCGATTAAATCCATCGTGGCAAATTTCGCCCCTGCCCGCTCGTTTCTGTCATCATATAACGTATCCAACCCTGCGGTTTGCAATTCTTTATACAGAGTTTCACATGCCTTATCCGCCACCGCATCGCCTTGTTTTAAATTAACCAAACCCACGGCAAAGGGGCTGACCGCCTCTGGCCAAATAATGCCTTTATCGTCGTGATTTGCCTCTATAATCGCGCCGATTAACCGCGACACGCCAATCCCGTGAGAGCCCATATGAACAGGGCATTCCTTACCATCCGCATCAGCAACCGTTGCCTTCATTGCGTCCGAGTACTTTGTGCCAAAGTAGAAAATCTGCCCGACCTCTATCCCCCGTGCGGTTTTCTGCTGGGGTTCGGGCAATTTGGCAAACGCATCCTTATCATGCGTTTCATCCGTGCGAGCATAGGGTTTCGTCCATTCATCAACAATACTTTGGCATTGTGCCCAATCATCGTAATCAATCTGGCGGTCGCCAAGGTGTAAATCCAATATCTGGCTATCATAAAACACTTCGGATTCGCCCGTTTGCGCCAAAATCAGGAATTCGTGGGTGTTATCCCCGCCAATTGGCCCCGAATCCGCACGCATCGGCACAGCCTTTAGCCCTAGGCGTTCGTAGGTACGCAAGTAACTGACAAAATGGCGATTATAAGCGTGTAACGCGCTGGGTTTATCCACATCAAAATTATAGCCGTCTTTCATGTAGAACTCACGCCCCCGCATCACGCCGAAACGCGGGCGGATTTCATCGCGGAATTTCCACTGGATATGATACAGAGTCAGCGGTAAATCTTTGTAAGAACGCACGGTATTGCGGAAAATATCGGTTATCAGCTCTTCATTCGTTGGACCATAGAGCATATCCTTTTTATGGCGGTCGGTTATCCGTAGCATTTCCTTGCCATAATCCTCATACCGACCGCTTTCACGCCAGAGGTCGGCTGGTTGTAAGGTCGGCATAAGCATAGGATGATGCCCCGCACGGATTTGTTCCTGATGGACGATAGCCTCTATTCGGCGCAGGATTTTAAAGCCAAGTGGCAGCCACGAATAAATACCAGAGGCAGCTTGGCGAATAAGCCCAGAACGCAGCATCAAACGATGGCTGGCAATCGCCGCCTCGGCAGGGGTTTCTTTAAGGATGGGAATGAAAGAACGAGTAAGGCGCATATCGGGGACTTATTGTTAGGGGGCTTGGGTTAAAGGGTTCGCCGTGTTTTAAGCGATTTAGGGCGCGATTGCAAGGGGCGGGGGTTTTGGGGTAAAAACGGCTTGACAAGAGGGTGGAATGGGTATATTTACACAAATGCGGGCTCGGCCTACGGACTATCTTTTACTCTTAAGGGTAATTGCCTTTTTTAGGAAGTCGCGTAGGTCTTGCCTGCTTTTATTTTTAGAAAAACTATGTATTGCGTCTTGCCCATTTATATGGGTCTTTCACAAAAACAATCCCATAGGAATGAAACATATCATTTTCTTTTTTGCTATAAACCTCACCAGAAAATTGCAGTTTATGGCACAAATCCCCGAAATCACGGACAATTTCATCTCTTTTGGGTCCTTCAAATTTCCAAGCGGGAACACGATACCCCCAGTTAATACAATAAATACATATATCCGCCGCTTGGATAAGTGGCGACATTTCAGAATCAATAAACAGAGGAAACGGTACAATAAATTTCACCCGTTTTTGCCCCTCCACTGTTTTTGTATAGTAATTTTCCAAGGCTTTAAGGAATCGTTTATCATCTTCCTTATCTGTTTGATCCAAAACCAAAATACCATTTTCTTTTTCATCCTCAAGAAAATTACAAAATCGCTCTTGTAAATAAGCAAGATCATTACGTAAATAATCCTTAAACCCAAAATCTTCGGGCTTTTTTGCACCGCGGGGGACAGCCGAGGCAAACAGCTTTGCGTCATGTTTTTCAAGCAATTTAAAAATCCGCTTTGCCATGGATATGGAAGCCGCACTATAGGCATAAAAATCTTGCTTTTTCAGGGGATGGTCTTGCATTAAAAAACGGCGTATAGCTTTTTTACGCTTAGCATCATTCATCGGAATTTTCTTTTGTGTCCATTCGTAGTGTCTACGTCGTAATAATTTACTACCTTTAATTTCTACGCCGTAGTCTGCCAATCTTACCCCAAAACATTCTTCTTCTTGCTTATGAAAATCTTGCAGAAAATTCCAAATTTTTGATGCATGTATAGCAAAACCACCACGAACCTCCATCGGCATATTTTTATGGTCGTGTCCAGATTCATCCATAAATAGCAACCAAGCCATATTAATTTCCTTTGTGGTTTTTTTATGATACCTATCACAAAATTTTGAACAAATACAACAAATTTAATAAAAAAATGCAGTTTTTGCAAAAAAACCACTTGACACGGAGATAAAACAAATATACATTCACAGATGCGGGCTCGGCCTACGGACCATCTTTTACTCTTAAGGGTAATTGCCTTTTTTAGGAAGTCGCGTAGGTCTTGCCTGCTTTTATTTTCAGCCCCCTACTCCCCCAAAACATATTCCACCAATTCGGTTCGTTGATAAATTCGGAAATTATCATCGCTAACCATAGTAATCCGCTTGCGCCCGTCCTTATCACGCCACAGGCTTATCCCTTCCAGATTATCAAACCGCCCCCATCGGGTTGTCAAATGCACCTGCTCATCCATCGCGTCTGCATCCATCGCCCCCGCGTCAATCCGAAAACTGCGGACACGGCTGGCAAAGCCCGACACCCACGAAAACCCGCGTTCCAAAATATACAACCGCCCGTCATCGGCGAAATCCGCGCCGACCACCAGAAATTCACCCTTACGAGGGATTTCCCCGACAATATCCCACTGCCCCTGCCAAAACCGATACAAAGGAAACGGCTTTTGCGCACCGCCTGACCGCTCTGGCAGAGTATAAAGCGCACCGTCCGCATCCACTGCCAAAGCCTCCAGTGACGAATTACGCTGCATCTTTTTGAAATCGGGATGGCGGGGGATATCTTGGGCGGGTGCGCTGATATTTTCATAAAACCGCACGCGGTGAAATCCCTCAAACGAGATATAAACACCGCCTGTTTTAGTCATCGCCAAACCCTCACTATCCGCAGAAAAACCGCTCGTATTCTGCCCGTCAATCTGACGCACGGGCAGGAATTGAATCCGTTCTATGTCAACAGGAGCATCCAAATCATCCCGCACAATCCGCCCGCGAAATATCGCGCCTCTATCGGATAAGGCAACCATATCGCGCCCATTATTGGACAGAGACAATCCCGAAAACCCACCGAACCTTGCGTCCGAATCGTGAAACGGAATGGCCGCGATGAACTGCGCCGTTTGCCCGAACACGGCTTGCCCAAAGGCACAAAACACCCCGATAAGAAAAACGCGCAACCCCATCATTGCCCCGTTAAAACCGTTTGGCACTGGGCGGGTAAATCCGCCATAATATAATCACGCACGGTGCGTGGCGGGGGCGCGTCTGGGTCGGGCGGAGGTTTGGGTTTCAAAGCCTCCGTCACCCACCATTGCAAGGTTTCATCGCACCCATCCCCACCTTTGCTGAGGCTCTGCACATCCGGGCTCTGCCTTTGGCAATCGGGCGTTCCAGCAGGGCATTTCAAACGCACATGGAAATGATAATTATGCTGCCAATAGGGGCGGATTTTTTGCAACCATTCGCGTTGGGACGGGTCTTTTGACGCATGCGCACACATGAAAATTTTGGCAGGTGGAGTGATGAAAATCCTATCCACTCGCGGGTCGCTGGCGGCGATTTTTAACACCTGCATGTGGGTTTGCGTCCAGTTATTATTAACTGATTTTGAATCCTCACTACGTACCGATACCGCCGACAGAGCCTCGCGTTCTGCCCGCGTTAAATCCAGCCGATTTGGCGGATAAAGCCAAATATCCACGTCCAGCCCGAGCTGATGCGATTGATGCCCCGATGTCATAGGTCCGCCCCTCGGTTGCGAAATATCGCCGATATACAACCCCGCCCAGCCGTCCAATTCTGCCACCTGACTCGCGATGGTTTTGATGTAATCAATCGTGTCAGGATGCCCCCAATTACGGTTGCGCGATAGGCGCATAGCCTGCCAGTGCGCCCCCGTTTCCGCCAAGGCTTCACCCCCCGCCAAACAGCCGTTGGAATAAAATCCAAGCGGCGCAGGGGGTTGGTTGGAGGCAGTGGTTTTCGCCCCGAAAAGCTGATTTGCCAGTGGGGTTTCTTGTGGGGTTTCTTGTGGGGTTTCTTGCGCGAATACAGGTAAGCCCAACGGCAAAACTACAAATAAAAACACACATAAAACCCACCTCATCACGATTTTTCCTTCACCCAGCGTAGCACAAATAACCCCGCGCCAAACAGCACGATAACGGGCAGCAGCCCCAGCCTCTGGCTTCCTGAAATCCCCGTTGCCACGGCGATTAAAAACGGTGCCAAAAACGCGGTCGCCCGCCCTGAAAATGCGTACAAACCAAACGCCTCTGCTATCCGTTCGGGGTTCGCCTGATAGACCAGCATCGTGCGCGAGGTTGCTTGCAAAATACCGCCCAAGCCGCCCAGAACCGCGCCCAACCCCATAAAAATAACAGTGATAATCGATTCAGACAGGGGTATCCCAACAAAGCTATCACGGGTGGTTGCCATCATCACAAGACTCATGAAAATCAGCAAAACCACACATTGCATCAGCACCGATTTCGTGCCTTTATGCTTTTGCCAAACCCCGCCCAGATAGGTGAAAAAAATCGCGCCAATAATGCCGATAATCCCAAAAACCCCGATTTTAGTAATATCCCAGCCGAGCACTCCGCTGGCGTAAATCCCACCGAAACCGTACAACGCGAACAGCCCGTCTCGGTAGAATAAAGACGAGGTTAGAAAGGCCAGCATGCTGGGTTTTTGAGGTAGGGTTTTGATGGTTTGCCACAGCTCTGGAAACGCGGAACGCAACGGGATTTGCGCGGGGGATTTAATGCCTCCGCCATCCAGAGTCCAGATAAACAAAGGTGCGGCAAACACGGCAAACCACAACGCGGTCAAGGGCGCAATAATCCGTGTGCCTTGACGCAAATCGCCATCCAGCCCCCAAACGGGCGGTTGCCCCAGCAGAGTTAATCCATCGCCATTATCAACGAAAAACAGCAGAGCGCAAACCAGCGCGACCAGCCCGCCAATATAGCCAAACGACCAACCTTTCGCCGATAAAATCCCCCAATTCGCGCGGGTTTCCAAATCAATCATTAAGGCATTGACTATGACAAAAGAAAACTCGCCCGCCAGATAGCCCAGTGCCAAAACGCATAAAATAAGCCAGACATAATCGGCGTTCGGCACGGCAAACCACAAGGCGACCGCGCTGATAATATAAATCGCACCAAAGCCTAATAACAGCGGTCGGCGGGCGGCTTGGCGGTCTGAAATCACGCCGACTAGGGGGGAAAATATCGCCAGCGACAGCCCCGTTCCCACCAGCATCCATGCCCAGAGTTTTTGTCCTAAAACTGGGTCACCGACAACACTGGAAGTGAAGTATGGCGCGAATATAAAGGTCAAAAGCAGGGTCGGATAGGGCTGTGTTGCCCAATCATAAAAATACCAGCCTAGGATTTTGCGGTTTTTCATAAAGCGTTTCATACTGCCTTATGGCACAAAACGACAGGATATAAAATAGGGTTGTGTTTTGGCGCGGGGAATGGTATTTTGTGGGCACGGCATAACAAAGATAAGGGCTGAATTGATGAGCACATTGGCGCAGATTTTACTGCTTTTATTGAATATGGTTTGGTTTTTTATCATAGTCCAAGTGGTTATGAGTTTGTTAATAAACTTTCAGATTTTGAATAGGCATCAGCCAGTGGTGATGCAGGTTTATCATGGATTAAACCAGATATTAGAGCCGTTGTACCGCCCGATTAGACGGCTTTTGCCGAGGGCGGGGGTGTTGGATTTCACGCCCTTGGTTGTGCTGGTTTGCGTGTCTATATTGCGGATTGTGGTGGTTAATAATTTTTGAATTTAGTTGTGAATGATGAATTGTGAATTGTGAATTATTAATGTATAGGGTGGGTGAAAGGAAAGTTTGAAACATGGCTGATGCACCCCCAAAATTATTTATATCTTATAGCTGGACTAACCCGCAACATGAAAAGTGGGTTGTGGAATTGGCTGAAAAATTGGTTGCTTCTGGTGTGGATGTGGAACTTGATAAATGGGGACTTAAAGAAGGTCATAGTAAAATTTCATTTATGGAACAGATGGATACCAATGATTCCATTCGTAAGGTCATAATGGTTGTCAATAAAGATTATGCTGAAAAAGCCAACGCTAGGGTAGGAGGCGTTGGCACAGAAACAGAGATTATTTCAAAGGAAATTTACGACCAGCAAAAACAAGATAAATTTGTAGCTCTTGTTTTAGAAAACGATGAAAAAGGTAAGCCATATTTACCCACCTACTATAAATCGAGAATCTACATAGATTTTTCCGAATCCCATAATTTTGAAAAAGAATTTGAAAAATTGTTGCGATGGATTTTTGATAAACCTTTGTATGTAAAACCCACGATTGGCAAACAGCCCGCTTTTTTATCAGACGAAACAAGGATTGAGATACCGACCACAATTCCATTTCGCCATGCAATTGAAGCGATAGAAGAATCTAAAGGAAATGCATCGGGACGCATTGAGAAATATTTAGAAACGCTATCTGTTGGAATGGAAGAGTTTAGGATAAAAAAATATAAAGGAGAATTTGACGATGCTGTCATTGAATCCATTGAAAGTTTTTTGCCTTACCGCACGGAATTTATTGAACTTATTTCGACAATGGCAAAATATGGTGTGGTTGAAAACTGTAATGGAGTACTGCATAAATTTTTTGAACGGTTGATTCCTTATTTACACTGTCCCCCAAATATAGGTTCTTGGATAGATACTGATTTTGATAATTTTGGATTTATTATTCACGAGCTATTTTTATATACCGTTGCAATTTTTTTGAACGAGGAAAAATTTGACGCAGTCCATTATTTAGTTTCTAATAAGTACTACGTAGAATTTTATGCTAAACAAGGTAAAAATCCAATGATTTCATATCGTGAATTTTGCCCAGATATAAAATCAATTAATAGCATGAGAAATAGCCGTCTAGAACTTAACCGAGCCTCATTGCAAGCTGACATTTTAAAAGATAGGACACAGTATGCAGGAATTGATTTTAAAGATTTAATGCAAGCAGATTTTATACTTTTTATGAGAAAAGAATTAGCTCCCGTTGATGGCGAATTTTGGGGGTGGCATCCCATACTTTTAGTATATGCCGAGTGGTCACACACAGGCTTTTTTGAAATGTTTGCAAGAGCCGAATCAATTAGATATTTTGATAAGATAAAACACCTATTTAATATCGCCCAAAAAGAGGATATGATTCGGTTATTTAATAGTTATGCTAGTGGTGAAAACCACTTGCCACGTTGGGGTTTTGATAGACTTGACCCCAAATCACTCATAAACTTTGACAACCTCGCAACAGCCCCATGACCATAACCCCCACCAAACTACGCGATGTTGTTATCATCACACCCCCGCGCTTTGGCGACACACGCGGCTGGTTCAGCGAAACTTACAACGCCCAAACCCTCGCGAACGCAGGAATTACCGCCGATTTCGTCCAAGACAACCACTCTTTTTCCGCAACAATAGGCACGGTACGCGGGCTGCATTTCCAAGCTCCGCCAAAGGCGCAGGATAAACTCATCCGCGTCACCCACGGGCGGATTCGCGATGTGGCCGTGGATATTCGCACGAACAGCCCAACCTACGGACACTGGGTTGCCGTGGAATTATCCGCGCAAAATACCCAACAATTATTCGTCCCCGCGGGGTTTCTTCACGGCTTTGCCACGCTGGAGGCTAACACAGAAGTCATGTATAAATGCAGTGATTTTTACGCGCCCGAAACCGAAGGCTCGGTTCGGTTTGACGATGCCGATTTGGCGATTGATTGGGGGCTGGGCGACACACCCCCGCAACTATCAAACAAAGACCTAAACGCCCCCGCGTTTCGCGATTTACAGTCCCCCTTTAAGAAGGCAAGCCGATGAAAATTCTTATCACAGGTGGGGCGGGGTTTATCGGGTCTGCCCTAGTCCGCACGGCAATAGCCAAGGGACATAAGGTCATTAACCTTGATGCCCTGACCTACGCCGCCTGTCTGGACAATGTGGCAGAGGTCGCCGACCACCCGAATTATCATTTTGAACATGCGGATATTACCGATGCTACGGCTCTGCGCCGTATTTTTAACACGTATCAGCCCGATGTGGTGATGAATCTGGCGGCGGAATCGCATGTTGATCGTTCCATTGACGCACCCGAATCCTTTATTCGCACGAATATTAACGGCACTTATGAAATGCTGGCGGCAACGCGGAGGTTTTGGCAAGATGCAGGGCAACCCCCTGCGTTTCGGTTTCATCATATCTCTACTGACGAAGTTTATGGCAGTTTAGGCAAAACGGGTGCTTTCACCGAAACCACCGCCTACGCGCCGAATTCGCCTTATGCCGCGTCCAAGGCTGCCTCTGATCATCTGGTGCGGGCGTGGGGGGAGACTTTCGGCTTGCCCGTGATTATCACCAATTGTTCCAATAACTATGGCCCCTATCATTTCCCTGAAAAGTTTATCCCTGTTGTTATTCTAAACGCTCTGGCGGGTAAGGCTATTCCTATTTATGGCAACGGGCAGAATGTCCGCGATTGGCTGTATGTAGAGGATCACGCGGAGGCGTTATTATTGGTGATACAAAAGGGGCGCGTGGGGCAGAGCTATAATATCGGTGGGGAAAACGAATCCACTAATATAGACCTTGTTCGCGCGATTTGTGCCTTGCTGGATGAATTGCAACCGCGTGCCGAACCGTACAGCGACCTTATTGAATTTGTCGCCGATAGACCGGGGCATGATTTGCGTTACGCCATAGACCCAAGCCGTATGCGGGGCGAGCTCGGCTGGCAACCAAGCGTTAGTTTACAGCAGGGTTTGCGCAAAACCGTGCAGTGGTATTTGGATAATGAGCCTTGGTGGCGGGGATTGCAAAACCGCGATGGTGTGGGACAGCGTTTGGGGGTAAAGGGATGAGCCCTCCCATAAAAATTCTGGTCTTTGGCAAAAACGGGCAAGTCGCACGGGAACTGGCACGATTGGGCGGGCGAGCGGTTATTTGCCTTGGGCGAGATGACGCGGATTTTTGCAACCCGTCCGCGTGTGTCGGCGCGATTGAAACCATCGCCCCTGATATTATCATCAACGCCGCCGCCTATACCGCCGTGGATAAGGCGGAGTCCGAGGCGGATTTGGCATTGCAAATCAACGCCACAACCCCCACGCAAATTGCCAAAGTGGCTTTCGCTCGCGACATTCCGTTTTTGCATATTTCCACGGATTATGTGTTTGATGGGTCAGGCACGGGATGCTGGGCAGAGGAGGACACGCCCGCGCCTTTGGGTATTTATGGGCAGACAAAATATCAGGGCGAGCAGGGGATTATTGCGGAGGCGGATGCAGATGCGTATTTCGCCATAATCCGCACATCGTGGGTGTTTTCCCCCTTTGGCGCGAATTTCGTCAAAACCATGTTAAAACTGGGCGCAACGGATAAAAGCCACTCCCCCAAAAGCCTATCAATAGTCAGCGACCAAATCGGCGGGCCAACAGGCGCGGACAGTATCGCGGGTGCATTATTAAAAATCGCCGCGGCGTTTTATCAAAAACGCGATGCGTCTTTATCAGGGATTTATCATTACGGGGGTGCGCCTTTTGTCAGTTGGGCGGATTTCGCAACCGAAATATTTAACATGGCGGATTTGCCCGTGGAAATCACGCCAATTCCCAGCGTGGATTATCCCACGCCCGCACCTCGCCCACAGAACTCGCGGATGGATTGTGCGCGGATTTTGGCGGCTTTTAATATAAAACAACCCGATTGGCGTTTATCTTTAGGCAAAACTATTGCAGAGTTAAGCGACCCCAGAAGCCAATTACAAAACCGATAAGGACACAGATATGGACGCGACACAAATACATTTGATACGAAAACTGGCGATAGAGGCTGGGCGCAAAATCATGGAAATCTATGAAACCCCCGATTTCGGCGTGGATATAAAACCTGATAACAGCCCCGTCACCCTTGCCGATAAAGCCGCCGATGTCCATATTTACAACGGGTTGCGAGCGGGTTTCCCCGATAGTGTGGTGGTGACCGAAGAACAAACCCAAACCCATTCCCTAAAGGCAGCTGCGTTTTTTATCGTTGATCCCTTGGACGGCACAAAGGATTTCATTCGGCGGGGTAAGGATTTCACGGTGAATATCGCCTATGTCGTTGATGAAATTCCGGTTTTCGGCATTATCTACGCGCCCGCACGGGAACGGTTATTTTATACCAATACCCAAGGGCAAGCGGTTGAGGAATTCGGTGACCATAACCCCAACATCCTTGATCCCGATAAAATCCTTGAGTCCAAGGTTTTGCGGGTGAATCCGCCTGATAATAACGCATTATGTTTTATTGCCTCTTATTCGCATAGCGATTCGATAACCGACCATTATATCAAATCCTATAAACCCGCGCGAGTGGATACGGCTGGGTCTTCTTTGAAATTCTGCCTATTGGCGGCGGGACAGGCGGATATTTATCCCCGTCTAGGGCCTACTATGGAATGGGATACGGCGGCGGGGCATGCTATTTTATCGGCGGCGGGGGGGCATGTTGTGGATTTTAAAACGCATGCGCCGTTGCGCTATGGCAAGGCGGGGTTTAGAAACCCTTTGTTTATTGCTTATAGTGCGGGTGTGCAGTTAAAACAGGCGGATGTGGGGTAGGATGGCTATTTTATTGGTGATTCCAGCGCGGTATGACTCAACGCGGTTTATCGGCAAGCCCTTGGCGGAGTTGCGTGGGGCGGGTGGCGTGGCAAAACCGCTTATTCAAAGGAGTTGGGAGGCTGCGGAGCGTGTCCGTGCGGTTGTGCCAGAGGTGAAAATCGTTGTCGCCACGGATAATACCGCGATAGCGGACTGTGTTACGGGGTTTGGCGGGGAGGTTGTGATGACCTCTGAATCGGCTCGTAATGGTACGGAGCGATGTGCCGAAGCGGCCAATGGTGGCGATTATGAGCTGGTTATTAACCTGCAAGGCGACGCGCCCCTGACCCCGCCTGATTTTGTAACCGCGTTGGTTGGGGCAATGCGCGATTATCCAAAGGCGGCGATGGCAACCCCTGTTTTGAAATGCGATGCAGGGGGGCTGGCGGCGTTAAAACAAGACCGAGCAGAGGGGCGAGTCGGCGCAACCACGGCTGTGTTTGATGCCCAAGGTCGGGCGATGTATTTTTCCAAAGAGGTGATACCTTATGGTGGTGGTGGTGCTGATGGTGGTGCTGGCGGGGTTGCGGTTTATCACCATGTCGGTGTTTATGCCTATCGCCCGCAGGCTTTGCAGGATTATATCGGCTGGTCGCCTTGTGATTTGGAAACGGCGGAAGGGCTGGAACAGTTGCGGTTTTTGTCTTATGGTGCGACTGTGCAATGTGTGGAAGTTGCCGCCAAGGGACGCGCCTTTTGGGAGGTAAATAACCCAACCGATATAGCCCGCGTGGAAGGGATGCTGGCGGATTTGGCGATTGAATAGTTGTTAGTTATTAGTGATTAGTTATTAGTGATTAATGATTAACGATGAATAGCCCTTCGGGTCTTCGTCATCGCTTACGCGAATGCCGACCAGCGTGGTCTTTTGTGCGTAGCCCCCGCTTTGCGGGGGCATGCCAAAAGCCCTTTGGTTACAAGATGATAGTGATTCTATAAATTTACTATCTGGAATAACAAGACGTTAGATTGGATTATTTGCAAAGAATACTTGGGAATTGGTGATAGGTTTGCTCTAAATTTATTTAGGCTGTGCCTAGATGCTAAGACAGGCAAAAGCCACAAAATCCCGTCCAGCTCTCCGCAGGAGGGGTGGGCGGGCGGGCAACCGAACGAAGTGAGGGCGCAACAAAAAACCTCTGCTCTTAACCTCTAATAACCAATCATTCATTATTATTTAGCCCTTACGGGTCTTCGTCATAACTTCGTTATGCCGACCAGTCAAGAAGTGGTAAAAAAACCCACTAATCACTAATCACTAATCACTAAATCACGCTGCCTCATGCCGAATAACATCCGTCAAAATATCATACAACACCCCGCGATCATCGTTCGAGCGCAACTTCTCACAAATATCCCTAGCCCGCAGAGTCCGCGATACCAAAGCCAAAGCCTTCAAATGCTCAGCCCCTTCGCTTTGTGGGGCAAGCAAGGTGAAAACCAAATCCACAGGCTCACCATCCATAGAATCATACTTCGTTGCCCCCTGCAACCGCGTGAATAACCCGCACACCGTATTCAGCTCTGCAAACCGTGCGTGCGGAATCGCCACCCCGCGCCCTACGCCCGTAGAGCCCAGATGCTCCCGCTTGGTCAGCGAGTCAAACACCACCTCACCATTCAGCCCATAGACTTGATGCGCCTGTTCGGCGATATGCTGCAAAAGCCGCTTTTTACTGTTCATATTATGAACAAAACCAACGGCCTGCCTATCTAGTATGTCTTTTAATTCCATTGTTACCTCTTTGCGTCCAACCCGAAAATCCTAACGAATATTCGCAGGATCAATCCAGCCGATATTCCCGTCATTCCGCCGATAAACGACATTTAACGTCCCCGAAGCATCGTTATTAAACATTAACACAGGGCTATCGGTCAATTCCATTTGCATCACTGCCTCTCCTACCGAGAGCGATTTAATCTTCGTTTCCATCTCTGCAATAATGGCGGGGTTCAGCGTTTCTGGCTCTTCAGCCTCGTCAAACGAATCACCACCATTTTCACTGGCGATGATATAGGATGAAACGCCGGTAAATTCAACTGGTGTTTGGCGCACAGAATGATGATTTTTTAGCCTTCTTTTGTATCTACGCAACTGTTTTTCGATTTTTTGCGAGGCTTGGGCGAAAGCACCGTAAATATCGCTGGCTTTGCCCGCCGCATTTACATTCAAACCCGTTGATAAATGAACCGTCACCTCCACCGCGAATTCATAGCGGTCTTTTGAAAACACAATCACCGCGTTTGTGGGGCGTTGAGCGTATTTTTCTACAATATCGGTTAGGGTTTCTTTGACATGTTCGTTGAGGGACTCCCCTATGTCTATGCTTTTTCCGCTTATTTGATATCTCATGATGTTTCCTTTCAATATGAGGGTGGGTTGGTTAAATTTTAAAGTTTTCGCCCAGATAGACGCGACGGACATCTTTGTTGGCGATAACTTCGTCAGGTGTTCCGCTCATCAAAACTTTGCCGTCATGTAATATATAGGTACGATCGACTAAATCCAGCGTTTCGCGGACATTGTGGTCGGTAATTAAAACCCCGATGCCTCGGTTTTTTAACTGCGCCACCAGAATGCGAATATCACCGACAGCTATTGGGTCAACCCCTGCAAAAGGCTCATCCAGCAGGACATATTTGGGATTGGAAGCCAAACACCGCGCGATTTCCACCCGCCGTCTTTCCCCGCCAGATAACGATAAGGCAGAGGATTTGCGGATATGGGTAATGGCGAATTCTTCCAGTAAAACCTCTAACCTTTCGGCCTGCTCCGCCCGTGTGGGATGCCAGAATTGCACGACCGATAGGATATTTTGCTCGACATTCATGCCGCGAAAAATACTGGCTTCTTGGGGTAAATAGCCAAGCCCAAGATGGGCGCGGCGATAAACTGGGAAATAGGTGCAGTCGTTTTTTTCAATCAATATCTGCCCGCGATCGGGTGCGACCAGCCCGGCAACCGCATAAAAACAAGTGGTTTTACCCGCGCCATTGGGGCCGAGCAAGGCGACAACCTCACCCCGTTCCAAGTGCAGGCTGACATCGCGTAGGACGATTTTTTCTTTATAGGACTTGCCGAGGTTTTTAACGATGAGCCCGCCGTCTGATTCGCCTATCACGGAGGCGGGTGCGGTATTCGCTGAAGGATTCACTGAGGGATTCATAGGGGTATTCATAAGGTTCATTTGTTATTCGCTCGGCTGTTCGCTCGGTTGTTCATTCGGTTGAAACACGGTTTTCACATTGCCAGAGACGACCGCGCGATTCGTCGTCAAATCCAACCGCATGGTATCGCCAGAAATCACCGCACTACCCTGTACCAGCAAAACATCGCCACTTAACACGATAATGTTTGATTTGGCGTTGAAATGGGCGGTTTGCGCCTCTGCCGTTTCCTCACCATTAGTGAAAATAATACTACCGCTTGCTTGGACATCGGCAACGCTGTTATCCTCCTCATCGTAGGACAATATGATTTTATCCGCACTTATCCGCAAATCACCTTGGCTGATTCGCGCGTTGCCCTCAAATGTCCCGATATTCGTTTCCAAATCAACGCTGACATTATCGCCGAGCGCAACCACTTTCGCATTGCGGTCATGGTTGGCAGGGCTGAGCTGGACTCCCGTTTGGGCGAAACCCGCACTGGCGAATAAAACAAACGCTATAACGTAAAAACTATGTTTTATCATTTTGCATCCCCTTTATTACCCGTGCTTCGCGGATTATACACCAGCTCCACCCCCCTTTTAAACAGTAAAATCGTTTTAATATCCGCCTTCACGCCGTTTTCCCCACTTGCCCGCGTTTTATTGATGATTTGCAACGACCCCGCCGTAAGCGTGCCAAAGTTGCTTTTAACAAAGACCTTCCCCGGACTGATAACATCCCCCGTTTCCAAATGCATGCGGATATAATCGCTGTTCGCCTCTATCCCGTTGGACATAGTCATACTGGCACCGCCACTAAGAATAACCGATTTGCCTTCAATATCAATCGTGCCTTTATCGGCGTGGGATTTGATTTGCACATTTTGATGCAGGTTAATCTGGGTGCTGGGGGCGATTAAATCAATCCACTGCGGGTTTGGGGCGTTTGGGCGAGCCTCCGTGGCTTTGATAACAAAGGTATCGCCACGCGGGCTGGTCCCAGAAAAGGAGGGGTTGGTGACCTTTTGCTCCTGCGCCAAATCCAGCGTTTCTTGGTCGGTGAAAATAAGCCCCGCGCGCAAGGGGTCGGTGGTCGTCAGCGCAACCGCAATAAGATAGACCGCCAGCACAACCCCCGCCAGCGAAAGCCCCATCTTTATCGCAAAGATGAAAGAGGAATACTGCGGTTGGGTTTTTATGACTCGTTGCATTGTTTGCCTAGTGGATAAAAATATCATCATGCCAGCCAGATGAATCCAGCGCAACACGGTGGGGCAGAAAATCAAAACACGCCTGCGCCAGAGCCGCACGGTTCTCGCGTATTAGGATGGAATCCAGTTTTTCGCGTAATTGATGCAGATATAAAACATCCGTTGCCGCGTAGGCGATTTGCTCTTTGCTAAGATGCTCCGCACCCCAATCAGAGCTTTGCTGTTGTTTGGAGATATCCATGTCCAGCAATTCCGCCAGCAGAGCCTTCAACCCATGCTGATTGGTATAAGTCCGTGCCAGCTTTGACGCGATTTTGGTGCAATAAACCCCCGCCACATTTACGCCGAAATGATGATGCAAAATACCCATATCAAACCGTGCATAGTGGAACAGTTTGACCTGTTTTGGGTTTGTCAGCAAGGCGCAGAGGTTCGGTGCGGCCTTACGCGCACTGGTTTTATCCGTGTTTGGCGGGATTTGAACAAGGTGCGCCGTGCCGTCTCCGTTTGATAATTGCACGAGGCACAAACGATCGCGCATATGGCACAATCCCATGGTTTCGGTATCCACGGCGATTTGCGTGCCAAAGGCTATGTCTTTTGGCAAATCGCCTTTATGTACGAGGTGTTTCATTGATGCGCGTCCTAATATTTCGGGCGGTGTTTGGTGGGTGTTGATACAGGTATAATACATTTTAGGGGATTTTGCGAGTCGTTTTTTTAATGGGGCGGTTTTTAATTACTAGGGGGGTTAGCCTTTCACAATTTACAATTCACAATTTACATAATATACATTAACCCAAAAGACACCATTATGAAAAATCCCGCACCCCCATCTGCCCAAAAAACCATCCACCCCGTTATTTTATGCGGGGGGTCTGGCACGCGGTTGTGGCCGTTATCCCGTGCCTCTTACCCAAAACAATTCACCCCTTTGTTGAACGGGCAGAGCCTGCTATCCGCCACATTAACCCGTTTTGCCTCGCCCAAGTTTCATTCGCCGATGTTGCTGTGCAATGCCCAAACTCGGTTTCTGGTTGGCGAAGCCACGCAGACCGCCAATATCCAAAACCCGCAAATTATCGTTGAGCCCGCCAAACGCAATACCGCCGCCTCTGTCGCTGTGGCGGCGATTCTGCTGGCGAGGAAAGACCCAGACGCTTGGATGCTGGTTTGCCCCAGCGACCATATAATAGGCGACGAGTCGCGTTTTCACGCTGGTATTGATATCGCCCTGAAAGCCACCGATAGCCATGATTTCATCACCTTTGGTATAACGCCTGACCGCGCCGAGACGGGCTTTGGTTATATAGAACTCACCGCGCCGATAACGAAAACCCAGCCCAACCCGTTCAAACAATTCATTGAAAAGCCGAACGCGGAACGGGCGACGGCTATGGTTGAGTCCAAACGGTTTTTATGGAATTCGGGGATGTTTTTGCTCCGCGCCCAGTTCGCGTTGGATTGCTTTGCCCGCTTTGCGCCGAAAATCCTGCAAGCCGCGCAAAACGCGGTTGCCTCCGCCCAAACAGACACGGATTTTGTCCGCCTATCGGATGACTATGCGGGGGCAGAAACGATATCCTTTGACTATGCCATTGCCGAAAAACTGCAAGGTGTGACCATCGCGCTGGATTGCGGTTGGAATGATTTGGGCAATTGGAACGCGGTTTGGCAAGCCGAGGTGAAAACCTCCACGAAAACTAACGATGGGCTGGTGATAAGCCCTGATACTCTGGCGATTGATTGCCAAAACAGCCTGATAAAATCCTACGACCCGTCTGTGCAAATCGTGGCGATTGGGCTGAATAATATGATAGCCGTGGCGACGGGCGATGCCGTACTGGTTGCCTCTATGGATAAAATTGACGCACTCAGCGATGCCGTGGCAACCCTGCAAAAACAGGGCAAACCGCCCGCCCATAAACAAAAGGACACATAATACCATGCCCAAAACTCCCAAAAAACCAGTCGTTTTATGTATCCTTGATGGCTGGGGTATTAACCCAGACTCCGCGAATAACGCCCCTGCCTTGGCGCGAACCCCGCATTTTGACGCACTCATGGCGGGCTATCCCACAACCGAATTGATAACCCACGGGGCAGCCGTCGGTCTGCCAGACGAGCAATTCGGCAATTCCGAAGTCGGTCACACCCATATCGGCGCGGGACGCGTGATAGAAATGGATTTGGTAAAGATAGACCGCACAATCGCGCAAAACCAATTCGCCTCGCTGGCAGGATTCACAAAGTTTTGCCACAATATAAAAACCGCAGGCGGGCGAGCGCACATCATAGGGCTTTTGTCCGATGGCGGAGTGCATAGCCATATTGACCACCTCATCCACGCGGCAAATTGTCTGGTTGCGCAAAACATAGAAGTCTTTCTGCACCTTATCACCGATGGGCGCGATGTTGCCCCGAAATCCGCCCTTGACTACCTGCAAAAACTGCAAAATAAACTGGCTAAACCCGTCCGTATTGCCACGATTGGCGGGCGGTATTACGCCTTTGACCGCGATAATCGGTGGGAGCGGGTGGAAATCGCCTATCGCGCGATGGCAGAGGCCAAAGGCACGGACATGCCAAGCGCGGAACAGGCGATAAAAACCAGCTATACCGATGGCGTAACGGATGAGTTCATTATCCCTTGCGTTCTGCCTGATTACGATGGGTTTGGGGCGAATGACGGGCTATTGTGTTTGAATTTCCGCAGCGACCGAGCGCGCCAGATTTTGGCGGCAATAGGCGATAAGGATTTTAATGCGTTTGAAACCGCGCCGTTGCGGATTATCAGTGGCTTTGCCAGTTATTCCAAAGGGCATGATGACTATGTGGATTGCTTGTTTCCCAAAGATTCCGTGAAAAACACGCTTGGCGAATGGGTGGCAGGGCATGGATTGCATCAATTCCGCCTTGCAGAGACGGAAAAATATCCTCATGTCACGTTTTTTCTTAATGGCGGGCGGGAAGAGCCGTTTTTCGGTGAAACGCGGCGGATGGTGCCCAGCCCTGCCGTGGCGACCTATGATTTACAGCCTGAAATGTCCTGTCCAGAGGTGAGCGATGCGTTGTGTGATGCGATAGCCAGCGGGCAGTATGATTTGATTGTGGTGAATTATGCAAACCCTGATATGGTTGGGCATAGCGGGGTTTTGGGTGCGGCGATTGCCGCGTGTGAATCGGTGGATAAGGCGTTGGGGGAGATGATGCGGGCGTTGGATTCGGTGGGCGGGTGTGCGCTGATTTGCGCCGACCATGGGAATTGTGAAACGATGGTGGATACCGACACTGGCAAGCCCCACACGGCACATACGACGAATCTGGTGCCTGTGATTTTGTTTGGTTCGGGGGTTGAGGGTGTGGCGTTGCGCGATGGCGGGTCTTTGGCGGATATTGCCCCGACTCTGTTGCATCTTATGGGGATTGATACGCCTGAGGAGATGACTGGTGAGTGTTTAGTTGTTAGTTGTTAGTTATTAGTTATTAGTTTTTTTTGCCATCCAGTCACGTGCTAGTTTTTGTGCTTCTGCTATTTGTTCACGGGTCATTTTCTTAGCAATATCATCCCTTTCGAACTCGTCAACTCCATCACCCTGTGATATGGCAAGATTAAACCACATGTGGGCAAGAACATAATCTTGCGGAACGCCCTCCCCGTTTTCATACATTGACCCCAGATTAGCCTGTCCCGATGAAAACCCCTGTTCGGCGGATAGTTTAAACCATTTTACCGCTTCTTTGTAATTTTTTGTAACGCCATGTCCTCCTCTATACATCAACGCCAGATGATTCTGTGCGGCAGCATGCCCTTGTTCGGCGGCCATCTTATACCATTTCATAGATTCCTTATTATCATTCGCGCCGACCTTATTAAATTCATACATCTCTCCCAGCTGATTCTGTACCTCTGCATCTCCCTGTTCGGCAAGAGGTTGTAATTCGCGTAAAGCGGTGACGAAATCGCCTTTATGAATAGCTTGCAAGCCTTTTTCTAAATTAGTCACGTTTGACCTATCCTGTTTGTAAAAAATTTGATTTTATTCACCTTACCCGCATAACCCCACAGAGTCAAGACTCCCGCAAACCCAGCACAAAAACCCAAATAAATAACAACTAATAACTAATAACTAACAACTAATAACTAAACTCACCACATTTTGATAAAAACCCCCCTTCCATGTTCCGCAATAATGCTTTACAAACACCCTAGACCGCCTGAAACCGCAACTAAATACCCCAGTATCCGTTGCACCCACAGGCTAACCCCAACTTTGGCATCCGCCAAAACAACCTAAAAAAACGAGATTTCTTATGAAAAAATTATTCCTAGGCATAATCGGTGGAGCTTGCGCTGCCTTTGCTCTAACCGTATATTTTAATGGCTCTTATGCCCAAGCCCAAGACGACAAAACCTACCATCAACTCGGACTATTCGGCGATGTTTTTGAGAGAATCCGCAGCACTTATGTGGAAGAAATAGACGAAGAAGAGCTGATTGAATCCGCATTAAACGGCATGCTATCGTCGCTAGACCCGCATTCCAGCTATCTTAATTCCGACAGCTTTACCAGAATGCGCACCCAAACACGCGGGGAATTCGGCGGATTGGGGATAGAGGTCACTTTGGAAAACGGCTATGTAAAGGTTGTGGCACCGATTGATGACACCCCTGCGTTTCGGGCGGGCGTGCAATCGGGCGATGTAGTTATAGAGGTGGATGGCGAATCCACCCTTGGCCTCACCTTGGATGAAAATGTAAAGAAAATGCGCGGCGAAGTCGGCTCTGACATCGTTATTACCGTCGTTCGCGAAGGTGTGGACGATCCGTTTGAAATCACCATCACCCGCGATATTATCAAAGTTCGGGCGGTACGGGCGCGTAATATTGGCGAGACTGTCATTCTGCGAGTATCCTCCTTTACCGACCAAACTTACATTAATCTGGAGGATTCAATCAAAAAACAAACCGAGGAATTGGGCGGATTTGACAACGTCAACGGCTATATTCTGGATTTGCGTAATAATCCGGGTGGGCTGTTAAAGCAATCCATTCTGGTCTCTGACGCGTTTTTGGATAAGGGCGAAATCGTATCAACTCGCGGGCGGTCACCCGAAGACGGCGAACGTTGGAACGCAAAGGTGGGCGATTTAACCCAAGGCAAACCCGTGATTGTATTGATAAACGGCGGGTCGGCCTCTGCAAGTGAAATCGTGGCGGGTGCGTTAAAAGACCACCAACGCGCGATAGTCATCGGCACGCCCAGCTTTGGCAAAGGCTCTGTCCAAACGATTATTCCTTTGCCCGGCGGGGATGGCGCGATTCGCCTGACCACGGCGCGGTATTACACTCCCTCTGGTCGGTCTATCCAAGAATTGGGCGTCTCGCCTGATATTTGGGTGGAACAACGGATTTCCGAATTGCCCGAAGAAGTCGCGGAAGGGGAGGAAGAAGAAACCCCTCGTGCACGGCGTAATGAAGGCTCTTTACGTGGGTCTTTGGACAACGACGGGTTAAGCGAAGAAGAACGCGAGCAATTGGAGGCGGAACGTGCCGAACAGGAAGAGGCCGCCAAACTGCGTGATGAGGATTATCAATTGGCCTACGCATTGGATATTCTAAAAGGGTTTAACGCTATCAATTCGGAAAAATGATAGACCTGCCGTATCGCCCATGCGTTGGAATTGTTCTGTGCAATCAGGACGGTTTGATTTTTGTCGCCCAACGTCTGGACGCGGGGGAGGGTGCGGCGCAGGCTTGGCAAATGCCCCAAGGCGGGATTGAAGATGGGGAGACTCCCCGTGTGGCGGCTTTGCGCGAATTGGCGGAAGAGACCTCTGTCACCCAGCATGATGTGGTTATTATCGGGCAAACCAGCGATTGGCTGTGCTATGATTTGCCCGCCGATTTGGTGCCTAAATTGTGGAATGGTCGCTATCGCGGGCAGAAACAAATGTGGTATTTGATGCAATTTACTGGGGCCGATAGCGCGATAAATATCCAAACCGATTGCCCTGAGTTTTCAAATTGGCAATGGATGGCGGCGGCGGATGTATTGACGCGTATCGTGCCGTTCAAACGTGCGGTTTATGACCAAGTGTTTGAGGATTTTGGGCTTTTGAAACTTTGAAAGCTGGCGAAACAAAGAAAGTCTTGCCATGGATTGGGATTTAATCGCAGATATAGGTGGCACGCATATTCGCGTGGCTGCCCTGATTGATGGGGAAATCCGCCACGTGCAGTCTTTTGCCAGCAAGGGAAAGACGGCTTTGATTGACGTTCTGGCGGGCTATATTGGCGGGTTTGCCGACCAGCCACGCCGTGCCAGCCTAGCCATCGCGGGGCTGATAGAGCCAGACAGGGCGCGATTAACCAACGCCCGCCAAGAAATCCGCATGGCTGATATTAACGCGTTGTGCAAGGACGGTGCGCGGTTTATCAATGATTTTGAGGCCGCGGGATGGGCTTTGGCAACCGTCAAATCCAGCGATGTATCGGTTATTTCTGCCCAGACGGGCAATGATATTTCATACGGCACGCGGGTTATTTGTGGGGTAGGCACGGGCTTGGGCGTTGGCGCACTGATTCACACATCGATTGATGCATCTTTAGGCGGGGCTTCGCGCTGGTGCGCGATTTCGGGCGAAGGTGGGCATCGCGCCCTCACCCCCCATAACGAGCATGATGTTGCGGTTTTCACCGCCTTATGTAAGCTGTGGCCAGAGGTTCGGTTTCACAATCGTGCCTTGTGTGTGGAGGCGGAAGCCGTGCTCAGCGGCACTGGTATTCCCGTGTTATATCGCGCGATTTGCAAGGTCAGCGGGGATGGGGCGGTGTTGCGCACCGCGCCAGAGATTTTGACGGCGGCACAGGCAGGGACCGATGAAAACGCGGTTGCCTTGGCGCGGATATTTCGCACGCATCTTGCCGTGGTTTGCGGCGATTTGGCGGTTACTTTTAAGGCGCAAGGCGGGGTGTTTTTGTGCGGTGGTGTATTAGAGCATAATGCGTGGCTGTTTAATCGCGATTTTATTGATATGTTTCATGCGGGCGGGCGATTTACTGGGTTGCGCCAATCCTGCCCGTTGTATCATTATCGCAATCCGCAGTTGGGATTGATAGGGGCGGCGAATTTAACGATGAATCGTTAATCCCTAATATACGTGGCTAGTTGCCAATAAACTGCACAATATCCCGATGGGCGGTTTCATCAAAGCTAATCCCAATATGGGTGACATCGGGCAGGATTTTATACGTCCCTTTGTCAGTGGCAGGACTTAATGTTTCCTTAAAAAAACTCGCTATGAAAGCATCATCTTTATCACCCGCCAGCAAAAGAAACTCTGGCAAGGCGGCAACATCGGACAAATAATCACTACGCGGCGCGAAAGATTCGTTCAAACGATAGCTGTAAATTTGCGTGGCGGTATGACCCTCGGGGCTTTCCAAAACCTCTTTCGGGAAGTTAAATTGTATCATGTTCGCGCCGTTAAACCACGAAATCCCAATGGTATTGAGCATCTGCAATCCAATAATCCGCCGCACCAAAGCATGCGCCCATCCGCCAGCATTATAACGCATAGTCGGCGCGTCATATTTCAAAAATGGCGATAATAAAACCACCTTATGAAGGATAGATCCATCCGCACCACCAGCAAACCGAATCGCCAACCCGCCACCACTGGAATGCCCAACCAAAATGACTTTCTGCCCTGTTTTCCTGTAAAAGCCGATTAAATCCGTCAAATCATCTTCCAATTGCCCGATATAATCAACATCCCCGCGTGAATTTGTCTTTGGACCATGGCCGCGTAGGTCGGGCAATAAAACTTCACCCGCCTCCGCCAAAGCCATGGCAAGGTCGGTATATCCACCCCCGTGCCAGCCAGAGCCATGAATAACAACGATTAAAGGCGCGTCTGGTTTTGCCGACGGATAATGCCGCAACCAAAGTTCCGTCCCATCCCGCGCATCATAGCTGATTAAATCCACCTCATCAGGGCGGGTTGCGTCCTTTGTCGCGTCAAAAGAAAATGTTTTCACATCCCCCAAAGGCTCTGGCCATTGCGATAACACCAACCCCAAAGCTATGCCAACATATATGAAAACAGGGATACATGCCGCGATTAAAACAAAGCGTATTATTTTTTTAATAATCATGATGGTGTCCTGTTTTAAGGCGATTAAAGGCGGTATTGCCAGATGGCTATCCCTGTAAATCTACCATCATTTCGTTTGCCAGTTCCACCCAAGGTGCCGCGTCTATTTGGATAATTTCATCCAGCTGGGTTCGCGCCGCATCATTCTCACCCATTTTTTTATAGCCCACTGCAAGATAATACAAAACATAGGAACGGGCAGCCCCCTGCAAAGCAAACCGCTCTGACAACAGCTCGTTAAAATCTTTTTCAATAAATCGGTTTCGCCCCATGAAAGACGGAGTGAAGACCGCATTCAACCCCCGTTGCATGATAACCCCGCCATTATCGGGGTTATTTTTCACCAGTTCATCAAGGCCTGATGTCGCTGATTTTGAATAAAAATAGGAAATCCAACCGCCCAAAAGTGCCTCCCGCGCCCGAATTCCGTTATAGCCTTTGCGAATTGCCACAATTTCGGGGTCATTATTTGACTGCTTTACAAACGTGTCTAAAAGCCTGCCGTATTTTACCAGTCTTTTCGTGGTCACTTCGCCCACTTCATTTCCTTCAAGAAACGTAATCAAGGCCAGCTGGCGCAATTCTTCTATTGATAATTCGCTGAGCTCTTTCGACAGAAGGTACGCATGCAAATCTGTGTTATCCAACCCATCAATCAAAACAGGCGGTGTTTGTGCGAATGTGGCGGATGCACCAAAAGCAATAACCATAGAAAGTAAGACTGTTTTTAACATTTTTTTATTCCTCTTATCAATAATTTTATGACTGCTGGGGCAATCAATCTGTTTAACATGGGGTGGATTATTAGGGATTTGTGGTGGGATTACAAGCAAAATACCTCGTTTTTTCAAAATTACGTTATTTACGGGGTAAAACTTAGTCCACATCAAACCGAAGAGACTAGGCGCAAAAGCCCGCCCCTCGCGTGGAGCTGGTCGGCATTTCGAAGAAATGACGAAGACCCGAAGGGCAGACTCGGTAATCATTATTCTAGAGCAAACCTAATAATCTAGGAAACGACCGCCTTGTTTCTTAATTTTAGCGGGCGTGCCCGCAGGGGGGGCGGTCGCGCGCACCCTCACCCCCACGGGTGCGCGTCAGCTTATCGGTTGTACTGAGTCAGTGTATTTTAGAGTCGCTAGTGAAGCAAATCCCTATTATCCTAACAACCAAGACGCACACCCTTCGGGTTCGCGCGACCCACGTGCCACCATGACTAATGGTTATTGTTATTTAAAAAGGATTTGCCAAACATAACCAAAGGCTTTTGTGTATGGGCTTTGCGCGAGCAAAGCTCTATATACACAAAAGCCACCACTAATCACTAATCACTAACAACTAACCACTAACAGCCCCAGGTCCAGCAACCGCACCCTTGGGACATTTCCCCAAAATAATCATCCCCAAAACATCATCCTTCGTCACATCATCGGTGCGAGCATACCCCACCATCTTACCATTTTTCATCACGGCAACACGGTCGGCCAGGCTAAACACATCCTCTATATCATGGCTAATCAAAAATATCCCAATCCCATTCTTTTTCAAACGATGGATTAATTGACCCACCTGTTCCGTCTCTTGCGGACCTAGGGCCGCCGTCGGCTCATCCATAATCAAAATCTGCGCATTAAACAAAATCGCACGAGCGATCGCCACGGATTGCCTTTGCCCGCCTGACAATTTATTAACTGGCTCTTTAAATCTTTGGAAATTGGGGTTTAATCGCCCCATAACCTCCCGCGCGCTCGCCTCCATAGCCGTATCGTCCAGCGTCCCAAACCGCGTTAATATCTCTCGCCCCAAATACAAATTCGCCGCCGCATCGACATTATCCGCCAAAGCCAAGGTTTGATAAATCGTTTCAATACCATAGCCCTTGGCATCACGGGGATTGGCAATCTGCGCCTCTTCCCCTTTGACAAAAATCTGCCCAGACTCACGCGGATAGGCCCCCGATAAAATCTTAATCAAGGTAGATTTGCCCGCGCCATTATGCCCCAAAATAGCCATAACCTCGCCCGGATATAAATCCAAACTGGCGCGATCCACCGCCTTTATCCCGCCAAAAGCAATGGAAATATCATGCAGAGCAACCAGTGGCGTTTGCCCGTCCTTATTCGTTTGTGCATTCATTTTCTTATCCTCCTAACGGGCGCGACGGCGATAAACTGTGTCAATCCACACCGCCATAACCAAAACAAAACCAACAACGATTTGCTGAATCGCCGCGTCAAACCCAACCAATACCATCCCTGTTTGCAGGGATTGCATCACCATAGCCCCCAGTATCGCTCCATAAATCGTACCAATACCGCCAGCAAAAGATGTCCCACCAATGACGGCGGCGGCTATCACATACAGCTCATCCAGCGTCCCCAAATTATTCGTTGCAGAGTTCAAACGCGCACTGGAAATCACCGCCGAAAGCGCGCAGAGCATGCCCATCAGCGCGAATATTTTCACGGTAATCCAACGGGTGTTAATACCTGCCAACTCCGCCGCCTCTGGATTGCCACCAATGGCAAAGACATAGCGACCAAACCGCGTCCGCGTGGTTAAAAAGGTCATCACCACACCAACACCCAGCATAATCAAAACGGGAATGGCAAAGCCATGACTGATGAAAATCTGGTCAATCGGGGTGTCTATATTGTTTTGTGCGACATAGTTTTTCACGATGCCTTTTGGCCACGGATAGGAATTCACCAGCGTAACAAACGCTAAAATAATACCGCACCCGACTATGCCCAAAAACGTCTCTGCCCAAATCGGGCGTTGGGGGAATTCAAACCGCGCACGAGTCACCCGCCCACGATATAAAAACAATATCACGGCGGCGCAGGCTATCAGCCCGACAATCCAACTGCCCAGCGCACCGACCGCACCATAAGGACCGCCACCCAGTTTGGCAAAGGTCACATCAACGGGGGAAATCGTCTCACCACTCGTCAATAAAAACGCGGCACCGCGCCAAACCAGCAGTCCGCCTAAGGTGACAATAAAGGCTGGCACGCCAAGATAGGCGATTAAATAGCCATGAAACCCGCCGATAATACAGCCGACCCCAAGCCCCGCCAGAACCGCAATAATCCAAATCATCGGATGCCCAAGCCCCAGAAATTGCGGTAATATCCAAACCTGCAAAATCGCCATAGCCGTGGCGCAAAGCCCAAGGATAGAGCCCACGGATAAATCAATATGACGGGTGACAATAACCAGCACCATACCCGTAGCCATCACGGCTATTGATGCGGTTTGCACCGATAAATTCCACAAATTACGCGGGGTGAGGAACGCGCCGTAGCCGTTGAAAATCTGCCCGTACAGATGAAAGCCAATCCAAATCAGCACCAACGCGCCAATCATACCTAAAAGCCGTGCATCAATCTCTGTCGCGTGTAAGAACCGTGCGAAAACGGACGGGTTTTCAACCTTATCCGCCCCATGAGCTTGGGGTTTATCTGTGTCTGTCATTGGCTTATCCCCTATAAAAAAATCTTAAAAAACCGCGCCACTTTCACAAACAGCGCGGCTTATTTTTATCAAAATGTGTAAAACACTAGCATCCATCAACGCCAGCAACCGCGCCTTCACAGACTTTCGCCTTAGTGATATGACCCGCGTCAATGACGATAGAAAGGTTGCTTTTGTCAATCGGCGTGGGCGCGAGGAAAATAGCATTCATCGTCACGCCTTTCGCGCCACCAGACCATTTCACTGCGTTAGGGATAGCGTTCATCGCCACTCCGTCAGCCAAATGCGAGGCAATCGTGCCAGCCGCCATACCCAATTGCCGCGAATCTTTCCAAACGGAAGTATTCTGCGTGCCACGGGCAACGCGGTTCAGTCCAGCGTGGTCGCCATCCTGCCCTGATACGGGGATATTCATCCCTTGAGCCGCCAAGGCAGCAATCGCGCCCCCAGCCATGCCATCGTTTTCAGCCAGAACAGCATCAACGTTGTTGTTATTCGCGGTCAGGATTTGCTCCATATTCTTCTGGGCATTATCGGGTTTCCAGCCATCGGTAAAGGCCTCGCCCACGATTTTGATTTTACCAGAAGCAACAGCGTCGCCAATCACGTCCATCATGCCTTCCAAAAGGAACAACGCGTTTGGATCGCCTTTGTCGCCTTTGATAATCGCATAGTTGCCGCTCGGTTGAACCGCAACGATAGACCGCGCAATAACGCGCCCGACTTCTTTGTTATCAAAGGTCAGATAGAACGCGCGGTCGTCTTCGATCAGGCGGTCATACCCGACAACGGGGATGCCTTCGGCAGTGGCAGCATCGACAGCCGCGCCAATCGCACCGCTATCCACAGATAGGATAACCAGAGCGTCCGCGCCCTGCGCGATAAGGCTTTCTATATCCGTCAGCTGTTTGGCGGCGGATAATTGCGCATCGGCGGAAATATAGGTGTTGCCGTTTGCCTCAATGGCGGCTTTCATCGCGGCTTCGTCGGTTTTCCAACGTTCCTCTTGAAAGTTAGACCATGATACGCCGATGGTTTTGCCCTCAGCAAGGGCGGTTGTGGCAAAAGCCAGTGTTGTGAAAACACCCGCGATTGTCAGTGTTAAAAGTTTATTCATTATTGAGTCTCCAATTTTTAAATACGAATGCAAAGCATAATACAAAGCACCCTGTGACAATTTGTCGCACTGTGGCAAGGAATTTGCAACAGATAGCCATAACATAAACGGATTGTTAAGAATGAGTCAAGGGCGGGTTTTGGGTATTAGGGGGTAAAAGGGTGCGATTAGTGATAAACTTTTTGTGATTAGGTGCGAATGATGAGTTATTCATTAAACTTGCATTTTTTCGCCAAGCGGGGCATAAGCGGTTTATGAAA
Organism: uncultured Amylibacter sp.; assembly: GCA_959347425.1. The sequence continues at coordinate 1,670,588 of OY365741.1, read as the reverse complement.
TTGACTGCCCCCATTTTATTTTGCTTTCTTTGTTTTGGACTCCCCTTGCCAGTACAGGGGCAGAACACACAAGAGAACCTATGGGACGAAATCACCCCTGCCCTCGGCAAAACACCGATTCCCAGTGGTACTCTGGACGCACAAACCCTTGAAACCCTACGCGACACGGGCGAAATCCTCTTCACCGCCCCCTTCACTCGACACGACGGAGCAGGTCGCCCCCGCGCCACCCAAGCCATAATCCCAACAAAAACCCGCACCCCCGCGCGATTCAGCCACCAGCGGATATCGGGGCCAGACGCGGCCGCTTGTAGCTCTTGCCACAACCTGCCATTCATAGGCGGAGCGGGGGATTTCGTGACCAATGTCTTTGTCTCTGAGGGATTTAAAAACCACGATTTTGACACGACAAACCCAGAATTCTCTAACGAACGCGGCACGAACCACCTGTTCGGCGCGGGGTTGATTGAACTGCTAGCGCGGGAGATGAGCGCGGATTTAACCGCCCAACGCGCCCAAGCCTTGCAAACCGCACGAGTGCAACAAACCCCCGTGCGGGTGGCGTTGCAAACGAAAAACATCCGTTATGGTTTCATCACGGCAACCCCCGATGGGCTCGTTGATTTATCCGAAATAGACGGGGTGGATACCGATTTAATCATCCGCCCGTTTTCGCAAAAGGGGGTGATGACCTCCCTGCGTCAATTCACCATTAACGCGATGAACCATCACCATGGTATGCAGGCAGAGGAACGCTTTGGCGAACGTTGGACGGGCGAGGCTGATTTTGATGAAGACGGGGTGGCGGACGAACTGCTTGCGGGTGATATATCCGCATTGGTGGCGTGGCAGGCGGGGTTGCCCCCGCCGATAATCCAGCAACCAGATGATGCGAATTGGCGGGCGGCGGCGACGCGAGGGCGCGGGTATTTTAACGATTTGGGCTGTACCAGTTGCCATAAAATGTCCCTGCCCTTGCATAATTTGGGCTTTGCTGACCCTGGACCTTATGATGCTGCGGGGACGCTCAATACCCGCGATGTGGCGACCCCTGCGATTTACGATTTGGCTCTGCTGGAATGGGCGCGGGGACTGCCCCGTGATGAAACTGGGGCGATTCTGATACCTTTGTTTGGCGATTTGAAACGCCATAAAATGACCGACCAGCAGGTGAATTTATTGGGCAATGAATTGCTATCGCAACGGTTTGTCGGGCGCGATTATTTCATCACGGCAGAGCTGTGGGGCGTGGCATCAACGCCTCCTTATGGGCATAGGAATGACTTTACGACTCTGGCGGGGATTATCGGCGCGCACGGCGGTGCGGGGCGGATGGCTCGGGATGCGTTTATCAAGGCGGGCGCGGATGTGCAGTCCGATATTATCGCGTTTTTGAAAACATTACGGATAGAGGACGCGCCATGATAAGAGTGTCAAATTTTCTTTTTGCCAAAATTTTTATATGGCTTTTTGCGGGGTTTTTTTTCACACACCCCGCCATCGCGAGCGATATCCCCCAATTCACCGAACAGGCGGAGGCGGGCGGAATAACCCACGTCTATGACGGTGATTTTGAATACTATGTCGGCGGGGGTGCGGCCAGTTTTGATTGCAATAACGACCGCTTGGCGGATGTTTTTATCGCGGGGGGAACGAACCCTGCGGGGCTCTATGTTAATCAATCCAAACAAGGCGGCGAAATCCGTTTTGCCCAAAAACCCTTTGCCGATGAAATTCTTAACACCACGGGTGCGTACCCGATACATATTGACGCGGACGACCATATTGATTTGGTTATTCTGCGGGTGGGTGAAAACCTGTTATATCGCGGGCTGGGCGATTGCCAGTTTGCCCCCGCCAATGCGACTTTTGGCTTTGATGGAGGCAACCAGTGGAGCACCGGGTTTTCCGCGATATGGGAAGGCGAGGCGAAATTCCCAACCCTTGCCTTTGCCAATTATATTGACAGATTTGCCGCCGATACCCCTTGGGGTACTTGCGAGGATAATGTGCTGATGCGACCCCACGCGAACTCTGCAAACACCACAACCCCCGATTATAGCAACCCTACCGCCCTGCACCCCGGCTTTTGCGCCTTATCCATGCTTTTCACCGATTGGGATAATCAGGGGCAGTTTGATTTGCGCATCACGAACGATCGCCAATATCACATTAACGGGCAGGAGCAACTTTGGCACATCACGCCAAACACCCCGCCCCGCCTCTATCAGGCGAAAGACGGCTGGCAAAAACTGGTTATCTGGGGAATGGGGATAGCAGAGGCGGATTTGAACGGCGATGGTCGCCCCGAATACGCGCTATCCTCCATGGGCGATACCATGCTGCAACAGCTGGATGAAGATCGTGATACGGCCGCCCCGCTCTACCGCGATATCGCGTTTGAGAGCAAAACAACAGCCCACCGTCCCTATATCGGCGATGATAGCAAGCCCTCCACTGGTTGGCACACGCAGTTTGCCGATTTTAACAATGACGCACGGTTGGATTTGTTTATAGCCAAGGGGAATGTCGAACAAATGCCGGATTTTGCCGAATACGATCCGGATAATCTGTTATTGGGGGGGTTGGACGGGCAGTTTGTCGAGGTGGGGGAGGCCGCGGGTATCGCCCTGCCAAAACGCGGGCGGGGCGCGGTGGTTTCTGATTTTAACGCCGATGGTCGCTTGGATTTACTGGTGGTTAATCGCCGTGAACAGGTCAGTTTGTTTCGCAATCTTGGGCGTAAGGCGGAGTCGGATAACGCGGAATGGGGCAACGCCGATTTGGGTAATTTTCTGGCGGTGGAATTGCAAAACGGGATGGTTAATCCCTCCGCTATCGGCGCAAGGATAGCCGTGAAAACTGGCAATCTAACGCAAATGCACAGAGTGCAGAGCGGGGGTGGGCATGCTTCGGGGCAACTTGGGTTTATCCATTTTGGGCTGGGTGTGGCAGAGCGGGCAGAGGTTCGCGTGCAATGGCCGAATGGCGATTGGGGTCCGTGGCATCGGGTTTTTGCCGATAATTTCGTTATTATTGATAAACAAACGGCGGGGGTGTCCTATTGGTATCCACCTTTTAGCGTTAATCGCTAAAATCACCAAATAATTGCAACATTATGTCGTATTTTACGCCTTGTAAAAGGTAAAAAAACCTCCTAAACACATTAAAATTTTATAAAAACACGGTTTTGTGAATAATAATTGTGAAACCCCCTTGACTCCCCCGTCATAACACCCTAGCCTGTTCAAACACGGCACGCTGGGCTTTGGTTTTTATCCCCGCGTTGCCACAATTATACCCCAAAAACCGATTGAAGGAGAGAACCCAAAATGAACCATCTATTAAAATATGCGGCCATTGCCGTCGCCACGATTGCCCTGCCCAGCGCGGGCTTTGCCAGCTGTGAAACAGGCGAAGTCGTCATTAAATTCAGCCATGTGACGAACACCGATAAACACCCCAAAGGCATCGCTGCCGCCTTACTGGCAGAGCGAGTGAATGCCGAAATGAACGGTACGGCTTGCATGGAAGTCTTCCCCAATTCGTCCCTTTACAACGATGATAAAGCACTGGAGGCAATGTTGCAGGGCGATTTACAACTGGCCGCCCCGTCCCTATCCAAATTTGAAAAATTCACCAAACAATTTCGCATTTTTGATTTGCCCTTTATGTTTAAAAACATCGAAGCGGTTGAGGCTTTCCAAGCCTCCGCGAACGGACAGGCTATGCTGGATAGCATGCAAAACCGCGGGCTTCAGGGGCTGGGATATTGGCACAACGGCATGAAACAAATGTCGGCGAATGTGCCGCTTATCGCACCCTCGGACGCAAGCGGATTGAAATTCCGCGTGCAAACGTCTGATGTTTTGGCGGCGCAAATGGCGGCCATTGGTGGCAGTCCGCAAAAGATGGCTTTTGCCGAAGTCTATGGTGCGTTGCAACAAGGCGTGGTTGATGGACAGGAAAACACTTGGTCTAATATCTTTGGGCAAAAATATTCCGAAGTTCAGGACGGTATAACCCAAACCGACCATGGGATTTTGGATTATTTGTTGGTTACCAGCGTGGATTGGTTGGATAGTTTAGAGCCCGCCGTTCGCACGCAATTCTTGCAAATTATGCAAGAGGTCACTGATACCCGTAACAAAGAATCAACCAAGGTGAATGAGCAGGCAAAGCAGTCTATCATAGCCAATGGCGGTGTTGTTCGCACCCTTACCCCCGCGCAACGCGAGGTTTGGGTGGATGCTATGCGCCCCGTTTGGAAACAATTTGAAGCCGATGTTGGGGTGGAAAATATCAAGGCCGCGCAGGAAATTAATGCGGGGTTGTAAAAACTTTCTGTAAAATAATCTTGTAAAACTTTCTGTAAAACTTTCTGTAAAAAATCCCATCCCGCCGCCTATTTTATACGGGCGGGGTGGGGGATTTTGGCAAAACATTATGACACAAAATAATAAATCATCAGGGATAAAAACATGGCTTAACCACAAGGTTGAACCGTGGGTTGAAACCATTGAAACAACTATGATTGTTTTCCTTTTGGGCATGATGGCGATTATGACTTTCGCCAATGTCATTGCTCGTTTTGTTTTTAATAGTAATATATTTTGGGCGTTGGAACTCAGCGTTTTTATGTTCGCATGGATGGTGCTTATCGGCGCGTCCTTTGCCGTGAAAAAATCATCTCATCTGGGGGTGGATGCCTTGATTAATTATCTACCGCCCGCAATGAAACGCCGCGTGGGGCTGTTTGCTGTGATTGCTTGTATCCTTTATTCCGCGCTGTTATTAAAGGGCGGATGGGATTATTGGGCACCCTTTGCCAACCTGCCCCCGACGACAGGTCGCTGGATACCGACGGGGTTTGCCGATAATTTTCGCGGCTATGGCTGGTATGAAACCAACGATATTCCCATCCCGTTTTTTATGCGCTGGTTGGAGGTTCTTTTGAACAGCGGAGAGGCCTATGAACGCATGCCCAAAGCCGTGCCTTATATCGCCCTGCCCATCGCCGCCGTGCTGTTATTATTTCGGTTTTGCCAAGCGGCAGTGGCAATATGGCAGGGGCGTTTGCAGATGGTTATTGTCAATCACGAGCTGGAAGACGCACCCACAATGACACCCACACCTACCCCTAAAAATACGAAAAAGAATTAACCCATGGATATATTTTTATTATTTATGTCTATTATTATTTTAATGATGGCAGGGGTGCCGATTGCGATTTCCCTTGGGCTATCGTCCATGATATTCCTGCTGATTTATTCGGATAGCTCCACCGCGACCATCGCGCAGAGCCTGTTTGAAGCCTTCCAAGGACACCCGCTTTTGCTGGCAATTCCGTTTTTTATTCTAGCCTCCGCGTTTATGTCGGCGGGCGGAACGGCGCAACGAATCATCCGTTTTTCCATTGCTCTGGTCGGGCATTTGCGTGGAGGATTGGCGATAGCCTCGGTTCTGGCGTGTATGATGTTTGCTGCCCTTTCGGGGTCGTCCCCCGCAACTGTGGTAGCCATCGGTACCATCGTTATCGGCGCGATGCGCCAAGCGGGGTATAGCAAAGAATTCGCCGCGGGGGTGATTTGCAACGCTGGCACTTTGGGGATATTGATCCCGCCGTCCATCGTTATGGTAGTCTATGCGGCCACGGTGAATGTATCGGTTGGACGGATGTTTATGGCGGGGGTTTTGCCCGGCTTGCTGGCGGGTTTGATGCTGATGATTGGAATTTATATCATGGCGCGGTATAAAAATATGCCCGCCCAAGCGTGGAAAGGCTGGCGCGAAATCGGCGATTCGTTCCGCGAAGCCTTCTGGGGATTGATGCTGATTGTTATTATTATGGTGGGGATTTATGGTATTCCTGGGCTGACTTATGGGATTTTTACACCTACGGAAGCGGCTGCCGTTGCCTCGGTTTATGCTTTTATCGTGGCGTGTTTTATTTATCGCGATATTGGGCCTCTGGCGGGTAAAGACGGCGGGGAAAGGCAAACCTTGCTACAAAATCCAGCCGCCCTGATAACCGCGTTTTGGCATCCGCAAGTCCGCGCGACTATGCTGGACGCGGGCAAATTAATTATTATGCTGATGTTTGTGATTGCCAATGCGTTGCTATTAAAACACGTGATTACAGAGGAGCGATTACCCCAGCAAATCACCGAAACGATGCTTGCCTATGGCTTTGGTCCCGTGATGTTTTTAATTGTGGTGAATGTGATTTTGCTGATTGGCGGGCAGTTTATGGAGCCGTCAGGCTTGTTAGTTATTGTCGCGCCACTGGTGTTTCCGATAGCGATAGAGCTGGGCATAGACCCGATTCATCTGGGTATTATTATGGTGGTGAATATGGAAATAGGCATGCTGACCCCGCCCGTGGGATTGAACCTGTTTGTGACCTCTGGCGTGGCGGGGATGTCTATGATTGCCGTTGTGCGGGCGGCTTTGCCGTTCTTAGGGATTATGTTTTTGTTTTTAATTATTGTTACTTATGTGCCGCAAATATCAACCTTTCTGCCCGATACGCTGTTGGGACCAGAGAGGGTGATTAAGTAGTTATTAGTTGTTAGTTATTAGTTGTTAGTTTTTTAGCCCTTCGGGTCTTCGTCATCGCTTGCGCGAATGCCGACCAGCGGGGTCTTTTGTGCGTAGCCCTGCTCTGTGAGCAGGACATGCCAAAAGCCCTTGGGTTTCAAGACTATATTTTTTCTATAAATTTACTATCTGGAATAACAAGACTATAAATTGGATTATTTGTTTAGAATACTTAGGAAGTGGTGATAGGTTTGCTCTAAATTTATTTAGACTATATACAAGACGCTGAGCCAAACCCCCACTAAAATAACCCGTCCAGCTCTCCGCAGGAGGGGTGGGCGGGTGGGCGACCGAACGCAGGGGCTTGCCCCGAAGTGAGGGCGCAACAAAAAACCTCTATCCCTAATCCCAAATAACGAACCCACAATTCTTAATAACCAATCACTAATAACTAATAACTAATAACTAATCACTAAGACCGCATATTCGCCCCATTCGCATCATAAAGCGGAGCACCGATAATCTCTGCCTGATACATCTGCCCCAAGATTTCCACCTGCACCCGCGTTCCCGCAACTGCATATTCCACGGGAACATACCCCAAAGCCATAGACTTTTTCACATAATGGGCATAGCCGCCAGAGGACACATAGCCAATCGCCACCCCGTCTTTCAAAATCGCCTCGTCATTGGAGACATCCACACCCTCCACGTCAATAACCAGCCCAACCATCTTGCGTTTCGGCCCCGATTTGCGCTCTGCCAAGGCGGGGGTTTTGCCGATAAAATCCTTGTTCCAATCAATAAACATATCCAGCCCAGATTCGGCGGCGGTGAAATCAGGGCGATAATCCAACCCCCACGCGCCCCACGATTTTTCTAACCGTAAGGACATTAACGCCCGCGCCCCGTACCAAACCAAATCCGCGTCAGCATCCTCCAACGCCTCTGCCAAGCGAAACAAATAGATGGGCTTGCAATAAATCTCATACCCCAATTCGCCAGAAAAACTAATCCGAGCCAGAATAACCGGGACTCCGCCAACATAGGTTTGGCAAATATCGCGAAATTTAAACGCCTCTGCCGATACATCCTTGCGGGTCAACGCGGACAAAACCGCGCGAGATTTCGGACCACTTAACGCCACCCCGTGCCAGTCATCGGAGGCGTTATTATACGCGACATCGGCGGGCAGGTTTTGTTCAAACCAACGGCGGTGCGCCTCTTGCATTGCACCAGAGCCCAGCACCATAAAATAATCCTCAGCCAAACAGGCAACGGTCACATCACCATAAAGCCGCCCTGCATGCGTCAACATCGGACTTAACATTAACCGCCCGACCTTTGGCACGCGCGCCCCCAATAAATAATCCAAGGCGGCACGCGCCCCTGCCCCGCGAAATTCATGCTTGGCGAAATTGGCAATTTCAATCGCGCCAACACCACTGCGCACGGCATTCACCTCCCGCGCGACATAATCAAAACTGCGGTTACGCTCAAAGGTTGGAGTTTCATAGGCATCCTCCGCCCCATCGCCAAACCACAGCACATTTTCCAAACCAAAGCCCTGCCCCATAACCGCGCCCTTTGCCATCAAACGGTCATACAAAGCAGTGGTTTTCTGCTTGCGCCCCTTGGGCAGAGTTTCATTGGGAAAGGTCATAACAAACCGTCGCTCGTAGTTTTCAGAGCTTTTAATCGTCCCCCAATCGGGGCTGGCAAAATCGCCAAACCGCGCGACATCCATCGCCCAAACATCAATCGAAGGCTCGCCATCTATTATCCATTCCGCCATAGTCAAACCGACCCCACCGCCTTGGCAAAAGCCCGCCATCACACCAACAGCGACCCAATAATTTTTCATCCCAGGCACGGGTCCAATCATAGGATTACCATCGGGGCCAAAGGTAAAAGGCCCGTTGATAATGTTTTTAATCCCCGCCGTTCCAATCGCTGGTATCCGCTCAAACGACATTTCCAAACGGCTGGCGATTCTGTCCAAATCGGGGTTTAATAGCTCATGCCCAAAATCCATCGGCGTGCCGTTTAATTGCCACGGAGTGGAAGTGGGCTCGTACGTGCCGAGCAACATGCCCGTGCGTTCTTGGCGGAAATAAATGTTTGCCTCGTAATCAATTCCCGCAGGCAGGCGAGTTTTGGCGGCGGCAACTTCTGGGATTTCCTCGGTGATTAAATAGTGATGCTCCATCGGTTGAACGGGAATGGATAGGTTCGCCATTGCCCCCACCTCCCGCGCCCAGAGACCGCCACAATTCACAATCATTTCCGCATGAATATCGCCGTTTGGCGTTTTCACATCCCAAGTGCCGTCCTTACGTTGCGTGGTTTGCAGAGCGGGAGTGTGGGTGAAATAATCCGCGCCCAAAACTTTGGCGGCTTTGGCGAAAGCATAGGTCGCGCCAGAGGGATCCAAATCCCCGTCTTGGTCGTCCCACAGGGCCGCGTGATAGTGCTTTGGGTCAATCAACGGATGCCTTTGCGCAACCTCTTTCGGGGATATGAATTCTTGATTCAGCCCCATATACCGCGCCTTTGACCGCTCGCGTTTCAGGTAATCGTACCAGTCTTTGGTGGATGCCAGATAAAACCCGCCCGTGATGTGCAGACCGACAGAATGCCCCGATAGTTCCTCTATTTCTTTATACAAATCAATGGTGTAGGATTGGAGTCTGGATATATTCGGATCGGACGAAATCGTGTGGATTTGCCCTGCCGCGTGCCACGATGAGCCTGAGGTGAGTTCGTCCCTTTCCAGTAGGATGGTGTCTTTCCAGCCGAATTTGGCAAGGTGGAAGAGGATGGAGCAGCCGACGACTCCCCCGCCGATAATGACGACACGGGCGTGGGTTGGGGGGGTTTTAACTGGTTCAGTGGGTTTAGTCATGGGGGGATGGTTTCCTTTTGTGGTTTTAATAAAAATTTAGCGGATTTTTAAGGATTTGTAAAGAAAGGTTGCCTTTACTATACAGATGGGTATAATACCGCAAACTGCGCACAAGGATTAGCAATGCAAAACACGCTTTATACGGGGGATAATCTTTATATCCTGAACGGCATGAACAGCGAATCCGTGGATTTAATCTACCTAGACCCGCCGTTTAATTCCAAACGCACCTATTCTGCCCCGATTGGCAGTAAAGCTATGGGCGCGGAATTCAAAGATATATGGACGTGGAGCGATGTTGACGCAGAATGTTTGAATGCCTTGGATAACCATCCCGCCCTCGTAGAATATATTTATTCCATCGGGCGAGTTCATGGCAAGGCGATGATGTCTTATATCACCTATATGACGCAACGGATTATTGAACTGCACCGTATTTTAAAACAAACGGGCGGACTGTATTTGCATATTGACCCGACCGCGAGTCATTATCTTAAAATCGTGCTGGATGAAGTCTTTGGAAAAAACGGATTTCGCAATGAAATAATCTGGCATTATTACAATGGAACCTCCAATGTTCGCAGCGCCTATGTTCGCAAGCATGATGTTATTTTGTTTTATGCCAAGGACGCAAGCCAACTTATGTTTGATGAAAACGCGGCACGGGAGCCTTATGCCGAGGATAGCAATTTTGTCAAAAACCCCGATTCCTATCAAGATAAATATAAACCGAATCCCTTGGGCAAACGGATGCATGATGTTTGGCGGATTCCCACGATAAACAATATGGCGAAGGAACGCACGGGCTATCCCACGCAAAAACCGCTCGCATTATTAAAACGGATAATCAAAGCGTCCAGTAAAGAAGGCGATGTTGTGTTTGACCCGTTTTGTGGCTGTGCGACAACTTGCGTGGCGGCGCAACAATTGCAAAGAAAATGGATTGGGATTGATATAGAGGCGCAGGCGGCAGAGTTATTGGTGCAAAGGCTCAGCGAAGACGGCGGGATGTTTAAGGATTTTATTCATACCGATAAAATACCGCACCGCACCGATATTAAAATTGAAAAACCCTCTGTGTCTATAAAAGAGCGATTGTTTAAGGCGCAAAAAGGTGCGTGTAAAGGGTGCGCGAAACAATTTGATGCGGTGAATTTTGAGATTGACCATATTATCCCCAAAAGCAAAGGTGGCGGGGATTATTATGAAAACTTTCAATTATTATGTGGGAATTGCAATCGGGTAAAGGGCGACAGACCGATGGAGGAGTTGGTGGCAAAACTACGCGCCCGCGAAGGTGCGGTGAAAAAGGTTTCGTATTGATTATACCCACCCCTTGACACTCCCCGCAAAACCCTATAAACACCCAAACGATTGGCGGAGTAGCTCAGGTGGTTAGAGCAGTGGAATCATAATCCACGTGTCGGGGGTTCAAGTCCCTCCTCCGCTACCAATTTTTTCTGGTGGTGTGGTATGCGCAATATCTTTGATTATTATAAGCAAAATGAAAACCAGTTGACCCATGCTTTGTTTTCTACGCTTGCCAATGACAATGGTTTGCTTAATAGTTTTATGAGGGATATTTGCGGGGTGCAGGGTGTTCAAAACAACCTCCGCATTTCTGTGCAAAGTTATCCATTTGAGCACGCCTATGCGGAAGCACAAAACGAAGCCCGCAGCATTCCAGACGCTTGGATTTACAATAGCGAGGGGTTTGCACTTGTGTTTGAAGCAAAAATCACCGATAACTTGACACAACCCCAATTAACCAGCCATGAAAACACGGCGCGTAAGCAGGGATTTGAAATCCCGCGTTTTTATACTATAACGGCTTTACCAAATGCAGGAAATTTTGAAAATTGGACACAAATCACTTGGGTAAACATCTATAAGTGGTTAAAAAAACAACCCCATGATAATATCTGGGCAAAGAATTTAGCAGAGTATTTTGAAATATTGGAAGAAAAAATGTGCGAAGAACCACCATTAAACAACGTCCTCCTTACCGCCTTTACGGGGTTTCCTAGTTATGAGGATGGATATAACTATCTTGTGGCAAAAAACACCATTAGAAAAGCGATGGATGGACTGCGCGAAGACAGACGACTTGTAGAACAGGTATACATGAATCCAGCGATTACTGGCAGAGGTGCTATTACGGGACATGAAGGGGACGGCGTTTGGGATTATCTATCAATGGATCGTACAGAGGAGGAAGACTTTACAAAGAATTTACACCTAACATTATGGATTAACGAAACGGCTGTTGAAGCATCCATAACAATTCCACATAATCTTGCCACAGATAAAAAAAATAAAATAAAAGAGTTAGAGATAGAATATTTTAGACGCCGATGTCAAACCATTCTTAACAACATGACGGATATATTAAGAGATAACCCCCAAGCACAACCGATACTACGCGGCATTCAAAGACACTACCCCAGCCGTAGAGCCCAACCTATTATAGATACCTTAATTGAAACAGACCTACGGACAGCTTTTGAAAATGGTAATGTACAAAAATATCAACCGCAATGGCTACCAGCCATATATGACGTATTTTGCAACAAAGAATCAAATTACCAAATGCAAATCGGTATGAGTTTTTCTTATGCAAGATGCCCGAACATTAAAAACGCGGACGCACTAGACCTTATCGCGCGTTCATGGATAGCATGCAAACCTTTAGTGGATTTATGCCGACTAGAAAACCCCGCCTAAACCAAACTCGGCAACCACAGCACAATCGCTGGAAACGCCACCAGCAACGCGATAGTCACCGCGTCCGCTATAAAAAACGGGGTCACCCCGACAAAAACATCCTGCACAGTTATATCATCGCGCACCCCCGCGACTACGAAACAATTCAGCCCAATCGGCGGGGTAATCAGGCAGACTTCCGCCATTTTCACCACCAAAATACCGAACCAAATCGCGCACATAGCCCCAGACATGCCAAACACGCTATCGGCCGCCAAAACCGCTTCACCGCCATTTAACGCAATAACCGCAGGATAAACCACGGGCAAGGTTAAAACCAGCATCCCTATCGCATCCATAAACATCCCCAGCACCGCGTAAGACAGCAAAATACACACCAGAATCAGCATCGGTGAGACGGTCAGCGACACTATCCAATCGGAAAAAGCCGAGGGCAAATCGGCAAACCCCAAAAACCGCACGTAAATCAAAACTCCCCAGATAATCGTGAAAATCATCACGGATAATTTCGCCGTTTCCAGCAATGCCAGCTTTAATTCCGCCCAGCGCATGCCGTTTTTCACGGCAATGCAAAACACGACAAACGCGCCTATCGCGCCGCCTTCAGTCGGCGTTCCCCAAGCAGTATCGCCAAACGGATTATAAACAAAACAAATAATCACCAGCACAACGAAAACGATTGGCAAGGCGGGCGGCAGTGAGGCAAACCGCGCCCGCCAGCTATACCCGCCAAGCGGTGGGCCAAAACCCTTTATCGTCAACGCCATCGCGACAATTAAAATCGCATAAATCAGGGCGGAAAACGCGCCAGGAATAAATCCTGCCAGTAATAATTTGCCAACATCCTGTTCCACGATAATCGCGTAAATCACCAATATGGCAGAGGGCGGAATTAACGAAGCCAGCGTGCCACCCGCCGCCACAACCCCCGCCGCGAACCGTTTATCATAGCCTATCGCCAGCATCTCTGGTATTGCGATTCGGGCAAACACGGCAGAGGTGGCAACCGACGCGCCCGATACGGCGGCAAACCCAGCCGTGGCGAAAACCGTGGCAACCGCTAATCCGCCAGGCACCCATGCTATCCAGCGTTTGGCTGCCTCAAACAACGCCTTTGTTAAACCCGCGTAATATGCCAGATAGCCGATAAGGATAAAAATGGGAATCAGGCTTAACGCTTGCGAGGATATTTTGGAATGCGGCACTTGCCCCGCGGTTTTCACGGCTATACCGACAGCCCAGCCGAAATCATCCAGCCCGTATTCTTTCTTTGCCCAGAATATCCAAACTAGCCCAATTAAACCAGCTATCCCCGCGGCGAAAGCCACACGCATGCCGATAATAATAAGGGTAACCATACCGATGGAAACGGCAATACCTATGTCAATGGATTGCATTTTTACCCCCGTTTTTTATGGAGGTCTTTAACACAGATTGGCTCTGCATTGCCGCCTTTTCGGCGGGTGATAAAATCACAGGCAACCCAACAGGTCGTGGGTTTCTTTGCCAAAACGCCTTTATATAAAGAACAATCTGCAACGCCAACCGCAACGATAACACGCTGAACGCCACAGGCACCAGCAGTTTCGCAGGCCACAGGGGCAGGGCTATATCAATAGAGCTATCATTGCTCCACCACGGCGCCGATAAATCAATACTTCGCTGAAAATGCGCCCAAGTCCCCCACACCATCAGCACCATAAACCCCAGCATAGCAAGGGTGGTTATGATTTCAAAGCCATAGAGCACGCGCCCACGCACCGCCCCGATAACCATATCCATGCGAATATGCCCACCATCGCGTTGCACGAAAGCAATACCCATGAAGGCTATCAAAGGCATCGCTTGCTCAATCCAATCGACATAGCCAGACAGGGGTTGATTGAAAAAATTACGCCCGCCGACGGACACAACCGCCAGCACCATCAGGGCGAAAACCGCCAGCCCACTGAGAAAGCTCAAAGCCATCTCAACCCGATATAAAACGCGGTCAATCTGTGACAATCGCGTGTCATCGTGATAAACTAGGCTAACCCCTGCCATAATCTTTTATCCTGCCCCATTATTTTACGAGGTTATTTTGCAGCAGCTATCATCCCTGTTATCAAATCATACAGCTCTTGCGCAGGAATTCCGCGTGCGGTATTGGATTCTATCCAATCTTGGGCAGCAGGTGTGGCGGCAGCATCACGGAACGCGGCAATTTCCGCATCACTAAAGGTAACTTGGGTGATATTACGTTCTTCCAACGCTGGTCCCCAAGCCTTTAACGTCTTGTTTGTGTAGTTATTAATATAGTGATCCAGCGATTCGGACACAGACCCCAGCAACGCCTCACGATGCGCATCAGGCAAAGCATTCAGCGCGTCCGTATTGACTACAACCGGACAATTCACCGTTCCAGGGTTCAGGTTTGTCGTCCACCATTTGGCGTTTTCTATCGTGCCATAGGACATATGCGCGTGGGGCGCAAAAGACACGGCGCGAACAACCCCGCTATCCAAGGCTTGGCGCACTTCGGTCGCAGACATAGAGGTCGGCACAGCCCCAACAGCCGTAAAAGCCGCGCCAATTCCGCCCGTAGCCCGTAGGTTCATACCAGCAAAATCACTCAGATTCGCAGGGACTTCACCCACGCCAACCAGATTATATTGGGGCAGAGGCGACGGCATCAGCAAGGTCGCATTCCACCGTGCCAAATCCTTTTGCACAGCAGGGTGTTGGTATAAAATCGCCGATAATTCGCGTTCTTGTTCCAATGAAGACACGCCCAAAAACGGCAATTCCAGCACGGTTATGGTTGGGTTTTTATCGCGGTGATAACCCGCACAAAACTGCGCCATTTCAAACGCACCGATGGAGATTCCGTCTAGGTTCTCGCGGTTTTTGGATAGACCGCCATAGCTGATGTTCAAAGTGAATTCGCCATTGGTTTTTTCACTGACGAGTTCCGCCAGTTTTTCCACATGCTCGGTAAAAGCACGGCGTTTGCCCCAGAGCGATACATTCCACTCGGCAGCAAAAGCTTCCGTACCAAAGGCGGCGATTACCCCCGCGATGGTCGTTTGTTTTAAGATTTTTATGAAGGGTTTGGTCATTGTGGTTTCCTTTTGTTAATAGATAAAACGCGGTGTTATTATCGCGTCCGTTAATGCTACTATAACCTAAACTTGGGCGAGTGCAAATGAAAAACCTTTACTTTATACGATTATATAGCTAAAAACCCACCCCATGACACAAAAATTTACCCTAGCCCTTGCCCAACTAAACCCCTGCGTCGGGGATTTCGCGGGCAATATGAACAAAGCCATCACCGCCCACACTTATGGGCGAGAGAATAATGCCGACCTCGTCGTCCTGCCAGAGATGTTTTTAAGCGGTTATCAAACCCAAGACCTCGTGTTAAAACCCGCCTTTGTTGCGGATGCAATGGCGCACCTAACCCAACTTATGACCCACACCAAAACTGGACCCGCGCTGGGTATCGGTGCGCCGATGTTGGAAAACGGGCGGATTTATGATGCCTATCATATCCTATCCAAAGGCAAAATCCTTGCCACTATGAAAAAACACGAACTGCCGAACACGGATGTTTTTGATGAAAAACGCCTGTTTAGCACGGGCGATATTTCTGGTCCGTATAATTTGAACGGTATCCGCATTGGCTCGCCGATATGCGAAGATGCGTGGCATGTGGCGGTATGTGAGACTATGGCCGAATCGGGGGCAGAGCTGTTTATCGTTTGCAACGGGTCGCCCTATCACCGTAATAAATTGGATATTCGCCTGAATAACATGGTTGCCCGCGTGATTGAAAACGACCTGCCTTTGGTTTATCTTAATATGGTTGGCGGGCAGGATGACCTAGTCTTTGACGGCGGTTCTTTCGTGTTAAACAGGGGCGGAGATTTGGCGGTGCAACTGCCCGTTTTCACGGAGACCTGCGCGATTGTGGAATTTGAAAATACAGGTGAGGGCTGGACGGCAAAGACTGGTTCGCGCAACGCTCTGCCTGATGAGTGGGAGCAGGATTATCACGCGATGGTTCTGGGATTGCGAGATTATATGGCAAAGACGGGGTTTGAAACCGCGTTAATTGGGCTATCGGGCGGGGTGGATTCGGCTCTGGTGGCAACCATAGCCACGGATGCGTTGGGTGCGGCGAATGTGCGGTGCGTTATGATGCCGTCCGAATATACCTCGGCACAATCCCTGAATGACGCGGGGATGATGGCGGAGGCTCTGGGCTGTGCATACGATACTGTGCCGATTGACGGGGCGCGGGCGGCGTTGCAAGATGCCCTATCCCCTTTGTTTGCGGGGAAATCTGCGGATACAACCGAGGAAAACTTGCAATCACGGCTACGTGCGGTTTTGCTGATGGCGATTTCCAATAAGGACGGCGGGTTGTTGCTCAGCACCGGTAATAAATCAGAAGTGGCGGTTGGCTATGCCACGATTTATGGCGATATGGCGGGTGGTTATAACCCGATAAAAGACCTGTATAAAACCCGAGTTTTTGAAACCTGCCGTTGGCGTAATGCGAACCACCGCGATTGGATGTGTGGGCCTGCGGGTGTGGTTATTGCCACAGATATTATTGAAAAACCACCCAGTGCCGAATTGCGGGCCGGGCAACTGGATTCCGATAGCCTGCCTGACTACGCGGTTTTAGATGCGGTTTTGGAATTATTGATTGAACGCGATTATGCCGTGGCGGATATTATCGGCGCAGGGTTTGATGAAGCGATGGTGCGGCGGGTTGCGGCATTGTTATACGCCGCCGAGCATAAACGTTTTCAATCCGCCCCAGGTCCGCGATTGACCGAAAAGGCGTTTTGGCTGGATAGGCGGTATCCGTTGGTTAATCGCTGGCAGGGTTAGATTTTAGTTGTTAGTTATTAGTTATTAGTTATTAGTTTTTTTGGTCTTGCAAAAAATTCACCAGAGATACCCCGCCCGTGAAACCCGCTCCCCATTGACAAACTTAAAAAAATAAAGCACATAGTCAAACACACACCCCCACTAATAACTAACAACTAATAACTAATAACTATCATGAAAACACGTTTCGCCCCAAGTCCCACGGGCTTTCTTCATATCGGCAATCTGCGCACCGCCCTGTTTAACTATGCGATAGCCCGCAAGACGAACGGCGATTTTATTCTACGCCTTGATGACACTGACCCACAGCGTTCCACGCAGGAATTCGCTGACGCGATAAAAACCGATTTGGAATGGCTGGGGCTACACTGGGATCGTATTGAAAAACAATCCGACCGTATCAAACAATACGAGGCCGCCGCCGATAAATTACGCCAATCAGGGCGACTTTATGAGTGTTTTGAAACCCCCGTGGAGCTCGATTTAAAACGCAAAAAACAGCTGAATATGGGCAAACCGCCCGTCTATGACCGCTCTGCCCTGCACCTAACAGAGGCACAAAAAACCGACCTGCGCAAAACCCAGCCGTCCTATTGGCGGTTCAAACTGGATTTGGAACGGATTACTTGGGAAGATGGGATTTTGGGCGGGTTGTCGATTGATGCGGGCTCTGTATCCGACCCCGTGCTTATCCGCGCCGATGGGCAGTTTCTTTATACGCTCGCGTCCGTTTGCGATGATGTGGATTTCGATATTACCCATATCGTGCGCGGGTCTGACCACGTAACAAACACGGCAACCCAGATTCAAATTATCACCGCTTTGGGTGGTGAAATCCCGCATTTCGCCCATCATTCATTATTGACGGGGGCAAAGGGAGAGGCTTTATCAAAACGCCTCGGCACGCTATCATTGCGCGATTTACGTAGCAATGGGGTAGAGCCCGCGGCGTTATTATCCCATCTTATCGCTGCGGGTTCGTCGCGCGATGTGGCGTTATTGGGGTTGGCGGATTTGGTTGCCGCCTTTGATTTGGCGGATTACGGGGCGGTGCCGACAAAATACGATGTGGCAGAGGTGGCACCTCTATCGGCGCGATATTTGGCGGGGTTGGACGCGGCGGAAGTGGCGGATGATTTGGCAGAGGTTGCGCCTGATATGCGTGATGCGTTTTGGTTGGCTATCCGTGATAATATCAGCACGCGGGCGGATATAGCCGTGTGGTGGCAGTTATGTGCCAAGGGTTGTTTGCCAGTGGTGGCAGAGGGTGATGCGGATTATGTCCGTGAGGCGATGGCTCTGTTGCCCGCCCGCCCGTGGGATGAGGGCAGTTGGCGTGAATGGACGGGCGCGGTGAAGCAGGCGACTGGGCGCAATAATGACGAGCAAAGAGTGCGCAAAGGTAAAGAGTTTTTTATGCCTTTACGTAAGGCGTTGACTGGGCGAGATCATGGACCTGATATGTCAAAGTTAATGCCACTTTTATTAGTGACACTAAAAAGAATAGCTAAAATTAAATCTGAAGCTGAAATCCTTTGCGAAAATTTTTGGAGAGAGTTCAAAAATTATTCTAAGACTACCAAATTAGCAACAGATATATTAAATAAAAAAACGATTAAAAATCGCACTACCTTTATAAAAAAGCAATATTATGGGCGAAGATTTGTTTATATTCGTAGAGGTGTAGAAATTGTTGGAACAGTTAGCGTGAAGAAACAAAGATTGTGTGTAGAGGTTTTATTGGAGTATCCTAGCAATGATATTTATAAAATTAGTGGTCATGATTATAACAGAACATTCTTCGATAGTTTGGAACGCAGTCGGGATGAGATTGAAAACGAACTTGGTTTTAGTCTGAAATGGATGCGGGAGGGTGCTCAGCCAATTTCAAAGAAACCTCGTGCGCGAATTACCCACTATAAAACTTTTGATCCAAGCGATAAAAATAATTGGGAAGTTCAACATGCATGGATTGAAAAAAACATATACGCCTTTGAACGCGTCTTTACTCATCGCTTGCAAAAAATTTATATCCTAGAATAAATTATTGTTGCCCGCCTAGTTTCCATACGGATGGGCGACAAAACCGCCAGCGTAGAATGAATTAGTTGTATCACCCTTTATACTGACGAATGCGCCAACTGCGCCGTTTTGACCAATAAGCCCTGTTAAAACTCCTGGGTATCTGGTACTTTCTGCTGTTGGTGTTCGTGTGCCAGCGTCAAAAAAACCAACATCAACTGTCCCTGTTATTACCCCGTTTTTATTATAATCGCCAATTAGGTGATAGTATCCTTGTGATGCGTGGCGTACAAAAGCCTCTACCTTTTTACTGGCAAAATCAATTTCAAGTGTCATCATGCGAGGATCAAGACTGGTCGCACTATATCGCCCTACCCATTCTGCTTTTCCGCTTTCCTCAGTCAGAGGTTCGCCCAGATTTGTACCAGATAACAAACCTGCATAAGTTCCACCTTTAAAATACGCCACACCGCTGTTTCCATTCCCCGCCAATACTACGGGTTTAAGCATCTTAACAGAGGTGGCATCTTTAAGGATGGTATCTTTAAGGTTTAGGTTACCTTTTTGTTTTGTATCAATTAACAAAATTTCATCACCAGACAAAAACTGATTTGGTGTATTGGGTTGGGATGTCAAAAACCTATCTGCCCAATCTGCGTATTCCACACATATTCCTTCTACCTTATCATCGCAAGGGTCAAGGGGGGTATAGCTTAGATTTGTTGCCGTGAAGCCACCATTTGTTCCAAATACACCAACCGCCCCCTCTTCACCAATCAACCCAATCAAATCAGCTTCATAATAATCATTAAATATGGGGACTCCTGTCCAATCAGAGGTAAAAGTCCCTACCATTTGCCCAGGGTTAAGCCCTACTGCGTTAGGATGATTACCAAAGTATCCATCTAGTCTGCTTATTACTACTCCACCACCACCCAAAAGCCCTCCCCACGTATCATCCCTTGTGCTAATTCCGCTAGCCTCCCCGCTCATACCATTATAAAACCCAAAATGCCCACTGGTGAAATTAACATAAAAATTAGAAGATCTATATCCAAGAGAGCCAAAATTAAAATACCCGGGCCAAATTGCATCTGTTGGTGGGTCAACCAAAGGTGCACCCAGATTTGTTGTTGATAAAATTCCATTGTAGGCGTTAGAGCTTAAAACTCTAATATCCCCGCCTTCATCAGTCTCTTGTATTGAAGTAAAAAACTGAGCAAACCCATCGGGGCTTTCGCTGTCCCTACCCCCGCGCCGATAGTCACGCACAGTGCCTAATTTATGCCCCTCGTGTATATCGGTTGCATTAAAACCATCGGCATCTACAATTAAAAATCCGTCACCTACAACATCTTTCGGTCTGGTTGGAGCATCGGGTAAATCTTTTGTATTCACAATTCCGTCTGTTAAATAATCAAGTGGAATTTCTGGCGTATTGGGAATAGTTATAGTGGCAGACCCACAAGCGGTCAGCATAACGGCTATCATTAAAGTATAAATCGGTTTCATTCTAAATAACTAATCACTAATCACTCACCACTAACCCCTAAAATCAGCCTTTCCCTTTCCACGGAATCAGCCGTTTCTCTGCACTGCGCATTAAAACCTCAATAGAAAACCCAATCACCCCGATAATCACAATCCCAACAATCACAATATCGGTTAATTGAAACTTGGACGCGGCGATAATCATCTTACCAACGCCTGTCTCTGCCGCCACCAGCTCTGCCGCGACAACCGTCCCCCAACACACACCCATAGCCACCCGTGCGCCAGTAAAAATCTCTGGCAAAGAATTGGGCAAAATCACCCGCATCAGCACATCGCGCTTGGTCGCGCCCAAACTATAGGCGGCATGCACCTTGGAGATACTCACCCCCGATACACCCGATCGGGCGGCAATCGCCATAATCCACAAGGCGGCAAGGAACAACAACACCGTCTTACCTTCTTCACCAATGCCAAACCAAATGATAATCAGAGGAATTAACGCCAAGGGAGGCACGGGGCGCATGAACTCTACAATCGGGTCAAACCACCCGCGCATCCAGCCGTTCAGCCCCATGGCAAAGCCCAAAGGAATCCCAAACAAACACCCCAGCGAGAATCCTAAAAACACGCGAATCAACGACCACGACACGTTTTCCCATAGACCAACACCTTGATACCCCTCTTGATGCAACTGGATAAACCGCGTGAACACCTGTTCGGGCGGGGGTAGGTACAAAGCCTCCATCGTTAATCCCGTTTCGGGGCGCACTTGCAAACTGCCCTTTTCGGTCATTAAAATCTGCCCATCGGCAAAGGCAACCCGTTGCCCAGGGGCTATCGGTTGGCCATCAATCTCTATCACGCGATAGCCATCAACCCCCCCGCCTTCGTCATTCTTTTGCGCCTGTATCAGTTTCGTGCGCCGCTCCGCAACCTTAACCGAATCATCCACGGCAAACCCCGTGGCGGTATTGGCGCGTTCGGGCAGGGTGGCGGTTTTATTTTCAAAGGCATGCACCAGCACGTGAATCCTCGCCGTCGCAGTCTCCCCCGCCGCGTTCTGCGCGGTATATTCAAAACTAGATTCGCCGACAAACGCCTTCGGCAAGCTAATCGGCAAAAGCCCAGAACCCGTGGCTATCCCCCAAAAGATAAACACCGTCAGCACGGCAGCAATAGAGCCAAACCGATTGGCAACCACCACCGATTCATCGCCGAAAGTCACGGTTTTCACGCTGGCAAAACCCACCCGCGTGCGCCCCAGAGCGTACAGCCCGTAGGTTAAACTGCAAAAGGTACTCACCGCCAGAAACAGCACGAAAATCCCGACAATCCCGCCGATCATCGTCCCCGCGATATAAATCAAATCCCCAGCATTGCCCAGCGTTTTGCGCAGAGCATCGCCGACATAGACCCAAAGCCCAGCAACGGGTACCATCAGCACATAAAGCCCTGCGCCAGTGGCAAAAATTAACGCCAGCAAGGACGCGATATATCGTAAGAATGGGTTTTGTATTTTCATAAACATGGTGTGGTTTCCTTTTTAATCGTTTTCTGTTCGCCCCATGATTTCTTCTTCCATATCCCAAATCATGGACAGAATTTCATCACGGGTTTTACCGAATAGTTTGTGTTTTTTAACGCCGCGGAGGTCGGCACCCACGCCCAGCTCTGCAAACGGCAGGTTGTATTCTTTATGAATCCGCCCGGGACGCGGAGCCATAACCAGCAATCGTTCGCCGAGCAATAACGCCTCCTCCACCGAGTGGGTGATAAGAATAATCGTCTTACCCGTCTTTTTCCAAATATCCAAAATAAGACTTTGCATTTTTTCACGGGTCAGGGCATCCAGCGCGCCCAAAGGCTCGTCCATCAAAATCACATCGGGGTCGTTCGCCAAGCACCGAGCAAGGGCAACGCGCTGTTGCATACCGCCCGACATCTCATAAATCATCTTATCAGAGAAATCCTGCAAGCCCACGGTTTGCAGTAAATCATCCACCCGTGCATCAATTGTTTTTTGCGGAGTCCCCTTCATTTTCGGACCAAAGCCGATATTCGCGCGGACATTCATCCATTCAAACAACGCGCCTTGCTGGAACACCATGCCGCGTTCGGAACTGGGTTCAAGCACCGGATTGTCGTTTAAGAAAATCTGCCCGCTGGTGGGTGCAAGAAACCCTGCCAATATGTTTAGCAAGGTGGTTTTGCCACAGCCAGAGGGACCCAGAACCGACATTAACTCGCCCTCTTTTATCGTTAGGTTAATGTCTTTTAACGCCTCTACCGCGCTGCCGTTGGGCAGGGTAAAGGTCATGGAAATGTCGTTTATGACGAGTCCTGTTTTTTGAGCGGTTTTCGGGGTCATGTTAAAGTGTCCTTTCGTTTGTAAGCAGACTATACATGTAATTTTGCCAAATTAAAAGCTCATTAAATAAAATCATCTTGCCTATCTCCTTTAATAAATTCCAATACTTTTAATATTTTATAGATTGTCCTATATTGTCCTGTGTCTGTTTTATGCTCTTCTTCTTCCAGTTTTACCTTATATGTATCGCCAACCCTTACACCTCCCCTAACAAAAACATCCTTGGCTATGGTTGTTTTTGATATATCAACATTTATAGATTTTTCATCTAATAAAAAAGACCATCTTTTTGCATCTTCATTGAATTCTGGTTTATACACTACCAAATGCCTTGTCGTTATGTTTGTAGTTGTATTGTGTGCTTTTTCTTCTGACCAATCATCATAATCAAGAAAAGGTTTATAGTCTTTATGATTTAATATATTATGGGTTTTATCATCATCATACAATTCAATAGAGTCAATACCTTTATTATGCAAGGGCGATAAAAAATCTTGTGTTAATTTTCTTATACTTGGGGCGTTATGTATAATAAATGTCTGCTCATTAATTATTAAATCGCCACCCCCTGTGTTAATAGTATAATTATTACCATATTTCCCAATAATTTGATTTTTATCTATAGGCTTGCCCTTGAAAATTTTTATTAAAGACAATAGTCCTAAAAGCCCGCCCCCAGCACCTACTGGCTCTTCACCGATCAGCGATGATATTATTTCTAACCATTCTAATATCTCTTTTATCGACCTTGTCGTTTCTGGTGTTACTAAATCTTTTAAGTTTTCTACCACGCTGAAATCAAACATAAGCAAAACTTCAAAACAGCCTTGTTTTATATCAGCATTAACCTTTACGTTAATTGTAGTCTTATCTCCATTAATTAGTTTGTTGGATTCCTGTATCAAATCAGACAATGCTATTAAGGATGGTGCTAAATCCTTAACATCAATAAAATTATCTTTCAGCCCTTCGCCGTCAAATTTTAATTTTGTTTTGATAGGCTCTATCATAAAAATTCCCTTATTTTACTTATTAGTTTAATACATAATAAGCAAAAAAACATAAAAAAAGATACGCCGACCGTAATCGGCGTATCTTTATTTTTCAAACTACATTTTGCTTGCAGCTTCCAGATAGGACGGATTGACCAAGGGAGCATAATCGCCCAAAGCCTTCAAATCGCCGCCCGCTTCCAGCTTGTCCGCAACGGATTTCAAATCCTTTGCCAGCCAGCCAGCAAACCAGTTATCAGATAGCTGGTCAGACACGGTTGGAAACCGGAAAATGTCAATCACGGGTTGCGCGTTGGCAATATCTTGTCCAGCAGCTTTGGCAATATCGCCCATCATGGACGCGCCTTCGCTTTTGTATTTGATATTCATATCAGCCGTTACTTTCAGGAATTTCGCCAGAATTTCTGGGTACTCTTCACCAAAAGCAGTGGGGATAGAAGTCACGTCATACAAACGTCCAACGACTTCTTCCTTTTCAGCCCCGCTGAGCAATGGTTCGCCGAATTCCTTCATACGGCGCAGGTGTCCACCCCAACCGCAAACCATATCCAGCTCGCCCGTGGCAAAGGCGGCAGCCCCGTCAACGGGAGACATATCAACGATGCGCATGTCCTCTGGATTGATGCCAAAATGCGCCATTTGCTGTAAAAAGCCAAAATGAGCGGCAGTACCAATCGGCACACCGACCTGTTTGCCAATCAGCTCTTTGGCGTTGTTTTTGGTGATTTCCAAAGAACTCCGCACAACGCAGTTGTCATTGTCAGAATAGGTCATGGCAATATCGACAATCTGCAAATCCTGCCCAGCGGCGGTTGCCACCAGAAACGGTGTCACCCCTTGGGAATAAGAAATATGCACATCGCCAGAGGCCATAGCCGCAGACATCGCCGTGCCAGCATCAAAAGAAACCCATTTTACGGGGATTCCAAGAGCTTCTGAATACAGTTTGTTTGTTTGAGCGAACTGATTCGGTGTCGGCCATTCCAAGAAATAAGCGACGACCAGCTCGTCCAGTGCCTTTGCGGCACTTGTAGTTGCTGCCAGCGCAACGGCTATGGCAGTAAGGGTTTTTGTTAGTTTCATTGTGGTTTCTCCTTAAATAACGAAACAAGGTCAAGTTTGACCATTGATAAACATCAGCACTTTGGGGGGTGTAAAGATACGCCCCCGTGGGTGCAAATGTTGATTTGTAAGGCTAGCATGCACCATAATGCAAGGTTTTGCAAAGCGTTTTTAGGGGTGGAGGGTGGAAATTTTGGGTTTTTGGGCGTTTTTTTGTGGGATTGTGAATAATTTTGCCACTTCACGGCTAGGGGACAAATAACTGGTTATGTTGATTTTAGGTCTGTAAATGCCCCTTTAATAGGTCTTATTGGACAAGAGGGCGCGGTTGGTGCTTTTATTAGTAATCTAGGTGGGGACAAGGGTAGTTACAATGGCTACTCTGGCGGGTTTGTCGCCCGTCCCCAGCATGTTAGCTATTAGCTTCTTCACAGTCTTTCTTACGTGCCTTTTCAAACCATTTTGGGAAAATTATTGAATCTTCTACAAAAATATTTGTTGGGACATCTTTCCAAAACGCAATAATCGCGTTAGAAAATTCTTCTATATGTTCCTCTTTAATTACCAGATTGGTAAAATCAGAATATTTTAATTCTAAAGGACGATACTCATCATTCCCTGATGATTCAATAAATTCTGGATATTGCTCTTTTATATCATCAAGTGCATCGCCATCACCATGCTTATATACATTTACAACCAATCGGCATCTATCAAGAGATTGATAATAATCTTTTGTTCTAATAGACCAGCCACAAGCCTTTAGAAAATCAATAGTATTTGGAAAATTAGCTTTCCACACAACTTTTTTGACTTCTTGTCCAGTATGCCATTTGATAATTTCTCTAGTCATCCAATCTTTTAATTGTTTTTCCCATTCGTGATACATTCCTGCTATCACACTTAGACGTGTTCTGCTTAACATGTCTTCAAGCATTTCATAAAACTCCATGCCTTCATTTTCAACCTCTTCATAAAGGTCGCCTTCGTCATGTTTATCGGGATCAAAATGTTGACTAATTTTTTCTAAATATTTTTCTTCATATTCAGTAGCTTCTTGTTCAATGTTTGGAAATTGCGAGAGCAATCGTTTTGTTGCTTGCTCAATATAAAATTGGTGGCGGTTAATTAGATTTTGTCTAAATGGTTCCCATATATTAAAGAGGTGCTTTGTCATTTTATTTCCTTTCGCATGCTCTAAAAAGCGATTTTATTTTTTCTATACACTATTTATTAACCTTTGTCAAGCCTAAAAATAAGGGTAAATTTTATATATGGTAAATATAACACCCCCTAAAAATCCGGCATCAAAACATACCCCTCCCCGCGTACCGTCTGCAAATAACGCGGGGATTTGGGAGCCACCTCTAACTTGCGCCTCAAACGAGTAATCTGCACATCAATCGCGCGTTCTTGGGTCTTTGCACCTTGCTGGGCAAGCCCTTCCGCCAACATCTCTCGGCTTATCGCCACGCCTAACTTGGCACTAAATATCTTCATCAGCGCGGATTCCGTTGCGGTCAGGCGCACCCGCTCCTCGCCATGCCACAATTCATTACGGACAGTATCATAGCGAACAGCCCCCATTGTTATCATCGTAATCGGGCTGGGAGTTTCACTGGGCGTACGGCGCAAAATCGCACTGATTCGCAAAACCAGCTCTTTCGGTTCAAACGGCTTGGCCATATAGTCATCCGCCCCGCTTTCCAAACCCTCTATCCGTTCCGAAGGCTCACCCTTGGCGGTCAGCAGCAAAATCGGCGTGGTTAAATCCCCACGCAGGGCGCGGGTTAATTCCAACCCATCCTCACCAGGCATCATCACATCCAGCACTATTAAATCAAACTGCACAGCCTCCAGCAAACGCCGAGCATGCGCCGCATCCCGCGCAACCGAAGCCCAATACCCATGCTGGATAAGGAATTTCTGCAATAAACCCCGAATCCGCTCGTCATCATCTACGATTAAAATATGGGCGCGAGCTTGCTCGACCGTCAAATCAGTATCATGTGCCATTGTCATTCCTTTTTATATCGTTGCTTTTTATATCATGCAATATCTGCTGGTCTTTATCATCCACCATATGATGCAAAACCGCGCGAAAGCCCGCAACCGCCTCTGCCCCTGCCTGTTTAAAGGCGGCACGCATTCTTTGGTGTTGCGCGGTGGATAGGCTGTGTTCCAACGCCTTACCCGAATCGGTTAAATACAGCAACCTTTGGCGTTTGTCTTTACTGCCAACATCGCTCTTCACCAAGCCATCGGCGATTAATTTACGCAAAACCGGATTTAACGATTGTTTGGAAATCCCCAGAATATCCAGCAGAGCGTTAATGCTAATCCCCCTTTGCCGATTGATAAAATGCAAGGCACGGTGGTGGGCGCGACCATAGCCGTAAGTCGCCAAAATACGGTCAGGGTCGGCGGTGAATCCGCGATAGGCAAAGAACATCAGCTCTATCCCTTGCAGTAATTTATCCTCGGTCAAAAACAGCAAATCGTCGCCGAAGTTGCCATAATCTGTCGCGACCGATTGAACGGGAGTCTGGGGGTTTGGGTTGCTCATAGGTTTAAATCGGTTTCTTGTGTTGTGCTTTGTTGTTATTTATGTCAGTATTATTGACATGATGCAAGAGTCATAGTAAAATAGCAATCTTAATACAAAAAGGAAACCCTATGTCAGACCCACACTCTTATGCCGAACGCGATGGTTTTATTTGGATAAATGGCGATTTGGTGCAATGGCGCGATGCGAAATTGCATCTTTTAACGCATGCGATGCACTATGCCTCCTCGGTTTTTGAGGGCGAACGCGCCTATAACGGTAAGATTTTCCGAGGACATGAGCACTCGCAGCGTTTGTTATTTTCAGGGGGAGAGATTGATATGCCCATCCCCTATACGGCAGAGCAGATTGACGCGGCAAAAGCGCAGGTTTTGGCGGCGAACAAGTTAAGCGATGCCTATGTTCGGGTGCTGGCATGGCGGGGCGCGGGCGCGGATATGGGCGTGGCTTCGGCGCGTAATCCGGTTCATATGGCGGTGGCGGCGTGGAAATGGGGTGCCTATTATGGTGATGCCAAAACGCGGGGGGCTCGGTTGGATATTTCCAAATGGCGGAGGCCTGCGCCAGATACTATTCCTTGTTTTGCGAAGGCTTCTGGTTTGTATATGATTTGCACGATGGCAAAGCATGCGGCTGAGGCGAATGGATGCTCGGACGCGATGATGATGGATTATCGGGGTTATGTGGCAGAGGCGACTGGGGCGAATATATTCTTTGTCAAGGATGGCGAGGTTCATACGCCCAAGCCCGATTGTTTTTTAAATGGCTTAACGCGGCAAACCGTGATTGGGTTGTTGGGGGAATCAGGGGTTAAGGTGCATGAACGCCATATTATGCCAGATGAGCTGGCGGATTTTGAGCAATGTTGGCTAACAGGAACGGCGGCTGAGGTCACCCCTGTTGGGCAAATCGGCGAATATTCGTTTGAGGTGGGTGCTATGGCACGGGATATTTGTGAGCGGTATGATGCGTTGGTACGGGTTTAGTGATTAGCGATTAACGATTAGTGATTAGTGTTTAGGCTTGATTGTGTGGCGAATTGTGTTTATAGTGATTTGAAAATGAAAATCTAATAGCACAAAGGGACACACCATGACCTATATCAAACTTTTAACCGTTCTAACCACGCTTGCCCTGCTAACCGCTTGTGGTGGTGGGGGAGGCACTGCCGAAACCAAGACCGATGATAAAGGGGAGGGAACGTCCGTTTGCACGACAAACGCTTTTCATGCGGATTGCGGGACTGAATTTGAAACGCAACGTCAAACTATTATTAGCGAATGTATTGATGATGAATCGGGCGAACTTTGCACGGATGCGACCACATTTGCTTGCACGGATAATTTCTTTCATGAGCTTTGCAATGACATTAAGGAATATGAGGATAAACGCACGGAATTTAATAACACATGCACGAATACCAAATCGCAAACGGTTTGCGATATGGAGGCTTTGGTAAGAAATTGCGCCGCGAATCCGTTTATGAATACCTGCCTTATGGATACGGGCGCGATAGCTTTACGCGAAAGCAGGTGTTTGGCGAATATACAGATAGATGATAGCTGTCGTGGCGAGGATGGGATTGCCACGGTTTTTTGCAAGGCGAATCCGTTTGATACTGCCACCCCTTGCATGGCTGATACCTATTTTCCTTTGCGAGTCGCCGATTGTATAACGGATGGCAACGCGGGGATTACAAGGTGCAATAACCTTTTCACCGCGTCCGCATCAAATACCTGCCTAACCAATCCCTTTACCGATGCTTGCACTTCCAACATGGATTTTGGCACTTATGCCAACACTGCACGAGTGAATCGGGTGGCGTTTTGTGGGATTTCGGGCAATGCGGGCAACGTCCTTTGCTCGGCGGGTTCGGGCTATGCTGATTGTGTCGCAAACCCCTTTGCTACGGAATGTGGCACGTATTTTGAATTCGCGGAAGAGTCCTATTGCACGACTAACGATGTGACAGCTTGCCCGAATGTAACCTATGCCGATTGGGTGGCGGGATTTGATACACCCCTGAATACCGCAGGGGATAATACCCGCACAGAAACGATTGAATTCCTGCAAGGCACAGAAAACGGGCTGGATATTGGCAATACTAAACTTGCTATGAGAGACCCAACAGTTCGGAAATTAAACCTTGAAACCGCCATCTATAAAAGCGTGGCTTTGGGTGGTGAGGCAAAAAATGGCGTGGCGTGGTTTGATTCACGCTCGGGGGCAGGTGGGGATGCAGACCCACGCCGTTTTTATTCTGGAATTTTTTCAGGGACAGACCTTGGCGCACCTCTTGTCTCTGCCGATGCGTCTGTTTCTGTCCCTTGGAAAGGAAGTATTGGTTGGACGGTTTTCTTTAGTTTTAGTGCGGGACAACTTGACATTAGTCTCAAAGATTTTGAGCTAACGGTTGATTTTGCTAATAGCGAAATCAGGGCATTTGTTCAGGAACTTACCACAGACCATTTTTTGCTAAAGGCAGAATTTGATGATACGGGGCGGTTTAACGGCACAATAATTTACGGAACATTTGCGGGCAATGATAAAACCGCAACACCAACCAATGTCACCAATGGGGTGCTAACAGGGATTATTGGCAAACAGGGTGCAGTTGGTGCGTTTATCAGTAATCAGGCGGATATTGCAACCACCGACAAGGCTTTCGTTGGCGGGTTTGGCGTGGTTCATCCAACAATAACAGCACGGGTAGAAGCAGCAGAACAAGCCCGACTTGCAGGAGTGGAGAGACTACGGCTGGAGAGAGAGCGGATAGCACGCGAGCTGTTGGAAAGCCAAGTTACTTACACCGATTGGATAGGCGGTTTCGGTGTATCTCCCCCACCTGCCACGCCAAGTACAACCCCAACAAATCAATTTTTGGCGGGAACAACAACCCTAGACCCTTTAACTTCGGCTACACCAACACTCTTAACAAATACGATGGGTGGCGTGGGATTTTTTATTGAGAATAGTGCATCTTATGCAGGGTTATTATCAAATACAAATCTGGGCTTGCCTGTGCCAATGATGCCTCAAGTTGATAATGCTGATGTAACGGCAGTTTGGCCCGGAATGATTCAGGGGGTAGGGGTTTTTCTGCCCGAGAGCGCCAATTCCTCCGAGATACTAACCCCGATAAGTTTTAATTTGAATGTTAATTTTACCACGCGAAAGCTTACAGGTCAGGCAGTCAATCCCCAATACGCCAGTCGGCGAATAAACATATTTGGTGATTTTTTGGAGTCAGATAACGGCGTGATAACAGGAAGAGTTGAAACACGGGTGCAAACTAGCCCCCTCTTTCTTAGAATCGGAAACCTAACTGGGATTATCGGACAGGATGGTGCGGTGGGCGCGTTTGTTTATACGAGTGGGACGAATGGGACAAATAATCCTCTGCCTTTTGCTGGCGGGTTTTACGCCGCACCCACGCAATAACTAATCACTAAAAAAAAGCAAGCGACCTCTCAGCCGCTTGCTCTTTCATTCATCGTTAAACGTTAATCGT
Source organism: uncultured Amylibacter sp. (assembly GCA_959347425.1). The sequence continues at coordinate 1,639,499 of OY365741.1, read as the reverse complement.
TAATCGTTAATCGTTACTCAGCGTCCTTCATAGACAACCGAATTTTCCCACGATCATCAAACCCGAGCAACTTGACCTTGACCTTCTGCCCTTCGGACACAACATCACTTGGATGCCCGACACGTTCATTCGCCATTTGCGACACATGCACCAGCCCATCGCGCTTGCCAAAGAAATTAACAAAAGCCCCGAATTCCATCACCTTCACAACCGTGCCTTCATAGATCATTCCGACCTCTGGCTCGGCCGCGATAGCCATAATCATCTCGCGCGCTTTATCAATCTGCGCCTTATCAGAGGACGCGATTTTAATCACACCATCGTCGTTGATATCAACCTTAGCACCCGATGTTTCACAAATCTCACGAATGACTTTGCCACCTGTGCCAATGATTTCACGGATTTTATCCGTTTTAATCTGAATAGTCTCAATCTTCGGCGCATAATCGCTGAAATCACTAGCCGTGCTGATAGCCCGCGCCATTTCTTTCAATATATGAAACCGAGCATCCTTGGCCTGCGCCAAAGCGGTTTTCATAATATCTGGCGTGATGCCCGCGACCTTGATATCCATCTGCAACGAGGTAATCCCCGCCTCCGTACCAGCGACTTTGAAATCCATATCGCCCAGATGATCTTCATCACCCAGAATATCCGTCAGAACAGCGTATTCCCCGCCCTCTTCCAAAATAAGACCCATAGCAACACCAGCAACAGGCGCACGCAACGGCACACCCGCATCCATCATAGACAACGAACCACCGCAAACCGTCGCCATAGAGGACGAACCGTTGCTCTCGGTAATCTCTGATACCACGCGAATGGTATAAGGGAAATCGCTGGGCGCAGGCAGAACCGCCTGTAAAGCACGCCAAGCCAATTTACCATGACCGATTTCACGCCGACCAGGACCCATAGACCGCCCCGTTTCACCAACCGAATAGGATGGGAAATTGTAATGCAGTAAGAACGGCGATTTATGCATCCCTGTAAGAGCATCAATCATCTGCTCATCATCACCCGTGCCTAAAGTTGTTACAACAAGGCTCTGCGTTTCACCGCGAGTGAATAAAGCAGAACCGTGAGTCCGTGGCAAAAGCCGCGTTTCAGATTCAATCTGGCGTACCGTAACCAAATCGCGCCCGTCAATACGTTTGCCATTTTTAACAGTATCACCGCGGACAATCTCCGCTTCCAGTTTTTTCAAACACCCATCCAAATTCGGGCAATCGCGATCGGCATCGCTCAGCCCTGCTGTGATGTCCGCACGGGCGGCATGGATAGCCGTAACCCGTTCTTGTTTATCGGTATTGGCAAAAGCCTTGCGCAAACTTGCTTCACCAGCTTTTTTCACTGTTTTATACAAATCCGCATCATCGGCTGGTTTGAATTCAAAGGCGGGTTTCCCTGCTTCTTTTTTCATATCCAGAATCAAATCAATCACCGCTTGGATTTCATTATGGGCGAAAGTAATCGCACCCAGCATTTCATCCTCGGACAATTCATACGCCTCTGATTCCACCATCATAACCGCGTCTTTTGTCGCGGCAACGACCAGATCAAGCCGTTGTTCGGGTTTATTGCGCAAATCAAACATATCATCGACAACGGGGTTTAAAACATAATCCCCACCTTCAAAGCCAACGCGACAGCCACCAATCGGCCCGCCAAACGGCGCACCAGATAAGGTAAGCGCGGCAGAGGCGGCAATCATAGCCACAATATCAGGGTCATTCACCAAATCGTGCGATAGCACAGACAGAGTGACTTGGGTTTCATTCTTAAATCCCTTTGGGAACAAAGGGCGAATCGGGCGGTCAATCAGACGCGCGGTTAGAGTTTCTTTTTCCGTAGGACGTGCTTCGCGTTTGAAAAACCCGCCGGGGATTTTACCCGCAGCATAGTATTTCTCTTGATAATTCACGGTCAGTGGAAAGAACGACATATCCGGTTTTGCTTCTTTGGCAAAAACAACGGCCGCCATGACGGAGGTTTCCCCCAAAGTGGCAATAACGGTGCTATCGGCTTGGCGGGCGACTTTGCCCGTTTCCAGAGTCAGCGTTTCCTCGCCCCACTGGATTGATTTTTTTACATGATTAAACATATTAGTTTCCTTCTTTTCCAGACTCTTTTGTCTGGTTTGATTTTTTCCAAACCCCTATGGTTTGGTAGTGTTAAGCTCAGGTTGTTTTATTATCCGATCAACGTTCGAGCCGACACGCCAATCAACGGACATCTGCAAATTTGCGATTGCGGGGATGCAGCCCCCTATTTGTTATCGGCGAATGCCCAAACGTTTGATGATGGTTTGATACCGTTCTTCGCTTTTAGCGCGGGTATAATCCAACAGTTTACGGCGTAATGCCACCATTTTTAACAGGCCACGTCGCGAATGATTATCTTTCTTGTTAATCTTAAAATGCTCGGTAAGCGTGGTAATACGGCTTGTTAGAATAGCAATCTGAACCTCGGCAGACCCCGTATCATGGGGGCCAGTCGCATAGTCTTTTATCAGTTTTGCTTTTACTGTTTTTGTAATCGACATCGGTGTATCCTTTTTGTAAATGGAAATGAAAGGGTGCAAACCGGCGATGCGTCCAGCCTGACCTAGTGGTTTGTGCAGTGGCTATCAGCGATAGCCCGCCACACATGCGCGTCTATAACGAATTTTTGCGTAAAAGAAAAGGGGGGCAAGCCGTTTTATTGCCTTTTATTGCCCTATCTTTGGGAAAAAGGCTAAAAACAACGATTAACGGGATTAATTGTGGCAGATTAACACCCTAGCCCCGCATTCGCGAGTGGTTTGCATCATAGGGGCAATCGGGGATAATTTGCACCGCCACCCGTTCGCCCATTAAATCAAGGGTTAAATCGGCGGCGTTCATCTGCCCAGAATCCATAAACGCATAGCCCAGATTTTTATCCACGCGATAGCCATAGGCGCCAGAGGTGATAGTGCCAACGACTCGTTCGCCCTGCATAACAGAGGCACCGTGCAAGGCGGGCGCAGTTTTGCACTCCACGATTAAAGTCACCCGTTTCTTATCTGTTTTATCGCGGCGTTTTACCAACGCATCCTTGCCGATAAAATCAGGTTTATCCATGGCGACAAACCGCGCCAGCCCCGTTTCAAACGGGTCAAACTCCACCAGAATATCCGCCTTCCAATGCAAAAACCCCTTTTCCATCCGCATGGAATCCACCGCTCTTGCGCCGAAAAGTTTCATATCAAACGCCGCGCCAGCCTGTTGCAAAGCCATCCACGCGGAATAAAGATATTGATTGGCAACATGAATTTCATACGCCAATTCGCCCGAAAAACTAACCCCCATGACGATTGCGGGGGCGACCCCAATAAACGCCTCGCGCACCGATAACCATGGGAAAGCGGCCGCCGACCAATCCAAACGGCTACACGCGGACAGCACCGCCCGCGCGTTCGGTCCAGCCAAAACCAACGTGGTATAATCCCCCGTTAGGGTGCGGATTTGCACATCCTCCCCCTTGTTCAAATTCTGTTGCAACCAATCCAAATCATGCTGCTCTGACGCGGCGGCAGAGCCGTATAAAACCCGCCCATCAGGCAACCGAGCCAGCGTCGCCTCGCCCTTCATCATGCCAAAATCATTTAATAAATAGCCCAGCGAAATCCGCCCCGCGAGCCGCGGCAGACGCGTGCAAAACATCCTATCCAGAAAATCCGCCGCGCCCGCACCCGTGATTTCATATAGATTAAATCCGTTGACTTCGGTCAGCCCGACATTATCGCGGATATTCAAAACCTCGGCGCGAACGATATCAAAAGCCTCATCAAAGCCAAATTGCGGAGTCGTGGTGAAATCGGCAGAAGGGGCGATATAATCCACCCGCTCCCACCCATTCACGGGGACAAAATGCGCCCCCATATCACGCAAAATCGGGGTCAGCGGAGTTGTCCGCATTCCACGCCCAGCGGGGCGATGCTCGTTCGGGTATTCAAAACGAAACTCGTTTTGGTATTCCTCCACCGCCTTTAACGCGGTTAATTCGGGGTTGCCATAGCCAGCAAAACGGCGCGGGTCTAGCCCCCACATATCATAACAAGCCTCACCATGGACAATCTGCTGTGCCAGCAACCAGCCATGCCCACCGCCTTCGCCAATACCTGCCCGCAACCCTATAATACAAAAGGCATTGCGCCGTGCGGGGATTTGCCCAACCAAAGGCGCACCATCCAAACTATAGGTAATCGGCCCGTTGACTATCGTATGAATCCCAACCTCTTGTAACACGGGCATACGGGCAAACGCACCCTCTAACACCGCCATAACGCGGTCTAAATCATCAGGGCAGAGAGCATTGGCAAAATGCGGGTCAATCCCATCCATCCCCCAAGTTTTGCAGTCCTGTTCATAAAACCCAATCAGCAAACCGTCCTTTTCTTGACGGCAATAATAATCGCTTATCGGACAACGCAATAACGGCATGCGATGCCCAGCAGAGGCTATCGCGTCAATCGGTTCAGTCACGAAATACTGATGCTCCATGGATATCACGGGGTGGGTAACCCCCATCATCGCGGCGATTTCGCCGGCACGATACCCGCCCGCATTGACAATAATATCGCAATCAATATCGCCTTTATCCGTGCGCACCTGCCAAGTATCATCGCTGCGCTGATGCAACCCAGTAACGGCGGTGTGGCGGTAAATCTCTGCCCCTGCCAATCGCGCCCGCCGAGCCAAGGCTTGGCAGAGTTGCGCGGGATCAATATCCCCATCGCTCGCATCCCACAACCCGCCCAATAAATTATCAGGGGATATCAGCGGATGCCGCCGCGCACATTCCGCCGCGTCTATGATTTCAAAATCCACCCCCATGCCCCGCGCGAGCGAAGCAAAATGCCGATACCCTGCCATCATCTCAGGCTGGTTCGCCAGCCGAATCCCGCCATCCCCGTGGTGATAATTAATAGGATAATTGGGGTCCTCCGCCAATTCTTTATACAGCGCTATAGAATGGCTTTTCAATCCAATCATCGTTTGCGTCATACCGAAATTAGTCACCTGTGCGGCCGAATGCCAAGTCGTGCCACTGGTTAGCTCGTCGCGTTCCAGCAGAACAACATCGCACCAGCCCTCGCGTGTGAGGTGATACAAAGTGGAACAGCCCGCGATACCACCGCCAATGACAACAACTTTTGTTCTGGTTTTCATTTTTGCCACTTTCATATTGCTATTTTGCATGTAGTTTGTGATAACCCGTCGCACATACACATCTATAACGAATTTTTGCGTAAAAGAAAAAGGGGGCAAGCCGTTTTATTGCCCTTAATGGGGGATTACGGGGGATTAATGGGGCTTTTTACGCTTGTTTCGCGATTCGGTTGCTTTATGGAGTGAATCACGCTATTGGGGGTGTATCACACAAAGAAAGACTATATCCCATGAACATCCTTGCTTTTGCTGCCTCTAACAGCGACTCCTCTATGAATCGTAAGCTGGTTACCCACGCGGGCGATTTAATAAAGCAACACCTGTTTGCCGATGCCGCGATAATCCCCTTGGATATTAACGATTATGAAATGCCGATTTACAGCCCGATGCGTGAGCGAGCGGATGGTATTCCTGCATTAGCGCAGGCGTTTTTTGCGGCGATTGGCACGGCGGATGCGATTTTAATTTCATTTGCCGAGCATAATGGCGGGCTCAGTGCCGCCTATAAAAACCTGTTTGATTGGACTTCGCGAATCGATGCCAAAGTCTATCAGGGTAAAAAATGCGTGTTTATGGCGACATCCCCAGGCGGACGCGGTGGGCAAGGTGTCCTAAACGGAGCCAAAGCCAGCGCACCGCATTTCGGCGCGGATTTGGTGGGCGATTTTTCTTTGGCAAAGTTTTATGATGCCTTTGATGCGGATAATGGCAGATTGCGCGAATCGGCGGATACCGAACGTTTGGTGGAGGCTTTGTCGGGTTTGAAATAACCCCGCCCTATTTTTTATCAGCCCTCTGCGCCCTGCGTTGGGCTATTTTTTTAACCATCTTCTTTTGCCGTTTATTGGCGCGAATCAACGCGATAAGGTTAGAGACAAACAAAACCACCAACACCAGCACCCCGCCCAATACCGTATTTCGCGTGGGTTCTTCACCTATCCAAAACCACACCAATATGGGCGCAAGCACTGCTTCCAGCAAAACGAACAGCCCAACCTCGGCCGAGGGCAGATAACGCGGAGCCAGCGATAACCCCAGTGTGCCGAGCGTAATAAACACCCCGCCATGCAACCACACCAGCCCCCATTGATGGGTTGGCACGGACATAACATCTACAAAGAAGACCAAAACCAAAGCACAGCCGAAATGGGCAAACGGCAAGGCGGGCAGCATGGACACATCCTTTTTCGCGCGTATCATGGTAATAGCCATCGCGAACAAAGCCGCCGTTAACAGCGCCATTAAATCGCCGAACATATTGCCACTGCCCGTTGTCAGCGAATCGGAGGCAATAATACCAATCCCGACAATCACAAAGCCTATGGTAATGGTCGTGCGCCGTGTCGGCCATTCACGCAGTAAAACCGCGCTGAAAACCGCGGCAAATATGGGAATAGTTGTTAGGATAAACACCACATTAGCAACATCGGTGTTGCCAATCGCAACCACAAAGAACAAGGCACTGGTGCCAGTGGCTATGGCGAAAACCACGCCTTCAATACCGATGGCTTTGGTATGATGCCAGAGCGAACCACGATAATACGCCAGCAACCCCGCGAAAGTCACACTGCCAATCAGCATGCACCGCCAGAACGCTATGACCAGGCTATCTGCATCAATCAATCTAATAAATAGGCTGTCGGGTATGATAAAAAAGATACCGAACAGCATGATAAGCGTGCCTTTTGCCCGTGTGTTTAGCTTTGCAAATGGGGTCATAGTCTTGTGCCTTTCGGGTTGGTTTATGCGATGATAGCACAAATCGTTTGCGATAGCACGGGGGGTTAGCGCGGATTAACGAGGGGTTAATGTGGGTTTATCGGTGATTATATGTGAATCGGGTTTGTCGCGGGGTTTTAAAAATGTTTTAAAAATGTTTTTCCTAAAATAAAAGCCCGATAGCCCCCAAATCCCTCTTGCATCCCCGCCCCTGATAGCATAGATAGGTCAGCGGAGACGTGGCCGAGTGGTCGAAGGCGCTCCCCTGCTAAGGGAGTAGGCGGTTTGTAGCCGCCTCGAGGGTTCGAATCCCTTCGTCTCCGCCACTACCCACGCCCCCGAATCACGTGGCGGGCAACTCGCATTTACATTCTTAAAAATAATCCGTATCATACCCCCAAGACCCCCAAACCACGAAAGCCCACAAATGGAATTCCTATACTACTTTGACGAATTGCTCTCCCTCTGGACGATGCTTTTCCTTATTGGCGGCACAATCGGCGGTCTTATCCTCGGCGCAACCCCCGGATTATCGCCAACAATGGCGGTGGCATTATTAATCCCCTTCACCTTTTATATGAGCCCCGTTAACGGCCTCGTCCTGCTTGGCGCGGCCTATACCAGCACGGTCGCTGGCGGCGCAGTCAGCGCGATTTTGCTGAAAATCCCCGGCGCACCCGCCAATATCGCCACGACACTGGACGGCTATGAAATGGCACGAAAGGGCGAGGGCGCACGCGCCTTGCAAATATCCTTCATATCATCGCTATTCGGCGGAGTTTTCGGCGTTATATTGCTGATCTTCCTCACCCCCGTTTTGGCGCAATGGGCGTTGGCTTTCGGTCCATCTCACCTGTTTTGGATGGCGATTTTGGGGGTTACGGTCATTGGCACTCTGGAATCCAAATCGGTGGTCAAAGGGCTGTTGGCGGGGTGCATAGGTCTGTGGCTCTCCACCATCGGGTTTGACGATATCCAAGGCGCGAAACGGTTCGTTTTCCACCCTGCCTTGGGCGGAGGCATCAATATCATCCCCGCCCTAATCGGTCTGTTTGCCATCCCCCAAGTCATCACGATGTTCGCACGCGGGCGTGTCAGCCAGAATTTTGATGAAATAGAGGTCAAACCGCACCGCATATCAGCCGCGTTTCGGGAGGTTGCTCGCCGTTATCGCGCCCTTGGGATTGGCACGATTACGGGCTCTATCATCGGGTTAATTCCTGGGGTTGGCGGGCAAATTGCCGGGCTGGTTGCCTACGACCAATCCAAGAAATTCTCACCCGAAAAGGCGAAATTCGGCACGGGACATTCGGAAGGTCTCATCGCCGCCGAATCGGCGAATAACGCGATGGTGGGGCCGTCTTTGGTGCCGTTATTAACGCTGTCTATCCCTGGTAGCCCCACCGCGGCGGTTTTACTGGGCGGGTTGCTGATACACGGGATTTTCCCCGGAACGGATTTGTTTGTGAATAACCCACAAGTCGCTTGGCCGTTCATAAATTCCATGCTTGTCGGGCAGTTTTTAATGTGTATCTTTGGGATTTATATTGCCACTCTGGCGGCGCGTATAGCCCAAGTTCCCCAATTTATTATGGCGGCGATAGTGCTGGGCTTGGCGGTTTTCGGCTCGTATTCCGTGCAACAATCCATTGGCGATGTTTATGTTATGTTTATTCTGGGGGTCTGTATGTATGGGCTGGAACGCTATGGGTTTTCCGCCGCACCCTTGGTTTTGGGATTGATTTTGGGACCGATAGCAGAGGGCAATTTTGTCGAAGGGGCGTTAATAGCCAAGGCAACCGACGGTATCGCGCCGTATTTTTTCACTGGCACTTTGAATATCTTTTTAATTTTGATAGTCGTGGTGTCCATCGCCTATTCCGCGTGGTCGGAATTGAGTGAAAAGAAACGTGATAAAAAGGAACAAACCCCATGAACTACACACAACATCGCATTATATCGGGGCTGATTCTGGCAATAAGCCTATGGGTCGTTTGGATTAGCTTCACTGGCAAACCAGTGGAGGCGTATTTCTTCCCACGGATTATTGCCGTTATTTTCGCCACTTTGGCGGGCGCGACTTTTATCAAAGCCCTGTTAAAACGCACGACTTCGGGCAAGGGGATTGACTTGCAAACCCTAAAACGAATCACCCCCGGATTGATAATAACCAGCATTTATATTTTATGGGCGGCGAAAAACGTGGGGTTTTATACCGCAACAGCCCTTGCGTTTTTCATTTTATTATCGTTTTATGATCCCAGTCCGCATGGTTTGTTGAAAACTTGGGTCAAACGGGTGGCAATCACGGCAGGATTTATTCTGGTGATTTACACTTTATTCGCGGTGGTGTTGAATGTTTATACACCCCGCGGTCACTTCATCTAGTCGCGTGGCATCCCGCCACAAAGACACATAACAAGGAGAAAAACGATGAAAAAATTACTAGCGGCTATGGTCGCATGCACAATCGGTTTGACTGGTTTATCGGGGCTGGCTTTTGCCGAGTATCCCGAACGTCCAGTTTTGCTCATGGTCTCTTACGGGGCGGGTGGGGCTACGGATTTCCAAGCACGGATTGTAACGATTCCTGCTGGCAATGACGATATGCTGACTCAACCCATCGCTATCATTAACAAGTCGGGCGCGGGTGGCCGTGTTGGCTGGAATTGGTTGGCGACAGAGGCTGATAAAGACGGCTATACTTTGGGTGTTTACAACATCCCGCATTTTATCGCGCAGTCTATCAAAGGCGGCGTGGATTATTCAAAGGATAGTTTTGAGCCAATAGCAAACTGGGGTGCAGACCCTGCCGTGTTTGTCGTTGCTGCCGATTCGCCGTTTAACTCTATGGCGGATGTGATTGCCTTTGCCAAAGAAAATCCGGGCAAATTCACCTATTCTGGTGCGGGTTTGTTTGTTGGGCATCATATTGCTGCCTTGCAAATTGAAAAAGCGGGCGATGTGAAAATGGCCTATATCCCTAACAAAGCAGGCGGGGCTGGCGCAATGAAAGCGGTTATCGCGGGCGATGTTATGGGCGGGGTTAATAACCTGTCGGACGCGTTTCGGGCGAGAGATGCTGGCACCGTTAAAATCCTTGGTGTTGCGGATTTAACCCGCAATGACTTTATGCCTGATGTGCCAACGATGATGGAACAGGGTTTGGATGTGGATAATGCTTCGGTTAATTTCCGTGGGATTATGGTGCCTGCTGGGACTCCGCAATCTGTCATTGATAAATTGGCAGAAGTTGTACCGCGTATGTTTGAACATTCACAGGTAAAGCAACGGATGAAGGCTGGTGGCTCTCCCCTACATGTGATGAACCGTGCAGAGGTTTTGGAAATGTGGGAAAAACGCCAGAAGACTTTGGAAGATTTGCTGGCGGGTTTATAGGTGGATAAACCGATATGAAATTTAAGGGCGGGTTTTTTATCCGCCCTTTTTTCACACTTTTTTTACAGGGTTTTTACGGGTTTTAATAAATATATGACCGAGTCTGATACAGATATTGCGCAGGTGAAGGCCATGCTGGCACGGGCGCGTGTGGCGCAATCCGCCTATGAGCTGGGCGCGAGCCAAGCCCGCTATGATACAGCCGCTTTGGCTGTTGGCTGGGCGGTGATGGAACCCGCACGGAATGCCGAATTATCTGAACTGGCGGTGCGGACAACTGGGCTGGGCTCGGTTGCCGATAAAATAACGAAAAACCATCGTAAGACTTTGGGTTTATTGCGTGATATTGCGCGGGTGAAAACCTGCGGTATTATTGAAACCCACGCGGGGATAAGCAAAATTGCCCGTCCTGTGGGGGTGATTGGCGCGGTTGTGCCTTCGACTAATCCGATAGCTACGCCCACGAATAACATCATTAACGCCCTGAAATGCGGCAATGCGATTGTCATTTCGCCCTCGCCCAAGGGGGTGGAGGCTGGTGCGCGATTGATACATTATATCCATGCGGAGCTGGCGAAAATCGGGGCGAACCCCGATTTGGTGCAAATGCTACCGCCCCCTGGGACAAAAGCGAAAACCCAAGCTATGCTGGAAGGTGCGGATTTGGCTATTGTTACAGGGTCGCAAGATAACGTCCGCCGAGCCTATACCAGTGGCACCCCCGCGATAGGGGTCGGTGCGGGTAATGTCAGTGTGATTATTGATGAGACTGCTGATTTGGCGGAGGCGGCGGGGAAAATCACCGCGTCCAAGTGTTTTGATAACGCGACCTCTTGTTCCTCTGAAAACGCGCTGATTGTGGTGGATGCGGTTTATGATGATTTTATTGCGGCTTTGGGTGCGGTTGGTGGGGCGTGTGTTGGCACGGATTTAGCAGAGCAAATCACGGCGAGGTTATGGACGGATGGGCATTTATCGCGTGATATCATTGCCCAAGATGCGGATACCATGATTGCCGCTTTGGGGCTTACCGATACCGTGCCTAAGAACACGCAATTTATCGCTGTGGAAACCACGGGGATTGGCACGGATTACCCCCTGTCTGGTGAAAAATTATCGCGAGTCGCCGCCCTTTATCGTGCAACCGATTTCGCCCATGCCAAAGCTATCGCAGGGCAATTATTAACCCATTACGGCGCGGGGCATTCCGTTGGTATTCACACGAAAAAAGACGACCGAGCGGTGGAATTGGGGCTGTCCTTGCCGACCTGCCGAGTCGTGGTTAATCAAGCCCACACCTTTGCCACGGGCGGGTCTTTCACCAACGGCATGGCGTTTTCTTTGTCCATGGGGTGCGGCACTTGGGGCGGTAATTCGATAGATGATAATCTGCATTGGAAGCACTTTTTGAACATCACAAAAGTCATCCGTGAAACCCCTGCGGATGAGCCCTCGCTGGATGATATTTTTGCGGGCTATTGGGATAGGGCTGGGGTATGAGGTTTGTTGCCTCCGCCCCGCCAAGTGGCACGATTCGCGATTGGATTGATACGCGGGCGGATGCAACCCCCGATGCTATATCGCATGTTTTCACCGATAATGACGCGGTTTTATGCTGGCGAGATTTGCGCGAATCTGTACGCGATATTGCGCGGGGCTTGGCGAGTTTGGGGATTGAAAAAGGCGGCACGGTTGGGCTGTGTCAACCGAATGGCTATAACGCGGTTTTGTGTTTGTTTGGGATTTTATATGGCGGGTTTCGCGCCCTCCCGTTTAATTTGGCAGCGGGGGCAAAGGCGATGGGACACGCGATTTCCCATTCCAAATGTAGCCATGTTTTCGTGGATAAAACCCAAACCGAAATATTTAATGCGGGCTTGGCACAATGCGATGCAACGCCCGTTATTATCCCCGTAGATAACACGATAAACCTGCCCGCCCCCCGCGGCGATTTACCGCCTATCAAACCGCACGACCACGCATTATTAATGTACACATCAGGCACAACAGGCCTGCCAAAGGGCGTAGTTCATAGCCAAACCAGCTTGCTCTCAGGCGGTTGGACAACGGCAATCGCCCACGGATTAACGCCCAAAGACCGTGCCATGTGTATCCTACCATTCTTCCATATTAACGGATTATGCGTGACATTAATCGCGCCGTTAATTTCGGGCGGGTCGGTGTGTTTGGCTCCGCGATTTTCCGCCAGTTCGTTTTGGGCGGAGTGCGCCCGTCATAAAATCAGCTGGTTCTCTGCCGTGCCAACGATTATATCGCATCTTTTGCATGACACGCGGATGCCTGTTGGGGCGGGAATTCGGTTTGCCCGTTCAGCCTCTGCCCCGCTTGCCCCCGAAACCCAACGCGGGTTTGAGGATCGGTTTGGTATTATCATTATTGAAACGATGGGATTAACCGAAACGGCGGGGCAGATTTTATCCAATCCCATGCCGCCGATGGCGCGGAAAATAGGCTCTGCTGGGATGGCGTTTGGCAATGAAATCGCGGTTTTGGATAAAACGGGGCGGGTGCTCGGCACGGATAAGGTCGGTGAAATCGCCGTACGTGGGGCAAATGTATTGGTGGAATATCTGGATAATAAACAGGCGATGGGCGAGGCTTTTACCCCCGATGGCTGGTTGCGCACGGGTGATTTGGGCTATTGCGATGCGGATGGCTATGTTTTCATCACCGGGCGTTTGAAAGAGCTGATTATCAAAGGCGGTGAAAATATCGCCCCGCGAGAGATTGACGATGTTTTATACAGCCACAAGGATGTGCTGGAAGCGGGGGCTTTCGCCCTGCCCTGCCCCCGTTATGGACAGCGCGTGCTGGCGGCGGTTTGTTTAACGCCAAGCAGTCAGGCGACAAAGGCGGATTTATTGGATTTATGTCGCGGCGAATTGGGCGCGTTCAAATGCCCCGATGATATTTATTTTATGCAAGAATTGCCCAAAGGTCCGTCTGGTAAAATACAGAGGTTGAAAATAGCAGAGCTGGTTCGGGGGTTGTAAATTAATATATTCACGGCGGTAAGAGACCCGTTAGAATCCGCTCAAACTCCACCGCCATTAACCCACGCCCCAACCCGCGTTGATTATCTGTGTTTTTTATTATTCTGGTGGTTTAACAAAAAACCCACCAGCATAGCCCTGCTTGCCTGTTTCATTGCTGACAAACGCGCCAATCGCGCCGCGATCGCCGATAAGCCCAGTCAGTCTTCCAGTTCCATTATCACCATGGGGGTCAGCACCGAGGGAAACGTCAATAGTCTGATTAACGATTCCCGTGAACACCCCCGCATTATCCCATGAAGTGATACCTATGACAAACGTCCCATCGCCCCTCGCGTCAGGGATATGACCGTTACGAACAAAACCCGTCGCTGTTTTGGCACCAAGGTTAATACTTAAAGTCAGATTTTGATGGGTAGCATACTCTCTATCTGAATACCCTGTATTATCTTCGCCATTACGAAGGGCTTTAAACTCTCCGTGCCACGTTGCAGTGCCAGTCCTGCTGGAATGAATAGTCAGCCCGACATTGGCATCAGTGCCAATCCCAGCATAATAATGTCTGCTTGCATCATAACCTCCAACAGCATCAGGCCAAAGCGTAAAACCGCTCCTATAATAAACCGTCCCAAGACCATCGCTATCAAGTTCCCTAACAACGCCGCGGGTTCGGTGACCAGCGCCAGATTTGTAGTTCGCAGTGATGTAGGCAAAAGATACGCTTGAAGGGTCGGCGGGACTAACAGGGGAGTTTCCATCTGGAAAAACCCCCGCCGCGTTTTTCAAAAATTGATTGCCCCTGTTCGCGTAGTTTCGTGGGCTGGAATACAACGTACCTGTTAAAGATGATGCCACCCAAGCGGCATGATTTGCCATTGTGCGCGCTGGCTTGACATTAGGATGCGCAACAAACCCGCCAGCAAAATCACCGCCGCGATGACCTTCACCAGCTAGCTTAGAACCAAGAAACGCGCCAACTATACCCTCTGCCCCGATAAGCCCTCTCAGCTCCCCCGTGATTGCAGGAAAATCAAGATCATTAGCAACAATAACTCCGCTTAACCTAGCCGTGCCGCGCAAAACCCCCGCACGATTAAACACACCATTGAAGTAATAGCCACCGATCCCCCCCAACAGCTTATTGGCTGTGTGGTATGCATTTATGTAACCAACATTGCCATTATTTAACCCAGCGTAAAAATTAACATCTACGATTAAATCCGCATCAACCCTCCCATGCCTGGTGCCTATCGCGCGAACTTGGCCGTGCCATTTGACACTTAATGCTGTTGACCTTTCTGCAAACGGTGCACCCAAATCTGTGGTGGACTTAATCCCAACGTAATTACTGTTTGAAACCCGCCAAAACGCCACGCCATCCCCGACATCACCATTGATTGGATGGTCATCAAACACCGCGGTGTTAAGGTTAAGGTTCAGGTGGGGTGCGCTATACGCTCCCGCCGCATCGGAATCGAGTTCCAAAAATTGGTGATTTCTGCCTTCGGGCTGGAATAGAGGTTCAGAGGATTTGGCAAGCGGTGCATCAAAACCACGCAACCAGTCGTCATGCGTTACCCTACCCGCATTATTATCAGGGCAGACCGGATCATTGGGGTTTGCCCCGCAAGTTAGCGCGATAATCGGGGCGCAATCGTCTGGGCGAAAGGGCACGATAACTTTCGTGCGGTCGGCCGCCTGCACACCTTTCCTGCAAAAATCCAACCGAGCCACTGGGTCAGCGGTGCAAAGGACATCAAACGGGTCTGGATTATTATTGCAAATGTGCCTTGCCGTCGGTTTGCAATCGTTCACTTTATTCAAAGTTTGTTTGGTAGCATCACGGCAAAAATCCGCCCTAGAATAGCTTCCATCACAAAGATCGCCGAAGGTGAAGGTTGTTCTTTCAAACGGGTTCGCAGTGCAAGCGGTGTCTATCGTATCCACGCAATCGGTCGCTTTATTATCAGTGATTTTGCTCGTATCACGGCAAAACGCTAACCTATTAGCGTAGGTGAAGTTGTTACCAGTGCAAAGGTTGGCGGGCCTTGTTCCAGTCGTTTGGGCAAACGGGTTATCATTGCAAAGGCTCATAACGGTGGCCGTACAACTGCCCAAATCGGATGTCCCTGTTTCGCTGCATTCGGTTTCACGAGCCGTATCATAATTAGTTCCAACGCAAAGATTGGCGGGCGCGCCCCCAATCGTTTGTTCAAACGGGTTCTTACCACAAGCCGTGCTTATCGTATCCATGCAATCGGCGGGTTTCGTATCGGTTGGTTTGCTAGTATTACGGCAAAATGCCAACTTATCGGTGTCATTCACTAGGTATGTATCAACGCAAAGCGTATCAAACGGATTCGCAACGCAAGCGGTGGTTATCAGCGAGCCCGCACAATCATCCTCTTTGCCTTCGGGGTTTCTGCTGGTATCACGGCAAAATGCTAACTTACCAGCGTTATTCACTTCAAATGTGCCAGTGCAAAGCGTATCAAACGGATCAACAACGCAAGCATCGGTTATCAGCGAGCCCGCACAATCAGCCTCTTTACCCGCAGGGTTTCTGCTGGTATCACGGCAAAATGCTAACTTATCGGTGTCATTCACTAGGAATGTGCCAACACAAAGCGTATCAAACGGATCAACAACGCAAGCATCCGTTATCAGCGAACCCGCGCAATCATCCGCTTTGCCCTCAGGGTTTCTGTTGGTATCACGGCAAAACGCTAACTTATCGGTATCATTCACTTCAAACGTGCCAGTGCAAAGCGTATCAAACGGATCAACAACGCAAGCATCGGTTATCAGTTGCCCCGTGCAATTGTCCTCTTTACCTTCGGGAGTTTTTGTATCATCACGGCAAAACGCCAACCTATCGTACGACCCGTCACAAAGACTTGCGTTAGACTCTGTCGTTCGTTCAAACGGATTCGCAAGGCAACGGGTGGAAACTATAAGCGTACAATCGCCCAAACTGGTGCTGCCCATTTTGCGACATTCGGTTTCACGGGCGGCATTAACCTCGCCCATCGCACCATGCGTGCCATCCATACATCCAGTTGTAAAACTACTCGACGGAATCAAACAAATGCGCGTCTGCTCTGTCAAAACACCCGCCATATTCGCACAAGCGGGATTAAACAAAGAGGACCCCGCGGCCACATCAGCCCCGCCGTTCGTGACAATCGCACCATTAGCAACACAGATCGCCGCCCGAGGCGTAGCAGATTCGCTATAACCATTACAATTTATCTGCCACGCAGTCGCTTGCGCACCACAATACGCTATCCGCGCCGTGATAAACTCTGCCCGCGCATCACGGTCTCTGTCATTTGCCGTGCCAATATCGCTACAATACATAAGAAACGGATTGCCAATACACGCCAAAACAGTTGTGCCAGTGGTACCAATAGTCTGCCCACATTCAGGATTGGTGTCCGCCGTAACACCACTTGCAGAGCAAATATTGGCAATTCGCAACCGCTGTACCTCTGCCACGGATTGCCCATCGCAATCTGTTTTAAAAACATTGCCGTCAATCATGCAATACGTATTCTTGTGACCATCGGTACAATTCAGTACCGTAAACGGATTGTCAGCACAAGTCGCCGCTGGTATGCCAACCGCGCCACCAGAGGCGGCAACAAACCCACCCGCATAAAAACCAGAGGTAACCGTATCATTCGTGGCAAACACCGCCAAAACACCCTCTGTGCCAATAACACCACGAATAGTCGCCTCCACACCATTTGAATTCGTCGTTAATGTTGTCGTTCCGCTAACCGCAGTTGCCCCCACGGCAAACCTGCCATCTATAGAAAACGTGCTAGACCCGACAGCCACATCGCTCGCCGTAAGTGTGCCATTGCCAAAATCAACCGCAAGGGTAAAGTCAGTATTAGAAAGAGTCGTGATGCCAGTCCCATCATGCCAACCGATGGCAATTTTACCATCCGTCCAGTTTGCCGTGCCAGTCGTGCCACTGGCTATCGGACCACCCAAATCAGACCCAGATAGCAAACCCGCGTAAGATTGCAACTCCCCGCCAAAATCAGCAGAGGCTATGGCAATACCATCGGTCGTATTTCCATCCGCCAAATACAAAGTCGTGGTGTTTATAGCCGTTATGCCACTGCCCAAATACAACGCATTCGCACCGCCCGCGATAAAGTTCGCAGACGGATCATCCCCAGTCGCCGAACCAGCCCCGATAACAGGACTGCTATCATCATTGCCACGCCACGCGGTAAATTCATTGCCATTCGTACTATCACAAATCCCGTAAATATCATCCGCAGCACTACGACCATTACAATACGTCTGAACAATACCAGTACCATCATTTTTATCGGCGCAAGCAGGGTTTTTATTGGTGATAGTATGATCGGCACAATGCTTCATCCGCGCGTCAGCATAGGCCGTGCTGCCACTTGTATCTATGCAAAGGTCGCCAATTGTTCCAGTCGTTTGGGCAAACGGATCAAGCCCGCAAGCCGTGTTTATCGTACCTGCGCAATTGGTGTCTTTATCAGCGTGGAGTTTGTTGGTATCACGGCAAAACGCCAATTCTGCATCCGCATCCGTGGCATAATCGCCAATGCAAAGTGCGTCAAACGCATTCGCCACGCAAGCCGTCCGTATCGTACCATCGCAATCGCTCACTTTATTAACAGGGTTTTTACTAGTATCACGGCAAAACGCTAATTTCGCGACTGTATCCGTGGCATAATCACCAATGCAAAGCGGATCAAACGCGTTATCCAAACAAGCCGTCCGTATCGTACCATCGCAATCCCTCACTTTATTAACAGGGTTTTTGCTGGTATCACGACAAAACGCCAACTTACCAGCCTTATTCACTAGGAAATCGCCAACGCAAAGCGTATCAAACGCATTATCCAAACAAGCCATCCGTATCGTACCATCGCAATCCCTCACTTTATTAACAGGGTTTTTGCCTGTATCACGGCAAAACGTTAATTTCGCATCTGCATCCGTGGCATAATCGCCAATGCAAAGTGCGTCAAACGCGTTATCCAAACAAGCCGTTTCTATCAGCGAACCCGCGCAATTGCCCGCTTTACCTGCGGGGTTTCTGCCAGCATCACGGCAAAACGCCAACCTATCGGCGTTATTCACTTCAAACGCACCAGTACAAAGACTATCAAACGGATTTGCCACGCAAGCATCGGTTATCAGCGAGCCCGCACAATTGCCCGCTTTACCTTTGGGGATTTTTGCACCATCACGGCAAAACGCTAATTTCGCGACTGTATCCACGGCATAATCACCAATACAAAGCGGATCAAACGCATTATCCACACAAGCCGCCTTTATCGTCCCATCGCAATCATCCGCTTTACCCGCAGGGTTTTTGCCCGTATCACGGCAAAACGCCAGCCGAGCCACTGCATCCGTGGCATAATCACCAATGCAAAGCGTATCAAACGCGTTATCCAAACAAGCCGTCCGTATCGTACCATCGCAATCCCTCACTTTATTAACAGGGTTTTTGCTGGTATCACGACAAAACGCCAACTTACCAGCCTTATTCACTAGGAAATCGCCAACGCAAAGCGTATCAAACGCATTATCCAAACAAGCCATCCGTATCGTACCATCGCAATCCCTCACTTTATTAACAGGGTTTTTGCCTGTATCACGGCAAAACGTTAATTTCGCATCTGCATCCGTGGCATAATCGCCAATGCAAAGTGCGTCAAACGCGTTATCCAAACAAGCCGTTTCTATCAGCGAACCCGCGCAATTGCCCGCTTTACCTGCGGGGTTTCTGCCAGCATCACGGCAAAACGCCAACCTATCGGCGTTATTCACTTCAAACGCACCAGTACAAAGACTATCAAACGGATTTGCCACGCAAGCATCGGTTATCAGCGAGCCCGCACAATTGCCCGCTTTACCTTTGGGGGTTTTTGCCCCATCACGGCAAAACGCCAATTTCGCGACTGTATCCGTGGCATAATCACCAATGCAAAGCGGGTCAAACGCATTATCCACGCAAGCCGCCTTTATCGTGCCCGCGCAATCGCTCGCTTTACCCACAGGGTTTTTGCCCGTATCACGGCAAAACGCCAGCCGTGCCACTGCATCCGTGGCATAATCACCAACGCAAAGCGTATCAAACGCGTTATCCAAACAAGCCGCCTTTATCACCCCCGCGCAATCGCTCGCTTTATCCTTGTGGGTTTTATTACTATCACGACAAAACGCCAACCTATCATAAGACCCCGCACAAAGATTGCCAACCGCTGTTCCAGTTGTTAGCTGAAACGGATTATCCAAACAAACCGAGCGTATCACCCCCGCGCAATTATCCTCTTTACCCACAGGGTTTCTGCTGGTATCACGGCAAAACGCCACCTGTGCCACCTGTATTATTGGGTCATCAATGCAAAGCGTATCAAACGGATTATCGGCGCAAACGCCAATTACCATAGCCTCGCAATCGGCGGTTTTCGTATCGGTTGTTTGGGTATCATCACTGCAAAATTCCAGCCGTACGACTCGATCATCGGTGCATCGAGCGTCAAACGGATTAGTCGGGCAAGGGTCGGCGGCTGGGACTTCTACAAACTGTTTGGGCTGGATAGTTAAGCCACCACCACCACAAGCCGTTACTATAAATAAGATTAAGAATAAGAATAACGCTGACAGAATCAGCCGTGATTCGGCTCTAAAAAATACAAAGCGTGTAAGGCATTGATTCATAACGATAATATCCCCGCTTGTTACAACTAATCTTATTCTAACATACCTTTATAATAGGGAGCTTTTATTTCATTCGCAATAAATTGTTAGATTTCATTTAAATCAAAACAGGGATAAATTGTTGCGGTTTTATGTTGGCGAGCGGGCGGAAACCCCCGTGAAATTAACAGAATTTTAAGAGAATTATGTCGCTATGCGGGATTGAGAGACTGGTTAAAACCCGCGCAAACCGCGCCCTCTGCCACAGATGTTAAACAGTTTGGATTAAGGGACAGCAGACTAGGGGTTTGCGACAAACCCGCCAGCATAGCCCGTATCCCCCGTGCCACCTATCAGGGCAGAGCCAGTACCAACCCGCGAGCCACTGATAAACACGCCAATCGCGCCTTGCGAGCCGATAAGCCCAGTGAAAACCCCGGGGGTATTATCGCCTGTTGGCAGTAATCTGTTGCTATCGGTGAAATCCCCGCGATCAACCGTGCCGATAATTGCACCTTTCAAACCCACGGGGAATTCGCCCCGTAAATGATAATGGGTTATGCTGGCGGGAGTGATGGGGACAAAAGCCTCCACCGCTCTGTTTTCAAAATCCACTGCCAAATCAAAATCCACATTGGTTGTTGTGCCATTCCCGCTCTCCGCACGGAATTTGCCGTTCCACATGGCGCTGGCAGTTTGCCCCGTTTGCCAAACGGGCAGAACCGCACCCAAATCGGCATCCACGCCAATTGTTGCGTGAAAACTGCGGATTGTGTTGCCCGCATTGTTAAAATAGCCATTGGCAAAGGACACACTATTATTCACGTTCGCGTCCATGTTTAAGGTTGTTATCGGTGCGGGCGTTGCCCCGCCGTTTGGTTCGGTTCTTAGATTATCAAAGATATTATCGCTATCGCTTAAAAAACGGTTTTCGGCAGAGGTGATGGTTGTGGCTGGTGTTGACGCAAAGCTAGCCTGCCACGCCTTGTAATGCTCCATTACTGGGGCTGACGGTGCGGCAATAAACCCGCCAGAACCAGAGGAATCGGGGTTTGGTCTATACCACACGCCAACCGCGCCCTTTTCCCCGATTAACCCTGTTAGGATTCCAAGTGAGGCGGTGATGCCACTCCTTTCCTCATAGGAATTGAGGTGATAAATCTCAGCATTGACGAGAGCTCGCAAACGACTAGCGGCGGCCGCAGCATCAGCGCGATTCTCTAAAAGAGTGTAACCATAAATCACCCCACGCAAATCAAACGTACCTTCCAGATAAAATTCAGTGTTCTCCAGAAAAGTCGCAGGGTTACTCTCACCTATATTCATTATAAACGCATCAATCTTACCGCCAGTGTCGGTATAGGTGATGTTCAGGTCAAAGGGAACGACAAGGTTATAAAAACCTCCTGAAACGAAATCACTATAACCAATCTGCCCCTTCCACTGGGCTGTTGTCCCTGTGGTTTCCGTCAAGGGTGCGCCCAAATTGGTATCATCCAAAATACCAGTATAGCTCTGTACAGTTTCTCGGACAGAAACTCTTCCGCCATCGCTTAGAGGTTCTCTTGTACTAATAAATCCTGTATAATAAGCAAAGCCACCGATTGTACCGTCGCCGATGTCGTTGCCTTTGCCAAACCTTACATAGGTGGCTTCGCGTGCGACTCTGTTATCAGGATTCTCTTCTGTTATGTGTCTGTTTACTGTTCCAACTTCTCTTATGAAGCTATGACCCGGGTCTTTACTACCTCTGCTTATCACGCCATTTTTCGTTGTCAAAAAATGGCTACCCGCCAATGGAACATCAAAAATCCCCGGCAGATTATCCACATCAGGGTCAGTACCGCTTTCTACAAAGGGAGTGACAACACCATTAAACTGTTTTTCTATAAGGGGAGCGGGATTCGCCCGCACCCAATCGGCATAGGTGACTGTGCCAAGCACATTTGGCTGAACAACAAACCCGCCAGCCCAGCGAGTACTTGTGGTAGAAATATTACCATTATTAAACACGGCAACCGCGCCTTCCTGCCCGATAAGCCCGGTTAGGGTTCCAACCTGTTCTACACGATTGCCAAAGGATATACTACTTTTACCCACGTTAGCACTCCTGTAAATAGCCTTACCAGTAATCACCCCGTTTGTATCAAAAGTAGCTTCAGACAAATTAAAATCCCTTTCATACGCAAGATAATCCTCAATCCGAACTTGATTAGGGTTGTTAAATCTCGAATCATCCAATTCCTGTATAACCCCCTCAAGCGTACCGCCAGTGCTGTTAAAGGTGATAGTCAAGACAAAATCGCGGGTGTATGTAGCAATATTATTGGTAGCATTATCAAAATTAGCAGTAAGATGAAGCTGCCCGTGCCAATTGAGCTTTCCTGTGGTTTGCGTCAAGGGTTTGCCCAAATTGGTGCTATCCAAAATACCCGCATAGGTGTTACCCTCTGCTTCATAGTAAGCAATACCATCGTTTGCATCGCCACCGATTGGCACACCTTCAAAGGTGTTTTTTAATATTTCGTAATCTTCGACCATCACGGGGTTGTCAACACTGCGAGTGGTGAAGTCTAGGGGAGACTCGGGGATAGGGATTTTGACAACGTTTTTGGTGAGCCCAAGGGTGGCGTTGTTTAACGTCAGGTAGGTGATATCTGATAGCTCTGCGTCAGTAGTTCCTCTGCTTATCACACCATCTGTCGTTGTCAAAAAATGAGATCCGCTTCTGTCGGTGGGGTCGGTGAGATAGCTTTTCCCACGTATCCAATCGTTGTAATTTACATCCGCTACATCAACCGCCTGTGGATGGACGACAAACCCGCCAACATAGCCATCCGCGCCCAAAGCAGTGCTATGAAACACGCCAACCACACCCTCTTGCCCGATAATCCCTGTTAGGATTCCGTTCGGGGTATCAATAGCCATCCCATCAAAAATATCATTCGTGTATTGGGCAAAATTGGCACTGCCAGTTATCACGCCGTTTGCCCCAAAACTGCCTTCCAGTGCGAAATCAGTCGTATCTACTATATTCGCCAAAAACCCAGCAACCGTACCCCCGCCAGAGCCGTAATTGATATTAATGAAAAAATCATGCTCGGCATTCCTAAAATTAAGTTGCCCATGCCAAGTCGCCTTTGTTCCATTAAAACCCCGTAAAGGCGCGCCCAAATCGGTGCTATCCAATATCCCAGTATAGCCATAATTCCCCGCCAGAAAGTAAGAAAACCCATCATTTACATCGCCGGTGGTTGTCACGGGTTCATAATCAACATCACTCAAAGTCACCGTGGTGATGTCTGCTGGCTGGGCAGTCGTGCCATCCGTGTTAATCCCCCCAAAAGTCGTTAAAAACTGGTTTTTCGGGGGTGAGAGTATCGGCTCTTGCCCGATGGTTAAACCACTCCGCCCAATCGGTATAGCCCACATTTGGGTTGCTATTATCAACGGCAAACCGACGGGCAATAAACCCACCGGCAAAGCCATCATTACCGCGACCAGCAGTCAGCAACCCCCGCTCTTCAAGGGCGGAACCAGAGATAAAGACACCCATCGCGTTATCCTCGCTGATAATCCCGCTGAAAAAACCTGTGCGTCCGTTATCAACTTCAAGGACGCTACCATCCTCCACCCACAGGAGCGGGTTAGTGTTCAAGAACGTCCCGTATTCCACTCGCCCTTTATCACTCCATTGGAATCATACGTGCCAAACAGCCGATAATAACGCCCCGAATTGCGGGCTTCTGCAACAAACGCGTCTATATCACCTGCATCACCACGCACACTGGTACCAAAGCTAACCGTCAATGTGAAATCGGTATTTGTGTTAAAGACATCCCCGCCAGTGGTGATCGCCCACGCGCGGAATTGCCCGTGATATTCGGCCTCGCCTGTGGTGTCTTCAATCCGTGTGCCGATCTTGCTAGCATTATTCAAATAACCGTAATAAAGCCTGCTGGCTAGATCTGGCTCTCCAAATTCATTTGGATTTATATTTGCTGGATCGTCCCTTTGAAATCCCTGGAAGTAGCCTATACCCCCCGCATTATCCCCGCCCAGTGGAATGGATTTATAGGTGGCCTCTGCCGCGCCCGATTTTGACCCCAGCCCAAGGGTAAAAATCGTGGCAGTGAAGCCTCCACTGCGGTCTGTAACATTGCGATAGTCGCTTGAGAGTCCCGCGCCATCCAAAAACTGATTTTGGGGCGTGGTGATTTCGTCGGGCGTGGTATAAAGCCCTGCGCCCGTAAAGCTATCCCGCCACGTGCTGATATTCACCTGCTCTTTAACATCGGCACTGGTGATAAACCCACCAGAATAGGCATTCGCCCCCGCGGCCGTGCTATGAAACACGCCAACCGCCCCGTCTTGCCCGATAATCCCTGAAAGGACACCCGCTTGCGCGATGTTAAGAATCATCCCAGTGGCAAGATCGCCCGTGTATTCGGCATAATTAACCGTCCCCGTTATCAGCCCAAGGTCATCAAATGTCCCCGCAATAAGGAAATCATTTTCGTCCATAGTCCCCTCTGTCGCAATAATATTCGCAAGAAAGGCGGTAATTGTGCCGCCCTTGCCCGTAAAGGTAATCGTGAAATCGGTGGATTTTGGTTTTTCAACGCTATTAAATCCAATAACGCCATTCCAAGTGACACTCTGCGTCAAGGGCGCACCCAAATCGGTGCTATCAAAAATCCCAGCATAGGCATAGGCAGTCCCCCCGATAGTCCCCGTGAAATAGGCAACCCCATCATCTTTATCGCCAAGAATCGGCGCGTCATCAAAGAGTGTGGAACTTAGGCTTAAGATACGTGGGGCGGTTGGGGTGGTACCCATTGTGCTTATATCTTTATTGGTCGTTTGCAAAAATTGATTTTTCGCTGTTGGAGTCAAACTTGGTATCAAATCGGGATTTGCACGCGCAATCCAATCAGAGTATTTTACACTATCGGTAAAGGTCAAAGTTTTGGGTTTGGCAACAAACCCACCGCCATAATTGCGGGCGTTATCTTCACCATAAAACACGCCAATCGCACCATTCGCGCCGATAATCCCCGTCAGGATTCCGTTGGATGTCGGGTCAATCTCAAACCCGTGGTGTAGGCAACGGTTCCCGTTATCACTCCGCCTGCGTCAAAATTCCCTGCCAGAGTATAATAATCGGTATTGCGATAATTCGCCCGTGCGGTCAGCTCGCCTCCCGTCCCATCAAACGTTAGATGCAAAACAAAATCGGTATTGTGGGTAAGATTTCCATCAAATCCGCCCCTGAAATTCCCATAAAAAGTGGCTTTTGTTGCTGCTACATTGGCGAGGGGCGCGCCCAAATCGGTATCTGGCAAAATCCCAAGGTAATGGCGCGAAGTGCCGTCAATGGTTCTATCAAATGACTGATAGCTATTGGTGGCAAGACCATCAATCGCCTCCGCGTTAAATTTGGCGGTGTTTAGGTTAATGGTGATTGAATTATTATTCCCTGCTATATCCAGCGTGTTGGTTAATGCCCGCAAAAACTGATTGCGCGGTTTGCTGACATCTGGCGTATCCGCCAATAAAAAGCCCCGCGTCCAAGTTTCATAGCGAACGGTTGCATCATCAAACGCCGCCACATTATCACGGGCAACAAACCCACCAGAATAGCCAGTAACCCCCGTATCATCGCTATAAAACGCGCCAATCGCACCCTCTGCCCCGATAAGCCCTGTGAGGATTCCGTTTGTGCCTCTGGTTATCGCGTCCGCATCAGTACGGTCACCATTGGCAAACGCGCCATAATTAACCGTGCCTGTTATCAGCCCGTTTGCGTCAAAATCACCCGCCAGCAGGTAATAGTTATCCTCTAATTCGCGGATAAAGGCGGAAATCAAACCACCGCCCGTGCCATAGGTGATGTTCAGCGTGAAATCGGTTTTGGCACTGCCAACGCCAAACACTCCACGCCAATTGACGGTCATGTCAAGCTCACCGCTGATAGGTGCGCCCAAATCGGCAGTCGTATCCAACCCCGCATAATACGTCCGCGGGGTGTTATCTACAAACCCATCAAACCAGAATAGCGAATTGCCAGCCACGCCAGCCAGTGCAACACCATCAAAAGTGGTCGTATCCAATGCTAGGGTAGTTTGGGGTGCAAGTGTCCCCCCATTTTGCTCAGTCATAACACCCGTTGCATCCGTGACAAACTGGTTTTTAGGGGAGGTTGTGTCGGGCGAAGCCAAGGTCAGGAAGCTACGCCGATAATCGGAATATTTTACCGCCACCGTGTATTCGGGCGCGTTTGGACGGACAACAAACCCACCAGAATAACCAGCCGTGCCCGTGGCCGTGCTGTGAAACACACCCAACGCGCCTTCCATACCGATAAGCCCAGTCAGGACTCCATCCTCCGTATTGCCAACAGCGGTGCTAGGATTGGTAAACTCACCATATTTAACCGTGCCGTCAATCAGCCCGTTTGCATCAAACCCGCCTTCCAGCAGATAATAAACATCGGTAGTATCACGGACAAACGCCGAAATCGTACCGCCAGCCGTGCCATAGGTTACGGTCAAAGTGAAATCCGTTGTCGCCCCGCCCACACCAATAATACCGCGCCATTCGCCACCTGCGGGGGTTTCGGTTAGGGGGTCGCCCAAATCCGCATCCTCAAAAACCCCAGCGTAATGGTATTGGGTGCTGCCAATATATCCACTAAACCAATCCACGCGGTTGGTATTAACCCCGCCCAAAGCCTCGTTATCAAAATTTGTCGCATTCAGCAAATTCAGAGTGCGCACCGTCACTGTACCGCCTGCTTGCGTTGCTGTCGTGCGAGATGTGGAAATTCCACCCTCCGTCGCCAAAAATTGATTTTGCGGAGTGTTCGTGGTGGGGTTATCCGCCAAAGGCAGGAAGCTACGCTTCCAATCGGCATAATCTACATTCACGGTAAAAGGCATAACATCCAGATCTCGGGTATTAACTGGACCCGCATAAAATCCACCAGCATAGCCAGCCGCGCCCGTGGCAGTGCTATGAAACGCGCCCAGCACTCCGCCCTGCCCGATAAGCCCTGTCAAGGTTCCGTTCGTGCCTCTGGTTATCGCGTCCGCATCAGTACGGTCGCCATTAGCAAATGCGCCATAATTAACCGTGCCTTTTATCACACCCGCCGAATTAAAATCACCCGCCAATAGGTAATAAATCCCCGCAGACTCGCGAACAAACGCCCCAATTTTGCCAGTGGCAAAAGTTACATCCAGCGCAAAATCTGTGGTATCTTCGCCCACGCCAAACTTACCGTACCAAGTGCCGCTAGACGGGGCTACATTCAAAGGTTCGCCCAAATAGGCGGTCCTCGAAAGCCCAGCATAATGATATTGGGTGCCATTGATAAAACCGCTAAACCACGATACATCATTGAAAATTGTTCTGTCTATGTTCAGTGTTAGCCTTTCAACCACAGGTGTACCCCCGCCCGAGTCCGTTATTGTTGTCGGCGCGGTGATAAGACCGTCTGTCCCTACCTCTTTCTCTTGTAAGAATTGGTTTTCTTCCGTGGGGATTCGGACGGGCGCGGTATCGCCAAAGCCACGCACCCAATCCCTGGTTTCCACCCGCGCTTTAATAGTTGGATGGACAACAAACCCACCTGCGAAACCCGCGCCTTGAAAAACGCCCAGCGCACCCTCTTCGCCGATTATCCCGCTTAAGGTTGCATCATCATCGGTGAGAGAACTATCTACCCTGCTATTCTCATCGCCACCGGTAAATTCTGCATAAACCACAGTGCCATCGGTGATCAACCCGCGTTCATTAAAAGTCGCGTTAATGTTGTAATAATCATTGTTTTCAGAGTCATTCAAAAACACCTTGGCAAAGGACGTTAATGTTCCGCCACTACCATCAAAAGTAATGGTCAAAATAAAGTCTGTGGCAACAATAACATCACCCTCCGTGCCGCTCTCCGTGCTGCTGGTAGAGCTAATCCGCCCATTCCAATACATGGTTCGTACATCCCCGCTGAGCGGTTCGCCCAAATCCGCCGCACCCAAAATCCCAGCGTAATAATAGGTATCTCTGCCAAAAGACTCTTGGAAAAACTCCACCCATCCGTGGCATCGCCACCAAATGCGTTGTAATCAAAGGTGGAAGTCGCCAGATTTAATATCGCCCCTGTCGTACTACTCGCCCCTTTATCCAGATGTGTCGCATTGGTGGCACGCAGGAATTCGTTTGTCCCACCTGTTGGTTGGGTCTTCAACGGGCTATCAAACCCACGCGCCCAAGTGGCCGCCGTCGCCCGCGCAAGCACATGCACACAGGAGCCAGGTTTGTTATAATCATTATCCCCGCAATCAATTATCTTTTGGGTGCGTTCTGCTTGCAAAGTTGTACTAATCCCCTCAAACGTCTCATCGGAGCAAAAACTGCCGTAGGGGTTATAGGTGCAAAGAACGCGCTCAAACATCCGCCCAGCAAAGCAATAATCATGATCTGTTATATCAATCTCACAAAAGGCAACCCGTGCCGCCCGCGCATTATCGGCATGGTCTTTGAAATACAAATTATCAGCATCCTCACAGCTATCTTGGAAAGGATTCGCCAAACAACCACCTATACCAGCCAGCACATTAATACATTTGGAGTCTTGTCCCTTGTTGCCAACAATACATTTGTTAATTTGCTCTTCACGGCGGGCGGCGAATTCACTACTACAAAGATACGCCCGTCATTAAGATCCCTTACAAAGGGATTGTTAAAACATGGATTTGTCGCAATCGCACCCGCGCAGAAGCTATCGTCAAGACTGCTATCCGTTTGCCCAGCGCAAAATGTCGTGCGTTCGTCACGTTTGCCATCATAGGTCGTACCGTCAAAACACAAATCGGCATCAAAGGGATTGGACGTGGCACTTGTATCGCAAAAATGCACAACCGCACCCGCGCAAAGCGGGTTGCTGGGGTTGCTGGGATCGCCACGGCAAAAGGTTTCACGGGCGGTTTGGGCATTGGTTTCGCCTTCACACCCCATGGCATAAGGGGTGGAAATACAGGTATTCGCCAAAATCGCCCTGGCGCAAAGAGGGCCATCGCTGGCGTTATCGCCCGTAATACACTCGGCAACACGCATCGTGCGTTCAGCATCATAGGTCGTGGGGTTGCAAACCGCATCAAATGGGTCAATCGTGCAGAAATGCGCCAACATACCCGTGCATTGCTCATCGTTGGCTTGCCCTAATGCGTTATTACCAGCACGGCAAAGCAAATCCCGCGTGTTACGGTCAAAGGTAAAGTTTGTAAAGTTGGTTACACTACATAGGCTATCAAACGGGTCAACCGTGCAAAAATGGTTAATCGCATTGGTGCAATCCACACCCTCCACTGGTGCCACATCGGCACGACAAAACCCTTCAAACACACTCCGAGCCTCGGTGTATCTGGTAAAGTTCGTCGCATTACACAGGGAATCAAACGGGTCAATCGTGCAGAAATGCGTAACCGCACCCTGGCAGAGTGCGGCATCATCCCTGTTGTTATCCATCCTGCACTGGTTTTCGCGCGTCATTCGCGCATTGATCTCGGCTTCACAGCCTGCAACATAAGGATCGTCTTCACAGGTAATCTGCACCATTTGGTCGCGTGCTTTTACGCAACGGGGTTCATTGAGGGGTGCGGTTTCACACTCACTCAAACGGGTGTTGCGTTGCATTTCATAAGTCGCTGGGTCGCACAATCCATCAAACGGGTCAGCCACATCCCGTGCGTCCGTATCGCAAAAATACTTCACCGTGCTTGCGCAGAGCGTGCTACCTTCGTTGCCAGCACGGCAATGTTCCTCGCGCATCGTTCGGGCATCAGTTTCACCATCACAACCCGTTCCATCAGGGTAAGGGTCGCCAATACAGGGGTTAGCGACAATGGCATTGGCACAAAAGGCAACATCACTGGCTTTTGCGCCGATAATACAAGCCTCCTCCCGATTTTCGCGGGCGGTTGCATAAGGCGTAAAGTTGGTCGCATTGCACAAGTCATCAAACGGGTCAGCCGTGCAAAAATGCAAAACCGCACCCGCGCAAAGCCCGTTGTTTTCATTACCAGCAGAAGCACGGCAAAAAGTTTCCCGTGCGGTGCGGGCGGTTAATTTGCTATCACAATTCGTATCAAACGGATTGTTAATACATTCATCTTGCCCAATCGCACCCATGCAAAGGGGGGTATCGCTGGCGTTATCACCGCTTATACATAGGGCAACACGTTCCATCTGCTGTTGCGAATACGCAACATCATCGCACAAGTCATCAAACGGGTCAATCGCACAGAAATGCAAAACCGCCCCGCGCAAAGCCCGTTGTTTTCATTACCAGCAGAAGCACGGCAAAAAGATTCACGGGCGGTTTGAGCATCGGTCTGAGTGCTACATTCAGGCGTGAACGGATTGCGGATACAGACGTTAAATTTCACCGCGTTGGCGCAAAAGTCAGCATCGCTGGCTTTATCCCCCCGCAATACAAGCCGTAACCCGCGTGTCGCGTTGGGTTTCATAAGTCGTGGGGTCGCACAATCCATCAAACGGGTCATTCGTGCAAAAATGCATAACCGCGTTGCCACAAAGTGCAGAATTATCATTGCCACGGCAATAAGATTCCCGTGCGGTTTGGGCGGGGATTAGGGTGGGGTTTTCGCTTTTACACTCCGAGTCATAAGGATCAAGGATACAAGCATCATCGGCAATCGCATTGGCGCAAAGGGCGGTATCGCTGGCGTTATCGCCCGTAATACACTCGGTAGTCCGCGTGGCGCGTTCAGTTTTATAGGTCTCTGCATCGCAACCCGTATTAAACGGGTCATTCGTGCAAAGCCGCATGTTCTGAGTCGTTTGGTCGCACAATCCGTCAAGCGGGTCAGCCGTGCAAAAATGCATGACCGCATTACCACAAAGCGTGGGATTAGCGGTGGCATTGGTGCCTTTACGGCAAAAGGATTCTCTTATTGAACGGGCAACATCCTGTGTGCTACACGCCTCGGTAAAAGGGTCGCGGATACAAGCATTAACATCATCCGCAATCGCCTTGGCGCAAAGAACATCATTACTGGCGTTGTCATCCTTTATACATAAGGCGGCACGTTCGCTCTGCTGGCGCGAATACGCAACATCATCGCACAAGTCATCAAACGGGTCAATCGCACAAAAATGCAAAACCGCCCCCGCGCAGAGTGCGTTTGTCTTATTATTACCCATATCGCAAAATTCTTTACGTTTATCACGAGCAACATTCTCTGTGCTACATTCAGTCGTGAAGGGGTTGCGGATACAGGCGTTAAATTTCACCGCGTTGGCACAGGTGGTGTCGTCGGCTTTATCATCCGCAATACAAGCCGTAACCCGATCGCCGCGTTGCACCGAATGAGTTATTTCATCGCACAATCCATCAAACGGGTCGGCTGCTGTACGGGTGTTCGTATCGCAAAAATGCGCAATCGCATTGGCGCAAAGCGTGGGGTTAACATTGCCACGGCAATAGGTTTCACGGGCGGTGCGGGCGGTGTCTGCCCCAACACACGCAGTCGTAAAAGGGTCGGTGATACAATCAACAGCAGCATCCGCAATCGCACCACCGCAAAGGTCGGGATCGCTGGCGTTATCACCGATAGCACAAGTCGCAACCCGCGTGGCACGGGCGGTGGTCAAAGTATCAAAGTTATTCTCATTACACAGGGCATCATACGGGTCAATCGTGCAGAAATGCACAACCGCACCCGCGCAGAGTGCGGTATTCTGGTTGTTGCCAGCCCTGCAATGGGTCTCGCGCATCGTTTGTGCCTCGTCATCACCATCACTATCAACATCACCATCACAGCCCGCACCATAAGGGTCACGGATACAGGGGTTATTGGCAATGGCATTGGCGCAAAGGGTGTCATCGTTGGCTTTATCCCCCGCAATACAAGCCAAAACCCGCGTGGCACGGTCGCCGATAAGATTGGCAAAGTTGCTCTCCGCGCATATGCTATCAAACGGGTCGGCACCACAAACGCGGGTTATCGTGGCACGGCAATTATCGGCGCGGGCGGGGTCTATGGCGTTCGTCCCCTTACGGCAAAAAACCTCTTCCGCGGCTTGCTGATTGACTTGTCCCTCGCATCCTTCAATAAAAGGGTCATCAAGATTACATTTCCCCTGTTCAAGTGCCTTTGTGCAAGCGAGGGCAGGGTCAGGGGTTTGCTTTTCACATTCCATCAAACGGGTGCTGCGTTGGCTGGAATAGTCGCTTGGGTCGCACAATCCATCAAACGGGTCAATCGTGCAAAAATGGGTCACCGTGCTTGCGCAGAGTGCGTTGCCCTCATTCCCATCACGGCAAAAAGTTGTACGGGCGGTTTGGGCGGCGGTTGGGTTGGAGTCAGTGCTTTCACACCCCTCGGCATAAGGGTCAAGGATACATTTATCTTCCCCAATCGCATTGGCGCAAAGAGCATCATCATTAGCTTTATCATCCGCAATACAAGCCGTAACCCGTGCGGTGCGTTGCATCATATATGTATTCCCCCCATCGCACAATCCAGCAAACGGGTCGGGATCTGCACGGGGTATGCTATCGCAAAAATCCGCAATCACATCGCACAAGCCATCAAACGGGTCGGCATTTGCACGGGTGCTATCGCAAACATGCACAACCGCATTGCCACAAAGCGTGGGATTAGCGGTGGCATTACCAACTTCACGGCAAAAGGATTCTCTTATCGAGCGGAAAACCTTCTGTGTGTTACACGCCGAGGTAAAAGGGTCGCGGATACAAGCATTAATATCATCCGCAATCGCCTTGGCGCAAAGAACATCATTACTGGCGTTGTCATCCTTTATGCATAGGGCGGCACGTTCGCTCTGCTGGCGCGAATAGGTGTTATCATCACATATCGCATCAAACGGGTCAATCGCACAAAAATGCAAAACCGCCCCCGCGCAGAGCGTGAGATTTTCATTGCCACGGCAATAGATTTCACGGGCGGTTTGAGCATCAGTCTGAGTGCTACATTCAGGCGTGAACGGATTGCGGATACAGACGTTAAATTTCACCGCGTTGGCGCAAAGAGTAACATCGCTGGCTTTATCCCCCGCAATACAAGCCGTAACCCGCATGGCACGGTCGCCGATAAGATTGGCAAAGTTGCTCGCCTTGCATATGCTATCAAACGGGTCAGCCGTGCAAAAATGGGTGATCGCCTGCCCGCAAAGCGTGGGGTTATCATTACCACGGCAATAAGATTCCCGTGCGGTTTGGGCGGGGATTAGGGTGGGGTTTTCGCTTTTACACCCCGAGTCATAAGGGTCACGGATACAAGAATCATCCAAAATCGCATTGGCGCAAAGAGCATCATTACTGGCGTTATCGCCCGTAATACACTCGGTAGTCCGCATGGCACGTTGCATTTCATAAGTCGTTGGGTCGCAACCCGTATTAAACGGGTCATTCGTGCAAAGTTGCATGTTCTGAGTCATTTGGTCGCACAATCCGTCAAGCGGGTCATTCGTGCAAATATGCAGGACTGCATTACCACAAAGCGTGGGGTTGGTATTGCCACGGCAATAAGATTCCCGTGCGGCACGGGCGGTCAGTTTGCTTTCACACCCCGCGATATAAGGGTCGGTGATACAATCAACATCAGTAGCATCAATCGCACCTTTGCAAAGGTCATCATTGCTGGCGTTATCACCGCTTATACATAGGGCGGTACGTTCGCTCTGCTGGCGCGAATACGCGGTCTCATCACATATCGCATCAAACGGATCAAGCTCGCAAAAATGCGCCAATGCCCCCGCGCAGAGTGCGTTTGCCGCATTATCGCCTTGCCTGCAAAAAGCCTCCCGCGTCGTGCGAAAATCGGTCTGGGCAACACACTCAGGCGTGAAAGGATTGCGGATACAGGGGTTAAATTTTACCGCGGCCGCGCAGGGAGAGTCGGCCGCTTTACCATCGGCAATACAAGCCGTAACCTGCTCACCTCGTTGCACCGAATATGTCTCTGCATCGCACAATCCATCAAACGGATTATCACCGCAAAATGTTTCAACCGCACCCGCGCAAAGCTTATCATTGGCATTACCATCTGTACGACAAAAGACTTCGCGTTGGGTTTTGGCAACCTCCAAAAATACAGAAAACTCCGCATTTTCATCACACGCAGCCACAAAAGGATCGCCTAGGCACGATTGCGCACCCACAGCCTGTGCACAATCGGAAGTCCCCGCCATACCGTCAATAAGGCATTCACTGATTTTTTCTGTCCGATGGATGGCGAATTCATCACCACAGGTTTTGTCAAACGGATTTGCCTCGCAATCCACCACTACGTTTGTCGGATTTACCACGATATTGACAGGGGCAGAAACACCACCACAGGCGGTTAGAATGAACCCCGCGAATATGGCAAAGAAAACACCCCGCCACCCCAATAAAATATGAAGGGGATTCGTAAGTATCGGGTTTTTATCTCTCACGATATTATTCCTTTTTATATGCCCGTTTTATGTAGCTGTGCGCATAATAGACATAAGGTTGGGGTTTGATATCACCGATAATAATAATATTTGCTGTTTTTGTCAAGTTTTTTTAATAAAAGCGAACAAACATGCATAAAGTCGCAAGGTTAGCCGTCAGGTGTGCGGATTTTAATTTTGAAAAGCTTACGGGAAACCCGATAAAATGAGCGAAACTGGGTTAATTATGCCTCTATGTGGTATTGAGAGACAGGTTAGAACCCGTTTTACTCCACCGCCACTAGCCACGCGTAGCTTGTTGTGGCTGTTGTACTGGTTAAGTTTCTGAGTTTAGAAATTGAATGGCTGTGGTTTCGTCTTGTTCAATGGCGATTTCCACGGCGCGTTTGGCATTTTCTAGGAGCTTTTTTGAACGCTCCCGCAACTCAAAGGATTCCATTACTTTTTCTTGAATTTCTAGTTGTTTATGTTCTGGCAACAAAGGTAAAACAAAATTATGAGTATCTTTGTCTGATATTTTGGGTTGTGCGGTTTGTGTTTTATATTTTTCAAAATACATTTTACCAATGATTGATTTTAATAGAACCTGCAAAACAACAGGGTTTATTCCATTGGTACAAGATATTTTACCTGTATTATTTGAAATATAAGAATGTGAAAATTCTTTGGTAACAAGAGCAGTTTCGCCAACGCTTCCAATCAATGAAAAAACGATGTCACCCTCTTTTACGCTGGTTTCGCCTCTTTCGGTAAATTCCTTGTTGATATAAACTGCTTTGTTTTTTGATAGAGTACCACCTGAAAAATCAGCCCCGCGAATATAAACTTTTCCGAGTGAATCCGTGTAAAAACTATCAGAGATAAGCGAGCCACGCGCAGTATCACACAAATTCCCCAGCCTGTCCGCACCGCCAGAATATTCTGTGATAGCCTTGATAATCTCTTCATATTTGGGTTGGTAGTACTCTGCATCTATACGCTCGGCATTTTCCATATCAAAATCTTTTTTGGTATAAGTAAATTTATGCTGGGGTTGCCAATCGTCCAGCCCTAGCTCTGCCAGCAAAATGTCTTGGGCTTGTTGGTAAGCTAGTTTTGATTCTTCTCTTAAATACTGTGAACGTAAATATATTTCTTCTATTAGATGCTGGATTTTATCTAATGTTGGCATTGGTATTGTATACAAAAAATAAGGTGCGACCTCTGGTTGAGAGCCACCATACATTCCCCTATCTATCATTTTTCTTCCAAATTTGGTGTTCATAAAAACAGCTAGAAAAAATGGATTCAAATCGCCACTTTTTATAACAAAAGTATGCGAAGAAGCTATGCATGTTTCTTTTTCTAAATAAATTGCACATTGTCCAAAATTAGCACCCGTTCTTGTTAGCAATACGTCTTTATATTGCACCTTGTTTTTGTGCAAATGCTCTGCGTCTTCCCGCGATATAAATACAGGATTACTTTGCATATTAATATATAAAGGTCTGACATTTTGTGCTCTTAAAAATAAAACTCCATCATCAGTATAATTTCTTTTTATTTCATTTGGATGTAATATAGAAATATTATAATCACCCAGCGTTTTAGGGGTTTCTTTACCCAGTATTTTTTGAATTTTTCGATAGTCCGCACGAAAAAAATCAGCATCAAGCCGAAATGAATGCGACGAACTAGCAACTTCACAATAATTAACAGTAGAAATTTGCATTTTTACTCCCCTCCTAATGGTTTCATAGCCATTGATAATGTTAAATAAAAATTTATAATAACACGTTCGTTTGCTGGAATTAACGACAAAGTTCCGTGAAACAAAAGACACCTAACTTGATATAAAATTTCAATATAAGCTGAAAATACGCGATTGTTATCATTGTCTATCCAGAAATTTTTGACAATTTCTATTTTATTATGTTGTCTCTCTCCTTTTAAAATTGTTTCTAGTTCGGGCGCACCATCATTCCAATCAATAATACAGTTTGAAAAAGAAATGAATCTATTTGGTGTATCCTCTAAATTATTAGGTAGTTTGTGATATTCAAGTCTAGCGTTGGTTAATGCACTGATGAGTTCCGCAAAATATCCTTTGAAAGCAATCGCCTCTGGGGTTGTTCCATTTATAAGGCTTATAAACTCGACTTTTAAATCATTATCTTCAGGACTCGTAAGTTGGTTTAATAAGTGGCGGTCATCTGTCCCGTCCCACGCACTTTTCATCCATACGTTAAGGCATAGCCACGATGAAATAAAAAGAGGGACATAGTCTATTTCAGACCTCTTTTTCCAATCTTTTATATCTTCAGGTTCTGGCATGTCTAACCTGCAAAACTTAGTTCTTGTTTTTTTGCCCAATCAATAAAAGCCTCGGCAATGCCATCCTCCAACGCCCCGCCATGATTATGCAAATCGTGTTTGACGATACGATGCCCATGATTATCCAACTTGTCCTTGTCCTTGTTCCTATCATCTTTTAAATACTCATAATCACCCGAATTATTCTTGCCACCGTTTTCTGATACAGCAAAGAAAATATCATATTTTTTGTCCCTTCGGCATAATTTATCATCCCATTTCTGCACAAATAATACGCTGGTTTTTGTCCCTGTATGGGGTTTAAAAGTATTGCCATGCAAGCCCACCACCGCCAGAATACGGCAACGTTCGGCAATAAAATTGCGAATACGTTTGTCTGATGAATTGTTAAAACGTCCCTGTGGCAGAACAATCGCCATGCGTCCGCCGGGTTTTAAAAAATCAAGGTTGCGTTCAATAAACAAAATATCGCGAGCAACATTTTTTTGTAATTTTCCATTATCCTTAAAACCCAATTCATATTGACTCAAAATACGCCCTTCCTTAATATCGCCCGCAAAAGGTGGATTTGCCATGACTATATCAAATTTAAAAAATTTGTTTTCATCTTTTTCTGCCCGCCGTTTTTTTAACCGCTCAAACCCCTTGCCATAGGTATTTATCCACTTACGGTCTTTTTCAGTTTTTTCATCCCATCGCCCAAAATCCAATGTGTTCAAATGCAAAACATTGGTTTCACCATCGCCCGCAATCAGGTTTAGTGTTCGGGCAACCCGCACCGCCTTTTCATCAAAATCAATACCAAAAACTTTCAGAACATCTTCTTTTTCTTCGGGGGAAATTTCCTCGTTGGTAAAAAGATGACCCGTTAATTCAAAAGCTGTATGGACAGGAAATCCGCAACTGCCAGAGGCTGTGTCAATCATATATTCACCACTTTTAGGGTTCAGCATCCTTACGCACATATCAATCACATGGCGCGGGGTAAAATACTGCCCTTTTTCGCCCTTGGATGATTTATTAACCAGATATTCAAAGGCTTCATCAATAACCATCAAATTTGAATTGAACAGCTTAACAGTCTCCAAATTAGAGACACAAAAGGAAAGGTGGCTATCCGTCAGTTCAAATTTTGAATTTTCTGGAAACACGCCGACCCATTGCTCTTGGGCTTTGTTAAACAGCTTTTGGATTTTTGCTTTTAATTCTGAATCCGTCTGCCCCGTATTTCTAAATTCCATAACTTTAAAGTTTTTGTCATCCAAACTTTCAAGGCATTCTTTACGTTTTTCAAAATCACCCCTCTCATCATCATCATCAATTTTATCTTCAAGATAATCTTCAATTCTTTGCTTATCATCTTTGCGAAGAAACTCATCATAAAGTTTTGTGAATATCAGTTTAAAAACCTCTTCAAACACGTCAACCCCAGCATTCGCCAACACATCATCCTCCATATCCTTGATAATATCTTTCAAAGATTGGCGTTTCGTGGCAAGTTTATCTTTTATATGCAGGTCTCTAAGGGTAAAACGCTCGCTTAGTATATCCGAAAGGCTCTGCTCTGCGTTGGGAATTTCGGTAATAGGTTCAAAATAATTCGGGTTTTTACGGTTATAATAAGAGATTTTTTTAGCGTCACCATTCGTCCATACCCCTATTTGCGCACCCGTGGCATGGCAATAAGAGCGGAGCTGGTCTTTTTCCTCTTTCTCTTTTGGTTTTTTTACTTCAACAATAATGCATGGCGTATCTGGTCTGTCTTTATCACGAATGATAATATCCGCAGATTTCTTTGTACTGCCCATCGTAACGGGGTATTCAAACACAAGGCGATTGCTGGGGTAATTATATTCTTTCATAAGCCTTTCCGCATAAAGCTGGCGGACTATTTCCTCTGGCTTTAGCTGAATCTCCTTGCCCCGAACGATACATTTAACATACCATCTGTCTTTACCGCCAGAGGGTTTTGAAAAAGCCCTTTCTCGTAAATCGCTAACAGCCTCTTCCGAAAACAGGCTGAGGTCATGGTCGCTGTCTTTTAGGATGGTTTCAATGATATTATCGTGTGTCATGCATAGGTCTTTCTTGTGTGAAAATAATGTTTATCCCCCCTCCTAGCGACTCCCCGCGTAAGTTGCAACCCTCCATCACCAACACCTACCGAACCCGCATCTCACTCTCTTTATCAAAATAAAACACATCCTTCTGCGCAATCTTTATATCCAACTTGGCACCCTTCTTTAATGTCGAAGTGCCTTTTTGCTCTATCACCAACCGCTCGCCATTGCCAGCCACCGCGTGAATATAACTAACCCCGCCCAGCCGTTCGACAATATCCGCCTTAAACCCGCCCGTGCCTTTGATAATTTTAATATGCTCGGGGCGCAACCCAACAAACACATCGCCCGCCCCCGCGCCCTTTGGCGGTTTTAACCCATGCCCGCGCCCCAATGCAGGAATATCCACCGCTCCCGTGGGTTTAATCCGCCCTTGCAGAAAATTCATACTGGGCGAGCCGATAAACCCCGCCACAAACTTATTACTCGGGTCGGCATATAAAGCAATCGGATCGCCAATCTGCTCTACATTACCCGCGCGTAAAACCACGATTTTATCCGCCAGAGTCATCGCCTCCACCTGATCATGCGTCACATAAATCATTGTGGCACCGATTTCTTGATGCAACCGCGCGATTTCCACGCGCATATCCACCCGCAGCTCTGCATCAAGGTTGGACAAAGGCTCGTCAAACAAAAACACCTCTGGTCCGCGGACCAACGCGCGCCCAATCGCCACCCGTTGCCTTTGCCCGCCCGACAGAGCCTTTGGCTTTCGCGCCATATAGGGGTGCAGTTGCAAAATCCCCGCAACCTCATCAACCTTACGGGTGATTTCGGCGCGTTTCACCCCGTTCATCTTTAATCCAAAACCGATATTTTCACGCACCGTCATATGCGGATACAGGGCGTAGGCCTGAAACACCATCGCTATCCCCCGCTCGGCCGCATCAACACGGGTGACATCACGCGTGCCTATGGTTATCTGCCCAGAGGTCGTCTCCTCCAGCCCCGCAATCATCCGCAAAAGCGTGGATTTGCCACAGCCAGAAGGCCCGACAAACACGCAGAACTCGCCTGGTTCAACAACCAAATCAACACCGTGAATGACCTCTATATCGCCATATTTTTTCTTTGTTGCTTTTAATTCAACGCCACTCATGAAAATTTTCTTTCTTTT
Source organism: uncultured Amylibacter sp. (assembly GCA_959347425.1). Next base: position 1,599,430 of record OY365741.1, on the reverse strand, counting down.
TTACTATTTCTTTATTGACTCCCTATCGCATTTGTGTTTAGCTTTCAATACCTAGAACATAAGTTCTAAAAATTATGTATCAAAATGGAGAAAAACAATGATTACAAAAACAAAATTTATGGGGTTTGCCCTGGCCAGCGTGCTGGCAACCTCTGCCTTCGCGGGCGAGCTTGTCATTAACACCGACACATCAGACCCTGCACCGAAAGAAGCCTTTCAAAACCTGATCAACGGGTTTCAGGCGGAAAACCCCGATATCACCGTCAAATGGAATCTGTTTGACCATGAGGGGTATAAAACCTCTATCCGTAACTTTTTAACGGCTGACGCGCCGGATTTGGCAAACTGGTACGCGGGCAATCGCATGCTGCCGTTTGTTAAGGCGGGCTTGTTTGAGCCAGTGGATGACGTATGGGAAGACAATGGTTTAGGCGATAGCATGGGTGCGTCCCAAGGGTCTATGACGATTGACGGGCAAATCTGGGGTGTCCCTTATACTTATTATCAATGGGGTGTGTATTACCGCAAGGATTTGTTTGCCCAGAACGGTATTTCTGCTCCAAGCACGTGGGATGAATTCATCGCCGCGGGTGAGGCTTTGAAGGCCGCTGGCATTACCCCGATTACTATTGGAACAAAGTATCTTTGGACTGCGGCAGGGGTATTTGATTATTTAAACCTGCGCACCAATGGGTTTGACTTTCATCAAGACCTGACGAATGGTAAAATTGCTTGGACTGACCCGCGTGTGCGTGAGACATTTAAAAACTGGGGACAATTGGTAGAGGCTGGGTTTTTCATCGATAACCACGCCGCGTTCAGTTGGCAAGAGGCGCTTGCGCCAATGGTGCAAGGCAAGGCTGCGATGTATGTGATGGGCAATTTTGCCGTTGCTCCGTTGCGTGAAGCTGGGCTGACGGACGATCAATTGGGATTCTTCCAATTCCCCGTGATTGACCCAAGCGTGCCTTTAGCAGAAGAAGCTCCGACGGACACAATCCACATTCCTGCGAATGCAAAAAATAAGGTAGAAGCGAAGAAATTCCTTGCTTATTTGGCGCGGGCGGATGTTCAAGGTGAGATGAACAAAACCTTGGGGCAGTTGCCTATTAATAAAAACTCAGAGATTGCCGATGATGTTTTCATTGAGGCTGGGTTTGGAATGCTGTCTGGGACGACGGGCGGAATTGCTCAATTCTTTGACCGTGATGCACCAGCAGAGATGGCAAAGGCTGGTATGGAAGGGTTTCAAGAGTTTATGGTAAAGCCTGAACGTCTGGATGCTATTTTAGATCGGTTAGAAAAGGTTCGTGGCAGCGTTTATTAAAACCTGTATTAAAGGGTGGTTTGGGTTTTTGCCCCTGCGCCTTTGATGTTTAAAAAAAGAAACCTCGCCTTTGGGCGGGGTTTTTTTAGTTGTTAGTTATTAGTGATTGGTTATTAGTGATTGGTTATTTTGGATTAGGGGTTAGGTATTGGAAGTTAAGGGCAGAGGTTTTTTGTTGCGCCATTTCCTCGTGGCAAGCCACTTCGAAATGTCGCCCGCCCGCCCACCCCTCCTGCGGAGAGCTGGACGGGCTATTTTTTGGCTGGGGTTTGGCTCAGCGTCTTGTATAGTGTCTAAATAAATTTAGAAATAGCCCATCGCCACTTCCCAAGTATTCTTTGCAAATAATCCAATCTAACGTCTTGTTATTCCAGATAGTAAATTTATAAAGAATCTATCGTCTTGAAACCAAAGGGCTTTTGGCATGCCCTCACAACGTGAGGGCTACGCACAAAAGACCACGCTGATCGGCACTCGCGTAAGCGATGACGAAGACCCGAAGGGCTAATCCGTTAATCGTTAATCATTAATCATTAATCATTAATCGTTAATCGTTAATCGTTATTTACAATCGCCACAAAACCCCCTATCACACCCCTATGATGCAAACTTGGCGAATAGATAGCCTAGGGCAAACCCTAATATTGGCGGGCAATACGGATGCACTGGCAACCATAGCCTATTGGGGTGCGTCCTTGCCACCCGATACCTGCCCCGATACCATCGCGCGGGCGGGCAATATTGATATAACGGGCGGGATGCTGGATGAAACTCCGCCTTTGTCAATTTGTCCAGAGGTTCGCAGGGGCTTTGCTGGACAGGCAGGGCTGGTGATGCGCCAACATAACGGCGCGGGCTATCACCCCCAGTTTATCTTTGACCGCATCGAACAAACACACACCAAAAACACCACCCGTTTAACTCTGTTTTATACCGATAAAACCGCCGGACTAACCTACTGCGCCATTTTTCAATCCAACCCAAACAGCGCGGTGATAATCGCCCAAGCAACCCTAGCCTCCGCCACCCCGATTTATCTGGATTGGCTGACCGCACCCGCTATCCCCGCACCCCAACATTGCCCCCATATCATAGATTACGGCGGGCGTTGGTGTGGCGAATTCCAAGAAATCCACACCCAATGGCAGGCAGGCGCACGCACCCGCGATAACCGCACAGGGCGCAGCGGACACGAGCATTTCCCCGCGTTAATACTAGCTGAACACGCAGACGCACAAAACGGATGCGCGGTGCGCAGTGGCGATGTTTATGGCTTTCACTATGGCTGGTCTGGCGGGCATCGCATGGTGGCAGAAGAATTGGCCGATGGTCGCCGTCAAATCCAATTCGGCGCGGCTTGGGGTAGTGAAACGACCGCAGGACACGCCTTTGAAACCGCCCCGCTTTACCTAAGTTATGCCACGGGTTTGAACGGTATTGCCCGCGCTTTCGGGCGGCATGTCCGTGATGAAATTATCGCCCTACCCAACCCTAAAAAACCCCGCCCGGTCCATTATAACTGCTGGGAATCGGTTTATTTTAACCACAATATAACCGAGCTAAAAACCATAGCAACCAAGGCCGCCGCTCTGGGCGCGGAACGGTTTGTGCTGGATGACGGCTGGTTTAACGGGCGCGATGATGATACCACTTCGCTGGGTGATTGGCAGGTGGATAGGCGCAAATACCCCGATGGATTGTCGCCCCTAATTACCCATATCCACAACCAAGGCATGGAATTCGGTTTGTGGGTAGAGCCTGAAATGATAAACCCACAATCCCAAACCTATAAAGCCCATCCCGATTGGGTTTTGGGTGCGGATGACCAGCCGCTTGGACGCGGGCAATTGGTGCTGAATATGGCAATGGCCGAGGTTGGCGATTATATCTTTAACGCCATATCCGCCTTATTAACCGAGTACCCGATTGATTATATAAAATGGGACCATAACCGCGTTTTGCCTTACGCGGACGCGGCGCAAACCCGGGCAACCTACGCCTTGCTAGACCGCTTGCGGGCAAAACATCCCGCCGTTGAGATTGAAACCTGTGCCTCTGGCGGGGGTCGCGCCGATTACGGTATTTTGGCACGTACCCATCGCGTTTGGCTATCCGATAGCAACGATGCTCTGGAACGCGCCCGTATTCAACGCAGTGCCGCAACTTTCCTACCGGCGAGCGTTATGGGCAGCCATGTTGGACCAGCCCAATGCCATACCTCTGGTCGTATTTTATCGCTGTCATTCCGTGCGTGGGTTGCGACGCAGGGGCATTTTGGCTTTGAAATGGACCCGCGAGAGCTGACCGCTCCCGATACCGAGAAATTGCGTGAAATAACCCAGTGGTGGAAGGATAACCGCGATTGGCTGATGGACGCGGATGTTTTGCGGATTACCAGCGCGGATACTGCCGTTTTGGCAGGGTTGCATCTGTCACGCGATGCCTCGCGGTTTGCTCTGTTTGTTAATAAAATCGCGACCTCTGCCCAGATTTCCCCGCGCCCCTTGCGATTAGAGGGGCTGGATGCTACAAAGGATTATACGATTAAATGGGTGAATGCGGCGGAATGCCCAACACTCTCACGCGGTGCGCCCCTGATGAAGGATGGAGTGGCACGGCTAAACGGCGGATATTTATTAAACCACGGATTGGTGTTGCCTTGGCAAATGCCGTGTTCCACTTACGTTTTCACTGGTGTTATAGGAGGATAAAATGACCCACAAACCACACGCAACCTTTCACGACCTAAAGGATAAACACGTTTTTATCACTGGCGGGGGCTCTGGCATAGGCGCCGCCTTAACGGCTGGATTTCTGGGGCAAGGGGCAAAGGTGAGCTTTATTCAACGCTCTGACGCCACCGATTTTGTCAAACAAATGGGGCGGGATTTTACCACGCCCACCTTTATTCCATGCGATATCAGCGATATTGACGCGTTGCAAACCGCAATGCAAACCGCCGAAGAGGTCAATGGTGCGATAGATGTTCTGGTCAATAATGCGGGCAATGATGTGCGCCATACGATTGCTGAGACGACCGTAGATGATTGGGATAAAAACCACGCGGTTAATCTGCGTCCGTATTTTTTCACATCGCAATGGGTGGCACCAAAGATGCGCAAACGCGGCGGCGGTGCGATTATCAATTATTCTTCGATTAGCTATCTTATGGGGCAAGCGGGCTTTGCCGCCTATACAACCGCGAACGCAGGGATATCTGGCATGACCCGTGTTTTGGCGCGGGAGCTGGGGGTGGATAATATCCGCGTGAATACGCTGGTGCCTGGTTGGGTTTTAACGCAAAAGCAGATGGACAAATGGGCAACGCCAGAGGGTTTGGCAAAGCACCTTGATCGCCAATGTCTGCCCGAGCATTTAATGGCTGATGATATGGTAGAGCCGACTTTATTTCTGGCATCCAATGCGTCAAAGATGATGACGGGGCAGATGCTGATTGTCGATGGTGGGGCTGTTTAATCCCTAATCTTTACAACCCCGCCCAAATCCATTAAAACACTCCTATGAAACACAAACCCACATGGATAGCCCCCAAATGGATAGCACTTGATTGGGGAACGACTCACCTGCGGGCTTGGGCGATGGATGATGAGTGCATCCTTGCCCATCGTGCCACCGCGGACGGTATGGCGAACCTGAACACGGAGGCGTTTGAGCCCGCGTTGCTCGCCCATATCGGCGATTGGTTAGCCGACACCCCCGCGCCGATAATAGCCTGTGGCATGGTCGGGGCGAAACAAGGCTGGCAAGAGGCTCCTTATCAATCCGTGCCAACCACGACCCACGCCCAAACTATCAAAATAAAAACCCGCAACCCGCGTTTGCGTGTTTGGATAGCGGCGGGGTTAATGCAGGAAAACCCGCCCGATGTGATGCGGGGTGAGGAAACCCAAATCCGTGGGTTTCTGTGCGAGCACCCCGATTTTAACGGACAAATCGTTTTGCCTGGGACTCATTCCAAATGGGTGCGGGTGGAAAACGGCGCGATTACTGGGTTTCATACGGTTCTAACGGGGGAGGTTTTTTCACTGATATCAAACCACTCTGTGCTGAAACATTCTATGTATGATAGGCAAAACTGGGATGATAAGGTGTTTTTGGAGGCGGCGATGGAGGCAGTGAAACACCCTGAATCCTTGCTAAAAAACCTCTTTCAAATTCGCGCGAGGGATTTGTTAAACGGCGATAAAACCGGGCAATCGCACCTGTCTGGTGCGCTGATTGGAACAGAAATTGGAACGCAAATTGGCACGCAAACCACAAACCAACAAAACCCCCCGATTATCATTATCGGGGCGGAGGACTTATCCAACCTTTACGCCCGCGTTCTGGACGCACTCGGAATAAAACATCAGCAACACACCGTGCAATCCACAACGATAAAAGGCCTACACGGTATTTATAAAACCATCATAAAGGAATCCCCATGACCCGAAACATTATTGCTATTTTACGTGGGATCACGCCAAAGGACGCAATCACCCACGCCCAAATACTGGTGGAAGAGGGAATTACGATGATAGAAGTCCCGATGAACTCGCCAGACGCGACCACATCAATCGGCAAAATGGTGCAAGCCTGCCCAACCGCGATGATAGGCGCGGGTACGGTGCTAACCACCGAACAAGTGGCGGACATCAAACTAATCGGCGGGCAGTTTATCGTATCGCCAAACTGCGATGAAGCGGTGATAAAGGCGACCAAAAACTATAAAATGCAATCCTACCCTGGCGTTATGACCCCAAGCGAAGCGATAAACGCCCTGCATTGGGGCGCGGATGGATTAAAGCTCTTCCCTGCGGAAATCATAACCACCAAGGGCCTCACCGCATTCCGTGCGGTATTGCCAAAAGACACGCAATGCTATGCGGTTGGCGGAGTCTCCCCCGATAATTTTGCCGAATGGCACAAGGCGGGGGCAAACGGATTTGGCGTGGGCTCGGTTCTTTACAAAACGGGCATGACCGCCGAAGAGTTACGCGAGGCTGCACGGGCAATCAAACGGGCATACGATTTATTATGATTTTTGATAACACCCACTGTCAATTAGGCGAAGGTGCGTTGTGGCATCCGTTGCGTCAAACCCTGCTCTGGTTTGATATTAACACGCGGTTTTTGTTTGAGAGGCGGGTTGATATCCCCACCACGCGAACCTATCGGTTTGATAATACCGTGTCGGCGGCTGGAATTATTGATGAGAGGCGGATTATCATAGCCTCTGACAAAGACCTGTTTATCTTTGATTTGCACGATAAAACCTGCAAGCCTATAATCGCATTGGAGGCAGATAACCCACGCACCCGTTCCAATGACGGGCGGGTTGATCGCCAAGGTGGGTTTTGGATTGGCACAATGGGGCGCGGGTTGGAGTCTGGGGCGGGCGCGATTTACCGCTATTATCGCGGGCAGTTGCGGCGGCTGTACGCGGGGTTGACCGTGCCGAATGCAATATGTTTTGCCCCCGATGGGGGGTGCGCGTATTTCGCCGATACCCCGACGCACCAGATTATGCGAGTTGCGTTGGATGGGCAGGGTTGGCCCTGTGAAGAACCGCAGGTTTTCGTGGATTTACGAGGCGAGGCGTTATTGCCCGATGGCGCGATAATTGATGCGGCGGGCAATCTGTGGAATGCGCAGTGGGGCGCGGGGCGGGTTGCGTGCTATGATACGAACGGGCGGTTTGTGGCGGCGCATAAAGTGCCAGCTGTTCAGGCGACTTGCCCAGCCTTTGGCGGCGGCGATATGGCGCGGTTGTTTATCACCAGCGCGGCCGAGGGGATGGCAGAGGGTGATGTAAAACAGGGGCAAGCGGGTTTTACCTTTGAGCTGACGGGGGTGGGGGTTGGTGTGGATGAACCGGTTTTTAGTGATTAGTGATTAGTTGCGAATGATTTTTGGGCTTGCAATAACATTGTTTTTAGTTTAATTGCACTTTTACAAACCACAAACTTTATAGGTAATCCTTATGCAACTAAAACTTCTTGACAATATACAATTTATCTATGAACTTTCTTTAGCGGAATTAGAGCTAAATTCGTTTTCAGATAAATCCGAAGTTTCTGACGATTTTCGCACTTTCAGCCTACCATCTGATAAATATCAAAATGGAATGAAAAAACGCCTAGCGTATTTCAAAAACGTTAATGGCGAGGATTCTGATTACTTTCATTTACAAAAATACAATCAAACAAAATCCCCCAACCAATATCTTACACACTGGATATATCCCTATAAGGGCAAGTTTCATCCCCAGATGATTCGTGCGCTTATGAATGTTATCAAATTAAAAAAAGGCGATGTTTTACTTGATCCTTTTGTTGGCAGTGGGACGTCTGTATTAGAGGCTCAGATATTGGGTATTGATTCTATAGGTATAGATGTTAGCCCCTTATGTGTGCTTATTTCAAAAGTAAAGACACAGTCAGTCGGTGCTGTTGAAGAGATTGAACGCTACCAAGATGGTTATTTAATGGCACAAAAAGGACGACCCTCAACGAATGAAAAGGTCGTAAATTTTTACGAGGTGGCTAGAATGATGGCACATAGCGACCAGACAAGACGAGGTAAAAACTTTGAAACTGCCTATGTAAATGATGCCATTAAAATGTTGAAATCAGTTCAAGATTATAAAAAAGCTATTGATGACCATAAACTTGAAATAGGTACAGCAAAAATTGCCAAAGGGGATGCCCGACATATAGGATGTGATGATGAGTCGGTTGATGGAATTATTACCTCCCCGCCTTATTCAATAGCATTAAATTATGTTGCCAATGATGCTCATGCTCTAAAAGCAATGGGGTTTGATACGGATAAAATCAAAGACCATTTTATTGGTGTGCGTGGGGCAGGGTTTGATAAATTTGCCCTTTATGATGGCGATATGGAAAAGGCATATAGCGAAATGTTTAGGGTGTTGAAAAAAGGCAAGTATTGCGTGATAATAGTTGGAAACGTTACCTATCAAGGTCAAGAAATCCACACAACCGATAAGGCAGTAAAATATTGTGAGCAAATTGGGTTTAAGCTGGTTAAAAAAATTGATAAAATTATTTATGGACTTTATAACATTATGCAAAAAGAATATATTCTTATTTTTCAAAAACCAGAGGGGAAATAAAATGAGTGATGATTATGTTAACGATTTAGAAGAAACAGTAAGGAAATTTATGCAGCCTTTGAAGGATGTACCTTTTCCAGTTCTTGTAAAGGCAATATCGGGACACAGGATTTTACCGTTTGATGAAAATAATCAAGAAAATGTGGCATTATTAGAGATTTTGAAACGTGTGTGTAATCAAGCTATGAGAGATGCACATAGAAAAGGTATGTATAAAAATCGTCCTAATGAAGTAGGAAATAAAATTGAAGATTTTGTAAAAAAAGCCTTGAGTAAAAATGGATTTACAGCAAATACCCCACAGACTTCTAAAGGGAAAAAGCAACCAGCAGGTTATCCTGATATATTAATTGAAAGACCGAATGGTGAAAAAATATATTTAGAGTGTAAAACGTATAATATAAAAAGTATAAATTCTGCACTACGCACTTTTTATATTCAAGCATCAGAAAATACAAAAATTATGCACGATGCCATGCATTTAATGGTTAGTTTTGAAATTGAGAAATTACAACGCAATAATAAAGATGTATCCATTCCTGTAAATTGGAAACTTTATAACCTAGAAAACCTTCGCTTACAAAGGAAGCCTGAGTTTAATGCAAGTAATAAGGATATGTATGGGGTCAATGGTCTTCCTTCATTGGCCGATGGGCATATTTAGCGTAAGGAAACACCCTAGCACCAAATCACTAATCACTAATCACTAATCACTAATCACTAATCACTAATCACTAATCACTAACCACTAATCACTAATCACTAATCACTAATAACTAATAACTAACAACTAACAACTATGAAAACCGGCGTTTGCTACTACCCCGAACATTGGACTCCCAGCGATTGGGCGCAGGATGCCGCGCGTATGCGCAAGGCAAACATCTCTGTCGTGCGGATTGGCGAATTCGCGTGGTCGCGGATTGAACCCAGCCCTGACACTTTCACTTGGGACTGGCTGGATAGCGCGATTGACACCCTAGGACAGGCGGGATTAAACATAGTCCTTGGCACTCCCACCGCCACTCCGCCTCGGTGGATGGTGGATAAATACCCCGATATGCTCGCCCACGGACGCGATGGACAAACGCGAGGATTCGGCTCGCGCCGTCATTATTGCTTTTCCCACCTACCCTATCGCGACCAAGCCGCCCGTATTGCCCGCGTTCTGGCAACCCGATATGGCAAAAATCCGCATATTACCGCGTGGCAAATTGATAACGAATATGGCTGTCATAACACGACGCAGTCTTATTCCCCCGCGGCGAAAAACGGCTTTCGCGATTGGCTGGCGCAAAAATATCAATCCATAGATGCGTTAAATCGCGCATGGGGCAATGTGTTTTGGTCAATGGACTATGATGATTTCACCCAGATAGACTTGCCGAATATCTGTGTCACCGAACCTAACCCCGCCCACGCGTGGGATTTCGGCCGATACTCTTCCGCCCAAGTCGTTGCCTTCAACCGCGCCCAAGCCGACGCGATTCGCGCCCATTCCAACGCCCCGCTTATTCATAATTACATGGGACGAGTCACCGATTTTGACCATTATGAAGTCGGTGCGGATTTGGATATCGCCAGTTGGGACAGTTATCCTTTGGGCTTTTTGGAAGAGGCGTTAGAGGATAATGACGATTGGAAAGCCCGTTTCTACACCCAAGGCGACCCCGATTTCCAAGCCTTCCACCACGATTTATACCGAGCCGTCGGGCGCGGGCGATGGTGGGTGATGGAACAACAGCCCGGCCCGGTGAATTGGGCTGCGTGGAATCCTATTCCCAAGGCGGGTATGGTGCGATTATGGACGTGGGAGGCTTTTGCCCACGGCGCAGAAGTCGTATCCTTCTTTCGCTGGCGACAGGCGGGGTTTGCCCAAGAACAAATGCACGCGGGATTATTGCGCAGTGATGGCTCGGACGCGGAGGGTTTGGCAGAGGTAACGCGGGTCGGGCAGGAGCTGGCAGAATTGGGCGATATAGGCACGACCCCCCGTGCGGATATCGCGTTGGTGTTTGATTATCCATCGCAATGGGCGTGGGATGTGCAACCCCAAGGGCGCGATTTTGATTATTTCCGCGTGGTTTTTGATACCTATCGGGCGTTGCGCCGTTTGGGGCTTTCGGTTGATATCATCCCCGCAGAGGCTGATGAAATCAAAGGGCGGCGGTTGATTATTATCCCCGCGTTAATGCAGGCAGAGGCGGATTTCACACAGGCTCTGAATACCAGCGATGCTGTAATCGTCTATGGTCCGCGGTTCGCCAGTAAGGTGGGGGGGATGATGACAAACACAAACGCCCCGGATATTGACGGGCTGGATGTGCAGGTTTTGCGTGTCGCAACCCTGCGCCCGAATGTGCAAATTGCCTTAGCAAACGGCGGGTTTGTGAAAAAATGGATGGAGGATTTGGCGGTGAATGGAGCGGTGATAGAGGCAACTGTTGACGGCGCGGCGGTTGTTATTGGACAAGATGGTGGGCAGGATAAGCGGTTTTATATTGGTGCGTGGCTGGATGATACCTCCCTTATTCGAGTCTTAACGGGTATGGCAAAACATGCTGGTATTACAACCGAGCCAATGCCAGAGGGTTTGCGCAAACGCCACACCGCTTGGGGCGATATGCTGGTGAATTATAATGATTATGATGTGGATTTTAACGGGGTGTGCGTGAAAGCCTGTGATGTGTTAAATATAAAACCCTAACCCCACATTGCCACTGGCGGCATGCTCATTAACACCGCATCGGCATCATGCCCCGATTGCAAGCCGAACTGGGTGCCCCTATCATACAATAAATTAAACTCCACATACCGCCCGCGTTTGTGTAATTGAACTTCTCGTTCGGCCTCCGTCCAGTCCATAAGCCGCCGTTTATGAATAATAGGTGCGTAGGCCAATAAAAACGCCTTGCCAACCGCGCGAGTAAAAGCAAAATCGTGCGCCCAATCGCCCGTGTTCAAATTATCAAAGAATATCCCGCCAACTCCACGGGCTTCGCCGCGATGGGGCAGCATAAAATACGAATCCGCCCAAGCCTTAAACTTGGTATAATAATCCGCATCATAGGCATCACACGCGGTCTTTAATACCTCGTGAAAATGGGCGGTATCGGCGGGGTTTTCAATCATCGGATTCAAATCACACCCGCCACCAAACCAATAGGTATCCGCCGCGCAAAACATCCGCGTATTCATATGAACGGCGGGGCAATGGGGGCTGTTCATATGGGCTACCAAAGAAATCCCAGCCGCCCAAAAATCGCCGTTTTCATCAAACGCAACCGCTTTATCCGCGCCCATTAACGCACGGGCGGCGGGCGATAACTGCCCATAAACGGTGGATATATTCACCCCAACCTTTTCAAATAACCGCCCGTTTTTAAAGCTTGCCATCTGCCCTCCGCCGCCTTGCGCACCGCGTGTTTCTTTGCGGATAAACCGCCCCGCTGGACGATCTGCCAAGGCACCGATGATTTGTGCGTCCTCCAAATCCTCAAAAGCCGTGCAAATATCATCGCGTAAATCGGCAAACCACTGGGCCGCCGTTTGTTTATGTTGCTGCATATTCATAGCTTGCACTTACGATATTTACGCACGATTTGCCAGCCCTGTGATTAACAGTCGCTTGACAATAATCGCTATCCGTGTTTGATTGGGGATATGTTCTTTAGGAAACCCCCGCCCTTATGCCCAAAATAATACCGCCACGACAACCGAATAAAACTGACGTTATGCGCGGGTTTATCTGGGCTTTTGCCGCGGTGATTGCCGCCAGCGTGATTACCGTAGCCATTCGTGGCACGGCCGAATACATGGACACGCGAATGATTGTTCTGATACGGTTTTGGGTGACGGTTTTGGTCGGCGGGCTGACGTTAATGATGTTTTCTGGACTGCGCGGGCAGGTGCGGTTTTCTCAACCCAAACGCCATGTTTTGCGGGGGTTGTTTATCGCTTTGGCGACGCATTTTGGGTTTTATGCGATAGCCAATGTGCCCCTTGCCGCGGTCAGCGCGATATTTTTCACCGCCCCGATTTTCGCGGCGATTCTATCGATTTTTATCCATGGGGAGAAAATCGGTCTACGTCGGGCGGGGGCGATAGCCGTGGGCTTTCTGGGGGTGCTGATTTTTCTGCGCCCTGATACGCAACTGCCGCCTTTGGGGGTTTTGTCGGCGTTGGGCAGTTCTTTGTTTTACGCCTCTGCCCTGATTATGTCGCGTGGGCTGGCGGATAAGGATGGAGTCCTCAGCACAGTTGCCTCTGCCAGTGTTATCACGGCGATATTTTCGCTGATTTTGGTGCAGGGGCATTTTGTAATGCCGACTGGCTGGGTGATTTGGGGGTGGCTGGTTTTAGTGATTATCGTTGGCGTGATGCGCCAGTTTTGCGATATCCAAGCCTATCGTTTTGGCGAGGCTGCGGTGATTGCCCCGATTTCCTATCTGCGGTTGGTTTTCATTGGGATTGCCGGGTATTTTTTGTTTGCCGAAGTGCCAAGCGTGGCAACGGTTTTGGGGGCGGTGATTATTACGCTATCCACTTTGTATGTGGCGCATCGTGAGAATATCGCGAAAAAAACTAGCCCCTAAATTAAAGGCTGCGTCGTGCCCGAAACGCTTCGTTTATCGTGCCGTCATCCAGATAATCCAGCTCTCCGCCAATCGGAATCCCCTGTGCCAGAGTGGTAATCACCAGCCCGCTTTCCTGCAACTGGTCGGCAATATAATGCGCGGTTGTCTGCCCGTCAATCGTGGCGTTTAATGCCAAAATAACCTCTGTAATACCGCCCTGAACCCGTTCCAATAACAACGGAATGCGCAGCTCTTCTGGGCCGATATGGTCTAACGCGGACAACACTCCGCCAAGGATATGATACGCGCCCCGATACATATTTGAGCGTTCCATCGCCCATAAATCCGACACATCCTCTATCACGCAAATCTGCCCGTTGGCACGGCGCGGGTCGGTGCAAATATCGCATTTATCGGCGGTGGATAAATTGCCACAGACCGCACATTCGCCAACGCGGGAGGCGACATTTAACAGGCTATCCGCCAAAGGTGCAAGCAAAACATCGCGTTTTTTCACCAGATGCAGGACAGCACGGCGGGCCGAACGCGGGCCAAAGCCCGGCAGTTTTGCCATCAGTTGAATCAGGTGGTCTATGTCTTTGTTGGGCGAGTTCATTTGGGTTTAAGAAATATTTTTAAGGTGTAAAGACGCGTTATTCAAACGCATCCCATGTTTCATCGTCAATATCATCCGCGTCATCCGTAACAAAATTATCGGGTGCGTCAAAATTATCCGTTTGCGCGGTCTCAAACGATTTTTCACTAACAGGATGAACTTTCACAATCTCGGCCCCCGCAAACACTTCCATCGCGGCGGCAACCAACGGATGGGTTTTCACCTGTTCGCGTTGCGTGGATTGGCGGGCTTGGTTTTGCTCGGCAATAGTTTCACCACCGCCCTGCCCCACGATACTGACCCCCCAACGATGCCCCGTCCAGAGTTTCAAACGTTGCGACAATAATTGCGACAAATCTTTGGCGGCAGTCGGCGTGGGTTGGAATTCAATCCGCCCGGGTTTATAGCTGACAAGACGCAGGTGGGTTTCCACTTCGTAAAGCAGGGGAATATCGTTTTTCGCACGGATAAGGGCAACGACTTGGGCAAAATCGGTGAAGGCTTTGTTGGGGTCGGAGTTTGGGTCGGGTGCGGAGTCTAGTGCCGCGTTGCCATTCGTGCCACCTTGGATAGCGACAAGAGTGGCGGGTTCGGTTTGTGAATCTGGTTGCGGTTCTTGTGATAAAGAGGCGGTAGGTTCAGGGGTAGAATCAGGTACAGATTGCGGGGTCGTTTGTGCGGACTGGCTAGACTCTGGTTTAGACTCTGGCTTGGACTCGGCAACAGGTTCGGACTTTGCCACAGGTGTTTGCGTTTTTTTAGATACGGCTTTGGGCGTGGCTTCACCCGCACCCCCACCTTCAGGTGCGACCTGTTCTTGCGCCTTTAACAACCCTATAATCTCATCAGGGCTGGGCAAATCGGCAATATGAGTCAGGCGAATTATCGCCATCTCCGCCGCCATTAACGCATTCGGCGCGTCCTTTATTTCCTTTAACGCCTTTAATAACATCTGCCACATCCGCGCCAATCCACGCATAGCCAAGGCCTCTGCCGCTTGCAACCCACGGTCGCGCACATCGGGGGAAATGGTTGGGTCTTTCGCCGCCTCTGGCGATAGTTTCACCACGGAAATCCAGTGCGTCACCTCTGCCAAATCGGACAAAATCGCCATCGGGTCGGCACCTTGCGCCGATTGTTCCGCCAATTCCGCCAGCGCAGATTGCGCATCCCCTTGCATAATAAAATGAAACAAATCCAGCGTCCGCCCGCGATCGGCAAACCCCAGCATCGTGCGCAATTTATCCGCTTTTATATCGGAATTGCTATGAGCAATCGCTTGATCCAACAGCGACAAAGCATCGCGAACAGAGCCCTCGCCCGCGCGAATCAGCAAAGCCAGTGCGTCTGGTTCTATCTTTGCCTTCTCAGCCTTGGCGATTTTTTGCAGAAATTCCGCCATAACTTCCGCCTCTATCCTGCGCAAATCAAACCTTTGACACCGCGACATCACGGTAATCGGGATTTTGCGAATCTCTGTCGTGGCAAAGATGAATTTCACATGGGCGGGCGGTTCTTCCAAGGTTTTTAACAACGCATTAAACGCGCTGGATGAGAGCATATGAACCTCATCAATAATATAAATCTTATAACGGGCAGAGGCTGCACGATAATGCACCGAATCGATAATCTCGCGGATATTATCAACGCCAGTGCGCGATGCCGCGTCCATCTCTAACACATCCACATGGCGACCTTGGGCGATAGCAACACACGGCTCGCAGCTGCCACAGGGCGCGACAGTCGCGCCGCCTTTGCCATCCTTGCCAATGCAATTCAACCCCTTGGCGATAATCCGAGCGGTCGTGGTTTTGCCAACCCCACGCACACCCGTAAGGATAAACGCATGGGCAATACGGTCTGAATCAAAGGCGTTTTTCAAAGTACGCACCATCGTGTCCTGCCCGATTAAATCGGCAAAACTGGCAGGGCGATATTTACGCGCCAAAACTTGATATGCGGGGGGCTCGATGCTCATCTGACCTAAACTATACAACAAAACGAGAGGGGGTAGCGACCCAAAAACAATTCGTTACGGCTGCTTCCTTCCGGATCTGACCGAGTTGGCGACAGCTTTGCCCGCGCCCCCTCTCTTTGCTTACTATACATGGAATCGGCGGGCAAGGCAAGCGGGTTAATACGGGTTAATGTGGGTTAATGCGGGTTATGTGGCAAAACGGACGAGTTTGCCCTTGGGTTTTGTGTAAAAACAGCATATACGCAAAAATAAAAAAGGCAAAATTATGGCGCAATGGTCGGCAAATATCAATGTAATGATGAAGGTGATAAGACGCGCGGCGCGTGGGCTTTTGCGTGATTTTAACGAGGTGGAAAAACTGCAATCCACCCCCAAAGGCACGGCCGATTTCACCGATAAGGCGAAGGCACGGACAGGTGAATACCTGCAAGAGGCATTGTTTGAAGCCCGTGAGACATACGGTTATACCGATGGTGTGCAAAATATCGCGGGGGTTGATCCAACGCGGCGGTGGATTGTCGCACCCTTGGATGGGGTGGTTAATTTCACCCATGCTCTGCCGTTTTGGGCGATTTCTGTGGCGTTGGAACATCGCGGGGCGGTGGTTGCATCGGTGATTTACAATCCTATCAGTGATGAGTTGTATGTGGCGGAGCGCGGCGCGGGTGCGTGGTTAAATGATCAGAGGATTCGCGTATCGGCGCGGCGTGATGTTGGGCAATGCGTGTTTGCTTTAACCGATGCGGGCGATGGTGGCGTGGCGCAGGGGGAATGGATGCGGGCTATGCAGGCACGGATATCGGCGCGGGGCGGGGGATTGCGGATGTTAGAGGCATCTTGTTTGGGATTGGTGTGGCTGGCGATGGGGCGGTTTGACGGGTTTTTGCAGAGTACGGCTACACCCGTGCAGGTGGCGGCTGGTTTGATGGTGTTGCAAGAGGCGGGCGGGATGAGCAAATGGATAGACAGCGCCGATGATAAAGAGGATAAGACTCCCGCGATTTTGCTGGCGGCGAATGGGGAGATTTTTGATCCGTTTTGTAAGTTGGTTTTGGATAGTTAATAGTTGTTAGTTGTTAGTTATTAGTTATTAGTTTTTTTAGCCCTTGCGGGTCTTCGTCATCGCTACGCGAATGCCGACCAGCATGGTCTTTTGTGCGTAGCCCCCGCTTCGCGGGAGCATGCCAAAAGCCCTTTGGTTACAAGACGCTAGGGATTCTATAAATTTACTATCTGGAATAACAAGACGATAGAGTGGATTATTTGTTTAGAATACTTGGGAATTGGTGATAGGTTTTCTATAAATTTATTTAGACTATATACAAGACGCTGAGCCAAACCCCCAGCCAAAAAAAACCGTCCAGCTCTCCGCAGGAGGGGTGGGCGGGCGGGCGACCGAACGAAGTGGCTTGCCACGAAGTGAGGGCGCAACAAAAAACCTCTGCCCTTAACCTCTAATAACGAACCTCCAATCCCTAATAACCAATCACTAACAACTAACAACTAATAACTAACAACTAAAACCCCGCCAGCCACCATCTCTCCCTTTGCCTGTTCAAACCGCAGGTGGGCTATGGCGCAACCATCCGCTTGGGACAGCACTTTGCCGATGGATTTACCGCCCGCCATAATATCCGTGCCGATAGCAACCACACCGTCCAACCGCACCCGTGCCAAACCCTTACGCAGAGTGGTTTTGTGCTTCATCCGTGCGGTGACCTCTTGCCCAACATAACAACCCTTTTGAAAATCCACCCCGTTCAAACGTTCAAACCCTGCCTCCAAAATATAGGTTTCATTCGCTATCAATTCTACCCCCGTTTTGGGGATTAAATGACGTACATAAAGCGCGTTCCAATCCGTATCAGATGACGGGGGCGGCGCATCAAAATGATAGCTACGCCAACCCAGCGAACCATGCCGCGGGTCGGGGTGCGCGGTTGCACCCTCCGTTTTATCACCCAGCCCACGGGCGACCCAACCGATGGTTTTTTCAATCTGCACATCGGCGCGTAATTTATACATAGTCAGCCTTTGGCAAAATCCATCGGCGCATTCCGCGGCAATATCAATCAAATAACCCGTGCCCAAATAATCCCCTCTATCCTCTAAAACAAAGAAATCAAACAGATACTTCCCCTGCGGGGAGAGCAACGCGGTATAGACCAGCCCGCTATTATTTCCAGCATTATTCCCATTATTATTCATAACGGTTTTCGCCATATCATTGGTGATAAGCCCTTGCAGAAAGGCAAAAGCATCCTTGCCCGTAATATGCAAAATCGCTCGGTTTTCAGTCTTTTTTTCTGTATTTTTTTCAGTCTTTAAAGTCATTATTTTTGCCATTATTTTCACCACCACAATCCCAAAGTGATTTCCCTTTATCAAACATATAAACACTTGCGCACGAAATAACCACTCAAATAATTGACACCAGCCAACAGATACACTAATACACCCCTCATGCCTGCCCCTCTAACCATTATTATCCCAACCCTGAATGCCCAAGCCAGCTTGCCCGCCAGCCTGAACGCATTGATGGAAGCCTTGCCAAATGCCTTGCTTGCCGAGGTGATAATCGCCGATGGAGGCTCCACCGATGCCACCCTGAAAATCGCCGATGACTGGGGGGGGCGGATTGTCCGCACCGATAAAGGGCGCGGGCGACAGCTACACGCGGGTGCGGATAAAGCCAAAGGCACGTGGCTGCTCTTTATCCACGCCGATACCTGTTTATCGGCGGATTGGAGCGCGGCTGTTATCCAACATATCAGCGATAAAACGAACCACAATCGCGCGGGCTATGGGCGGTTGCGGTTTGATGTTGGTGGGATTCGCCCCCGTTTTGTTGCGGGCTGGGCGAACCTGCGTTCCGCCGTTTTTGCCCTGCCCTACGGCGACCAAACCCTGTTAATTTCACGCGATTATTATCACGAAATCGGCGGTTATCCGCAAATAAGCCTGATGGAAGATGTCGCAATCGCCCGTAAAATAGGGCGCAATTATACCCGCCTTGAGTTTAACGCCATAACACGGGCGGATAAATTCACAAATGAAGGTTGGCTAAAACGCGGGACAAAGAACCTAGCGACTCTGGTGTTGTATTTTATCGGAATAGATGTGGAAATTTTGGCACGTTGGTATAAAAACCAACCCTAATTCTTCTCATTCAAAAAATCCCGCCACGCGGACAAAAACCCGCCCGTTTTTTTGGTGGGTTGTTTTTCATCATCTTTAGGCGTAGCTTTGATAGATTTTTGATTAAATTGCAATTCATACAAAGTATTGTAAATCCCATCGCGTTTAATCAATTCGGCATGTTTGCCCTGATCGACTATCCTACCCTCCTGCATCACGACAATCTGGTCGGCATCCAAAATCGTTGACAAACGATGGGCGATTACCAATGTTGTGCGACCTTTGGATAAATCTGCCAAGGCTTGGCGAATCGCGGTCTCTGACACGGAATCCAGTGCCGAAGTCGGCTCGTCCAAAATCAAAATCGGCGCGTCACGGACTATCGCACGGGCGATAGATAAACGTTGGCGTTCGCCACCAGAAAAATTGGATTGACCCGCGCTAATATCAGTGTGATAGCCATCGGGAAGTTTTTCAATGAATTCGTGCGCCGCCGCCGCTTTGGCCGCCGCGATACAGTCTTCCTCGCTCGCACCCTCGCGCCCGTATGCGATGTTTTCCAACACCGTACCGCTGAGCAAAACGCTATCCTGACTCACCACGGAAATCTGGTCGCGCAGGGCTGGCAATTTGAAATCTGCCAAGGGACGACCGTCAATTTTTATCACCCCCGCGCTGACATCAAACAGGCGAGGAATCAGGCTAAAGATAGTCGATTTACCCGCACCAGACCGCCCGACAAGGGCGTAGGTTTTGCCCGCTTCCACCTCTAAATTAATATCATGCAGGGCGCGAAACCCACCAGGATAATCAAAATCCACATGTTCAAAACTAAGCGACCCGCCCGATTTTTCACCTTTGGGATAGTCAAACGCTCCATCCTTTATTTTGTTTTTCGCATCAAACATGCCAAAAATCCGCCCCATGGCAACCAGTCCTTGCAAAATCGCGGTATAGGAGTTTCCCAACTGCCGCGACGGCGGGGTTGCCACACCGAGCGCGGTTAAAAATCCAACAAATTCAGGCACAGTAACCGCGTCTTGGTTAATCCGTATGCCAACCAGCAAAAGCAAAAAAGCAATGGCAAGTCCGCTAAAAATCTCTGTAATCGGGGCGGTTGCCGCCTGCAAACGCACGGCTTTGACATTCAATTTATACAAGGATTCAAACCCCAAAGAGGTTACTTTTTTCAAATGCTCTTCCAGCCCATAGGTACGCACCATCCGAATCCCCGTTAGATTTTCACTGATTTGCGCCAGCATATTGGCCGCCGCCCGTTGCGCTATTTGCGTTAAATCACGCACTCGTGCGCCAATAATTGCAATCGGTGCGGTGGAAAACAGAAAAATAACCATAATCCCCAAGGTTAAAACCCAATCAATGAAAAACATCACGCCAAAGGCAAAGGTAATCGTCAGAATACTCTGCAAACCGCCAAACAACGCCTGTATTGAGCCACGCACCAAAACAACATCCATCATAAAGCGCATGCCCAGCGCGGCGGGGGCTTCCGTCATCAAATTGGTTAAATCGGTGTAAATCAGACTGCTAAACATTTTCTTTTGCATGTTGACTTGGATTCGCGATAAAAACCGTGCTTGTACCGTGGCAGAGGCATATTGTGCTCCGCCCTTAAAAACAGTCAAGAAAATTATCCCAGGCGGACCCCAAAAAACGACACTTTGCGATTTTGTTTCAAACGCCTCTATCACCCACTGGATAAATTTGGCATAGCCAGCAGCACTGGCCGCGCTGATAATCGTTAGCAGAATAATAACAACAACCAAATACCAATAGCGACGCATCCAATCACGCCATAGGCGACGATAGGACGACCACACCTTGGCATCATTATCAAACGCGCCTTGCTTTGTGGGCGGGAGGGTTGTGGTTTTTGCACTCATGGTTTTGTTTTTGCCCTAATTTTCAAATCCGTGTTAGTATAGCCTAAACGCCCGATTAGGCAAGGGCGGCTATCCGTGCCGCGGCTTTTTGCAAGGAATCGCACTCAGCACGACCCTCAACCAATCTTGCCCGTGCCTGTTCTATCACGGCATCGGGGGCTTTGGCGATAAAGGTCTCGTTGTTTAATTTGGCACTCATAGCGGTTAATTCCGCTTCCAATTTGGCGATTGCCTTGTTTAATCGTGCGGATTCGCCCACAATATCAATAATCCCCGCCAAAGGCAGGCAGAATTCACCGCCCCGCACGGGTAAGGATGGTGCACCTTTGGGTGCGGTGGTCTCTTTGGTAATGGTTTCAATCCGTGCCAAACGCAGGATTAACGGGGCATTTTCATCCAGTATAGCCTGATGCTCTGCATCCAATCCCAGATTAACCAGTGGGATTTTATCGCCCGCCTTTACCCCCATTTCAACGCGGAGGGAACGAATATCCTCTATCAAAGTAATCACCCAATCCATCTGTGATTTCGCGGCAGTATCCATTAAATCGGGCGAATAATCGCCCCAAGCCTGATGCACCAGCAGATTATCACGCGGTGCAATATCCTGCCATAATTTCTCGGTAATAAACGGCATAACAGGGTGTGATAAAATCAAACACTGGTCCAACACCCACGCCAGAGTATCACGGGTTTCTTGTTGCGCGGACGCATCATCACCTTGCAATAAAGGTTTAGAAAATTCCACATACCAATCACAAAACAACCGCCAAATAAAATGATATAACGCCGCCGCGTAATCATTAAACCGATAGGCATTTAATGCAGTATCTAGGGCGGTTTGCAGGGCGGCAACTTCGCCGATAATCCATTTGTTTAATTTATGCTGAACCCCCGCAGGGTCAAAATCCGCACGCGGCGCAGCATCATTCATATCGGCAAACCGTGCGACATTCCACAGTTTTGTGGCAAAATTGCGATAGCCAATAATACGGTCTTCCGACAGGCGCAAATCCTTGCCCATCGCCGCCATAGCACACAAGGTAAATCGCACAGCATCGGCACCGTATTTGTCAATCAGCTCTATCGGGTCAAGCACATTGCCCAAAGATTTGGACATTTTCTTACCATTGGAATCACGCACCAAAGGATGGACATAAACCGTTTCAAAGGGAACGCGGTTAGTCGCTTCCAAGCTCATCATCATCATCCGCGCCACCCAGAAAAAGATAATATCAAACCCCGTGATTAAAACACGGTTGGCCTTTTCACTTTGATAAAACCGTTGCAAAACATCGGTGTCCTCTGGCCAGCCGAGCGTGCCGAACGCCCACAACCCAGACGAAAACCAAGTATCCAGCACATCCGCATCACGGGTTAAAACACGCCCGCCCGCCTGTTTTTGCGCGGTCGCCTCATCCATCGCGCAATACTGATTGCCTTCCTCATCATACCAAACGGGCACCTGATGCCCCCACCAGAGTTGCCGCGATATACACCAAGGTTCAATCGATTTCATCCAGTGGAAATAAACCTTTTCCTCGGATTTCGGCAGGATTTTAGTCTCCCCCGACTTCACCGCCGCTATCGCTGGTTGTGCCAGCTTTTCGGCCGCAACAAACCACTGGTCGGTCAGCATCGGTTCAATGACAACCTTGGAACGGTCGCCAAAGGGCTGTTGAATTAATTTATCCTCAATTTTTATCATTAACCCCTGCGCGTCCAAATCCGCAATAATCATCGTGCGAGCCTCAAACCTATCCAGCCCGCGATATTTTTCAGGCACTAAATTATCGTCCGCCACATCCTTGCGCATCGCCCCGCACTCATCCATCAAGGGGTACATGGCGATATTATTACGCTTGGCGACTCGATAATCATTAAAATCGTGTGCGCCCGTAATTTTCACCGCGCCAGAGCCGAAATCGGGGTCGGGATAGTCATCGGCTATAATCGGAATAGTCCTATCGCACAGGGGCAAATGCACCTGTTTGCCAATGATAGAAGCATAGCGAGCATCGCTTGGATGCACCGCCACCGCGCCATCACCCAGCATCGTTTCAGGGCGCGTTGTGGCAATGGAAATATAATCACGTTGTTCGCGTAATATTTCCACCCCGTCGTCGTCTTTTTCAATATAAGTATAGGTTTCACCATCGGCAAGCGGATATTTGAAATGCCACATATGCCCTTGGGTTTCTATGTTTTCCACCTCCAAATCCGAAATAGCGGTTTGAAAGTGCGGGTCCCAATTGACCAGCCGTTTATCGCGGTAAATCAAGCCCTTATTGTATAAATCCACGAACACTTTGCGCACGACCGTTTGAAAACCCTCGTCCATAGTGAAACGGTTGCGTTGCCAATCGCAGGACGCACCCAGCCGTTTTAACTGCTCTATAATCGTGCCGCCTGATTGTTCTTTCCACTCCCATATCTTTTCTAAAAATGCCGTGCGACCGAGCTCGGTGCGGGAGGGTTGCTGCGTTTTCGCCAGCTCGCGTTCCACGACCATTTGCGTGGCGATACCCGCGTGGTCTTGCCCTGGTTGCCAAAGCGTGTCAAACCCGCGCATCCTATGCCAGCGGATTAAAATGTCTTGCAAGGTGGAATTAAAGGCGTGTCCCATGTGCAAAACACCCGTAACATTGGGCGGAGGCATGATGATGCAAAAGCTCTTATCGTTATTCTGGGTTTGCACATGCACCCCCGCAGCAAAGGCGTTCGCATCGTGCCATTGTGCGCGAATGACTGCCTCGGCAGTTTTCGGGTCAAAGTTTTTATCCATATCCATAGGGCGGGTTATAGCGGGTTTTTATAAAAAAACAAGGTTGTTAGTTATTAGTTGTTAGTTATTAGTTGTTAGTGTTTTTAGAAAATAGGCAAAGCCTAAATAAATTTAGAGCAAACCTATCGCCAATTCCCAAGTATTCTTTGCAAATCATCCAATCTATAATCTTGTTATTCCAGATAGTAAATTTATAGAGACCCTATCATCTTGTAACCCAAGGCTTTTGTGTATGGGCTTTTGCGAAAGCAAAAGCTCTATATGCACAAAAGCCCCCGCCCTCGCGTGGAGCTGGTCTTCATCATTCATTTACAATTCATCCCCAATCCACTAATAACCAATCACTCATAACTAACCACTAATCACTAATCACTAATCACTAACCACTAACCACTAAAAATGCCCCTCCTCCAAAACTGGCTTTTCATCACATTAGGGCTTGCCCTGCTTGTTATCGGCGGCAGCTTCCTTGTCAAAGGCACGGTTGCCCTCGCCGAACGGTTGGGTATTTCCGCCCTCGTTATCAGCCTAACAGTGGTCGCCTTTGGCACCTCCGCCCCCGAATTGCTGGTCGCTATCCAAGCCGTCCTTGCGGGCGCACCCGAACTAGCCTTGGGCAATGTCGTCGGGTCAAACACCGCCAATGTATTGCTAATCCTCGGACTACCTATGGCGATTTTCACCCTAAACCTATCCCCCAAGATACAAACCGAATCGCGGGGTAATTTCGCGATTATGCTGGGTGCGACCGTCGTATTTTCCGCCCTATGCTGGATGGGAGCGATTGGACGCATCCAAGGGGTGATTTTGCTGATTTGCCTTGGGGCGATTTTAACCAGAAACCTGCAACAGGCACTAATAAAACCCCAGACCCAAACCGAAACAAAAACAAAAACCACCCCCACACTATCCCTACCCAAAGCATTATTCGCCTTATTAATAGGATTGGCGGCCTTACCACTGGGCGGGAAATTATTAATTGACGGCGCGATTAACATCGCCATGACATTTAACATCGCCCCCGCCGTTATTGGATTAACGCTCGTAGCCCTCGGCACCTCCCTACCCGAATTGGCAACCAGCCTATCCGCCGCCTATCACAAACGCGGCGACATAGTCATCGGCAACATTATCGGCAGTAATTTGTTTAACCTACTGGCAATCCCTGGGATAGCCGCGATGGTCGCGCCCCTACCCGTGCCCGACGATTTCCTTACCCGTGATTTGTGGGTGATGGGTGCGGCAACCTTGGCACTCACGCCATTTATCGTGTTTGGCTGGCGAATGGGGCGGATTTTCGGGGGATTATTCGTGATTTGCTATGGTTTATATAGCTATTTGTTATTATACGGGTCGGTATGACAGAACAAACACACTATCACGCGGCACTGATAACAGGGGCGGCAAAGCGGCTGGGGCGGGCTATGGCACTGCATTGCGCAGGAAGGGGGCTTGCGGTGGCTATCCATTACAATACCAGCAAGGCGGAAGCACAGGCGGTTCTGGCGGAAGTCATTGAGGCAGGCGGCTCTGGCGTGGTTTTACACGCGGATTTGGCGGATGTGACGGACACGCAAACCCTGATTCCCCGCGCGGTGGAGGCCTTGGGCGGGTTGGATGTTTTAATCAATAACGCGGCGGTGTTTGATTATGATAGTCTGGCGAGTGCCACGCCCGAATCGTGGCAACATCATATTGGTATTAATTTACATGCGCCGTTTATTTTAACGCAGGCGTTTGCCAAACAAACGAAAGCTCGGGGCGCGATTATCAATATGATTGACCAACGTGTGCGCAAGCTCACGCCTGAATTTATGACTTATAGCGTCAGCAAGGCCGCCCTGTGGCATTTGACCCAAACCAGCGCACAGGCCTTGGCTCCGCAGTTGCGGGTGAATGCAATTGCCCCGGGTTCTACGATAAAAGCCACACGGCAGAGCACCGCCCATTTTGATGCCCAACGCAAGAACTCGCTTTTGCAACGCGGGGCAGAGCCAAGCGATATTCTGGCGGCCTTGGATTATTTATTGGATGCCCAAGCCGTGACGGGGCAGTTAATCTGCGTTGATGGCGGACAGCATTTGGGCTGGCGCACGGCAGATATTATTAATGATTAGGGGTTAATGATTAACCATGACTCACCCAGCCCCCAAACAGCTATCTGGTCATGCCGTTATTGACGGCTATCTAAACAGCCTGACGAACACGGCGGGGGTCTATCGCATGCTGGATAAGAGCGGTAAAGTGCTCTATGTCGGCAAAGCCCGCAATTTGAAAAAACGGGTGTCCAGCTATGCCAAACCACGCGGCCATTCCTTGCGGATTATGCGGATGATTGCCAAAACGACCTCTATGATGTTCCTCAGCACCGATACGGAAACGGAAGCCCTACTGCTGGAACAAAACCTGATTAAACAATTAAAACCACTTTACAATGTTTTGCTACGCGATGATAAATCCTTCCCAAACATTATGATTGCCAAAGACCATCCGTTCGCCCAAATCACCAAACACCGTGGGAAGAAAACGCCCAAGGGGGAGTATTACGGACCCTTTGCCTCTGCCAACGCGGTGAATACAACCCTGCATCATTTGGAAAAGATTTTTCTTTTGCGCACCTGCACCGACCATGTTTTTGCCAACCGAACCCGCCCGTGTTTGCAACACCAAATCGCCAGATGCTCTGCCCCGTGTGTTGGCAAAATCAGCCAAGCCGACTATAAAAAATCACTGGATGAAGCCCGTGATTTCCTATCGGGCAAAACCGTTGATATCCAAAAACGATTGGCGGATGAGATGCAAATCGCCAGCAAGGATTTGGCGTTTGAACACGCGGCTCGCTTGCGCGATAGAATCCGTGCGTTAACCAATATCCAAGGCAGTCAAGGCATTAACCCCGCCCATATTAAAGAGGCGGACGTGATTGCTATTTATCAAAAAGGCGGGGCGGCCTGTATCCAAGTGTTTTTCATCCGCGCCCATCAAAACTGGGGCAATCGGGCGTATTTCCCCCATACGGGTTCGGGGGCGGAGGCGGAAGAGGTTTTGGAGGGTTTTATCGCCCAATTCTACGATAATAAAACCCCGCCGAAACAGATTATTGTATCGGATAAATTATCCAATGCCGATTTGCTCTGCGATGCCTTGGGGCAGAAACGCGGCTCTCGCGTGGATATTACCCGCCCGCAACGGGGCGAGAGGGCGGAGATTATCACGCTAGCAATTCGCAATGCCCGTGAATCTCTGGAACGCAAATTGGCGGAAAGTGCCAGCCAAAAGCATCTATTGGAACGTTTGGCGCAGACGTTTAATTTACCCGCCCCGCCCAAGCGGATTGAGGTTTATGACAACTCCCACATTCAAGGCACGCACGCGGTTGGCGCGATGATTGTCGCGGGGGAAGAGGGGTTTATCAAATCCGCCTATCGCAAGTTTAATATCGCCTCGCCTGATGTTACGCCTGGTGATGATGTGGCAATGATGGGCGAGGTTTTGCACAGGCGGTTTGCGCGTCTGTTAAAGGAAGACCATCCGCGTGGTGGTGAGAATTGGCCAGATGTTTTGCTGATTGACGGCGGGCGTGGGCAGATAAAAGCAGTGCGTGAAGCGTTGGAGGGACTGGGGATTAAAGATTTGCCTTTTATCGGAGTCGCCAAGGGTGTGGATAGAAACGCGGGTAAGGAAGAGTTTTATATCCACGGGCAAGTGCCGTTTTCTTTGCCCCCGCAGGACGCGGTTTTGTATTTTATTCAGCGTCTGCGTGATGAAGCCCATCGGTTTGCCATTGGCACGCATCGGGCGGCGCGGTCGCGGGCGATTAAGCGGAATCCGTTGGATAGTATCGCGGGGATTGGGGCGCGGCGGAAGGCGGCTTTGTTGGCGCATTTCGGGTCTGCCAAGGCGGTGGCGCAGGCTTCGTTAAAGGATTTGAAATCGGCGGAGGGGGTGTCGGAGGCTATGGCGGAGCAGATTTATGATTTTTTTCAGGATTCTGTTTAGTTTTTAATCTTTTAATATTTTTATAATTAATTCTCTTATCCTATTAATTTTATCATTCCTCACACCTTTTCTTCTGTTTGCCTCCCATTGCAAAGGCTGTTTGTTTTTTAGGGTGTCTTTACCACCTTTTGCTCTTGGGATTTTATGGTCAATTTCCCAACCTTGAACCCTCTTCTTGCCATATAAATCATATTTTATGATGTTCCCCAGACTATCTTTTCGATAAACCTTGGGGTCTTTTCCAGGGATTTTATCACCCATTGCCCATACACTATCTTGTTCTTTTTTATTTTTTATTTCTGCGTTTCTTTTTGTGTTTTTTTTAAACTCTGCAAAGTCCATTTTTTTATCCTTTCGCCTGATATTTATAAGTTCGCGTTTTTCGCATGATTACCATTACAATAAAACACCCTGCAATGCGTCCTCCTGCAATAAATCATCAATGCGTTCGCTTAGCATTTCCTTTACACCTATCACAGCGTCAAATGGACTGTCGTTGTGCACGACAAACTTTGGCGAGTCACCCCAAGAAGCCCTCCATCCGCCTTCCCCATTTTCTATAACTGTAATTGCGAAACTTTTCGTAAGTTGCACCGATGCTTCCTCTTCACCGCCCTCATCACAAACAGTCCATCGGTCAGGGCTCATATCATCAAGCCCTAATGGTGGTTGGAATGTGCCAGCTTTACGCCCGCAAATAGGATTTATTTTATCATCTGCATCAACTGCCACCTTGATTGCGTTGTGTACCTGAGGGCAAACATGCCCATTCACATCAAAGTCCCCCGATTCCAGATAGGTTACGGTGCACTTCTTGTTGCCAAAGCGGTCGGTGAATTGTGGTTCATCGTCATCCAATGTTTCATCGTTCATTGTATTATTTCCTTTATCTATGTTGTGGGGTACCCCCCGTTAAAAACCCGCCTTATATCAAAGCGACTCTATATCCTCTAAACTGTCAATTTCATTGCCTATTTCTGTTAAAGCCCATACGCCCCGTTCTGGGTTATCTAAAACATTTTTTCGTTTTAGGTAAGTCAGTATCCAAGCCACGTAATAATTCAATTTTGTGCGAGAGTCGTTATCCATTGGAATCTGTTGCTCTTCTTCGCTTACGGGCTCGTTTTTAATAACCCGTTCAGAAATTTCTTTAATTGTTCCCTGTCCGCCAAGATCCTTTAATGCAATAACCGTTGCCAATTTCATGCCACTGATGTTAGGCTGTACTTCAGCCTCTATTATAAAATTTCGTTGTGTCATAATGTTTCTCCTGTTCTTGTTTTGTTTAGATTTTGCAATAAATTGACTCTTTGTCAAGCAAAAACCACCTGTTTTAATTCCTGCAAGGCACCATAACCCGCCCAAATTGACCTATTTCAAAGCAAGTCCTTGTTTCCTCTGAACTTCTTGCCCCTGCACCCGTTGCCGCCCCTATAAGAGCCAGCACCAAAAATGTGCCAATTATAGCCCCCAATGCTATCGCCACACCCTTATAATCGCCATCATCGGCTTGCCTTGAATGGTTTTTTAGAAATGTTTTATCGTATGAAGCGACTACAGGATAATCAACAGGCGGAGTGCTAGCAGTTTCACATGCGGATAATGTAAAAATACACATGACTGCAAAGATAAGGGGTTTAAAATTTATTATTTGATTTTTCATGAGTTTCACTCCAGCTTAAGTTACAGTTGTAACCCGACCAGCGTCGGGTCATTGCAACAAATACGAAGTGTAAAGTTTCCACATATTCACCACCCCACAGACGGAGTCCGCCTATGGATTGGTTATTGTATTCAGTGGTGACCCGACTAACTATGAAAGTTAGGGGGAACCACTTCGTATTCATTGCAAGGACAAGGTTTAACGAAAATAAACCTAAAGTCAAACCCCAAAAACAAAACATTGCACTTTACCCCCAAATCAGGTTATATCCCCATAAACCCCGATAAAGGAGCCACCCCATGTGGAACATCCCAAACATCCTCACCATCCTGCGTCTTATCGCCGCCCCCGTCATGGCACTGCTGTTTTTATACCTGCTACGCCCCTTGGCGGACTGGTTCGCCTTGATATTATTCCTTGCCGCCGCCCTGACCGATTTTATCGATGGATACTTGGCACGGCGATGGAATCAAACCTCTAAACTCGGCACGATGATGGACCCGATTGCCGATAAAATTATGGTTATTCTGGCTCTGATGGTGATTGTCGCTATCAGCCCCGCACCCGATTCTACTATCCTGATACCCGCAACGGTTATCGTGTTTCGAGAGGTTTTTATCTCTGGCCTTCGCGAATTTCTGGGGGATGAGGCACGGCTTTTGGCGGTGACTCGGCTGGCGAAATGGAAAACCACTCTGCAAATGCTGGCGATTGTGGTTTTGTTTTCCGAAGGTGTTTTCGCCCATTATTACGTCACGGATTTTGGCGCACCTGCCCATTATATCGGGCGGGCTTTGCTGGCGATTGCCGCGTTAATAACTTTTATCAGCGGGGTTGATTATTTCATAAAAGCCCGTGGTTTTCTGCAAGAGGGCAAACGATGAAGCTAACGGTTTTGTATTTCGCGTGGGTGCGCGAGCGGATTGGCGTGGATGGTGAAACTATAACAACCGATGCTGTGTGCGTGCGTGATTTGATTGCTGATTTGACGGGGCGTGGGGCGCGGTATAAAGTCGCCTTTGGCGAGCCTTTGGCGATTCGGGCGGCGGTAAATCGCGAACTGGTGGAGGGCGACCATCCCCTGCATGACGGCGATGAAGTTGCGTTTTTTCCACCCATGACGGGGGGGTAAATTATGGTGGTGAAACTGCAAAAAGACGGGTTTGATGTCGGGGAGGAGCTGCGGCTTTTGCAAAGCCAAGCCCCTGCCCCTGTCGGGGCTATGGCGAGTTTCACGGGGCTTGTCCGCAATGACACCCCTGAAAACCCGCTTATCGCGTTGGAATTGGAATGTTTTAACGCGATGTGTTTGAAAACTCTGCAAACCCTTGAAACCCAAGCCATAACGCGGTGGGACTTGCCCGCCTGCCTTATCATTCATCGGTATGGGCGACTGTCAGTGGGCGAGCCGATTATGATGGTGGCAACGCTTGCCGCCCATAGAAAACAGGCGTTTGATGCCGCAACCTTCCTTATGGATTATTTGAAAACCCGTGCGCCGTTTTGGAAAAAGGAACATTTTGCCACGGGAACGCGGTGGGTTGAGGCTTTGATTGCGGATGAATCCGCCCTAAAGAATTGGGATTAAAACCCCCCAAAAAAACCCTAAGACCTTTGGTTTTTCAAATCCGCCATTTGCTGGCGCACCCGCCCCAATTCATCCGATATCGCATCGCGTTCGGACAGCATTTGCAACGCGTAAGTCCGACACTCTTCCATATCCTGTTCCGCCTGAATTTGCGCGGATTCAAAGGCATAAAGTTGCTCTTGCATCGCATCCACTTCGGTCGGTTTATAGTCCTTATTTTGGCTTAATCGCCCGTAAATTTCGCGTAAGAACCAGCCCAAACCCATCGCCACCATAATGGCGATGGTCAGGGCTAGGGTCAATTGATTTCTATCCATTATTATTCTCCTTCTGGAATTGCTTGTGTGGGTGTTTCATCGGTTGTTTCATCAGTTGTTTCACTTGGTATTTCACTTGGTATATCCTCATTTATTACGGGGTCTTCCCCCAGTTTTGCCTCTTCGTGTTTCAGAGTCTCCTGCAACAACAGGCTAAATTCAATCCGCCGATTCGCCGCCCGCCCCACCGCCGTTTTATTATCGGCAATCGGGCGGTCGGGGCCATAGCCCTTTGCCCGTAAATTCGTTGTCACAATCCGCTCATTTAACAAAGCAAACAAAACCGCTTCGGCGCGTTTTTGACTGATAGAGCGGTTTAATTCCTCCCGCCCTTGGCTGTCGGTATGACCCTCTATTTCAAAATAAACATCAGGACAGGTACGCAAAACTGCGGCAATTAACCCCGCAATAGCCAGCCCGTCTTCGCCCAATTCGGCCGAACTGGGTTTAAAAATAATCTTTTTCTCTGCCAAAATCGCGTCAATCTGTTCGGCACATTCCAAGGGTTCAATATCCACCACCTCTTTTAACACCAGTTTTTCATCGTAATCAACATTGATAACCAATTCGTTCGCGTTGCTGACATACTCCGATAAAATCCGCAAAACATCATCGGCACTGGTGGCGGTTTTGCCCATGCCTTTGACCTCTATTTGATTGGGGTTCATAGTGACAATACCGTTGTGCAGCATATCCAAAGCCAGCAAACTGGCCATCACACGGCGCGACCAGTTTTGCGGTAAATCATTATCCACCCGCGCCTGTTGATGGACGTTTTTCGTGCCAAACAGGGATTGCGCCAGAATATCGGTGGTGTTTTGTGCCAGAGGCGAATCAACCCGCCCGCGTAGTTGGGCTTGTCCTTCGGGGCTCATGGTTGCGATGAATTCGGGGATATCCAATTCGCCCGTTTCATCATCCACAACGACAGGCGGCGGCAGAACCGCATTTAGGGAAAACACACGCGGCAAGCTATCGCGCAATCGCGCAACAACCCGTTCAAAATGCCCTTCATCTACATCGCTGGACGCAACAAACCTTATGTTAAAATCGGTCATAGTCACCACCCCCGCGCCCATATTATACAGGGCATCAAGGCTGGATAGCACGACATCCGCCCAATCGGGTGTTGGCACACCCAGCCCAACATCACAGATGGGCGGGGTTATCATATCAAACTTTTCTAACCCTTGCAAAATACGGGTTTGCGCAGTTTCGCTATCGGCAGAACAAATATCCAACTGCGCCCGACCATCGCTGAGATTCAGGCGAAACACAAACGGCGCAATGACCTCACGGGGCGAGGTTATGTGGGTTTCAATCATAATCCCACGGGGTTTTTCTTGGTTTAAGAACTCCGTAACCGCACGTTTTTCTTCCAGAGAATCGGCTATCGCGGATACAATGATTTTATCCGCCGTCACGGATATTTTGGAACGGGGCAAACGGCGCAGGATTTCCCCGCCCAGAGTCAAAGCAACGCTCCACTTTTCACTAACAGGATAATCGGCGGTTTCCAGCATATCGGCGATTTTCTGCCCTTTGCTGAGGTCATCCACCAAATCCAAAATACCTTGCCGACCAGCCGATTTCGGCACCAGCCCAATCAGGGAAATCTCATCATCATTACGCAGGATTTCAAGGCTGAATTGCGGGGGGGCAACCCTTTTATTGCGGTCAATTTCAATGGTATCGGATAGGCGGCGCGTGCTGATAATACCGCTAATCGCCTCTAACACATGCAGGTGAGAGCCTTCATCAGGGGCAAATCCGCTGAGTTTTACCGACATGCCATCTGCCTCCACCTCCATCCAGTCAACGTTTTGGGCGACCAGAACCGAGGATATTTGGGCTTCGGTTTGGCTCTCAAACCAGCCCACGCCAAGCGCCACGCCAAAATAGGCGACAACCGACGAACAGCAAAAAATAAGCAAAAAAACAAAGCGATACATTGCGCCAAACCTATGGGGTAAAGGGGCGAGCGAACTCCCCCCCGATATATTGCAAAGCCAGCGATAATAAAAGGGCAAAAACGACTATCAGCCCCGCCGTGCGGTTTTTTTTGAATAAATTTAGGCAAAGGGCGGGGGTGTGGGTGTCTAATCTGTAAAGTTGCCATGATAAATGTGTGGCGAAGCCCGCGATTCCGCCGTAAAGGGCGAGGTGCGGGATTGCACCGATTGGCAGTAAAAACAACGCGAGGGCAAGCAACGCGGTGCTGGCAAGGGCAAATACGAACAACATCGGTTTGGCACGACTGCCGAATAATCGTGCGGTTGATTTAATGCCCAGTAATGCATCATCTTCGGTATCTTGAAACGCATAAATCGTATCATAAAATAACGTCCAGAAAATCGCCGATAGGTATAAAATAAAGGCAGAAACAGGCAGAGCCCCTGCCTGCGCCGCCCAAGCCAGCAAAATGCCCCAGTTAAACGCCACACCCAGAAAGACTTGCGGCCACCAAGTCCATCGTTTGGCAAAGGGATATATTAAAACGGGCAGCAAGGACGCAACCCCAATCAAAACGGCAAACCAGTTAAATGTAAGCAAAATCACCCCAGCCAATGCGGTTTGCGCTATCATCCAAATAAACGCGGCTCGCGGAGTGATTTGCCCAGCAGGAAGCGGGCGAGTCGCGGTGCGTTTGACTTGCCCATCAAACTGCCTATCCGTAATGTCGTTCCAAGTACACCCCGCCCCACGCATTAAAATTGACCCAATGGCGCAGGCAGTAATAATCCAAACCGTTTTGCCGATATTGGGGGAGGTAAAACTGGCCGCCAAACCGCCCCATAAACACGGAATAAACAGCAACCACGCACCAATCGGACGATCCAATCGTGATAGACGCAGATAAGGGCGGATAATCACAGGGCAGAACCGATCAACCCAGTTTTGTGCAGTCGCGTCAAAAACCCGAATATCATCTTGTGTATTTTGCCGACTATTTCGCGTGTTTTTCTTTAATTTGGCTCGCATGTTTTTCCAATTTATCCTAGACTGCGGGTTATGGCAGACTCACCCAAAATTCGTCTTTATATTGATGCCCCGATGGGGGCGGGTTTGCGCTTGCCCTTGTCGCCCGCTCACAGCCATTATTTGGGTAATGTGATGCGGGTGGGGGCGGGCGATTGCCTGTCTGTATTTAATGGTATGGACGGGCAATGGCAAGCGCGGATTGCGGTGTTGGGGCGGAAAAATGGGGAGTTGGTTTGTGAGGTGCAAACCGCCCCGCAGGGTCGGGTGGCGGATGTGTGGCTGTTATTTGCCCCGATTAAAAAGACTCGGACTGATTTTATTGTGGAAAAAGCGGCAGAGATGGGGATGGCAAGGATTTGCCCGATTACCACGGATTATAGCCAAACGGCACGGATAGCACGGGCTCGGTTGATGGCGCATGTGGTGGAGGCGGCAGAGCAATGTGGCGGGACGACCCTGTCCGTTGTGGATGATTTGGCGAGGTTATCGGAAGTTTTGACGGGCTGGGATACAGAGCGGCGGATTTTGTTTTGTGATGAGCGAATGGCGGGTGAATCCGCGAGTGGTTGGGGTGCGTTGTCCCGTGATTCGGCTGGTGGCAAGTGGGCGATATTGATTGGACCAGAGGGCGGGTTTTCTGCTGGCGAAAAGGATATACTATCGGCGCACCCGAGCGTTTATCGGGTGGGTTTAGGTCCGCGAATCCTCCGCGCCGATACGGCAGCCGTGGCGGCGATGGCTTTGCTAACGATTAGTGATTAGTGATGAATGGTATGATTGCACCGACTCGTTTTCAGAGGGCGTGGCTTTTGTGCATATAGAGCTTTTTCATAAGGGCAGTTGAACCTGCCCGACCAAAATAAAAACATGAAAAAGCCCATACACAAAAGCCTTTGGTTAAAAGATGATAATGATTCTATAAATTTACTATCTGGAATAACAAGACGATAGAGTGGATGATTTGCAAAGAATACTTGGGAATTGGTGATAGGTTTGCTCTAAATTTATTTAGGCAGTGCCTAGATACAAAGACAGGCTTTAGCCATAAAAACCCGTCCGCCCAAGCCTCGCAGAGGGGTGGGCGGGCGGGAAGCCCGAACGCAGGGGCTTGCCCCGAAGTGAGGGCGAAAGCAAAAAACCATTCACCTCTCGCCATTAACCGTTAATCGCTAATTTAGCCCTTGCGGGTCTTCGTCATTGCTACGCAATGCCGACCAGTCAGGAAGTGGCAAAGAATCATTAATCGTTAATCGTTAATCATTAATCGTTGCAATCTCTCTGGAAATCCCCCGCAATCTCTTGTAAAACACTCTCTTACAAGAACACACAACAGAAAGCCCACCAATGTCCATCCCCCAAACAGGCGGCGGCCTTATTGAAACCAAAACCGACCTTATCAGCTATCTATCAGACGGCTGCAAACCGCCAGCAGATTGGCGCATCGGCACAGAACACGAAAAATTCGGCTATCATAAGGACACCTTCCTACCCCTGCCATACAAAGGCGCGTGTTCCATAAAAGCCATGCTGGAAGGCTTGCAAAAACGATTCGATTGGCAACCTGTTTATGAGGACTCCCACCTCATTGGGCTCACCAAAAACGGCGCGAATGTCAGCTTGGAACCAGGCGGGCAGTTGGAATTATCGGGCGCACCCTTGGCAACCCTGCATGAAACCTGTGACGAGGTTAATATCCACCTGCATCAGGTACGCGAAATAGCCGATAAAATCGGCGCGGGTTATATCGGGCTGGGCGCATCCCCGCAATGGCTTGGCGCGGATGTGCCGATGATGCCAAAGGGACGCTATCGTCTGATGACCGATTATATGGGACGAGTCGGCACGCTCGGCACGCAAATGATGTATCGCACCTGCACAATCCAAGTCAATCTGGATTTCGCCAGCGAACCCGATATGGTGAAAAAACTGCGAGTCGCACTGGCATTGCAACCTGTGGCGACGGCTCTGTTTGCTAACTCCCCGTTTTTTGAAAACACAACAAACGGGCATAAATCATGGCGTTCGCGGATTTGGCGCGATTTGGATAATGCCCGCACGGGGATGCTGCCCTTTGCGTTTGAAGACGGCATGGGGTTTGAGCGGTACGTGGATTACGCGTTGGATGTGCCGATGTATTTCGTTTATCGGGATGGGAAATACATTGATGCTCTGGGGCAATCGTTTCGTGATTTTCTGGCGGGGCAGTTGCCTGCCTTGCCCGGGGAAAAGCCGTTGTTATCCGATTGGGCCGACCATTTAACGACAATTTTTCCAGAGGCGAGAATTAAGCAGTTTATGGAAATGCGCGGAGCGGATGGTGGCGAATGGCGGCGGATTTGTGCCTTACCCGCGTTTTGGGTGGGGTTGCTTTATGATGGCACTGCGCTGGATGCGGCGTGGGATTTGTGCAAGGATTGGGATGAAGAAACCCGTGATGGGTTGCGGGTTGCGGCCTCGGTTGACGGGCTGGCTGGGCGGTTTGGCGGGGTGGATTTGCATCGCATCGCGCGGGAGTGTTTGCGGGTGGCTACGGACGGTTTGCGAGCGCGAGCGCGGGCTGGTGCGGGTGGTTTGATTGCCGATGAAACGCATTTTCTGGATGCGTTGTGCGAAAGTGTGGAAAGCGGGCAGACCCCAGCAGATGAGCTGTTGGCGAAATACCACGGCGCGTGGAATGGGGATTTATCGCGGATTTACGGCGAATACAGTTATTAGCGTCCTGCTTGCCCAATCCGCAACTGTCGCGCTCGCGTTAGGATAGCATCCTCTATCTGGCGAGTCGTATCCTCGCCCACCAGCCCCGATTCATCATAAATAGACACACGCAAATTGCCCGCATCCAATTCTGGCCCAATCACATGGATATTCGCACGGTATTTATCGGCAGACCCAGGCGGGGTGCCCCATTCCGTTATCACAACCCCAGTAAAAGGATCAGCCGATTCCAACGGCAGGAACTCTAACACATCCAAGGCCGCCGCCCATATATAACGATTGACATGCACGCTATCCCCAGCTTTGTTATCAGTGAATATATCTTGGACACGCCCGACTTCCTTGGTTCTACGCTCGCCAGGATCGTCATTATTAAACGGCGAATTGGTGTTATTGCGCAAAACCTCTTGGTTAGTGGGCAGCGGGTGCGCAGGAACATTGCCAGATGCCGTGCATCCCAGCAAAAAAGCCAAAAACACCAAGGCAAATGCCATTAAAACCGTGTTTGTGCGTGAAAAACATATCATACTGGATAAACCTTTATCGGGTGAAATTAGGATAAACCGAGGGCTTGCCCCGATTTTAATCTGTGTAATACAGGGTTATTAGGGAAAAAACAAGCGTGGATAAGGGGGATAGCCAAACAATAGTGTGAATGGGAGGGTACGCGGGCGGGTTGCCAAACCGATTCTTACCCGATTCGCACCTGATTCTTGCCAAATATTTACCAATAAAACCGCCAAAAGTGTTTTATTTCCACAAAATTTTCATAAAATCCCGCCACCGACCTTTACAAACCGCATAAAACCGATACAATCCCCCCTGCATAGCCCCATCCCGAACCCCCTATAAATAAGGGTGATATAATAAGCAAACCAAAAACTGTGGCAAGATTGCATCAAATTGTAAAACCTCTTATATTAATTTTTTGTTTTACCTTGAACTTATGTGCGAATTAAAGGAATGTGTCATCACTTGATCGGATACCCCGATTACCCCCAAAACGGGGCTATTCATTTATAATTCACAAACGAGAAAGAAAAGAAAATGAAAAAACTACTCATCTCTACAACAGCGCTTGTTGCCGTCGCCGGTATCGCACACGCTGAAGTAACTCTAACAGGTACAGCAGAAGCTGGTATCACACAAGGGACAAGCAAAGACTCTACGCTTGGTTATCACTCTGACATGGACGTAAACTTCCGTGGCGTTGGCACAACCGATTCTGGCTTTCAATTCGGTGCAACCATCGATTTGGACGAAGCTGCGAGTCTAGGCAATTCTGATTATGACACACGAAACAACCCTGCTTCTGTCTTCATCTCTTCAACTGGCTTCGGCACATTGACAATGGGTGATACAGACGGCGCGTTCGATCGTGTATTGGACGAAGTTGGCATGCTGACTTTGATCGCTGATGATCACACAGCACACGCTGGTTACAATGGTAACGATGGCACGGACGGAAGTGGCAAAGCTGCTGGTTCTGACCAAATTTTGCGTTATGACCGTCAGTTCGGCATTTTTGAAATTGCTGTTTCTTGGGAATTCGCTAACAACTCTGACCGAAACGCTGGTTGGGGCATCGGTGGTGCACTAGACTTTGGTGGCGGCGAACGCTCCTCCTTTGGCGTTGGACTTGGCTTGCAAAGCGCGGGCGACGATTTCCTTTATGGTTTGAGTGCGACTGCTAAATTCTCTGGCGTTGATCTGGTATTTAACTACTCTACAACAAAAGAAGATAGAGCTGGCAAAGCTGGTTCGCATATCGGTTTGGGTGTTGGTTATACAATCAATGACTTCGCAGTATCCTTCAACTACGGAACTTACTCCGGTGGCACCAAAGACGGCAAAAACGGCTGGGGTTTGGCAGTGAACTACGCGCTTAGCGGTGGTGCTGTTATCCAAGGTGGTTTGGGTTCCGGCGGTGGCGATGATGGCGATCAACTGCAGTATTCTGTTGGTCTTAGCTTGAACTTCTAGTTCCATTGAACCTATGATTTTGAAAAGAGCGGGCATCGCGCCCGCTCTTTTTATTTTAGGGTTTTTGTTTTAAGCGTTTGTTTTAGGGCGTTTTATTGGCGTTTG
Source organism: uncultured Amylibacter sp. (assembly GCA_959347425.1). The sequence continues at coordinate 1,560,615 of OY365741.1, read as the reverse complement.
TTTTATTGATATAATCCCCGCGATTCGTTAAAAGACACTATGATAACTGACCCCGCCCAAATCCCTGCCCTCTATCAAAAAGCCATGTCTTATCAAAAAGCTGGGGATTTTGCTGGTGCCTTGGCAATCTATAACGATATTATCACCCATAACCCGAATATAGCAGAGGTGCATTTTCAGGCGGGCAGTATTTTCATGCAGGTCGGGCAGATGGAAGATTCGCACAAACACCTGCAAATCGCCAGCGAATTAAAACCAAACGAACCCGCGATTTGGCAAAAATATACCGAGGTTTTATGGGTCTTAACCGATGCAACCCGTATTAAAACCGCGTTAAAACACCTATCCAAAACCGCCCTACCCGACCAAACAAAAACGGCGATTCGCGCAAAGCTGGATAAAACCAATCAAATCGCCTTTGCCCCAATGCGTGGCATTAAACGCAGCGATATTAACCCCCTGATTGATTCGCTGAACGCGGGCGATTATGCCGCGGCGGAACGGGGCGCACGGATGTTGGGCTCGGCGCACCCAAACGAGCCCGTCCTTGCCGATATTATCGGGCAAGCCCTGCACCGTTTGGGACAGACCGAACCCGCCCGCGCCGAATTTGAACGGGCGTTAAAAATCGCGCCGAACTTCGCCCAAGCCTACAGCAACTATGGCGATTTGGAACTGGACGCGGGCAATTTTAATATCGCGATTCGCCTGTTTCACCGTGCCTACGGGCTATCCCCCAAAATGCTGAACCCTATTTTGGGGCTGGGCAGTGCCTTTGCGCGTAAGAACCAATGGCAACGGGCGATTGACCATTTGCAAGCGGCGCAAAAACACCTGCCGAAAGCGGGGCTGATTGATCGCCTTATTGGTCTGTGCTATCGCGATTTGAAACAACCTAAACAGGCGGTGGAACACCTCTGCCTCGCCCGCGATAAGGGGATAAAAAACCCCGATTTATATTTTCATCTGGCGCATGCTTATACCAATGTAAAAGACCCGCAAAATGCGTTGCAATCCTTTGATGCCGCCTTGGCGCAAACCCCTGATTTTGCCGCCGCCCTTGCCGATAAGGGCAAAGTCCTGCTGACCCTTGGGCAGTTTGACGCGGCGATTGCTCTGTTCAAACAGGCGTTGGAAATTGACCCGACAGAGCCTCGGTTTTACAATTTCTACGTAACCTCGCAAAAAATAACCCCAAACGACCCAATAATCAAACAAATGCGCAGCCTATTTGACGATAAAACCCTAGCGGACACTAAAAAAGCCGACCTTGGGTTTTCCATCGTAAAAGCCTTGGAAGACACGAAAGATTACAAACACGTCTTCCCCTATTTGCAATCCGCGAATCATCTGATTTTGAAAAACCAACCCTATGATATTCAAACCCGCGTGGATGAGGTGGATCGCCTGATTCGCACCTTTGACGGCTTTGATTTATCGCAGTTTGACGGGCAGGGGTTTGCCGATATGACCCCGATTTTTGTCTGTGGAATGCCGCGCTCTGGCACGACTTTGGTCGAACAAATCCTTGCCAGCCATACGCTGGTGGAGGGTGGGGGCGAAATCGGCACAACCTCCATCGCGATTCGCCGTGTGCTGGGGCGTTTGGATAAGATTGATTTTGATTGGCGGGGGGTGACGGGCGATTCCCTGCATGCTATCGGTGCCAGTATTGCCGAGCAACTGGGCGCGTTATTCCCAACCGCCAGCCATATTACCGATAAGGGTATCAGCTCTTATATGCACATGGGGTTGATTTTGGCGGCGATGCCCAAGGCGCGGTTTATAGTCGTTCGGCGCGACCCACGCGACAATCTTTTGTCCATTTACCGCAATCGGTTTATGGAAAATACCCACGGCTATGCCTATGATTTGCGGACTTTGGGGCTGTATTACAACCAGTTTCTGCGGGTGATTGATTTCTGGCGGGGGCTGTTGGGCGGGCGGTTTTACGAGGTTCAGTACGAACGTTTGACCGCCGCACCAGAGGAACAAGCACGGGGTTTGATTGATTTTTGCGGGCTGGATTGGCAGGAGGACTGTTTGAATTTCCACAAAACCGACCGCCAGATAAACACATTAAGCCTGTATCAGGCGCGGCAACCTATTTATCAATCCTCAATAAAAGCGTGGCAACGGTATGAAACCGACCTTGCCCCCTTATTTGACGCGTTAAAGGAGGGCGAATCATCCTAACCGAAGTGCAAAATAAAATACGGGCAGTGGGGGATGCGGAGCTTTTGGCGGTATCCAAACAGCAACCAATTGAACGGATTATCGCCGTTTTGGCGGAGGGTCATCGCGTTTTTGGCGAAAACAAAGTGCAGGAGTCCTTGGATAAATGGCCAGCCTTAATGGCGGAATATGCGGGGGTATCAGTGCATCTTATCGGCCCCTTGCAAACGAACAAAGTAAAGGCGGCTGTTGGTTTTTTTGCCGCGATACATTCGTTGGATAGGCAGAAATTGGCGGATAAAATAGCGACAGAGGTTCAAACGCAAGGACGCGCCCCCGATTTGTTTGTGCAGGTGAATACGGGGGAAGAACCGCAAAAATCGGGGGTTATGCCTGCGGATTTGGATGATTTTGTGGCGGTGTGTCGGGCGATGGATTTGCCGATTAAGGGGCTGATGGTGATTCCCCCCGCGCAGGAAGAGCCGTCTTTGCACTTTGCCTTGTTGCGCAAAATGGCAAGGCGAAATGGGCTGGCGGGGCTGTCCATGGGGATGAGCGGGGATTTTGAAACGGCTTTGGCTTTTGGAGCAACACATCTACGCGTGGGCTCGGCGATCTTTGGCGAAAGATTAATCCCCCGTTAATCGCTCGTTAAACCCGCAGGATAAACCCCCAATATTTTCACCATATCGGTATAATACCCCAGCTCGTCTAACGCCCGTGCGACATCTTCATCCTCTGGATGCCCAATAATATCAGCATAAAACTGGGTCGCGGCAAAGCTACCATCCAGCATATAGCTCTCTAACTTCACCATATTCACCCCGTTCGTGGCAAACCCGCCCAAAGCCTTATACAAGGCCGCAGGAATATTGCGCACACGGAAAATAAAACTGGTCTTCACCCGCATTGCTTTATCACGGGCAATAAACCCCGATTCGGGCGCGATAATGACAAACCGCGTGGTATTATGGCGATGGTCTTCCAAATTTTCCGCCAACACATCCAAATCATACAACCCCGCGGCAAAACTGGATGCCAAGGCCGCACAAGTCTTATCCCCCGATTCGGCAATCCGTGCGGCCGCCCCCGCCGTATCAATATCGCTGATTGGGGCGATGCCTTGCCCACGCAAAAACTCGGCACATTGCCCCAGCAAAACGGGGTGCGAGCGGGCAGTTTTCACCTGTTCCAAACGCGCACCTTTCACCGCCAACAGGCTGATTTCCACGCGAACATAATGCTCACCAATAATATGCAACCCAGATTCGGGCAACAAACGATGGATATCAGGCACCCGCCCGTATATCGAATTCTCAATCGGAGTCATGGCGTAATCGGCTCGCCCCTGCTGCACCGCCAAAATCGCGGATTCAAACGAATCACAGGCTATCGCGCAAGCATTTGGATAGCAATCGGCGATGGCTTTGTGCGAATACGCGCCCAACGCCCCTTGGAAAGCGATTTTTAATTCCGATGACCCCGCCGATGATTTTCCCGATAAACCCATAGTTATTTCCTTATTTTATACGGTTTTCACGCCGTTTTATTGCAGGTTTGCCACGCTGACAAGCCCTATTCACAGAATTTTCAAAATATCCGCATCTAATAGCCCTTTTGCATCTTGCCTTTTAGAATAAAAAAATGATAAACGCCACACAGAAATATGTAAAAACAAATCTCAATTTATGGGTGGAACGTCATGGATACAATGGAAGCAACAAAAATTGTCGGCGCTGCATGCGGGGCTCTGCTGATTTATCTTTTGGTAAGTTGGACGGCAGAGACTATATATCATGTCGGTGCGGGCGGGCATGGGGAAACAACCGCCGCCGCCCCTGCTGATATTTATAATGTGGAGGATACCGAAACCGAAACCGCAGGGGTTGCTGGTCCCTCTATCGCCGAATTGCTGGAAACCGCTGATGTGGGTAAGGGTAAGCGGACTTTCGCCAAATGCAAAGCATGCCATAAATTGGAAGACGGGCAGAACGGTGTTGGCCCGCATTTATACCAAATCGTTGGGCGGACAAAGGGTGCGGTCGCGGGATTCGCCTATTCTGCTGTGATAACAGACCTCGGCGGGGTTTGGGATATTAACGCATTGGATGAATTTTCCGCCAATCCACGTGGCTATGCCAAAGGCACGAAGATGAACTTTGCTGGATTGAAAAAAGCCTCTGAGCGTGCTAATTTGATTAAATATCTGCAATCGTTACAGGGGCAATAGGATGCGAACGCTGGCACACACACGATTTACGCTTGGCACTTGGCTGTTTGTTTTTATGGCTTTTATGGTCGCGCCCGCGTTTGCCCAAGATGAGGTGCGAATCATAAAATCCCACGGCCTGTCGGTTTTCGGCACAGGCGAAGCGGGCGATTTGAAATACCCACGCGATTTCCCCCACCTTGATTATGTCAATCCAAACGCGCCCAAGGGTGGCACGTTTTCCACTTGGGGCTTTGGCACTTTTGATTCGATGACTCCGTATATTTTAAAAGGGCAAGCCGCCAGTTTGTCCTCTGTGTTTTTTGAAACTATGATGGCTGGGACTGCCGATGAAACCGATTCGTCCTATGGTTTATTGGCGCATACCGTGGAATATCCGTCCGATTTTTCTTGGGTTATTTTTCATATCCGCCCCGAAGCGCAGTTTTCTGACGGCACCCCTGTTCGCGCCGAAGACGCGGTTTTTTCCCTGAATGTATTACGTGAAAAGGGTCGCCCGATTTACAAAACCATCCTTGATGATTTTGAAAGTGTCGAGGCTTTAGACCCGCTGACCGTGAAATATACCTTTAAGAAAACATCAAATAATGCCGAATTGCCACTGGCGGCGGCGGGCTTGCCGGTGTTTTCAAAGGCCTATTATGCCGACAAAGATTTCGCCGAATCCACGCTAGAACCCCCGCTTGGCAGTGGTCCGTATTTATTGGAAGAGGCTGTTGCGGGTAAAAAAGTATCCTACAAACGCAACCCGAATTATTGGGGGCGCGATTTGAATTTGAACATCGGGCGCGATAATTTTGATAGGATAGTTATTGAGTATTATACCGATTATACTTCCGCTTTTGAAGGGTTTAAAGGTGGCAATTATAATTTCCGCATAGAACATCAATCCAAAATCTGGGCGACTTCCTATAATTTTCCCGCGTTGGAAAAGGGCTGGGTGATACGCAAACAACTCCCCGATGGTCGTCCTTCTGGCACGCAGGGTTTCTGGTTTAATATGCGCAAAGAAAAATTCCAAGACCCGCGTGTGCGCCGCGCGATTGGCATGATGTTTAACTTTGAATGGTCAAATAAAACCTTATTTTATGGGCTGTACCGTCGCACGGATAGCTTTTGGGAAAACTCCGATATTCTGCAAGCGACAGGCATGCCCAGTGCCGAGGAATTGGCGATTTTACAACCGCTTCGCGCGGATTTACCCGAATCGGTTTTCACCGAACCCGCCTTTACCCCCAAGATTTCCACTATAAACAAACTAGACCGCGCGCTTTCGCGGGAGGCTGGCGCACTGCTGGACGCGGCGGGCTGGACGATTCAAGACGGCAAACGGCGCAACGCGGCGGGCGAAACTCTCACGGTAGAATTTCTGGAAGACAGCCCGAGTTTTGAACGTATCATAAATCCCTATATCGAAAACCTAAATCGCCTTGGCATAGAGGCCACTTTACTCAATGTCGATTCCGCCCAAGCGACCGAACGCACACGCGCCTTTGATTACGATATTGTCATCGGGCGGTTTTCCATGTCCCAAACCCCTGGGATAGAATTGCGCAGTATTTTTAGCAGTGAATCGGCGGATACGGCTGGCTCTTCCAACCTGTCTGGCTTGGCGAATCCCGCCATTGATGCGTTATTGAAAAAGATTGAAACAACCAATGACCGTGCGGAGCTAACCTACACCGTTCATGCGCTGGATCGGGCTTTGCGGGCGATGCATATTTGGGTGCCACAATGGTATAATCCCTATCATAATATCGCTTATTTGGATATTTATGAGCATCCCGAAACCCTGCCCCCGTTTGCGATGGGCGAGGCCGATTTCTGGTGGTTTAGCCAAGAAAAATACGACAAGCTAAAAGAAGTTGGCGCAATAAAATAACCCAACAGGGATACCCCGTATGCTCGCCTATATCTTTCGCCGTCTTTTATTTATGGTGCCAACAATCCTTGGTATTATGGTTATCAACTTCGCCTTGGTGCAGTTTCTGCCTGGCGGGCCTATTGAACAAATCCTCAGCCAACTGGACGATGAAAGCAGCGCAACCGACCGTATCAGTGGCGGTGGCGGCGATGGAGTCGGCAGTGGCGGTCAGCAAAACGAATCCAGTTATCAAGGGGCGCGGGGCTTGCCCGATGGGTTTATTGAGGATTTGGAAAAACAATTCGGCTTTGACAAACCGCCGGCCCAGCGATTCGCCCTGATGATGGGTAATTATCTGCGATTTGATTTTGGCGAGAGCTATTTTCGCAGTATCTCTGTCATTGATTTGGTGTTGGAAAAAATGCCTGTGTCTATTACTTTGGGTCTGTGGTCAACCCTGCTGGCCTATCTGATTTCTATTCCTTTGGGGATTAGAAAGGCGGTGCATGACGGCGGCCGTTTTGATGTGTGGAGCAGTTCTATCATCATCTTCGCCTACGCTATCCCCGGATTTTTATTCGCGATTATTCTGGTGGTTATGTTTGCGGGTGGCTCTTATTTTCAATGGTTTCCCCTGCGTGGATTGACGAGCGATAATTTTGATAACCTCAGCATCGGCGGGCAAATAGCGGATTATTTGTGGCATATTGTTCTGCCCGTCACGGCCTCTACCATCGCCGCTTTTGCCACATTGACGCTTTTAACAAAGAACGCGTTTTTGGACGAGCTGGGGAAATTATACGTGATGACCGCCCGCGCCAAAGGTTTGAATGAACGCTCGGTTTTTTATCGCCATGTGTTTCGCAACGCTATGCTGATAGTTATTGCGGGGTTTCCGTCGGCGTTTATCGGGGTGTTTTTCGGCTCTTCCCTGATTATAGAAATCGTGTTTTCTTTGGATGGTCTGGGGCGTTTGGGCTATGAATCCGCCGTTAATCGCGATTATCCTGTTTTGTTTGGCACGCTGTATTTCTTTGGATTGATTGGCTTGCTGGTGCGGTTAATTTCGGACTTAACCTATATTTGGATTGACCCGCGAATTGATTTTGAAGGGCGTGCATTATGACTCTGTTTAAATCCCCACTAGCCGCCCGTCGCTGGCGTAATTTCTGCGCGAATCGCCGAGCGTTTTACGCATTGTGGATATTCTTGGGAATTTTTATCGCAACCCTGTTTGCCGAAGTCATTGCCAACGACCGCCCTCTGCTGGTTGTGTTTCGTGGCGGGTTGTATATGCCGATTGCAAAAACCTATGCCGAGGTTGATTTCGGTGGCGAGTTCAAAACAGAGGCGGAATACCCCGCCCCCGAAGTGCAATGTTTGATTAAAACGGGCGGGATGGATGCCTGTTTAATCACGCCGAGCGAAACGTTGGCGGAATTAAACGCGGGCAATTTGCTGGACGCGAATGGTGAGGAAATAAAACAAGGCTGGATACTCTGGCCGCCTGTGCCGTATAGTTTTAACACGATAAACTACGATGTTCTGGTCGCGCCAAGCCCGCCGAATTGGCAACATTGGCTTGGCACCGACGACCAAACCCGCGATATTGTCGCCCGCGTGATTTACGGGTTTCGGATTTCCACTATCTTTGGGCTGACGGTTGTGTTTTTCTCTTCCCTGATTGGGATTATGGCGGGGGCGGCCATGGGCTATTTCGGCGGTTGGGTGGATTTGGTGTTTCAACGGCTGGTGGAGATTTGGGATAGCCTGCCTGCGCTCTATATCATCATTATTTTCTCTGCGATTTTCACGCTGAATTTCTGGATTTTAATGGCGTTGATTACTTTGTTCAGTTGGACTGGGCTGGTGGGATTGGTACGTGCCGAATTCCTGCGGGCGCGGAATTTTGAATATGTTCGTGCCGCCCGTGCGCTGGGTGTGGCGGATTGGCAGATTATGTATCGCCATCTGTTGCCGAATGCTATGGTGGCAACCCTGACGTTTCTGCCGTTTTTAATTACCGGAGCGATTGGCACGCTGACTTCGCTGGATTTTCTGGGCTTTGGGTTGCCTGTATCCTATCCGTCTTTGGGCGAAATGGCGTTGCAGGCAAAGAATAATTTACACGCACCGTGGCTGGGATTCACCGCGTTTTTTACCTTTGCCATTATGCTGTCCCTGCTGGTATTTATGTTTGAGGGGGTTCGCGATGCCTTTGACCCGCGCAAAACTTTTGATATAGGCGATGGGGGTGTGGTATGAAAAAGCCCGTTAAGAAACCCGTGAAAAAACCCCTGCTAGATGTCCGCGACCTATCGGTGCGGTTCGGTGTGACAAAAGCCGTGGATAATATCAGCTTTGATATAAAAGCAGGCGAGACTGTTGCACTGGTCGGCGAATCGGGCTCTGGCAAATCGGTCAGCGCACTTTCCGTTGTGCGCCTATTGCCGAAAACCGCCGATATATCGGGGCAGGTTTTATACGGAGAGCAAGATGGCGGGCAGGATTTATTAACCGCCGATGACTTAACCCTACGCCAACATCGCGGCGGACGGATTAGCTTTATTTTCCAAGAACCGATGAGCTCGCTTAACCCGCTTCATATCGTTGGTCGCCAGTTGGCAGAGGCACTATCCTTGCATCAAAACCTACGCGGTGCGCGGGCAATGCAGGAATCCCTGCGTCTGTTAGAACAGGTTGGAATTGACGACCCGCCCCTGCGAATAAACGCCTATCCGCATCAATTATCTGGCGGGCAACGGCAACGGGTTATGATAGCCATGGTGCTGGCGAACAAGCCTGATTTGCTAATCGCGGATGAGCCGACTACCGCGCTGGATGTCACCATTCAAGCGCAAATTTTAACCCTGCTGGCGGAAATCCAAAAACGCGAGGGCATGGGGATGTTGTTCATAACCCACGATTTATCGGTCGTACGGCGGATTGCCGACCGAGTTTATGTGATGCAGGATGGGCGGATTGTCGAGCATAATTCGGTGCATCAAATCTTTACCAAACCGCAACACCCCTATACGAAAAAACTGCTGGCGGCAGAGCCGAAAGGCACAATGCCCGCCCCTAAAAAAACCGCCGAAGTGGTCGCGCAAGTGGAAAACCTGCGGATTTGGTTTCCGATTAAACGCGGGTTGTTGCAGAGGACTCGTGGCTTTGTTAAGGCGGTGAATGATGTCAGCTTTACCCTGCGACGGGGTGAGACTTTGGGTGTGGTTGGCGAATCAGGCTCGGGCAAAACCACACTGGGGCTGGGTTTAATGCGGCTTTTGCCCTCCGACGGGCGTATCGTATTTATGGGTCGCGAAATCCAATCGCTTAATAATCGCGCGATGAAACCCCTGCGCCGCGATATGCAGATGGTGTTTCAAGACCCGTATGGGAGTCTGTCGCCACGGATGACTCTGCGCCAGATAATTGCTGAGGGTAGCGCGGTTCATGGGCTGTCTGATGCAGCAGAAACGGACAAACAGGTGTGCGCTATTTTGCAAGAGGTCGGGTTGGAACAGAATATGGCGGGGCGGTATCCGCACGAATTCTCTGGCGGGCAACGTCAAAGAATCGCCATCGCGCGGGCGTTAATTTTAAAGCCAAAGATGATTATTTTGGACGAGCCAACCAGCGCATTAGACCGCACCGTGCAGATTCAAATCATTGCCTTGTTGCGTGATTTGCAGAAAAAATACGATATTGCCTATGTTTTTATCAGCCATGATTTGAAACTGGTACGCGCGATTTCGCATAATGTTTTGGTGATGCGTAAGGGGGATGTTGTGGAAAGCGGCACGACAAAGGCGGTCTTTGCCAAGCCGAACAGCCCTTATACTCGCGCCCTGATAAAGGCCGCGTTTGATAGTATTGCTGATGAAAATTTGGCGCAGTAGCGGTTTTTTCATTAAAGCCGTAAAAAACTATTGCAAACCCGTGCAATAACCGCTAAATGGCAGTTACGGACCGATAGCTCAGCTGGATAGAGTACTTGACTACGAATCAAGGGGTCGGGGGTTCGAATCCTCCTCGGTCCGCCACTACCCACGCCCCAACCCAAGCCCCCTAAAATCATGTGAAGGGCAACCCGCGTTTTATGGTCTGGTCGCGCTCATGCACCGACCGTCGGCATGCAGAGGACAGGCGACAAACCCGCCGATATAGCCCGTATTACCCTGCCCGCCTGTTAGCGTGGGTGACGTGTCAGTCCGCGTGCCACTGATAAACACGCCGAGCGCACCTTCCTGCGCGATAATCCCGGTGAAAACCCCGGGGACATTGGTGTTTGTTGTCAACACCCTATTACCAGTAAAGTCTCCGCGGTCAACCGTGCCGACTATCACCCCGTCATCATCGGCGGAAAAACTGCCTTTTAGATGATAATGGGTTATGCTGGCGGGGGCGACAGGCACAAATGCCTCTACCTGCCTATTTTCAAAATTAACCTCCAAGGTAAAATCTGTATTGGTTGTTGTGCCATCACGGCTCTCTGCGCGGAATTGCCCATGCCAGTCTGCCTTGGTACGTTGCCCGCTTACCCAAGTGGGCAGCTCATCACCCAACTTGGCTCCAATCTGAATCCCAGCAAAGAAAATACGGGTATTATCCCTGCTGGCAGTAGAATCAGCACCATAAAACCCGCTACCGAATGCCACGGCATCCCTCGCATTGCCACCCAGTGGAATGTTGTTAAAGGTGGCATCACGCAGGTTCAAAGTTGTGGGTGTTATTTTCGTACCGTTAGAGCTATCCGTAGTGGTATAAATCTTGCTAGTCCTTAAAGAGGTGTTACTAGCATCAAACCGCGAAAACTGGTTATCGGAAGTCCTAACATCACCCGGAAAACTGCTAAAACTTGAAGTCCATTCTCCGTATGAAACATCAGCAAGTGATTCTGTAATAGGCATGGGCTCTGCAAACGTCGCGAACCCTGCGACAAACCCGCCGACAAAGCCCCTATCACCTCTGGCATCATCTCCTCTTACATATCCAACCGAAGCAGTAAGATTATCACCACTGACAAACACACCCATCGCGTAATCTTGGCTGATAAGCCCACTAAGTTTTCCCAAACGTTGGGTGGTAAGCCCTTCTGGTTCGCCATCAGTGAAATTATCAAAAGTAACATCGCCACTTATCACACCATTTTCATCATAGGTCCCCTCTAAAAGATAATGAAGGTTGCCTGAACCAGTCTGTGACACAAGGGTCTCTATACTGCTATCAGCAAAATTAACCGTCAAAGTGAAATCGGCGGCTGTGGAGACGATGCTACTACCACCCTTTACGGCAGTGAATCGACCATTGTATGTTGCTGTTCCTGCGGTTCGTTCAATAAGTGCGCCTATCTTGGTATTATTATCAATCTGCGCATAATAAACCCGTAGGGGATTGTTTTCTTGAAAGCCATGCCAATACCTTATACTGCCAACCCCATTTCCGCCCAAAGATGCGCCTTTATAGGTTGCTGTAGTCCCCAAAGTTATAGTAGAGGGTGTGCTCGCCCCACCGCCAGTAGGGGCTGTTTTAAGACCGCCGAAACCAGCAATGCTACCACGCAAAAATTGATTTTGAATCGAGAATTGGCTACCAAGCAAAGGTGAGCTATTAAGACTAGTTACCGACGCGCTAAAGCTAGCCCGCCAATCGCTCCACTTAACCTGAAATTTGACATCTGGACTGGCAACAAACCCACCGACGTAACCCCCGCCATGAAACACGGCAACCGCGCCCTCCTGCCCGATTAACCCTGATAGGGTTCCGCTGAAGGTACTGGGTGTCGCGGGGTTATCCTCATTGGCAAATTCAGCATAATGAGTATTGCCCGATATCACGCCACTGGCATTAAATGTCCCCGCGATAAGCAAATCCAAAGAGCCTGAGAGCGACAAACTGGATTCAAAATTTGTTGCAAAGGCATCAATCGTGCCATCCGTACCATCAAAGGTAATCGTGAATTCTGTTTCGCGTCTAACGCCCCTCACATCAATAACCCCATTCCACGTAACACTTTCATCAATTGGGGTCAAAAGCACGCCCAAATCGGTGCTATCAAAAAGCCCCGCGTAATGATAGAACGTGCCTCCAACATTCCCTCGAAAGAATACAACACCATCATCGCCATCGCCAAAGATGGGTGCACCGTCAAATTCGGTGGTGCCTAGGTTTAAGGGGGTGTTGTGGATGGCGTAGTCGAAACTATTCCCTGGGGTTATTACTTTACTGGTCGTTTGCAAAAACTGATTTCGCCGATTGCTCGTACTTGGTATGGCAGCAGGACTCTCCGCCGCCAGCCAATCGGCATAGGTCACCTTGGAAACAATATCTGGATGGGCAACAAACCCACCGGAGTAATTAACACTCTCCCTAGTGCCATGAAACACGGCAACCACACCCTCCTGCCCGATTAACCCTGATAGGATTCCGTTGCGGGAAGAGATCCTGTCGGGATCGTCATCAGGAAATACGGCATAATGAACCTTGCCCGATATCACGCCATTGGCATCAAAATTCCCATCAACAAGAAAATCATGAGAGCTGCCAGCAAACTGTCGATGAAAGGCACCAATCGTGCCACCCGTAGAGGTAAAGGTAATCTTGAACGACGTGTTCACTTCAATACTCTCCACAGCAAGAACCCCATTCCACGTGGGTGTTGGATTGATGGTTTCCACCAAACGCGCACCCAAATTGGTGCTCTGTAAAATCCCAGCGTAAGAATAGTACGTGTCTATTGCAAAAGTCTCTCTAACGAATAAAACACCATCATTGTCATCAATATTGATGGCATCGCCCTCAAATTCGGTGTTGCCTAGGGTTAAGGCGGGGTAGTTGTTGCGGACGGCTAGGGGGTCTGGGCGGGGGGCTGGGGGGGCTATCTCTTTACCACTAGTCGTCCGAACAAACTGATTGCGCTGATTGGATGAATCAATCACGGCAGCAGGACGCTCCCCGCGCACCCAATCAATATAGGTCACCTTGTCAACAACAGCTGGATGGACAACAAACCCACCAGCGTAATGAAAAAAGCTATCCCCCTCGCTATAAAACACGCCAACCGCGCCTTCCTGCCCGATTAACCCTGATAGGACTCCGAATCGCGAATCGTTAGGGTCAACCACTGTCCTAGCGCCAGGGCTACCCGTGAATTGGGTAAAGTTAGTCGTACCAGTTATCACCCCACTATCATCAAATGTGCCTTCCAGAAACAAATCATGGACGTTACCGAGGTCAGAATCAATATTTCTCACAAACCCATTAATCTTATTGCCATTAAAGGCGATGTTCAGGGTGAAATCGTGGGTTGTGTCAAGAAAATTAAGCTGCCCATGCCACGTGAGTGTTGGACTGTCGGTTTCCACCAAAAGCCCACCCAAATTGGTGCCATCAAAAATCCCAGCATAACCTAGGTTGGAAGGGGTATCTGCAACAAAGTAAGCAAAACCATCATCAGCATCGCCGTCTGTAAGGGCTAGCGAGCCCTCAAATTGGGCGGTGGAAAGGTCTAGGAAACCACCCCCTGTGAGGGTCAATGCACCACCGCGTATCGTTCTGTCTTTGATTTGCAAAAATTGGCTTCGCGTGCCGCTTGCCGTGGCAACAGGATTGATAATACGATTCCAATCGTTATAGGTTACGCGGTCCTCAAAATCATCAACCTCATCAATAACCTGATAACCCGCACTGGCCGTACGACGGGCAATAAACCCACCGACAAAGCCCAAGTCACCTTTAATACCAGTTATCTGCCCGCGTGTGCCACGGGTATCCCCACTGACAAACACGCCCAGCGCGTTATCTTGGCTGATAAGTCCTGTAAGAAAGCCTCTGCCCTGATCCGTTTCTTCTATCCAGTCGTTCGGGTTATTAAGCGTGAACCTCCCATATTGCACATCACCCGTTATCACACCATCGGTATTATACGACCCGTACAAACGATAGAAACGCCCGGTATTGCCAGATTCTGGAACAAACGCGTCTATATCACCTGCACCACCATACGTATTGCCACCAAAGGTAACCGTCAAGGTGAAATCTTCATCTGTGGTGAAACCACCACCACCAGACCCACCAGCAAAATTGGCGATGAATTGACCATTGTATGTTGCCGTTCCACTGACCTCATCAATAACCGGACCCAGCTTGGTATCATTGTTAATCTGCGCATAATAAAGCCTGACTGGATCTGTTGTTTGAAAGCCATGCCAATACTTTATACCGCCGACGCCATTTCCACCCAAACGCTCGCCGCCATAGGTTGCCTCACCCGTCAGCGTGCCATCGTTCAAACCTAGGGCAAAACCTTCGGCGGTCGCGGCACCAGAGGATTGGCTTACTTTAAGCACGGATAAAGTGCTACCGCCGCTAGACACGGATAAAGTGCCACGATCGCCATACAAAAATTGATTTTCACGTGTGACGGTGTTGGGGGTGGAGTCAAGATTAACTGCGTTAGCCGTGCCAAAGCTATTTTGCCAATCGTTCCAATTGGCTTGCTGTCTTATATCTTTATTGGCGATAAACCCGCCAGAATAACGAGTGCCACTAGGGGCAGATGCAGAAACATGAAACACGCCAACCGCGCCCTCTGCCCCGATTAACCCTGATAGGATTCCGAGGCGCGAAACGCCAACCACTGCCCCAATGCTGCTATTACCCGTATATTGGGCTAAATTAGTCGAGCCTGTTATAATCCCAAGGTCATCAAATACCCCTGCGATAACAAAATCATTAAGCTGAACAATATCTGGCACAAAGGCATTAATCGTGCCGAGGGTACCGCCATAGGTAATCGTGAAAGTCGTGGATTTTTCCACCCCGCCGAAACTAACAACTCCATTCCAAAAGACTTCATTGATGCGCTCGGTCAAAGGCGTGCCCAAATGGGTGTTTTCATAAATCCCAACGTAAGCATAAGGTTTGCTGTTAAAAACCCCATAAAAACCATAAAAACCATCATTGGCATCGCCAAAGATAGGTGCGCCGTCAAATTCGGCTGTGCCTAGGTCTAAGGTGAATTGCTGGGTGACTGCAGTTTGTACCGCTGTGGGTATAGTTTTACCAGTCGTCTGCAAAAATTTATGTTCTGCTGAGGGATTCACATCTGGATTCTCCCGCGCCAGCCAATCCGAATATTTCACACTATCGGTAAAGTTCACGGCTTTGGGGCGGGCAACAAACCCACCGCCATAATTGTTGCTCTTATCACCAATAAACACGCCAATCGCGCCTTCTTGCCCGATAAGACCCGTCAAAATACCATTAGCCGTACCATTAAAAGAGTCCAAATTGTAAGCAATCGTACCCGTTATCAGCCCGCTTGCGTCAAACTCACCATCCAGAATATAATATTCCGTATTGCGATAATTCGCCCGTGCGGACAGCGTCCCACCCGCCGTGCCGTTAATCGTTATATTCAGCACAAAATCTGTAGAACGAGAGGAAAGGAAACTTTCTCTCCCGACAGTTAAATTCCCATACCAAGTCAGCTCTGTGCTACCATCTACCACGGGCGCGCCCAAATCGGTACTTGGTAAAATCCCAGCATAATAGCGCGTCCCGCGTCTAAATGCCTCATACTGATCGTCCACATCACCACCGACGATTGGTGCGTCGTTAAATCTGGCGGTGTTTAAATTCACCACTCCTAAGTCGCTGACTCCTTTGCCTGATGAATCCAGTCTGATATTTCTTGCCCGCAAGAATTGGTTGCGCGGGTCAGTCGTGTCTGGCGTATCGTCCAATAAAAAGCCCCGCGCCCAAGTTGCATGGCGAACGGTTGAAGGTACAAACGCCGCCACTCCATTACGGGCAACAAACCCGCCAGAATACTTTTGATCGCGGTCATTCCTGCTATAAAACGCGCCAACCGCGCCATCTTCCCCGATAAGACCCGTCAAAATGCCACTGGGTGTGGCTATGTTCGCCGTCCGCACACCATTGGTAAATACACTATAATTAACCGTGCCTGTTATCAGCCCGTTTGCGTCAAAATCACCCGCCAGCAGGTAATAGCTATCCTCTAATTCGCGGATAAAGGCGGCAATCGTACCACCGTTCGTGCCATAGGTGATTTCCAAGGTGAAATCGGTTTTGGCATTGCCAACGGCAAACACTCCGCGCCAGTTGCCCGACGTAGTGATGGGTAAGCCCAAAGTGACGGCTCCCTTCAACCCAGCATAGTAAGTTCGGGTGCTGCTGCTACCCGCAAAACCATTAAACCAGAATGCTCCATCGTTCGCATCATCCGCGCCCAGGGCAAAACCATCAAACGTGGTCGTATCCAATGCTAGGTCGTTTATGGTGGCATCTTCCCCCCCAGTTTGCGCGGTCATGACTCCCGTTCGGTCCGTAATAAACTGGTTTTTCGGGGTGTCCGTGTCTGGCAAACCCAAGGACAGGAAACTACGATCATAATCGGAATGATATACCTCCTCGGCGTATGTTGGCGCAGTTGGGCGGGCAACAAACCCGCCAGAATAACCAGCCTCGCCTGTGGCCGTGCTATGAAACACACCCAACGCGCCGTCCTCGCCGATAATCCCAGTCAGGACTCCATCCGCAGTACTACCAGCAGGGGTGTTTTTATCACGATTGGTAAATTCACCATATCTAACCGTGCCGTCAATCAGTCCGTTTGCATCAAACCCGCCATCCAGCAGATAATAAACATTTGGCGTATCGCGGACAAACGCGGAAAGCGTACCGCCAGCCGTCTCGTAAGTGATAGTCAAGGTGAAATCGGTGTAGAACTCGCCCACGCCAATAAAACCGCGCCATTCACCACCCGTGGGGGTTGTGGTTAGGGGTGCGCCCAAATCCGCATCCTGAAAAACCCCAGCGTAATGGTATTGGGTCGCGCCAATATATCCACTAAACCACTCCACGCGGTTGGTGTCATCAACCTCGCCCAAGGCCTCGCCATCAAGGTTCGACTCGCCAAAACGCACACTGCTCAGCGATGGCGTTTGATTGCCTCCATTCGTTGTTGTCGTGCCAAGGGGGTTAATTGCGCCAAGTGTAGATGTTGTCGCCAAGAATTGATTTTTCGCGGTGGTGTCAACCGCCAAAGGCAGAAAACTACGCAACCAATCGCCATAATCTACATCCGTGGTAAAGGACCTAACCCCGTCATCTGCCTTATCAAAAGGAGCCGCCCAAAACCCACCAGCATAGCCAGCCGCCCCCGTGACAGTGCTATGAAACGCGCCCAGCACTCCGCCCTGCCCGATAAGCCCTGTTAGGGTTCCGTTCGCGGCTCTGCGTGCCACAGGGGCGGTGCGTACCCCATTGGTAAATGCGCCATAATTAACCGTGCCATTTGTTATCACACCCGCCGAATTAAAATCACCCGCCAGCAGATAATAAACACCCACAGATTCACGAACAAACGCCGAAATCTTACGTTCAGACGTGCTATAGGTGATGGTCAGCGCGAAATCAGTTTTATTCGCACCCGCGCCAAATTTACCGTACCAAATGCCACTTGTAGGGGCTTCGCTCAGCGGTTCGCCCAAATAGGCAGTGTCTGAAACCGTCGCGTAATGATATTGGGTGTTGTTAGTATGATATCCACTAAACCACGATACATCATTTACAAAATCCTGCTCTCCGTCATTGACAGTTTTCAATGTTACGAATTCAAATGCTGTTGTATCCGCGCCACCAGCCGTTATTTTTGTCGGTGCGACGGTAAGAACGCCATTATCCTCTTGCAAAAAACCATTTCCTGCCGTGGGTGCAGTGGCGGGCGGGGCAGAGCCAAAGCCACGCACCCAATCGCTGATTTCCACCCGCGCTTTAATAGTTGGATGGGCAACAAACCCACCACTGAAATGCGCGCCTTGAAAAACGCCCAGCGCACCCTCTTTGCCGATTATCCCGCTTAAGATTGCATCGGTTCTCGAATTCGCAACCTCGTTACTCGCATTACCGCTTCTAAATTCTGCATAACCCACACTGCCATCGGTAATCAACCCGTCTTCATTAAAACTGCCACCAATGTCGTAATAATAAATGTTGGCATTCTCATCAAGAAACACCTTGGCAAAGGATAGGAATGTTCCGCCACTGCCGTTAAAATCAATGGTTAAAGTAAAGTCTGTGGCAACAATAACACCGCTCGTATCGCTGGTGGTAGAGCCATCGAGATTGGTCCTACCAGTGCTGATGGTAGAGCTAATCCGCCCATTCCAATATACGGTTCGCGTAGCCCCGCTGAGCGGTTTGCCCAAATCCGCACCGCCCAAAATCCCAGCGTAGTAATTGCCAGACTCCGCGAAAAACTCCACCCCATCCGTGGCATCGCCACCAAATTGATTATAATCAAAGGTGGAAGTCGCCAGATTCAAATTCGTCCCTGTCGCGCCAGTGCTCCCTTTATCCAGCTCGCTCGCACTGTCCGCACGCAAAAATTCGTTTGTCCCAGCTGTTGGTTGGGTATTCAGTGCAGAGCCAAGCCCATGCGCCCAAGTCGCCGCCGTCACCAAATCGCGCACATGCGTGCAAGAGCCGTGGTCTTTATTATCATTACGCCCGCAAAAGACTACCTTTTCGGTGCGTTGCGCCTCAACCGTTGTACTAAGGGCGGCATTAAACGACTCATCCTTGCAAAAACTGCTATACGGGTCATAAACGCATATATCATGATTAAACGTCCGTCCAAAGCAATAATCATGATCTCTTATAGCCCCATCATCCATATCGCAAAAGTCAACCCGCGCCGCCCTTGCCGCATCCGCGTAATCTTTGAAATACGTATTCGGATTGGAATGAGCATCCTCCTGCGCATGACAACTGGAATGGAAAGGATTCGCCAAACAGCCACCTATACCAGCCAGCACATTAATACAGCCGACAGTTTGTCCGACCTCGCCAACAATACATTTGTTAATTTGCTCTTCGCGACGGGCGGCAAATTCACTGCTACAATCCTCTGCCCCGTTGTTATCAAGATCCCTTACAAAGGGATTTTTAAAACACAGATTTGTCGCAACAGCACCCGCACACAAGTCGTAATCGTTCTTCTGCCCCACGCAAAATGTCGTGCGTTTTGCCCGTGCGTCTTGATAATAGTCTGCGAAATCGGTGACGCAATTCCTATCAAACGGAGTCTCAATACACGGGTTAGCGGCAACCGCATTGGTGCAAGCCCCTTGGCGCCACCGCGTATCATCGGCGGTAATACAGCCTCTAATAATACCATCGCGGGTGTCATTATAGGTCGTACCGACAAAGCACAAATCGGCATCAAACGGATTGGCTGTAGGGCTTGTAGCGCAAAAATGCGTAACCGCACCCGTGCAAAGCGGGTTGCTGGGGTTTCTGGGATCGCCACGGCAAAAGGATTCACGAGCGGTTTGGGCGGGGGTTCCAGTTCCACAATTTGTTCCATAGGGATTGTGGATACAATTATTAGCATCAGCAGCAATCGCATTTGTACAACGGGTGTTATCCGCCCTTGCGTTATCGTCCATAATACACTCAGCAACACGCATCGTGCGTTCGTTGGAATAAGTCGTAGGATTGCACAATCCATCAAACGGGTCAAGCCCGCAGAAATGCGCCAACGCACCCGTGCATTGCGAATCGTTGGCGAGTCCTAATGCGTTATTACTAGCACGGCACAGATTTTCGCGCGTCATTCGCGATTCAGTCTCACCTTCACAACCCTTACCAAAAGGATCGTCCATACAGGTCATCTTGGACAAAAAGAGCAGCACATTTGTGCAACGCGAGTTGGTAGGTTCCTCGTCTTCACACTCAATCGTACGGGCGTTGCGTTGCTCTGTATAGTCGTTTGGGTTGCACAACCCATCAAACGGGTCATTCGTGCAAATATTCACAACTGCATTGCCACAAAGCGCGGGATAATCGGCGGCATTGGTGCCTTGCCGACAAAAGGATTCTCTTATCGAACGGAAAACATCCTGTGTGCTACACCCTGCGGTAAAAGGGTCGCGGATACAAGCATTAACAGCATTCGCCCCAATCGCATTGGCACAAAGGGTGTTATTGCTGGCGTTGGCATCGCTTATACAAAAGTCAACACGTTCCATCTGCTGACGCGAATAGGCAACATCACCGCATATCGCATCAAACGGATCAAGCTCGCAAAAATGCGCCAACGCCCCCGCACAGAGCGCGTTTGTCGCATTATCGTCTTTCCTGCAAAAAGCTTCCCGCATAGTGCGGGCATCGGTCTGGGTAAGACATTCAGGCGTGAACGGATTGCCGATACAAGGATTAAAATCCACCGCATTGGCGCAGGTGGGCTCGCTCGCCTTACCTTCGGTAATACAGTCCGCAACAATTTCCCCTTGCTGCCTAATATAGCTGGTCGCCTTGCACAATCCATTAAATGGATTATCACCGCAAACCGTTGACACCGCACCCGCGCAAAGCGTATCCTTGGCGTTATCACCTATATTACAAAAGGCTTCGCGTTGATCTTTGGCAACTTCCAAAAACGCAGAAAACCCCTGATCTTCATCACACCCACGGGCAAAAGGATCGTTTAGGCACGATTGCGCATTCACGGCGGAGGCACAAGAAGCGTCCTCGGTCGCCATATCGTCAATAAGGCATTCATTGATTTTTTGTGCACGTGCGGCGGCGTATTCATTGCCACAGGTTGCACCAAATGGATCTGTCGGGCAATTATCCCCCGCTGACCCTGTCGTTGTTGTCGCAGCACCACCGCCACCGCCACCGCCACAGGCGGTTAGGACGACCGCCACGAATAAGGCAAGGAAAACACCCCGCAAACCCAATAAAATATGGGGTTTGGTAAAGTTATTATCTTTTAAAGTTTTATATTCCACGATGGTATTCCTTTATTTTGTATCAAGTTTTATCTCTGGCTTATGCCGTTATCAAATTTATGTCTCTGTGATAATCTGTTCGTGTTTGCACTTGCGCGGGGCAAATGCCGAATCAAATTTAATACCTTCTAAACACTTTTTTAACTTTTTCAAGCGTTTTTTTTTAAAAAAATGCACAAAAAACACATGGAATCCAAATTTTCATAGCTATAATGGAAATAAACACGGGGGGTGGGGCAAACGAATGGGCAACCCGCCCGCGTTTTATGGTCTGGTCGCGCTCATGCACCGCCCGTCGGCATGCAACGGACAGGCGACAAACCCGCCAGCATAGCCTTCATCGCCCGTGCCGCCCGTTATCGTGCTTCCACCATCCGTGGTTGTGCCACTGACAAACCCGCCAATCGCGCCGAGTTGCCCGATAATCCCTGTAAGAACCCCAGGAGCGCGCGTGCCTGTTGTTGGCGTGTTGCGGTCGCCACCAGTGAAAAGCCCACGATCAACCGTGCCAGTTATCACACCGTCTTTATTATAATTGCCTTCTATGTGATAATAATGGTTTGGAGTAGTGGTATCAGTCCTTTCAACAAACGCCCAAAGGCTATCATCGGAATAATTGATGTTAAGCGTGAAATCCGTGTCGGTTTCGCCTGTCTGACCATGAAGAGCCTGAAATTGTCCGCGCCACGTTGCCGTTCCACTGGTTTCATTAATGACTGGCCCCAGGTGAGTTCCGCCATTGTTCAAACCGTCACGTCTCTGCTCTATTACGGGAATCGTAATGAAGTAAGTTGTGACATCCCCGCGGTTTGAGAATATCGGTACCTTTCGTTGAATATTCAAACCATTGTACTCGCTTCCGCCCAGGGCTATATTACTATAGGTTGCATCTCGAAGGTGTAGATCGGGATAATTAACATCATCATAAAAGAATTCATTGTTTGTTTTGCTAAGCGCATCGCCAAAAATTGATAGACCGTTTTCTGATTCATCATCAAAACTATTAAGCCAATCTTCCCCTCTGACCTGTGGTTTGGCCTTTGGGCTGACAATAAACCCGCCAGAGTATGCATACAGACCTATCTCATCATTATTGCTGTGAAAGACCCCAATCGCGCCCTCTGCCCCGATAAGACCGCTTAGGACGCCCGGGGTGTTAGTACCAGCCACCATAGCGTTTCTATCACCATCTGTAAAAGATGCACGGGCGACAGTGCCGTCTATGACACCACTTGTATCAAATTCCCCCGTCAAAAGAAAATAATACGGGACACCATTACTGTCCAGACGCATCGACTGACCGCCATTAAACTCAGACACTAAAATTGCTCCGCCATTAATAAAGCTCTCAATCTTGCCAGCTTTGCTACCTTCACCAAAGGTAATGGTTAGGGTAAAATCTTCCTCTACATCCGTCGCCAAAAACCGCCCATTCCATTCTAATGTTCCGCTTGTTTGGGTCAGAGGCGCGCCCAAATCTGTACCAGAACCAATCCACGCGTAATAGTATTTATTAGGGTCGTCTGACCGAAAAAAGCTTCTGCCGGTAAAATCAAAATTATCGGCAGTATCGCTCCCTATAAATGCACCATCAAATGGAGGCTTGTTATAATTGTCATGATTGATGTTTGTAAATCCCTCACCGTAGCCGCGTGTGGTGCTTTCATCTAGCGTGCTTGTCTCACCAGCCAAAAAATGATTCTTTGCGGTGGCTTGGTCTGTCGTTGTGGGCGCGTTGGTGCTGCGTAGCCAATCGCTAAACGTCACCCTATTAGGGTCTTGATCAACATTGGGATCGGGTTGGTTATTGCCATTACCGTTGCCATTACCGTTGCCATTACCGTTGCCGTTGCCGTTGCCATTACCGTTGCCATTACCGTTGCCATTGCCGTTGCCATTACCGTTGCCATTGCCGTTGCCATTGCCATTGCCGTTGTCATTGCCATTATCATTATCATTGCCGTTGCCGTTGCCGTTGCCGTTGCCGTTGGAATTATCATTGTCATTGTCATCAAGGTCATCAGAAATATTCCTCGCCTGTTGTTCCAAATCATCTTGCGTTTTTTCCAATGCGTCAAGAAGAGCCGCCCCACCGCAGGCCGTCAAAACAAACAACCCCACAAATAAAACAGGCAGAGCACGGAAGATAAATCTTTGATTTTTGATGATTTTCTTAGCGCTGTGTGCGATTGTCATTGGGGATGCCTTTCTGTTTGTTATGGCTGGTTTGTGTTAAAACACGGGGCAAATGCCGAATCGCATTTTGGCTCTTCTAAACACTTTTCTAACTTTTTCAAGCGTTTTTTTTAAAAAAAATGCACAAAAAAACACACGGAATCCAAAGTTTCATAAGCTATAATGGAAATAAACACGGAGGGACAAAATATCGCACCTTATTTTCAGACAACCCGTGCCGATATTATTGTGGGGGCGCGGCAATAAACCCGCCAACGTAGGGAAGACGACTCACAACGCCATGAAACACGCCAACCGCCCCGTCCCGCCCGATAATCCCTGATAGAGTGCCATTACGGACGTTAGTTGCTGTTTGCAAATTACCCGTAAATTTGGCATAATGAGTCTTGCCCGTTATCACACCATTTTTATCAAATGCCCCTTCAATAAGAAAATCGTAATCCTGCACTATATCTACAAAAAACGCACCAGCCGTGCCAGCCGTGCCATCAAATGTCACGGTCAAATCAAAATCCACTTTACTACCACCATCGACTTGAAATTTCCCAGCCCAAGTTGCGTTGGCAATATTATCGATTATCGGCAAACCCAAATCCGTGTTACCATAAATCCCAGCGTAGGTATAACGAGTGCCGCCAATATATCCTACAAAGTAAGCCAAGCCATCATTGGCATCCAGCCCCAGTGGTATATCAGAAGAGAATGCGGTAAAGTCCAACGTGCGAACGGCTGGGTCGTCGCCTCCAACTGCTTGATTCGTCGCATTGCCTATGCTAATCGTTTTTTCTGCGATTTGCAAAAATTGGTTTCCTGCTGTCGGGTCGGAATTCAGCGGTGAGTCAAAGCTCTGCGTCCAACCGTCAGTCGTTATCCTATTAACACCCAAATTTTGATTGGCGACAAACCCGCCAACATAGCCCCAATCACCTCCCCCGTCTCTTAGCGTGTTTGACGTGTCAGTCCGCCTGCCACTGATAAACACGCCGACCGCGCCTTCCTGCCCGATAAGTCCGGTGAGAACCCCGGTGCCATTGGTACCTGTTATCAACATCCTACCATTGGGGAATTGTCTGCGGGCAACCGTGCCGACCATCGCCCCGTCCAAATCGGCGGGAAAACTGCCTTTTAGATAATAATAAGTTGTGCTGGCGGTGGCGATAGGCACAAACGCCTCTACCCGCCTATTTTCAAAATCAACCTCCAAGGCAAAATCTGTATTGGTTGTCGTGCCAAAACCGCTCTCTGCGCGGAATTGCCCGTTCCACGCTGCGCTGACAATTTGCCCGCTTTGCCAAGTAGGCAGTTCCTTACCCAAATAGGTGTCACTGTTAATCCCAGCAAAGAAACTGCGGCCTTGCGACACGCGGGAAGAACTCTCATAAAACCCGCTACCGAATGCCAAGGCATCCGCCGCATCGCCACCCAATGCAACAGCAGGGCTGCCAAAAGTGGCATCACGCATGTTCAAATTTATAGGTATTGGTTTCCGCGGGTAACTTTTATCCGCAGCCCTATAAACATTACTTGTCTCTAAAAAGATGACATCAGCATCAAACTCCAAGAACTGGTTATCGGCAGAGCGCGCACGCCCCAGATTACCCTTAAAACTATAAGTCCATTTGGGTCCTGTAACATTACGAAGCATTTCTGGAAGTTCAGCCGCATTTGGACTGGCAATAAACCCGCCAGAGTAGCCCACATCCCCGGATTCCTCAAGAAACACGCCAACCGCACCGTCCGAACCGATAATCCCTGATAAAATGCCATTACCACCGTCAAAAGGTGATACACGTCCTCCTAGAACATTACCCCCAAATTCTGCAAGATGAGTCCAGCCTGTTATCAAGCCATTTGCATCAAAAGTACCTTTAATAAGAATCTCGGATCTAGCACGAACCTCGGAGCTGCGCCAGATAATATCTACAAGAAACGCATCAAGCGTGCCAGTCGTGCCATTAAATGTCACGTCCAAGTTAAAATCTGCTTTACCAGTATAGGTTCTACTAGCAATGACTCCTAATTTTCCAGCCCACGTTGCGCTGAAGTCAGTCTCGGCTATCGGCATACCCAAACTTGTAGTGCCAAAAATCCCAGCGTAGGGAACATGGGAGTTGGAGTAACCCCTATTCGAAAAGTAAGCCAAACCATCATCGGCATCCAGCCCCAGTGATGTACCACTATCATCGGTGAAATCGCTAAAGTCCATCATTCGCGTATTTGATGCACCCCCGTCGTTAATCATTTTGCCTTCAATTTTCAAAAATTTGTTGCGGCCTCCGGGGTGAAGATTCAGCGGTATGGGTCTAAAACTGCTCTCCCAATCGTACGCATTCACACCTGCTGGCCTGGCTCCGTCACCCACAGTTGGACTGGAAATAAACCCGCCAGTGTAATCACTGCCATAAAACACGGCAACCGCGCCCCTCTGCCCGATAAGCCCTGATAGCCTTCCGTTGGGGGTACTGGGTGCCACGGGGGTAATTTCATTACGAAATGCTTCAAGATGAACATTGCCCGTTATCACCCCGCCAGTATTAAATCTCCCTGCGATAAGCAAATCTTTTTCTAAGGAAACATCTTTTACAAAGGCGTCAATCTTGCCACCCGTGACAGTAAAGGTAATCGTGAATTCCGTGGAAATCTGAGTAAAACCGCGCCAGCCAATAACCCCGCTCCATAAGATATTTCCACTGGTTTCAGTCACGGGCGCGCCCAAATCTGTGCTATCAAAAAGCCCAACGTACCTATATAGGGGAGAAGACGGCGACGGCCGCCAGTAAGAAGAGGCAAAACCATCCCTATAATCGCCATTGATGGCTGTACCCTCAAATTCGGTGGTGCGTAGGTTTAAAGAAAAGGTATTACCCTCTTCTGTGTATATCTTTTTTTTG
The DNA here is from genome assembly GCA_959347425.1 of uncultured Amylibacter sp. The sequence continues at coordinate 1,534,434 of OY365741.1, read as the reverse complement.
GTCGTCTGCAAAAACTGATTTTGCCGATTATCCCTATTTGGCACGACATTGGGATTATACGCACGCACCCAATCGCTATACGTCACCTTATTAGAGTCTTGATCGCCAGCAGGGGTAGGCGCGGCAACAAACCCGCCACTGTAGGAACTTGAACCTCCGCCATAAAACACACCAACCGCGCCCTCCTGCCCGATAATCCCTGATAAAATGCCATTAAAAGCGGAGTTCGCTGGCAGGCCGCTACTCGGCAAAGAACCAAGATAAGTCTTGCCAGATATCACGCCACTGGTATTAAATGTCCCGTCGATAAGAAAACCACGACTACTACGAGATGGTGCAAATCTAAAAACATCTGGTGAAACGGCATCAATCGTGCCACCCCCGCTATTAAGGGTAATCTTGAATTCCGTGAAATCTTTGTCACCATTGATGAGGATAGCCCCATTCCACCTGAGACTTGGGCTGGAGCTGGGCAGAGGCGCGCCCAAATCGGTGCTCTCATAAATCCCAGCGTAACCATAGCGTGTTCCAGAACTAGAAGACCGCCCCCAGTAAAAAGAAACAAAACCATCATCGGCATCGCCATCAATGCCTATATATTCAAATTCGGGGACGACTAGGGTGAGTCTGGAGTAGCTGGAGTTGTTGGTGCCACTTGACTTTATGCTTTTACCTTTCGTCTGCAAAAACTGACCGCGCCGATTGTTCGTATCTGGCATGATATTGGGATTATACACGCGCGCCCAATCGCTATACTTTACCTTATCAGTGTCTTGATCAACACCCACATTTGGACCAGCGATAAACCCGCCAACGTAGTTAATCGTACCTTTCTGTGCATGAAATACGGCAACCGCACCCTCCTGACCTATCAACCCTGATAGTCTTCCGTTGGGGTCAGCGATGCTGGTTTTTAAATTATCCGTAAAAGAATCAAAATGAGTATTGCCCGTTATCACCCCGCCAGTATCAAATGTCCCTGCGATAAGCAAATCATTAGCGTTATAAATATCAGGTGCAAAGGCAGAAATCGTGCCACCCTTGCCAGTAAAGGCAATCGTGAATTTCGTGGATTTCCGATTATTATCGATGTTGATAACCCCACTCCACATGAGACTTCCATCGGTTTGAGTCAAGGGTGCGCCCAAATCGGTGCTATCATAAATCCCAGCGTAATAAAGGGATTCGCCCCAATAATAATAGGCAAAACCATCATCGGCATCGACACCCATAGCTGTATCGTCAATGTAAGGGGGGATTAGGTTAAAGCTGTATTTGCTGGGTCTGGAGATGCGCCCCGTGTCTATATCTTTATCACTCGTCTGCAAAAAATTACTGCGCGGATAGTTCGTATTTGCCGCGGCATCAGGATTATACACACGCACCCAATCGTTATACGTCACCTTACTAGGGTCTCGATCAATACCCACATTTGGACCAGCGATAAACCCGCCAGCATAGCCATCGTTATAAAACGCGCCAACCGTGCCCTCCTGCCCAATCAACCCTGATAGCGTTCCGTTGAAGGTACTGGGTGGCACGGGGTTATTGTCATCGGCAAATTCGGCATAATGAATATTGCCCGTTACCACCCCGCCAGTATCAAATGTCCCTGCGATAAGCAAATCACTTGCTATGTAAATATTTTTTGCAAAGGCATCAATCTTGCCACCCGTGCCAGTAAAGGTAATCGTGAATTCCGCGGAACCCTGAATAGCACTACTGATGCTGACAACCCCATTCCACATGAGACTTCCGTCGGTTTGAATCAAGGGTGCGCCCAAATCGGTGCTATCATAAATCCCCGCGTAATAATAGGACGTGCTGTCAATATCTCCTTGAAAGAATACAACACCATCATTGCTATCAACACCCATGGCTATACCGTCAAATTGGGCGGGGCTTATGCTAAAGCCGAATCTTCTGGAGGGTGTGGTGCCCTCTGTGCTTATGGCTTTATTGGTCGTCTCCAAAAACTGATTGCGCGGACTGCGCTTATCTGGCATATCTTCCGGATCCTGCACACGCGCCCAATCTCTATACGTCACCCTATTGGGGTGTTGATCAAAACCGACTTTTGGACCAGCGATAAACCCGCCGCTGTATCTACTCGAAATCAACCTGCTATAAAACGCGCCAACCGCACCCTCCTGCCCAATCAGCCCTGATAGCGTTCCGTTGGGGATAGGGGGTAGCACGGGGTTATCGTCATTATCAAATTCGGCATAATGAACATTGCCCGTTATCACCCCGCTCGTATCAAATGTCCCTTCAACAAGAAAATCAAGCGTGCTAAAAATATCTCGTACAAAGGCATCAATCTTGCCACCCGCATCAGTAAAGGTAATCTTAAATTCCGTTTCGTGGCTATAAATACTAATAACCCCATTCCACATGAGACTTCCACTGGTTTGGGTCAGGGGCGCGCCCAAATCGGTGGTATCAAAAATCCCGGCGTAATAATAGGCCAAGCTGCCAAGCCCGTCAAAAAATACAACACCATCATTCGCATCGCCACCGATAGTTCTGCCTTCAAATTCGGTGGTGTTTAGGTTTAAGTTGTATTTGGAGACTTCCTTGATGCCAAATGTGCTTATGTCTTTATTTCTCGTCTGCAAAAACTGCCTTCGCGGTTCGCGCAGATTTAGCGAGGCACCAGGATTATGCACACGCACCCAGTCGCTATAATCCACCTTATCAGGGTCTGGATCGGCAGCAGGCGGGGGTTTGTTATCGTCATTATTACCCACATTTGGACTGGCGATAAACCCGCCAACGTACCCATCATCCAAACTCTGCAGGGAATGAAACACGGCAACCGCGCCGCCCGAACCAATCAGCCCTGATAGCGTTCCGTTGAGGATACTGGGGGGCACGGGGGTATTGTCATCGGTAAATTTGGCATAATGAATATTGCCCGCTATCACGCCACTGGCATCAAATGTCCCGGCAACAAGAAAATCAAAACTGCCAATAATATCTAGTACAAAGGCATCAATCTTGCCACCCGTATCCGTAAAGGTAATCGTGAATTCCGTGGGATATGCCGAATCACGGAGGCCGATAACCCCATTCCACATGAGACTTCCACTGGTTTGTTTCAGGGGCGCGCCCAAATCAGTGGTATCATAAATTCCCGCGTATTCATAGTATTTGCTAGGAGACGACGCCTCTGACGACGCCTTTGTAAAATAGGCAAAACCATCATCGCCATCGCCATTGATGTATAGATCGTTAAATACGGCTGTGTTTAGATTAAATAATATTCTGTAGGACCCGGGTCCACTTGTGCTTATGTCTTTATTTCTCGTCTGCAAAAACTGATTGCGCTGATTGGTCGTATCTGCTTTTTCAACAGGATTATACACACGCACCCAATCGCTATACGCCACCTTATTAAGGTCTGGATCGGCAGCAGGCGTGAACTTGTCATTGCCGTTGCCGTTGCCGTTGCCGTTGTTATTATCATCAAGGTCACCAAAACTACCGGAAATATTCCTCGCCTGTTGTTCCAAATCATTTTGCGTTTGTTCCAATTTGTTTAAAAGAGCACCACCACCGCAAGCCGTCAAAATAAACAACCCCACAAATAAAACAGGCAGAGCACGGAAGATAAATCTTTGATTTTTGATGATTTTCTTAGCACTGTACGTGATTTTCATTGGGGATGCCTTTCTATTTGTTACGGCTGGTTTGTATTAAAACGCGGGGCAAATGCCGAATCGCATTTTCGGCTCTTTTAAACACTTTTTTAACTTTTTCAAATGTTTTTTTAAAAAAATTACAAAAATACACAAAAAATACACACGGACTCCAAAATTTTATAGCTATAATGGAAATAAACACGGGAGGGGTGGGACAAAATGTCGCACCTTCGTTTTAGCCATTCGTGGCTCTTCTACCCGCTGTTGCCAAAACGGTTGCCAAAACGGTGCAAAAAATCATCCGATAAAAATTCTAACGCCTTATCTCTGTTTAACCTATCAATCTTATCGCGGGTATCATAGCTCAACAGGCAATGCTGACACGCCGATTTGCATTCGGCTTTACAGTCAAGTTGCGCGTGCGCTTTATCCAACAACCTATCCAAGAACCTTGGCGCGGTGGAAGAAAAACCACCGCCACCGCCACAGGTATCATACAAGCATATCGCCAAAACCTCGCGTCCTTGTACCATCGGTATTTGCATGGGTTTGACCAAAACCCCCATCTCGTCCGCGTTAATACCCAAAAAATCGGCACTAGCCAGTGCTTGGCGCAAGGCAAATCCCAAAGTCCAGCACACCACGCGGGTGTCTTCCGTATTGAGAATATACGACCCTGTTTGCGGGTCTTTCAGATACAGCTCAAACATATCCGTGCGGTCTTCGCACCCGATATAAAGGTTCTGCCTAATCTTATACGTTCTTTGCGGACCGTCGCATAAAATAGTGCTTGGTCGGTCAGCACGGATATTTATTTTGCCGCGTAGCCTATCGTGGGTTGTCGCCATTTTAGGCGGTGTGCCATCGATCAACATAGATTCCGCCCGCCCGCATTCAAGGCACAAACAATAACCTTTGCCGTTATCGCCCGCGCTGTGGTGGAAAATATGCCCATCGGCGGTGCATCTATAAACGCCCGTGTCATTTGGCAAGGACGCAAAATCCCCGCCTGCATTAATCCACGGGTCTTGCGCCCTGATAAAATGCTGGTGACTGACATTATTTGTCGGGGCAGAGCAAAACCCCGTGGCAAAGCCCGCAGGTTGGATAAATTCTTTCTTATGTGTCACTATTTTTTTCTTACAATCACTACATCGCAGTTTATCGGTATTACCCGATGCAGTGCCACTGCTGCCGCAATGCTCGCACCGCCAAGCCGTGCTGAACCGCTGGGTTTCGGTTAAATCATATTCGCCTTGCGGAATATGCCAATTAAGCGATAGCCCCTCAGATTTATAAACAAGCCCATCCAAAACAATATCCGCCCCTGGCGCGTATTCACGAATCGCCTGCGATAATGTGCGACCGGGTTTTTGGCGGGGATAGGCAAAATTGTCCTCTCTCTCATCATCGCGCCAACGGTTTTGTGGGCGATTTTGCGACGGGTCTTTTATTGTGTAAGGATCAAAATGGGCGATATTAATAGGAAAACCATAGCTGGGAAGAAAGCCACGCACCGCCAATTCGCTGATAAGGTATTCCTTTTCCAGCCTTTCCAAATCCCTTGCAATACGGCGTTTATAGGGGTCGGTGTTGGCCGCACCCTGCGCCCGTTCGGATTCGGTGTGCAGATTTTTATATTCATCCAGCCATTTTTTTTGAATGGCTTGCAGATTTTCTATGCAATCCGTAATCAGAGATTCAAGGGGTTTATTTTTAAACGGCGCACTTCCTTTGATAATCGCCTCCAGCCCCTCTGCCAAGACAGGCTCTGTGGTTTTTTTCTGTCTTTTCAGCCATGCTTTGACTTTATCCGCATTGCTTTTATCCGCGCCCTCTGCACAGAAAAACCATTGGCAATTCAGCCGTATGGTTTCTGTATTTTTAACGATGGATTTTTGCTTTAAGAAAAGCGTCAAAATAAAGGCGTTAATATGACGTTGCACAATACGTTTGCTGTTTAGAGTCACCACGGGATTTGGCATCGCGGTTGTAAAAGCCCAATCTGGTTTTTTAAACACCGCCATCTCGTGCGGGTTATCGCGACACACGGTCATGGCGACGGATTGCGACTCGCCCCTGCGCCCCGCCCGCCCGGCGCGTTGCAGATAATTGGTGGGATGCGGTGGCACATTATTCATCGCCACGGTGGAAAGCCCACCAATATCCACACCCATTTCCATGGTGGTGGAGCAGCTGAGGATATTCAGCCGCCCCTGTTTAAATCGTGCTTCGTAATCCAATAATCGTTGGGATGGTTGCTGGGCCGAATGCTCTGCCGTTCTGAAAAACATCCCGCCTTCGGCTATGCGATCGCTTAGATTAGACCAGATACCTGCTTCGCGTAATTTTTGCACCTGTTCATCCGTATTAAACCATGTGCGGATTTCATCCAAGCGTTTTTGCGTGCTGCTTGCATGAATTTCGGGGCGAATGGGCATGATGATTTTATCGCAAGTGCTGTTTTTCAAAGACGGATTTTCTGGCAAATAGGGTGTCAATCCGCACAAGGTTGTATCCAAAACTCGCGAAGTAATCGGGCAATGCCACGCGTTTTTTATCGGGGTGAATATGATTTTTGCTCTGTCTAATCTATACTCTACCGCGTCGGTGCTTTGGTCAAGAATCTTTGCCTCCTCGGTCAGTGCGACCCAAGCATCGCGCATCAGCTTGTTAAGAATATCCTTGCCTTGTGGAGTATCTCTGTTAATATCCAAAGCAGATTCTAACAAGCGAAACAAGCGCATGGAGTTTTTGCGATCGCCCAGTTGCGGCCAGATTCTGTGCTTTGAATCTGCTGTGTCTTCTGTTTTTGGTGGCAGTAAAAGTTTTGGCGAAAACCAAGCCGCCATCCAGTTTAACCAGCCTGGGGGAATATTAATAAAAAGATTATCACGGACATAAAAATCCAAACATAGTTTTAAAAAATCCTGCCAGTCTTGTTGCGTTTTTCCCCTGCTTCCCCATTCACGGGGCAGGGTTGTAGCCTTGTCCAAACCCGCATAACCAACACCGACCAAGCCCATGGTTTCCAAAGTGCTCTGCCTACGGGGGCGACGTGCGAACTCTCTTAAAAGCAGAATTTCAGCAAGCACGCTGCTTTGTGCATTGGGGAAAAGACCGGGGTTCATTTCCCTGTAATAATCTTGCATGTGTTTGGATAAATCCTTTTGTTCTTGCAATTTTATCACCATATCTTTCCAAGATATTCCTTGCGTTAAATTGTTTAATTGATTTTGAATGGTGCGTCTTTGATCATCAGAAAGATTGGGCATCTGTAGGAAGGATTCCCACTCCTGCCGAGTCTCTTGGTTTTCTGCCGTGCCACCCTTTGCCACCAACCCATAAACCAAACCACGCAGGCGATTGCGCTCTGCATCCTGCTGTATTTTTGTGGCAATACGCGCGGTGCCTTGCCTGCTATCGGTAAAAGTGATGAGCCGCCGCCCACGCCCAGGCAGGCTGGCAGGGCTGTCATCAAATTCTTTGCAATGTTCCAGCAAGGTCGCGGCAATATTGCTGATATAAAAAGGCGCACCAAGGCGGGTATGACGGAACGCTTTTTTCCCAGACCCTTTATAACCACAAGCCGTGCATGCTATTTTTTTAGGGTCAAGATAATTTATCGCAATACCTTTACCCCCCGCGCCATCCAGAATCATATTTTCGGGGTCAATACTCATTGCCTCCGTGCCGTCTACTAATTTTGGCGCGAGGATAATAGTTTTTTCGGAAGTATTTTCATTATCATCCTCATCGTCCTCCTCATCCACCGCGTGCTCTATATCAAGGCTGAATTCATCCACCGCCTGTCTTTGCGATTGCAATATTTTTTCGTCACCATGCGAGTTGGTTTGTAAAGTGGCTTGCAAATGCGGCGCATTGCAATCATGGCAAAACACCACCTCGTAAATCGGTGCGCCACAATCACATTTCAAATGACATTCGGTATAAACAGTGCCAAAATTCCACGATTCATCGTCCAGTGCAGTTGTTTTCTTTTTAACACAATTGGGATTAACACACGCCCAAAGCCCGCTAAAAACGCGATGGAACAAATGTCCTCTAATGGGTAAAAATGGGTCGGGGTCTTTTTTATCTGGCACGGGTAAGGAGGTTGTCGAACACACATCCAACCAGTCAATAATTTTTTGCGTATTGTCCGCATCTGGCTTATTAAAAACCTTTTGGGCAAGTTGCCCAGCATCCAGCCCTTTATCTTTAATCAACGCATCACGAATACCCCGCGCGGTTTTATGCCGAGCCAAAGCGTGATAACGTTCGGCTTCATCAGGTATTGCTTTAATAGTTTTCAAATCCAAAGACGAATCTTCGGCATCAATTAAATCAGGAATAGCCTGCTTACCGCCGATAACCTCAACCTGCTCTGGGCTAATCCCGCCCAATTCGGCAAGGTATTCTTTCAGTGCATTTTCAGCGCCTTCATCACCGCCTATCGTGGCCGAGGTCGCAATAAACCGAATGTTTTCAGGCTTTACATTAAAGGCCAGCATCACGCGGCGGAGCAATAATGAAAGCTCGGCCGCGCGGGAGCCGATATAGCTATGCGCTTCATCCAGTACAATCCAGCGCAACATGCCTTGTGATTGTTCTAATATCGGCTGATCAACCCCCCTAATCAGCATATATTCCAGCATGGTCGCGTTGGTGATTAATAACGGCGGAGGCGAAGCCCGCAGCTCTTTACGCGATAAAACCTCATTGCGTTGTTCGCGCTGTTTTACGGGCTCTATGATTTCTTTCGTCAATCCGTTGTATAGGCAAAAACGGATATTATCTTTGTACTGGTGCGTCCAAGCACGCAAACGTTCCCGCTGGCTGCTGATAAGCGCGTTTAACGGATAGATAAATAACGCCCGCACACCGACAAGTTTTTGGCGTATTTTATAATGCTCTTTCGCCATGTCGTTCAAAATAGGCACCATAAAACATTCGGTTTTACCCGAACCCGTACCCGTAGTAATCACCGCAGATTTGGGCGGGGTTTGCGATAAAACATCCCAAGCACGCACCTGATGCTCATAGGGGTATTGGGTTTTGGGAAATGCCGCGTTGTTTGGTTTGTCCGCATCTTTATCCATCGCCCTGATTAAAGAGGGATGGAGCAAAGTATCCGCCAGCTCTTCCATGCATTTTTCATGAGGTTGCCACGAAAAAGTATTTTGAAAAACAGGCATGGATAACAAGGCCGACGCATCGCCCGATGGTGCGCGAAACTGCGCCGATAAAAATTGTCGCAAGGCGGGGGGATTCACGCTGAGAACCCCCAGCGTAGATTCAACCGAGCGTTCCGTGATTTGTTTAATAAGGGTGTTGTAATATTTCTGTTCCATTGTTTTTATCCTTTTTGGTGATGCCAGTATCCTTGGATGAGATTAAACACATAATCAAACCAATGCTCATCAAAATCACGCAGTTTTTTTATTTTGAAAATACGTATGCTACCGTATCGGTTTTCGGGATTTCCTATAACGCTTTCATAGGCAAGGATGATGGGCAGATAAACAACAGGCTTTCTAAAAGGTGGCAGCTCTTCTGGGGTAAGTTTTTGTGGGATAACCGTGCGAAGTGCATCGGGTAACCCCGCAAATTTATCCTCTATCTCCTCACATAAATCGGTCGGCCAATCCGCTTCATAACGGCGGGTTACCAATCCCAATACATCTTGCGCACCACTATATTTTTCATTAAGAAGATGCTGTAATAATGGGATAGGGAGTATATTTTGGTCTTGCGCACCGATACCAACAGATTGTTTTAATGTCAGTGCCAGATTATTCATACCCAGAATGTCACGGATATAATCCAGTTTATCCTCTATTAACACATCATGCGCGGTGGCAAGTTTATCCCTCAAATACCGAGAATAACAGCAACACACCTTTTGCCAAATGTTCATGGGGATTAGCTCCCACATAATTGGGAACTCTTGGCGCATTTTATCCAGCAATTCCTTATTGCTATGAAACAACAGCGCGACCAACGCAGGTTGATTGCCAGCAAAAATCCGCCAAATATCAAGGCTAGGCAAGGGCAAATGCCCCATGGTTTTCCATAATATATCAATGTAACCCCAGCTCGGGTGGGCAAAATCCTCGGACATCAAAGTTATCAGCTGTTTTATAACCGTTCCTCTGGTCATATTATCGCCGATAGCAAAGGCGGCTTGCAGTGTCTTGGCACTATCAACTGTGCCTGTTTCACCCACCCGCCAATCCAGCGGGCGAAACTGAACTGCCGATACTTCTGCTTTCTTAGGATAAATAACCCAATACCCATCCTTGCGTGTTTGAGGTGAAAAATCCCAAACCCCCCTATGCGCCCCGCCAGAGGTTAAAGGCTCAAGCAATACGGGCGGGTCTGGATTATTGATAAGAGAAGCCAGCACAACAGTGTTTTCCAAATCATCGTGGGCTTTTGCCCCCTCTAAACTGACGCACCCTGATTGCGTAGCCTGTTTCATCTCGGCGGCATATTGGTAAATATTTAATGTAATTTCTTGCGCAGGTAAGGATATAGTGATGCTAACAAAAGCATCCAGATCTTTACTGGCGGACAGCAAGGTGCGCGCCCTATCGGCATAATCTATCAAAGCGAGTTCAAGGGATTCTTTACCACAATTCCTAATCTCATCAAAATAAATCTCGCTGGTATTGGCCAGGTCATCATCATGTAAATTCATTTGCATTTGATAGCGACCGACCGCCCCATCCTGCCCGTTAAACAAATGAAACCTAATACCAGCAAGCTGATCCAGAAAAACCGCCGCCTCATCGGGGAGCGGGCGATGATGCGCATCAAAGGCACGAACTCCGTTTGATGGAAAGGGCAGACTAAACGCAATACCTTGCCCCAAATCATCAATTAGGCGCAAAGAAATACGCGCAGGCGGCAGGGCATCCGTGCTGTGTAGCCCAAGGGTTATTGCACCGTCCGATTGCGTGGGATTACACTGAACCGCCGTATCGGTTACGGTCGCGTCCAGCCCACCGACATTTTCTAAAATAATATCCCCACGGCTTGAATTCTTTGCATCAGCACGTAAGGAAATTTTGAATTTGGGCGGTAGAATGGCAATACGTTTGCGAAACGCTATATAGCCTTCGGAATCCATAAACCGCAAACTAACCACACCTTGATGCGTGTCGGCAAGACGTTCCCATTGCGAATTGGCTTTGACCTGTAACCTGCCTTGGGCGCGGCGTTTAAGATGATTTTCTATATCGCGCAAATATAGGTGTGGTTTGCCAAGACAGACCCAAGAGGGGGTAGAGGGGAACAAAAGACGCGTCCCTTCCAGCACATATTCTTCGCCATCCACGTCCGTTGCACCCGTGCGGATACGGAATTTTTCATCCTCATTTTCAAATACTGCGGTTCCGCGTATTTTATAAACCTTACCGCCGCCTGAAATCTCGCCAATTAGTTCAAGAATCCCGCCGTCTAAAGTGCTGGGCGATAAATCGCCCTTAACGACCACCAAAGCTGTATCCGCAGATACCTTCTGGCTGGCTTGCCCGACATAATCCCATTCCTCGCCCGATGGGGTAAAGACCCAAGGCAAATCGTCTTCTAATGCTTCGCCCTTTGTCATAGGCAGTATAATGGGTTCTTCTGCCGACAGGCAAAGGTTTATATCAGCAGTGGCATCCTTATCCAATAAGGATAAGGGCATGTCAGAGAATCTAAGAACGCTTTTATCTTCCCGCGATGTTTTATAGGCAGTGGCAAACCGTTTTTTCACCCCCAAAGAGGTTTCCACTGAAACTTGCATCCGTGATAGCAGGTTTGCCTTATCATTTTCAGACAAGCCCAACGATTCTATTGATGCCGTTTCAGGCAGTGTAATGTCTGCGGATAACGCCCAGCCTTGCGGGGTTTGTTTTAACACGCGGCGGGCTTGGAACGGATATTTTAACAAAGGTGCGGGGGTGGCGCGGGCAACCTCGGATAGCAAATCGTTAATAAATGCCCAGCCCTCGTCCGTGTCTATGGGTAAGGGGAAAGCATCACGCCAGCTTTCGTTTTGCGCATCAAGGGTTTCTATTGGCGACTGCGCATCGCCCAACTGGTGTTTTTTCTTCAAACGCGCCAGTTCTACAACAATATCGCCCAGCAGATAATAAACTTCATCTTGCTGCATAGTCTTTGGGATAGGGATCCTCTGCGCCTGATGTTCAACCAAGACGACCACTCGCCCCTGATAACGCTGCATCGCCTGAGAATATACACGAAAAGACTCGTACAATACCCTTTTAAGCCAGCCGTTATTGTTGGCAACGGTTTGTATTGGCAGACCGCCTTCAATAACAATAGTCGCCAAAAATTCACGCCGATTATTAACCTGATACACAGGTCTTTTCCAACCTTCCAAGCCGTCCTCAATAATATTATTTCTTTGCTGTATGGTAATATCGTACAGTTCTAAAGAATCAAAAATAGGCTGCCACGTCCAATGACCTCCATCAAAATATCGCCGCCACCATTCGGCCGCATACAAAACAAACAACTTATTCCAGAGCCGATGCCCGTTGTGAGTTTTAAGAACCCTTTTAAGGGCAGCAAATTCCGTCTCACTGGTGCGATATTTATACAACGCACGCCCATCTGCCTTTTCCAAACCGTGTTTGGAAAAAAGGTCTGCCAACCAGTCTTGTGGCGTTTGTGTCATAGCCTGCCTACCTTTCGCGTGCAATTGGCTAAAACCCTAGCCAAGATGATAGGTCGCGTCAAGAGGCATTCAATCAAAAAGAGAATTAATTTAGAAAATTTATGTATTCACGACACAAAGAGACAAGTTAGAACTCGTCTTACTCCACCGCCATTAAGACCCGCGTTTGCGGGTCTCACCTTTTTTTCATGATATTAGTGCGTGTTTTCCGCAGGTTAGCGGGGGGCGTGGTGCGTAGAGACGCACGGAACGTTGGGTTTTACGCGATAAAACCCGCGCCGTCTCTGTCGCCTATTTTCGGCGGTTCGGTTTGGGGATTTCGCTTGCCCAAAATAAATTAACAGGGAATTTACAGGGAATACTGGTGTTTTTGGGGGCATCGCATCCTATATCCCCGCGTGTAGCCCCTGCCACACAGGGGTTTAAAGGCGAATTCCCTGCTCTGAAAATAACACGGAATAGCGCATTTCAAAACAGGGAAGTGGTAAAACCAAAACAGGCAAAGCGAAAAATAATAACAGGGGCGGGTTAAAACCCAAGCTGGCTTTCTTGCGCTTGCCAATTCAGTGGCAAGGTGATTGTAATTAATTTCTGCGTGGTGATGTCTGGCGGGTGCTGCCCCTCCATTATCGCGGATTGAATTTTGGGCGATAGCAACGCCAGCCCAAGACGGGTGCGAATACAACTGGGCGATATTTTATCCGATTTAGCAATGTCGGCAATACCCTCGCCCGCCTTGATACGGTTCAACCAACCATGGGCGCGGGTGAGATTATGAATAAGCGTTTTATCGGGTTCGGGTGTGCGCGTGCCGATGATAAGTTTTTGCTCCACCCCACGCCGTTTCATAGCAAGGGGCGAACATAGGGCAAGATCGCGTTCATCCAAATTATCCGCATTAACGCCCAAAGCCTTCGCCAATCTGGCACGATTAAATTGCACCTTTATTTCGGCGGGCGCAAGATCTATCCGTTCAATAATCTGCGCCCATTGGGTTATCGACTGGATGCGCAGGTGGGCGCAAACCACATCAAATTCCTGCACCGAATTAATATCGGCAGAGGCTCTGGTGCCAAGGGTATCCAGACATTCACCACACAGATTGGCAATCGCCACCTCAATCTGTTTCGCGGGCAATCGCCACCCGCTCGGGTCTTTGTTTTTAATCAAGCGATTGGAAATATAATACCGAATAATCCGCCCGCTTTTCTTCGTATGGGTCGGAGTCAAATGGTCGCCCGTTTCATCAAACATTTTGCCTTTTAGCGGAGCGTCATGGCTGGCAATATGGGCGACGCCTCGGCGTTTGGCACTGGCGTTTTGCAACGCGGATTGCACCCGTTCCCAAAGCACGGGATCAATAATCGCCTCGTGCTGTCCGTCATAAATTTTATCCTTGTGTTTGATTTTGCCAATATAAATCGGGTTGGTAATAATCTGGTGAATCGCCCCACGCGACATCGGTTTGCCCGCACCGTCTGCCATTGCCTTTTCAACTTTGCTAAGACACCCCAGCGTATCATAAAGGGCAAACAGGCGTTTGACCCTCTGCGCGTTTGACGGATTAACAATCAGCCCGCGGATGTTTTTATCAGGATTCGGCGCGTAACCCAAAGGCACGGTTCCGCCCATCCACAACCCTTTGGCTTTGGACGCAGCAATTTTATCGCGTATCCGTTCCGCCGTGACTTCGCGTTCAAACTGGGCAAAGCTGAGCAACATGTTAAGCGTTAATCGCCCCATGGATGTCGCGGTATTAAAGCTCTGCGTTACGGAAACAAAGCTGGCATTTGCTGCGTCCAGCCGATCGACTATTTTGGAAAAATCGCCCAACGAACGGGTAAGGCGGTCAATTTTATAAACGATAATCATGTCAATCAAACCCGCGTCAATATCGGTAAGCAGATTTTTTAGCCCTGCCCGTTCCAGAGTACCGCCCGACACTCCGCCGTCATCATAGCGTTTTTTAACCAGAGTCCAGCCCTCGTGTTTTTGGCTGGCGATATAGGCCGCGCAGGATTCGTATTGTGCGTCAAGCGAATTAAATTCTTGTTCCAACCCTTCGTCAGAGGATTTGCGCGTGTAAATGGCGCATCTGATTTTTGGCTTATTCATTGTTGCGCCCCCGCGTTCAAGCCAAAGAATCGCGGACCCGACCAATGCGCCCCCGTGATTAATTTTGCGATTGATGACAGAGATTTGTATTGCGACCCGTTCCAAATAAACCCGCCGTCAATCACCTCCACCCGATGGGTTATACCGTTCCATTCGCGCATCAAATACGCGCCTGATTTGAGTTTTGGGTGTTTTGTCGGCGGTGATTTTTTATGATTTTGATAGGTCTTAATCACCGCCCTAGTTTTGCGGTCAAACCCGCCAAATTGCTTGGCTTGCAATTCAAAAATCAGGATACGTCGCATTAAAGGTTGACTTAACGATTTTGATGGTGAGGCTTTCAGCAAAGCCTTCCACGTTTTAATCAGCTCATCCCTGCTGGCGTGTTCAATCGATTCTAATGTAGGTGCCATAATGTCTCCTTAAGATTTGGTTTCCTACTGAGACAAGCCCGAATTCAGTCGAGCATAGGGGCAACATTGCTTTAATAAATAGCGAAGTCTAGTCTTTTTCCAATAAAAGAACGAATATGACGCTTTTAGGCTTTTTTAATTTTTTTATTGTGTTAGTGTGATAAAAATGGCACGAATTGAATCACAAAACTTAGGAAAAACTATGGAAAATCAACAAAATAACCCAGAATCACCCAGAATCGAATCAAATCAATTTACCAAGCAAATATGCTATCTTGATCCCAAGGAACTCACCCCTTGGGAGCGCAATGCCCGCAAACATTCCAAAAAGCAACTGGCACAAATCGCCAATTCCATCAAAGAATTTGGTTTCACCAATCCGATATTAATTGACCAAAATAAAACAATTATTGCGGGACACGGGCGGGTTGAAGCGGCAAAACTGCTGGGCATAGACAGCCTTCCCTGCATTCATATTCAGCATCTTTCGGACGATCAAAAACGTGCCTATGTTCTGGCGGATAATCAAATCGCGCTGAATTCAACTTGGGACGAGGATTTGCTTTCGCAGGAATTAAAAGCCCTTTCAGAAATCGATCTTGCCTTTGATATTGAAACGACGGGGTTTTCCATTGCTGCGATTGATACCTTGATTGGCGATGTCGAGCCCGAAGAGGACAGCGACCCGCGCGATGATATTTTACCCAAAGAAGTTGTCGAACGTGTGCAGCTTGGCGACATCTGGCAGCTCGGCAATCACCGCCTAATTTGTGGCGATAGCCTTGCCCCCGACACGGTTGATAAATTAATGGATGGTGGCAAATCACAGATGGTTTTTACCGACCCGCCCTATAATGTAAAGATTGATGGCAATGTCAGTGGTATGGGAAAAATCAAACACGCCGAGTTCGCCATGGCATCGGGCGAGATGAGCCAAAATGAATTTACCGCCTTTCTGCGTAAGACTTTTGAGAACCTGACGCGTCACGCGATTGATGGCTCAATCCATTTTATCTGCATGGATTGGCGGCATATCCGCGAAGTCATGGACGCGGCCGATGGCGTTTATAGCGAGCTGAAAAACCTGATTGTTTGGGCCAAAGACAACGGTGGGATGGGCGTGTTTTATCGCTCGCGACACGAGATGATTTTTGCCTATAAACATGGCACCGCTACCCATATTAACAGTTTTGAACTGGGGCAACACGGGCGTTATCGCACCAATGTGTGGCAATATCGCGGGGCGAATTTGGAGGAATTAAAAATGCACCCGACGGTGAAACCCGTGCAGATGATTGCCGATGCGATTAAAGATGTATCGGGGCGCGGGGACATTGTTTTGGATCTTTTCGGCGGGTCTGGGTCTACCCTTATCGCAGCGGAAAAGACTGGGCGCAAAGGTTATTTGTGCGAGCTTGACGCGCATTATTGCGATG
The DNA here is from genome assembly GCA_959347425.1 of uncultured Amylibacter sp. Next base: position 1,518,134 of record OY365741.1, on the reverse strand, counting down.
TGATTCTGGCGCGTTGGGAGGTTTATAACAAAGACGAGGCGGTGTTAATTCATCGCGCAGAAACAAGCACAAACGAAGAGGATAATAAAAATGGATAGCCCCAAAATACCCCATATCGCCGATTATGATACCGGTTACAAAAAGCCCCCAAAAACCAGTCAATTTAAAAAGGGCACATCGGGCAATCCAAGTGGCCGTCCCAGAGGCGCGCTGAATAAATTGCCCAAACAAACAAGTCGGTTTATTGATATTATTATTGAAGAGGCGCACCGCGAGGTGACGGTAAAAGATGAATCGGGGCCGATAAAGTTACCGATGATAAAAGCCGCGATGCGATCGCTCGCCATTAATGCCGCGAGAGGTAATATTCGTGCGCAAAAGCTTTTAATGGAAATCCTTGCGATGGCCGAAAAAACAAAAAAGGCCGAGAAAGATCAAACACTTAACGATGCAGTTGACTATGTAAATACTGTCAAAAAAATGATTGCTGATGCCAAAAAGAATGGTCACGATATTGAAGATGAAATCCTGCCCCATCCTGACAACATTATATTTGATCTTGAAAACGGAGATGTTACGGTTATAGGGCCTTTTGATCAGAACGCTAAAAAACTTTGGGATAAACTATGGATGCAGAAAAAGGTAAGCGAGGATATGATAAAATTTCATAAAGCCAAACGTCCTAAAGGAAAAGATGCGATTAAACAAAATAAAGATAATATTGATCTTTGCCAATATTTCTTAGAGGTAACGGAGCGAGCGCTTATAAACCGCTTTAATGAACCGATTGAGAAGGTGGTAAAAGATAGATCGCGCTGGGCAGAAACGCAACGGCGGATTGAACAGGATATATTACCCACTAAACCGAAAAGTTTTAAGATTAATTAGGGATTGATAATTTGTTTTTGCCCTGCGCAGCTATCTGGTGCAAAGCCGACATGTGCTGGTCTAAATTATGCGTTGTTTTAATCATTTTTATTGTCCCTCTTACATTAAAGATTTTTCTATAATTCGATTGATATAATCTGCATTTGCACCGTCTTGGAAAAAGATATTGAGTTTTGCAAGATCTTCAATTTTTTCATCCCACAACTTTACAAATTCACTGTAAGGAGTGGTGGAAACAATAAATGAATTTAACGTGACGTTTTTATCAGATTTAGCCAGCTCTTTTTGAGTGTCTTTTATAGTTTTATGAAGATTAATTTTTTCATTCTTTATACCAGTATGGCGGAGCCCATGCGGATCAATAAAACTAATATATTGCCTGTCGCCATCAACAATCCAAAGGATAAAATCGGGATAAAACTCCGCGTTTTCAAAAAAATTTACCCCCACACCCCTGCTTTGGTTGCGTAGCAGGTATATGTCTTTGCCCTTAAGTAACGGTGGCTTACGGTCAATATAGGTTCGCAAATCAACAACAAAATCATTTTCCCCCTCATTAAGCGCGGTGGGTTTAATTTTAATATGCTCGGATTTGCCATCAATATATATGAGCGGTTGATACAGATGTTTGTCTGCCCAGAACGCTTTAAGTTTCGGCTCAACAGGCGCAAAATCCCCAGCATCATTTAATTTCCACGTCTTAAAGCTATCGCCAAGAGTTTTTATCTTAGCCCTAATATCATCTTGATGTTCGGGTTTAACACTAATAACATACTGATTTTGTTTGTTTTCTTTATTCCAAATCATATTATCATCATCATTTTTCAATTTACGATATTCAAGGTGCTTATGCTCCCACTTTTTGCAATCGCGTTTATAAATTTTATTAATATATTGGCGCATCAAAGCGGTGGCTATTTCCTGCCAACGAGCAATATCACTGTCCATAGAATCACTAAATTTCATGTATTTATCGGGAATTTCAATTTGATACCAGCTTGTATCACACAAAATACTTGCAATATCGGCGCGACAAATATTCATATTATACCAGCCGAGTTGATTTTTATGTGCCTGCATAGCAAAGAAAATCTGCATAACATCCAAAAAGAACACATTAAAATCGGTCAAATGATTCACCTTATGCTTGGTTTCGGTTGCCGTGCGGCCTGCGCCATTGCTAGACATAACTTGGATTTTTGGATACCAATTCAGCACAAACCGCGCACCTGATGTTTTGAGTTGTTGTTTTTTTATTATCGGCTGGGGGCCGTTTGTTTTGAATGTTTTATTGCCCTTTAAATGCGGCAGTTTAAGCCCTACAGACTCATCATAATCGCAATAAATTGGCAGGGGGATTTCCACCATCTGGTTGTCTGCTGGCACACCCTCTTTTTCAAGGAATGCCCGAAATTGCGCCATATAGCGGGCTTGCACACCAAAGATATTCAGGGTTTCTACCTTTTTAAGATGTTTCATAGGGGCGCGGTTGGGCGTTCCTTGCCGTGTTGCACCACTGCGTTTAAGACCGAAATTGATACCTTTTAATCGCACGCCGCGCCCGAACAATTGGATAATTTCAGAGCCCTCGCCCTGCCCGACTCTTAACAATCCCATGGTAGAAACGCGCCAACTGCTCCACCCTTCGGTGAATTTTTTTGCTCCGATTAGAATGTTAATGGGCGATTTTGCCTCATCAATCAAACGAAAGTAGGATTCGGAAAACGTGCGTTCGCGTACATCAAAGAACGGATACCCTTTACATGCATCAACCAACCTTTTGGATTCGCCCACATTGATAACGCCGAAAGGGTCGCCTTCGCCCAACCGCAAGGCAATTTCGCCACTGCTGCCTTTTAGGTGTTCTATCACAAAGGCTCCGCCGTCCGAATTAAACACGCGGCGTTTTATATCGGCAAAAACCATGGCGGGGTCTAAATCCGATATATAATCAAAAGCCTGAGCAAAAATATCGTTATTGCCAGCATAAAGCCCGGCCGTGCCTTTCATAATATCGCGCAAATCGGCAATAGCCGTTTTATCATTGCTGATAAACTGTGCCAAGAATTTCAGGTATTCCTCAAGGTCAGAGACATCTTGCACACCCGCATTTACTCTTGCTCCGACCAGCACCAACAGCGGTTTTTCCAAGTTATATTTTTGTGTTGCGATATTTCGGTATTCTTCAAACCAGCGCATTTGTTGGTAAAAGGTCAAGATACAAGCGGTTAGATAAACGCGGCGTTTTGCGGTATCATTATTATCGCCATCATCCAAATTAAGGATATTATAATCCTTACCGAATCCGTCGCTATAAAAATATTTATAGGAATAGTTAAACAGGATAGATTTTGCATATTGCTGTTGTAGTTTTCTTTTATTCTGTGCGTTGCCTGTATTGACGGCTTGTTCAAAGGTGGCGGAGTATTCAAAACTAAACCCGTCTTTGCACAACTGCTCGCGCAGTTTCATCCATTCTTTGCCGCTGCTTCCGCGATGGCCTTCATCAACCAGCACCAAATTATTATCTTCAAAAGCGGCGACATCCACGGTTTTATCGCCCATTTTATCACCGAGTTTATGGATATCAATAATCTCTATTAACTGGTCGGTAAAAAACCCACTGCTGCTGTTTTTATCAAACAACTTTGCCCGTAGATTAGACTTGCGGAATTCTTTCAAATGCTGGCGGGATAGCCCGTCATTGGGGGTAAGCAGAATAATACGATTTAATTTATGCTCGCGTCCGTATTGTTTCAAATAAAATTCGTATTGCATAATGTTTATGTGCATCAGCAGAGTTTTGCCGGACCCAGTTGCTTGGAAAAATGCAATACGGCGCAAATCCTCCGCCTTAAATTTATCAATATGATCGGCGGGGGCGTGGACGGAATTAAACGCCATGACATGGTCATTTAACGCGGTTAACAACCCGTCCGAATCGCGAAAATACTTATCCAGATAAATCTCTGTAAAAAGCAACGCCAGATATTGAAAATACTTCCAGTTTATTTTTTCATTGCCGGTGCGGTTGTTATTGAGTCTTTCTGTATGGTTAAATATATTGACATCATAGCGGAGCAATTCGTCATCTGGTATTTGACGTTGCAGAGTATTACGAATCAACGCGGTGTAAAAATAGGATGTGTTTTCGCCATCATAGCCTTCCATTGCATCGCGGTTTAAATGCTCTGCCAGCAATTCAAAACTTGCGCAATCAAATAACCCAAGCATCCATTGGTTTAATACCAGTCTTTCTTGAAACCCGATTGGCATCAACGTGCTCCGCCAAACATTTTATCAAAGAACACCTGTTCAATCAGTTGCACTTTCCACTTTTCATTTTCTTTGCGGATATTGGGCAGAGTATTATCGCCATTAACATAAATCACGTCAAATTCGTGTTCGCGGGGGTTAATATCTTGCTTTCGCAAGTATTTTTCCAGCGCGACACTATCGCGTTCCAAATCCCCGGTCAACGTGCGCCAGATGACCAGCACGACCTTGCCGTCGCGGGTTTTGCCTTCCAGCTTTTGGAATGAAAATTCGCCTTTTTCTTTTGTTTTTAATCGCTCGGTTTTAACTCGGCCGTGTTCATCGGGTTCCATTTGGGCGTTGAACTGCTGTATGACACCGCGGGCAATAACGCGCAGCCCGATAAGATAGTTAAAGGTTTCCACCAAATCCACGGGGGTTTCGGCGGTTTGCGTATGAGTGGTTATGTTCATGGTATAGTCAAACGGGCGGGCGAATCTGTCCAGATTTAGGATAGAGATTTTTGCCTCCATTTCTAACATATAGGAGAGCATATATTGTTCGCGCAAGTCTTTGCCATCGTTGCTTTGTTCGTCCTTAAGGATTGCCTGTTTTATCGGGGTGGCGGTGGGGACGATTTCCAGATTATTCAGCGCGTCCTCGTAAGATTCCAAACGGATGGTTTTGAAACAGTGCGAGTTTGGGGGGGACGCGTCCGTCCGCGTACCGCCTAATGGGTTAGGCTTGCCGTCTTTCCAATCTTTGGCGTATATGACCTTTTGAATACGCGGCTTTGTGACCGTTTCAAAGTATTCGCCCATTTCCACGAGGATGTATTTTCGCTTGCCCCCATCCTCTCGGTTGAGGTTTATGACGGCATGCCCGGTCGTGCCAGACCCCGCGAAATAGTCTAGGATAACGGGGTTTTCACCATGTTTAGTTGCAGACCCCACACAATCTCCAACGGTATGTATTGATTTTGGATAGCTAAATAGATTTTCACCCATTAAATTTTTCAAAACCTTACTTCCGTATGCCCCTGCGTTATATTTTGAATCTGTCCAATTACTAAATATTGGGTGGTATTTACCTTCATTGCTAGTGCGCAAATATATGCTTTTACCATTCCTACAAATTATACCACCTTCTTTTATTTCATTTAAAAAAGACTCATAAGAACGCCTCCATACCCTTTCCGTTCCGTCACCGCTTCTAGGATATATTCTTCTAAACCCTTGTTCTGTATCATCCATAGAATAATTATCATCTTTAGGTGGGGGTTCCGCGCCCATAACTTCTGAAGAAACGGGATCAACCAAAACAGCATAAAAACTATTTGGTCTTCCAGACCTCAAATTACTTTCGGCAGTGCCTGTTCTCATAAAGCCTATCTCGCTATTCGCATCTTTCTTATTTCTCCCGTGTAATATTTTTTTATTTCTTGGAACACAAAATATGGCATACTCATGAGTTTCCGATATGTTTGTTCCTTCTAATCCTGCACCTGCGGGGTGATGATTTATAACTACGGTATTTCTTTCAAAATCCCGAAAGTATTCATCACATATCTGCGCAAGCAAAACAAATTCGGTATCATCAATAGCTGTAATTTGACACCCTTCATCAGAGAGTAAATTTTTTCCCAACTCTAACCTGTTAGCCATAAGAGAACACCATGACGAATGCTTATAGCCATTTTTATAGACAATTTCGGACGCATTGGTATTATAAGGCGGGTCAATATAAATACATTTGATTTGCTCGCGATAGCCCTCTTGCAACAGATTAAGCGCGTGGAAATTATCCCCATGAATCAAAAGCCCGTCTGTCCGTTCATCCAAATCATCAATACTCGCCATCAAACGATGCTTAAAATCCGCATCAAACAAGGCCGTATCCAGCACCAGATTTTGGTTTGCCTGCAAAAATTCCTCCGACAGCGGATTTTCATAGGCAACACCCCCGCCCAAATCCGCCGTCAATCCATCAATGCCAAACAGCGCAACCCACGCGTCATGCTGGGCTTGGTTCGCCACAATTTCCTTATAAAACTCTTCATCAACAAAATCCAAGGTCATGCACCAATCCGCCGCCACCACGAATTTTTTCTTTAACCACAGCTTTTTTTGAAACTCTTCCAGCCCCGTTAAAAATGTAATAATCTTATCGGCAATCGCCTTTAACGCCCGCACCTTCGCCAGCCGTGCGATAATATCCTCCTGCGCCCCGCCAATGAAATTATCCAAAAACAAAACTTCGTTTTTAATGAAAAAATCCAGCTCGCGTTTTAAAAATCCGCCAAGGTCTTTATGGATAAAATAATCAAAGCTATTCCGCGCGGTGTATTTTTTCAAATGGTATTGCAAAACACTGGTTGGGGTTTCATCCTTTTTGCAAATTTGATTAGGGTCTTTGGCATCAAATAGCCCGCCAAAAGATTTTAATTCGGGCATATCACACAGGGTTTTAATCGCCGCCTTCCATAAATCATCTTGCGAGGTTTTTGCATCAAACAGGCGGTATTCCATGGCTATCACCAGCTCGTCCGCGTCAGGCAAAATCGGCGGGTCTGCCAGAACAAACCGCCGATGTGTGCCTTGGGCGGGTTTATTGTTATTCTGCTCTGTATTCGCGGATACCAGCCGAAAGGCAACCCGTTTTTTACCCAGTGTAAAGGCGTAATTGGCAAAGTATTCGGACGTTTTAATATAGTACTGGTCGGCGTTCGCCCAGTGGAGTTTCACCTCCTCTCCCTCATACGGAATCGCATAAACCCCCGCCTTATATCGGCGCAGGGATAAAAAATCCCCACCTTCATAGTACCGTGCGAAAAAACTGTATAAGTCCGAGAATATCTCGCGCTCCAACGCGGTAATGTCGTTTGGTTTGGATTTTTGCGCCAGCAATGTTTTGTATTTCGGCGAGTCTTCGGGTTCAATACCCAATTCATTCGCCGCCGTGATGGCTTCTTTTATCTGTTTTTCCAAATCCGCACGGTCGTGCAGGGAAGCATCTTCCAGGATTTTTTTGACTTGCGGTTGCAGGTCATTATCCAAATAATCGCTTATTTCATCGCGTTTGGCGTTCATAATACGATAAATGCCAAAGTCCAAATCGGCTTGGTCCATCTGGAACATCTCGCGCAATTTGGCTTTTAGGTCGGTGTAAGTATCGGCGGGGGTGTTGGTCATTTTGTGTCCGTTTTGGTGGGGTTAGCGGGTATTTGCCGCTATACTACCTTAAATCGCACGGTAAATAAAGTTTGAACGTTGGTTTTCTGGCGCATTCTTTGCAGTAAATCATCCATAATCTCATCGCGTTTCGCCTCCACATCATCCGAGTAATCAAATATCTTGCGCCGTTTATCGCGCTGTTTGGATTCCAAATCTTTAATATCCTTTTGCGCGGTGTGTTGGTCTTCTATCGTTGTCGCCAAACGAGCAGTGCGTTTGGCCGCCTTAAGCTGGGCTTTAATATCGTGCAAGTCTTTTTCGGCGGACAGGATTAAATCCTCCGCCCATTTTTCCATGCGCTCCTGCTCTTCCTTGAAAACGGTGTTGTTATGCTCAACCGCTTGGTTAATCGTTGCCTTGGCAAACTGTTTCGCCTCTTTATCCAGCTTTGGTGGCGGCATCTGCCCGTCCAAATCAAAGGTCGTTGCATCAATAGCAAACAGTTTGGCGCAGGTTTCATCGGGCAGGTTTTTGCCATTATCCATCAGCGCGGTGAAGAGCAAATGTTGCTCTGTCGCAAAGGAATCAATATCCAGCAAACGCAAGGTCAGCCAGCCACTTTGCCCAAGCAAAGCCTTGGCAACCGTAATCTGTTTGGGATGCTTGGTATAGCAAAATTCCAGCCCGCCAATCGGTGTTTTTGCGGTTTTACATTGGTTAATCACCCACTGCCCCAAGGGGTGCGATATACGATACAAACGGTCGCCTGTAATATTCTCTTTATCCTTAGAAATAAGGTGATAGCGGTAATCGGGCGCGGTTGGTGCATCCCCCGCATCAAGGATTTTAAACGAATAATCCGTGTCGTTAAAATCGGCGTTTTGCGCCAAACGGTATTTCGTGATAGCCCAGAATTTACGGCTGATTTCATCCAGAGTTTTCCGCGCCCCATCAAGGTGGAATTTCAAACGCAAATGGACATCATCATCAAAATGGTCAATCAGAGTTTGCTGGGTTTCTTTCATCTTATTTTGGATTTCCTCTTCCAGCGAGTCCTGCAAGGTTTTAAAGGCTTTGTTAATGGTATCGGGGGTGCGACAGCTCTGCCAAATCGCGGTAATCTTTTTTTCAAAATCCACGCCAGATTCCAAATTGCCGAGCACATCGTCGGACACGCCAAAAACCCCACTGAACAGGGAAAACTTTTCTTTCAGCAATTCATGCACGCGGCAATCGACCTCGTTTCGTTTGTTCAGCAGGTTAATCACAACGACATCGTGCTTTTGCCCGTACCGATGCACGCGACCAATCCGTTGTTCTATGCGCTGGGGATTCCACGGCAAATCGTAATTCACCAGCATAGAGCAAAATTGCAGATTCACGCCTTCGGCCGCCGCCTCGGTTGCTATCATAATCTGTGCGTCATCGCGGAAGTGTTCGATAATCGCACTGCGAATATCAATCGGGCGAGAGCCAGAAGCCCGCCCCGTGTCTTGGTTTTTCTCAACCCAATCGGCGTATATTTTTTTCGAGTCATCATCGTTGTTGCTGCCATTAAACAAAACGATTTTACCAGCATAACCGTTGGCTTCCAAAAAATTACGCAGGTAGTCTTGGGTGCGCCGCGATTCGGTGAAAATAAGGGATTTTTGCGCCGCGCCCATGTCCGTCATTTCCTTAAAGCCAACCTCCAAAGCCGACAGCAAGGTGCGCATTTTTTCATCAATACCAATGCTATTCGCCCAACGTTCCAGTGTTTCCAGCTCTTTAATCTCTGCATCCAGTTGTGCCAAATCCAGCTCTGCCTCGCTTGGCGGTGGAGTGAATTCGCCGCCCTGTTGATAGGTTTGGAAATCCACATTGGGCATATCCTCGGCGTATTCCTCATCCATATAGTCTTCCAAATCTTCGGCTTCGGCGATGTCTTTTAAATGGTCTTGCTCTTCCAGCTTACCCTCTTTTATCCCGCGCAACCTGTCCGCCATGGTTTCCAGCGTCTTGGCAATCGCATAAGACGACGATGCCAGCAGTTTGCGGGCAACCAGAGTTGTCAGGTGTTTTTGCGCGTGGGGAATGGCGTAGGTGTTTTCCTTTAGCAGAAAATCCGACACGGCTTCGTAGAGTTTATGCTCCTCATCCGTTGGGCTGAACGGGCGGGTTATCAATTTGCGCTCGGTATAGGGGACGTATTCCAAAACATCGGCGCGGAGGGTGCGTTTGCAAAACGGTTTTAGCCTTTCGCGCAAATCTTGCAAGTTGCCGTTTGCCGTTGTGTATTGCGATTTGAACGACAGTGGGTCGCCAAAAATCCGCTCATCAATCAGCGAGCACAGCCCGTATAATTCCATCAGCGAGTTTTGCAGAGGCGTTGCCGTCAGCAGGATTTTTTTAATCCCATCTGTGGCGAGCCGAACGGCTTGCCCAATTTTATTACTTTCACGATAGCAATTGCGCAGTTTATGCGCCTCATCAATCGTGACCAAATCCCAGTTTATCGCTTTCACCTCTTCCTTACGATTGGCGATGAAATTATAGGATGCTATCACCACGGAGTCTTGTTCAAAGGGGTGCTTTTTGCCAGCGCGCGTAGCGTCCTTATAGGTTTTGGCATCAAGGATAACACTTGGCAGGTTAAACTTTTCGCGTAGCTCAAAGCTCCACTGTTTGCGCAGAGACGCAGGGCAGATAATTAACAGTTTTCGTTTGTGTTCGGCCCATAGTTGGCACAGAACCAAGCCTGCCTCTATGGTTTTGCCAAGCCCAACCTCGTCCGCCAGAATAACCCCTTTGGAAATGGGCGAGCGCACGGCGAACAACGCCGCCTCTATCTGGTGAGGATTCAAATCAACACAGGCATCAAACAAGGACATGGATAATCTGTCGCTGCTGGTGCTGGGGCCGATTTTGGTTAAATCATGGGCGTAGTATTTTGCATGGAAATTGGTGGTCATAGGGTTTCCTTTTTTAATCTTTTAATGATTGTAAAGACTATTGCCGCGAATTACCATAGGTTTTATTATGTAAATGGGGGTCAGGAGGTTGTAAAAACGCGGGGTTTGGGTATATAAGGGGGGTATGATAGATAGAAACCACAAACGCGCAATCCGCGAATTTATGAAAACGGTTAAGCTCACCTATGAAACGGGCAAGGTGACGGAACACACTTATCGTCCTGCTTTGACTCTGCTGTGCGATACGCTGGGGGCGGGCGAAGTCCGCGCGATAAACGAGGCAAAACGGATTCGCTGTGGTGCGCCCGATATAACCCTGATGCTTAAAGATATAGCCATTGGCTACATAGAAGCCAAAAACGTTGGCGAGCGGATTCGTAATTTTACAAACCTTGCGAATAAAGACCAATTTGAACGCTATACAAATGATTTGGATAATTTGATTTATACCGATTGTTTGAAGTGGGATTTTTATCTGAACGGCAATTTAGTGCGTAGTGTCTCCATTGCAGAGATTCGCGGGGGTGAATTAAAACCAAAGCCCGATAATTTTGATGAACTGGCGGATTATTTACTGGATTTCTTGGGGCAACGCCCCAAGACCATTAAAACCGCGGAAGAGCTAACCGAATATATGGCAAAGCGGACACACATGATTCGCTATTCTTTTGAAAAGAGTCTAACGAGCGCGGATGCCGATACCCTCATAGAAGACTTAAAAGAACAACATGACGCTTTTAAAAAAATGCTGGTCAAGGATATTAGTGCGAAAAATTTTGCTGATATGTACGCACAAACGATTACTTATGGCATGTTTATCGCGCGGCTTTATAGCAAAAACCCAGTTACCTTTAGCAGACAAGAAGCACCAAAGCTATTACCAACAACTTATCCATTTTTAAAAGATTTGTTTAGATTCATCGCGTCAGAAGATTTGACCGATGCCCTAGACTGGTCTATTGATGACTTGGCAAACCTGTATCGCTCCGCCGATGTAGAATCTATTATGGCAACCTATGGGCGCGGTACTGGACGCGAAGACCCATTTCTCCATTTTTATGAAGATTTTCTAAAAGCCTATAATCCAGAAGAGCGCAAAAGTTCGGGCGTTTATTATACCCCCGAACCTGTGGTGGATTTTATTGTGCGGGCGGTGGATTTGGTATTAAAACGTGAATTTAATCTGCGAGGCGGGCTGGCAAATTCAGAAAAAACTGACGTAACGTGGAAACTGGATAGGAAAGAGGGTGAAGAATACAGAGATGAATTACGCAATGTTCATAAAATTCAAATCCTAGACCCTGCCACAGGTACAGGCACATTTTTGGCACAGGTCATCCGCCATATTTCAAAACAGATAAAACCATCAGCCCCTGGAAATTGGGATGCCTATGTGGATAAGGATTTATTGCCACGTTTGCATGGGTTTGAATTTATGATGGCACCCTATGTTATGTGTTATTTAAAACTGGATATGGTGCTTGATAGCTTGGGCTATAAACCAACAAAAGACCGCCCCAAACGAATGAGCATTTATTTAACCAATAGCTTGACAGGGGCAAATAAAAATATTCCCAGTCTGCCCTTTGCCAAATGGTTGAAAAAAGAGGCACAAGGCGCAGCCGATATTAAAGATAACCAACCTATTATGTGTGTGATAGGCAACCCGCCCTATGCTGGGGAAAGTATTAATAAAGACCCATGGATTCTAAAACTGTTAGAGGATTACAAACAAAGCCCCCAATTAAAAAAACCCGCCCAAACTAAATGGTTAAGCGATGATTATGTCAAATTTATCCGCATGGCACAGCACATGGTGGATAAAAATGGCGAGGGCGTGGTTGGCATGATTACCAACCATAGCTATCTGGATAATCCCACTTTTTGCGATATGCGCTGGCAACTGATGAAAAGTTTTGATGAAATTTATGTTTTGGATTTACATGGTAACAGCCGTAAAAAAGAAATCGCGCCAAATGACGAGCCCGATAAAAATGTTTTTGATATTATGGCAGGGGTTTCCATCATAATCGCTTGGAAACAGAAACAGGCAGAGGGTACAGAAAAACCCCTTGCCCAAGTTTTTCGTGGTGATTTATGGGGCGAACGCGAAGAAAAGTTTAAGGCTCTATCAGCAGAAAGTTTAGACTCAGGACTATTTAATGAATTAAAACCTTGCGCACCCAACTATTTATTTATCCCAATGGATTATGAACTCATGAAAAAATACGAGGAGGGCTTTAAGATAACAGATTTTATGCCTGTTTATGCACCCGGAATAGTAACGACACACGACCAATTTTCTATTTCTTGGGATGCGCAAGAAGCACGAAAAAAAATTGAAGATTTTCTTACCACTGAAACGGAAGCCGAAGCCCGCGAACTATGGAGGCTTTGCTCACAAAGCCAATGGAATTATGATAACGCAAAAGCCGAGCTTTCAAAAAACGAATGGCACGATAAAGTTGTAGAAATTGCATACCGCCCTTTTGATACAAGAACAACAGTTTATAATACACATGTTGCTGTTCATCTAAGAGATAAAAGAGTCATGCGTCATTTTCTGGCGGGAGATAATTTAGGGTTTCTAATTTCCAGAAGTGCCACTGGGCAGTCTTCTTGGCAAGAAATACAATGTACTGATAAAATTGTTGAATTTGGTATTATGTCAACAAGACCCGGAAATTCAACACCTGTTTTTCCTCTCCACCTTTACCCCAATGGAGATAAAGATTTAGACACCAACGGGCATTCCAAAAAAGTGAATATGGATAAAACAATCCGTAAGGCTATTGAGGATATTGCCACAGATTCTAAACACAGCACACCTGACGAATACGCAATTTTTGATTATATCTACGGCATACTCCATGCCCCAGAATACCGCAGACTCTATCTTGAATTCTTAAAAGCTGATTTCCCCTATATCCCCTATCCCAAGGACTCTGCCGAGTTTTGGCACTTATCCTCTATCGGAACAAAATTGCGCAAGCTACACCTGATGGAGGGTTGGGATAGCCCCGCCGTTTATACATTCAGAGGCAAAGGCGATAGCATAGTAAAATACACCAGATTTGACGACAAAAAAGTATGGATTAACGATACCCAATACTTTGACTCTGTGCCAGAATCAGCGTGGGATTTTTTCATCGGTGGCTATCAACCCGCAAAAATGTGGCTAAAAAAACGCAGAGGAAGAACCCTAGAACAAAAAGATATAGACGACTACCAAAAAATAATCGCCGTCCTAGTCCAAACCAAAACCACTATGGACGACATAAAATGGAGCAGACCATAACTAACCCCGGTAAATCTAATTTCTTTTCAATCCTTTGCACCGCGCCACAGAAAAACACAACCCGCTCTTCATCCAAAGCAAGCAGCAATTCATCAGGGATATCGGGGCCATGTTCAATAAAGCGCATTTGGGTTTCCTTCCTTTAACCAGTATAAAAAATATTGGTGAGGATTACCATAGGTTTTATTATGTAGAATTGTTTTTACTCTTGTAAGTAGAGCTTTTAATTCCAATCTACCTATTGTATAAATCAAAAACCGTATTTCAAGCAAGGGATAAAAAATGCACATACAAAAAATTGATATCAAAAATTTTCGTCTTTTAAAAGATGTTAGTCTTTCTCTTGAAGCAGGCACCACGGTTATCGTAGGGCGTAATAATAGCGGGAAAACCTCTCTGACAGAGCTTTTTCGCCGCTTGTTATCTGCTAATTCCGCTTCTTTTAAGATGGAAGATTTTTCTTTGCCAGTTCATGAGGACTTCTGGCGTGCATATCAGAAACGGCAGGATGGAGAAGACGAAAGTATGGTGCGAGAGACCTTGCCCGCTATAGAAATCTGTCTATCCGTTAATTATGAGAGCGATACTGCAGCTTATGGAGCATTGGACAAATTCATTATTGATTTAAATGCTAACTGTAAAGACGCCCTTATCAAAGCCACATATGAGCTTAAAGAAGGGAACATTAAAGCATTATTCGAAAATATTGAACCCGATGCAGAGGCTTCTCCTGAGCAAAACAAAGCCGCTTTCTTTAGGTCCATGAAAGACCGTGTTCCTAAGTTTTATGATACCACGATTTATGCAGAAGACCCAAATAATAACACCAATCGGAAAGTTCTAGAGGCGAGAAACCTTCACGCTCTCTTAAAATCTGGTTTCATTAATGCACAACGGGTATTGGATGACGCGACAGATAAGGGTGGCGTAAATCAAAATATCTTGGGACGTATTCTTGAGCGTCTTTTTACAATAGCTTCAGACTCTGAAAATCAAGATGATAAAGAGGTTATAAATAAATTAGACATTGCAGTTCAGGATATTCAAGGAAGTCTTGATGCGGAGTTTAAAGATCGGTTAAAAAACCTACTTCCACTTATTGTGGATTTTGGTTATCCGGGGCTGGGTGACCCAGACTTGCAAACAGAAACTATATTAGATGCCCAAAGGTTGCTAATCAACCATACGAAAGTTAATTATGCGGGAATAAACGGTATTAATCTTCCAGAAACTTATAATGGTCTTGGCTCTCGAAATCTTATATATATATTGCTAAAGCTTTTAGAATTTTATAAAGATTTTACAAAACACGGTTCAATGCCGGGAATACATTTGGTTTTTATTGAGGAACCAGAAGCCCACCTTCATCCGCAAATGCAAGAAGTTTTTATCGCCCAACTTGATAAAATAACAGAAACTTTTGCTACAAAATTTGGCGCGGGTGCGAACTGGTCTGTACAGTTCGTTGTTACAACACACTCATCGCACATTGCAAACAAAGCGCAGTTTGAGGCTATACGGTATTTTTCAGCGCACCCGCGCGACGATGCAAAAAAAATCCGTATGACCACGATTAAAGACCTAAAAATAGGATTAAATGATACACCAAAGCCGGATAGAGATTTTTTACATAAATATATGGTTCTTACAGGATGTGACTTGTTATTTGCCGATAAGATTTTGCTTATTGAAGGAAAAACAGAACGTATTATGCTACCAGAAATCATTAAAAAGGTGGACAAAAAGCTTTCCAGTCAGTATATTTCTGTTATGGAGGTAGGCGGCGCCCACGCCCATAAATTTTTTGGACTGTTAAATTTTCTTGATCTCAAAACCCTTATCATAACAGATATAGATACCGTGGCTGGAAATCCGAAAAAGGCTTGTAAAGTTGCTGATGGAGAAGGTACAAGCAACTATTGCATCAAAGAATGGTTTGAGAACGATGTTACACTTACACCTACACAGCTTTTAGAAAAATATGATACGGACAAAATAAAACAGCGTGTTCGGCTGGCGTATCAAATACCAGAGACGGACAGCACCGCTTGTGGCAGAAGTTTTGAAGATGCCTTTATCCTTGCAAACTATCCTACCTTTGACCTGCCAGAGGCAGATGCTGAAAAAGCCTATGATAAAGCCTCAAAATACAATAAAATAGATTTTGCCATAAAATACGGCATTGAAAATACGGAATGGGTTGTCCCTCTTTATATAATTCAAGGGCTAAATTGGCTTGCCCCTTCTGACGAAAACGCCGCAGATAACGGAAATACCGAATGAGCGATAATACCTTAAATCCAGCGGAACAAGCTTCCGAATATGCACTGGACAAAATTCGAAACTGTCTTGCCGAAAATAAAAGCTTTTTATTAGAAGCTGGTGCTGGGGCAGGTAAAACCTATTCCCTGATCCAAACGCTAAAGCATCTGATAAAAGAAAGAGGCAATGAACTGGTGAACAAACACCAGAAAATAGCCTGTATTACCTATACAAATGTCGCCGCGGCTGAAATTGCTTCAAGAACAGACAGCCATCCAGCAATTCATTCATCGACGATTCATCATTTTTGCTGGTCTTTAATCCAATATTTCCAACCTTTTTTAAGGGATCAACTATCAGAAATACACGAAAAATGGCCTGAAAAAATTAAAGAAGCCGGCGGTATCAGAAATCAAAAGGTCAAATATGATTTTGGATACAGAAAAATATGCGACGAAAAAATCACGCTAGACCACGACGATGTGTTATCTTTAATGGTAAAAATTCTTGCTGAACCTAAATTTCAAAACTTATTTATAAGCCGCTATCCCATACTTTTTATAGACGAGTACCAAGACACAAACACAGGTTTTGCCGACGCTCTGAAAACTTATTTTTTAGACAACAACCCCGGACTATTAATTGGATTTTTTGGCGACCATTGGCAAAAGATTTATGGCACAGGTTGCGGTAAGATTGAACACCCGAACCTTGAAAAAATAGGTAAGAAAGCCAATTTTCGCTCTGTACCGATTATTGTAAATGCTCTTAACAAAATACGGCCAGAGCTGGCACAAGATGTGCGTGATCCTGCCGATACACAAGGCGCAGTCAGCGTCTTTCACACAAATAGTTGGCAGGGAACGCGGCTCACTAGAAATCCTTGGCAAGAAGACCTGCCCCCAGAAAATGCACATAATTACTTGGATGATTTAAGGATACGGCTTGCCAACGAAGGTTGGAATTTTGCCCCAGACAAGACAAAAATTTTAATGTTGACCCATAATGTCTTAGCGCAAGAGCAAGGTTACAAAAATATATTTAATGTTTTTCGCTACAACGACTCGTTCACAAAAAAAGAAAATAATCATATAGCCTTCATGGTTGATATAGTAGAGCCAGTCTGCGAGGCTTATAAGGCAAAACATTTTGGTGAAATGTTTGCTTTATTGGGGCAACGCACACCTTTGATGCGCTCGCATCAAGATAAAGAAAAATGGGCTAACGATATGGATGCTTTACTCGGTTTGCGTGAAAATGGAACAATAGGAGACGTGATAAACCATCTGCGCCAAACAAAACGGCCAAGACTGCCAGAAAATGTAGAAGATAAGGAACGGCGGTTACAGGAATGGCTGGCAGACGATGCATCCGAAGATGACCGCTCTTTATCTGAACTAAACCGCCTGAAAGCCGTAGCTTATAGCGAAATAATCGCGCTGACAAAATTTCTAGATGACTCAACACCATTCAGTACAAAACATGGCGTGAAAGGCGCAGAGTTTGAAAACGTGTTGGTTGTTTTTGGTCGCGGCTGGAACCAATATAATTTTAATCAATATTTGGAATGGGCGGGGGGAACACCCCCACCAGACAAAACGGATACTTTTGAAAGAAACCGCAATCTGTTTTATGTCGCGTGTTCGCGACCAAAAGAAAGATTGTGTTTGCTATTTACCCAAAGGCTCAATAACGACGCTATAGGCACGTTGGAAAACTGGTTTGGCGAGGGCAAAGTTTGTGCTTTATAGATAATTGTCTGTTCCTCTCTTTACCATAGGTTTTAGATTGTAATTCTTGTATCGCGTAACCCTAAGCCCCATCCGCCGCGGGCGCGAGGCCTGCTTGTAATTAGGACAGATACGAGCGAATGGCGCGATAAAAGACCCGTTAGAACCCGTTTTACTCCACCGCCATTAAGACCCGCCTTTAATAGTATTGCTGATAAAAATTTGGCGCAGTAGGGTGCTATAAAACAAGCCTTTTTACTTTATGTATAATATTTATCACTAAAAACTACCCCTGCCACGCCAGCCAGAAAAAATTCAAACCGCCCAGCAGGGACAAAATATCCACAAAGACTCCGTGGCGTTTATTGCTTATCCGTCGCAACACAGACCGCCCAAACCAGTTGCCTGGTATCGTCATTAACCCGACCAAAATTCCCAATAAAAACCACCCCCCGCTGAGCAAATCGGTTGTGCCATAAACCCCAACTCTGGCGATATTCGTGGCTAGGGCAATCACGGCTAGGGTTGCTACAAAAGCCTCCTTACGCAAGCCATAGCCCAATAAAAACGGCACTAACAGCATCCCCCCGCCGATGCTCGCGCCCGATAATGTGCCATAAACCGCGCCCGCCGCGCCCAGTTGTGTTTTGCTGACTTTGATTTGCCGTGATGCCGCCCAATAACGCAAGGGGATTGATGCCAAAATCACCACGCCCAAAAACACCGCGATAACGGGGGCGGACATTCTGCCGTATAACAGGGCAAACACCAATATACAGGGCAAAGCGGGCAGGGTAACGCTGAGGAAAACTTTGCGATCGAACGCCCCACTATTTAACAGAGCCCGTGTGGAATGGCTGATTAACAACGCCACGCTGACCACGGGGACTATCGGTTTTACGCCAATCACCAGCGCCAAGGCCGAGGTTAATAAAAACCCGCCAGCCACGCCTGTTGCGCCATGGATTGCCGAGGTTGTTAGGGTGATAAAACAGATTAACGCGATGGTAGCCCAGCTCATCTGGTCAATCTGGGCGAGGGAGAAAAGCTCTAACATCCGTCTTCCCACGCGGTTGCTGGAATGCAAATATCCCCTGAAAATAATTTCCGCGCCGTGCGCAATAACCCCGCCGAGTGCAAAGAAAACCCGCCCTCGTGGCTATAATCAAATACGACATCAATCAAACCACTTGGGTGTTCTATTTTTATCTGTGCGGGGTTTCCTTGTGGCAATCGCGCCACCCCCTCGCCCACCGTACCTTGCGCCAATAAACACGCACCCGTGCAGATAGACCCCGTTACCGCATAGGACGGATGCGTCTTCCACGGCATAAAATACCGAGCCGCCACCGCCCCGTCTTTCTGCGGTTCTGCCAGCAGAGCAAATTTCGGCACAACCGATTTTGCCAGCGTATCGGCATTGCCCAAACCCATCATCATCCCTGCCTTAATCCGCAAGGGTTCAAACCGTGCGAATAGGGCCGAATTCGCGTCCAACTCTGCGGCTGTTTCATAGCCTGTTATACCGAAATCACGCGCCCGTCCAATCACCATCGGCATGGCGACATCAATACAAGTCAGGGCAATTCCATCAATCATATCCATCGGTTTGCCCGTGGGAAACAGGTGTCCGGTTTTAGACCCGACAACATCCATAAAATTCAAAATCACGGGCGCGGCGGTATTCGGCACCCCCGCGATTTCTGCCGTGCCAGCATAATTGACCCTACGCGCACCCGCGATAATAGGGGTTTGCACAATTGCCTCTATCCGCGCACCGGTGTTTGTGCTGAGGATTTTTATAGGTGTTGTGTCGCCTGTTTTATCATCCGCCATTTCCACCAACCCCATCTCCAAAGCAGCTGGTCCAACGGCGGATAGGATATTGCCACAGGTCGGGGCGTAATCTACGGAGGGTTTATCAGGCGCGACTTGGGCAAAGAAATAATCAATATCCGCCCAGCTATCACTCGATTTTGATAACATCGCAACCTTTGTTGTTACTGGATTGCCACCGCCTATCCCATCGATATTGAGCGGATGCCCCGCCCCCACCGCCGCGATTAACACCCGTGATAAAGCCTTCAAATCCTGCGGTAAATCGCCGCGATTAAAATAGGGACCACGCGAAGTCCCCCCACGCATAAACAAACACGGGATATGTTTTTGCGGATGATAGTTTGGCGGATTCATTTTTATGGTCCTCCCAAAGGCCAAGGCAAGTCACTATAATTTTGTAACAGACCAGGGGGGAAATCGCGGTTTAACACCCACGCCATAAAGCAAATAAAAGCAATCCCCAATAGAGATAAAAGTATCGTGCGGTGCCAGCCTAACCCCGCCCGCAAGCGAAAGAATCCAATTAAAAACACGCCCAATGCTAGGATAAATCCGAATAGTCCGCTCATCACCAATAACCCGCCAAACCACGCCAATGTTGACCAAAGCCCGTGCCCAGTGGAGGCATCCGCACCATAGTCTCTATCGGCAAAAATAGGGTCTGATTCGGGTGCGCGAATCATTTTTATCATCATCAAAACACAGCAGACTAAAGCAATCCCAGCAATCACCATCGGGATGATTTTATCGCCGATTAAACGGTCATTAATCAGTGCGGCGTTCCAATAGGCAGCGATAAGATAGGTCGTGATAACCGCCAAAAACACGAAAGGTGCGCGTTTGTTGCCCGCCCGCACTTCGCCCTCTGCCAGAATTGATTTGGCTTGGCGCAAGCCCAGCACCACGGATAAAACCGTGATAATAATAAGAACAATGACAATCGGGCTAAAGATATATTCCATCCCCGTATCAAACCCATCCCGAAACCGAAACCGCGCGATTTGAAAGGCTTGGTTGGTGAATTTTTCAACGGGTTCGGATAGAACAAAGCCAATTAAAAACGCTGGGCGCGACCAATCAAATCGGCGCAGGAAAATCCCCAGCAAGCCAATGCCAAAAAGGGCGACCAAATCACCAAAGCTCTGCCCCGATTGAAAGGCGGCAAAGGAAATCAGCATAAACAAAAACGGCGCAATAAGAGTAAATCGTATTGTTGTCATCTTGGCAATCATCGGTGTGGCAATAATACACAGCACCGTGCCAACCACATTTGCCAGTGCCAAAAGCCAAACAATGGAATAGGTGAAATTCAAATTGTCCTTTAACATGTTGGGACCAACCTCTATTGAACCGCTTCCCAAAAGCGCGACCGCGCCAATAAAAATCGCCATAGAGCCAGAGCCCGGAATCCCAAACAAAAGGGTCGGTACCAGCCCGCCGCCTTCCTTGGCGTTGTTAGAGCTTTCTGGTCCAATCACCCCGCGAATCTCGCCTTTGCCAAACCCCGATTTATCTTTGGTGGATTGCACGGTATGCCCGTAGGCTATCCAATCAACAACCGAGCCGCCCAGCCCAGGAATCACCCCGACAACCACGCCAATGATAGAACAGCGCAGCGACAGCCAGATATTTTGCCACCAATCCTTTATCCCATCCAGCCAACCTGTGCCAAGGATGGATACCCGCGAAATCGCACGATCTTGGCGTAGGAGGGCAATGATTTCGGGTATGGCAAAAATTCCCAAACCGACAATCACCAGCTTAAATCCATCGGTCAAATACGGAATATCATAGCTGGCCATACGTAGGCTACCGCCCGCATCAGACTCGCCTATCGTGCCGAGCATAATGCCCAAACCCGCCGCGGCAATTCCTTTTATCGCCACACGCCCTGCCAAAATCGCCACCATGGATAATCCCAAAATAGTCATCATCAACAGCTCTGGCAGACCAAAGGATAACACAATCGGCCGCGCGACAAGAATAAAAATGGTAAGAAAGGATGCGCCCATCAGCCCACCGAATAACGATGACGCAAAGGCGGCGGATAGGGCGCGCGCCGCCTGTCCTTTTTTCGCCAAAGGGAAACCATCCAGCACTGTGGCTTGCGATGCGGAAGAGCCAGGAATACCCATCAAAACAGAGGCAAAAGTATCAGAGGTTGGCACAACCGCGACCATGCCAATCATCAATGCCAGTCCCAAAATCGGGTCCATGCCAAACATAAACGGCAACAATAACGACAATCCGACAATCCCGCCGAGCCCGGGAAACACGCCAATACACAGCCCCATCACCACACCCAATACCAGATAGCCGAGAACGACGGGTTGCCCGATGAGGGCAAAAGCCTCCAACAACGCAGGTATGGCTTGGATAAAAATGTCCATGAAACCGCTCCTTTCGGATACAATAAAAAAATCTTGCAAAAAACCCCGCCAGACAAATCTGGCGAGGTTTGGGCTTACGGGTTTAAAAACCCTTACTTAAATTCCACACCATAGGCATCACGCAACCAATCGGTTACGAAAGTTTTCGCCGACGCGGGGACAGTTGTTGCCACACCCAGTGCAGTTTCTGCCTCCCCGCCAACATACATCGGGTATTTACCCACGTGTTTTGCCGAAATCTCAGCAAAATCGGGGCGGGCTTTCACCTTGGCAAAAGCCTTCACGAAAGTATCAATAACGGCTTGGTCGGTGTTTTTGGGTAAAAACGCGATTTTCTGTGATGGAAATCCAGCCACGAAAAACGCTTTCCACGCATCCCAAGCCTCGCCCTTTGTTTCACAGCCATCGGTCTTTTCACAGACTTCTTTGAAGGTTGGGATATCGGGGAAAGTTGGGTCACGCACGATATTACCGTTGGCATCCAGCGATCCCCAAGTCATCATGGCAACGGCTGTTCCTGCCTCAACCAGTTGGGCAGAACCGCCCAAATAGCCAGAGGTGGTTTGATAATCAATCGTGGCTTCGCCTCTCTCAAACATCAAACGACCATCGCCGCGACCTTCAATACCAAACACGGGCTCGACCTTCATCCCCAGCATTTGCCACGCCAATAACGGCACCAGATCAAGACGCGTCGCCCCTTGCGAGCCATAGATAAAGGCTTTGCCCTGCAACGCATTGGCAGAGCCGTCAAATAACGCTCCATCTTTGGCGTTCAGATAGGCAACACCGCCCGTGCCTGTTGCCATCACGGGGTTCCAGTCTTTGTATTCATATTTCACCCGTGGATCGCCCAAAAGATAGGGGAATTGGGTTGAACCAGAAGAGCCGAATAAAACCGTGCCATCGCCGTTTGATTGCTGTTGAAACCAGTTCGCGCCTTTGGTAGAGCCCGCGCCAGGTAGAAAATTCACAACAACCGTTGGGTTGCCGGGCAGGGCTTCGGATAACAGGGGTGCGAAAAAGTTCGCCCATTTGGCAGAGCCACCTGTTTCAGAAAATGGAATTGTCCATTCCACGGTTTTGCCGGACATATCCACTTGGGCATGGCTGGCGGTGGCAAAAACGGCGGTCGCGCCGAGGATTGCTAGTGTTTTATTTATGTGCATTTCAAATCTCCTTTATGCAGTTTTTAATAAGTAAGGGTTTCCCCCAATCGGCAGTCTAGGGGATTTATCAAACATATTGCAAGGGGGAAAATGGGTGAAAATGCAAAAAAAATTACCATTTCCCCAAATAAAAACAAAAACGCACTTGACACGCCCGCCCATTTACACTAGCATTTAAAAATGGGGGGCAATTCCGCGTCCTATATTA
Organism: uncultured Amylibacter sp.; assembly: GCA_959347425.1. The sequence goes on along the minus strand of OY365741.1, from coordinate 1,494,971 downwards.
AACTTAACAAGAGAGAAAACAATGTTAAAAACAATGAAAACCGCCCTGATTGGGGCAACCTTAACCCTGGGGCTGACCGCCCCTGTATTGGCGCAAGATATCGGTGCTTGTTTGATTACAAAAACCGATACCAACCCGTTTTTCGTGAAGATGAAAGAAGGCGCACAGGCCGCCGCCGCCCAACATGGCATTAAATTGCAAACCTTCGCGGGTAAGCTGGACGGCGATGTCGAAACCCAAATCGCGGCGGTGGAGAGCTGTATAGCCTCTGGCGTGCATGGGATTCTTATCACTGCCTCCACCTCTGACGTTGTGCCGATTTTGCAACAGGCGCGTGAACGTGGTATTTTGGTGATTGCGCTGGATACTCCGCTTGATCCTGCCGATGCGGCCGATGCTACTTTTGCCACGGATAACTTCAAGGCGGGCGAGCTGATCGGGCAATGGGCAAATGCAAAAATGGGCGCGGATGCGGCCAATGCCAAAATCGCTATGCTGGATTTAAGCCCAGCAGAGATCAGCGTGGATTACCTGCGTAACAACGGCTTTCTGCAAGGCTTTGGCGTTGATATCAAAGACCCAACCGATATTGGGGATGAAGACGATCCCCGTATCGTTGGCAACGATGTCACCAGTGGTAACGAAGAAGGCGGACGCACCGCGATGGAAAACCTGTTGCAGGTTGATGCGGGTGTGAATGTCGTCTATACCATTAACGAACCTGCCGCCGCTGGTGCTTATGAAGCCCTAAAGGCCGCAGGGCGCGAGAACGATGTTTTAATCGTGTCGGTTGATGGTGGTTGTCCGGGTGTGCAAAATGTGGCAGAGGGTGTGATTGGCGCGACAGCCATGCAATTCCCCTTGCTGATGGCATCAAAGGGTATGGAAGCCATTAAAACTTGGGCTGAATCTGGGACAAAACCGCAAAATTCACCTGGGTTGGAATTCTTTAACACAGGGGTAGAGCTGATTACAGACCAACCCGTCAGTGGAATCCCAAGCCTTACCGCGGCTGAGGGTTTGAAAAAATGCTGGGGTTAAGCCTGTCATAAAATAAAAGCGGGGGCGGGCAATCGCCCCTGCTATTTTTATCTATAATTTGAAACTCCGTAATAACCGATAATCTAAAACGATGCAAAATCCTTTGGCACATAATTCCCCCGATAAAACCGCCGCTTTTGACACCGCGCCCCGAACGATGCTGGCACGTTTGCAGCATTTCCTTCACGCCTATCCCACGGTCGTGCCTGTTTTTATCCTATTCCTATCCTTGGCGGTGTTTGGCTTTGTTGTCGGGGGGCGGTTTTTTAACCCGTATAATATGTCGCTTATCCTGCAACAAGTTTCCATCATCGGCATTCTGGCGGCCGCCCAAGCCTTGATTATCCTAACCGCGGGGATTGATTTATCGGTCGGCGCGATTATGGTGCTGGTCGCCGTTATCATGGGCAAACTGGCGGTGCATATCGGCGTACCCACGCCTTTGGCGATAGCTTTGGGATTCGCTTTGGGTGTATTCTGTGGCGGGCTGAATGGGTTTTTCGTGGCACGCCTAAAGCTACCCCCCTTTATCGTAACCTTGGGAACATGGAGTATATTTCTGGCAACCAATCGGTTGCTGACTGGTTCGCAATCCATCCGCAGTCAAGACGTGGATATGATCGCACCCTTGTTAAAATTCTTCGGCGGAGGATTTTTGGTTTGGGGGACAAAAATCACCTATGGCTCTATGCTGATGTTTATGACCTTTGCCGTGCTATGGTATGTTTTGAATAAAACCGCATGGGGGCGGCATGTTTATGCGGTTGGCGATGATGCGGAAGCGGCGACCCTGTCAGGCATCCGCACAAACCGCCAATTAACCACGGTTTATATGGTTGCGGGGGCGATTTGTGCGCTGGCGGCATGGTCGTCTATTGGTCGTGTTGGCTCTGTTTCGCCCAATTCCTTTGGCGAGGCGAATTTGCAATCAATCACCGCCGTGGTTATCGGCGGAGTGTCTTTGTTTGGTGGGCGCGGCTCTATCCTTGGACCCCTATTCGGTGCGCTGATTGTCGGCGTGTTTGAGGCAGGGTTGCGCCAAGCAGGGCTGGATGTGCAATGGCAGGTTTTTGCCATTGGCTGGCTCATTATTATCGCGGTGGCGATTGATCAGTGGATACGAAAGGTCTCGGCATAATGGAACTGGTATTAAAAGCCCGTGGATTGGTGAAAAACTTTGGGCGTGTTGTTGCCTTGGATGGCGCGGATTTTGACCTGTATGGCGGGGAAGTTTTGGGCGTTATTGGCGATAATGGCGCGGGCAAATCCACCCTCATAAAGGCCTTGTCTGGCGCGATTCGCGTAGATGAGGGCGAAATTTTAATGAACGGCGCACCCGTGCGGTTTGCCTCACCTTTGGAGGCACGGAAGGCGGGGATTGAAACCGTTTATCAAAACCTTGCGTTAAGCCCTGCTCTGTCCATTGCCGATAATATGTTTATGGGGCGTGAAATTCGCAAGGCGGGGATTTTGGGGCAGGTGTTTCGTGCCTTGGATAAAAAACAAATGCAAGCGATTGCGCGGCGGCATTTAAATGATCTTGGGCTAACCACTATTCAAAATATAAACCAAGCGGTGGAGACTCTATCGGGCGGGCAACGTCAAGGTGTGGCAGTGGCGCGGGCTGCTGCCTTTGGCTCGCGTGTTGTGATTATGGACGAGCCGACCGCCGCGCTGGGCGTGAAAGAGAGCCAAAGGGTGCTGGATTTAATAGCTGATGTGAAATCGCGGGGTTTGCCGATTGTTTTGATTTCGCACAATATGCCGCATGTGTTTGAGGTTGCTGACCGTATTCATATCCATCGTTTGGGGCGGCGGTTATGTGTGATTAATCCCAAAGATTATAGCATGTCCGATGCCGTGGCGTTTATGACGGGGGCGAAACAACCCCCTGCAGAGGTGGTATAACCAATGACTCTACCTGCCGATTTACACCCTGCTTTATTGGCGATAAAGGGCAAAAAATTACCATTCATCCTTAACCCCTAAAACCCAGCACCTGCCCCCGCCCGTCTGCCAAACACCGCGCCAGAGGTCAAACCAGACCCGCCTGGATAGCCCTCTGCAAACACGCCGCCAACCAGCTCACCACAGGCGTAAAGCCCAGCAATCGCGCGTCCATCGGGGCGCAAAACCGCCCCACTCTCATCCACCTTTAGCCCGCCATAGGTAAAAGTAATGCCACAGGTCACAGGATAGGCGGTGAAGGGCGGCGTGTCCAAGGCCTGCGCCCAGTTGGATTTCGCCAAGGGCAAACCCCGCGTCGCCTTACCGTCTTTTATCGTTGGGTCAAACGCCCGCCCCGTATCCACGGCGGCATTAAACGCGGCAATCGTTTGCGTGGCGGTGCGCGAATCCACCCCGTCCAGCCGTGCTATCAAATCATCCAAACACTCCGCTGTAATAAAATGCGCATCGTCAAACCGATATTCTTCATAAAGCAAATCCGCCACCTTAGCATCAAAAATCTGCCAAGCAAACTGATTCGGTTGCTGTAAAATCGCCCGCCCAAACTGAGCATAGGTATAATTGCGGAAATCAATCCCTTCATCCACAAACCTCTGCCCCTTGGCATTCAGCATAATTCCCAGAAAATAACAAATCTTGCGGTAGTTCTTGCGTTCCAAATGCGGGATATTTAAATTGCCAAAATCCTTCATATATAAATCCATCGGTGTAGCGTGGCAGTTTTGGAAAAACCCGTATTCCTGTGCGCCCAGTGCCAGTGCCATCTGCAATCCTTGCCCGGTATTATGCGGGGTGCCACGGACTTTGGCGCATCCCCAATCGTCCCCAAGGTATTTTTGGCGCAGGGCGGTGCTTGCCTCAAACCCGCCAGAGCCAAGGATAACCGCATCGGCAAAGTATTCTTTGCGACCATCGGGTGTTTGTGCAATAATTCCAATAACACGGTCATTTTGATAAATCAATTCCACGCCTTCGCATCCGTAATAAATCTGCCCGCCCTTTTGCGTGAAAACCGCCAGCTCTGCCTCAACCAGCCCCACGCCTTCGCCTTTGGCTGCCAGAGTCAATCCACCCCAAAACACCGCCCGCCCGTTTTTTTCAAACGATTGGCGGGAGTAAATGGGTTCAAACTTAACGCCGTTTTGCGCCAACCAAAGCATCGTTTGATAAGAGTCATCAATCAAAGCATGTTGTTCGGGGCTGAGCTCTCGCCCGCCATTAAACTTTAACAAATCGGTTTGGAATTGGGTTTTAGTATAGGTGGAAAAATCGGTTTTTGCCAGCCGAGGGTCGTTTGGATTTGCCAATAAAGGCATTAAATCGGCTTTATTATTATAGGTGAAACGCATTGCCCCAGCCGTATATTTGGAATTGCCCCCCGCCAGTTCTTTGTCGGCTTTTTCAAGGATTAAAACCGATCCGCCGCGTTCAATCGCGGCAAGACCAGCGCACAGGGCGGCGTTGCCAGAGCCCAAAATAATAATGTCAGCGTGGTTTTTCATCAAATAGGCACCTTTCCAGTCGTCCCACGCAGGATTAATTTTGCCGAAACCTCGGCACAGGCGACGGGCATTGTCGGGTCGGTTATCCGCTCTAACATCACCCGCGCCAGCTTACGCCCCAATTGATAGGGCGACACGGCCATAGTGCTTAACGCGGGGGTTGCCACGGCCGCATCCTCTATATCATCAAAGCCGATAATAGACATATCGCGCCCCGCAACCAGCCCCAATTGCGCCAAAGCCAAACACGCACCCAAAGCCACCATATCCCCGTTACACACAACCGCGGTTATATGCGGTTGTGCCTTATACAACGCCAACAGAGCGTTCATCCCCGCGACCTTATTATCCTCTGAATCCCACACGATTCCCGCGCCCAACCCACGCAACCCCAGCGTATCGCAATAGCCCGCGATTCTGTCTTGGCGAACCTCGGTTAAATCCGTACCACCCAGATAGGCAATATGACGATGCCCCAAATCCGCCAGATGATTGGTCGCCAGCGCGGTAGCCTCTGCATTGCGAATCCCAACATGGTCAAACAAACACGAATCGGCTCGGCGAAGGAAAGTCACCGTGGGAATGTTATAGGCCGCCAGCAAATCAAACCGCTTTTGCGCAGTGCCAACCGCAGGTACCCACAAAACCCCAGCGCGAGCGTTGCGCACGAAAGTCTCTAAATGCTGCCCTTGGCGATTGGCATCATTGCGGCTGTCCAAGACAGACACCAGATAGCCTTCGTTTTCTAGGAAATCGCTGACTCCACTGATAACCTCGGCATTAAAAGGATTGGATATTTGATGAATGCTAAACCCGATTTCGCGGTTCATCCCCGTGCGCATAGCGGCGGCGCGACCATCGGGAACATAATGCAAAATCTGCGCGGCTTGCAAAACCCGCTCGCGGGTTTTTTCCGATATACGCCCGGTGCCACGCATCACTTGGCTGGCGGTGGCGGTGGAAACACCCGCGGACTTTGCCACGGTTTCAAGTTTGGGTCTGTTAGGTGGGCGCATAAGAGGGTCTTTACATTGGTGAAACATTAGGTTAATCGTTTAGGCTACTCTTACCAAATAAAAACCCAAATGGGTATTGATTTTGTGCGATTTGTTGATAAATCGCTAAATTTAGCTAAAAAACCCTAAAAATAATGCAAAAACTGCCTTGATTTTGATACATCGTTATGGCAACTTATCGCATAGCTTTTGCATTTATCCTATTTGCAAGGCATTCAAAAAAACAACATTAGGAGAATAAACATGTTTTTTAACCATAAACTTACGGGTGCGCTGACGGCGATAACCCTTACCATCACGGCTGGTGCCGCGGGTGCGGAGGTTTTGTTTTGGTCAACCCAAGCAAAACCCATTGAAGAGGCGCAGGCGATGCGCGAACAAGTCCTAAAAGGACATAGCGAAGCGATTGATTATCAACCCAATGACGGTGGCCCATGGCTGACCCGTTTGCAGGCTGAAATGCAAGCGGGCAAAGGCTCTATCGGAGTTTTGGGGGCGTTGCACGGGGATTTCTCGGCTATGAACCCTGATGATTTGGTGGATTTGGGCGGGCTGGGTGTGACCTCTGCCAGCACGACCTTTAACAATCTATCAATGCTCGGCACGAATTCACCGCAATATATCCCTTGGATGCAGGCCAGTTATATCATGGCGGCCAGTAAGAAGGCGTTGGAGTATCTGCCCGATGGCGCGGATATTGACGCACTGACTTACGACCAATTGATTCAATGGGCGGCCAATGTGCATAAGGCTACGGGCGAGGCGAAATTCGGCTTTCCTGCTGGTCCAAAGGGGCTGAAACACCGCTTTTTCCAAGGCTATCTGTATCCGTCTTATACCGACGGAGTCGTGCGGACTTTTGCCTCTGACCGCGCCGTTGTTGCGTGGGAAAAATTCCGCGAGCTTTGGGAACATACCAATCCCGCATCAACGAACTTTTCTTTTATGCAAGAGCAGCTTTTGTCTGGCGATGCTTGGATAGTGTTTGACCACACCTCGCGTTTGGCGCAAGCGTTTAACGACCGCCCGAATGATTTCGTGGCGTTTCCTGCACCTGCTGGTCCAACGGGACGTGGTTTTATGCCCGTACTCGCTGGTGTAGCGATTCCTCGCACCGCCCCCGATATGGACGCGGCCAAGGCGTTGGTTGCTTATATGCTGGAACCTGCGACGCAAATCGCAACCCTGCGGGCGACGAACTTCTTTCCCGTTGTCGATGTGGATTTGCCGTCCGATTTGCCCCCTGCTGTTCAGGCTGCGGGTAATGCGGTTGCCAAAATGAGTGGCTCTGCCGATGCCAATCCAGGGCTTTTGCCCGCAGGACTGGGCGATAAGGGCGGTGATTTCAACCGCGTTTTCGTGGATAGTTTTGAGCGTATCGTGCTGGGTGGTCAAGACATCCGCACCGTGCTGGATGAACAAAAGGTCACATTACGGGCGATTATGAAGGAAACAGGTGCGCCGTGTTGGGCGCCTGACGCACCTTCATCTGGCGCGTGTCCCGTTGAATAGTTTGATATAATTTGAAAGAGCCTGCGCCTAATTCATTGGTGTGGGCTCTTTTTTATAGCTTTTACGTTGGATTCCCCCGTGAATAACCGCATTTTGCCTTATATTTTAATCGCCCCTGTCTGTGCGTTTCTGGGGTTGTTTTTCATCTATCCGTTTGTTCTGGTGGCACAGACTGCGTTTTTTACCGACGCGGGCTTTGGGCTGGATAATTTCCGCACCGTGGTGGAATACTGGAAATTCCCAATATCCCTGCGCAATACTTTATTGCTGGCGGTGGCGGTTGTTCCTGTTCAACTCGCGCTGGCTTTGTTAATGGCAACCATGGTTGCACGGATGCAAAAGGGGCGCGATTTGGTTTTGTATATCTGGACGATTCCCTTAGGCATTTCGGATTTGGCGGCGGGGATTATTTGGCTGGCGATTTTTGAACAATCTGGGTTTTTGAACTCTATGATGTTTGGGCTGGGCATGATTGATAAGCCGACTAATCTGCTATCCTATCAAAATCCGGGCATGGTATTTTTGGCAATAGCATTGGCAGAGATTTGGCGAGCAACCGCGATTATGCTGGTGATATTGGTCGCGGGGATTGGCTTGATTCCAAAAGAATACTACGAGGCGGCAGAGGTTTTCGGCGCGTCCCCGTGGAAACGGTTTTTGCGGATTACTCTGCCTTTGCTACGCCCGTCTTTGCAAACCGCACTGATATTGCGGGTTATTCTGGCGTTTGAGATTTTTGCCGTGGTGGCAGCACTTGGTGGCACACTGTTTCCTGTTTTGATGGGGGAAACCTTTGCCTATCAATTTGATTTGTTAAACAGCTCTGCGGCGGCGGCCTTGGCGTTGATTATTCTGGCGATTTCCATTGCCTTTACCATTGTTATTCTGCGGGTTTTGCGTGTGCCAAAAGGGGCAGAGATATGAGCAAAATAAATAGCCCCCACCCTAATCCACACCGTGCATCCCGCGCACTTTATACCGCGTCAATAATCCTGCTTTGCGCTTGGGTGATTGTGCCGATTTATTTCTTATTCATTAACACGCTTTCATCACCCGCATCGGTCAGCAGTTTTCCAAAATCCTTTATCCCCGAATTTGATTTGGGCGCACTCACCTTTTTCGCCAATTTCGCAGGGATGTTGGAGGCTTTGAAAAACTCCATCCTTGTCGCCACCTTGACCATGTTTATGTCAATCATTATTGGCGCACCTGCGGGCTATGCCCTATCGCGGTTTGATTTCCGAGGCAAGCACCTGTTTCGTCTGCTGATTTTGCTGACCCGCGCCTTTCCCCTGCCTTTGCTGGCACTGCCCTTGGCGGTGTTTTTTATCCGCACGGGGCTGGATGATACTATCATCGGACTGTCGCTGGTGCATACCACGCTGGCTTTGCCGTTTTCTGTGCTGATTACGTTTTCCCTGTTTGCTGGCATTCCACTGGAATTGGAAGAGGCGGCATGGACGCTCGGTTGCACCCGTTTTTCGGCGTTTAGAAAAGTCATCTGGCCACTGATTTTACCGGGGATTACCGCCTCTGCCATATTTGCCTTTGTTATTTCGTGGAACGAAGTTTTCGCGGCCGCCGTTTTAACGATAGAAAACCGCACCCTCACCGCGTTTTTATTGCAAAATCTGGACACCACCGCGTTGTATTTAAAATTCGCTGGCGGGTTTATTTTGGTTGTACCCGCGTTGATATTCATCTTTGCCGTGCGCAAATATTTATTTGCAATGTGGGGCATTGCTAACCGTTAAAAGGAGTCATAATGGCAGAAATTCAAATCAAAAACGTTGCCAAAACCTTTGGCACTTACCAAGCGTTACAGTCAATAGACCTGACGATAAAAGACCAAGAATTCATGGTTTTGCTGGGCGCGTCTGGCTGTGGCAAAACCACGCTTTTGCGGATAATCGCGGGGCTGGAAACCGCGTCAATCGGCGAGATTTGGATTGGCGGGCGGCGGGTGGATCACCTACCGCCAAAGGATCGTGGCATTGCTATGGTGTTTCAAAACTACGCGGTTTTTCCCCATCTCAGCGTGTTTGAAAATATCGGCTTTGGTCTGCGGATGCAAAAATTACCGAATGCGGAGGTGAAAGACCGCGTGGAACGCACTGCGCACCTGCTGCATATTGAACAGCTTTTGCACCGCTATTCGGGCGAGATTTCGGGCGGGCAACGCCAACGGGTTGCTGTTGCTCGTGCCTTGGCGATGGAGCCTGATGTGATTTTAATGGACGAGCCTTTGTCCAATCTTGACGCGTTATTACGTCTTGAAATGCGTGCGGAATTAAAGGGAGTATTGGCACAAAGTAAAACCACCGCGATTTATGTCACCCATGATCAAGTTGAAGCGATGAGCCTGGCTGACCGTATCAGCGTAATGCATGAGGGGCGGATTATCCAAGCCGACACGCCCATACAGGTTTATCGCAATCCAGCAGAGCAATTCGTGGCAGGGTTTATCGGCAACCCGCCGATGAATTTCCTACCCGCAAAATCTAAAGGTGTGGCTAAAGGCACGGGCAAATGGCAGGTTGCAGGACAGATATTTAACGGACCAAAAACCAGCCAATCCACCTTACATTTCGCAATAAGACCAGAGGATTTATCGCCCGATAAAAAAGGCCTGCCCGCGGTGATAAAAGTGGTCGAACCGCTTGGGGCGCATCTGTTGCTGACCTGTGATGTCGCGGGCGACCCCTTCCGCGCCGTCCTCAATAGCGATTTATCCGTACGTGTGGGCGACACATTAAATCTGGTTGCCACGCCAGAGCGTATTCGCTGGTTTGACCCACAAACAGGACGGGCGGTGCACTGATGCAAAACGACCTTATGACTCGCGCCAAAGAAATCCTACACCGTAATGATTTGGGCGGTTATACTGTGCCGACCCATGGGCTCTATCCTTTCCAATGGAATTGGGATAGCTGCCTGACCGCGCTGGGTTTCGCCCATTTTAATGAACCCAGAGCGTGGCTGGAAATTGAAACTTTATTCGCCAATCAGTGGGATGACGGCATGGTACCGCATATTATTTTCCACGCAGAGGACGCGGGATATTTCCCGGGGCCCGCGGTTTGGCGAACCGACACAAAGACAAAATCCGTGCCGACTTCTGGTATTACCCAACCCCCTGTTGCTGGGTTTGTGATAAAACTTTTATACGAACGCGCCACAGATAAAACGCTTGCACGGGTAAAAATTGCCGAATTATTACCGAAAATTCATGCATGGCACGATTGGTTTTATCGTGCCAGAGACCCGCAGAACACAGGGCTTGTCGCGATTTTGCACCCGTGGGAATCGGGGCGTGATAACGCGATTGATTGGGATGTGCCTTTGGCACGAGTGAATACGGACGCGGTTGCCCCCTTTACCCGCCGTGATACCCAGCATGCGAACCCAGCCCATCGCCCTACGCAAGCCGAATATAACGCCTATATCGCTCTGGTGCAGGGGTTTGCCGATACGGGCTGGGATAATACGATTTTGCACGATGCCTCGCCCTTTCAAATGGTGGATACCAGTATAAATGCGGTTTTATTGCGATCTTGCACTGATTTGGCGTGGCTGGCAGATGAATTTAATATGCCCGATATTGCCACGCAATCGCGCGAATGGGCAAAGCGGGGGGGGAGGGCGATGGAGTCGCTCTGGAACGATAAAATCGGGCAATATACTTGTTTTGACCGAGTATCTGGGACGTTAAATGACTGCCCAACGATTGGCGGATTGCTGGGTGTTATTGCCCCGATTGACGCGGGGCGGGCGCGGGCTTTGATTCAGCGGATTGCCGATTTGGGTGCGCGGGCAAAATTCCTCGTCCCCAGCCATGACCCAAACGCCCTTGATTATGATGGGGCGCGATATTGGCGCGGGCCAGCTTGGTTAATCATGAATTATATGATAGCAGATGGACTACGCCGATTGGGCGAGCCCGATTTGGCAGGGCGGATTGCCCGTGATAGCCTGTCGCTGATAAACGCGGGGGGTTTTGCCGAATACTATGACCCGCAGAGCGGGGCTGGTTGCGGTGGCAGTGATTTCACTTGGACTGCCGCGATGGTGATAGAATTTATAAAACAAGGCGAAAGCCCACCAGAAAGATTAACAAAATGAAACGTTCCAAAATCAATCAAATCATTGAACACGCGGATACTATGATTCGCGAATTCGGCTTTACTCTGCCGCCTTTTGCCTATTGGTCGCCCGATGAATTCCGCGCGAACAGAGTCCTTGCAGAGGCTATTATCACGGCGCGATGCGGTTGGGATATTACCGATTATGGGCTGGGGGATTATGATAAAATGGGGCTGTTTTTATTTACCTTGCGCAACGGACGGCTGGCGGATTTGCGCGGCGGCGGGGGTATGTGTTACGCCGAAAAACTGCTGATAGCGCGCGATGGGCAACTCTCACCGATGCACACGCATGTGATTAAGGCGGAGGATATTATTAACAGAGGCGGTGCCACGTTAGTGGTAGAGCTGTTTGGCAGTGATAACACGGGCGGCTTTGACGGCAATAAAGGCGGGGTGGTTTATTGCGATGGTATCGCTCGCGACTTCCACGCGGGCGAGCAAATCCACCTACACCCAGGGCAGAGCGTTACCCTGATGCCCGGCGATTGGCACGCGTTTTGGGGGCATGGCGGGGATGTTTTAATCGGCGAAGTTTCCAGTGTCAATGATGATGAAACCGATAATGTTTTCCGCGAGCCGATTGGGCGGTTTTCCGATATTGAGGAAGATTGCGACCCGAAATATTTATTGGTCAGCGATTATGATAATCAATTAAAATAATAAATTAAAATAAAATGCAAAACCCAAAACAATTCCTAACCGACCTGTTTTATACGGCCGTTGCCACTGCCGACCCTGATAAAATCTTGCCACAGTATCTGCCCAACCCGCCACGCGGACGGCTGATTATTATCGGCGCGGGCAAGGCGAGTGCGGCGATGGCGCGGTGCGTTGCCAACCACTATCCCACAGGGGCCATTGCCCGAGGTGTTATCATAACCCGCTATGGGCATGACTGCCCCTGCCCGCATCCAAAGATAAATATCCTGACCGCCGCCCATCCTATTCCCGATGAAAACGGGTTGTCCGCAACCGATAAATTACTAGACTGCGTGGCGGATTTGTCGCCCGATGATATGGTGATTGCCCTGATATCTGGGGGCGGCTCGGCTTTATTATGTGCGCCGATTGCGGGGATTACTTTGCAAGATAAAATCAATTTGAACACCGCCCTGATAAAATCTGGCGCGACCATTGCAGAGATAAATCTTGTGCGCAAGCATATATCGCGGGTTAAAGGCGGGCAACTGGCGGCGGCGTGTTATCCTGCGCGGGTGGTTAGCTTGCTGATTTCGGATGTGGCGGGGGATAATCCCCGCGACATAGCCTCTGGCGCGACAATCGGTGAGGATTCCTTGCCCCACGATGCCTTGGCGGTTTTGGATAAATGGCAGATTGCCACGCCCGCCCATGTTCGTATGGCGATTGCGCAAAATAGTGGCGTGATTAAATCTAGCGATGCTCGGCTGGCAAAATGCGAACATTATATTGTCGCAACCGCCCAAACCAGCCTGAATGCCGCCGCCAAAACAGCCCAACTTGCGGGGGCAGAACCGCGAATAATCGGCGATGATTTGCAAGGTATAGCCCGGGATTTGGGCGCAAAACAGGCAAAGATGGCACAGCAAATACAAGACAAAATGCGGGCGGGCGACGCACCCATCGTGATGCTATCGGGGGGCGAGTGCAGTGTTATCCGCACAGGCACGGGGATTGGCGGTCCAAACGCGGAATTCGTTTTATCGGCGGTTCTGGCGTTAAACGGACGTGCAGGAATATCCGTGCTGGCATGCGATACAGACGGGGTGGATGGCGCGGCCGAGGTCGCGGGGGCGTTCGGCGATGCCGACACTCTGGCGCGGGCAAAATCGGCGGGGATTTGCCCCGATACCGCCTTACAAACCAACGATAGCCATCGGTTTTTCGCGGCAATCGGCGGGCAGATTATCACTGGGGCAACCCTGACAAATGTGAATGATTTCCGCGGCTTTTTAATCACAAAGGATTAGGGCAAGCGTTTATAAGAGACAGGTTAGAATCCGTCTTACTCCACCGCCATTACCCACGCCCCCTAAAATCATGTGAAGGGCAAGGAGCAAAGGTTATCTGTGTATTTTATTGTTGCGTTTTGTTATTATGGTTTAACAAAAAACCCACCAGCAAAGCCAGCCGGGCCCGTTTTATTGCTGATAAACGCGCCAATCGCACCGCTCTCGCCGATAAGCCCAGTCAGTTTTCCATCGCTAATATTCTCGGTCTGATAGTCGAAACGCTGATTAACCGAGCCTGAAAGCACCCCCACAGCATCCCATACGCCGCTTATGTCAAAGTCCCCATCGCCACGGACAAAATCGGAGTCGCCATGTTGGGTATCACCATTACTAACACTACCCGACACTTTTCTTTCACCAAAGTTAATAGTTAAAGCCAGACTTTGATAGGTAGCAAACTCTCTATCCTGAACAGCTTCATTATTCAGGCCATTACGACGGGCTCTAAACGCTCCGTTCCACACTGCCGTGCCAGTCCTGCTGGGGTGAATAGTCAGCCCGACATTGGCATCGTGGCTAAGCCCAGCATAATAATATCTGGTTGTATCAGTGTTGGTGCCGTCTGTATACCAAAGCGTATAACCGCTCCTATAATAAACACTCCCAAGACCACTGCTATTAAGGGTTAGAGGTTGGCCGCGGTGGCGGGTACCAGCAGCAAAAAGAGCGTTCGCAGTAATGTAGCCAAAAGATACGCTTTGAGGGTTAGTGTGCCTTACAGGGTTATTTCCTGTTGCAAAAAGGGGGTTACGCCCCGCCGCGCCTTTCAAAAATTGACTGCCCCTGTTTTCGCGGTTGGGCGGGGTGTAATACAACGTACCTGTTGAAGATGATGCCACCCAAACGGCATGAGTTGCCTCTGTGCGCGCGGACTTGACATCAGGATGCGCAACAAACCCGCCAACAAAGTTACTTCCGCGATGAACGCCTGAAACAGCTGGCTTAGAACCAAGAAACGCGCCGACTATACCCTCTTCCCCGATAAGCCCTCTCAGCAGCCCCGTGGTTTCAGGAAAAGGAAGAGCACTAGGAACAGAAACTCCGCTTAACCTAGCCGTGCCGCGCAAAAATCCCGCACGATTAAATGTGCCGTTGATGAAATAGCCACCGAACCCCACGGACAGCTTATTGGGCATGTGGAATGCATTTATGTAGCCAACATTGCCACCAGTTAACCCAGCGTAAAAAACAATATCTACGATTAAATCCGCGCTAACCGTCCCATGAAACTCCTTACCTATCGCGCGAATTTGGCCGCGCCACCTCACCTCAGTTCTTGTTGGCTTTTCTGCAAAGGGTCTACCCAAATCTGTGCCCTTCGTAATCCCAACGAAATTAGTGCCTGAAGAATTCCGCCAAAACGCGAAGCCATCGCTGCCATCCTTACCGATTGGATGGTCATCATACCGCGCGTTGTTAAGGTTCAGGTGGATTGCACCAGAAATACCAGAAATAGATGCCACATCGGTATCACTGAGGTCCAAAAATTGGTGCTGTGAGGGATTGGTTATGGCGGCGTATTTGGCAAGCGGAGCATCAAAACCACGCAACCAGTCGGCATGCGTTACCCTACCCGCATTATTATCATTGCAGACAGGATCATTGGGGTTGTTTCGGCAAGTTTCAATGCGAATCGGGTCGCATCCCATCGGCTGGCTAAAGGTCGCGGCAACGTGATTGATAACGTTCTTCTTCCTGTCTGCCCGACAAAATGCCAACCTACCGGCGGCATCCACTAGGTATGTATCAACACAAAGCGTATCAAACGGATTATCCGAACAAGCCGTCTTTATCGTACCATCGCAATCGTTCACTTTATTAATAGGGTTTTTTTCTGTATCACGGCAAAACGCTAACCTAGTATCGTGGGTAAGGTATGCGCCAGTGCAAAGGTCGGCGGGCATGTCAGTGTCACCAGTCGTTTGTTCAAACGGGTTCGCATCGCAAAGGCTCGTAACGGTGGCCGTACAACTGCCCAAATCGGATGTGCCTGTTTTGCTGCATTCGGTTTCACGCGCCATATCATAACTACCATCGCAAAGATTGCCTTCTGTTGTTCCAGTCGTTTGGATAAACGGGTTATCACCACAAGCCGTTGTTATCGTACCTGTGCAATCGGAGTCTTTCGTATCGGTTAGTTTGTCTGTATCACGACAAAACTCTAACCTAGTATCGTGGTCAAGGTATGTTCCAGTGCAAAGGTCGCCAATTGTTTCAGTCGTTTTTTCAAACGGGTTCGCAGTGCAAAGGCTCGTAACGGTGGCCGTACAATCACCCATAGTGGACATACCTGTCTTGCTACATTCCGTCTCACGTTCATCATCATAATCCGCAACCATGCAATCAGGGGCAAGGTCAAGCGGGTTCGCTTCACAATACGTTACAACCAAACCAGGGCAACGGTCGGGGCTGGCGCTATCAGTTCTATCAGCCAAGCAAGCGACCGTCCGTTCGTCATCATATTCACTAGCAACACACCCCGCATTAAACGGATTTGTACCAGATGAATCGCCACAATAGTTCATAACCAAATCCGTACAACGACCAGGCGAGCCATTATCAGCCGTTGCCGGCGCAAGCAAACAAGCGGTTGTACGTTGCGGGTCATAAGTCGTACCAGTTGAACAATCGCTATCAGAATCAAACGGGTTCGCAGTACAATAAGTCGCAACCAAACTAGGGCAACGGTCGGTGCTGGCGCTATCGGTTCTATCAGCCAAGCAAGCGACCGTCCGTTCGTCATCATATTCACTAGCAACACACCCTGCATTAAACGGATTTGTACCAGTTGCATCGCCACAATAGCTCGCAACTAAACCAGTACAACGACCAGCCTCGCCGCCATCAGCCGTTGTTGGCGCAAGCAAACAAGCGGTTGTACGCGCGGTATTAAGATCACCCTCCGCGCCATGCGTGCCATCCATACATCCAGTTGTAAAACTACTCGACGGAATCAAACAAATGCGCGTCTGCTCTACCAAAACACCATCCAAACCCATACAAGCTACATCAAACAAAGATGAACCCGCAAGCACATCAGTCCCGCCGTTCGTAACAATCGCACCATTGGCAACACAGATCGCCGCCCGAGGCATAGCAGATTCGGTATAACCATTACAATTTATCTGCCACGCATTCGCTTGATCGCCACAATACGCCATCCGCGCCTTGGCAAACTCTGCCCGCGCATCACGGGTTCTGTCCCCCGTTCCAAGTTCGCTACAATCCGGAAGAAACGGATTGGCAACGCAAGCCAAAACAGTTGCCCCAGTGGCACCAATAGCCTGCCCACATTCAGGATGGGTGGTCGTCGTGACACCCTCTAAAGAACACCCATCCGCAACCCGCAACCGCTGTTCCTCTTCCACGGTCACGTCTGGGTCATCGCAATTCGATTGAAAGACATTGCCAGAAATACTACAATACGTATCTTTTTCACCAGAGGTACAATCGAGTGCCGTAAACGGATTGACAGCACAATCCGCCGCTGGTATGCCAACCGCGCCATCAGAGAGGCGGCAACAAACCCACCCGCATAAAAACCAGAGGTAACCGTATCATTCGTGGCAAACACCGCCAAAACACCCTCTGTGCCAATAACACCACGAATAGTTGCGGTAATCCCAATCGAATCCTTCGTTAATGTTGTCGTCCCGCTAACCGCAGTTGACCCCACGTCAAATGTCCCTTCTATATCAAGCGTGCTAGCCCCAACAGCCACATCGCTCGCCGTAAGCTCCCCATCGGTAAAATTAACTTCAAGGGTAAAGTCAGTATTAGAAAGAGTCGTGATACCAGTCCCATCATGCCAGCCGATGGCAATTTTACCACCCGTCCAGTTTACCGTGCCAGTCGTGCCACTGGCTATCGGACCGCCCAAATCAGACCCAGACAGCAAACCCGCGTAAGATTGCAACTCCCCGTCAAAATCAGCAGAAGCTATGGCAATACCATCGGCCGTATCGCCCGTCAAGGTCAAAGTCATCGTGTTTGTAGCCGTTATGCCACTGCCCAAATACAACGCATTCGCACCGCCCGCGATAAAGTTCGCAGACGGATCATCCCCAGTCGCCGAACCAGCCCCGATAACAGGACTGCTATCATCATTGCCACGCCACGCGGTAAATCCATTGCCATTCGTACTATCACAAATCCCGTAAATATCATCCGCAGCACTACGACGATTACAATAGGTCTGAACAATACCACTACCATCAACTTGATCGGCGCAAGCAGAGTTTTTATTGGCGATAGTATGATCGGCACAATGTGCCAAACGCGCAGGCAGATACGTCGCAGTACAAAGCGTATCAAACGGACCAGCCGCGCTCTCAGCACTCGCCGTACAAACGTCAATCACCGTCTGAGTACAATCATTAGCCCCATTGGTATTATTACGACACGCATCCGCACGTTGCGTTGCATAATCCGCAGTAACGTCAGCCCGCAAGCACACAGCACCAAAGATACCGTTACCAGTACAAACCCGCGCTACCGTACCTGCACACTGATTCTTATTAGCATACCCTACACGATCTGCAGAGCATGCCGTCTCGCGTGAGCCATGATAAGCCGTACCAGCAGTACAAAGACCATCCGTGAACAAAGCCGCCCCTTTAGTAATAGACCCTTGCTGACCACAAGTGTCAATCACGGTCTGAGCACAATCATTAGCCCCATTGGTCTTATCACGACACGCAGTCGCACGCTCAGTCGCATAACCCGCCGTACAAAGCGTATCAAACGGACCAACATTGCTCGCAGCCGAAGCCGTACAAACCGCAACCACTGTCGCAGTACAATCATTAGAGCCAGCTAGATTATCACGACACGCCGTCGCACGCTCAGTCGCATAACCCGCCGTACAAAGCGTATCAAACGGACCGACATTGCTTGCAGCCGAAGCCGTACAAACCGCAACCACTGTCGCAGTACAATCATTAGACCCAGCGGTATTACTACGACACGCATCCGCACGCTCAGTTGCATAACCCGCAGTACAAAGAGTGTCAAACGGACCAACATTGCTCGCAGCACTCGCCGTACAAACCGCAATCACCGTCTGAGCACAATCATTAGCCCCATTGGTCTTATCACGACACGCAGTCGCACGCTCAGTCGCATAACCCGCCGTACAAAGCGTATCAAACGGACCAACATTGCTCGCAGGTGAGGCCGTACAAACCGCAATCACCGTCTGAGCACAATCATTAGCCCCATTGGA
Organism: uncultured Amylibacter sp.; assembly: GCA_959347425.1. The sequence goes on along the minus strand of OY365741.1, from coordinate 1,476,572 downwards.
ACTAGTACGACACGCCGTCGCACGCTCAGTCGCATAACCCGCCGTACAAAGCGTATCAAACGGACCGACATTGCTTGCAGGCGAAGCCGTACAAACCGCAACCACTGTCGCAGTACAATCATTAGACCCAGCGGTATTACTACGACACGCATCCGCACGCTCAGTCGCATAACCCGCCGTACAAAGCGTATCAAACGGACCGACATTGGTTGCAGGTGAAGCGGTACAAACCGCAATCACCGTTTGAGCACAATCATTAGCCCCATTGGAACTAGTACGACACGCCGTCGCACGCTCAGTTGCATAACCCGCCGTACAAAGCGTATCAAACGGACCGACATTGGTTGCAGGTGAGGCCGTACAAACGTCAATCACCGTCTGAGCACAATCATTAGCCCCATTGGAACTAGTACGACACGCAGTCGCACGCTCAGTTGCATAACCCGCCGTACAAAGCGTATCAAACGGATCAGCAACGCAAGCCGTCTTTATCGTACCAGTGCAATTAGCCTCTTTCCCTGCGGGGGTTAGGCTCGCATCACGGCAAAATACCAAATCAGCAATAGGGTCAGCAGAGCAAAGATTGCCAACCGTTGTTCCAGTCGTTTGGGCAAACCTATCGGCAGTGCAAGCCGTGTTTATCGTACCCGTGCAATCGGCAGATTTCGTAGTGGTTGTCCTGCCTGTATCACGGCAAAACGCCAGCCGTGCCACTGGGTCCGCCGTGCAAAGTCCGTTAAACGGATTACCGGTGCAAAGGGTCATCCGCGCTGTTCTGGCAGGTGTCAAATATTTAGCAAACTCCGCGTTATTCGCGCATGCGGTATCAAACGGATTATTCAGACATGGCACGGACTTAACCGCAGACTCGCAGGTTGGCGTGGCGGCCGCTTCACCAGCAAGGCATTCGGTGATTTTTATATCCTGCGCAATCTCATCCTCGGCCGTGTCGCATCCATCGCCAAACGGATCAGTCGTGCAAGAGTCTGTCGTTGTGGGTGATTCAACAACTGTGGGCGCGACAGCTGCCCCACCGCCATCATCCCCAAATAAAAACCCGCCCCGATGTTATTGTGTGGGCTTATTGGCAATAAACCCACCTACGTATGGGTTGGCAAGACCACCATTACCCGCAAACGCGCCAACCAGAGCATTCTGCCCAATCAAACCCGTAAGCATACCTGTATTTGTATTTGCCCCGCCAAAATAAACCGAGCCATATATCACACCAGTATCGGTGAAACGACCATCCATAGTCATCGCGCCAATATTCGCAAAGGTAGGCGCAGTACCATCTTTTATAGCAAAAGATTTCGCACCATAATTAACATTGAACGTTATAGCCTGTTCGGTGGTGTCAGAACCATTAACTATTGCCTGTATTTTACCAACCCAATCACCCGTCACATCGTTATTCAAAGCAGGACCCACATTCGTGTCAGCCAAAATTCCGACATGGTAATTTGCTACACCAGATGCATTGCCAAATGTAAATGCAACGCCGCCTTTGTTTCCAGATAGAAGCAGAGAAGTTTCATCAACATTCTCAATCCCCAACGAAGACTCCCCGACCTTGCCCTCAATAAAGTTAACGGAGCCAATATTAGTATCAGGCACGCCAGAGCCCAAAACAGTCAACGTGTCCATACCATTATTCTGCCGCGCGTTGGCTTTGAAATCAATCGCAGTCACATCGGGAGGTGTTGGCGCGGCAACAAACCCGCCGACATATCGGCTAGCGGCAAAAGCGAGATTGGGATCATCGCTCTTAAATATACCGACCACGCCATCCACACCAATCAAACCTGTAAGCGTACCCGCGCCATAACTGGCATTGGTAAAACCCACCGTGCCATATATCACGCCATTTCTGGTGAATTTACCATCCAAGGAAAACACACCAGGACCAGTAATGCTTGGGGCATCCCCCATTATAGCAAGGGTGTTGTCTGTGTCGCCACCAAAATTAACCTGCAATTTGAAAGTTTTATTTTCTATTGCATCTGCCGAGCCATTATAAAATAGGACACTCAAATCTGCATCCCAAGTGGCGGTCTGTGCGGTAGCATTACGCAAAGGTGCGCCCAGACTCGTGCCAGCCAACAACCCGATATAGAGCTTTTTGGTACCACTAATGCCAAAGGCAAAACCATCTTCCTCATCCGCCAAGCGAAGACCTTTGTGGGTAGAATTCAAAGTTAGGGGTGTGATGCTACCAGCAGCGATTCCAATAAAGTTCGTGGCGAAAAAGCCCGTACCCTGCGGAGGTACCGCAGGGATAACCGTCAGCGCACCCGAACCATCGGAATTGAGCAACTGGTTTTCACCCGTTCCAATAGCAGGCACAGACACTTCCCCAGCATCGCCATTCGCCGTGACATAATTTTTAGGACACCCCGCTAAATTGGTAAGCCCCGCCGTGCTCTCACAATAATCTTTGATAAGACTATCGGCGGTCGTTTCACTACCACATACTAAACCCCTTGGTGGAATGAAGCCGTCACCTGCTGCAATACAAAGCCCCCCACGCGCGGCATTTATAGTGGTCTGATGACCCGCTTGTGTATCAGGGAAAGGATCACACTGGTATGAAAAAGCATACATAGGGTGGGTGCAAAGCCATACTATACTTCTCCGCTCAGGCACAAACGCAGGGTTCGTATTACAGTTATCGGTGGTACGGAATGGTCTGTAAGCACACTCAGCAATGGTTAGCCCATCCACCCCGTTAATAAATTGATTACACTGTGGGTCATCTCTACTACGTTTAAAGCCTCCGGGTCCATGGCGACAAGCAATTGCAAGTGCCTCCCGCGCCGCCGCGTTATTCGTACAACCCACATCAAACGGAGTCCCATCGGTAGTACAATTAACTTCATCAGGTACGGCAACAAACCCGCCGACATAATCGCTCGCCGATGCAGGATTGCTCTTAAATATGCCAACCGCGCCTTTCACACCAATCAAACCTGTAAGCGTACCCGCATTAGTACCAGCAACAGTAACCGTGCCATATAACAAGCCATAGGTGCCGTATTTCCCATCATTTATAGAAAATACAGACGCATCTAGAGTGCCAGATTTCACGCTAATCGTCTTGTCTTTAAGTTCAATCCGCAATGTGAAATCCAGTGCGGTTTCAAAAGTCGTACCACGTAGGATACGCAATTTTGCTGGCCAGTCAAGGAAGGTCTCTACATCTTCGTTCCGCAAAACCCTACCCAGAGTCGTGCCAGACAATAAACCGACATAGTATTTTTGTGTGGCAATCGCAACGGCAAAACCACTGTTGGCATCGGCTCTATTATCAAGATCATTTAACCTAAAGGTGGTATCATCTGGTGCGGTTACTAAATCCTCTACCGCTGTTTGGGTTAGACCCGTTACCAGTGCATCCGCACCGCCCACGATAAAGTTCGCGTCATCATCGTTTGTGGTATCCCCCGCACCCTCTGCAATAACCGTTGCCGTAGTAGTGGCGGATTTGAGCAGTCTGCTGCCCAGCCATGACACATCCACGAATGCACGGGTAGGGTTCGCTATACTATAGGAGATTTTGCAAATCCCATCATCTGCCTGACCCGTTTCCGTGCGACAATAGGCTTCAAGATAACTACCTGCGGTCGTTTCACTACCACATATACGATTAGTATTCGATTGAAACTGGTGTGGTTGGTAGCCTATCGCACAAGCCTTCCCACGCGCGATATTTGTATTGGCAACATGGTCCGGGTGTGTATCAGGGAAACTGAAAATATCACACAGGGCAGCAAAAGTAGTATAAAGGTCGGCGATGCAATAGGAAACTATAGCTCCCCGCGCGGACGCAAACGCAGGGTTCGTATTACAGCCATCGGTGGTACGGAATGGCCTCTTGGCACAATCGGCAATGGTTAGCCCATCCACCCCGTTAATAAACTGATTACACTGCGGGTCACCATATTTAGTAGCGTTAGGGAAACAATCAAATGCAAGTTTCTGCTGCTCCACCGCGTTATCCGCACAAAGCACATAGAACGGAGTCCCATTTTCAGTACAATCAGCATTCATGTAGGCAGCAAACCCACCGACATAATCGCTCGCCGATGCAACATTGCTCTTAAATATGCCAACCGCGCCTTTTGTGCCAATCAAACCTGTAAGCGTACCCGCATCAGCATTGCCAACAGTAACCGTGCCATATAACAAGCCAGCGATGGTGAATCCACCATTATTTATAGCAAATACACCAGCCGTTATAGAACCAGCTTTCACGCTAATCGTCTTGGCATTAAGTTCAATCCGCAATGTGAAATCCTGTGCGGTTTCAAAAGTCGTACCACGTAGGATACGCAATTGTGCTGGCCAGTCAAGGAATGCCTCTGTAGTGGTGGTCGGCAAAACCCTACCCAGATTCGTACCAGACAATAAACCGACATAGTATTTTTGTGTAGCAATCGCCACGGCAAAACCACTGTTGGCATCGGCTCTATTATCAAGCTCATTTAACCTAAAGGTGTCATCATTTGTTTGGGTTAAACCCGTATCCAGTGCGCCCGCACCGCCCACGATAAAGTTCGCATCATCATCGTTTGCGGTATTCGCCATACCCTCTGCAATAACCGTTGCCAAATCTGTATCATCGGAATTGCGCAGTCTGCTGCCCAGCAATGACACATCCACGAGTGCAAGGGTAGGGTTCGCTAAACTATAGGCCCTTTTGCAAACCTCTGTTTTGGTAATACCTTCAGCCGTGCCACAATAATCTTGGATATAACCTGCGGTCTCTTCACTACCACATACACCCCTTGGTGGATTGAAGCTGTCACCTCCTCTAACACAAGCCCGCCCACGTACGAGATGTATAATGCGAATATGGTCTGTTTCCGTATCAGATAAAATATCACACTTGATATCAAAATTACCCGCAGTGGAAACGCAAAAGGCACGATGAATTCTCCGCGCCTCCACAAACGCAGGGTCACCAGCACAACCACTGGTGGTACGGTATGGATTCGCGTTACAATCGGCAATTCTTAGCCCATCCACCCCGTTAATAAACTGATTACACTGTGGGGTACCACGTTTAGCACCGTTATCGCCACAAGCAAGTGCAAGTGCCGCCCGCGCCGCCGCGTTATTCGTACAAACCACATGAAACGGAGTCCCATCTTCACTACAATCAATTGACGGTGCAACAACAAACCCACCTACATAAGTGGTGTCCGTCCTAAGATTGCTCTTAAATATGCCAACCGCGCCCTCCACGCCAATCAAACCTGTAAGCGTACCGTTATTGAAATCAGTATAACCGTCTGCATCTTCAATAACAACCCTGCCATATATCACGCCATTGGCGGTGAATTTACCTTCTATATCAAGTGTCAAAAGTTCAGAAAAGTTATTAGAAATATCAAGCGAACCATCCTTCAAGGTCAATTCCTTATCTTCAAGATTAACATTCAAGGTAATATCCTCATAAACACCGCCTACATCGTCCCCGTCAATGGATGTTCCTGTTATACTCAGTTTTCCAGTCCAATCAACACTTGGTTGCACGGTCAAAAGCACACCCAAATCGGTATTAGATAAAATCCCGACATAATATTTTTTGCTGAATCCAGAACCCGCACTGGCAATCGCAAAACCACTGGTCGTATCATCACTTAACGCCAAGTTGCGCTCAGCAGGGATATCTGCGTTTGCCGTCACGGCATCGCCCAAATTCAACGCAGTCGCCCCGCCATCAATAAAGTTCGCGGGGTCATCGGTGGCTGTATTCGCCGCGCCATCCGCGATAAATGTCGGCAACAGAGCCGTACCCTCTGCATTCAGGGCTTTGGCTGTTAAAGTCGCCACATTCGCGGTATCACCAGTATTAACAGGATTCGCGCCCGCATACTTCTTAGGGCAATACGTTACATTGGTATTACCCGCGTCCGTAGCACAATAATCTTTGATATAAGTACCCGAATCCTCATCACCACATGTACCTATTGATGGATTGAAGGCTTGGTCAAAACAAGCCTCCCCACGTGCCACAACATAAACCTGATAAACATAAGCCCCGTCTTTCTTACGCAAGCACGCAGAATGAAATGGAGTGTCAAGCTGACCCCTCTCACTACCACAAACATGCAATACCGTATCTGCACACTGGGCATCCGTCGCACGATTAGACTCACCTTCATTCCCACCACATGCCTCTCTACGCGCATTATTTGTACCAGCGATAGTCTGCGTAAGTCCATCAGCAGAAGCACAACGGGTATCAAAGATAGTCGTCACACCTTCTGTACAGAACTTCATCTGGACCGCCAAATTTTCACCACAAAGCGGTGCGAAGGGCGCGGTGCCATTATTAGTGGTGCAAATATCTGCTTTTCTACCCGCACACTCCATATTACCCTCAAGCGCAAGCTCACTGCAATAGGCGACTTCATAACTCGTATTACTAGCACATTCGGTAGGGATGACGATAGTATCACCCGCATTCGCTGGGGTATAACCATACAAACACAACCGCCCGCGTTCGGCATCATAAAGCGTGCCAATCTTGCAAAAGTCATTTGTAAATTGCTCAGTCTCATCATAACTACACTCTTCATCTATCGTAGCAAGACAATTTTGGGCAAGGGTGGTTTTATCCGCAAATGCAGTATCCGAAGAAATCTCGGCCGCGATAGGGTCGGTATCACACGCCATCAAACGGACAGAGTTATAGGTATCATCATCAAAACAAGTGTCGCCGAAAGGATCCATCATGCAGGGACTGTTCGCGACATCCTCTGGACAATATTTGCTTGTAGCATCCATCGCACACGCACGGGTCCGCGTCTCTGTACAATCATACTGAACGCTTGCGGCACCAAAGCACAGCTCATTCCGTGCGGTATCACGCGTTCTATCACTAATACAATCAATCCCATCAAGGGCGGTGGAAAACGGATTGGCATTGCAAGCCTTGTCAATCGTGGCTTGATTACAGTCTTGTGGCAAAGGTTGACCATAAACATAACTACTGCATATTACCAAATTCTTCACATCAAAAAGCCCACCAATATTACAAGCAAACCTGCCATCAGTCGAAGTCTCGGTATTATTGGCAAGTTTGCCCAGCATAAAACAAGTGGCGATATTATTACATTCGGGTCTTTCCGTTAAATCCGCCCGCGCGTGATAGCACGTTGTTGTAAATTCATTTTGAATCATGTCAATATCGGCGACATCGCTTTCAGGGCAAACCTCTGCATCAAGCGGATTCGCATAAGTCCCACTGCTGGCACAAACAACGGCTTGAATCGTGGGGGTTGCGCAAGAGGGCGCACCCACGGGGGCGGTTTCCCCAGCACGGTCGCTGCTGCAATACGTCAAAAGCCTTTCAGTATAATCTTCGCGTTCGGCAACATAGTACTTAGCATCGCACCCGTCCATATAGGGATTCGCGACACAATCGGTATATCTGGCACAATCTGCCCCACCCGCGGTATTCCCTTTACAATTATCAAGAAAATCCGTTTGGGCGGTCGCTTGGTCGCCCAAACAAATCTCACTATCAAACGGATTCGCAAGGGTGCCACTGGTCGCACAAATCACGTCTGTAATAGCAGAGTCTCTGGCGCAATCAACCAGTACATTAACGCCATCTGGTAGGGTGCGATCGCGACATGCCTGCGCCCTTACCTCCTTATTGCTAGATTTACTATCTGGACAAATAACCTTATCAAACGGATTCGCATTTTTGCCACTGGGGGCACAAACCAAGTTTTGAATCACAGTTTTCAAACAACGGGTGTTAAAATCCGTAACAGGACGTTCATCGTTGTTGCTACATAACCCCGCCCGCACCGCTACCGACTCCCCGTCTGAATCTGGGCAAACCTGCAAATCAAACGGCCTCGCGTATGCCCCATGGGGGCTACAAACCTGGTCTTGAACCACAGAGTCCCCCGCGCAATCCCTGGCCACACTAAAGCCCGCTAGCCTGGTTATCCCGAAGTGCCTAAATATAGTATTCCGGCGGAAACAGAACCGCGCCCGCTCATTGTCATAACCTGCACCTGTACAAATGTCCTTATTAAACGGATTTGCATGAGTTCCCTTGAACTCACAAACACGGGATGTAACCTCCCCGTTATCCCGACAATTCGTGTTAAAATTCGCAACTGAAGTCGTACGGTGGTTGTTACACAACCGCGCCTGCAAATCGTAGTCCTTCGTGGTCGTACAATCGGCATGGAACGGAGTCCCCGTGGCAGTACAATCAGTTTTCGCGGCAACAAAGCCACCGACATAAGGCGAGCTATCACTATTCCTCTTAAATATACCAACCGCGCCGTTTTGCCCAATCAAGCCCGTCAACGTACCGTTATTGTCGGCACCAGTAAAATCAACCGTGCCATATATCACGCCATTGGCGGTGAATTTACCATCTATAAAAAAGGCAAGTCTCGTTCCAGAAATATCAAAATTAATATTGGCATCCTCACCCGCGGCATTAACAATTTTAAGGGATTTCGTAGCAAAATCAACATTCAATTTGAAATCCGCTTCCAGAAGAGGGTTAGTTTTGATTGACGTTAATATACGTACTTTTGCACTCCAAATACCACCTTGCGCGGCATCATTCAAAGGTGCACCCAAAGCCGTGACGGATAACAAACCGACATAGAACCTGTGGTTATCACTATCAAACTCACCAACCGCAATGGCAAAGCCACCGTTGGCATCACTATCATTGTCAAGCATACCTAACGTCAAGGTGCTTTCTCTGGTCGTGGTCACACTTGTACCCAAATCCAGCACAGCAGTACCGCCCGCAATAAAGTTCGCGGGGTCATCGTTGTCTGCATGCGCCCCGCCAGAGCTGATAATTGCTGTGTCCGTAGTCCCATCCGCACCCGTTAGCAGAGCCGTACCCTCGGAATTAAGGGCTTTGCCCGCTAATGCAGTCACATTCACTTCCGCAACCGCAGGATTCGCGTTTTCATACGTATCAGGGCAATGCGTTACATTCGTAAGCCCCGCGGCCGTATCACAATAGTCTTGGATATAACCCGAATCCTCATCACCACACTCACCGCCCGTAGTACCATCAGCCACACATTGCCTCCCCCGCGCGACATCATAAGTTCCAGCATCATCATTACAAAGCGTGTCAAATATATCATTCGCGCTATCATTACAGAAGGTTGTTATCGTATCGGGGCAATTTCCAGTAGTACCCACATGTGCCCTATTAGTGGTACAGAAAATACGTTGGCTTGCCACATTCGTGCCACAAAGCCTAGAGAAGGGCGAAGTCCCACCATTCATCGTACAAATCCCTGTTAGGCGACTCGCACAATCGCTATTTCCTTCTGCTGCTGTATCACTGCAAAAACCATCACGCGCCGCATTCGTAGCACCATATTCATCCGTATCGCCACAGCTTGGATTAAAAACATCCGTTACCGTACAGAAAGTTGTTCTATATCCATCAATTTCATCAAGATTATCACACCCAGTGCGACCAAACGGAGCAGTTTCACACGTATTCTCTGCAAGCGTATTCGTCGCACAACTAGAATCCACAGGCGTACCATCAGGACTCGCCAAACAAGCCTCTGCGCGCGCATCGGCATAAGCCGTGCCACTTATATCCACACAAAGATTGGTCGGCGTATCGCCCCTCGTTTGCGTAAAGGGATCAGCGGAACAAAGGCTCGAAACTGCCGTCTCACAAACCGCGGTTGTATCCGAACGCAAACATGTGTCTTGCCGTTTTTCCTGTTCCTTCGCAATGGTTATCTCCGTTCCTTCAAACGGGTTCTCGGTAGCATGCGCAGTGGTGCAAGCCGTGCTAAACGGGTCTGTCAAGCAACTGACCACAGACTCTGGCGTGTTATCGGCACAATCATTCCCGCCAGCGATAGCCATACGGCAAAGCTCAATAGCCGCTTCCTTCTGTTTGGTACAGGTCGGACCATACGGGTTAGTCACGCAAAGGCTATCTGCCGGTGGGTTGTTTATAACGAATGTGGGCGCGACATTTACACCACCACAAGCCGCCAAGATAAACAGCCCCGCGAACAGGGCAAGCAGTGCGCCTCGCGTATATGCAACATTATTTTGAAAAAAGAGTTTCATTTATCTCTCCCAAAATTTTCAATCAAACATATATATTACCAATTTTTTATTTTTTGTCAATAGTTTATTAAGCCTTTTTTAACCAAAAACAAGGAGAAATATCGCATATTCCTTTTGCAGAGCGGGCGGAAAACCCCGTGGAATGAGCAAAATGCTGGGTGAATTATGCCTCTATGTGGTATTGAGAGACAGGTTAGAACCCGTCTTACTCCACCGCCACCAACACCATCGCCCCATGCGCGGGGCAACCCTTTGCCGATGATACCGCGCGGATAAACCACCTGTTCGCGCTTTACGAAAAACAAACCACCCAATAACCCCCTTACATATTTTCACCCCCCTATTGACTCTTATTCGTTTTTTTATTATTTGCGCTTGCACGGGGCAAAACCGCCCCCACAAACCATTTTAAAAGGATAAACCTATGAGCCAAAACCTATCTGACTACCGCTTTGTCGCCAAGGCGATGCCAAACGAAAACGCCCGCCCGCGTGAAATGTCGCGGACAATGGCACCCCATCCGCTCAGCTATATGGAGCTGCCTTACGATCCCGAATACACGCTGTATAATTCGCGTCTAACCCCCGAATACCTCAGCCATGCGAACGATGACGATATGTATTGGGCGGTACGCACGGGTGTTATTTTCCGCAACACGGGCGAGCTGGCGATTGAATTCAGCGGCCCCGATGCGACGACCCTATTAAACCGAGTTTTCCCCCGCGATGTGACCTCATTAAAAGTCGGGCGGTGCGCCTATCAATTCGCCTGCTATCACGATGGTGGAATGATTAATGACGGAGTTTTATTGCGCCTGGCCGAGGATCGGTTTTGGATGGCGCAGGCCGATGGGGATTTGTTCAAATGGTACAAGGCGGCGGCGGAGGGTTTGGATGTGAAAATCCACGACCCCGATGTTTGGATAAGCCAAATCCAAGGGCCGCGGTCTCTGGATGTTTTGGCCGAAGTGCTGGACGGCGGGATGCCCGACCCGTTTCGCTATTTTGATTGCATGGAAGTCACGATTGCCAACCAGAAATGCTGGATTAGCAGGTCTGGTTTTTCTAACGAGCTGGGGTGGGAGGTTTATCTGCTACCCAATACCGATATTCGCGCGATTGGCGATAAAATTACGCAAATCGGCGCGAAATTTGATATGCTGCTGACTGCCACTCCCGTTTTTCGGGCGCGTAGGATAGAGGCAGGATTGCTGAACGCTGGGTCGGATTTTGACGCGACAACCACGCCGTTTGATGCGGGGTTGGGCGGATTTGTTCAATTCGGCGACCACGATTTTATCGGGCGCAAGGCGTTGGAGGCAGCACCGCGGGAGTCTCGCACTTGGGGCATGCGTCTGAACACGGATGGTGTCGCCGCCCTGGGGCGTACGATAACCCAAGATGGTAAGGTCATTGGGCGGGTTTGCACCTCTGGCTATTCGCCCTATCAGGGGTGCGGGGTTTGTATCGTGCGGATGGATGATGCCAAACACGGTCCCAAAACGGTTGTGGATGTTGCGCTGTTGGATGGTAGCCTGTGTCAAGGCACGCTTTGCACGATGCCGATGTATGATGCAGAACGGCTGATCCCGCGGGGCAAGCTGGTGGATATTCCAACCAAGCGGATTGCGGCAAAATAGCTAGGATATGCGGCGCCGGTTTATGCCCCGAGGTTTGAACGCCGATGGGGATATACCGCGCCCTCTGCGTACAGGACTATCAAACCATTTGATGGTCTTGTCAAGGATTTGTTAGAGCCCGTTTTACGCCACCGCCATTCCCCCCAAAATAAAAACCGCACTTGACACACCCGCCCATTCACACTAGCGTTTGAAAATGGCGGGCAAATCCGCGTCCCATATTAAACTTAATAAGATTGCCTAGCCGATGACTCTGCCTGCCGATTTACACCCTGCTTTAATGGCGATAAATACGCGGTTGCAAAGCCAGCCCAACTCCCCCGTTATGGTCGCGATTGCTGGACCGCCTGCTGCTGGCAAATCCACCCTTGCCGAGGCGATGCAGACCCATTTTACCGCTGAGGGTGTGGCTTGCGCTCTATTACCGATGGACGGGTTTCATCTGGATAACGCGGTTTTGGAGGCAAAAGGGTTATTGGCGCGAAAGGGCTCGCCCGCCAGTTTTGATGTCCATGGGTTTATTGCGCTGGTACAACGGGCAAAACGGGGAACGCTAGGAACTGACGCGCCGGTTTATGCCCCGAGATTTGAACGCCGATGGGATATATCCGTCGCCTCTGCCACAGAAATATCAAACCACGGGTTAATCTTGATAGAGGGCAATTATCTGTTGTATAATCAGCCGCCGTGGGATGTCTTGCACGGATTGTGGGATGTCAGCCTATGGCTGGATGTGCCGTTAGATGTGATTGAAAGCCGCTGCATGGCACGGTGGCACAGCCACGGGTTGGATAGTGCTAGCGCACAAAAACGCACGCAAGGGAATGATTTGCTCAACGCACGGATGGTTCTGGAAAACAGCCGTGTGGCGGATTTTATCCTTGGTTTGACGGATGGTGTGGAGGGGGAATAAAAAATGGCTATTAAGATAAATACAATTACAATAAAGGACGCAGAATCAAAAGAATTTGCCAAAAGACTTTCTAGTGAATTTAAAAAACAAGTTAAAGAAGTTGAAAATAGTACATGGCAAGCACGAGCATTAAAAACATCAACAAGCAATTTTGGAAGGGCAGATAGGTATTTTTTCAAATTTTCAAATAACGACGAGCTTGGGATGCAAGGTTTTATTATATCTGTTGCCTTTGGTGCTGGTATTTTTATAACGGATAAGACTGTTGCAGATCAATCCACATACGCGGTTAATTCTGAAACAAGAGACGCGTATTATGCAAAAAATTTACCATCTAATTGTTCAGAAGTTTTACTTATTACTAATTTTCCTCATTCAATAATACAACGTGTTGCAAAGGATTTACTTAAATATGCGCCCGTAGAATTTATAGACAAAGGACCTAAAGCAAAAAGAATCCTTAACACCACAGAACCCCCCGAAGAGGCAGAGGGACGCGTTAAACTTCATACGACTTTGGCTCGCCTAGATCAAGGAAAGTTTAGCGAAAAAATTCGTAACCAATATAACCATGCTTGCGTCATTACGGGTTGCAATGTTAGGGCGGCATTACAAGCCGCGCACATAAAACCTTTTTCAGAGGACAGAGACGACGCACCGGAAAATGGATTATTGCTTCGTGCTGATTTACACCTTTTGTTTGATAGAGGTCTTATGGCTATTGACCCAGCCACGGGCAAGGTGCATTTCAAAAACACAGGCGAACACTATAATAAATACGACCAGAAAATTGTGGATATATCCAAAGCATCACAGATAAACCTAACCGCCCACTGGCAAAAATTTCAAACCACTTGATATTCATATAAAAATGTGATTATCTAGGGCATGGATTTGGTGATTTTTGACTGCGACGGTGTTCTGGTGGATTCCGAGATTATATCCGCCCGTATGCTGCGAGCAGAGGCCGCATCGCACGGGGTGGATATATCGATTGACCATATTCTGGATAACTATGTTGGGCGGTCGTACCCCATCGTTTTGGCCGAAATCCAGGCACAATTCGCGATTAAATTACCCGATGATTTTGAAGACCGCTATCGCACCTTATTACTCGCCGCGTTTGAAAAAGATTTGCGGATCATGCCCGATATTCACGATGTATTAAACCGACTTAACACCCCGTTTTGCGTGGCAACCAGCTCTACCCCCAAACGGGTGGCGTACTCGTTAAAACTGGTTGGATTGGCGGAGGCGTTTCACGGGCGGATTTTCACGGCTTCGCAGGTGGCACTCGGCAAACCCGCACCCGATTTGTTTCTGCTGGCGGCGCAAACTATGGGGGTTGCACCGCAGGATTGTCTTGTGATAGAAGACAGCACTTTGGGCGTACAGGCAGGCAACGCCGCCCACATGCAAACCGCGCGTTTCACCGGAGGCAGTCATATAAGGGACAAAACAAACGCGGCAGGGGCGGGGATTGTCTTTGATACATTCGCCGATTTTTACACGCGATTCCCGCAATTAGAAAAAGGGCAGAGAAGATAAACCGATGACGAAAACAGACGCAGATTTGCTGGATGACGCAGCCCGTGCGGGCTGGCTTTATTATGTCGGCGGGCGCACGCAGGATGAAATCGCCAAATCCATGGGGGTATCGCGGCAACGGGCGCAACGGCTGGTATCCAAAGCCGTGGGCGATGGATTGGTGCGCATACGGCTGGAACACCCGATTGCCGAATTGATGACCCTCGCCCAGCTTATCAAAGACAAATATAACCTTGAAGATGTCCGTATCGCCCCCGATGTCGGTGCGAACGCAACCGCCTCCCTCGCCCCCTTTGCCGCGGCGATGTTAGAGGATGTTTTGCTGGATAAAACCCCCCGTACCTTGGGGTTTGGCACGGGGCGGGCGTTGCGGGCAACCGTGGAACATGTGCAACGGATGGAGTGTGTGCATCATCGCCTCGTCTCAGTCATTGGCAATATTGCCCCCGATGCCACCGCCAGCGTTTATGATGTGATTATGCGTCTTACCGATATAGTCGGTGCGCCCCATTATCCCATGCCCACACCTGTGTTTGCCGAGGATGCGGGGGAAAAGGCGTTATACATGCGTTTAAAAGCCGTGAAGGAAGTGTTGCGTTTGGCCGAACAAACCGACGCTATTTTTGTTGGTGTGGGGCAGATGGATGAAACCGCACCGTTATTACTGGATGGGTTTTTGGCAGAGGATGAATGGCGCGGATTGCTGGATTTGGGCGCGGTGGGCGAGGTTGCAGGACGTGCCTATGATACCGATGGGCAGTATTTGGATTCGCCTTTGATTGCACGAATGATGAGCTTTCAAGTCCGTGCCTCCGATGCCCGTATGGTCGTGGGAATCGCCTGTGGCAAGGCAAAGATAGAACCGTTGCGTGCCGCGATAAAAGGGCGAATCATCAATGCTTTGGTCACGGACGAATCGACTGCACGGACATTATTGCGATAATCGTTAAAATAACCTAAAAATCCACAATAATCCCCAGAATCACGCAAAAAACCACAGAATCCGCCCGAATCCTGCCAGAATCCCGCCAGAATCCTCTTGACTCAATATGCCTTATCTGTGATTATATGCCCACTTGATGGGCAAATGCTCATTTTATTTAAAAGTCTTAGGAGGACATAATGAAAATTACAACAACAGCACTACTCAGTGCCAGCGCGATTGCGTTGATAACCACGGGGGCGGTGGCAGAATCACTGACCATAGCCACCGTTAATAACGGCGATATGATCCGCATGCAGGGTCTTACCGACGATTTCACCGCCAAAACTGGACACACAGTTGAATGGGTGACTTTGGAAGAAAACGTTCTTCGTGAAAAAGTCACCACGGACATTGCGACCAAAGGCGGACAATACGATATCATGACTATCGGTATGTATGAGACCCCTATCTGGGGCAAAGCAGGATGGCTTGTGTCTTTGGACGATTTGCCTGCCAGCTATGACACTGACGATATTCTGCCTGCTATGCGCGGTGGTTTGTCCTATGACGGCACGCTTTATGCGGCACCGTTTTATGGCGAGAGCTCTATGATCATGTACCGCACCGATTTGATGAAAAAGGCTGGGCTGAAAATGCCAAACGCTCCGACTTGGGCGGATGTGAAAAAAGCTGCCGCCGCAATGACGGATAAATCAAACGGTATCTATGGTATTTGTCTACGTGGCAAAGCGGGTTGGGGCGAAAACATGGCGTTCTTAACCGCTATGTCTAACAGCTTTGGCGCGCGCTGGTTTGATAACGACTGGAACGCACAATTTGACAGTGCTGCTTGGGCCGATACGCTGAATTTTTATCTTGATCTGATGAATAATTACGGACCTCCAGGTGCGTCTTCAAACGGGTTTAATGAAAATCTGGCATTGTTCCAACAGGGCAAATGCGGAATGTGGATTGATGCGACTGTTGCCGCGTCTTTCGTAACAAACCCCAAAGATTCCACCGTAGCTGATAAAGTTGGCTTTGCGCTGGCTGCCGATAATGGTCTTGGACCGCGCGGTAATTGGCTGTGGGCTTGGGCTTTGGCAATTCCTGCTGGGTCACAAAAAGAAGCCGCGGCGAAGCAATTCATCGAATGGGCGACTGGCACAGATTACATTGAATTGGTTGCTAAAAACGAAGGTTGGGCGAATGTACCTCCTGGTGCGCGGACCTCTTTGTATGAAAACCCGAACTATAAAAAAGTTCCGTTTGCTGCAATGACTCTGGAATCTATCCTGTCGGCGAATCCTAATAAACCCACGGTTGATCCCGTGCCTTATGTTGGGATACAATTCGTTGCTATTCCCGAATTTGCTGGGATTGCTACGGCTGTCGCGCAAGAGATGGCTGCCGCTTTGGCAGGGGATAAATCTGCGGATGAAGCTTTGGCAGCAGCCCAAGCCATCACCACGCGGGAAATGGAAAAAGCCGGATATTAGGGCGGTATAGGGCTAACACCCTATATTCCATATAAAGACTTGCAGGGGCTATCGGTGTGTGATAGCCCCTGTTTTATTTAATAGGAGAGAACCCTTGGCAGGCCACAAACCCCGCACAGTTGCCAGATTGATGATGACTCCTTCGGTCGTCTTGCTGATGCTATGGATGATTGTGCCGCTTGGCATGACCTTATATTTTTCTTTCCTGCGTTATAATTTATTACGACCGCCCGCGAGCTTTTGGGGCTGGAAGAATTACAGTTATTTTCTAACCGATACGGCGTTTTTGCCTGCCGTTATCAATACGCTTTTGCTGGTGCTTGGCGTGGTTGTTATCTCCGTAATAGGCGGGATTTTATTGGCAATCGTTTTGAACAAAGACATCTGGGGGCGGGGTATCGTTCGCCTGATGGTTATTGCTCCGTTTTTCATCATGCCCACGGTATCCGCGCTGGTTTGGAAGAATATGTTTATGAACCCCGTTAATGGTTTGTTCGGTTACGCGGCGCAATGGCTGGGCGTGGCACCGATTGATTTCCTGGCGCATTACCCGTTGGAATCCATTATCGGTATAGTCGCTTGGCAATGGTTGCCCTTTGCTACGCTGATTTTGCTGACCGCGTTACAATCGCTGGATCAAGAGCAGATGGAGGCGGCAGAGATGGACGGGGCGGGACATATATCGCGGTTTATCCATATTACTCTGCCCCATTTGGCACGACCCATTACCGTTGTCGTACTGATACAAACGATTTTTTTATTAAACATATTTGCAGAGATTTTCGTGACGACTTCGGGCGGGCCAGGCACGGCAAGCACCAACCTGCCTTGGCTGATATACCGCACGGGGCGGTTAAGCAATGATATCGGCGGGGCGGCAGCGGGCGGAGTCTTGGCAATCATTTTGGCAAATATAGTCGCCGTATTTTTAATGCGCCTTATTGGCAAAAATCTGGATGTATAGGGGGATATTATGGCACGCGCACAAACAAATATGAATAAAACAATCTGGACTATCGCGGCTTGGGCGATTGGCTTTACCCTGTTTTTCCCGATATTCTGGACGATATTAACCAGCTTTAAGACCGAGGCTGAGGCTATCGCCTCACCCCCGAATCTGTTTAATTTTAAATGGACTTTGGAGAATTATTTCACCGTGCAGGAGCGATCGAACTACGGGCGACATTTCTATAATTCCATGGTGATTTCGCTGGGATCAACGATTTTGGGACTGCTGATAGCCGTGCCTTCGGCTTGGGCAATGGCGTTCGTGCCAGGCAAGCAGACGAAAAACATATTGATGTGGATGTTATCCACAAAGATGATGCCCGCCGTTGCCGTGCTGATGCCGATTTATTTTATCGTGCAGTGGTTGGGGTTATTGGATAGCAAACTTGCCTTGGTTATCATCGTTATGATGCTGAATTTGCCGATTATTATTTGGATGCTTTATACTTATTTTAAGGAAATCCCAAAGGATATATTGGAGGCAGCACGGATGGACGGTGCGTCCTTGGGCAAAGAAATTATCTATATTTTAACGCCGATGGCTCTGCCCGGAATTGCATCAACTATGCTGTTAAATATCATTTTGGCGTGGAACGAAGCGTTTTGGACACTGACATTAACGGCAGCCTCGGCCGCGCCTTTGACCGCGTTTATTGCCAGTTATTCCAGCCCAGAGGGGTTGTTTTATGCCAAGCTATCGGCGGCATCTACTATGGCGATTGCGCCGATTTTAATTATGGGTTGGTTTTCGCAAAAACAATTGGTGCGCGGATTGACCTTTGGCGCAGTGAAATAAAAATAATAAGGAGACTATCAAATGACAAAAACACAAAAAATATCCCTAAAACAGGTGAGCAAATCCTTTGGCGCGACCGAAGTCATACCGCCCCTAGACCTCGATATTTACGATGGGGAATTCGTGGTTTTCGTGGGGCCGTCGGGCTGTGGCAAATCTACTTTGTTGCGTTTAATCGCGGGGCTGGAAGATTTGACCAGTGGGCAGATTATCATTGATGGCACGGATAGAACTCACGCCGCACCTGTTGACAGACGGCTGGCTATGGTGTTTCAATCCTACGCCCTTTACCCGCACATGACCGTGCGTAAAAATATCGCTTTCCCGTTGAAAATGGCGGGGCTTGCCAGTGAATTGGCAGAGGCAAAAGTCGCCAATGCCGCACGGATTTTGAACCTAACCGATTATTTGGATCAACGCCCAGGGCAGCTGAGCGGTGGGCAACGCCAAAGGGTTGCCATTGGTCGCGCCATTGTGCGCGAGCCGTCTGCATTTTTGTTTGACGAACCGCTATCCAATTTGGATGCCGCCTTACGTGTTAATATGCGCACGGAAATCACCGATTTACATAAAAAGCTGGATACAACGATGGTTTATGTCACCCATGACCAAGTCGAAGCCATGACTATGGCGGATAAAATAGTCGTCCTGCGGGCGGGCATAATTGAACAAGTCGGTGCGCCGTTGGAATTATATAACCACCCGACAAATCGGTTTGTCGCGGGGTTTATCGGCTCGCCCAAAATGAATTTTATTGAGGGCGAACAGGCGGCCAAACACGGCGCGTTTGCCATAGGAATCCGCCCCGAACATCTGCATGTCGTGAAAAACGGCGCGTTTAACGGCACGGTTGTCTCGGCGGAACATTTGGGCTCGGATACATTTTTGCGTATCGTACAGGAAGACGGGGTGGAAATTATCGTACGCTCGGCTGGCGAGTTAAACCTAAATTACGGCGATAAAGTATCGCTGGACGCGGGCGATAAAATCTATAAATTTGATGAAAACGGTCGCGCGTTATGATTTTGAATCAGGCGAATTTGGGGCAGATAACGGGGGTGCGGACTCCGCATTATGACCGAGCGGAATTGACCGCGGGGATTGTGCATATTGGCATGGGTAATTTTCACCGCGCCCATCAAGCGTGGTATTTGCATCGGTTAATGGACGCGGGCGAAGCGAAAGATTGGGCGATTATCGGCGCGGGAGTCCGCAGCTATGACGCGGATATGCGCGGGCGAATGATGGCGCAGGATTACCTTACCACCCTTATAGAACTGGGGGAAACTGCACCCACTGCGGAAATCATAGGCAGTATCATTGGCTACGCCCCGATTGAGCCCGATAACGCGGCTTTGATTAAACAAATGGCGCATGCGAGCATCCGTATCGTCTCGCTCACCATCACCGAAAGCGGATATTTTATTGATCCCGCGACATTAAAATTTGACGCAAATCATCCCGATATTATCCATGATGCGCAGAACCCTACCCGCCCGCGTACTGTTTTTGGCGCGATGGTCGCGGCCTTGGCGATGCGTAAGGACGCAGGGCTAGGCGCGTTTGAATGTCTCTCTTGCGATAATATCCAAGGCAACGGCGCGGTTTTGCGCCAAACCGTGGTTGGCTTGGCGCGGTTGTCCGACCCCGATTTGGCGGATTGGATTGATGAAACCTGCGGTTTCCCCAATTCCATGGTGGATTGCATTGTGCCAGCAACGGGGGAAGTGGAACGCGCCCTGCCCGCCCAGTTTGGCATTACCGATACCATCCCCGTCAGCCACGAGGATTTCCGCCAATGGGTGATAGAGGATAAATTTTGTGCGGGTCGCCCGCCTTTGGAACAGGTGGGGGTGACCTTCACAAACCGCGTGTGTGATTATGAGCAAATGAAGATTCGCGTCCTAAACGGCGGGCATCAAATCATTGCTGCCGTGGCGGATTTATTGGCGATTAAAACGATAGCCGATGCGATGGCGCACCCCGCGATAAACGCGATGTTTATGAAAATCGTGGGCGAGGAAATCCTGCCCCATGTGGTTGCCGTGCCTGATTATAGCCCTGCGGATTATGTCGCACTGGTTGCCCGAAGGTTTGCCAATACGGCCGTGTTTGATACGCCTCGTAGGGTTGCGTTTGATGGCTCTGCCCGTCATCCGGGGTTTCTTTTGCCGTCCGTGCGCGATTGTTTGGAGTCGGGAATTAACGTGGCGGGGCTTGCCCTCACCTCTGCAATATGGGCGCGGTATTGTTTGGGTGTGCGTGAGGATAATTCGGTTATTGATGCCAACGATCCCGATTGGGCAGACTTGCAAATACGGGCGACACATGCGAAAGATAACCCGATAGTCTGGCTGGAAAACACGCGGATTTATGGCGACCTTGCCAGTCGTGCGGAATTTGCCGAGCCCTTTACCGCGTGGCTAACCCAAATATACGCGGGGGGAATTAACGCGACTTTGGACGCTTATTTAAGGTAGGATACCCGATGCTGGTTATTGCAGGTGAAACCATTGTTGATATGATTGAAGGTACGGGCGGGCAGTTCAGTGCCTTCACGGGGGGCGGGCCCTACAATGTCGCGCGGGCGGCGGCAAGGATGGGGGTGCCGACGGGCTATTTGAACCCAATATCGCGGGATTCTTTTGGCGATATGTTTGACGCGGAAATGCGCGATTTAAACATCACGCAACTGTCGCCAAAATCAAATGGCAACACGGGTTTGGCGATTGTTCAAAAGGATAAAAACGGCGGGGCGAGCTATACTTTTCATCGGGAGGCCGCCGCCGATCGTGATATAAATTTGCCCGCGATTCGGGTGGCGATTCGCGCGGCTATGCCAAAAACAGGGGCGTTTTATGTTGGCGGTCTTGCGATAGCTTCTGGCACGGAAGCCCAAATATGGGCGGATTTTGTCGGCGAGCTACCCTGCCCTGTTTTTGTTGATCCCAATATCCGCCCGAGCTTTCTTGCTGACCGCACGGGGTTTTTAAAACGACTGGCGCAGATTTATGATGCCACGGATATTGTCAAACTATCGGATGAGGATTGCGCGTGGTTATCCCCCGATGAATCGCCCGAAACCTATCTGCAATCCATTATGAAAACCCACAAAATTGGCTTGGGCTTTTTAACCCGTGGCGCGGAGGGGGCAACGGCATTTTGCGCGGGTAAGCCCGCGTGCCACGCCCCGCCAATTCCCGTGGTTGTCCGTGATACGGTCGGCGCGGGCGATTGTTTTTCGGCGGGGATTTTGGCAACGATGTTGCGGTATGATGGACTGGCGGATTTTGCCAAGAACGGTTTGCAAACCGCGCTGGATTACGCATCAAAGGCGGCCGCGATGACCTGCACCCGTGATGGAGCCTCCGCCCCCAGCCACGCGGAAATTATCGCATTTAAAGGATAGCAACCCCGCACAAAGAGACAGGTTAAAACCCGTCCTATCCCACCGCCAAAATATCCACACCCATTTGGCGCATCAAATCGCCATAATCCAAACACACCCAGTTTTCACAAATCTGCCGCCTATCGCAACGATAAAAATCCATCACTCGCAGGGTCAACGCCCGCCCATCGGCGCGAACCCCCAGATAATCACCTTGAAACGTCATAGTCATGCTCGGCCAGCCAGAGGCGGCACTATAATACCCATCGCCCAAACGGCAATAATGATTGCCCCCCTTGCGGTCAGGGAAAGCGGTCAGAAAGCTGCTACGATGGTCATTCACAAACCCCTGCCATTGAAAGTTAGAACCGATCCCGCCAGGCCCATACCACATCATATCCTTGTGCCAATAGCCATCATCCCCCGTTTGATTATCGGATGAAAAATCACGCGGATTAAACGCGCCCAAATCACCAAACATGCCTTCCATAATCTTGATGCTGTTTGCTCCGTCACCTTGGGTAGGTAAAATCCCATCTTGCGTCTGTGGGGCGGGGAAAACCATCTCTGCCCCCAAATCATGGGGGAAAACCGCACGCCCACATTGGCGCAATAAATCAGGCAAATCAAAGATAATTTTGGCCTCAGTAATCTGGTTGTTCTCTATACGATAAAACTCACCCGCGCGAAGGAAAACGAGGTGGTTTGACGGAGCAATGCCAAACAACGGCGCGGTGAAATTACCAACATAGTGGGTGACGCTGGCAACCCATTGCCCGCCCGCATCACGGATATTATCACCGCCAATAAACAAAATATCGCGCCGATGAACCCCTTGCAAGGCGGATAACAGGGGCGCATAAAACCCCGCCCAAATCGCATCACGCCCTATTTTCTGGTCTAAAGGCGCGGCAAAATCAAACACGGCATTATCGGCAATCACCGATTTATCGCTGAAAATCCCCGCTATACGGGGATAAATTGCATCCCGAAAGTCCATAATGTATCCTTTTTTTAATAATTCGCAAAAAACCACTTGCTATTCGCAAGATTGTTTGCATAAGATAGCTATTAAACAAAGCCGCCCCAAAAAGCAATAACTTAAAACAAGCACTCTAATAAAACACTGCAAAAAACACTATGGCCGAAATTCAATTAAACAATATTTCCAAACGTTGGGGTAATTTTATCGGCGTTGATAACTTTGATTTAACCATCAAGGATAAGGAATTCGTGGTTCTGCTGGGTCCCTCTGGCTGTGGCAAAACCACAACGATGCGGATGATTGCGGGGCTGGAAGACCCCACACAGGGCGAGATTTTAATTGACGGAGTCTGTGTCAATCGGCTTGATCCGAAAGACCGCGATATCGCTATGGTGTTTCAATCTTACGGACTTTATCCCAATATGAATGTCTATCAAAACATTTGCTTTCCCCTGCGGATTCGCAAAATCCCCCGTGCCACGCATGACACACGGGTGCGCCGAGCCGCCGATATGGTGGAGCTGGGACCGTTCCTACACCGCAAACCAGCGGAGCTGTCAGGCGGGCAGAGGCAACGGGTTGCGCTTGCCCGTGCTATTGTCCGCGAACCCACGGTTTTTTTAATGGACGAGCCTTTGTCCAATTTGGATGCAAAACTGCGTCTATCGACCCGCGCCCAGATAAAGAATTTACAATTTGAATTGCAGACGACGACGCTTTATGTCACCCATGACCAAGTGGAAGCGATGACTCTTGCTGACCGTGTTGTCGTTATGAATAAGGGTATAGTGCAGCAGGTCGGCACGCCCGCCGATATTTACAACTCTCCCACGAATGAGTTCGTTGCGGGCTTCATCGGCTCGCCCGCGATGAATCTGATAAAGGGAGAGATGAAAAACGGCGCGTTTCACGCCAAAGAGGGCACGACAGATTACAGTAAAAACATAAAAATAACTGGTTTTACTGGTAAAAACATACCCAAAAACACCCCCGTAACCCTTGGATTTCGTGCCGAGGATGTTATCGTGGGTAAGGGAGCCCAAATCAAAGCACCGATTTACACGGTTGAGCTTTTGGGCGATTGCGTTATGCTGACCTTGCGCCTTGGGGCGCGACTGGTTTCCATTAAGGCAGATAAAGACTTCCGCGCCAAAATCGGCGATACGGTCTCTGCCAAAATTACACCCGGATTTTGCCACCTGTTTCATCCGCAGACAGGGGCAAGGATTAATACATAGTTGCGGATACAAAATAGGAGAACCCTTATGAACCCTTTTACAAAAACTCTAACACTTGGTGTGACGCTGGCATGTGCTGGCAGCATTGCTTATTCCGCAGATTGCGGCATTACAGCAGGGCGTGTCAGTATCGTTGGCAATGAATTCCCAGCGATTCACACGGTTGCAAATGCGGCTACGGCTTGTGATAATATCACAGGTGAGGCTAATTTAACCGCCGACCATCAAAAAATCAATCTGGCAGGGATGCAAGGCAATCCTGCCGAATATACCAGCGCGATTATCGCCAATTCATCGCTTATTGCCCTGATGAATGAGGATGTGGTGCGCCCTTTGAATGATTTGGTTGCCAAACACGCGCCCAATCTGCCAAAGAATCGCCTGATTACGATAAATGGCAATATCATGGCGGTTGCTTTTATGGCAAACGCGCAAACTCTGGCTTATCGCGCCGATGTTTTGGATAAAATCGGGGCGGATGTGCCGAAGAGCTATGAAGACATGCTGGCCGCCGCACAGAAAATCCGCGATGCGGGGATTATGGCAAACCCGATTGGCGGCGCGTATAAAGCGGGCTGGAATCTGGCGGAAGAATTCGTCAATATGTACATCGGTTTCGGTGGCGAATTCTATAAACAGGGTTCGGCAGAGGTTGCGATAAACAATGAAAAAGGTATCGCGACATTAAACATGTTAAAGGCGTTAAGCGAATACATGAACCCCGATTACCTGACGCATGATTCCAATGCAACATCGGCGGAAGTTGAGGCTGGCAATGTCGCTTTGATGAGCATGTGGGGATCGCGTATGGGTAGTCTCATGGATGATGAAGGTGCCGCGCCTGAGGTCTATAACAACCTGCGCGTGGGACCACCCCTAACCGTTGGTGGTGGCAATGAGCCCGCATCTACCCTATGGTGGGATGGCTGGACGGTTGCCAAAAACATCTCTGACGCGGATGCAGAGGCTACGTTTCTGGCGATGCTACACGCAACCAGCCCAAACATTTTAAACGATGAAACGATGGGACAAGCCGTGTGGATGATAGATGGCTATAAACCCGCCGCCGTCAATGATGGTGTTTTTGCCGCGATTGCTGCCAATACAAAACCCTATCCTATGTTGCCCTATCAAGGTTTGTTGCACACAGCCCTTGGCGATAATATCGCCGATTTTTTGAAAGGCGATGAAACGGCTGGGCAAACTCTGGCGGATACGGAGGCTGCTTATACCGCCGCCGCGAAAGAAAAAGGATTTTTGAATTAGGTTTTAAAAATGCTTCGCACTGGTGTAGACGGGGAGTGGCCCTTCGGGTCTGCGCCATCCCTTCGGGAAGTCGCCACGGGCGGCGGTGGGCGGGGGGCTCTCTTACGCTTCGCGTAAGAGAGCCCCCCGCCCACCGCCGCCACCCCCTCACACTCTTAACCGCTTTATACTAACCCAACAACCCAAAAGACACCCCCATGAAACACCGCAGTTTTTTCTGGTTCACCCTGCCGACCGTTATGGCGATGGTTTTGTTTATTGCCGCGCCGATTGTGTCTGTCGTGATTCAATCGGTTTTCACCGACCACGAGCAAATTATTATAGAGGTTGAAAATTGCGGTCCCTTTGGCTGTACGATAGAAACCACAGTCGACCAAGACGCGATGCGCGAATTGCGCAAGAGCCGCCCCTTGGGGCAGTTTTCAGGAACCGAGGTTTATACCAATCGCGGCCATCTGGCGACCAGCGAAATCGCAACCCTGTGGCGCGAATCGCGCACCTTGCACCACTTCGCCTCAAACCTTTTGAACCTGCCATTTTATGGCGCATTGGCTTTTACCTTGTCTTATACCTTTATCGTTACGCCGTTTGCGTTGATTTTCGGGCTGTGCATTGCCCTAGCCGTCAATTCCATTCCGCGTATTTTGCGCGGGCTGGTCATCTTTGCCTCACTTTTGCCGATGATTGTAACCCCGCTTATCGGCGCGTTAATCCTGTTTTGGATGATTGATTCACGCGGGATTATCGGCAGTTTCATCCAATATATCGTGGGCGACCCTACGTTATCCATGAAGGCCTCTACCCCGCTGACTTGGCTGATGCTGATGGTTTATGGGATTTGGAGCACTGCGCCCTTTGCCTTTGTCGTTTATTACGCGGGGTTGCAAACCGTGCCAAAGGATGTTGTCGAATCCTCGCTGATTGACGGGGCGAATGCGTGGCAAAGGTTGCGGTTTGTGGTTTTGCCACATTTACTGCCTTTGACGACTTTTATGGTATTGATAAAAATCATGGATAATTTCCGCGTGTTTGA
This sequence comes from uncultured Amylibacter sp., assembly GCA_959347425.1. The sequence goes on along the minus strand of OY365741.1, from coordinate 1,450,227 downwards.
ACCGATTGTCAGCTTTAATGCAGAGGCACACGCGCAATCCCTATCGTATTTTATCTTTAGCGATTTGGGCGGTGAAACCCGCCTATTATCCTCGGCCGCTGCCACCTCTGTTTTAACAATCCTTGGCGTGATTATTTTGCTATCGCCCGTGTTAGTACGCACCTATCGCCAATTTGGAAAGGCATAAGATATGAGTGATTTGACCACCAAACCCTCTAAATTTTGGATACTGATGATTGGTTTTTTTCTGGTGGTCTGGCTGACCCTTGCCGCGTTTCCGTTCGTTTGGACGGTTTGGGGGTCGTTCAAAGTGGAGGGCGATTTCTTTTCCAAAGCAAACTGGAATTACGCGATAAGCGGGGTGCGTACGCTGGCAGAGACTGGCGGGCGTTTCACCCCCGATGCCTATGTCGGGGCGTGGGTGGCGCAGGAATTCTGGCGTGCCGCGTTAAACACGATAATAGTTGTTGTTTGTGTTGTGATGATTTCGCTGACCTTTGGCACACTGGCCGCATACGCCCTGTCGCGTAGTACCTATCGCTATGCTTTTTGGCTGTTGATTATCGCACTTATTTTTAGGGCGATGCCGCCTATTACTTTGGTTTCTGGCTATCTTTTGCCGTTTTATCAGTGGAATTTATGGGGGCATTTATTTACCACTATCGTTGTTTTAGTGGCGATTAATCAGCCTTTTACTTTGTGGATGCTGACCTCTTTCTTTCGCAATATCCCCCAAGATCTGGACGAGAGCGCGATGGTGGATGGTTGCACCCGTTTCCAAGCGTTTCGGCTGGTGATTATTCCTGTCATGTGGCCTGGAGTGATTACCACGGGGTTGTTTTCCTTTTTATTAGCGTATAATGATTTTGCTGTGACGGCGTTGTTGCTGTCGGGGGAGAATCAAACGATGGTGCCAAAGATTGCCAGCTTTTTGGGAACGACCCAAACCAAAGGCAATGTTATGTTTGCCGTGGCGGCGGTTGTGTCGGCGACTGCCCCGTTGTTTATTATGGTGTTGTTTTTTCAAAGACAAATCGTCAGTGGTTTGACGGCTGGCGCGGTGAAGGGCTAGATTATGAAAGATATTAAAATAGAAAGCATTGGAGCAAAAAAATGACAATCAAACATTTAAAAACAGCAAAGCCACAGCAAACCCGCACCCAAGATGATGCGAAAACCCGCGCAATCGTGGAACAGACTCTGGCGCAGATTGAGGCAAACGGCGACTCTGCCGTGCGCGAATTATCGCAGAAATTCGATAATTACACGCCAAAATCGCATCTGCTATCATCCAGCGAAATCACCGCGTTAATAAACAAAGTCAGCACCCGCGATATGGACGATATTCGCTTTGCCCAAACCCAAGTGCGCAATTTCGCCAAGGCGCAACGTAGCACCATCACGGATATAGAAATTGAAACCATGCCTGGGGTTATTCTGGGGCATAAAACCATCCCCGTTGCCTCGGTCGGCTGTTATGTGCCAGGCGGGAAATTCCCGATGGTTGCCAGCGCACATATGTCCGTGGCGACCGCCGATGTTGCGGGCGTTCCGCGTATTGCCGCCGCAACCCCGCCGTTTAACGGCTCGCCAAACCCCGCCGTGATTGCCGCCATGCACCTTGGCGGGGCGCACGAGATTTACGTTCTGGGCGGGATTCAAGCCATCGGCGCAATGGCACTTGGCACAGAAACCATTAAAGCGGTGGATATGCTGGTGGGGCCGGGCAACGCCTTCGTGGCAGAGGCTAAACGCCAGCTTTACGGGCGGGTTGGGATTGATTTATTCGCGGGGCCGACAGAGACTTTGATAATCGCAGACGATACCGTGGATGGGGAATTATGCGCGACCGATTTATTGGGACAGGCCGAACACGGCTATAATTCCCCCGCGATTTTGCTGACGACTTCGCGTAAATTAGCGGAGGATACCATGCGTGAGATTGACCGTTTATTAAAAATCCTGCCGACCGCGGATACGGCTGGTGCCTCTTGGCGCGATTATGGCGAGGTGATTTTATGCGATACTTACGAAGAGCTTTTGACCCAAGCAAACCACATAGCATCCGAGCATGTTCAAGTCATGACCGACCGCGATGATTGGTTTTTACAAAATATGCAGAGCTATGGTGCACTGTTTTTGGGGGCGCGAACCAATGTCGCCAATGGTGATAAAATTATCGGCACAAACCACACCCTACCCACGCAAAAGGCGGGGCGTTATACGGGCGGGCTCTGGGTTGGGAAATTCCTTAAAACCCATAGTTATCAAAAAATCCTAACAGACGAAGCCGCCGTGAAAATCGGTGAATATGGCTCTCGGTTATGTTTGTTAGAGGGTTTTGTAGGACACGCCGAACAATGTAATATCCGCCTGCGCCGTTATGGTGGGCAGAATATACCTTACGGAAAAGGAGCAAAATAAATGGACGGTATAAATGAAAACTGGCAGAATTTAAAAAACCTGCTGAAACCTTATCAAACCGCGTTGTATGATTTGGATGGAACGAACGCACGGGATGCGTTAATAAAAATCGCCGGGGATGCGCAATATCGCATGTGTCATCCGTTTGGCGAATTCACCGATGCGGGCAGTTTTTATGACGCGACCCTTGCGCCATTAGCCAAAGCTTGGCCAGATTTGGAACGCCGTGATACTATTATCATGGCGGGCGCGGATGAGGACGGGGCAGAGTGGATTGGCTGCGCGGGTTATTATAGCGGTACCTTTATCGCGCCTTGGCTGAATATTCCACCAACGGGGCATATTGCCCACATGCGATTTGCCGAGTTTTATCGTATTAAAGACGGGCGAGTGGCAGAATTCCAAGGGATTTGGGATATACCAGAGGTTATGATGCAAGCGCGGGCTTGGCCTTTATCGCCGTCCTTGGGGCGCGAATGGCATGTCCCTGCCCCCGCAACCCAAGATGGTTTGGCAATAAACGGCACTGATGCACAGGCGATTGCGACACGGCAACATATTATTGATATGCTGAAGGCTATGAGCCTTCACCCCGTGCAACCCCCAACCGCTATGGAATTACCCCGATTTTGGCATCCAAAGATGAATTGGTATGGTCCTTCTGGTATTGGCACGGGGCGTGGTATGGCTGGGTTTCGTCATTGGCATCAAATTCCGTTCCTGCGGGCTATGCCCGATAGAGGGCAAAAATTGGGACACACGAATCATCATTTCTTTGCCGAGGGCAATTACGCCGCCGTCACAGGCTGGCCGAATATGATGCAAACTTTGCAATGCGATGGCTGGCTGGGATTGCCGCCTTTGGATAAAACAATTACCCTATGTAGCCTTGATTTCTGGCGATTGGAAGCAGGGTTAATCCGTGAAAACTGGGTTTTGATTGACTTATTGGATATTTATCGTCAAATTGGCGTGGATGTTTTTGCCCGCCTAGGGGAGTTTAACAAGGCAAGGGCAATGGGCGCGATTGATATTAAAAGGGATTACACATGACTATGCACGGCTTTGATACGAAATTTAAAACCTTCCCCGATTATATTTTGGGCATCACGCACGAGATATGGGAGGAGCGTGGGGTTGATACTCTAAACCATTATTACAGCCCCGATATATTGGTGCGCAGTCCCAGTGGCATTACCAAGGGCAACCAAACCGTTATCACCGCCACACAGGCGACGCTGGCAGAATTTCCAGACCGCCAGTTATTGGGTGAGGATGTGATTTGGTCGGGCGACCCGCACGACGGCATGCTATCCTCGCATAGGATATTTTCCACCGCAACCCACGCCACAGATGGGATTTATGGCAAGGCGAGTGGTGTGAAATTGGGCTATCGCGTGATTGCCGATTGCCACGCGATTAACAACCAGATTAACGACGAATGGCTGATTCGCGACCAAGGCGCGATTGTTCGCCAGATGGGTTGGACTCCGCGTGATTTTGCCCAGAAAAACCCGAACCCCGCGCCCTATACTCCCCAGATTGATACGGCTGGACCCTATACAGGAAAGGGCAATGATAACGAATGGGGGGCGCGGATGGCAGAGGTTTTGATTAAAATCATGGACGGCGATGAACCCGCTATCACGCAAAACTTTGACCGTGCCGCGCAGGTGTTTTATGCGGGCGGGATGGATGGACATGGCACGGGCGATGTGCGCGATTTCTGGCTGAATTTACGAGCCAGCTTTCCCAGTGCGACCTTTACCATTCATCATTGTATCGGGCGGGCGGATGCAATGATGCCACCCCGTGCGGCCTTGCGCTGGTCTTTGGATGGAAAACATGACGGCACGGGGGGCTTTGGCAAACCCACGGGCGCAAGGGTTCATATCATGGGCATGACCCACGCAGAATTCGGACCCTTTGGGGCAAACTTCGGAGCAAACAAACCAACCATCAGACGCGAATTCACCTTGATTGATGAAGTCGCAATCTGGCAACAAATCTTAAACCATACAGGAGACCACGGATGACCACCCAAATAACACCAGACCAAATGGACGCACGGATTGTTCGTTATGGCGACATGAAACCATGCAAAACCGCGTTTATCGATGCGCACACTCCGGGCAGTGATGAAAAAGAAAACTTCACCATTATCGGCGCGGGAGTATCGGAAAGCCCCGATCAACACGTTCATATAAAGGAAACCCCGGGCTTTAACATTGGCGCGGCAGGGCAACCGCCGAAAGTGCGCAATTCCCTGCATGTTCATCGCACGGCAGAGGTGTTTTTCGTGCTAAAAGGACGGTGGCGATTTTTCTGGGGACGTTGGGGAACGGCGGGCGAAGTCATTTTGAACGAGGGCGATATTTTCAATATCCCAACGGGGATTTTCCGCGGCTTTGAAAATGTCGGAGAGGATTACGGCATGCTGATGGCTATCTTAGGCGGGGATGACGCGGGCGGTGGCGTGGTTTGGGCACCCCAAGTGATTGAGGATGCACGCGAACACGGGCTGATTCTGGGGGCGAACGGGCGGTTGTATAATACCTCTGCTGGGCAAAATCTGCCCGATGGGATTAAACCGATGGCGGTGCTGGATGATACCGCATTGGCGGCGATTCCCGAACCGACCACGAGCGAAATCATCCCGCGTTATATCGCACGGTTTTGGGATTTAATGGCGCTCAGCAACACCCAACCCGCCGATGTTATCAGCGCCCATGGTGCTCTGCGTGATAAGCCGGGGTTTGAGGTTGATTTCATCAGCCGCACCAGTCTTCCCCCCGCGCCCTATCAAACGCCTCGCCACGAAATATTGATGCCTTTACACGGTCATTGGCGGCTGGCGTGGCAGGATGGCGAGGCCATTTTGAACGCGGGCGATACCTGCGCCGTACCACCGAATTTACCCCATTCAATAACCCCCGCCGTCAGTGGCGCGGCCGCGATGTATCGCGTACGCAATACCGATGATAAACCTGGGGCGACTTGGATTCCATAACCTAACCGCAAACAAAAGGACTATACCATGCGCAAAGATTTACTAACCCTGCTGTCGCAAACCGACACACCCACCATTTGCAACGCGATAGAGCTGGCACGTGGCAAACGCGGCGGCATTCCCTTTACCCACAAACCAATGGTCGCACTGCATAATAGCCCGCGGGTTGCCTTGGGCTTTGCCCGTACCGCGCAAATCGCGGGGGCTGTGCCGTCAACCCGCACCCCAGAGGAAAATGAAAAGATGCGGCTAGCCTATTACAAATATATGTCTGAGGGTGCACGCCCCGCCGTATGTGTGATAGAGGATTTGGATGCCGAACCCGTCGCCGCCTTTTGGGGGGAATTGAACACAAACATTCATCGTGGCTTTGGCATCAGTGGCACTCTCACAAACGGTGTTATTCGCGATTTTGGCTTCTGCCCAGAGGATTACCAAGTCATCGGCGGGTGCGTAGGACCCTCCCACGAATTCGTCCATGTCCGTGCGGTTGGCACCGCGGTCAATATCCATGGCATGGAGGTAAAGGACGGTGATTTTATCCACGCCGATCGCCACGGGGCTTGCGTCATTCCTTTGGATGTTTTGGACGGGCTGGATGGCTGGATTAAAAAAATGCAGGATGCGGAAGCGTTTGTGATTACCGCCGCCAACCGCCCTGATTTTAATTTTGAAAAGCTGGTGGAGGCTTGGGATAAAATGAAAAAAACAACGGTTTAGAAAGGCAATACATAATGGAAAATAAAGCACAAAACAAAACGCAAAAAATCCTAACAACCCATGTCGGTTCTTTACCACGCGAACAATCTGTCGTTGATTTTATCTTTGCCAAGGAACACGGCAAAGCCTTTGACCAAACCGCGTTTGATGCAGAAATGACTCGCGCGGTTGGCAAAACCGTGGAGCGGCAAATCAACGCGGGGATTGATATTGTGTCGGATGGGGAGACTTCCAAAATCTCTTACGCCACTTATGTAAAGGATAGATACACGGGGTTTGATGGGGATTCGCCGCGCAACGCGCCCGCCGATTTGAAACTATTCCCCAGCTTTTTGGAACGGCTGGCGAATGATGGTGGCACGCCCAGCTATACCCGCCCGCAATGTGTTGGCGCGGTGAAACCCAAAAACAATGGTGAATTGGAAAAGGATATTGCCAATCTTAAATCGGCGATGGCTGGGCACGGGGCAAGTCGTGGTTTTATGAACGCGGCCTCGCCTGGGGTGATTTCGCTGTTTTTGCAAAATGATTATTATGCCAATCGCACGGATTATTTACAGGCTTTGGCAGAGGCTATGGCGGCCGAGTATAAAACCATTACGGATGCGGGTTTAGACCTGCAATTGGATTGTCCGGATTTGGCGTTATCGCGCCACATGCTGTTTAATGATTTGACCGATAAAGAATTTATTGCCGTGGCAAACACGCATGTGGAGGCGTTGAATTACGCCCTGAAAGATGTCCCGCAAGATCAAGTTCGCGTTCATATTTGCTGGGGGAATTATGAGGGTCCGCATTGCTGTGATATTGATATGGACAAGGTTTTCCCTGTGTTAATGCGGACAAAATCGCGTTATGTTTTGTTTGAAACCTCCAACCCGCGCCACGCGCATGAGTGGGAAGTTTTTGCCAATCGCAGAGCCGAAATACCAGAGGATAAGATTTTAATCCCTGGGGTGATTGACAGCACCACCAATTTTATCGAGCATCCTCGGCTGGTTGCCCAAAGGCTGGAACGGTTTGTTGATATCGTCGGGCGGGCGCGGGTTTATGCGGGGTCTGATTGCGGGTTTGGCACTTTTGCGGGGTTTGGCGCGGTTGATCCCGAAATCGCTTATGCTAAGCTGGAAAGCCTCAGCCTCGGCGCGGCTATGGTATGAATACCGATATAAATAATGACAACCTGCCCATTATTTTTATTCCGGGGATGATGTGCGATTGGCGATTATTCGCCCCGCAAATCGCTGCTCTCAATAATTATATATCCCATGATGCGACCCTAAGTGAGCATGATAATATAGAATCAATGGCAAGCGCAATTCTGCGCGATACCCCGCCGATTTTTAATCTGGTCGGGCTGTCCATGGGTGGGATTGTCGCGATGGAAATCGCCCGAGTTGCGCCGATGCGGGTGCAAAATTTGGCACTTATGGACACCAACCCCTTGGCAGAGGAGGCGGCTATTAAACACCGCCGCGTGGGGCAGATTGCGCGTGTGCGCAAAGGTGCGCTCCGAGCCGTGATACGTGATGAGATGAAACCGCTTTATATAAAGGGTGCGGGCAAATCCGCCATTTTGGATTTATGCATGGTGATGGCGAATTCCTTGGGGGCAGAGGTTTTTATCAACCAATCAAAAGCCCTGCAAAACCGCCGTGATTATTGCGATACTTTGCGTGCGTTTAACGGGCGAGCGTTGGTTTTGCATGGCGCGGATGATCGGCTCTGCCCGCCCGAACGCCACCAGATGATGCACGATTTATTACCCAATTCGCAGTATGTTTCAATCAAAGATGCCGGACATTTGCCCACCTTGGAACAACCAGACGCGGTCAATAAAACCCTGATAGATTGGTTAAACGGATAGGGTTTGCGACAGGCTAGCCCCCATTCACATTCAAATAAACGCTATAAAGGCAAGAGGTCGCGGCGATAAACAACCGATTAAGTTTTGCCCCGCCAAAGCAAACATTACCGACAATCTCGGGGATACGGATTTTGCCAATCAACACACCCTTGGCGTTCAAACAATGCACACCATCACCAGCAGATGTCCATATTCGCCCAGCCGTGTCCAAACGAAATCCATCAAAAAAACCATTGGTGCATTTGGCGAAAACCGCACCCTCGGATAGCGTTTTGCCGTCATTACCAACCTTGTGTTTGCAGATATGCGCAGGACCATCGCTCGCATGCGTGCCGCCCGTATCGGATATAAACAAATGCGATTCATCCGCAGAAAATGCCAGCCCGTTGGGTTTCAAATAATCCATTGCCACGATATCTAGCACTCCAGTCTGTGCATCCCAACGAAATATATTACACCGATTAAGCTCACCCTGCGCACGCTCACCTTCATAATCAGACATAATACCATAGCTTGGGTCGCTAAACCAAATAGACCCGTCCGATTTCACCACCACATCGTTGGGCGAATTCAATCGCTTGCCCTCATAATTATCGGCAATAATACTAATACTACCGTCATGATTTGTGCGGGTTACACGGCGGGTAAGATGCTCGCACGAAACCAGTCGCCCCTGCCCGTCAACCGTATTGCCGTTTGTGTTATTGGCAGGTTGGCGGAACACCGAAACAGACCCGTCCGTTTCATCCCAACGCATGATACGATTATTGGGAATATCCGACCAAATCAAATAACGCCCTGCGGGAAACCACGCTGGCCCCTCGTGCCATCGCCCGCCCTGCGCCAGCCGTTCCACCCGCGCATGACCGATAAAACAATCGGCAAATTCTGGCTCTATCACTTCAAAACCAGTTCCTTCAATAACACCAAACATATTCACTCTCCTGTCTTAGATTTATTTATAACATCGCTTGGGCGACGCACGCCAATCCCACGCGGTTGCACCTGATTGCCCGGATGGGCAGGGTTAGGTCCCCAGATTGCCTGATAGGTTTCAAAGGCTAATCCTTTTGCTTGCAAAATGCAATAACTAACACTTAAAAACCCCCACCAAGCCAGTATCCCAATAAACATCCAACGCGGCGCGTTAATCTGCCACATGCCCGATAAAATCGTGACCATCGCCAATAAAAGAGCAAAATAACCAACGGTTTTATGGCAAACCTCAAACGCCAAACGCCAGCGCGTCATATCGTAATGATCACCGCGATAAGACCCATCACGGTGCGGAACAGTTGGCCCGCCTTTGCTGCCACGAAACGCCCCGCCGAGCCCCTGAAAGGCGCAAAGAGCACAGATAGTATAACCCAACCAGCCATGCAAAACCGCTTGTCCAGTATTGCCTCCGCTGCGCCAAATCAGCACCACACCAGCAAAAGTCATCGCCAAAACCACGCATTGCCCAATCCAATGGCTGTTCCACCAAAGGCGATTATCCAGTTGCTCTGGCCAATTCTGCCACGGCATGATTTTGCAAAACCGCGCGACCATCACCGCCAAGGGCGCAATAAATCCCCAAGCGATAACCATAATCCGCCCGTGCCATGAAACGCCCGTGCTTATTTCATGGGCGCGGGTGACATCAATCGATAAAAACAACCAATCCCACATCAGCCCTTAACCGCCCCCGCCGTCATGCCCGTGATAATCTGGCGCGAGGCAAAAAGAGTAAAGATAATCGGCGGTATCGCCAAAAGCATCCCTGTTGCCATAATAACCCCCCATTCGACATTGAACTCTGACATATTATTAACAATTAAAATAGGCACGGTTTTTGTATCGCGATCGGACAGGGCAGAAGCCAGAAGATATTCATTCCAGGCAATCCGAAAGGTGAAAATCGCCGCCGCCGCTAGTCCGGGTTTAATCAGGGGCAGGACGATTTTGAAAAAAACTTGGAACGGTCCGGCACCATCAACACGCGCCGCCTCTTCCAGCGAACGTGGCACTTGGATAATAAAACTTTGCAAAATCCAAATAACAAACGGCAAGTTCATCGCCACATAAATCAGGATAATTCCCGAATGCGTGCCAGCAAGACACACATCGCCGCGCCCGCCAAAGCTATCACGGATGAGCCCGCCCAGCCACGTGGCTTTATCAATACAAAACGAGTTATTCCATAATCCAAACACAGGCACCAGCAAAACCGCAGGCGGCACCATGCGCACCATCAGTGTGGTAACAGAGGCCGTATCGCGCCCCATAAACCGAAACCGCACCAGCGCATAGGCCGCCATACAGCCTATCACCAGTGTTAGAGTCGTTGAAACCAGCGCGATAATCAGCGAATTCAAAAACGCTCCGCCGAATTTTAACGAACAAAAATCCAAATGATCCAATTCATACCACAAAACATCGCAAAGCGCGGTTTCGTAATTTTGTATCGTTGGCAGAAACAATAACCCAGACGTACCAGAGGTAATATCCACATCCAGTTTGAACGAATTAACGAACATCAAGGCGACTGGGCCAACCGACATAAAAATCAGCACAGCCAGAACGGCATAAAAAGCGGGGTGTTGTTTATCGTAAGATTGGCTCATCCGTTATTCCTCCTGTTGGGCAAGGGCATTCAGACGCGCCGTCCTTACCTCTTGCAATTTATTATAAATAAACATTGCCAGCGTAAGGGTCAAGAGCATCATTAACAGATAATTGGACATAGCCGCCGCCACACCCAACTCGCGAAACTCGGTTGCCGTGCGCGATATCCGCAAAGCCAGAATTTCGGTTGATAATCCAGGGCCGCCTTCGGTCATAACCAAAATGACTTCCAGTACCTTAAAGGCATCAATTAACCGCAACAAACATGTCACGATTAACACGGGCATCATCAGCGGAATTTTAATATAACGGATTTCTTGCCACGCGGTTGCGCCGTCAATCCGTGCCGCCTCTAAAGTGGATTTTTGCAACGACTGCAAGGCCGCCAGTGTTAGAATAAAAATAAACGGAGTCCATTGCCAAATATCAGCAATAATAACCGATAGCAGAGCGTGTTGCCCCAGCCAATCCACACCCTCAAACCCCCACGATTTTAAAAACCGATTAAATGTGCCGACCGTTGGATGATACATATAACGCCACATCAAACCGACAACAACAGGGGCAATCATCATCGGTAGAATAAACAAGGTGCGCAGAACCGACATTCCACGGATATTGCGATCCAAACACAGGGCAAGGCTAACACCCAGCACCATTTCTATCGCCACGACCGAGATTGCGAATTTCAAAGTAACCGCCGTGCTTTCGCGAAAGCTTGGGTCGTAAAATAACGTGATATAATTCTTTAATCCGACAAATGCCGAATCGCCCAAGGCTTGGCTTGGATCCCACGCACGGAAAGAGCCATAAACCATATAGCCCAGAGGATACAGTAAAATAATAACCATGATAAACGCGGCTGGCGCCATGAAAACATAGGGCGTGGCTCTGTTCATTAGACTGCGCATAGCTTATCCATCTTTATTTTATTGGTGGGTATTAAAGGCGACGGGGCGATAAAAACCGCCCCGCCCTTTAGTTTCTCTGTGATTTCTCTGTGATTTCTCTGTGGTTTCCCTGTGGTTTTTATTGTGGCTTTATTGCCAAGTATAATAACCCGCCTCGTCCATCACAGCACGGGTGCGCTCTGCCACACCATCAAGCGCAGTTTGGATATCCAAACCCTCGGTCAAAACCTTTGATAAAGTCGTGCCAAGGTCGGCGTTAATCTTACCCCATACTGGAATAATCGGCCGCCAATCTGGATCGGCGTGTTTCAAAGCCTCGCCAAAAGTCGCCATGTGGGGGAACTTCGCATTAACATCGGCATCAGCATGAGTGGAAAACCGCGATGGATTACCGCCCGCCAAAGCCACAGCCTTATCGCCCGCTTTTGATGTTAACCATTGCATCAGCAAAAACGCGGCTTCTTTGTTTTCGGCATTCTTTGGAATACCAATACCAAACCCACCGGTTTGAGAGCCACGACGCGTCCCCATTGGATGCACCGCCCAGCCAACTTTGCCAACAACTTTTGATTTATCGGGGTCATCAATTTGCCCAGCAACAACCGTTGTATCCAAGAACATGGCGGTATCGCCGTTTAGGAATGACCCCAACGCCTCACCAAAACCAAAGCTGGCGGCACCTTCTGGTCCGCAATCAACGATAGTTTTTAACGCTTGCGCGGCACGAACACCTTGCGCGTTATTCACGATTGGATTCCACTGATCGTCAAAGACGCGCCCGCCCAACGGGGCAAGGTGCAGCAAAAACGCATGTGCTGCGTGGTGACCAGAGGCAGCACGGGACGACAGCCCGCCCATTCCGGGTTCCAGCCCAGGGATTTTACACGCGATATCCAGCATCTCTGCATAGGTTGTCGGCACTTCCAATCCGTGCTTTTCAAAGATATCCTTGCGATAGCCCAACACGGATGTTTCAGACCCATAAGGCATCCCGAATAAAGACCCAGTCTTACCCTGCAAATAGCCCTTGTTACCACCAGCAAACCCGATATTATAGACATAGCCGTCGATTAAATCATCGGCATCATAGCTTGGGTCAGATAGCTTTGGATTCATAAAATACCGCGCCAAGTTTTCCAACTGGTCGGCATAAACATAATCCGCCTTTGAAAACACAACATAGGCGATTAAATCATAATCGCCCTCATCTTGTGCCAGCTCAAGCGTTTGGCGTTCGCGCATTTTCAGATAAGGCAGTTGATCCACCTCAACTTTAATACCCGTCTCGGCGGTGAATTGTGGCAAAATTTTCATAACCGCATTGTAATGCGGATGTGCCGGAAAATTCACCACGAGCGTGGTGCCTTTGTAATCCGCATAGGGATTGGCCAGCGCGGTTGTGGCAGCCAGTGCCAAAGCCCCCGCGCCAACGGTAAGAGTTTTAAGTATGTTCAGCATGATTTTTCTCCTTTTGATACTGATGATAGTTAAATTGTATTCCCTGTTTGATAATCAAACAGATGAATAGCGTCCGCGTTGATACCAAAACGAAGCCTTTCGCCTAAGGCGATAGGGGTTTCTGATTTCAACTCCACCGTGATATTGGCTTTACCACAATCACAGATCAGGACAGATTGCGCACCGATGTATTCGGATACTGCAACATTTAGGTCCAAAGACGAATCTTTGGACGCTTTTGGGTTATAATTCAAATCAGACGGACGAACGCCTAAAGTGATTTTATTATCTTTAACGGTTTTTGCGGTTTTTGCCCGCTCGCCCGTCAGTTTTATTGAAAAGCCATCGCCAGTAATAAAAATACTGCCCGATTTTTCTTCAATCTGCGCATTTAGGAAATTCATCGGCGGCATGCCCAAAAATCCAGCAACGAATTTATTCGCGGGGTGTTTGAACAACTGCTCTGGCGTGCCTTGTTGTTGGATATGCCCGCCGTGCATGACAACAATCCTATCGGCAAGAGTCATCGCCTCTATCTGATCATGCGTTACATAAATCATATTTTTCTTTACCCGCTGGCGCAACTGCGCCAATTCCGCCCGCATTTGAGTGCGCAATTTGGCATCCAGATTTGATAGCGGTTCATCAAACAAAAAGATAGAACTATCCTTAGCCAGCGCACGCCCCATGGCAACCCTCTGACGTTGCCCGCCCGATAATTCGCCGGGTTTGCGATGCAAAAGATCACCCAATCCAACAATTTCGGCAACCTCCTTGGCGCGTTTGGCAATCACATCTTTCGGCTGTTTTTGCAAGCGCAGGGCAAAGGACATGTTTTCCGCGACATTCATGTGGGGATAAAGTGCGTAATCTTGGAACACCATCGCCAAATCGCGGTCTTTTGGCTCCATATGGCTGATGGGTTTGTCATTGACATAAATCTCGCCCCCCGATACCGATTCCAATCCAGCAATCATCCGCAAGGTCGTAGATTTCCCGCACCCAGAGGGCCCCACCAGAACGGTAAATTCATCCGCCTCCATCGCCAAATTAATGCTGTGCAAAACCTCCGTCGCACCATAGCGTTTTGTTAGATTTTCTAGTCGTATTTTGGGCAAAGGATTTGCTTTCTATTTTTATGTTATCGGTCACAGTCACAAATTGTGACCGATAACACAAGGTAAAAAACAGTAAAAAAGCCGAAATTAGACGATTTTTTTGCCTTTTTTACCAATTTTTGGGTTTTTACCGTTTTTACGGATATACCCGATTCGTTACAATTTTGTGCTATCGCGAAATTCTAACCGCGTTGGCACGATATAATTTGATGCTATTTTTTGTCCAGATTCGGGCGAGTGCGACCCCAATAATCGGTTAATTAAAATCCCTGATTGCCGTCCGATTTCCAAGGGATCAACAAAAACCGTGGAAATAGACGGCGTAGCAAAACGCGACACTTCAAAATTACCGAATCCAACCAGCGATATATCATTCGGTACAGATTTGCCCAAATGCGATAGCCCGTTAATCAAGCCAAAGGCGGGCAAATCGGACACGCAGAAAATACAATCAACATCGGGGAATCTTTGCAAAATCATCGGTGCGGCTTGCGCCCCTGCCTCTATACTCAGCGGGGGAATACCGTGTTGCACGATACGGTTTGTTGGCAATCCAGCGGCGGACATCGCATCAATAAACCCACGCCGCCGCGCCGCGCCGCGCGTCCAATCGTCATTTTTCTCACCCAGAAAAACAATCCGTTTATAGCCCTTTTCAATCAACGCCTTAGTCATATCATAGGCGGCATCGTGGTTTGAAAACCCGATTGTGTAGTTCAATGGCTGTTTCGGTTGCTCCCAAATCTCTATCACTGGAATGGAGGCGGCGGATAACAACGCACGGGTACGATCGGTGTGACCATCATAGGATAAAACAATAGCCTCTGGACGGCGACATAAAATCGTTTCCACCACCTGTTCTTCGCGATCGGGCGAATAATCCGTATGCGCCAGTAAGATTTGCAACCCGTGTTTTTCCAGCTCTTGCGTCAAGCCCTGCACGGTTTGGGCAAAGTGTAAATTATTCAAACTGGGCAAAATCGCGGCAACAAAGCCCGAACGTTTTGTCGAAAGACTGCCCGCCATGTGGTCTGGCAGATAGTTCATCTCACGCACGATTTTCAAAACATGGTCGCGAGTTTCTTTGGCAATCGGACTGTCTTTTTTTAACGCACGTGAAACCGTCATACGCGATAGCCCTGCGGCTTTTGCCACATCTCTCATAGTTACGATTGATGATTTATTACCCACGCGATTTTCCTTATTAAGGTTTTCCTTACTAAGGGTATTATTCCATATCTGCGGGGTACAAGTCAAGCGGCATGTTTTGGTACGATATAGGGCGCAACCACCGCGCAATCGCCAAGGTCCCGACAGAGGTGGCGCGGACATCGGTGGAGGCAGGATAAGGTCCGCCGTGCATCATTGCCGCGCAAACCTCTACCCCCGTTGGGAATCCGTTGCATAAAATCCGCCCAGCTTTTTCTTCCAAAATAGGTATCAAGGATTGCGCAAGGGATTTATCATCCCCATCCAAATGCACGGTTGCCGTTAATTGCCCTTCCAGCCTTTCGGCCAGCTCTATCATCTGTGCCACATCATCGGCCAAAACAATAATCCCTGCTGCGCCGAAAACCTCGTGCTGTAATGCGGGGGTGTTCATCCACTCCTTAGCGGAGATTTTGAACAAAGACGGCAGAGCATGGCGTGGTTTTGTTGCCATTCCACAGGCGCCGATTTCTTGCATCAATTCGCTGAATTTGGCAACACCTTGCAGATAGGCTTGGTGAATCCCATCGGTCAGCATTTTTTGCTCGCCCATGGTTTGAAGCGCGGTAACGCAGGCGGTTTCCAGCGCATCGGCAGCCGCGCCTTTAACCATAACCGCAACTCCTGGATTTGTGCAAAACTGCCCAGCGCCCATCGTTAATGACCCAGCCCAGCCCGTGCCAATATCGGCCCCACGCGCGGACAGTGCCGCAGGCAAACAAAACATAGGATTAACCGAGCCCAATTCGCCATAAAACGGAATCGGGCGGGTGCGGGTGTGGCATTCATCATAAAGCGCACGACCCCCAGCCAAAGAGCCAGTAAAACCAACGGCGGTGATTTCGGGGTGGCGCACCAACCCCACGCCAACTTTGCGCCCCGAACCTTGCACCATTTGAAAGGTAGCAGGCGGCATATTTGTGGCGGTTATCGCCGTGGCAATCGCACGGGCAACCAATTCGGCAGTACCCGCATGGGCACTGTGACCTTTGACAATCACTGGACACCCCGCCGCCAAAGCCGACGCTGTATCACCGCCAGCCGTGGAAAACGCCAAGGGAAAGTTTGACGCACCGAAAACCACAACCGGACCTATTGCTTTATGGGTTAGGCGAATATCAGGGCGTGGTAAGGGCGCACGGTCGGGCAAGGCTTTATCTATCCGTTGATCAAGATAGGCTTTATCTTTAATCAAACCTGCAAACATGCGCAGTTGCGCGGTTGTCCGCCCGCGCTCCCCTATTAAACGCGCCTCTGGCAAGCCCGTTTCCTGCATTCCTATTTTTGTTATTTCATCGCCCAACGCGTCAATCTCTGTCGCGATCCGTTCCAAGAAATCACCGCGAGCGGTGCGTGTCTGGGATGAATAGGCGCGAAAATCACGCCGAGCTGCACGGGCGGCACTATCCACTTGGGCAACGCTCGCCTGGGCAAATTCAAAGCCATCCAAATCAGCACTGGCCACCAAAGTATCAGAGCCAATCCAAGCCCCATCAATTAAATTTAATCCCTTAAGCATAATTATTTCCCCCATTTTAGGACGAGCGGATCCAAGGGTTGAATCAGCTCTATTAAAAGTTTTCTTGTATCCGCGTGTAACGGGCGAATTGGATGACGGCAAAAACTGGATTTGATAATATTACCTGCCACCATCGCCGCCTTTGTCGAACGCCAACCGCACTGTCGGTTTTCATGATTTATCGCGGGCAGGACGCGCCCATAGGCCGCCATCGCCGCCACGGAATCGCCGCTTGCGTAAAGGTCAATCACTGGTTTTATCTGGTCGGGAATCATCGCACTGGTCATCGCACCCGTTGCCCCTGCCTGTAAATCCGCCAGCAGAGTAATCGCTTCCTCGCCATCAAAAGGTGCTTGGATCGCGTCCCCACCCATCGCAATCAATACCCGCAATTTATCCGCCGCACGCGGGCATTCTATTTTAAACAGTTTCAGCATTTCAATCTCTTTCGCCATTTTCACCAGTAAATCCACGGGTAAATCAACCCCTGATAAAGGCGCGTCTTGCACCATAATCGGAATGCCAACTTTGCCTACGGCGGCAAACTGCTCAAAGATATCTTGGGGAGAGCCCTTTAACAACGCCCCATGATAAGGTGGCATCATCATCACAATATCACCGCCCAAATCCTTTGCCATCTGGGCACGTTCAACGACAATCTGCGTGGCAAAATGGCTGATAGTCACAATCACAGGCACACGCCCCGCAACATGCCTTAAACACAATCGCACGAGATTTTCACGTTCTGCATCTGAAATTAAAAACTGTTCAGAAAAATTAGCCAAAATACACAGACCATCGACTCCACAATCAATGGTGAAATCCAAAACCCGCTTCATACCGTTCGTATCAATCCTGCCGTCATCAAAAAACGGCGTAGGCACGACAGGCCAAATTCCTTTGTAAATACGTTTCATCGGCTACTCCGTAATATCAAAATTATGCAGGTGCTTATCGGAAATCGTAATCCCCAAACCCGCCACATTATCATCCAGCTGTAAATAGCCATCAGTCGCATCAGGGTCGCCATCAAAAATATAGTAAAACAGCTCGTTGCCAACCTCAACATCAAACACTGGAAAATATTCGGAAATCGGGCAATTCACATTCGCCATAGTCAAATGATAGTTGTGCATTTGACCAGCGTGGGGAATGACGGGGATTTGAAACGCCTCTGCTATCGCGTTGATTTTCTGGGCGGCGGTAATGCCACCAACACGGTTCGTATCATATTGCAGAACGCTGACGGCTTTTTGCTCTAACAAATCTTTGCAACCGATAATGGAAAACTCATGCTCACCGCCAGAAATCGGGATGATATTCATGGCGTTTAATTCGCGGTATCCTTGCACATCATCGGCTATCACTGGTTCCTCCAACCAGCGCGGTTCAAATTCTGCCAGCTTTGGCAGCATTCGTTTGGTGTAATCCAAATTCCAACCCATATAACATTCCAGCATTAAATCTGACTCATAGCCGATGACTTCGCGCACGGCCGCACATCGGTCAATATTTTCACGCATGCCAGCCATACCGTCCTTTGGCCCCCACCCAAACCGCATCTTATAGGCACTATGACCAGCGTCTTTAGCGACTTGCGCTTCCTCCTGCATAGCGTTAATTTCGCCCGAATACAGCTTTGAATAATACACGGGGATTTTTTCTTTTGTGCGCCCGCCCAGCAATTTAAACACGGGTTTGTCAGCAAGTTTGCCCATCAAATCCCAAATCGCAATATCAATCGCGGACATTGCCGTCATGCCAATACCTTTACGCCCCCAAGCGTGAGTCCGCCGATACATCTTTTCCCAGATATAAGCATAATCAAACGGATCTTCGCCAATAACCAACGGCGCGTACCAATCATCAATCGCGGTTTTAACGACCGAGGGCGCAAGCGCGGCATTGCCAATCCCGATTGTACCGTCTTCGGTTTCCACTTCGCAGGTGAGCCATTGGTGAAAACGGAACGAAGCCATAGCATCGCCCTTCATCCCCAGCGCATCGGACGCATTGGTGCAAAAATTCCCCGAAGGCGGAACGGTTGGTCCTTTCCAGTTCCAAACGCGGGTGCGGATTGATTTTATTTTTGTCATTGTGACTCTCCTATTTTATGATTATTTTTACCCATACGTACAAGCAAATCAAACGCCTGTCTGGTTGCCCCAACATTGGCTTTGCCCTGCCCAGCAATATCAAAGGCGGTGCCGTGCGCGGGTGTGGCTATGGGAATTGGCAAACCACCCGCAACCGTCACACCGCGTTCAAACCCCATCAGCTTTATCGCGATTTGCCCTTGGTCATGATACATCGTCACAACCGCATCAACTTCGCCCCGTTTGGCGCGGAGGAACACAGTATCAGACGGCCAAGGTCCGCTTACATCCATCTGTTTTTCTTGGGCTTTATGAATGGCGGGTTGCAGGATATCAATCTCCTCCCGCCCGAATTTTCCGTTATCGCCAGCGTGGGGATTTAATGCGGCAACAGCAATACGCGGGCGCGGATTACCCGCACGGCGCAAGGTATCATAAGCCAAATTTATAGCATTTAATATCGCCTCTTGATTGATATTTTTTGCAACATCACGCAGACCAATATGGCTGGTTACCCGCGTGGTCATCAAATCATCCAGCACATTTATTTCGGAATGATAGCCATCAAAGCCAAGATATCGCGCGATATATTTATGTTCATCCTCTGCATTCAAACCCGCCAAAGTCATCGCCGCCTTATTAAACGGAGCAAACAATACAGCGTCAACCGCCCCCGCAACCGCCAAATCCAACGCCTTATCCAAACACCGCAACGAGGTATGACCGCCAGCTTGCGTTACCTCGGCGATTTTGACCTCTTGGGGATTTATCGTGTTCATGTCAATATGGCAAAGCCCAGTTATTTTATCGGTACAGTTTATTGTATTAAGAACAATCGGCGCACCCGCCTGTTCGCCGCCGCGTTGCCAAAGATGACTATCACCAATCAGAACGATATTTGCTGCGGGCAAAACCCCATCCTGCGCCAGTAATTTGGCAATCAGCTCTGCCCCTATGCCAGACGGATCCCCCGCTATAATTGCAATACACGGTTTCATCAATGTATCCCCCATTTGCGCGAATAGCCATCGGGCAATATCACCATCACATCGGGTTCTTTGCCTGTATCAAAGGTTTGCACCACCTCAAAACTATCCAAATTAAACCTCTGCACTTGTTGGCAATCAATCGCGATATAGGCAAAATCCTGCGCCTCATCAATACACAAAGCCAAAGGGTTGGCGGGGGTTTTTTGCTCATGGAGCATCTGCCCCGTTTGCTCATCAAACACAGAAAAACTGCCACCTGAATGATTCATAGTCACCAAACGATTGCGTTTGGAATCGTAATAAACACGGCACGGGTCGTTCGGTGTTGGAAAGGTGCGCGTCACTTGTAAAGTGTTTGTATCAATAATGGCAACCGTGTTTGAAATCCTTTGGCTGGTGTAAAGAATCCCCGCCGATTCGCGCAAACATCGGCCTTCCGGCTTTTCCCCTGTTTTAATGGAAATCGGGGCGGCGGTATCATAGGGGTTAAAAACGGTTACATCGCCAGAGTCCAAATTCATAGAATAGGCGCGTTGCCCATCGCCTTGCAAAGCAAACAGATGGCTTTTGCGTCCGCCCGTTGAGGTTATGTAATCCCAGCCTTGATCAAAGGCGCGAGGGTTTTCTTTTACCAGCAGATGCGCCGAGTATTCCGATAACACATAAAGCCGCCCGCACTGATCCAAATCAATCCCGTGCGGGCGAGCGTGGTCGCCCAAATCGTAGGTATGCGCGATTTCCTGTTTTTCAATATCAATAACAAGGACAGACCGTCCATCCAATCCCTCAATCCCCGAATTTTGCACCCCGTAATGCCCGACATAGGCGTATTTCAAATCGGCATCGACAACGAACTCGTGCGGATAATCGGGCAGGGCAAGCCGCCCTTGCCGCGCCCCTGTGTCGATATTATACCAACTGATGCAATGGCTGCACTTTTCAACGAGCATCATGGATTGTGGCATAGCGGTGTGTTCCCCATTAATAGTTCTTATGTGACCGATAACATAAAACCACGCGGGGTGTCAATAGGAAAAACGATTTATTTTTTATGATAGGGGGAATTGGCTTATTTTTATGGGGTTTTAGGAACTGATACCCCGGTTTATGCACCAAGGTTTGAACGCCGATGGGATATATCCACACCCTCTGCCACAGATGTTAAATGCCAGTTTGGATTAATTACCAGCAGGGGGGGTTGCGACAAACCCGCCGATGAAATCGTACGGTTGATTATCATGGCTTTTGAATACGCCAACCGTGCCAACTTCGCCAATCAAACCAGTGAATGTACCATTGGAGAATCCGCTAACATCCCCGCCGTTATTTCTATGTGACACTGATCCCCTAATCACACCCTGCTCATTAAAAAGACCAGAGAAGTCAAAGGTGTTGTTAAATGCGTCACCGCCAGTGTTGGGCGCATTCACATTAACCGCGCCAAGAGTATCATCATCAACATAAACATGATTATCTTCATTGGCAATAGATCTAATCGTCCCGACATGATTTCTGAAAGAAGCGTTAAACGTAATCTGAAATTTTATTTCCGTTTCATCTAAAATATCGCCATTTGTTATACCGTCTATTTTCCCAGTCCAAGTCCCATCCTTGGTATCATCCGTCAGGGGCGCGCCCAAATCCGTACCGACCAGCAAACCAGCATAGTATTGCGGAGTCGTGCCAACCATGCCATGCCAAAACGCGACACCGCTTTCATAACCCTTTTGCCCTTCTAAAGCCGTACTATCCAAACGCAAAATAGTCGGATCAATAGCAGTCTCGTTAGCTAAAATAATCTTATCGGCATCGTTTAATGTAATAAAACTTGTCGTATCAGCAGCAAATCCAGTGACATCCGCCCCTACATCCAGCAGAGTTTGGCTATTATTAAACCCGCCAGCAAAACCGCCCACCCAATCGGCAAAGCTCGCCTGAGGATCTGGTGCGGCAACAAACCCGCCAGCATAGCCCGTAGCACCCTTTTCATCACTGATAAACACGGCGACCGCGCCATCCGCACCAACAAGCCCTGATAGGTCGCCATTCGCATCCTCAGTAGCAATTGTCGTTTGGATATCATTCGTAAATTCAAACAAATGAACATCGCCCGTTATCACGCCGTTTGCGGTAAAGTCCCCATCAATAAGAAAATCCTTTGCGCCCATTGCATCTACAACAAACCCATCAACTGTACCAGTAGAGCCACTAAATGCCACAGTCAAGGTAAGTTCCTTGCTCGTGCCATTAATGCTTAACATCCCAGTCCAACCTGCACTGAAGCCATCCTCGGCTATCGGCGCACCCAAATCACTCGTGCCAAAAATCCCAGCGTAGTGATGCAAATCATCACCTTGATATCCGCTAAAATACGCCAAGCCGTCATCGGCACTGAATGATGCGTGAAGCTCGCTAAGGTTCAGTGTTCTCATTTCTGGGTCACCGCCCGCGCCAGCAGCCTCTTTTGTCGTTCCCATTGTAGAAATCGTTTTATCCGCGATTTGCAAAAATTCGTTTTTAGCGTCGGTGGTGGCGGGATCGGTATTCAGGTCTGTACGACTCGCCACCCACCTACCAGAATTTGCATTCGGGCAATTGGCGGGGTTAGCAAAACCCTCAGGGGTCGCACAATACGCAGCCAAAATCGTGTCATAGTCAATACGGGTTGCACACGCGGCATTGGTAAAGGGGTCGGCAACACAAGCTATCTTAACCAAAACAAGCGTTTGGCAATCCACATGGGGGAAGGTGGCATCGGCTAAACACAAAACCCTCTGGGCAGTTTCCACAGCATTCGAGTCCGATGCTTGACTACAATTCGCATTAAACGGATTTGTACCCGCGTTGTCGGTTATATTCGTGCAGAACGCGTTTATCGCGGGGATACTTGTATGAACAGGACATGCCGTATCAAAAACATCCGCCTTACAAGTGTCAACCGAGTGCGTGGCAATAAACCCGCCAGCATAACCCGCACCATCCGTTGCAGTACTGATAAACACGGCAATCGCGCCCTGCGTGCTGATAAGCCCTGATAAAGAACCATTAAAGGGTGCAGGGGTCGCGGGTGTTGTCTCACTGGCAAAATCAGCAAAATGAACATCGCCCTCTAGCACGCCGTTTGCGTCAAATGTCCCAGCGATAAGCAGGTCGTTTGGATTTGCGTTAATTGGATTTGCAACAAACCCTTTAACGGTGTTATCCATGCCGCCCGCACTATTAAATACCACAGTCAAAATAAATTCCTTATTTGCGCCGTTAATGCTTAACATCCCAGACCAAGTTACGTCTGTATCAACATCAATCGGCGCACCCAAATCGGTACTGCCAAAAATCCCCGCGTAATAATGCAAAGTAGAGCCTTGATATCCGCTAAAATACGCCAAGCCGTCATCCGCACTCAATGATAACCCACCATAAGAAAACTCGCCAAAGTCCAGAGTGGTTCGGGTTGGGTCGCCCCCCGTGCCATTCTCCTCCGCTGTCGTTCCTGCTATAGAAATCGTTTTATCCGCGATTTGCAAGAATTCGTTTTTGGCGTCGGTGGCGGTGGCGGGGTCGGTATTCAGGTTTGGAAGACTCGCCACCCAATCGCCAGATGTTGCATTCGGGCATTCGGCGACGGCAACACTTTTGTCAGTCTCACAAAACACAGCTAAAATCGCGGCAGAGTCATCACGGGCCTCACACCCAACATGTGCGAAGTAGTCAAGCTGGCAAGCCGTCTTAACCGAACCACGCGATTGGCAAGTCGGATCGGGGAATATGGCATGAGCCAAACACGAATCACGTTCCGCCGCCGATATTTGACCATGTATTGTTTCCATACACTCCGCATTAAACGGATTCGCACCCGCGTTGTCGATGATATTCGTGCAGAACGCCATTATCGCGGGGATACTTTCCCGAACAGGGCATGCCGTATCAAAAACATCCGCCTTACAAGTGGCAACCAAGGGTGTGGCAACAAACCCGCCAGCATAGCCAACATCACCCGTTGCAGTACTGGTAAACACGGCAACCGCGCCATCCGCGCCAATAAGCCCTGATAGCTCGCCATTAAAGGTATCAGGGGTCGCGGGTGTTGTCTCATCGGCAAATACATCAAAATGAACATCGCCCGTTATCACGCCTTTTGCGTTAAATGTGCCATCAATAAGAAAATCGCTTGCGCCACTTATATTTGCAATAAAGCCTTTAACAGTGTTATTAGAGCCGTCAAATACCACAGTCAAATTAAAAGCCGCTTCCGCGTCGCCAAGTTTCAACATCCCATCCCAAGTTGTGTTTGGTTCTGTGTTTATAGCTATCGGCGCACCCAAATCACTCGTGGCAAAAATCCCAGCGTAGTGATACAGAATATCGGCCTGATATCCGCTAAAATACGCCAAACCGTCATCGGCAGGGAATGATACGCCACCATAAGAGAACGCGCTAAAGTTCAGTGTGGTCACGTCTGGTGCTTCGCCCCCAACATCATTAGCCGCTTTTGTCGTTTCCATTGTGGAAATCGTGTTGCCTTCAATTTGCAAAAATTCGTTTGTCGGCGAGGCGGTGTCTGGGTTGGTATTTAATTCCTTGTCGCCTGTAAAGCTCGCCACCCACTTACCAGAATTTGCATTCGGGCAATTGGCGGTGTTGGCAATACCCGCAGGGGTCGCACAATACACACCTGCAATCGTATCATAGTCATTACGGGTTGCACACACGGCATTGGTAAAGGGGTCGGCCAAGCAAGCCGTCTTAACCAAACCAAGCGTTTGGCAAGACTCATCGGGGAAGGTGGCAAAATTCAAACACGCATCCCTTTGGGCAGTTGCCACAGTATTCAGGTCAAACCGCAGGCTACACCCGCCATTAAACGGATTTGTACCGGCGTTGTCGGTTATATTCATGCAGAACGCCCTTACCGCGGGGATACTTGTGCGAACAGGACATGCCGCATCAAAAACATCCGCCTTACAAATGTCAACCGAGTGCGTGGCAATAAACCCGCCAGCATAGCCCGTATCACCCGTTGCTTTACTGATAAACACGGCAATCGCGCCCTGCGTGCTGATAAGCCCTGATAAAGAACCATTCGCATCATCGTTAGCAATTTCCGTTTCCACATCACCTGTAAAATCAGCAAAATGAACCTTGCCCGTTATCACGCCCTTTGCGTCAAATGTCCCAGCGATAAGCAGGTCGTTTGGATTTGCGTCAATTGGATTTGTAATAAATCCTTTAACGGTGTTATCCACGCCGCCCGCGCTATCAAATACCACACCCAACTGAAAAGTCGCGTCTGTGCCGTTAATGCTTAACATCCCAGACCAGATTACGTTTGTATCAACATCAATCGGCGCACCCAAATCGGTACTGCCAAAAATCCCCGCGTAATAATGCAAAGTAGAGCTTTGATATCCGTTAAAATACGCCAAGCCGTCATTCGCACTCAATGATAACCCACCATAAGAAAACTCGCCAAAGTCCAGAGTGGTCGGGGTTGGTGCTTCGCCACCAGCATCACCACTCGCCAATGTCGTTTCTGCCGTGCTAATCGTTTTATCCGCGATTTGCAAGAATTCGTTTGTCGGCGCGGTGGTGTTTGGATTGATAGTTAATTCTTCATCGTCAGTAAAACTCGCCACCCACTTACCAGAATTTGCATTCGGGCAGGAGGGGTGGGCAAGCCCATCAGGGGTCGCACAATACGTCCGTCTATGCCCATCATTAATGTTCGCCGCCGTATTACACCCGACATAGGCATAAGGGTCAGCAGGTGTACATTTTCCGATTTGGACAACGCGAGCTGCACAAGCTGCGGCTGCCTGCGTACCAAAGTCTAAACACGCGTTATTGCGTGCAATGCTCAAATCATCTGTGTGCAACGGATCCGTTTCAAAGGGCTTACAGACATTATTAAACGGATTTGAACCTGTATCGGTGGTCGCATCCAAGCAAAACTCCACAATCAAAACCGGACACTGCGTATCCACATCCGCCCTATTCACACAGGCAATCCTGCGGTAAATCTCAATATCAGTCGCATCATTACACCTAAAGTTAAACGGATTTCTATTCAGATTGGCGGTTGTATTGGTGCAATACGCGGTGCGGAGGCTTTCAATACCAACCTCATTATTACACCCAACGTTAAACGGATTAGTCCCCTTATTGGCGGTTGTATCGTTGCAATACGCGGTTATCGCCGCGGTATCATCCTTATCAGCACAGGTTGGGTTAAAAACATCAAAGCCACAGGGGGTGACGATAAACCCACCGATATAGCGTTGCTGACCAACTGTTTTAGAAGCCCTAAACACGCCAATCGCGGCAGTCTCTCCGATAATTCCGGTAAATCTTCCATTGCCACGGTCAACACGGTCAGTCTCCGCGACAATAACATCCCCCCTTATTATTCCGTTCCTATTAAATCTACCATCAAATCTAAAGTTAAGATCGCCGAACACACCTTGGCCCTTTGGTGTTTTAATCGTTGAAGCCTCAAAATTAATCTCAAGTTGGAAATTTGTATCCGTTACATGGGATGTAGAGTTGACTAAGGTAATTCCATGTGGAAACTCCGAGGGAGGGGGAGGTCTGCCAAATTCTGTATCGGCATGTCCGGGAAAAATCCCACTGATTGTACCGCCCCAAATGGCAGTGGCGACAGCCTCTTCGCCTACATTATACCTTGCCCTATATGGCAAGTTTTCACCAACCGTTGAACCAGAGAGCAAACCTGCAAAAAATCTTTCCTTACGCTCGCCCCCAATATTACCATAGAAAAAGGCAACACCGCTGGTATCATCCAGTCGTAAGAGATACTCGTCGGCATTACTGAAATTACGATCCTTATGGACTCCTGTCACAGGATTCAAGCCCAATCCCAATCCGTCTTCCGACCCTGCAATAAAGCTCGCTTGATACTGCGTAGCGAAAGTACTTGTAAAAGTACTCGCAGTCAGCGGACTAGTCTCAGTTACCCAAGTTTCCCCCGTTGCTGGTATCGCGGTCAGAATGGTACGAACCGCAGGAGCGGTTGTCGGTTTGGCAATAAACCCACCGGCATAGGCAAGGGGTTGCTCGTCATTGCTGGCAAAAACACCAACCGCGCCATCATTACCAATCATGCCTGTTAAAGTGCCTTTGCTCTCATCCACACAGTTGTCAAGGATATTTCCGATGGCGGGGATAAAACGACTACACAATGTCGTTGTTCCAATCAATATACCATTGCTCTTCCAAAAGGCGTTTAGCGACAGACTATCGGTATTTACATGGCCCGGCACATGTCCCAGCGCATCTGTAACACGCTTCTCAGTTGGCGCATCTGTAATACGAAATTCAGTTGGCGTGCTGATTGTGCCTGCATCATAATTAACGTTAAGCCTAAAGCCATACGCCCGTTTCACCTGCGCACCATCATCAGAAACCCAGGCAAAATCGCCGCGCCATTCGGCAACAGCCTCAGAGTTGTCGGTTATCGGCGCACCCACATCCGTGCCAGACAATATACCAGCATAATGCCCAATCGTACCATTGGTTGTAGTCGCGCTGAACACGGCAATACCACTGGCGTAATCCTGGTTCAATACATTTGTATAGGTAGGTATGGTTTTGTCAATAAGATTCAGCGGGTTGGCGGGATCAATGACTTTAACAACTTGCCTCTCAGTCGCGTGGGGAACACGGTTATATTTATTAAGGCTGAGCCTTAAAACGAATTCAGGTGCATGGATTGATGTGACATTCGTTTTCGTATCAAGACCATTGGCTCGCCCCAATAAAATCCGCGCCTTTTTGGTTTCATCTTCGGGAATAATCGCCACTGCCGCGTCAGAATCATCCGCCTCAGAATCATTCGCGTTATAATCATCCGCGTTATAATCATCCGCCCATTCGGTGAAACGCGCGCTACGACACCCTGCATTACGCGGGGTGCCATCAAGGGGGCAACTCGTTGATATAACCATTGCACAGGTATCAGACACAGTCATATCGGCATTACACGCAATCACCCGCTGGGCGGTAAAATCAACATTGTCGGCAGAACAAAGCGTGGTATCAAACGGATTATCGGCGCAAGCCCGGAGTATCGTATCAAAACACCTAGTGGGGGCGGCATTCGCGGCAGAAACCGTATCTGATGCAACGCCCGCACCCGCACTTACAACATTAATAATATCCTGCGCACAGGTTGTTTCACGCGCCATATTATAGCTGGCACCACACAGATTGGCAGGGTTGCGAGTCTTTGTTTGGGCAAAGGGATTATCCATGCAAATATCACGGGCAATAATAGTGTCACAGGCATCAATCCCCGGGGTCACAAACACCCGCCCGTTAAGTTCTACAGTAGCCCCATCCCGATAGGCGGGTATGGAACAAATATGCGTCCGTCTTGCAGTATATCGGGTTACACTCATGCAATCAAATTTTGTATCCCCCGTGCCAGCATCGGTTTTGAATATGCTACCATCGCAAGCCTGCGCAATAACAGCTTCACACAATGGCTCTGTCGGGTTGTTAAGGTCGGCTTCGCCCGCACAAGCCTTTTCACGGGCAATGATGCGTTCCAAAACAGGAATACACCTCATTTGGGGTGCGGTTGGACTGCTTTCTGCCTTTAACGTATCAAGGTCATAAACCACGCAAGAGCCAATATCATATGGGGTATTGGCGCAGGCTGGATTTAGCACATTATCAACGGAATTACAGGCATCAACGACAGGAGGGGTAAGGTCAGGTGCGGTTTCACTGGCAACAAACCCGCCCGCGTATTCGCCAAGGGTATTCACCAGCGCACCCTCGCCAGAGGATATAAACGCGCCAACCGCCCCGTCTTGCCCGATAAGCCCGATAACCGAACCGATGGAAGACAACCCGCCAGCAAAATCTTCCCACAAACGGGTTGCGCCATAAATCACGCCCGAATCAGTTGCAACGGCTGGAGTGGTGAATTTGCCATCTATGGCAAACAACCCGCCTAGTCTTGGTACGGCAATATCGCCCGACTTAAGGGTTTTATTGTCAAAATCAATGGTTAGGACAAAATCCGCCTGCTCGGTTAAAACCTCCCCGCCAAGCCCACTGACGATGGCAATCTTGCCATTCCAAGTCGCATCGACAGGTGCCGCGGTAAGTGCCCCACCAAGCGAGCCAACCACATCCGTGCCAGATAGCAACCCAGCATAGTATCTGTCCGTGCCATCACTACCGCCACGTCCCTCTGGTATATAAGCAAAGGCAAACCCATGATTTTCATTATCCGTTGCCACCACAAGATTGTTCAAGGTCAAACCGCCTTTTACAATCCCCTCTCTTAAATATCTGCTTTCATTTATATCGGGCGTACCTGTATTGTCATCAGGCAACACCACCAACACCCTGCTTTCGTCTCGGGGCGTACCCTTGTTATCAGGGATTGGATCGCCGTTGTTATCAAGGGCAACGCTTTCATCTATGTTCTTTGTTTTGGGGTCATCTTCAACATAAATCACGCCTTCATCTACGTCCAAAGTCAAGGTGTTGTCATGTTTGTATATCGACTCGCCTAAGTCCAGTTCGCTCGCGCCACCCTGAACATAACTGGTAACCCCCTGCCCCTCTGCCACGCTACAACCATCTTGGCTGGAATTTCCTATACAACTAACACGGCGGGCATTGGCAAAGGCAGCATCTTCGCATCCTGTCGCAAACGGATTGGTATTGCAATGATTAACCGTTAAACTGCCAGAGACTATAATCGTATCACAGCCAGTACCCGTATTCGCAGCACAGCCCAACGCCAGCTCTGCCCGTGCGATGATAACCGCCTCATCAATTCCATCTTGACATCGCGGGGCAAACAGATTTGCCGTCATTCTGCAATCAACCTCAACATAGCTAGCAAATGCACCACTCGCCGCGCAATCCGTCCCAGACGGAGTCGTAATACAGCTCGCAATCGTTGAACCGCCGACAGCCCCTTCACAGCCCGTCTTATCCGTATTACCAGAATCAGCACACCGCGCAACCAGCGCATCACGGTGCGTCATTAACGCGGAGGCAACCGCCTCTGCCGAGCAATCCGTCAAGAACGGATTAGCAATACATGCCAAAAGCGTTGTGTTATTGGCAATAATGGTATCACAATTCGTCCTAGGCATACTCGTATCAGCACACCGCGTAATCAACGCCGCCCGTGCTTCCCGTGCAGCAATGGTATGGCAACCTGCCTTATCCCTAGCGGGATCAGGATCAGTGCACCGTGCAAGGAACGCCTCCCGACTCGCCTCTGCAACTTCTACAGGGCGATAATTACTGGCAAAATCACTATCGGTAAGACAACCCGCCGTAAAGCTGGTTGCCTCCGTTTCGCAAATTTTCGCCCGTGCGGCATAAAACACGGTATCCGCGCAAGCCTCGTTATACGGGTCGGCAAGACAACCTTTCACAGTCTCACCATTCAAAACAACCGTATTACAAACATCCGCATCCGCCGTTGCAGAGGCAAGGCAGGACTCTACCGCCGCTATCCGTGCGATATCGTTATTAACACAAAGATCAGAAAACGGCGTATCGCCAGACGCACAAATCGTTGGCAAAGAACCCGTGCAAATCACATCACCCCGCATGGCCGCGTCCATGCGACAGGTCGTAAGGCGCGTATTCCTTGCCTCCGTATAATGCTCTGCAATATCACCCGTGCAAGCCGCATCAAGTGGGTCGGCAGCACAGGTTGCCAAAACCGCAGAAACACCCGCTTGGGCGCAAAGTGGGTCATCGTCGGTGGCTTCATCCAAACAAAGCGCAATCCGCGTCTTCCGCGCATCAATATATTTCTGAGAGGTCGCATTCAAACAATCCAATTTATTCGTGTTCCCGCCTGCGCCCGCTCTTGCGTTAAATGGTTCTGCCGTGCAGAGCTTTTCAATAACACCTACGCAGAGCGCTTGTGATGGATTATCAACATCTTGACTGCCACAGACCCGCTGACGGGTATCATCATAAAAATCATCCGTGCAAAGCGAATCAAGCGGGGCGACATTGGATCTACAAATCAGAGCCACCAGCTCTACCGTGTCGCAATGGCTATTAACATTAAAATCAGATGGCAAATTTGTTGCCTCGGCACGATTTATACAAAGGTCGCGGCGCGCCTCGACTGCATTTGGACACCGCACCAAATCAAACGGAGTCCCCGCGGCAGCGCTACAATCAGGCGATACATCGGGATTATCAACAACAAACCCACCGACATATGAACCAGCCTCATTACTCGCACCATCAGATACAAAGACACCAACCGCGCCCCGCTCGCCAATCAAACCAGTCAGCGACCCAGTAGAGGTGTATTTAATAAATTCCCCATCCTTAACATTAACACGACCCCCACTACCCTCTGTCGTAGTCTGATAAGTCCTCAGCGTACACAAAGAGTTTGTGCAACCATATATCTGAAGATTAGAAGCAATAGACCGTTCAAACTTTGAAGTCCCATATATCACACCCGCATCGTTGAAATTCCCCGCCAAGGTAAGTTTTTCGGTTATACCAAGATCAAACCTTTCGAACTGACCAGCTTCATTTTGGGTTTGTGTTTGGTGTTTATGAGTATCAGACCCCGAAATTGTCTTTCCAGTAAAATCAATCGTCAAAGTGAAATCTTTTGTATAATACCGACCAGAGACCATGATGCCAAATTTCCCCGTCCATTCAGTTTCTGTTTTAGTGGTAAGAACCCCGCCCAAATCGGTACCAGATAAAATCCCAGCATAGTATCTTTGGTAGCCATGCACGCTATCATAGGCGAAACCGCCATAATTAATACTGGCAAAGGCAACACCACTGGTCTTTGCCGTATCCTCATACGTACCGCCATCGTATGATTTTAAAACCCTTTCATCGGCAATCGTGGTTGTACGGGTTGTGTCACGGAATTCGTTTTCGTCTTGGGAATAGCGAAGGATGTGCGCCCAACGTGCACCGACCCCAAACGTGTCGGTTACCGTGATTGTTACCTCCACGCCGTCTTCGCCTATGCCGGTGACTTCCCGTGTTACGGCATCGACGGCGGGTATCCCGCCTGTTTTAAAATCGCCGCTTTCGTCTTTGATAAAGTCAAGGTTCAGCCCATCCGCGCCCGCCTTAACATAATTGAAAACGGGGTCATCTGCCCCAGCTTCATCCAAAACAGTCAATCTGGCAGTATTATTAGAATTCACCGCATAATCTTCCCAAACGGGTGCGGTCGCAATCGCGCATTCGGGGTTGGTATTACCCACCTCGCAGTTATTGGCAATAAGATCAACGCACCCACCATCCGGATCCGCAGTCGTATCCGCACGACAGGCGGCAACCTGCTGTACCCTATAATCTGCATCGCAAATCGAATTAAACACATCCGCACCAAAGGCAGTTGGGCAGAACTCAGCCGCCACTATATCACAACCAGGGGCTGCGGGTTCGCGGTTATCTATAAGACTATTACAAGATATCAAAAGTTCCGCCCTTACCCCCTGATGAGCACATTCAGGAGGGGAAGCATCCATCAGACAATTCGCTATCCGATTGTCTCTTTCTGTCCCGTATTGATCGCCAAAAGCAGTGCAAGTCACATCAAACGGATTGCTGGCACAGGTGGTGATAAATGCCAAGGTGGTTGGCACAAGGCAAAGCGGGTCTTCGCTGTTCGCGGGATTCTTACACAAGGCGACACGCGCCTCCCTTAGCGCTTCAAATTCCGCGGCAATATCCGCCACCAGTTTGTCCTGCACCATTCTAGTTTGCGGAGTAACAGTCCCAGAACCACCATAATTCGGCAACACACGATAGTTAGCACAATCATACCTTATAACATCACGATTACTACCAACCTTTGCAGTACCAACACCAGCCCTTGTATTAAGCGGGTCTATCCTACAACGTTCCGCGATAACAGCCGCACATGTCAAATCATGCCTCACGGGGTAAGTCAGACAAGCATTTTCACGACGCACTTCATCACAGACAAGTTGTGCAGTATTCGCACGACACGTGTTTTGCCCTGGGAAGGTCCCTGGGGTGGTGAGTACATCCCAACAGCTATTGCCGTCAGCATTAATATTTGCCGTGCATGCCGTTTCACGTGCCGTCTTATAGGTATCACCCACGGTACAATCAATTGTCATCGCACCCACACCCGCCGCGTTATTAAACGGGTCAGACTCGCAAAGCGTGTTAATAACAGACTCGCATCTGTTATCGCTCGGTGCGGCAATATCCTCCCCAGCACAGGCGGATTGACGCGCACCCAAATAAGTATCACCCACGGTGCAATCAAATGTGTTCCCCACCGGACCCGCCGCATTATTAAACGGGTCGGGCTCACAAAGCGCGTTGATAACGGGCAAACATCTTTGCTCGGTCAGCGCGTCAATACTCTGCCCGGCACATTCGGCTTGGCGTTGTGCATCATAACCAGTTTCACAAACTATACTAAGCGGGTTATCCCCGCAAATTATCGGCACTTGCCCAACGCACCGACCATCAAGATTCGTATCACACGCCAGCTTAACAAGCCCATCACACCCCGTATCGCTAATAGAGCCAAAACAATTACCCAGCACTTCAGAGCATTGAGACGCATCATATACATCATTCCCTTTACAGCTCAGGTCACGCGCCGTCCGCTCTGCGTCAAAAATATCATCCGCACACCCAGTATTATATGGATTGCCCGTATCATTATCGGCACACTCGGCAACGGTTAAACCGCTAATTCCATTGATAGGCAACTCGCACCCTTTTGCATCCGCATCCAGCCTGCATATTTCGGCAAACATGGTCTTTTGGCTTGCCGTTGCATAGGGGGCGCATCGAGAGTCAAACGCCCGCGCCAAATCCGCATCACAAACCGTCTTCTGCGCCATCATCACTTCATTATCCATCGCATCGCAGAGCCGATTAAGCGGCGTTCCCGTTATACAATCCAAAGGTGCGGCAACAAACCCACCAGCATATTCGCCTTGGGTATTACCACCGATATTTTTACCACTGCCCAGAAACGCGCCAATCGCGCCATATTTGCCAATCAAACCCGTGACCGTGCCTGCACTGGAATTTCCATCCAGCCTGCCATCCGTCCAGCTTGACCTGCCATATATCACACCCGCACTGGTGAAATTGGCATTTATCGTAATGTTGCCAGCGCCATCGCTGAGCACAACAGGGTCAGCAGTATCTCTGGTGGTAATGCTTTTGGCTTCAAAATTAACAATCAAGCTGGTCTCAAGATCGGTTTGCACCGTCCCATCTGTCCCATATAACGCATAAAAACGTGCATTCCAAATACCATTGGCAGAGTTATCCCTCAAAGGTCCGCCCAAATCCACATTGGACAAAAGCCCGGCATAATATCTGTGTTTCGTACCCAACGGATTATCAGTAAATTCGGGCAAGCTAATCCGTGCGGCCACCACGCCACCCGTGGCATTGTCATCCACATTATCCAAATCGGTTATTGATAAAATCCCGCTACGAATAATTGCATCCGCTTTAAGGGTGCCTTGATTATAAAGCACATCAAGGTTTAACCCAGTCTCATCGCCTTGGATATAGTTCGTATAGGCATCATCTGTCCCAACCTCTTCCAAAATTTCCAATCTGGCGGTATTATCTTTATTCGTCGCACCATATAGCCAAGCAGAAATGGGCAAGGTTCCCGCAGGCACACAAGCAGGGCTGTCCGTGTCAACATTCCCCGTGCAATTCGTGGAAATAACCGAATCGCAGGTGCTATGCACATCTGTGTTCGCATCGGTAACATTACACGCCGCCACCCGATAATCGGTATAAGTGTCGGCGGTCGCGCCCGTATTGCAAAGAGGGTCAAACAAATTGGCACCGCTTGCCACATCGCAGAAGTTCGTTATCGTATCGGCGCAATCCGCCCCATTGATATTCGCCCCATCCCGACAAAACCCCTGTCGTACCGCAACCAAATCCAAATCCGTAGCCACGGCCGTTGGATCTGCACAAATCGGGGCAAAGGGATTTGCATCAACACCCGTCTGTGCACAAATCACACCAGAAAACTCGACCGTATTACAATCGGCTGGGGTTCCATAGGCAGCTGTCAAATCATCAAGCGTACCTTTACAAAAGCCCAAACGATCAGACGCATAGGTATCAACGATTTTGCATTTGTCGTCAAACGGGGTTGTGGGACACGTACTTACAAAAGCAGCACATGTCCTGCTATCAACGGTGTCATTGGTAAAGTTATCGGTACGGTAAATCCGTTTCTGGCAATAAGAAACACGTTCGGTTTCATAATCGCTATAATTCCCATCATTAACCCTATCAAAACAAAGGTTATCAAAAACATCGTCCGCGCAGACCAGTGCTATCGTTGCCGTGCAATCATTGGTTACCAAATCATTATCACATACCGCTTGACGCGCCGTATGATAATTATCAGAGCCTAGGCAATTAAATTCGACCGTATTCCCACTTTGCGCGTTATTAAACGGGTTGTCGTTACAAAAATCAGCAAAAACGGGCAAACATCTGCTATCGCTCGGGGAGGCAATATCCTGCCCCTGCCCAGCACATGCCGTTTCACGATCCGTCTTATAGGTAGCAGACCCAGCGCAATCAAATTTTACCGCACCCGCACCCGCCGCGTTATTGAGCGGGTCAGCCGTGCAAAGCGTGCTGATAACAGACATACACTCCGAGCGTGGCGTGGTAACATCTTCCCCGGCGCAGGCGGTTTGGCGTTCCTCGTCATAGCCAGTATCACAACGGGTATCAAACGGCAAATCACGGCAAATCACGACGGCGAGGGCAGGTGCATCATCAGTACACCGATTATCCGTTTCCGCGCCACAAAACACCGCAACCAACTGCCCGCAATTGTTAGCACTGGCAGAGGCAAAACAACTCGTAACCGCATCTCCACACACCGCAGGATCATAACTCGCGACACCCGCAATACACGTTGCATTCCGCGCAATTCGCTCGGCATCAAAACTATCGCTCAAACACCCCGCCTGATGCGGATTGCTACCCGTCTTATTCGTGCAATCGGAAATGGTTGGAGCGTCCATGCCATTAACAAATTCAGGACAATCAGTGGTACGGCAGGTTTCGGCATGGGCAATCCGCCCAGCTTTACCCACCGCCCCATCGCAGAGCTGATCTGTAAAGGCAACAAGCCCAACACACTCCACCGCCACTGGCGCGGCAACAAACCCGCCCGCATATTCGCCATCTGTATTATTCCCACTGGACACAAACGCGCCAATCGCGCCTTTTGCGCCAATCAAACCCGTGACTGAACCTGCGGATGATTTATCGCCAACCGTCCAGCTTGACGTGCCATATATCACACCCGCAGCGGTGAAATTCGCGTTTATCGTAATACTACCCGCATCATTGCTGAGCATAACAAGGTCATCATCATTGGTTGTAAGGCTGTTGGTATTATTATCAAAATTAATAACCATAGTGGTTTCGGTATCGGTTTGCACCGCCCCATCTATTATCGCAGAAAAACTTGCATGCCAAATAGCATTCGCGGTGGTTTCAGGCAAAGGTCCGCCCAAATCGACATTATTCAAAAGCCCAGCATAATATTTTACTTTGTTCGTTGAGGTGAAACCATCATAATTAACCCGAATAAACGCCACGCCACCCGTGGCATCGCCGTCATCCACACCCACATTATCCAAACTGGTTATTGATAAAACCCCCTCCTCAATGCCCACACCCGCTTTGCGCTCGCCACCCGCCTCCAAAAGTTCGCCAAGGTTCAAACCAGTCGCATCGCCTTGAACATAATTGGTATCGGCATCATCCTGCTGGGCCGACTCCAAAATTTTCAACCTGCCGGTATTATCGGCATTCGGCGCGGTATAGACCCAAACGGACGTGGGCAAGGTTCCCTCCGCAGGCGCACAAGCAGGGCTACGGTTGCCAGTTTCGGGGCAAAGGGAGGAAAGAACCAGCGGACACCTCTCGCTCACATCTGTGTTTGCATTGTCAACTTGGCATGCCGCCACCCGATAATTGTCATAACTAACAGCCCTAGTGCCAGTAAAGCAAAGGTTATCAAACAAATCAGCACCGCTTGCCACATCGCAGAAGTTCTCTACCGTATCGGTGCAATCCGCCCCATTGATATTCGCCCCATCCCGACAAAACCCCTGTTGTACCGCAACCAAATCAAAATCCACAGCCACGGCCGTTGGCTCTGCACAAATCGGGGCAAAGGGATTTGCATTTTCACCCGTCTGTGCACAAATCGCACCAGACAGCTCTGCTCTATTACAATCGGCTGGGGTTGCACCAGCAGAAGCCAAAGTGTTAAGATCACTGCTACATTTATCCAACCGCTTGTCGTCATAAAGATTAACGACATAACACTTTTCTTCAAACGGTTCTTGCGAACAATCAACATCCAAAAAATCAAAACAATTAAAGATAACGCCACTTTCGGCAGTCGCACCACGAGACTGGATCTCATCGGCATTGTCTGCGCAAGTATTAATACGGGCTTGTTCATAAATTTCAAAATTGTCATCGTTTGTATCCTTACAAAGTCCAGAAAAATATTCTTTATCCACATCACACGTTTGATCTATCGTCGCCGTGCAAACATCGGGTTGCAAACGACCACCCAAACATGCATCTTGGCGCGCACCGTGATATAAATCAGACCCAAGGCAATTAAATTTTGCATCGCCCGCACCAGCCAAAGGATTAAACGGGTCGGCAGTACAAAGGGCGGTAATAACGGGGGCGCACCCTTCAATCACAGGATTATCAATCGAATCACTCACACACGCGGCTTGGCGTGGCACCTCATAAGTATTAGTACCATCCAGACAAATCGTATTAAGCGGGTTATTGTCATTGGCCGCGTCACAAATCCGCGTTGTTAGAAGCGCACAACTATCGCCACTATAACCATTTCTATTACTGATACATGACAGACGGCGCGACTCGTCATAAGTAGAAGTGCCATCCGTACAAATCGCATGAAACGGATTAATCGCACTGCTAGAATTGGCTGGAATTGAACAAATATCCATGACCGTTTCAACACAGCCACCCGCGCCATTCACATCCATATTCCCCTCACACATATCCGCCCTAGCAAGGATAATTGCGAGCGATTCATAACAATTTATATCAAACGGAGTAGCAAGACACGGAGTGTTATTTCTGGCAACAAACCCACCAGCATAACGCCCTGCATCATCAAGCGCACCATCGGAGATAAAAGCACCAACCGCGCCTTTTTCACCAATCAGCCCGGTAAGCGAGCCATCGGAGGTCAATTCCTCATTGGGTTTGGTCGCGTGACTCGGATCGGTCAATTTAACCTGTGATGTACCATATATCACGCCATCCTCGGTGAATTTCCCTGTTAAAATAATCGTGCCAGTCAGGGTACCAAAAGCAAGCTTAATGGGGTCGGCAGCTCTGGTTCTAATGGTTTTATCGGTAAAATTAACCTCCAAGGTGAAATCATTATTAGTCGTGTAATGAAAACCCCTTTCATCTACCATAACAAATTTTGCATTCCAAATCGTCTCGGCGGCAGGGTTAGCGGTCAGCGGTGCGCCCAAATCTGTCCCAGAAAAAATCCCAGCATATAATTTCCGACTATTGCCAGTGGTAAATCCGGTATAACGATAACGTTCAACCTTCATACCGCTTGCCGTATCATCAAGCAAACCAACATCGCTTAAATCTAAATTTAACAAGCTGCCAGCGTTAATTCTGGAATTAGTACCTTCAAGGTTACCATTCTTATCAAAAAGAACGTCATTATTTAGTTCATCTGCCCCTGCTTGAACATAATTCTCTTCCGCGTCATCCGCGCCCACCTCTGGCAAAATAGTCAACGGGGTTGTGCCATCCGTGTCAACCGCATCTTGCTTCCAACGGATAAAATCAGCATTCCCTGTTTGAACCTGCGCTGGGCATTCTGGATTACGCACACCACTAAATGGGCATTTCTCTTGAATCAAATCGGCGCAAACTGAAAATTTGCCACTACCGGTTTCATCACCCAAACACGCCTTAACAAGCACATTATCAAAGAGCGAACTGCTGGCGCAAAGCGGGTCAACAAACGGATCGCCGCCAGCAATTGCCCCGCCAGACCCAGTTGTCCCAACATCACATATTATGTTCAATGTGGCATTACAGCCACCAACCCCATTGGTATCAATATCATCACGACACCTTTCCAATTGTGCTCTTATATCCGCATCCGTGGTGCACATATCCGCAAATGGATAATCCTCACAGGAAGTTATCGGAGTCGCAACAAACCCACCAACGTATATACCTCCTGCCCTTTGCTGATTATCATTGGTAAAAAACACGCCGACCGCGCCCTTCTCGCCAATCAAACCTGTCAGCAAGCCAACTGACTCCCTCGACCGGGTGTTTTCAAGGGTTGTCGTACCATATAACACGCCAGTATTGGTAAATTTCCCATTTATATGAAAACCCAACCTAGTAACATCAAAGCCAAAATCATTCCCAATGGCACGGAGAGCAACAGCATTAGCTCCACCTCTGGTTTCAATGGTATTCGGGTTAAAATTAACCTCCATAGTGAAATCACTTTCAACCAAAACAGACAAAATTGTCATTTCAAGTCTTGCATCCCAAAGGGCAGTCGTAATAGGGCCAGTAGCCGATATCGGTGCACCCAAATCCGTACCAGACAAAATCCCCGCATAGTATTGGGTAGCAACTGGCTGATTATTGGCACTGTTACGAGTAGTAAACTCCCTGAAAGCCACGCCACTGGTCGTATTATCCGCCCCGCCAGCCAAATCTGATAGCCTTAAAATCCGATGATAATTATCAGCCGCCCCACGCCCGATTATGATACCATCATTTTTTTGCTCAGTGGTTAAATAATCGCCAAAATCCAAATCCAAACCATCAGCCCGACCCTGAATATAACTAAACTGAGGGTCGCTCGTGCCTGTTATCTTGTCCAAAATGGTTAATGTATCTGCATTGGGGGTATCCTTCGCATCCTGTTTCCAAAGGATGAAATCAGCATTCCCCGTTTGAACCTGCGCGGGGCAGTCCGCATGACGCGCGCCACTAATCGGGCAGACCTCAGCTAAAAAGGCTGGACAGTCGGCAAAAACACCCTGATTGTTTTGAGCATTATTACACGCACCGATAATACCATCAACAACTGCTGGAGTACTCAGGCAAAGCGGATCAAGGATATTGGCAGTAATAGGATTAGGTCCAGTCCGCCCATCAACACATATCACGCGGGCAGTCGCATCACAGCCACCTGCCCCATTGGTCATAATATCACCCCGACATTTACCCAAACGTGCGTCAAAATCCGCATCACTGGTGCAAACGGCGTTAAATGGATGGTCTGTACACCCGCCCAAAGTCGCCACAAACCCACCAGCGTAGGCGTTGCTTGCAAGAGTATCGCTGGCAAAGACACCAACCGCACCATCCACACCTATCAATCCGCTGATCGTGCCGCGACCAGAGGAGGTGGTGGAACCAACACCAACATAAAAATCTGTCGTACCATAAAGCACACCTGCGTTGGTGAATTTCCCGTCTATGCCAAGCGTCCGCGACCCATCGCTATTCACCCAAGGCCGAGAATTCGCGCGTGTTTTAAGGGTTCTATCGCCAAAATTAACATCCAAGTTGAAAGTCGAGGGCGAGCTAAACGCCACACTATCAAGTAAAAAAGTCAACCTCGCAATCCAAACACCCGTCTTGGTATTATCGTGTATCGGTGCGCCCACATCCGTGCCAGACAGCAAACCAACATAGGTTTTATTTCTAAACGTAGTCGATGCCACATCACCCCGAAGGATACGGGTATAGCCAAAGCCACTTTTTCTATCTTCATTGTTGTTGGTAACTGCATCTAACCTTATATCGTTTCGCCCATCGTTGTCGCGGTTATCGCGAAGAATCTGCGTAATTATTGTGCCATCTGCAACAAAACCCAGCCCCTCTTTGCCCCCAACGATAAAGTTTGTAAGGGCATCATCCT
The DNA here is from genome assembly GCA_959347425.1 of uncultured Amylibacter sp. The sequence continues at coordinate 1,409,271 of OY365741.1, read as the reverse complement.
TATTTGCCTCGCCAGCAGGAATAATCTTCAGTGGGTTTTCATTGGTGGCATCCACCGCATCCGTTTGCCAACGTTCCGCCCTTACCCCAGACGCCGCATACCGTACAAGGCAATGTATGTTATTTGTAGCACCATCAGGGGTTTTACAATAATCAAACAAATACCCCGTGGTGGTTTCCGACCCACACTTACTTATACTCGGCAAAGCTCCCGCGTTAGGGGCATTGGCACAAGCCGTCGTCCGCATTTTATCATAACCGACATCGCACAGGTCATCAAAAATGTTTGCGGTAATCGCCACACCGCCACCTTCACAAATCACGGTTCTTGTGGCATCACAGCTATTACTGCCATTTGTGTTACTGCGACACATATCCGCCCTTGCACGGATATTAGCATCCGTGGTGCAAGCGTCCCCAAACGGCGCGGTCTCACAAGCATTCGCCAAGCTAGTCGCGCAATTCGCCGTATCACTCAAGGCCGCGCCCCCACCTTCACAATAGGCGCGAATCAATGAACCCTCCGTCGCGTCCAAGCCACAAGCCCCTGGCCTGTCCCCTGCTTGCAAACCAACACAATATGTCCCACGCGAGGCAGCGGAGGCGGATGTACCGCAGAGCGAATCAGTAAATTTAACCGCATCTATCGTTGCGCAAAAGGTGGATATCGTGTTCGTACAAAGCCCATCCGATAGGTTCGCACGACAAAATTCCTGACGCACGGCCGCGTAAATAACACCATCATCCGCACCGCAAACCGTTGTATTAAGTGGCGCGGCACTCACACCAGTGGCGGCGCAGACAATATCCGTTATCTCTGACCTTCTACAGACGGTGGCAGAATCGGTGGGCGGTTGTGCCCCGCTACACGCGGCAATCCGCATATCTCGATAGGTTGCATCAGCAAAACAAACCGTATCAAACGGATTAGCGGGGCAAAGGCTGGAAACCGCATTACCACAAAGCGCGGTTTCTTCACTGATATTATTCCCCTGACGGCAAAACTCTGCCCGCGCCTTTTTCGCAGGTTCAAGGTATTCGGCAAAATCCGTATCAGCCGTGCAAGTCGCATCAAACGGATCCTCCAAGCAGGAATGCTCCTCAACCGCGTTTTTGCAGTCTGCATTGCCTGCCGCGTCACCCGTGAAACATTCTTCAATTTTTTCATTCCGTTTCGTTTCAACATCTGGCGCATTGCACGCATCGTCAAACAGATTGTTCGCACATATAACTTCTGTCGTGTCAGGCGTAACCGTGGGCGCGGGTGCAGCACCGCCACCACCGCAAGCCGCCAGAATAAAAAGCCCAGCCAGCAGGGGCAACAGGTATTTACCCGTCTTGAATAAGTGGGGGAAAAAATGAGCGGTTTGTAAAGACATGTGGGGCGTTTCGTTATCCATTTGGGTGTTTGTGTTTTTATTCATAATTTATTCCTCTTACTCGCGTCAAGCTTTTCGGGGCAGGTTGCCCTTTACTTAGGTCTTTGTCATCCACGCGTATTCGCGCGTGTTTTATATATAACAAAAGACAATAGCCTTCTTGGCTTTTAAATTATATTTTTATGTTTTTCAATGGGTTTTTAGGGGTTTTTAGGAAAAATTTTATTTTTAACGCAAAACAAGGGGATAAACGCAATAATAATCCAGTTTTTAGGGGATTTTAGCGGATAATAAACACAAAATCGTGACGCAAGAGGTTATTGGGGGGGCTATGATTCGGCAGCAATCCGCGCCATCAATCGGTGTAGCGAAATCATTGACACCCCATCGCCTATCGGAAATTCATCATCCCCGCCATAAACCACGTATTTTTTATCGGCGCCAATATCATTGCAAATCGCATCAAAATGCTTGCTGAGCTTGGGTGCCGACCCGAATTTAATCTCTATCGCCCAGATACCCGAGGTGGGCATTTTAATGACCAAATCAACCTCCGCCCCATCGGCGGTGCGGTAAAAATACGACTGTGCAAGGTTTGGCAGAACCGCGTGGATGTTTTCAATGACAAACCCCTCCCAGCTTTTGCCCAAAACGGGATGCCCAAGCAGAGTATCAAAACTGTTAATCCCCAGTAATCTATGGACAATACCGCTATCACGAATGTAATAACGCGGGGCTTTAACCAGCCGTTTTTTGACATTTGTGTGGAGCGGTTGCAATTTTCTCACCAGCAATAAATCCACCAAAATTCCAATATAACGGGTGATGGTTTTGCCATCCACACCCAAATTATCCGCCAATTTTGCATGGTTTGCTGGCTCACCCTGCACATGGGCGCACATCGTCCATAAATTGCGCATAGTGACAGCCGACACATTAAACCCCATTTGGGCAATATCGCGTTCCAAATAGGTGCGGATAAAATCCTCTAACCACTGCATCGCGCGGGCATCGGTTTTGTTAAGAGTGCTTTCAGGGAAACCGCCCCGCAACCACAGGTTTTGGATATCCTTGCTGTTCGCGCCGATTTCCAAAACATTTATCCCGCCCATATCAATATGGCGAATTCTTCCAGCAAGGCTCTCTGACGACTGGCGTAGCAAATCCATAGAGGCCGAACCCAAAAGCAAAAACTGGTTGACTTTGCGTCCCTCTGCCCGATTTTTATCAATCAAACCGCGCAAGGTCATAAACAAATCGGGCTGGCACTGGATTTCATCAAGGATAATCAGCTTGTCCTTATGTGTGGCTAAAAAATTGGCGGGATCAGTTAATTTAACCAAATCCTCTGGCGATTGTAAATCCAGATAAATCGAATCGGTCTGCCCCGCCAGTTGTTTGGCAAGGGTGGTCTTGCCAATTTGACGTGCGCCAAGCAAGGCTACACTGGGCATTTCATCAAGCCCAGCCGTTAATTTATCTATAAGCAATCTGTTTAACATAGGATGGATTATAGCGGTTTATAGCGGAATTACAAGCAAAATACCCCGTTTTTCAGGAATGTAATTCCGTAATTACGGGGTAGGGTTAGTAAAAACACCCCGTAAATCGGGAATCACATTCCGTAATTACGGGGTAAAACTATTCCACATCAAACCGATCGGCATTCATCACCTTCGCCCAAACCGCGACAAAATCTTTCACAAACTTTTCTTTGTTATCGTCTTGAGCATACAGCTCTGCATACGCCCGCAGAACCGAATTAGAACCGAAAACCACATCGACTCGGCTGGCGGTAAAACGGGTTTTGCCCGATTTACGGTCGGTAATCTTATACAGATTATCGCCCGCGTGCGCCCACGAATAGGACATATCGGTTAAATTCACAAAGAAATCCGTGCTAAGCACGCCGACCGTATCGGTTAAAACCCCGACCGAACCTCCGCCATGGTTCGTGCCAAGCACCCGCATGCCGCCAATTAACGCGGTCATTTCTGGCGCGGATAATCCCAGTAATTGCGTGGCATCAACCATTAGTTGCTCTGGCGTTTGGCTCTGCCCATCCTTTATCCAGTTGCGGAAAGCGTCATGTTTAGGTTCTAACGGGGCGAAAGATTCGCCGTCCGTATCGGCGGTGCTGGCATCGCCGCGCCCTGCACTGAACGGCACAGCCACATCAAAGCCCGCCTTTTTCGCCGCCATTTCCACACCGACATTACCAGCCAAAACGATAATATCAGCAATACTCGCGCCCGAACTTTTGGCAATCGGCTCATAAATCGCCAATACCCGCGCCAGACGAGACGGTTCATTCCCCGTCCAATCCTTTTGCGGGGCTAGGCGAATTCGCGCACCATTCGCGCCACCACGCATATCAGACGCACGATAAGTCCGCGCCGAATCCCAAGCGGTGGCAACCATATCGCCAATATCCAGCCCCGCGGAGGCAATCTGCTTTTTCACAGCGGACACATCATAATCGGTTTTGCCCTGCGGGGTAGGATCTTGCCAAATCAACGGCTGTTTGGGAACATCGGGGCCGATATAACGCACCCGAGGCCCCATATCACGGTGAGTCAATTTGAACCACGCACGGGCGAAAACTTCGGAAAAATAATTTGGGTCAGCATAAAACTTTTCCGATATTTTACGATAGGCGGGGTCTTTTATCATCGCCATATCCGCGTCGGTCATGATAGGACTATAACGGATGGATGGGTCTTCCACATCCACTGGTTTATCCTCTTCCTTAATGCCGATGGGTTGCCATTGATGCGCACCCGCGGGGGATTTTTTCAATTCCCATTCATAGGTGAAAAGCAGATAAAAATAGCCGTTATCCCATTTTGTCGGATGGGTTGTCCAAGCACCCTCTATCCCGCTGGTGACGGTATCGCGCCCAATGCCGCGACCTTTTTTATTATTCCAGCCGAGCCCCTGTTCATGCAAATCCGCACCTTCGGGTTCTGCACCCAAATCATTGCCGTTGCCGTTGCCATGGGCTTTGCCAACGGTATGCCCGCCTGCGGTTAAAGCCACCGTTTCCTCATCATCCATAGCCATACGGGCAAAGGTTTCACGCACATCTTGGGCGGTTTTTAACGGGTCGGGCTTGCCATCTACACCCTCTGGATTGACGTAAATCAGCCCCATTTGCACCGCGCCAAGAGGCTCTGCCAGTGCATCACTGCCTTCCCCATCATAGCGGTCTTTGCCGAGCCATTCTGACTCCGCCCCCCAATAAATATCCTTTTCTGGATGCCAAATATCCACGCGACCAAAGGCAAAACCAAAGGTTTTCAAACCCATCGTTTCATACGCCATCGTCCCTGCCAAAATCATCAAATCCGCCCAGCTGATTTTATTGCCGTATTTTTTCTTAATCGGCCAGAGCAACCGCCGCGCTTTATCCAAATTGGCGTTATCTGGCCAAGAGTTCAAAGGGGCGAATCGCTGATTACCCGTGCCTGCGCCACCACGCCCATCGGAGGTACGATAAGACCCAGCCGAATGCCACGCCATGCGAATCATCAGCCCGCCATAATGCCCCCAATCGGCAGGCCACCAATCTTGGCTATCGGTCATAAGGGCGCGCACATCTGCTTTTAACGCCTTGAAATCAAGGGTTTTCACCGCTTTGCGATAATCAAATCCCGCGTCCATCGGGTTAGTTTTATCGTCATGTTGGTGCAAAATATCAAGGTTCAGAGCCTTTGGCCACCAATCCATAGTGGCTTGGCTGGCAACGGTATTGCTGCCGTGCATTACTGGGCATTTGTTTGTTTTGGTCATTGGAATCTCCTTTTTGGGTTTTTTGGCAGGTTAATGTTGAGAGCATATAACGAAAACAACGTGGGTGTCAATCCTAATTAATTGGGCCCCATCAATCAATCAGGGATTTAAAGATAATATGGGAATCGATATAGCCCAGTGTTCGGTGTTTAAACCCATTCGGAGTTGTGCCAATAACGGTAAATCCCAGCTTATCCCACAGGCGCAAGGCGTGGGTATTGCTGGAGGCGACGATATTAAACTGCATAGCGCGAAATCCCATTTTGCCGGCTTGTTCCAAGGAATCGAGCCCCATCTTATAGCCAAGCCCCAGCCCTCGCGCCGATTCATCCACCATATAGCCCGCATTACAGATATAAGAGCCATTAACGGGCGGATTAGCTTTGACGATATAAGTGCCGATGATTTTGTTATTCTGCTCTGCCACGACGCAATAATTGCCTTTGGCGAGCCAGAAATCCAGAGCCTGTTGTTTCGTCATGGTGGCATCAAAGACAAAGCTATCGCCCGCCTGTATGACCGCGTGGAATATCCGCCAAATACCGTCATTATCGGCGGGGGTTTGCGGACGAAGAGTTATCATGGGGGGTGACCTGCTTTTAGTGATTAATGATTAGTGATTAGTGATTAATTATTTTTTGGGGCGGACGCACCACAAATCCACCAGTATAAGGAAGATTATTTCCTTCAGACAAAAAATACCCAACCGCACCTTTTTCACCAATTGAACAGGTGAGTGTTGCCGTAGTATTATTCAAGTGTTGTAAAGTATCACCATTCCAACTTCCAAAACAAGTTGCTCCATTAATAATCTGATTATTATTAGTATTAAATGTTCCTTCTAGGTAAAAGCCATCATATCTATATTCATCTCTAAACATAGACCAACCTTCAATACGCCTATTTTCAAAATTAACAGTAAGAGCAAATTCAGGTATCTCTACACCTGAATTATCCATAAGGATGAATCCTTTTCCTGTCCATACACCATCTTTATTTGTTCCAAGTAAATGAGGGGTAAGATTGGTGTTTGGTAAAAAATCGGCATGAGAAATTGTAGTTCCTACTTGTGGATGGAGTGCGTGGGTAAGCGTTACGCCATTTTGGGTATCGCCATCATCAAAAGCGTAGTCAAATGTTAGGACACATTCACTATATTTTTGTTTTGCACCAGTCATTTTGTTTTCCTTTTAATTGGTATTTATTAGTCGTCATTTTCAGGAGAGACCTCAACCCATACACCGCGAGCATGAATATTATCATTATTATCATAACGACTATCATCAATAATAATTGAGAGAGATTGTGCGACCTTATTTAAATACTGGATTCTGCTTTCTGTCTCTGATAGAGCTACATCTAGTATTGTTTTAATTTCATCAGCAGTTTTTTTCCTTTGCTCTGTGGCTGGACTATTATCTTCTAAACACTTAATTAGTATATCTATTTCTGGGATTAAGTTAAATTTTGCATCGATTTCTATTAATGGACTCAAAGCCGCACAAACACCATCAAACCAATTTCTCATTTCATCTGTTAATGGCTCTTCTCTCAAATTTGGTGCGCTTGCCTGTAGTTCCTTGATTATATCTTTTCGAGATTCTAATGCTACTACATCATCATTTACATCGGTCATTTTTATTTTCCTTTTAATTATTAGTTAAATTTTGATAGGTTATTAGTTGTTATTACCTTACCATCTAATATTTTTTAAATACAATTCACCGTCGTCGTTTTTTATATCTGGATTAGCTCCCTTTTCAAGTAAATATGTTTCTATTTCAAGACTGCAAGTTTCCATCCCTATTACATGTAAAGGAGTATTCCCATGATTATCTTGTACATCTAAATTTGCACCTGCCTCTACTAATAACTGTGTCACTTTAATTTCTTTATTCCAACCCGCAGACCTATGTAAAGGTGTATACCCTTCTAATGTATTTTTAATATTTACATCCGCACCATTCTTTATTAAACAATCTGTTATTGCAACAGGACATTGGCTAACTTTATCAACGCTATAATGTAAAGGGGTGTCCCCATTGTCGTCTAAACTGTTTGGATTAAGTTTTAGACTTAATAGGTATTCTACATAATCTAAATTACCACTAAAGCATGCTGCAAGATGCAATAAAGATGCGCCCCTTAGTCCAATATAAGTATGATATTTAGGGTCTAAATTTTTAGAATCTAATTGGTCTCTTATTTCTTGTTCTGGGAGGTTTGAATTCCAAAGTGTCGTTGTTGTCATTTTTTATTTCCTTTTTATAGTTATTGCATAAGTGCTTTTAACACATATAATATTTGTTTAAAAATTTGTCAACCATTTTTAAAAAACCAACATTTCATTTGCTGGGCGGTTCAGCCCAAAAGCCACCATAAAAGTTTTGCAACTGCGGAAAAAAGCCGACTGATGAGTCTACAAAAACACCAACCAAACCATCCTGCCCAATCAGTCCCGTAGCGTTCGCTCTATCAACTGTGCGGGTATAATAAAATAAAACTATCCCGTCTATCACACCGCTTGGGGTAAAATTCAAATCAAAAATCAGAAGTCTTGAGGTATCAGTCATGGACTGAGGACCACCGACTGATGCCCTGATTTGCCTAGTTCTGACCTCTTCTAATAATAAATCCAATCTGTCAATATCATTACTTTCAGCAAAAGGTGCTCTTGCATCAATAGTTCGGTTTTCAAAATCAATAACAAAGGAAACATCATTAACTATTGCAGTATTGCCCCGCCGATAAGACCCCGTCCATGTTGCCTCTGGTTCGGTTGCTGGCACAGGTGGTCCCAAATCGGTTGTCGGCAAAATCCCAGCAAAGAAATGCTCTGTATTGCTCCCGTTTGGCTTTCCTTTAAAAAAGAGAACACCATCATTCAAATCGCCCGCACGAGTTAGTGTTTTAGCATCCGCAGAATTGATTGCTATCCCCGTTGTGTTAATCGTATTATCCGCGCCAACTCTTAAAAAAGATGTTACATTGTTTGCCTCTGCTGCTGTGGAGCGCAAGGGAACTACAAAACTTTGCAACCATGTTGCCATATTTGTTCGCCCAAGAATAGTGGCGCAACGGCTATCGCCCGCATTGCCTCTAATCCCACAAAAGCTCTGTTGTCCATAATCATTACAACCATCACCAAAGGGGTTTGCAATACAGGGATTCGGTGGCGGGATTTTGGGTTCGTCCATCATTTCGGTTTCGGTTTCAACTTCAACCATTTTTTCGGTTTCGGGTTCGTCCATCTTTTTCGTTTCATCGGCGGGAACGCTCACCGAGCCAACACAAGCCGTCAACATAACGGCTATTATTAAAGTATAGATAGGGTTCATAAGATTTTACTCCAAGTTAAATTGCGATTTAACCCGACCTGCGCCGGGCCCTTCGCAACACATACAATAGAGTAAGAGTTTCCACATATTCACTACCCCGCCGACGGAGTCCGCCTGTGAAGTAGTTATTTTATTCAGTGGTGACCCGACTAACTTTTTATGGTTAGCGGTCACTCTATTGTTTGTATTGCGAATACAGATACGACTTTCACAGAAAACAAACATAAAGTCAAACGCTTTTTCGTATTTTCTAAAAAATTCACCATTCATAATTCACAATTCACCATTAAACCCATTGACACGCACACAAAAATAATCCACACTCTCTAAAAACAAAGGAACCCAACAAAATGAAAACACGTGCAGCAGTCGCCCTCAAACCAGGGCAACCATTGGAAATAATGGAGGTCAACCTCGCCCCCCCAAAAGCGGGCGAAGTCCTGATAGAAATCAAAGCAACGGGCATTTGCCATACTGACGATTTCACCCGCAGTGGCGCCGATCCAGAGGGGCTATTCCCCGCCATCCTCGGACACGAAGGCGCGGGCGTGGTCGTGGAAATCGGCAAAAACGTAACCAGCCTTGCCGTTGGCGACCATGTCATTCCGCTTTATACCGCCGAATGTCGCCAGTGCGATTATTGCCTCCATCCCAAAACCAACCTCTGCCAAGCCATCCGCTCCACCCAAGGGCAAGGGGTTATGCCTGACGGAACGTCTCGGTTTTCAATGAAGGACGGCACGCCTATTTTTCATTACATGGGCTGTTCCACCTTTGCTAACCACACGGTTCTGCCCGAAATCGCCCTGGCCAAAGTCCGCAAGGACGCGCCGTTTGATAAAATTTGCTATATCGGGTGCGGAGTCACTACGGGGATTGGCGCGGTGATAAACACGGCTAAGGCGGAAATCGGCGCGCGGGCGATAGTCTTTGGGTTGGGCGGAATAGGGCTGAATGTCATCCAAGGGCTGCGACTGGCGGGTGCTGACCAAATCGTCGGCGTGGATGTAAATGATAGCAAAGAGCAAATGGGGCGGTATTTCGGCATGACCGATTTTGTCAATCCCTCGCGAGTTTCGGGCGATATGGTTGCCCATCTGGTGGAATTAACGCAAGGCGGTGCGGATTATACTTTTGATGCGACGGGGAATGTCGATGTTATGCGGGTTGCGTTGGAATCCGCGCATAAAGGCTGGGGCGAGTCTATTATTATCGGAGTCGCGCCCGCTGGGGCAGAGATTGCCACCCGTCCGTTTCAATTGGTGACGGGGCGAGTGTGGCGGGGCACAGCCTTTGGCGGCGCCCGCGGCCGCACCGATGTTCCCAAAATAGTCGATTGGTATATGCAGGGGAAGATAGAGATTGACCCGATGATTACCCATAAATTGGCGTTAGAGGATATTAACAAAGGTTTTGATTTGATGCATGCGGGCGAGGCTATTCGGGCGGTGGTTGTTTATTAAATTTTTTATGCATCATCCAACCGTCTAAACAGATGAGCCAAAAGACTTAACGCATCAAGACAATCTTTTTCACTGAATAAACCCGAAACTCTTAAATCTATATGTGTTGTATGTGCTAGTACATTACGACCCCCACGAATAACACCTTGTGATAGCTCTTTTTGCGCCTCTTCTATATTCTTTATCACGTCTGGATGAAAAGCTACCCCATTTGGACGGGTATATCCTTTTGTAACGGAAAGCATTCTTGGTTTTATCCCTGCCATACCAAATACTTTTGCCATCATCAAATAGTCATCTGTACTGGGATCGTAATTACCCGCTTTTGCACGAACACAATCAGCATAATGTTTTGCGGCTTCAAAAAACGCCCCATAATAATCCTTGTTTATATATTTGTCTTTTGCAACATCTTTTATTTCATCATGTAAATGTCGCCAATGATAAAGAGGGTATTCTGGAATAAGATGATGAACATTATTTGCAATATTTTCCTGTGTTTCTATAGAAACACCATCATCCTTTTCCAATATATCAAAAATACCTTCTGTTTTTTCTTTAATTGTACCTGATGGTAATGCCCCAAACCATTTTTCCATATTAATGCCAGTTTTAACACTAATAGTCTCGTTCTTAATTTTTTTTCTTTTATCTCGCCAATCGGTTATAACTCTGCGTAGCACTGCAACAAGAAACTCGCGAAGAGCGCGGGTAATTGGCACATCCCAGTTTAGCGATTGCCGATTGGTTGCAATCAAATCTTCTTTATCATCGTCTATAAAATCAACATTAAGCCAACCCGTTAGATAGGAAAAAACATGACTTGATTCAGAGTTCCCAAAAAACTCTGGGATATTAACAAGCCTACCATTAGCAAATAAGCTAATGCCTCGCAAACCAGGTTTTAACGGCTTTTCTGAAGAAATAATTTCACCTCTAATGTCTTCTTTGTGTTCATAAGCTGTTTCTATTTTTTCAAAGAAATTTGGAAACTCCCAAGTAAATTGCCTATTAATATCTCTAAATTTTAGCCTGTTATCTACTTCAAATTCATCAGTATCATTCAAAGTTATAAAACATCTAAAACCCTCACTAAAAAAATCAAAAAGCCTTGAAAGACTTACTGCTAATTCTTCTGTATTAAATAAACTTTTACGGGTTAAGTTCCTAAGAATGATAGATGTACCTTGCTCTTCTGGACTACAATCCTCAGTACTAAACATTGGTTCGTAGTCCTTTCCTTTGGTGGTTCCTTTCAGAGCCGTCAAGCTAAGTATAAATTTTAATTTTTGATTAGAACCTTCTTTTGTAGTTGTTACCTCAATCAAATCACCGAGACCAAAAAGTGCGAGCTTGCCAAGTCCTTTTTTTCCTGTTGGTTTTCTTTGACTATGATCTATAGTCGCATCATCTTCACGACGATTCCTGCCGATACGCAGAAATTTATCATTAACCTCATCAAAATCCATGCCATGACCATCATCCCAAATCTCAATTTTTTTTTCATCCCCGTCATCATATAACTTTACATCAACCCTTGTGGCTTTTGCATCATAAGCATTGGCAATAAGTTCTGCTATCGCATTGGGAATGCGCGAATACATTTTAATCCCCAAATGATCAATTGTATTGGGGTCAAAGCTCATTTGTAATTTTTTTTCTTCATCTGCCATATTCACGTTCCTTTCACGTTATTCTTTACTTGTAATACTTTTTAATATGCAACGCAAGGCTTTTTGAATACTCATAACTAAACTTAGGCGGGAGTGCGTTGCCAATAAGCAACGCTAACGCTTGTTTAGGAATATTAACGGGGAATTTATATTCAGGCGAAAATGATTGCAACAAAGATGCCTCTCTTGGCGTAATAACCCTATTTTGTTCGGGATGCAAAAACCGCCCCTTTGACGGTGTCAAACACCCTCCTGTAATGGTATTAGAACACTCATCCCAGCGCAATCGCCCATAAATATCTTGGAACCCAACGTTTTCTTTCTTATGGCATTTCAAAATATATTTTTCGGGTAAATCCTTCCAGCTACCGCCATCTTTGGGGGTCAATCTTATACGTTCTTTAACCGAATCGCCATGGTTGGCTATAATTTTTTGCATCGGGTCAGACGTTTTCTCTGGCGGGGCAAGATGGGCAATCGTGTCTCTTACCGTAACGATTTTCTTGCACGGCTTTGGCAGTCTAACTTTACCCAGTAAAGAGCCAATCATAACCAACCTGCGCCGGCTTTGCGGAACGCCATAATCCTTTACGTTCAATACTCTTGTGGTCAGTTTATAGCCTAATTTGCCAAGACGTTCAACAATATCTTGAAAAACACTATAAGACTCAAGTGCTGGCACATTTTCCATCATTATTGTCATGGGTTTAAGGTCTTTAACCAAACGAAAATAATCCTTAACAAGATCATTTCTATCGTCTTTTACATTGTCTTTTTTATTCAACCGCCTTAAGGACGAAAACCCTTGGCATGGCGGACAACCTGCCAATAAATGGATTTTGTCTCCGTTTAGTATTTTTTTAATTTCATCAGCTTGTACAAGACGAATATCTTTTTGGATAATGTGTGTCTTTGGGTGATTTGTTTTATAGGCATCCGCCGCGATAGCGTCTAATTCCACCGCCACTTTGGTATGAAAACCCGCGTCATGCATTCCTTGAGTTAAACCACCACAGCCAGCAAATAAATCTATCGCGTTTAACCTGCCCGTTTTGATGGTTTTAATGTTTACTGTTTTCATAATCACCATTTCATTTTTTGATGTTTTTAGGAAAAGATAACACGCTGAATCAAATAAAGCAATACCCCTATCAGGGTCGGGTCGCTTTGTACAGTTGCAACACATCTCCACTTATTTACCACATCACAGGTGCGAACACCTTTAATACGGCTCTTGTATTCGTGGCAACCCGACTTGTTTGTTTATTTATGACGCATAACAGAACGAACCCCTACGAACGGGACGCTCAGCAGTGCATCCATAAGAGTTTGCACTAGAAGATAGCGATAAAAGCAAAACAAATAACCCTACCCCCAATCCTATATATAAACCCGTATTATTCTTAGTCGTATTCCTTGAATGGTTTTTAAGGAACGTATCCTTATAAGAAGCCGTAACAGGATAATCTGCCACTGGCGGGGTTGTTGCCGATTGACAAGCCGTGATAGTAAATATAACGGTGATAGCCAATATAAGCGGTTTAAAATTAATATATTTCATCAGCTACAATCCTTATCCACTATAAGATAGTTAAGGGCTTTCGCCTCCCCTTTGGCTTGCGCCAATTCGGTTGCCACAGCCCCATCACCTTTGATAAAGAATAGGATAGGCCATATAAACATGCCGCCTACGACTGCCCCCGTGTCATTACTAGCTTTAATATCTTGGGTTGCAGAATTAACGACAATAGATTCATTAACGCGGTTAAGCTCTTTATTTAATTTAGAGCAATCATAGCTATCATATCTCGTGTGAGATACTGCTAATGGAACTATATCTGCTGATTTAGTAGCACAGGCAGATATAGAGAGCAGACAGACTGCCATAGTTAGTTTAGTTTGATTTCCCATAGGAAACTCCTTTGTTTAAGTTACGATTACGACCCGACATGCGTCGGGCCATCGTAACAAACACAAAGTGTAAAGTTTCCACATATTCACCATCCCCACAGACGGAGTCCGCCTATGGAGTGATTATTTTATTAAGTGGTGACCCGACTAGCTATGAGAGTTAGGGGGAACCACTTTGTGTTTGTTACAATTACGACTTTACCGACTTATTCTATAAAGTCAATCACTTTTTCGTATTTCCTAAAAAATTCATAATTCACCATTCACAATTCACCATTAAAACCGCTTGCACTTCCCACAAAAACCCCTACACTATCCCACACCAACCCCAAAACCCTAACCAAAAGGAAACCCAATGACCCTCCGCATAAACGACACCGTCCCAAACTTCACAGCCCAAACCGACCAAGGGGAAATAACCTTCCACGATTGGATAGGCGACCAGTGGGCTATTTTATTCTCTCACCCCAAGGATTTCACACCCGTTTGCACAACCGAATTCGGCGTGGTTGCCCAGTTAAAAAACGAATGGGCGGCGCGTAAAACCCGAGTCATCGGGGTGTCCGTGGATACCGCCGAAGACCATAAAAAATGGAAAACCGACATCGAATCATACGCGGGCGCAACCCCCGATTTCCCCATCATAGCCGATGACGATTTGGCCGTGTCAAAAGCGTTTGACATGCTCCCGTCAGAGGCGTATTTGCCAGACGGACGGACACCTGCGCACAGTGCCACGGTTCGCTCGGTTTTCATCATCGCGCCCGATAAAACTCTGCGCTTGTCCATGACTTATCCGATGACGATTGGGCGTAATTTTGCCGAGATTCTGCGGGCGTTGGATGCCTTGCAGCTCAGCGCGGCGCAGGGGATTGCCACCCCCGCGAACTGGCAATTGGGGCAGGATGTTATCGTCCCTCCGACGGTCAGCAACGAAGACGCTCGCGCGAAATTCGGCGAGTTTGATGCGGTACTGCCCTACCTGCGCAAAGTGAAACTACCGCAATAGGGGACGCGATGTTTCAACCGATTCCCCTGCCCCATCGCGCGGATTTCAGCGAAGAAGACATGGCGACCCGTGCGGTTGCCTTTCATCAATCCATGAAAACGCGGCGGACGGTGCGTGATTATGATGTGCGGGCGGTGCCTCGGGCGGTGATTGAAACCTGTATTGAAACGGCGGGGACTGCGCCAAGCGGGGCAAACCAGCAGCCTTGGCATTTCGTGGCGATTTCGGATGCAGAGATAAAACGCGCCATTCGCCTCGCGGCAGAGGCGGAAGAGCAAAAGTTTTATCACGAGGGACATCCAGACTGGCTGGCCGCGTTAGAGCCGATAGGCACGGGCGCGAACAAGCCGCATTTGCAGGACGCTCCATGGTTAATAGTGGTTTTTGCCCAAAGATGGGGGGTGGATTCTGGTGGCGAGGAGCGGATAAAACACTATTATGTTCCTGAGAGCGTTGGGATAGCCACGGGGATGTTGCTCTGCGCCCTGCATCAATGCGGGCTGGCTAGCCTGACCCACACGCCCAACCCGATGGGGTTTTTGAATACGATTTGCCAACGCCCAAAACAGGAAAAACCAGTGATGATTATTGCGGTCGGGCATGCTAGTAAGGATGCAGTGATACCCAAGGCCGCGTTAAAAAAGAAACCTTTGGATGAGATTGCCAGTTTTATTTAATAGGAAAATCCACAGGGCATTCACAATTCACAATTTACAATTCATAACTAACCCCCTATAACCAACACCATGACGCAAAAAACCCCCACCCACTATGACCTGATTATTATTGGCAGCGGTCCGTCTGGTCGCTCTGCCGCTATCCAAGCGGGCAAACTGAAACAAAAAGTCCTCGTTGTTGACCGCCAAGCCCAAGTCGGCGGGGTTTCTGTCCATACTGGCACTATCCCCTCCAAAACCCTGCGTGAGACGATTTTGAACCTATCTGGCTATCGCGAGCGCACGTTTTATGGGCGTAGCTATCGCGCCCGCGAAGATATAACCGCCCAAGACCTGCGCCAAAGGGTACGCAAAACTCTGTCTTACGAGGTGGATAATCTGGAAGATATGTTCGCCCGTAACCACGTGGAAACCATGCGCGGGGCGGCGCGATTTGTCAATGAAACCACGATAGAAGTCACCCAAGACAGCCAGACCGAGACCTTCACCGCCAAGCATTTTATCGTCAGCGTCGGCACAAAACCCTATCGCCCCGATGATATCGGTTTTAACGGTCATACGATTGTCGATTCGGACGAGCTCATAAATCTGAAATCCCTGCCCCGCAGTTTGATTGTTTTGGGTGCAGGGGTTATTGGCGTGGAATACGCGACTATGTTTCAGGCCTTGGATGTCAAAGTCACTCTGATAGAATCGCGCGATACTTTCCTTGATTTTATCGATAAAACCCTGATGCAGGAATTCATCCATGAAATCCGCGACCTTGGCATAGATTTGCGTTTGGGCTCGCCAGTGGTGGAGGTTGCCGAACAACCCGATAAAACCATCAGCGTTACCACGAAAAACGGGCGCACGGCGCGGGCAGAGATGTTTTTATTCGCGGCTGGGCGGATGGGTGCGACCCAGCATTTGAACCTATCGGCTTGCGGAGTGAAAACCGATTCGCGCGGGCGGATTTCGGTGGATAAAACCACCTATCAAACCAATAAGCCGCATATTTACGCCACGGGCGATGTTATTGGGTTTCCGTCTTTGGCTTCTACTTCGTTATCGCAAGGGCGTGTGGCGGCCTGCCATGCTTTTGGCGTGAAAATCCCCTCGCAATCGCCGTGGTTTCCTTATGGGATTTATTCTGTGCCAGAGATTTCCACCTGTGGGATGAGCGAGGAAGAACTGCAAGACCAAAACATACCCTATGAGGTTGGCTGTGCCAAATTCCGTGAAACCGCACGGGGGAATATCATGGGGATTACCCAAGGGATGTTAAAGATGCTGGTTAGTTTGAAAACGCGGCGGATTTTGGGGGTGCAGATTATGGGCGAGGGCGCGACAGAGATGATACATATCGCCCAGGCCGTGATGAACTATAAAGGCACGGTGGATTATTTTATTGAGAATACGTTTAATTATCCGACTTTGGCGGAGGTTTATAAATCGGCGGCTTTTGATGCCTGGGCGAGGATGCCAGCGTTAGCGATTAGTGATGAATGATTTTTAGTTGTTAGTTGTTAGTTGTTAGTTATTAGTTATTAGTTGTTAGTTTTTTAGCCCTTGCGGGTCTTCGCCATCGCTTTGCGATGTCACCACGGGGTGCGCCCGCACCCTTGAGGGCAAGCCCTCTTCGGGGCGGGCGCACCCAAAGCCTGTCCGAGCGTCTTTTGCCAAGCCTAAATAAATTTAGAAAAAGCCTATCACCAATTCCCAAGTATTCTTTGCAAATAATCCAATCTACCGTCTTGTTATTCCAGATAGTAAATTTATAGAATCTCTAGCATCTTATAACCAAAGGGCTTTTGGCATGCCCCCGCGAATCTTTGTCTTATCGGGCAGGTTCAACTGCCCTTGTGCGGGGGCTACGCACAAAAGACCACGCTGGTCGGTATTGCGTAGCAATTACGAAGACCCGCAGGGCTAATCACTAATCACTAATCGTTAATCGTTAAAAACCCCCGCCCCCACAGCAAAAATTCAAAAAAAGCAAAAAAGCTATTGCAAAACACTTGCAAATGTGTTTTTATCCGTAAAACTTAAAATCAAAGGATAAAAAAATGACAGATACAGACTTGAAAAAAACGCCCCTATATAACCTCCACGTGGAATTGGGCGCAAAGATGGTGGATTTCGCGGGTTGGTCAATGCCCGTGCAATACGCGGGCGATAATGGCGGAATTATGAACGAGCACGCACAATGCCGTAATAAGGCGGCTCTGTTTGATGTATCCCACATGGGGCAGGTTATTTTAACGGGTGATAACCCGGCCAAAGCGATGGAAACACTGGTGCCAGCCGCGCTCACCGAACTCGCGGAAGGGCGGGCACGTTATACCTTTTTCACCAATGCCGCGGGCGGGATTTTGGATGATTTAATCGTATCAAACGCTGGCGACCATCTGTTTGTCGTTGTTAATGCCGCCCTACGCGACCAAGACATTCCCTATATGCGCAAGGAATTAACGGGATTGGACATCACAGAAATCCACGACCGCGCCCTGATAGCCGTCCAAGGACCCGCCGCCGAAAAAGTGGTTGCCAAACATTGCCCCAGCGCCAAAGATATGATTTTTATGCAAACGGAAGTTGCCGATATTATGGGGGTGGAATGCCGTGTGTCTCGGCTGGGATATACTGGCGAAGATGGCTATGAAATATCAATCCCAAACGCCGAGGCGGAACGAATCACCCGTGCATTTTTGCAAGACCCCGATTGTGAACCTGCTGGGCTGGGTGCGCGCGATAGTTTGCGGTTGGAGGCAGGGCTTTGCCTTTATGGTAACGATATTGACACCGAAACCTCGCCAATAGAGGCTTCGCTCTTATGGGCGATTCAAAAACGCCGCCGTGCCGATGGCGGTTTTCCAGGTGCCGCCCGAATCCAAAACGAAATTGAAAACGGCGCAACCCGTAAATTGGTTGGAATTGCCCCCGATGGACGCGCCCCCGCAAGGCGAGGCGTGGAAATCCAATGCACACAGGGCAATACAATCGGCATTATTACCTCTGGCGGGTTTTCGCCAACCTTGCAACGTCCCGTTGCTATGGGTTATGTTTTAAAAAACCACTCTACGGCGGGTGAGCAGGTTAATCTTATGATTCGCGGGCAAGCACAGCCTGCGAAGATTGCACCGTTGCCTTTTGTGCAACAAAACTATAAACGATAGCAACAGGAGAAAACAATGACTATCTATTATTCACAAGACCACGAATGGCTTAATGTCGAAGGCGATACCGCCACACTGGGTATTACCGCCCATGCCGCCGAACAACTGGGGGAAATCGTTTTTGTCGACCCAAAGGATGTCGGCGATGATTTTGCCAAAGGCGATGAAATCGGCGTTATTGAATCGGTGAAAGCCGCGTCAGAGATTTTTGCCCCCCTTGATGGCGAAGTGACTGAGGTCAATGAAACCTTGGCGGACGAACCATCCAAGCTGAACAGTGACCCGATGGAAGGTGGTTGGATTTACAAAATCAAATTAACCAACACCGATCAGTTGGGCGATTTAATGGATGAAGCGGGCTATAAGGCCTTTATCGGTTAATTTTTGCAATGTTTTTGTGGGTTTTGCCCACATAAGCCTTGCCCCATCACACTGGCATATACCTGCCACACTGGCATATACTTGCCACACAAACCAACCTAGCCGACTCAATCTGGCTTATCAAAAGGAACACAAACATGGCTTTCAAACCTACAGATTATTTTGCCTATGACTTCGCCAATCGCCGTCATATTGGCCCTTCACCCACAGAAATATCGGCTATGCTGAAAACCGTTGGCTATAAGTCATTGGACGATTTGATATCCGCCACCATCCCTGATGCGATTCGCCAGAAACAGCCGTTGAAGTTGGACAACGGTATGACCGAACGTGACGCATTGATTCACATGAAGGAAATTGCTGAGAAAAATCAGGTTTTGACTTCACTGATTGGGCAGGGCTATTATGGCACTTCCACACCTGCGCCGATTTTGCGCAATATCTTGGAAAATCCAGCTTGGTACACGGCATATACCCCCTATCAGCCAGAGATTGCCCAAGGACGGCTGGAGGCTTTGTTGAACTTCCAAACTATGGTCTCTGATTTAACGGGGTTAAGCGTTGCCAATGCTTCGCTTTTGGATGAATCCACGGCGGCGGCAGAGGCTATGACAATGTCGCACCGTGCGTCCAAATCCAAGATGGATACATTTTTCATTGATGAAAACGCCCATCCGCAAAACATCGCATTGATGAAAACCCGTGCCGAGCCTCTGGGAATAAAAATCATCGTGGGTGCGGTGGAAGACCTGCCCGCAGATAAAGTTTTCGGGGCGATTTTCCAATATCCGGGAACGCATGGCAATGTCCGTGATTTCACCAAAGTAATAAAAGAATTGCATGAACATAAGGCGTTGGTGACGATTATTGCAGACCCGCTGGCGCTGGCTTTGCTGAAATCCCCGGGCGAAATGGACGCGGATATTGCCGTGGGTTCCACGCAAAGATTTGGCGTGCCGATGGGCTATGGCGGACCCCACGCCGCCTATATGGCGTGTCGCGAGGATTACAAACGCATGATGCCCGGGCGGATTATCGGCGTGTCGATTGATAGCCGAGGCAACAAGGCCTATCGCCTTGCCCTGCAAACGCGCGAGCAACATATCCGCCGTGAAAAGGCGAATTCTAACATCTGCACGGCGCAGGCTCTGCTGGCGGTTATTGCCTCCATGTACGCGGTTTATCACGGTCCAGATGGGATTAAAGCGATTGCCGAATCGGTGCATCGCAAAACCGCGCGTTTGGCAAAGGGACTGGAACAAAACGGTTTTACTGTCAGTCCAAAAGTCTTTTTTGATACAATCACGATAAATGTCGGCACATTCCAAAACACGATTATGTCGGCGGCCGTGGCGAATGGCGTGAATCTGCGTAAAATCGGCACGGACACCGTGGGGATTAGTATTGATGAACAAACTCGCCCCGAAACGATAGAATCTGTTTGGGCTGCTTTCGGCATAAATCAAGAAGACGACAGCCAAGCAAACCGCGAATACCGTCTGCCTGATGCGATGTTGCGTGAGGGGGATATTTTAACCCATCCCGTATTCCGCAAAAACAGGGCAGAGGCGGAAATCACCCGCTATATGCGCCGTTTGGCCGACCGCGACCTTGCGTTGGATCGCGCGATGATTCCTTTGGGCTCTTGCACGATGAAGCTGAATGCAACGATAGAAATGATACCTGTGACTTGGCCTGAATTCGCCAATATGCACCCCTTTGCCCCGATTGAACAGGCGCAGGGTTATACCGAAATGATAACCGATTTGAACGAGAAATTGTGTGAAATTACCGGCTATGACGCGATTTCCCAACAGCCAAATTCGGGCGCACAGGGCGAATACGCTGGGCTTTTGACGATTCGTGGCTATCACGCGTCACGTAAGGAAGCCCACCGCAATGTCTGTTTGATTCCGGTATCGGCGCATGGGACGAATCCTGCCTCGGCACAGATGGTTGGCTGGCAGGTCGTGGTGATAAAATCCGATGAAGACGGTAATATCGATTTGGTGGATTTTGAAGCAAAAGCAAAAGAGCACTCCAAAAACTTGGCGGCATGTATGATTACCTATCCTTCCACCCACGGGGTGTTTGAGGAAACGGTACAGCAGGTTTGCGAAATCACCCACAAACACGGCGGGCAAGTTTATATTGACGGGGCGAATTTGAACGCGATGGTTGGGCTGGTGCAACCAGGGCAAATCGGCGGGGATGTCAGCCACTTAAACCTGCATAAAACCTTTTGCATTCCCCACGGTGGTGGCGGGCCGGGCATGGGGCCGATTGGGGTGAAATCCCATCTTGCGCCGTTTTTACCGGGTCATACAGAGGATACTTTTTCAACCGATATGGGGCCTGTTTCGGCCGCACCCTTTGGCTCGCCGTCTATTTTGCCGGTTAGCTGGGCGTATATTTTGCTGATGGGTGGCACAGGTTTGGCCGATGCCAGCAGGATTGCTATTCTAAACGCCAATTATATTGCAACGCGTCTGCGCGATGCCTATCCAATTCTTTATAGTGCCAAGACGGGCTGTGTTGCCCATGAATGTATTTTGGATATTCGCCCGCTTACCGATAAAACTGGGGTGAGTGTTGATGATATCGCCAAACGGCTTATGGATAATGGCTTTCACGCACCAACGATGAGCTGGCCTGTGGCGGGGACTCTGATGATTGAGCCGACCGAATCCGAACCAAAGGCAGAGATTGATCGCTTTATTGACGCGATGCTATCGATTCGCCAAGAGGCACAGGATATAGAGGATGGCAAAATCAGCGCGGATAATAATCCATTGAAAAATGCACCCCATACCGTTGCCGATTTGGTCGGCGAGTGGGATCGCCCCTATACTCGCAAACAGGCGTGTTATCCTGCGGGCGCGTTCGGCGTGGATAAATACTGGGTGCCAGTCAATCGGGTTGATAATGCCTATGGTGATAGGAATCTTATCTGTATCTGCCCGCCGTTGGAAGATTATATGGATTAATCCGCCCCAGAGTTTATTTGGGGAATTTATGTGGGGTTTATTTGGGGTTGGGGTTTATTGCGCCCCAATCCGTGCCTTGCATTTCATATAGGCGTGACGCTGTGCGTTGGAATTCAAAGGCTAGTTTCTTGCCCTGATATAATTTATCGGGCGGAGCGGCGGCAGAGATAATCACATTAACTTGGGCTTCGTAAAGTGTATCAATCATGGTGATAAACCGCTTGGCGGCACTGTCATCGCTCGCGGTTAAAATGGGAATATCGGTGATAAACAAAACGCGGCAAGCCTGTGCAATCGCCAGATAATCGCCCGGACCCAGCGGAGTTTGGCAGAAATCGGCAAACCGCCCGCGCCCGTGGGCGTTATGAAATTGCGGAATTTGAACCTCGCGCCCTTTGCGTTTTATGATTCGCGGGGTATCCGTATTGGCAAAACCACGCCAAAGCGTATCAATTTGTGTGTCAATTTGTTTTTCACTATCAGACATAAAATACCGAGTCGCCCCGCGTAATTTCCCCATGCGATAATCAGCACCGCCATCCAGATTATGCACGATTAAATTTTGCTCTATCAAATCAATAAACGGCAAAAAAGCCGCTCGGTTCAACCCGCCCTTATACAAATCCCTCGGTGCAGGATTGGCGGTCGCAACGATAATCACCCCGCCATCAAACAGCGCGTCAAACAACCGCCCAACAATCATCGCATCGGCAATATCGGTGATGTGCATTTCATCAAAACACAGCAAGGTCGTGGTTTCAATCAAATGATTTGCCACGGGCTTTAACGCATCCATCGCGCCAGTTTTGCGCACTTCGGCAAGGTCTTCTTGGATTTCCTGCATAAAGGCGTGGAAATGCACACGGCGTTTTTTTTCCATCTTGGTACAGGTGAAAAACAAATCCATCAGCATGGATTTGCCACGCCCAACCCCGCCGAAAATATACAAACCCCGCGGGCGCGGCGCGGCCATGCCAAACAAACCCGACAGGTGCCAGCGCGATTTCGCGCGATAGTTTTGCAGCTCATGGTAAAGCCCATCAAGATACGCCAAAACCGCACGTTGGTCTGTATCGTCTTTCAAATCACCTTGAGTAATAAGAGATTGATATTTTTCACTGGGTTGCATAGGTTTCCAAATCAGCCAAGATGATGCTTACCGCGTTGTTTCGCCAGCTTGATTTGTTTTTGGCGTTCTTCAAATCGCTGCTTTGTTGCGGGGTCGGTTTTGTCAAAACACTGGTGGCAACTAATACCCTCGCGGTAGTTTGGGTGGGTAAAATCGTCGGGGGATAGGGGCATGCGACAGGCGTAGCAGAGGCTATGGTTGCCTTGAACCAGCCCATGCCCGACCGAAACACGGCTATCAAAAACGAAACAATCGCCTTGCCAAAGACTTTGCTGGGCAGGGATTTGTTCCAGATATTTCAAAATCCCGCCTTTAAGATGAAACACATCTTCCAGTCCTTGGGTTAATAGATAGCTGGTTGATTTCTCGCACCGAATCCCGCCCGTGCAGAACATCGCAATTTTCTTACCCTTGAATTTATCTTTATTATCCTGCCACCAATTGGGAAACCCGCCAAAGGACTCGGTCTTTGGATTAACCGCGTTTTTAAAACTGCCCAGCGCAACCTCGTAATCATTGCGCGTATCAATAACAACGACATCGTCGCTTTGTATCAAATCATTCCAATCGCGCGGCAAAACATAATGCCCCGTAGTTTGCTGCGGTTTAATCCCCGCCTGCCCCATGGTGACGATTTCCTTTTTCAAACGCACCTTCATACGATGAAACGGCGGGGTTTGGGTTATGCTTTCTTTGTGCTCCAAATCGGCGCACCCCGGCAAATCACGCAACCGCGCCAGTACCACATCAATCCCCGCACGGCTGCCCGCGATGGTGCCGTTTATCCCTTCCTCTGCCAGCAGGATAGTTCCCTTAATCGCGTTATCGGTGCAGATTTTTTGCAAGGGTTCGCGATAGGATTTATGCTCGGCAAGGGCAGTAAAATGATAAAGGGCGGCAACGATAACACGGCTCATAATAACATATTTTCATCTGGTTTTTTATCTTTTCGCGGTGCGAACAAGGGGCGATAGCCAAAGGCTCATTAAACGGAACGGCAGTAATGCCAGAAGAGCCAATCCAACTTTCACCAGCCAATCGGCAAGGGCGAGCGATATCCAAAGCGGGGCAATTCCGCCCAAGCCCAGCACGGGGACCCAAATCCACGCCCAGTTTATTTGTCCATCGGCCACCGTGCCAAAGGTGATAAACGCGCCGAAAGAAATCGTGAAAAACAGCGCGGTATCAAAGGCAGAGCCCAGCATGGAAGAGGCAAAAGGCGCAAGCCACCACGCCCGATTGCGCAGACGATCAAAAATACGAATATCCAAATATTGGGCAGTGATGAACGCCACGGCAGAGCCAATGGCTACACGTAATGGCACCGCCACCCCTGTGTTTAATATAATTTGCGTGCCAATAAGCGAGCAAATAATACCAATACCAAAGCCGATTAAAACCACCCGCCGAGCCGTCGCCGCGCCATAAAGTCGGTTCATTAAATCGGTCACCAGAAAGGCAAAAGGATAGGTGAAGGCTCCGTAAGTTAAATAATCATTATAGAGAAATTGCACCAGAATGTTAGAGGCAATAATAACCCCAGCCATGCTGATAACCCCGAAAAGGAAACCTCGGTTTGTGAAAAATTTTGTGGAATTTGTCATGGAATTTTAATCTTATTTTTTGCGGGTTTTTTGTAAAAGTTTATTTTGTCTTACTTGTAAAACATCCACACCGAAAAGTCCAGACCCTAAAATTTCACACTCTAAAAACTCTAAACCTTCACCCGTTCTGACTTCGCATCATAAAACGGTGCCAGCGAAGCCCGCGCAGACACCCGCGTTCCCGCCACATCAATCTCATAACTTGACTCCAAAACCTGCGCCACAGATTCGCCGCTGCAAGCAACATAGCCCATGCCCATCGCCGCCCCCAAGGAATGCCCATAGTTGCCAGAGCTCAAATACCCAACAATCTGCCCGTCCCTGATAATCGGCTCGTTATGATATAACAGAGGTTCAGCGTCATTCAAAATAAACTGCACCAGCCGCCTATCCAGCCCCGCGTCCTTTTTACGCAACACCGCATCGCGCCCGATAAAATCACCCTTATTCGGCTTCACGGCAAAGCCAAGCCCCGCCTCTAACACATGGTCTTCGCAGGTAATATCATGACCAAAATGGCGGAACGCCTTTTCCAAACGACACGAATCCATCATATGCATACCGCACAATTTCGCATCCAAATCCGCGCCAGCCGTCATCAAAGTTTCAAACACATGGGCGGCTTGGTCGGCGGTTACATACAGCTCCCACCCCAGCTCGCCGACATAACTCACCCGATGGGCGCGCGCCAACCCCATGCCAATCTCTATGTTTTGCATAGTGCCAAAGGGGTTTGTTTCATTGCCAAAATCATTCGGGCTGACCGCATTTAGCAACGCACGGCTATTCGGCCCCATCACCGCCAAAACACCCTCCCCGGCCGTGACATCGGTAATAACAACCTGATAATTGCCAATATGACGGCGCAACCAAGCCTCATCCGCCAGACGAGTCGCCGCAGGAGTCACAACCAAATACGCGGTTTCAGACAGGCGGGTGACGGTCACATCTGCCTCTATCCCCGCGGTTGGATTTAAAAATTGACAATAGACAATCCGCCCGACTGGTACGGACATATCGTTGGCGCAAATATGGTTTAAAAATGCCTCCGCATCCGCACCCTCCACCCGAATTTTACCGAAAGACGACATATCGTAAATGCCGATATTTTCACGAACGGCACGATGTTCCTCCGCCGAATTTTCAAACCAATTCTGCCGTCCCCAAGAATAATGATAGCTGGCATCCTGCCCCTCTTTGGCAAACCAATTGGCGCGCTCCCACCCCGCCAATTCACCCATTACCGCCCCGCGTTCCAACAGGTGCGCGTGAAACGGAGTCCGCCGAACACCCCGTGCGCTCGCCTTTTGGCGATAGGGGAAATGGTCGGCGTATAGCAAGCCCAAGGTTTCTTTTGAACGTTCAAACAAATAGGTTTTATTGCCCTGAAACGGCTGCATACGGGCGATATCGACATCACCCAAATCAAAGGGTTTTTCACCCGAATCCATCCATTGTGCAAGAGCCATACCAGCCCCGCCCGCCGATTGAATACCAATCGAATTAAACCCCGCCGCGACCCAAAAGTTTTCACAATTCGGCGCACGACCCAAATGATAAGCATCATCGGGGGTGAAGCTCTCTGGTCCATTAAAAAATGTATGAATCCCGGCGGTTTCCAATAACGGCACACGGTTAATCGCGTTGGCTAGGATGGGTTCAAAATGGTCAAAATCCTCTGGCAACTGGTCAAAACAAAAATCCGCAGGGATACCGTCCATGCCCCACGGTTTGGCATTTAATTCAAACGCGCCCAGCAGGTATTTACCCGCGTCTTCTTTGTAATAGGCGCATTCATCAGGCACACGCAGGACAGGCATTTGGGTGAGTCCCTCTATCGGTTCGGTCACGATATAAAAATGCTCGCAAGCCTGTAAGGGGATATTCACCCCCGCCATGCGGCCGACTTCGTGTCCCCACATGCCCGCGCAATTGACCACATGGTCGGTTTGGATTTCGCCCGTATTTTTATCCGCTTGCCATTTAACCGCACTGACTTTTCCATTAGTTTTTATGATATCCGTTACGGCTATGTTTTCAAGAATCAATGCGTCCTTTTGGCGCGCACCTTTTGCCAAAGCAAGGGCTATGTTTGATGGATCGCCCTGCCCGTCCAGAGGCAAATAAACCCCTGCCAACACGTCCGATACATTCAAATGCGGATATTTTTGTTTTATTTCATCGGGCGTTATTTCATGGATTTCCACGCCAAACGCCCGCGCCATACCCGCTTGGCGAAACAGCTCTTCCTTACGGGCTTCCGTTAAGGCAACGGTGATAGACCCACACCGTTTAAATCCAGTCTCTAGCCCCGTTTCGGCTTTCAAATTGCCATAAAGCTCTTGCGAATACTTTGCCAGCCGCGTCATATTGGCGGTGGCACGAAGCTGGGCAATCAGCCCCGCCGCATGCCAAGTCGTGCCAGAGGTCAATTGCTTGCGTTCCAGCAAAACAATATCTTTCCAGCCCGCCGCCGCCAGATGATAGGCAACAGAACAGCCGATGACTCCGCCACCGATAATAACAACACGGGCGGATTTGGGGGGGAGTTTTTGAGTCATGGATAAAGCCTTGCAAATTTTGTTTTCATTGTTTCAATCATATCGGATTCAATCAGCCCGTCATCATAGGGCGGGGTAGTGATGTGTTGAACTTTGTCCAGTTTGATGGTGATGATTTTGTTAATACGGTGCGATAAATCTGGCCATAGTTTTTGCCAATGGGGCAATAACGCGGCAAACTCCGCACTGGTTTTTTCAAAGATTTGCACCGCACCCGCTACGCGCAGGGCTTTGCGGGTAAAGGGATTGATAAAATTAACCTCACACTCGGGCTGGGCTGCCAGATTGGCAGAGGTCGCGGGCGAGCGAATATCCGAAAAGCCAAGGGTTTGGCTATCCAGCACCACAAACGTCCCCTTGGGGGAGACGCGTGGATGAGCGGATTTATCTATCGTGGCGACAAAGCCAAGCGGGAAGTTGGCAATCATATCTTTGGCAGGTTTGTCTAGTGTGTTCGGCATGGGATGCTCCTAAAATTTCATTCATCATTCATCGTTAATCACTAATCGTTAAGACCGCAACCGTTCATTCTCAGGATCCCACAGGGGTTTATCCTCTTGAACAACGCAAGTGTAGCGAGTGCCGTAAATATCCACCTCTAACTTCGTCCCCGCCACTGCCAAATCTGGGGATACCATCGCGTGGGCTATCGCCGCATTGACACGATACCCAAACGCGCCAGAGGTCGTCTCACCCACCACTTTGCCATTATGCCACAGGGTTGACATATAGGGCGTGTCATAGTCATCCGCGTCAATAATCAACGAGACAAACGCCTTTTTCCGACCCTTCTGTTTTTCACGTAAAATAGCCTCCCGCCCGACAAAATCCTGCGGTTTATCCAGTTTCACAAACCGTTCCAACCCCGATTCCAGCAAAGAATAATCCGATGATAAATCGCCCTTCCACGTGCGATAGCCCTTTTCAATCCGCAAACAATCCAAGGCGTACATGCCAAACGGAGTCGCCCCTTGCGCCAAAATCGCATCATAAATCGCGGGAATGTCCGCACACGCCGCATGGATTTCCCAGCCCAATTCACCAGCAAAAGACACCCGCGCCAGCGCGACCGCCCGCCCCGCAACCTGCGTTGTTTGATGCGATAACCATGGCAACGACAAATCTCCATCGCTGATTTGCGCAAACAAATCGCGCGATTTTGGCCCGCAAACAATCAGGGTAGAAAAATCGCGCGTATGGTCGGACAGCTGAACACCTGCGGGCAAAGCCGCCTTTAACACCTCAAAATCATGCCACTGGGCGGTGGCGGCGGTAATCAGGGTAAAGTGGTCTTCGCTATGGCGAATGATTGACATCTCTGTCAAAACCCGCCCGCGGGAATCGGAAAAATAACCCAGATTCATTCGCCCAATCTTCGGCAATCCACCGGTTATCATGCCACGCAACCATTCGGCCGCGCCATCGCCATCTATATTAAATCGTGAAAAGCCGGGCAAATCCAGCACACCAACACTATCACGCACGGCAGCACACTCGGCGGCGATTCGGGGTTGCCACGGACCCTTACGCGCCCAAGTTTGCGTTGCTTCCTCGGACAAATCATCGCCGTCTTTGGCAAACCAATTGGCACGTTCCCAGCCGTTATAGGCACCCATGACTCCGCCCAAATCCTTCACCTTTTGATGCACCGGGGATTGTTTTTTATCACGTCCAGCAGGCCATTCATGCTGGGGGAAATGCATCGCGTATTCGTGCCCATACACCTCCATCCCCTTTTGCACGCAATAATCCGTATCGGTATAATCGGTATAACGGCGCGGATCAACCGACCACATATCCCACTCTGTCTGACCCTCTGTCATCCATTCTGCCAGGACTTTCCCCGCACCGCCCGCTTGGGCAATCCCAAAGGTAAAGACGCTTGCCTCAAACGCATTAACCACGCCAGGCATTGGCCCCAGCAAGGGCAAACCATCGGGGGCATAGGGAATCGGGCCGTTAATAACCTTGGAAATCCCAGCACTGCCGAGCAATGGCACACGCGCCATCGCATCCTCTATATGCCATTCAATCCGTTCCAAATCATCGGGGTAAAGCTGGAAACTGAAATCCTCTGGCATCGGGTCGTCACTGGTAATCCAATGGGCGCGACAGGTGTTTTCATAGGGTCCAAGGTTAAAGCCCGCCTTTTCTTGACGCAGGTAATAACTGGAATCAACATCGCGAAGCAGGGGCAGTTTTTTCTTGGTCTGTTCGTAATAGGCGGTTATTTCTGGCACCTCTTCACTGAGCAAATACTGGTGGCTCATCACCATCATCGGCACATCGCGCCCGCCGAAAGGTTTGAACATATCGCCAACACGCCCCGCGTAATAGCCCGCCGCATTGACAACATAATCACAGCGAATATCGCCCTTTTCGGTTTTCACAATCCATTCGTTGTTTTTCCTATCTATGCCTATAACCGGGCAAAACCGCTCAACCCTCGCGCCCAAATCCCGTGCGCCTTTAGCCAAGGCTTGGGTTAATTGCGCGGGGTCAATATCACCGTCATAAGGGTCGAACAAAACACCCTCCAAATCGTGGATTTCCATGAAAGGATACAGCTCTTGCGCCTCTTTCGGCGATAGCATCGCCAAATCCATGCCCTGATACCGCCCCATGGATTCGGCGCGTTTGAATTCCTGCACCCGTTCTTTACTATGCCCCAAACGAATGGACCCCGTCACGTGGTAATTCATCGGGTAATCCACGGCCGCGCCCAAATCACGGTATAATTCGGTGGAATAACGTTGCAGATTCATGATTGACCAACTGGTGGAAAAGGTCGGGACATTACCCGCCGCGTGCCAAGTTGACCCTGCGGTGAGCTCGTTCTTTTCCAAAAGCAGGCAATCAGTCCAGCCCGCTTTGGCAAGGTGATAAAGGCAGGATGCACCGACGGCACCGCCACCGATGATGATAGCGCGCGCTTGGGTGGGGAAGTTTGTGGGAGTGTTCATTGTTTTTCTTTTCTGTTTTAAGGGTTAAGGGTTAGGGGTTAGTATTGGGGTTTTTGTTTGGCAGAGGGCTCTATTTGATAATAATCGCCCTTATCCGCCACAAATATATGCTCTTTTATCGTTATATCGGTTGGCGTTTCCACAGACCCGCCGGCGATGGATATTTTACCCTCTGACGGCATCCGCCAAAACAGGCTAGACCCGCAGGCGGCACAAAACCCGCGTTCCGCCTCGGGCGAGGATTGATACCAGCGCAATCCGTCCTGTTGCGTGAAATGCAAATCGTCGGCGTTAATCTGACTGGATACCCAGTAATGCCCCGTGGATTTGCGGCATTGTCCGCAATGGCATGCCAGAGCAGGTGCCATCGCGCCATGGATTTCAAAGGCGACCGCCCCGCATAAACAAGATCCTTTTTTCATTGTGTGTCCTTTGTGTTGGTTTCTGTATTGGTTTTTTGCAAATCATAACCATAAAAAATAAAATTTTGCAACTTTGCACAGGGGGTTTTAGGGGAATTTTTGCGATTTATTTTAACCTGTTTTCACTATTTATCATGGCGGGTTATCATGGCTGGGTTTGCACCGTCATCCAGTTATCCTGAAACGCGGGGTTGATCGCCTGTAATCTCTGCTTTAACAAAGGCGCGGAATGTGGCGATATATCAATGCCAATCCATGCCCGCCCAAGCCGCTCGGCAGCAACGCAACTCGTCCCCCCGCCACAAAACGGATCAAGCACCAGCCCACCTTCTGGACAAGACGCGGCAATAATCCGTTCCAAAAGCACCAGCGGTTTTTGCGTGGGATAGCCGATTCGCTCCGCCGCCATGGGGTTGATAATGGGAATATCCCAAACATCATCAATCGGTGTGCCAAGCGGATTGGGGCGGTAAATCTTACCACTTTTCGCCTTGATACCCGATTTGGCAAAACCACTGGTTGGTTTATAGGGCTGACGGACAGCGTCAATGTTAAAAATGCTTTCACGCGATTTGGCATAGCAAAGAATCGTGTCGTGCTTGCGTGAAAAATAGCCCTTGGCGCGCCCACCCCCAGTATAATGCCAGATGATTTCATTGCGGAAATGCGCCTCGCCAAAGATACAATCCAGCAACAGTTTTAACGAATGCGCCATGGTTTGGTCGCAATGGTAATAAAGCGCGCCCGTCGGTTTCAAAACCCGATGACATTCAATCAAACGCACCGCCATATAGGTGAGGTAAGCGGCGTTATAGGAGTCCCCACCCTCTATCCTTTTTATCGCATCAATCAGAATATCGGCGGCGGGTGCGGATTTTTTAATCCTATCGTGCCATTCAGGTTTAATATCCTTTTTTGTGAAAATATCGGTGAAAGCCGCACCCTCTGCCAGACTACCCGCAGGGGCGGTAAAGGTCTTTTTCTTATTAAACGGCGGGTCAAGATAAATCAAATCTATCGTGGCGGTCATTGCGGATAACACCGCCAGATTATCACAGCAAAACAAGGTACGGTTTGGAATATCTGTCATGGTGCGTTCCTATACATCGGTGCGTTTTGGGGGAGTGGTTTGCAAATGCGGCACATCGGTAAAGCCGTTTTGCGTCATACGGGCACACGCCAAATCAAAGCTCTTCACCGATATATCCACGCCAATCCAGGCTCGCCCCAAACGTTCCGCCGCGATGCAACTGGTGGCACAGCCACAAAACGGATCAAGCACAACATCGCCTTTGTTACTGCTGGCGGTGATAATCCGCTCCAACAACATAAGGGGTTTTTGCGTGGGATAGCCCGTATATTCGGTTTTGCTCCGCGCCGCGATTCGCATTTCCCACCAGTTTTCGGGGATTTTGCCCTTTTGCTGATACTCGGCAATATCGTCTTTTGAAAAAGCTCCCATCGCCTTGACCAACCCCTGTTTGGTCTTTTTGAACGGCACGCGAACATCATCGCCATTAAACGTCCAAACCTTGCCTTTGGAATACCAAAAGATACTATCGCTTTTCCGATTAAACTGACGCATTTTGGACGAACCAGGCCCGTGATAACACCAGAGGATTTCGTTGCGAAATCCCTCCGCCCCAAAAATACAATCCAACAAAAGTTTCAACGAATGTGACATCGTTTGGTCGCAATGAAAATAAATCGCGCCCGTGTCTTTTAACACCCGATGACACTCCATCAGGCGAATCGCGATATAGGCAAGATAGCAAAAATTATACGACCCGCGCCCCTCAATTTCCTTAATCGCCGATAGCAAAATATGCACGGCAGGCTGGTGTGTTTTAATATCGCGCAGCCAATCGTCTTTCACATCATCCGCGCGAAATATATCGGCAAAGGACGCACCATCGGCTCGGCTACCCGCAGGGGCAGAGAAAGTTTTTTTCTTATTAAACGGCGGATCAAGATAAATCAAATCCACACACCCAGAATTTATCCCGCGCAAAACCGCCAAATTATCGTGGCAAAAAATCGTTCGGTTTTTTATCGACACGGGCTGGGGCATAAAAATCAGGAGGCTTTTGCCTGTACCAAATCCGCCGCCGCGTCCAAATCCACCGATACCAGTTGGCTGACCCCTTGTTCCGCCATCGTCACCCCAAACAAGCGGTTCATACGCGCCATCGTAATAACGTGGTGCGTGATGATTAAAAACCGCGTTTGCGTGCGCCCAACCATTTCATCCAGCAGGTCGCAAAACCTTGCGACATTGGCATCATCCAGTGGCGCATCCACCTCATCCAGCACACAAATGGGCGACGGATTGGCGATAAAAACCGCAAAGATTAACGCCATCGCGGTAAGGGTTTGCTCACCGCCCGACAACAGCGACAGAGTTGCCAGTTTCTTACCGGGCGGTTGGCACATGATTTCCAAACCCGCATCCAGCGGGTCATCGCTTTGCACCAAAACCAGCTTTGCCGTACCGCCATTAAACAGTTTTTGAAACAGCAGGGAAAAGTTTTTGCTCACCTCATCAAAGGCCTTTAATAACCGCGTCCGCCCTTCGCGATTCAGGCTGGAAATCCCACTGCGTAGCTTTTCCACCGCCTGTTCCAAATCGGTTTTTTCTGCGTTAAGCGTTTCATACTCATCGTTGAGCTCGGCCGCGTCTTCCTCCGCACGAAGATTAACCGCACCCAGCGAATCACGTTGCTGGCGGAGGCGGAGGGTTTTGGCCTCCAATTCGGGCAATTCAGGCAATTTATCGGGGTCAAGCGACAAGGTTTGCAACAAATCCTCTGGCGTGGTTTGCGCGTCTTCCTCTATTCTTTTCGCGGCGGCATCCTTTTGCTGATTCGCCGATTCGCAATGGACTTCGGCACGGGCACGGGCTTCACGGGCAAGCGAATTATCGTCTTGGGCGGTGCGGGCAACCGCGTCCTTTTTACGCAAATCATCCTCGGCAAGTGCCAAGGCATCGGCGCTGGCTTGGTTGTCTTTTTTCGCCTTATCGGTTAGGTTAAACAGGGACTCGCGCCGTTGTTTTATCGTGGCGGGACTTTCCTGTGCGGCGGTAAGGTTATCTTGAACCTCTTCCGCCCGTTTGCCCAAATCCACCATCCGTTGCGCCGCATCGGCACCGCGTGTTTGCCAGCCTGAAATCTCTGATTGTATCGCGCCCATCCGCGCCCGCCGTGTCTGGGTTTCGCGGTGTAAATCATCCTGAATACTGCGTTTTTCTAACATTGCCGCCCGCGCCGATTCAACCGTTTGCTTGGCGGTATCACCCTGTTCGCGCAAGGTATCCAACCCATCCAATTCCGCCAGCGTTTCCTTGGCGGTTTGCAGGGTTTGCTGTGCTTGTTCAATATCTTGTGCCAGGCGAGTTTGGGTTGTCGTAGCCGTTTCCATCTGGATTGATAACAGGTGGTGCTCGGACTGGGCAAGTGCAAACAGCCGCATGGTTTCACTGCGTTTATGGTCGGCTTCACCGCGGTTTTTCCGTGCGGTATCCTCTGCCGTATTGGCCTGTTCCAACGCGGTTTTCTGCGTGTCAAACTGGGTTTTAGCTGTGTTCAAATCGGCTTCAAAAGTCTTTAATTGCCCCTGTAATTCGCTAAGGCGGTTTAAATGTTGCAACCGCAAAGTCGCTTGGGACGCACCGTCTTGGGATGCACAAAAATATCCATCCCACCGCCATAATGCCCCGCTTAAAGACACCAATCTTTGTCCGGGTTTTAGTTGCGATTGCAGGGACGCACCTTGCGACTCTTCAACAATACCGATTTGTGAGAGACGGCGTTTTAACACGGCCGCACCACCGCTCTCTTCGCTGATATGCTCTGCCAAACTGGGCAGGTTATTGGGCAGGGCAGAGTGCGAATCGGTATAAGGGGCAAGGCTATGCCAGCCCGCACCATCGGTTTTGGGCGTCTTTATCAAGGGCGCACGCAAATCATCACCCAAAGCGGCACCCAAGGCCGCCTCATACCCCACTGCCACGCCCAAACCATCCATCAGAGGTTTATCGGAGCTGTCATTACGCCCGATTAAATGCTCCAAAGTGCTGATTTCCGCCCGCAGGGTATGAACGTGGCTTTCAACCTCTGACAATTTCATCCGTGCTGTTGCCTCTTCCGCTTGGCATTTCACCCGCGTGGATTCGGCATCTATCAGGGTTTGTTCGGCAGCCAAAGTCGCGGTTTCGCAAGCATCACGATCGATACGTAAAGTTTCCAAATGCTGTTGCCCTTGCGCCAGTTTGGTTTTTAACGCAGAGGTCTCATCGGTGTTTTTTTCTTGCTCATCTTGGTGTTTTTTTAACGCGGATTCGGCTTCTTCAAACAACCGCGTGGCGGAATGATGGCGGGCCGATAGACGGGCAATATCCTCGTTCAAACGCGTTTGTTCGTTTTCAACCTTTTGCAAATCTTCAAACGCGGCGGTGGCAGTATTTTGCGCGATAACCAGAGCATCCTCGTGCCCTTGCGCCGCCTCAGTCAGGGCGATTTTTTCATCCTGCAAGGTCTTTATCGTTTGGCTCGCGTCCGAGTCCAATTCGGCCTCACGCTGTTTATCAAGGGTTAATTGTGCCAGTTGAGTTTTCAAGGATTCAATGGTTTGATGGGCGCGGGTTTCTTCGCGTTGCAAACTGGCAGATTCAACCTCCAACCTCTGCAAAGCGGCGGCGGTTTTGCTGGCATCCTCGCGCAGGGGGGGCAATAAATTTTCAACCTCATCGCGTGCAGTTTTGCTTTGCACGGCGGCGGATTGGGCGGTGGCGGCATGTTTCGTGGCGGTGTTTAATGCATCGGTAGCAACGGCAAGGGCAACATCCGCAACCTGCCATTGACGGTATAAAAGGATAGCTTCGGTTTGGCGCAATTCCTCGCCAATTTTGCGATACCGTTTGGCATGCCGTGCCTGTTTTGCCAAAACATTTAACTGGCTTTGCAGGTTTTCTAATAAATCGCCCAGCCGTTCCAGATTAGTTTGCACCCCGCGTAGCTTCAATTCCGCCTCGTGCCTGCGCTGATACAAACCCGCGATACCAGCCGCCTCTTCCAAAATGCGCCGACGGGTTTTTGGCTTGGCGTTTATCAATTCGGCAATTTCCCCTTGACGTACCAGTGCGGGCGAATGCGCACCCGTGGAAGCATCGGCGAACAGCATTTGCACATCGCGGGCGCGTTGATCTTTGCCATTAATTTTAAAGGCAGAGCCGATATCGCGGTTAATCCGCCGCGTGATTTCAATATTCGGCTCATGGGTAAAGGGCGCGGGGGCGGATTCGTCCTTGTTATCAATCAGCAGGGAGACTTCGGCATAATGACGCGGGGGGCGACTGCCTGCGCCCGCGAAAATCACATCCTCCATCCCGCCACTGCGCATAGCAGAGGGGCGCGATTCCCCCATAACCCAACGCAGACCTTCCAAAAGATTGGATTTGCCACAGCCGTTCGGGCCAACAACACCCGTCAGCCCCGCCATAATATGCAGTTCGGTTGGGTCAACAAAGCTTTTGAACCCAGCAAGACGCAATTTTGAAAACAGCACGGAGTATCCTGTTGGTTAATGATTAGTGATTAGTGATTAACGATTAGTGGGGGGAATGTCAAACGAATGGTGAATTGTGAATGGTGAATTGTGAATTTTTTAACAAAGTGTGGAAAAGGGTTTGACGCTAAAGTCCTTTTGTCCCCATATTCAAAAACTTATCACGGCGATTTTTAACCAGTATTTTACCGCTCTTTGTCGCCAGCTCTGCCAAAACCTTTTGCAACACGGGGCGTAGGTTTTCAAACATTTGATTGTGGTTGCGTTGCGCACCGCCAATCGGCTCTGGCACAATCATATCGGCAACACCCAGTTTGCGCAAATCCTGCGCGGTTAGGCGTAAAGATTCCGCAGCCTCGCGCATTTTATCGGCGTTTTTCCATAGGATAGACGCACACCCCTCTGGCGAAATCACCGAATAAATGGAGTGTTCCAGCATCAACAACTGATCACCCGTGGCCAGGGCGACCGCGCCACCAGACCCACCCTCGCCAATAATGACGGAGACCAAAGGCACCTCTATCTGCAAGCATTTTTCGGTGCATCGGGCGATGGCTTCGGCCTGTCCGCGTTCCTCTGCCCCGCGCCCAGGATAGGCCCCAGGCGTATCCACCAGCGTTATCACGGGCAGACCAAACCGCGCCGCCATATCCATCAGGCGAATGGCTTTGCGATAGCCCTCTGGCCGTGCCATGCCGAAATTATGATGCAAGCGGGCGGCGGTATCCGCGCCCTTTTCATGCCCGATTAAAACCACGGGCGCGCCCTCAAACCGCGCCAACCCGCCCAAAATCGCGTTATCATCGCCAAAGGCGCGATCACCGCGTAAGGGCAGATAATCGGTGAAAAGAGCGCGGGTATAATCGACAAAATGCGGGCGATTGCCGTGGCGAGCAACTTGGCATTTGCGCCAAGGGGTAAGGTCGGCGTACAGCTTTTCCAGCAGAGTTTGCGCCTTCTGCCCCAGTGTTTTGACCTCTTTTTCAAGGTTCATATCGGCATCGGGCGAATCGGCTATCGCGCGGAGCTCGGCGATTTTCAATTCAATCTCTGCAACGGGTTTTTCAAATTCTAAATAATTTTGCATAGGGGTGTCCTTTTGGGGTTTGCGGGTATTTTAAAAAAGACTGGGCGGTTTGGCAAGAGCAAAAGCGAGCAAATTGCACAAAACCACCTTGACACTGGGCGGTTTTTTTCTGTATTGTGGGGGTAGGCTGTTTCTAGCGAAAGGATGGGGCGATGTTTCACAGATTATATTGGATTTTTGGGGTGCTGGCGGTGTTCGGCGCAACAGGCGTTTTTGCCGATGCGGCGGGTGGCTATCAAGCGTATAAAACGGGCAATTTCAAACAGGCGTTTGTGGAGTGGTTGCCCGTGGCAGAGGCGGGCAATGACCCCCGTATTCAGTATTTGGTGGGCGAGATGTATAAGGAAGGCAAAGGTGTTGCCCGCGATGAAGCGGAGGCGGTTGTTTGGTTTAAACGCGCCGCGATGGGTGCGGATTTGGATGCTTTGATGACCTTGAGTGTTATGTATATTTTGGGCGAAGGGGTGGAGGCGGATTTTGCTTTGGCCTATATGTGGGCGGCGGCGGCGGATGCTCGCGGGCATGATGATGCGGTGTCGGTTATGGATTTATTGGACGGTAAGATGGGCGAGGATAGTGGGGCGATGGCGCGATTATTGGCCGAGCGGTGTATTGCCAGTGGCTATGGAATGTGTGATTATGATAAACCTTAGGTTTTTAACGATTAGAACTACCATCGGCGCGATAAGGTGTGAGTGATTGATGATTTTTTTCATAAAATTGCAGATTTTTAATAAAATATGATTGGTTTTGGAATTTTTATTCTTGATTTTGATGAAAAAATGGGCTATATGTTGTGTTAGTCGGGTGTCTCATCTAACGCATTATGCAAATAATACGGGAGGCTCAATATGGTTAGCCCAGCCTGACTCCATTACCCTTTATTCTTATTAAAAAGGTCTTTAAGCTGTTTTAGGCTCTTATTGTGCCTTTCAGATTCTGTTTCTTTCAGATAATCCTTACATTTTTTATACAAGGCCGACTGATTCGGCCAAACCTTTATCCCTGCACCGAAAATCACCCCAGTTTTTGTATGCTTGGCATAATATTTCAACTGATTCTCAAAAAACGTATAGGTAAAATCTTCACGCACAAAGGCACGAAAAACATTATAAGCACAAAGATCGGCAAGCTGAATCCCATTTGAAAGCTCGCTTGCAGTAAAAAGTGGATATTCAATAACTTTACCAAATTTTACATTTTTATTGCCTTCACGTTGGAATTTAGCATGGAGCATCGCAATATTTCGATTGAAATTTTTTCCAGTATCATCCATGATAATAATGGCGTTATGCTTTGAATCATTAGATTTCATATGATTGCGAATACGTTCCAGCAAAAATTCATAGGCTTTTTGGTGCATCTTTTCTATTGATGTACCCTTATCAAGGGCGCGTTTATCAATAACGACACTTATCAAAACTGCCTTTGCCGAATCCAGTTGGTTGTAAAATTCTGTCTGTAATTTATCAATATCTTCTTGGGGAATATTATTAAAAAAAGGAGATGACTTGCGGGCTTTAGGGCTACGAAACAAACTTGATTTTACCTCACAATCTGATAGCTCTAATCTCAAATTATTACGTTTAATTATACCAAGCTTTAAACGTGAAATCTCTTGGTCAAATTTATTCCAATCATTCTCATAAAGCCCGACAGCCGTTAAAACATAAATATGATTGGGGGTATTTCCACCGTTCGTAAATAAAACTTTATCACGTTGCCCCGATTCATCAATATAAAATAGATACATATTTCTTTACTCCTTTGCACATGATCTATTTTTACACTTTTATAATATTTTTATTTCACAGCCAGCGGTCAAGCCAAACAGTGCAACACCTATCAAAATATAAATCGGTTTCATATCAAATCCCTTCTTGGGATTTTTTATTATCATAACCAGAATTTCCACACTTGGCAAGACACAAAACTATTCTAAATAAAAAAAGGGGCAAGGATTAAATCCCTGCCCCTCGCAAAAAATTTCAAAGCACCATAAAACTACATAGCTTTATCGCGTTGTCCATCCCTGTATAACGCCTTACCCAAAGAAATGCACATCAAACCCATCACCGCGGTAAACGGCAAGGCCCCAATAATCATCGCATTGCGCAGGGCATCCATCGGGTCGGCACCTTCACCACTCTTCCCAGCGATTAACAAAGTCCCAATAACCGCGGTCAAAATAAGCCCCCAGATAATACGGTGTTTAATCCCGGTTTCTTGGGCGCCACCAGACATAATCGTATTCATAACCAGAATACCAGAATCGGCCGAGGTCACCAAGAACGTCATAATCAAAATCACGCACATAAAGGTAATGAGAGACAAGAAGCCTCCGCTTATCATGTGGCTCAGCGTGACAAACAATTTGGCGGTATTGGACGCGCCAATAATAGCACCATCGGCGCCACCTGTTAGCTCTAAATCAATCGCAGAGCCACCCAAAATCGTCATCCAAGCAAAGCAAACCAAGGCAGGAACGAAAACGCACCCAACGATAAATTCACGCACAGACCGACCGCGTGAAATCCGCGCTAAGAACAACCCAACGAAGGGTGAAAACGCAATCCACCAAGCCCAGTAAAAGGTCGTCCAGCCAGCCTGCCATCCGAACAAACGCCCGTTTGTACCAGCCTGATAGGCCGCTTGCAGAGTGCCTTCATCCAGTTCCGCCACAGGGCCGCTCAGCCCTGAAACAAAGCCGTCATAAGAGCCCCAAGCATTCGTTGCTCCGCCCATCAAATCATCGGCGAAAGGTTTTGCCAATTCGGGCAAGCCCGCCGCATAACCAGCCGCATCAATCGGGCCAAACGCCACGAAGCTCAGCGATAAATAATGAATCATATAGTCAATCAAAGCCGAACCATAGGTCGTCATGGCAAAAAGGAACGAGCCGAAAATCACGAATATAAGAAGCAAAATCAGCGATAAAACCAGATTCAAATTTGACAGATATTTAATCCCGCGACCAACGCCAGAGACCGCCGATACAATCGACAATCCCATAATAATCACCAGCCCGACAATCAGCCCAACGATACCAGGGGTCGGGGCATCGCCCGATTCCATCAGCCAACCCATACCAGTAATGGCATAGACTCCGTCAATGAACTGCGACACGCCAAAGCCAATCGTCACAGACACGCCCAAAATCGTGGCAACAACGCCCAGCACATCAACAATATGTCCCAATGCGCCATTCATCCAACTGCCAAACAAAGGCGTTAGGGCAGAGCGAATCGTCAAAGGCATATTGCGTGTATAAGCATAATAGGCAAGCGATAAACCCGTCACAACATAGATAGCCCAGGCGTGAAACCCGTAATGCAAAAACGTATAGCGATAGCTGGATTGAATCGCATCAGCCGTATTGCCAACGACTTCGCCTTTCAAAATCTCTGGGTTAGAGCCCCAGAGCCCCAAAGGCTCTGCCGTGGCAAAAACCATCAAGCCCACGCCCAAACCCGCGCCAAACATCATAGAGAACCATGAGAAATTAGAGAATTCGGGCTTTTCCCCGACAACACCCATAACGCGCCGTCCGGTACTGGGAATAATGGCAATGGCCAGCAGAAAGAAGAAAAACAGCCCGACTATAATGACATAGAAGGAATTAAAACTCTCCAGTAATTTCCAATTCAATGCGCTGATTGTGCTGTTCGCATCGGGCGAGACCAGCACCCAAAGCACCAATGCGATCATAATTATTTTGCTGAATAGCGCGATTGCCACGCTATTTCCTTCGTAAAAGCCCGATGGGGCTCGGTTTATTTCCAGTTCTGTGAAAGGCGGTTTGATAGACATGTTTTTGTTCCTTGTTGGATTAAATTGATTTATGAACGCGCAAATAAGCATATATCACAGAATCGTGCAAGGGGGTTTTTGGGGGTTTTTTCGGGTTTTTTGCGATTTTTCGCAGTTTTTTTTACTTTTTAGGGTACCCATAATTCACCCCTCACAATTCACTATAACAATTAGACATTACCCCGTCTTTATGATATTGCACCCCAAAACCCACCCTTTCATCCCTTGAAAAAGAGCATACAATGACCCCCAAAAACCCTGAAACCCCGAACCCCGAAACCCCGAAACCCGAAAACGCAAAACCCGAAAAACGCAAAATAGGCGCGATAGAAGACACCGCCCGTACCGTCATCTTTGCCCTGCTTTTCGCCGCCATCCTGCGTACCTTGTTTTTTCAACCGTTTTGGATACCCTCTGGCTCTATGAAAGATACGTTGCTGGTCGGCGATTTCCTGTTCGTTAATAAAATGGTCTATGGCTATTCGCGCCATTCCTGCCCGTTTTCCATCTGCCCGATTTCTGGACGTATTTTCGGCTCTGAGCCGAAACGCGGAGAGATTATCGTTTTCAAATCGCCAAACCGAAACATTGATTTAATCAAACGGCTGGTCGGCTTGCCTGGCGATACCGTGCAGATGAAAAACGGCGTTTTGCACCTGAATAATACCCCCGCCCCATTAAACGAAGTGGCGGAGTTCGTTGAACCCTTTGCCCCCCAAGGTTCGTTAAACATTATTCCTGGTTGCCAAAACCGCCCAAATTATATTGGCGCGGAGTGCAAAAAACAAAAATTCATTGAAACCCTGCCAAATGGTGTGAAACATAGTGTTTTGTGGATTCGCGACCCCGCACTCAGCAATACCCCGATTTTCACCGTGCCTGAAGCACATTATTTTTTCATGGGGGATAATCGCGATAATTCCTTGGACAGTCGGCGCAGTGCTGCTATCGGTGGGCTGGGCTTTGTGCCGCATGAAAACCTGATTGGGCGGGCGGATAGAGTGATATTTTCCTCGGCTGGGGCGCGGATTTTGTATTTTTGGACCTGGCGGTCGGATCGTTTTTTTAAGAGGTTGTTTTGAAACTTTCCGCCCCTTTGAACGACTTTTCCAAACGGCTGGGTTATACCTTTAAAACGCCAGAGCTGTTGATTCGCGCGATGACGCATCGCTCTTTTGTTTCCTTTGATGGGCGCGATAATCAACGGTTGGAATTTCTGGGTGATCGGGTTTTGGCACTGGTGATAGCAGAGGCTCTGTTGGGGCAAGACGAAGCCGCCGCCGAAGGTGTGATTGCCCCGCGATTTAATGCTTTGGTGCGTAAAGAAACCTGTGCGGCTGTGGCGCAAAGTATCTCGCTGGGCGAAGCGGTAAAGGTTGGGCGGTCAGAATTATTAACAGGCGGGCGCAGCAAAATGGCGTTATTGGCCGATACCATGGAGGCTGTGATTGCCGCGGTGTATTACGACGGCGGGTTTGACGCGGCGCGGGAATTGGTGTTAAATCTGTGGCAGCCGCATATTGATGGCGCGAATCGCGATGCTCGCGATGCCAAAACCCGTCTGCAAGAATGGGCACAGGCACAGGGATTTGCCCTGCCAGATTATACCGAGATTGAACGCGGTGGCCTCGCCCACGCTCCGTTTTTTGAAATAAAGGTGTCTTTGCAAAATGGCAAGTCAGCGCGCGCCCGCGCCCCGAATAAAAAATCCGCCCAGCAAAAGGCGGCAATGTTACTGATGGAAAGTTTAAATTTATGAGTGCCAACCCCCCTGCCAAAATACCCGCCAAAACGGGACAAAAAACTCCCCAAACAAAATGCGGATTTATCGCCCTTATCGGCGCACCGAACGCTGGTAAATCCACCTTGATGAACCAACTGGTTGGCAGTAAAATCGCGATTGTCACGCACAAAGTCCAAACCACGCGGGCGCGGATGCGCGGGATAGCCATCCGCAACCACGCCCAGATGGTTTTTATCGACACACCTGGTTTGTTTGAACCCAAACGCCGTTTGGATCGCGCGATGGTTGGCGCGGCTTGGGCTTCGCTGAATGATGCCGATGTGACCTTGCTGCTGATTGATGCGCAAAAACGCGTGCGGGAGGATGTGCAGGATCTCCTTGTCCAATTAAAAGAGCATGTGAAAACGGCCGGCGAGTCTGAAACGGGCGGGCGCAAACCGCTGGCG
The DNA here is from genome assembly GCA_959347425.1 of uncultured Amylibacter sp. The sequence goes on along the minus strand of OY365741.1, from coordinate 1,366,173 downwards.
TTAGTCCTTAACAAAATTGATTGCGTTGATCGGAAAAAACTTTTGGAATTATCGCAAATTTTGAATGCGGCTTTTCCTTTTGATGCGGTGTTTATGATTTCGGCAAAAACCGGTGATGGCACGGATTTGATGATGGACTGGTTGGGCGGGCATTTGCCCGATTCGCCGTATCTTTATCCCGAAAGCCAAATATCGGACGTGCCTTTACGTCTGCTTTGCGCCGATATAACCCGTGAAAAATTACTGTTGCGGTTACATCAAGAACTACCCTATCATTTGACCGTGGAAACCACCGATTGGCAGGAAAAACCAGACGGCTCTGTACGGATGGAACAGATGATCTATGTGTCACGTGAGAGCCATAAGGGCATGGTCGTGGGCAAAGGCGGGCTGACGATAAAGGCGGTGTCAACCGAAGCACGTAAGGATATGGAGACGGTGCTGGATGGACGGGTGCATTTGTTCTTACAGGTGAAATCGCGTCCTGGTTGGGAGTCTGAACCCGCACGATATCAAGAGCTGGGGCTTGCCTTTTCCAAGAAATAAAATCACACGAAAGCCACCATAAAAATGACTCCCCGCCTTACAACACAATTTTGGATTGATGCCTATCTTTTACGCCTAGGCCAAGAAACCATCCCCGTGTTTATCACGAAAAAGGGCGATAAAACGGCAGGGGCGATTTTGATAAACCTGAACCTTTTGGACGGCACAGCGCGGTTGTTTCACCGCAGTTATGATAAAGACGGGGCAAGAATTTGGCGGGTCTTACAGGACGGAACTGAGGCGGAGATAAAATCCGCGATTACACGGCAAATCCGCACCGACCCCGATGTGTGGGTGATAGAGGTGGAAAGCAAAACCGCCCAGCATTTATTGGATGAAATTGGGCTGAATGAAGGCAAACCAGCCATAACTTAACTGGCTATAAAGAAAGCAAAACGATGGATTGGTCTGGCGAAGGAATGATACTTGGCAGCACGCGGTTTGGCGAAACCTCTGCCATTGTTGATGTGTTTTGCGCCGAGCAAGGGCGTTGGTCTGGGCTGGTACGCGGTGGGGCTTCACGGCGACTCGCCCCGCATTTACAGGCGGGAACGCAAGTGGGTGTGGTCTGGCGGGCGCGGTTAGAAAACCATTTGGGTAACTTTCAGATTGAGCCGTTAAAATCCCGGGCAACCCTGATGAATGATACCGTGTCGCTCTCGGCGTTTTCATCGCTCTGTGCCTTGTTGCGGTTTGGCACGCCCGAGCGATTGGCAATGGGGCGGTTATATGAAAACACGCTGGCTCTGGTTGATCGGTTGGAACGGGGCGCGGATTGGCATAAAAACGGCAAGGCTCAAGTCGCGCGTTATATAGTGTGGGAGGTGGGATTATTGCAAGCCTTGGGCTATGGTTTGGATTTATCGTGTTGTGCGTTAAGCGGGGTTACGACAGATTTGGCTTATGTCTCGCCCAAAACCGGGCGGGCGGTGGAACGCAGTGCGGCCGAGCCGTGGAAGGAGCGGTTATTACCCCTGCCCGCGTTTTTTATATCTAGTGGTGCGGGGGATGTTGGCGGGGATATTGATGCGGATATATCAAGTGCCGATATTTTGGCGGGGTTGGATTTAAGCGGGCATTTCTTGCATCATTTCCTGGCTGTTGCCATGGGCAATAAACCCCTACCCGCCGCACGAGGACGGTTTGTAGAGATGATGAAGAGGCTTGCGAAGAATGATTAATGGTGAATTGTGAATTGTGAGTGATGAATGGTGAATTATTGGTTATTCTTGTTATTCGTTATCTAAAATAATTGGAGTTCGTTATTTTAGGAAAGAAATTTGCCACAAAACCCAATTCATAATTCACAATTCATAATTCATCGTTAAAAACTTGCTCTTTACAATTCATCACTAATCGTTAATCGTTCGTCACTAACACCTAACACCTAAAAAAATGCCAAACACCTCCCCCCACACCCCCGCACAAACCAACAACCGTCTTGGCATCATTCTGATGATTCTAACGATGCTGGTGTTTGCCTCGCAAGACGGTATCTCGCGTTATCTAGCCGACCAGTATAACGTCTATATGATCGTCATGGTACGTTACTGGTTTTTCGCGGGCTTTGTGCTGGTCTTTGCCCGTATCCGCTATGGTTCTATTAAAACAGTCGCATATAGCCGAGTGCCCTTCATACAAACTTTCCGCTCGTTATTATTAATGATAGAAGTCTGCGTGATGGTCGTTGGCTTTGTTTATCTGGGACTCATCCAATCCTACGCGGTGTTCGCGATTTACCCGCTGTTAATATCCGCCCTATCCGCGCCGATATTGGGTGAATTTATCGGCTGGAGGCGATGGGTCGCCATCCTGTTTGGCTTTATCGGCGTGGTAATCATTCTGCAACCAGGCTGGACTGTGTTTAGCCCGTTTGCCCTCATCCCCTTTATATCCGCCCTGATGTTCGCGTTATACAGTCTGCTGACCCGTTATGTCGCACGGTATGACGCGGCCATCACCAGCTTTTTCTGGACTGGGATTGTCGGGGCGATTGGTATCAGTTTTGTCGGTGTGTTTCACTGGCAAACTATGGCAATGGGGGATTGGGGCTGGATGGCGGTTTTGTGCCTGTGTGCGACTTTGGGACATTATATGCTGATTCGCTGTTATGAAGTGGCGGAGGCGGGGTTTTTACAGCCCTTCACCTATTTCCAACTGGTATTCGGCACCAGTTTGGGGATATTTTTGTTTGGTGAAATCCTGCAAACCCCCACCTTGATTGGCATGATAGTGATTGTGGCGGCGGGATTATTCACCCTCTGGCGGGCGCAAAAAGCCAAAGAAGATTAAGGTTTTGGTAATAATCTGTATGTTTTATCCCCGAATCCACAGGTTTTACCCAAATTTTAGCTAAAAACCGCTTTCCTTTTGGCAAAACTTGCGTTATATCCGTCATAACAGCGAAAATTCTGGCTTCCACCCCCAGAAAATCTTATCAAAACTTTAAGACGGGTTTCGCACCCGTTTTTTTTATGCCTAATCGGCAACCCTAAACCGCCCCTAAACCACACGCAAAAAACCGAAAAACCATGTCAAACCTCATCGCAAAGAATGAAACCGAACAACGGCTGGCAGAGATGCTGGCACCGTTAATAACAGATAACGGGTTTGAGCTGATTTGCCTACGGGTTATGGCACGAAAGGCAACAACCGTGCAGATTATGATTGAACGCGCCGATGAAACCACGCTAACCGTTGATGATTGCGCGACGATGTCGCACGAAATATCCGCCCTATTGGATGTGGAAGACCCGATAAAAGCCGATTATACTTTGGAGGTTTCCTCTGCTGGTATTGACCGTCCGCTGACCCGATTAAAGGATTTTGAACGGTGGCAGGGGTTTGATGCGAAACTGGAAACCATGCACCTTGTCGGCGGGCAGAAACGATTTCGCGGAACGCTCGGCGGATTGAAAGCCGATAAAATCCAACTTGACACGCCAGAAGGGCGGATTGATTTAGATTTTAACGCCCTATCGGGGGCAAAACTGATGCTGACGGACGCGCTGATTGCGCAATCGTTAAAAGCCCAGAAAAACCCTGAACCAACCCTTTAACCTTTTAACCCCATTAACCCCAAAATTAACCACCCTATAAGATAAGGACAAACCAATGACTATCACCACTGCAAACCGCCTTGAGCTTTTGAAAATTGCCGAAAGCGTCGCGACCGAAAAAATGATTGACCCCAATCTGATTCTGGAGGCTATGGAGGAATCCTATGCCCGTGCCGCCAAATCCAAATACGGCAATGATTTGGATATTCGTGCTACGATTGACCGCCAAACGGGCGAATTAACCATGGAACGGGTACGCGAAGTTGTGGCGGAGGTGGAAGAGGGTGCGGATTCTATCCAAATGACCGTAGAACATGCCAAAGCGCATATTGAGCATCCCGAAATCGGCTCTGTCATTATTGATAAACTGCCGCCGATGGATTTTGGGCGGATTGCCACGCAACAGGCCAAACAGGTTATTTTGCAAAAAGTGCGCGAGGCTGAACGCGAACGCCAATATGAAGAGTTCAAAGACCGGGCTGGTGAAATCATCAACGGTATCGTGCGCCGTGTGGAATACGGTAATGTTACGGTGGATGTCGGACATGGCGAGGCGATTTGCCGCCGCGACCAGCTGATTAACCGTGAAATCTTTCGCCCGAATGACCGTATTCGTGCCTATATCAAAGAAGTCCGCCAAGAACCGCGTGGTCCGCAAATCTTCCTATCGCGTACCGCGCCAGAATTCATGGTAGAGCTGTTTAAGATGGAAGTGCCCGAAATCTACAACGGCACGATTGAAATCAAAGCGGTTGCCCGTGATCCGGGCAGTCGTGCCAAAATCTGTGTGATTTCCCACGATGTGTCAATTGATCCCGTGGGTGCTTGCGTGGGCATGCGTGGCTCGCGTGTTCAGGCTGTGGTCAGCGAATTACAGGGGGAAAAGATTGATATTATCCCGTGGAATGACGATATGCCAACCCTACTGGCCGATGCTATGCAACCCGCCGAAGTCAGCAAAGTTGTGATTGATGAGGATAATAACGGCAGGATAGAGGCGATTGTGCCAGATGAACGGCTGTCCTTGGCGATTGGACGGCGTGGGCAGAATGTCCGTTTGGCTTCGCAATTGCTCGGGATTGATATTGATATTATCACCGAATCTATTGAATCTGAGCGGAGGCAAAAAGAGTTTGAAGAGAATTCTGCGATGTTCATGCAGACCATGAATGTCGATGAAGTTGTCGCGCAATTATTGGTATCAGAGGGTTTTGCCACTTTGGAAGAGGTCGCGTATGTTGAGATTGAAGAGCTATCCATGATAGAAGGATTTGATCAAGACACGGCCGAAGAATTGCAGGCTCGTGCGCTCGAATCTTTGGAAGAAATCAACGCCACCGCCCTTGCCGAGGCAAAAGGGCTGGGGGTAGAGCAATCTTTGATTGATTTTGAAGGGCTATCACCGCAAATGCTGGTTGTTTTGGGGCAGGATGATATTAAAACCTTGAACGAATTCGCGATTTGTGCGGCTTGGGAATTGGCGGGTGGTTTCACCACGGTTGATGGCAAGCGGACAAAAGATGTCGGTTTGTTAGAAAAGTTTGATGTCGGTTTGGCAGAGGCCGAATTGATGGTTATGCAGGCGCGGTTGCAAACTGGTAAAATCAGCGAAGAGGATTTTATCCTTGCGACAACCCCCCAACCTGAAGAGGGCGAAGAAGGCGAGGAGAATGGTGAAGACTCTGGTGAAGAGGGTGCAGAAGCGTCTGGCGAAGCACCTGTGGTTATGCCAGAGGAAACCCCTATGGAAACCCCCGTGGAAACCCCCGTGGAAACTTTGGGCGATGAGCCAACACCAACTATCTAAATAACTATCTAACTAATCAACTAACTAATCAAACAAACAAAAGCAAAAAAAAGAGCAAAAAGAATGGGACAAGTGGTTCAAACAGCAAAACATGCGAAAATTCGCCATGTTCCGCGTCAAAAACCCTCGGCAGAGGCTTTGGCGGCTGGCTTTGCCCATTCTGCTCGTACCTGTATTGTGTTGCGCGAACCTTTCCCAAAGGAAAAAATGATTCGCTTTGCTATCAGCCCCGATGGGCTGGTCACACCCGATATTATGGAAAACCTGCCCGGGCGCGGGCTTTGGGTGTTTGCCAAACCCGATATTATCACCCGCGCGATTAAACAAAACGCCTTTGCGCGGGCAGGTAAAGCGAATACGAAAAAACCAATCACCCTGCCAGATGATTTGATGCAAACGATTTGCACGATTTTGGCAAAACGGCTTATTGGGTTAATATCTTTATCAAGACGTAATGGTCGGGCGATTTGCGGGTTTGAGCGGATAAAAACCAACCTGCCCTTGCAAAGGGGGCAGCTTTTATTACAGGCCAGCGATGGCTCGCCCAATCAATTAAAGAAAATCAACCATCCGGAAAACCACCACGCGGCACTTATGTGTTTAACCTCGGCAGAGCTGGGTTTGGCTTTCGGGCGCGACCATGTCATACATGCCTTGCTAAACGCCCACGGATTAAACCGCAAAATCCAAAATGATGCACGGCGACTGGCGGGGCTTCGCAATCCTGATAGTCGGTTTGATACGCACACAAATAGCACCACAGACACCCCCACAAATAGCACCACAAATAGCACCACAGATAACAAAACGGATAAAACAGATGAATGATAGACCGCGAAAACCCCTAGGACTCAGTGGCGGGACAGGTGCGGGCAGCACGCCCACGGGGGGCAAACCCTCATTCAATCGCACCCGTTCCTCGCCCATCGTTGTGGAAAAGAAAAAACGCCGACTGATAAAACCTGCGGGCGGGGCTACGCCCACGGGTGGCTCGGCGACTTCTTCGCCGATGCAATCCACGGATAAGGATGTTCAACGTCGTATGAAGGCCTTGGAAGAGGCAAAACGGCTAGAATCAGCGCGCCAATCAACCGACCAGCAGGAGGCATCTTTGCGCGAAGAAGAACGCGAAGAACGTCGCCGCCAGCGTATTGAAAAAGACAAGGTTGAGCAGGATATTCATAATAAAAAACGCGGTTTGACGCAGAAAGACGCCAAACCTGAGGTGAAAAAAGAACCACCAAAAGAGGTGGATAAAGACGCAAGCAAGGATTTGAGCAAAGACTCGCCAAAACCCATCCGCGATACCGCACCCCAAGACCTGCCCCCAAATATTCCGCAAGATATCCCGCAAGATATCCCCCAAGATATGGTCGACAAACCCAAATCACGCGGACCCTCGGCTCGGGGTAAAAACCTTGAACCGCAAAACGAAGATAAGAAAACCCACCGTCCAAACGCCCGTTCTGGTGACAATGAACGCCGCCGTGCGGGTAAGCTGACCATTTCACAGGCTTTGCAGGATAATGATGGGCATCAACGCTCGCTGGCCTCTATCAAACGCAAACAAGAACGGCAAAGACGCGAATTACGTGGCGAAGCCGCCCCGCGTGAAAAAATCATCCGCGATGTGCAATTGCCACCGACCATCACCGTGCAGGAGCTGGCGAATCGCATGGCGGAAAAAACCAATTCTGTGGTCAAGGCATTGATGACAAACGGTATCATGGCGACGCAAAATGAAACGATAGACGCAGACACGGCGGAATTAATTGTTGCCGAATTCGGGCATAATATCACCCGAGTCTCTGACGCGGATGTGGAGGATGCGATTGAACAAACGCCAGATTTGCCTGCCGATTTGCGCCCCCGCGCCCCTGTTGTTACCATCATGGGGCATGTCGATCACGGCAAAACTTCGGTACTGGATGCTCTGCGTAAAACGTCTGTTGTAACGGGCGAGGCTGGGGGTATCACCCAACATATCGGTGCCTATCAAATCACCGCCAAAACGGGTGCGGAGATTACGTTTTTGGATACCCCAGGACACGCCGCCTTTACCTCCATGCGGGCGCGTGGTGCGCAGGTCACCGATATTGTTATTCTGGTGGTTGCCGCCAATGACAGCGTTAAACCGCAAACGATAGAGGCGATTTCCCACGCCCTTGCCGCCAAAGTCCCGGTCATCGTTGCCATCAATAAAACCGATTTGCCTGACGCGGATATTAACAAAGTCCGCACCGATTTATTGCAACATAACATCGTGGTGGAGTCTATGTCGGGCGACGTTCAAGACGTGGAAATATCCGCCAAAACAGGGGCGGGTTTGGATAATTTGGTTGATGCGATTTCCCTGCAAGCCGAATTATTGGAACTGCAAGCCAACCCAGATAGACTCGCCCAAGGCGCGGTTATTGAGGCAAAATTGGACACGGGTCGCGGTCCAGTGGCAAGCGTTCTCATCCAACATGGCACTTTGAAAAAGGGCGATATTTTTGTCGCGGGCGAACATTGGGGCAAGGTTCGGGCGCTGATAAATGACAAAGGCGAGCGGGTGGATATCGCAACCCCCTCCATGCCGATAGAGGTTTTGGGTTTGAACTCCACGCCCGAAGCGGGTGATATTTTGAATGTGGTTGTGTCCGAAGCCAAAGCCCGCGAAATCTGCGATTATCGCCAAACCGCGGCAAAAGACCGCCGTGCTGCCGTTGGCGCGAATACAACCTTGGATCAACTGCTGGCAAAGGCGCGCGCGGATGAGGTTGTATCCGAACTGCCGCTTGTGATTAAAGCGGATGTTCAGGGCTCGGCAGAGGCGATTATCCAAGCCTTGGAAAAAATCGGCAATGACGAAGTGCGCGTGCGGATCTTGCATTATGGTGTCGGCGCGATAACCGAGAGCGATATCACGCTGGCAGAGGCGTCATCAGCCCAAGTCATCGGGTTTAACGTCCGTGCCAACGCCCCGGCCCGTGCCTCTGCCAATCAAAAGGGGCTGACCCCGCGTTATTATTCGATTATTTATGACCTTGTTGATGATATTAAGGCGGCCGCCAGTGGGCTGTTATCGGCAGAGATTAAAGAAACCTTTATCGGTTATGCCACCATTAAAAAGGTCTATAAAATCACGGGGGCTGGTAAAATCGGCGGCTGTGAAGTCACCGAGGGCAAGGCTGAACGCAGTGCGGGTGTGCGTTTGTTGCGCGATGATGTGGTGATTCATCAAGGCACATTAAAAACCCTAAAACGGTTTAAGGACGAGGTGAAAGAGGTTAAATCTGGTCAAGAATGCGGTATGGCGTTTGAGAATTATGAAGATATTCGCGAAGGCGATGTGATAGAAATCTTTACGATTGAGGAAATCGCGCGGAATCTGTGATTTTTTCTTGCGCCCTCACTTCGGGGCAAGCCCCTTTGTTCGGGCTTCCCGCCCGCCCACCCCTCTGCGAGGCTTGGGCGGACGGGTTTTTATGGCTAAAGCCTGTCCTAGTATCTAGGCACAGCCTAAATAAATTTAGAGCAAACCTATCACCACTTCCCAAGTATTCTTTGCAAATAATCCACTCTAACGTCTTGTTATTCCAGATAGTAAATTTATAGAATCATTATCATCTTGTAACCCAAGGGCTTTTGGCATGCTCCCGCGAAGCGGGGGCTACGCACAAAAGACCACGCTGGTCGGCATTCGCGCAAGCGATGACGAAGACCCGAAGGGCTATTAATCGTTAATCACGACATCTTGACTTTCATAAGGGTTTATTGTTAGGTTATACTGCACTTGATACTCCACCCTTAAAAGGATACCCATTCTCATGACATTTCCCACAAAACTTTCCCTGTTAAAAACCCTAACCGTCTTTGGTGCAATTTTAATCGCCCAGCCCGTTAGTGCCGCCACGCAAACCGCCATTTTTGCTGGTGGGTGTTTTTGGTGCGTGGAATCCGATTTTGAATCCGTGGCGGGTGTCACATCCGCCGAATCAGGTTTTACAGGTGGCACGACCACCGCACCAACCTATCGATCCCATGGCGATCATATAGAGGCTGTGAAAATCATCTTTGATGATGAGCTGGTAGATTATGATACCCTGCTCCACCATTTCTTTCGCTCGGTTGATCCAACCGATGCGGGCGGGCAGTTTTGCGATAGAGGACACGCCTATACCAGCGCGGTTTTCACCTTCGATTCCGCGCAAACCCAATCAGCAGAACTGGCAAAACAACAGGCCGCCACGGATTTAAACCGCGATATTGCCACGCCGATTTACCCCGCCAGCGTATTTTATCCGGTCAGTGACTACCATCAGGATTATTACAAATCGGACGAGACAATCCTATCGCGGTTTGGTTTTGTTACCAAAGCCGATGCCTATAAACGTTATCGCAAAGGCTGCGGGCGCGATGCCAAAGTGAAACTGCTTTGGGGTGATGCCGCGCCCTTTGCCCATTAAATTTCGCGCCATTTACAGGAGCCTCGCCAATTCTTTTTTACATAAAAAACATCCGTTGGCTGATGGCAACGGCGATATTATTGTTTGTCTCTAACTTTGGGCAAACGTTTTTTATTGCTATTTTCGCGAGCGATATTATGGCGCATTTTAACCTGAGCGCAACGCAATGGGGGGCGATTTATGGCGGCGCGACTATGGCCAGTGGGTTTATTATCCTCTGGGCCGGCGGTTTGGCCGATTTGTTTCGCGTGCGGACTTTGTCTGTTGTTTTTATCGGGCTTATCAGTTTATCTTGTATCGCAATGGCACTTAATCCATCGTTAATTTTATTACCTGTGATTATTTTTTTATTGCGTTTTACTGGGCAAGGGATGCTATCGCACATCGGAGTCGTCGGTGCGTCCCGTTGGTTTGTAAAAAACCGAGGGCGCGCGCTGGCCTTTACCACCCTAGGCTTTTCTTTTGGCGAGGCAACTTTACCGATTCTCTTTGCCTTTTTAATCGGGTTTATGGCGTGGTATAAAACTTGGTATTTGGCGGCTGGAACAGCCGTGATTTTGCTCATCATCCTGTTGGTTTTATTACGCAAAGAACGCACGCCCCAATCCGAATCAAAACGCGAATCGGCGCACGGGCTGAACGGGCGACATTGGACACGCGCCCAGGTTTTGAAACACGGATTATTCTGGGGGGTTTTGCCCGTGGTTTTCATCCCGCCATTTCTGTCAACCGCGCTGTTTTTCCAACAGGTGCATTTTGCCCAAACCGCAGGCTGGTCGCATACCGCCTTTGTCGCGTTGTTTCCGTTTTATACCATTTCCAGCATTGTGTTTTCCCTGTTTTGGGGGGCGATGGTGGATCGATTCGGGGCAAATCGGCTATTGGCGATTTTCCTGCTGCCCGTGGTGGTTGGGTTTTTTATCTTTTCCCAGTTTAACGGAGTTGTCGCGTTTATCTTTGGTTTTATTTTTGTCGGTGCGATGCAGGGTGGCAATGCCACGATTCCGATGGCGTTTTGGTCGGAGTCTTACGGCACCGAACATATCGGCGCGATACGCTCGCTGGCGCAAACAACGATGGTGATGAGCTCTGCTGTGAGTCCAATTTTAACCGGATATTTTATTGACAGAGGTGTGTCGTTTGCTCAGCAAATGCCGTTTTATGCGGTAATTGCCTTGGGGTTATGCGTGTTTTGCTGGTTTATTTGTCGGCGGTTTTTTAAGGATGCGAATTCACCGCTTGCGCCGTAGATACAGATAAAACGCGCCATCCCCGCCGTGCTGACGATGGGCCGGGGTGATTTGCACAATCATCGGGGCAAGGGTTTTATCCTTTACCCATTGGGGCAAGCCTTCGCGAATCACCCCGCGATTCGGGCGGTTGAATTCATCAAAACCACTGCGCAGACCTTTGCCCGTGATAACCAGAATCACGCGATCGCCCCGTGCGTGGGCATTCAGCAAAAAGCTCTTTAATCGCAGTTTTGCTTGCTCCACGGTCATACCGTGCAAATCCAGCCGTGCATCAATCGGCATCTGCCCCTTTTGCAAACGATTGAAATTGCGCCTATCCATAGTGGGTGAGGTCAAAGCACGGGGTGCCGACACGATAACCTCTGGTCGTTTTGTGGTTTTTTTCGGGCTGGGTTTCGGGTTCGGTTTCGGGGATGGTTTTGGTGGCAAAACCGGGCTCTTGGGCGAGCCAACCTGCCCAGAAATTTTAACAGACTTTTTAACAGACTTTTTACCCGCAGACTTTTCAATCGTCTCCGACTTCTCGCGCAAATCCTCAGGAATCGGCACGATGTCTTTCACAACCGCCTGCCACAAATCCAAATCCGTCTTATCGATTTTACCCGCCACAGCCGTCCCCTAAAAATTCTAATAGAAACGTTTAGCCAGCCGTTAGCCAGCCGTCTCAACCAATTTCCAATTCGGGTCATCCTCGGCCATATTGCGGACAAAATACCACAGGTCTTTCTGCGCCTTCACCCGATTTTTATTACCCTCAATCACCTTGTCCTTGGCATCCAAAACCACCGAAGTCAGCTCGCCGACAAACGCCACACCAATCCGCGCAATGGCGGTGTCTTTATTAAAGCTCGCCTCCTTCAAATCCATCTGGCGCACGCCAATAAACTCCGCATCAACGCGATAACCCTTTTTCTGCCTTTGCTTAATCACGGCGGCAAAATCCTTATAGACACTATCGGACAAATGGGTTTTTAACACATCCAAATCATCGGATTCAAAGGCGACGACAATCCACTCATAGGCCATCCGCGCCCCTGTCAGAAACTCAGTTACGCTAAACCGCCCGTCCATCTGTTTCATGGATTGCAACGCCCGCGCGGCTGGACTATCGGCGGGGACATGGTTTGTTATATCCTCGTCAATCTCTGCCTGTACCACCTGCAAAGATTTCGGGGACGGCACGGGAGCATCCTCAGGTTTTTTCAGCGGGGCTTCAAATCCCTCCCGCGTACCCAAAACTCCGCGCAGTTTTAAAATCATAAACACCGCGGCGATTGCCAAAATAATAATTTGAATACTTGAACCCATGATTGTCTCCTTAATAATTTGCTCCGAATCTTGTATAACATTTCGTCTGGCAAAATCCGACTTTATGGTATAATAAAGGTTTATTGGCTAGGAGGCAATGTTATGAGCGTCAAATTTTTACTTTTTATGGTTTTTCTTGGGATTCCTTTGATTGAAATCGCGCTTTTCATTCAAATCGGCGGGTTTTTGGGGCTATGGGCGACTTTGGGTGTGGTTATTTTAACGGCAATCATTGGCACGGGGCTGTTCCGCAGCCAAGGTTTGGGGGCACTGCAAACGATTCGCACGGTGGCAGCGCAAGGTGGCAACCCCGCGCCAGAGGTGGCGCACGGCGCAATGATAGTTATCGCCGGGGTTTTGTTATTAACGCCCGGGTTTTTCACCGATGGAGTTGGGTTTTTATTGATGAGCCGCCGTGTGCGTGGTGTGATTATCGCAAGCGTGGTGGCGGGGATTGTGGCTGGGATAAAAACGCCACCGCGTCATGGGGGGGCGAATCATTCCCCTAATCACTCGCCCAATAAGAACGCGGATATAGAGGCGGATTATAGTTTTGAGGAAGACTCTGATAGCAAAAACAATCGCTAAATAAATATGGCAAATAAAGATACCAAATAAAGATATTGCCAAACTGGGGTTTTTGCGATAAAATACCAATATAAACCCCAAATAAAAAGGAGCCACCCCAATGGCAGATGAAAAAAAACCAAAACCAGAGGCCGCGGCAAAACCCGCCTCTGAGCAAGCTGCGCCCCAGCCGATTATGAAATGTCAAAGACAATATATCCGTGATTTGTCCTTTGAAAACTTGGCGGTGCAAAAGAATATCACGATGAAAAGCCAGCCCAATATCTCTGTCCAAGTGAATATTGACGCACGTAACGCGGGGGAGAGCTTGTATGAAATCACCCAGAAAATGACCGTCAGTGCGCTGGTCGATACCACCACTATTTTTCTGCTGGAACTGGATTACGGCGGGGTTTTTCTGGTGCAAAATGTCGCTGATGAGCAGCTCCATCCGTTTTTAATGATAGAATGTCCGCGGATGTTGTTCCCCTTTATGCGCCGAATTGTCCATGACGTGACGAGCGATGGTGGCTATCCGCCCCTGAACATTGATAATATTGATTATCTTGCGCTATATCGTGCGGAATTGCAAAAACGCGCGGCGGAGAGTAAGACTGAGAATTAACCAATTTTCAAAAGGCGGGGTCTTTTGTGCGTAGCCCCTGCTCTGTGAGCAGGGACATGCCAAAAGCCCGATCTATGCTTGGCAAAGATTTTCAAATAAAATAACCGCGGGTCATAGTGGCACGTGGTAACAGGGGCGTTGTTTTCTAGACGATAGGTCTGCCCGACAAAAGCCCTTTGGGGGCTTGGTCATTCACATTTAAAAATTACAAACCAAACATCCCAAACGGATAAAACATCACCGAATCGCCCGTTTGTATTTCCATTGCCTCATCGGGCAACTCGACCAATCCATCGGCCCAGCTTAGCCCGCTAATCTTGCCAGAGCCTTCAGAGGCAAAGACGCAAACCCCCATCACTCCGCCCCTATCCGCGACCATCCGTGCGCGCAGATATTCGCGCCGCCCGCCTTGTTTGGATTTGCAAAACCGTGCGGGCAAGGCAAACCCACGCGCCGCGAGCCAGCCCTGCCCCGATAAAATCCCCAGGGCTGGACGGGCAAAAATCAGCGCACAAACAAAGCTCGCCACGGGATTGCCGGGCAGGGCAAAGACGGGGACTCCCTGCCAATCCGCCAGCGCCAAAGGCCGCCCAGGTTTTATCGCAATACGCCAATCGTGCAAAGTCCCACGCGATTTCAAAACCGCCGCAATATGGTCTTTATCCCCCGTGGAAGCCCCGCCCGTGGTGATAATCGCATCCACTTGCGCGGCGGCAGATGACAGGGCTTTGGCAACCGATTCGGCGGTATCCTGAGCCCGTCCAAGGGGGATGGCGTCATAACCCCACCTGCGCAAAATATCCAGCAGCATCGGTTGATTGGCATCATAAATCTGCGCGGGAGTGCGGGGTTGCCCGATGGAAATAACCTCATCCCCCGAAGACAAAACACCCACTCGCAGTGGGCGATAAACGGGCACAGTGGCAACCCCCGTGGCGCAGAGCACCGCCAAATCCTGCGGGGTTATACGATGTCCTTTGGCGAATATTTTTGCCCCTTGGGCGATGTCTTCACCTTTTGCACGGGTATTTGCACCGTGTTTTATATCGGAGGCAAAGGTGATTTTACCACCCACCTTTGTGACCGATTCTTGCAAAACCACGCATTCTACGCCCGCAGGTAAGGGCGCACCTGTTAGGATGGGAATGGCGAGCCCCGCACCCACGGGTGTGTCAATCACCGCCCCCGCCGTGGCGTGGTTTTCGGTGAGGGTTAGCGTGGTTTGATTTGATTTGGATAGGCTGGCGTGGGCGAAACCATAGCCATCAACCGCCGAATTGGCAAAGGGTGGGTTGGCTTGGCTGGCGGTTATATCGGCGGATAGGATTCGCCCGCCCGCGTTCGGGGTTGGGATTTTTTCGCTGGGCAAAGTGCAGGTTAATCGGGTTTTTAATCCGTCCAAAACATCCGCGACCGCCGTCCAATCTACGCCCGATGGCATGGTTGATTTTTTTGGGGAGGGGGATTTATTCGGACTCGTGTGTTTAATAATAAAATCGCAAAGCCCGTCGGTATCATTCAAATCCAAAACCTCACAAGGTGGGGTTTTAATATCCGTATCACTGGCAATACCAATAATTGTTTTATCGGTTTTTGCCAGCAGGTTTTGCCTGTCCGCCCCGCCCCGATAACATTCTATCTTGGGCAGGGGTGCGGTTTTGAAGCCCTCCAATAAAACGAAATCAGTTGGCTCTAACTTTGCCAAAAGCGTGGATAAATCAGGCACCCCACCCGCACCAATACCCTCTGCCATACCCTCTGCCATTAGGGCAAACCGAGACTCTGAAACCACCATAACTTGGCTGGCACCCGCCATACGATGGCGATAGCTATCGCGCCCCTTATGGTCAATATCAAAACTATGATGGGCGTGTTTTATCGTTGCCACGCGATAGCCACGGGCAACCAAGGCTGTGACCAGACGCTCCACCAAATGCGTTTTGCCAGTGTTTTTCCAGCCAATAATGCCAAAGACTCTGGGGGTATTCTCTGCCTTATTCATAGCCCAAAATCCTGACAATACTGCTCTGCCTGCATCATATCGGCAGGGGTATTGATATTAAAAAACGGATCAAACGGGATGGTCTTAAACACAACCGTTTTATTTTTATGCTGATTGCTCCAGTGTAAAATTTTGCGGGTGCCAGCGAGCAAAGCCCTACGCAAATCATCACGCAAAGACACAGGCCAAAGCCCAAAGGTTGGATGCAGGGAAACCTCATCGCCACTGCCTGCCATAATAATAGTATCGGGGGCGGCAACCCGCATCATCCGTTCCGCCAAATCGGTTGGGAAAAACGGCGTATCTGCGGCGATGGTTAAAATCTGCGTAAAACCCTGCGCCGCCGCCCAATCCATTCCCGCCAGAATCCCGCCCAAAGGCCCGACAAACCCGCCATCCTCAACAATAGAATCGGCAATAATCGGGCAATTCACCACACCCGCAAACCGCGCCGCATCGCCGTTGGCGTTCAAAACGACCGCGTCAACTTGCGGGGTCAGCCGCGCCACCACCCGCGATAAAATAGTGCAACCGCCCAAATCACGCAGGCATTTATCGCCCCCGCCCAGCCGAGCCGCCTGCCCGCCTGCCAAAATCACACCCGCTATCATGACTCGCCCTCATCATAAATCAGCCGTTCCTGCCCGCTGATACATAAAAACCGTTTGCCACGCAATCGCCCAATCAGGGTCATCCCGGTTTTGTTCGCCAGCTCCACCCCCCACGCGGTAAAGCCAGACCGTGATACCAAAACAGGCACCCCCATAATCGCGGCTTTTATCACCATTTCAGAGGTCAATCGCCCCGTGGTATAAAGGATTTTATCCGCGCCAGTCGTCCCCGTTTCAAACATCCAACCAGCGATTTTATCAACGGCATTGTGGCGGCCAACATCCTCCATATAAACCAGAGGCTCAGTTTCCTTACATAGGGTCGTGCCGTGAATCGCCCCTGCCGTCAAATACAGACTGGGGGTGGTGTTAATTTGCGCCGCCAAGGCAAACAGCCAAGAGGTGCGGATTTTAACCTGCGGTAGGGTTACGGTTTCAATCGTATCCATAACATCGCCAAAGATAGTGCCCATGGCACAGCCAGAGGTACGGATTTTCTTTTGCAGTTTCTTTTCATAATCGCTCTGCCCATCGGTGCGAAGGACTATGGTTTGCAGGTCTTCATCGTAATCGGCAGCTATTATCGTTTCATTGGCGGTTAACATCCCCTGATTGCGCAAAAACCCCAAGGCGAGCCAGTGCGGATAATCGCCAATTGTCATGGCTGTGATGATTTCCGTGCCGTTAAGAAAGATGGTCAGCGGGCGTTCCTCTATCACGCAGAGGTCGGTTTGCGCACCCGTCTGGTCACGGGCGGTGATTTGACGGGTCAGCGTGGGGTTGGTTGGGTTAGGAACTATTTTTTTCATGGTGAGTCGCCTATACCACAGATAAGGATGGATTGTGAATGGTGAAGACCCGCAGGGCTCAAAATTAATCCCTAATCGTTAGTCATTCATTGCTAAAAAACCTTGCTTTTTACATTAATATTCCCTAAACACTTCCTAAACACACTTTAACCAAACGAAAGCGAGACCCCACCCATGATAATCGGTTGTCCCAAAGAAATCAAAAACCAAGAATACCGTATTGGCATCACACCCAGCGCGGCGTTTGAAGCTATATTACGCAACCATTCCGTCCTGATTGAAACGGGTGCGGGCGCGGGCGCGGGCTTTACCGATGAGGATTATATCGCCGTTGGCGCGAAAATCGCCGCCACTGCCTCCGATATTTTCAAACAATCCGATATGGTTGTTAAAGTCAAAGAACCCCAAGCGGCAGAGCGCAAACAGTTGCGCAAAGGGCAAATCCTATTCACCTATTTACACCTTGCCCCAGACCGCCCGCAAACCCAAGATTTGCTGGACTCTGGCGTGACCGCGATTGCCTATGAGACCGTAACCGATCCGCGTGGCGGGCTGCCTCTGCTGGCCCCAATGTCGGAGGTTGCGGGCAAACTCGCCCCGCAAGTCGGCAGTTGGTCGTTGCAAAAGGCCAATGGTGGCAGTGGTATTTTGCTGGGCGGAGTTCCGGGGGTTGGTCCTGGTAATGTTGTCGTTATTGGCGGTGGTAATGTTGGCACGCAAGCGGGGCGAGTCGCCGCGGGAATGGGTGCGCGGGTCACCGTTTTGGATAGATCGCTGGACCGTCTACGCCATTTGGACGATGTGTTTGGCGGGGTTTTTGAGACCAGCTATGCCTCGGCCGCGAACCTGTTGCGGCTGGTTGCCGAAGCGGATATCGTCATTGGCGCGGTGTTAATTCCAGGGGCGGAAGCTCCGAAATTAATCAGCCGAGAGCAGCTCAGTTTAATGAAACCAGGCGCTGTTCTGGTTGATGTTGCGATTGATCAGGGTGGGTGTTTTGAAACCTCCAAGGCGACAACGCATGATGACCCGATTTATATGGTTGATGGGATTGTGCATTATTGCGTTGCCAATATGCCCGGGGCTGTGGCGCGGACGGCGACCATCGCGCTGGGCAATGCGACCATGCCGTTTATGCTGGCTTTGGCGGATAAGGGTTGGCAAAAGGCTTGTTCGGATAATCCGCATCTTATGGCGGGGTTAAATACCCACGCGGGGCATTTGACCTATGATGCGGTTGGCATGGCACAAGGGATAAAAACCATCACCCCGCAAGAGGCTTTGGTGATTTAGCCTTTGTAGGGATTAACGATTACCCGCGCAAAACCGCGCCCGTTGCCGTGCTGACTTTTTTTATCACAGCCGCGCTGATAGCTTCCAAATCTGCATCGGTCAAATTGCCGTCTTTGGGTTGAATCCGCACGCTCAAAGCCACGGATTTTTTACCCGCGCCCATTTGCTCTTGCGCCTTTTTGCCACTGAACACATCAAAGACAAACGCCTCGGTAATAAAGGATTTATCCGCGCCTTTGGCAGCGTTCAAAAGCACTGCTGCCTCTACCTCTTCATCCACGATAAAGGCAAAATCACGTTCTATCGCTTGCAAATCGGTGAGCCGCAAGGCAGGGCGGGTTTTGGTTTTCGCGGTGGAAAACGGCACACGATCCAGATGCAGGGCAAACCCAACCACGGCAGTTTTTAATCCAAAATCGGCAAGGATTCGGGGGTGAATTTCGCCAAAGGCACACAGAGAATTCTTTGGCCCCAAAGCCAATTTACCCGACCGCCCTGGATGCCACCAATCACTCGCTCCGCGCAAAACCATCTGTTTGGCTGGCGCACCGATTGCCGATAAAACCGCCGCGACATCGGCTTTTGCATCATAAACATCCACCAGCCGTCGCCCCGCGTGGGGATTACGCGGACCACCATGCCCGACCAATATCCCGCATAGCAGGATTTCTTCATCCTCAGGTTCGCCGCCATGAAAAACAGGTCCCAGTTCAAACAACGCCATATCAATCATTCCCCGTGCGGAGTTCCGCGCCGCCGCCTGCAATAACCCGGGCAAAAGCGAAGGTCGCAGATGGCTCATATCCGCAGAAATAGGATTGCTTAACCGCACGGCATCACTGCCCCCGCCGAAAGCCTCGGCACTGGTTTTATCGATAAAACTATAGGTGATACATTCCAAATAACCCAAGGCGGCGGTTGCTCGTCTGGCGTGATTTTCACGCATCAGGCTGGGCGATAAACGCACCTGTGAGACACCTTTTGATATGGGCGGTAGGGGAGTGGGTTCCAGTTGGCTGAGCGATACGACCCGCGCGACTTCCTCCACCAAATCCGCCGAATCCAAAATATCAGGTCGCCAAGAGGGAACAATGGCACGACTGGATTTTATTTCAAACCCAAGGCTCTGCAAAATATCGCGTTGCCTATCCGCCGACACATCCATACCAACCAGCGATTTCACCCGCCCCGCGTCCCATTCAAAAAACCGTTTTGTATCGGGGATTTGCCCGTCCATTACGATGGCGGAAGCCTGTCCCCCGCATAAATCCAAAATCATCTCGGTCGCCAAATCCAAGCCCTTCACGGTGAATTCTGGGTCAATCCCGCGTTCAAACCGATAGCGTGCGTCCGATTGGATTTTTAACGCCCGCCCGGTCCGTGCGATGGTTATTGCGTCCCAATAAGCCGATTCCAAAAACACATTAACCGTGTTCGATTGACACCCCGTGTTAAATCCGCCCATAATACCAGCGATGCTCTGCACCCCCGCATCATCCGAAATCGCGACCATGTCCGCGCCCAAAGTATAATCCTTTTCATCCAAGGCAGTAATGGCTTCACCGCCCTTGGCGAGATGAATCCGCAAATCACCCTTTATTTTATCCGCGTCAAACACATGCAAGGGGCGATTATATTCGTAGGTAAAAAGATTGGTAATATCCACCAGTGTGGAAATCGGGCGCAGCCCAATGGCGCGCAGTCGCGCCTGTAACCACGCAGGACTGGGCGGGTTTTTCACGCCTTTAATCAGGCGACCCGCGAAAACCGGACAGGCGTTTAATGTATTCTTTTCAATATGAATTTTTATCGGCGCGGTAAAGGAGTCGGTTATTTTTGCCGTCGGGCAGGGTTTTAATTTACCAAGCCCCCTTGCTGCCAAATCCCGTGCAATCCCACGCACCCCCAACGCATCACTGCGGTTTGGCGTGATGGCAATTTCAATCATAGGGTCAATTTTATCGGGGTCATGGGTCGCCAGATACTCGGCAAAGGAAGTGCCAATTTTCGACGTATTGGGCAGTTCAATAATACCGTCATGCTCGTCCGATAACTGCATTTCTTTTTCCGATGCCATCATGCCAAAGGACTCAACCCCGCGGATTTTACCCACACCAATGGTCGTATCAATCCCAGGAACATAAACCCCAGGCTTTGCCACAACGACATAAATCCCCGCCCGCGCGTTCGGCGCACCGCAGATGATTTGTTTTTGCCCATCATCGGTATCCACCTTGCAAACCCGTAATCTATCAGCGTTCGGGTGCGGTTCGGCATGGGCAACAAAGCCAATGGTAAAAGGGGCGAGGGTATCGGCGGGATTTTTCACCTCTTCCACCTCCAGCCCAAGGTCGGTCAGAGCCTCCGTTATTGCATCAACAGAAGCGGTCGTGTCAAGGTGTTGTTTTAGCCAAGATAGTGTGAATTTCATATTTTTTTGCTCTTATTTTCTTCTATTCTAGCGATAGGCGAAAGTTTGGTTTCAATGGTTTTGAGGGCATTATTTATTTCTTGAGAAGTAGCGTCAGTTTTATTTGTATCTCCATATAATATTTCTCGTAAGTCTCTTATCTCCACACGATATTTTTCATCATCATTAAGTTTTGTATACATTACTAAACTTTCAATCGCAACGCGTATGCGATGTCGCGCAGAAAATAAATTTTCAACCGCCTTTTCTACTTCTACATCGCCAATGATTGTTTTTACTTGAATTTGTATATCGCGGAGCGTTTCAAAAAGGTCGTTGTATTCAGCTATCCTTTCGTATCTTTGCTCGTAAAGATAGTATTTATCTTTTATTTTGTCTGGGGGAATGCTATCCCATGAGCTACGGATGACATCCATTGCATCTTTGATTTTAGAAGCCAACACGATGAGTTCTACCGCAGATTTTGACCGTGCTATCATTTTTTGTGTTTCTAATGATTCACTTACCTTACGATTAGCAATGATAATCCCCCATATTACCGCACATGCCCCTGCCAATGTTGCTAGTGCTGTAATCAACATAGAGATAGTATTCATTAATTCCATAACTATTCCTCCCCCGTTGTATTATCCACGCCAACTGCACCCATAAAGACTGCCAATATCCGTGCGGGAGTATCGCCCAAGTTCATTCCGTTATGGCGGGTTTGCATCGCTTCCATAAAGCTATCGCCAACGACATAGGTTTTCACCCCAATCTTATCGCCGTAATCCACCTCTATCGCGCCCTCTATCACATAGGCGTAAAGCGGCACATTATGAACATGCCAGCCAGTCGTGGTATTGGGCTCAAGGGCAATAATCGCGGCGGTAATTTGCGCCTCCCCCGTGGGATACATGATTTGCTCACCCGCCACGGTTTGGGTGTCTTGCGATAAAACATCCACAGCAGGATAGCTCTGGGCAACAGCCATTCCGCAAAAAACAATGGTATAAATAAAAATAAAAATTCGCACAGAAAAAATTCGCACAGAAAAAATTTGCATAATAAAAAATCCTATCTTTGATGCAAAGCTGGCATATCCAGCGCGGTAAATCCATAATGCCGCAACCAGCGCAAATCGGAATCAAAAAACGCCCGCAGGTCGGGAATCCCGTATTTTAACATCGCCAAGCGGTCAATCCCCATGCCAAAGGCAAACCCTTGATAGATATCGGTATCAATCCCGCCAGCACGGAGCACTTTTGGATGCACCATGCCACTGCCCAAAATCTCCATCCAATCATCGCCCGTACCAAGATTTAACTTGCCGTCCTGCCATGAACAGCGAATATCCACCTCGGCACTCGGTTCGGTAAAGGGAAAATGACTGGCGCGAAACCGCAATTCCAAAGCGTCAATTTCAAAGAAGGTTTTGCAAAATTCCATCAGCACCCATTTTAGGTGCGACATGGAAATACCTTTATCCACGCACAGCCCTTCATATTGATGAAACATAGGCGTGTGGGTCTGGTCGTAATCGGCGCGATAAACCCGCCCCGGACAGATAATCCGTGCGGGCGCTCCGTGTTTTTCCAAATGGCGGATTTGCACGGGGGAGGTGTGGGTGCGCAAAACATGCGGGGCGCGGTCAGAATCATTATGCAGATAAAAAGTATCATGCTCGGCGCGGGCAGGATGGTCGGGCGCGATATTTAACGCATCAAAATTATAATAATCGGTTTCAATCTGCGGACCTTCGGCGACATCAAAGCCAAGGGCTGCAAAAATAGTAATGACTTCGTCAATGACTTGGCTAACGGGGTGAATCGCGCCCGTGCGAATCACTCGCCCCGCCAAGGACACATCCAGCCATTCGGTTTTTAATCGTGCGTCCAAGGCCGCGTCCGTAAGGGCGGATTTTTTCGCGGATAACGCGCTATCAAGCTCGGTTTTCAACGCATTCAAAGCAGGGGCAATGGTTTGGCGAAGGGTCGGCTCCATCCCCCCCAGCTCGCGCATTTTCAGGCTGATTTCGCCCTTTTTACCCAACGCGGATAGGCGCAAGGCTTCCAATTCTGCCTCATCCGTAACCTGCGCTATACTCTGCAGGTAGGAGTCGCGGATTTTTTGTATGTCTTCATCGGTCATGTTTGTTCCTATCTCCCCTTCATAGCATATTTACACCATAAAAAAAGCCCCACTAACAGCAGGGCTTTTTATTTTTTAATTGGCACTGCACACCTTTTACATCGCGGCCTTAGCTTGGGCAACGATGGATTTGAACGCTTCAGGCTCATGCACGGCCAAATCGGCCAGAACTTTGCGATCAACGACAATCTCTGCCTTCATCAGTGCATTGATAAACCGACTATAGGTCATTGTTTCATCAATCGCACGAACCCCCGCATTGATTCGTTGAATCCACAAGGCACGAAAGTTGCGCTTGCGGTTTTTGCGATCGCGGGTGGCGTATTGATTCGCCTTATCGACAGCTTGGGTAGCCGTGCGAAAGGCAGTGGAACGGCGACCATAATAGCCTTTTGCCGCTTTCAAAACCTTTTTATGACGCGCGTGGGTGGTTTTACCGGATGTTACTCTTGACATTATCTATCCTCCTATCGTGCGTAAGGCATGTATTTTTTAACGATCTTTGCATCGGCAGCGCATAGCAGGGTAGTCCCACGTGCGTTGCGAAGAAATTTGTTAGACCGTTTAATCATACCGTGGCGTTTGCCCGCTTGCGCGGTTTTTATATGCCCGTTGGCGGTGGTTTTAAAGCGTTTTTTCGCGCCTGATTTTGTTTTCATTTTGGGCATTTCCGAGCTCCTGTTAAGAATGGTTTTTAAATCACGCGCGTGCCTTGGCATACCCATATAGGCCAGACCAGTGCGTGCAAGCGGGTGTTTAGAGCAATTATCGGGGGAATGCAAGACGTTTTTTAGTTATTAGTTGTGAGTTATTAGTTATTAGTGGGGGTTTTTAGGAAATTGTGCGTTTTTAGTGGAGTTAGGGGCTTGTTTAGAATTATATATAAAAACAGTATCCCCTAACAATAACAGGCGAGCGTTCCCTTGAAAAGCCCAACTAATTCATCACTAATCACTAATCACTAATCACTAAAACCTAATCCCCGACCAACAGCAGTTTCTCATTAACAGAAGCCACCCGCAGGATATTGGTAGAGCCAGGGGTATTAAACGGAATCCCGGCAATCACGATAATCTTATCCTCACCCGTGGCAAAATCATAATCCCGTGCGGCCTTTGCCGCGTTAATAACCGCTTGCTTAAACCTGTTCAAATCATCGGTAATCACGCAATGCAATCCCCACACCAAACACATCTTTCGCGCCGTTGCCAAAAACGGAGTCAACGCGATAATCGGCACAATCGGTTTTTCACGTGCCGCCGATAAAGCCGTCGTCCCCGAAAAGGTAAAACAGCAAATCGCCCGAACATCGTGTAATTCGGCAATTTCCCGTGCGGCGACGGTTATCGCTTGGGCAATACTATCCTTGGAGACCTTACGCACACTGGCGATAATTTTGCGATACATATCGTCCGATTCCACCTTTTCGGCGACAGAGTTCATGGTTTGAACCGCCTCTATCGGGAAATCACCGACAGCCGATTCGGCCGATAACATCACCGCATCCGCACCCTCATAAATCGCGGTGGCAACATCGGACACCTCGGCACGGGTGGGAACGGAAGAGGTAATCATACTCTCTAACATCTGGGTGGCGACAATCACGGGCTTACCCACATGGCGACATTTGCCGATGATTTGCTTTTGCAAGGGCGGAACGTCCTGCACGGGCAATTCCACACCCAAATCACCCCGTGCAATCATAATCGCATCCGATGCCTCCAATATCGCGTCAAACGCGAACACCGCGGAGGGTTTTTCTATCTTTGATAGGATACTGGCACGACCCTTGGCAAGCACGCGAGCCTCCGCCACATCTTCGGGGCGTTGCACAAAAGACAGTGCCAGCCATTCCACACCCAAATCACAGGCGAATTCCAAATCCTTCTGGTCTTTGGGGGTGAGCGGGCTGATGGGCAGAACAACATCGGGGACATTTACGCCTTTGCGGTTGGAAATCTCACCACCCGCCAGAACCTCACAATCAGCAAAATCCGCGCCACAGGTTTTCACTTGCATGCGGATTTTACCGTCATTCACCAGAATTTGGGCGGTGGGTTTCATGGCTTGGAAAATTTCTTTATGGGGCAGGCAAGCACGGGTTTTATCCCCCGCCGTTGCGTCCAAATCAAACCGAAACGAATCACCGACTTCCAGCATTTCTGTGCCGTTTTTAAATGTGCCACAACGCAGTTTCGGCCCCTGTAAATCTGCCAGAATGCAAATTGGGCGGGCGACATCCTTTTCTACCTTGCGGATTAAACTGTGCCAGAGCTTTAATTCCGCGTGGCTACCGTGGCTCATATTAAGGCGGAACACATCCGCGCCCGCGTTAAACAAGGCTTTTATCATATCAAAGCTGGCCGAAGCTGGCCCCAAAGTGGCAACGATTTTTACATTCCGACAACGTCTCATAATTGGCTTTCTTTTATGGTTTGTGTTTTTTATCTAGGGTGGTATAAACGCGATTATGGCAGACTATACCCCATTTTTTATAAAAGGCAAAGAGCGTTTGGCGGATATCGTGGTGTGTTGCGATCACGCAACAAATTATGTGCCTCGTTTTATCGGCGATTTGGGGCTGGACGATATGAACAGCCATATAGCGTACGATATCGGTGCCTTGGGGGTCAGCCAAAATCTGGCGGAGGCGTTGGATGCGCCCGTGGTGTGGTCAGGTTTTTCGCGGTTATGTATTGATCCGAATCGGGGCGAGGATGACCCGACCTTGATTATGCGTCTGTCCGATGGGCGGGTGATTCCTGCCAATCGTGGGATTGATGGGAAGGGGCGCGAATCGCGGCTGGCGCAGTTATATCGTCCTTATCATGCGGCCTTGGCTGGGGTGATAAAAACGCGGGCTAATCCGTGTGTTATTTCCATTCATTCCTTTACGAAAAAGCTGCATAATCAACCGGCTCGCCCGTGGGATATAGGGGTTTTGTTCGGCGAAGATAGGCGGTTGTCTGACGCGGTGATTGCGCGGTTGGCGGGTTTGGATGTGTGTGTTGGGATTAATCAGCCGTATTCGGGGCATTTATCGGGGGATACGATGTGCCAGCATGCCTTGCAAAATGGCTTGCGGCATGTTTTGGTGGAGGTGCGCAATGATTTGATTGAAACTGAAACGGGGCAGAGGCTTTGGGGCGGGCGATTGGCGCAGGTTTTGGGCGAGGCTATTGGTGATATAAATAAGGAGAAGCAAAATGGATAAACTGGATAAAAACATGACAACCCAATTGGAGGCGGCGGCGTTTCGCGCATTGGTCGCCCATTTACGAGGTCGCACCGATGTACAAAATATCGATATGATGGAGCTGACTGGGTTTTGCCGTAATTGCCTATCACGCTGGTATCAAGAGGCGGCACTTGCCCAAGGGCTAGACATGGACAAAGCCACCGCCCGCGAAATTATCTATGGCATGCCGTATAGTCAATGGCTTGATGAGTTTCAGGTTTAGATTTTAACGATTAACGATGAATGATTAACGATGAATGATTAACGATTAGTGATTAGTGATTAGTGATAAGAAAGCAATGTAAATTCGGGTGATGTTTTAAGTAAGCACTCTTTAATAACATTATGAACATCGTTTGGGGGATAGCTGATAATAACCACTATTTTTGATAAATTGTGCATTGCATTTTTTTCCTTTTCTTTTTTATATGTTATGGCAAATAAACAACTATTTTCTGGAAAAGAATCAAAATAACTTATATCTATGTTGTTAGAGTCATATGGTTCTAAACTACACGTATAATTTTTGCTACACATGAGTAGCCATAAGTTTTTGCTATTTATACCTTGCCTTAAATCCTCATGGACATCTTTTATTTCACATTTAGACGGAACATTGCAAAACAAAATTTTACAAGTTTTTTTCTTACAAAGTAAAAAATCAAATATGATTTTGTATTTTTTTCGTAAAATAGTGGGTGGCGTTTTCATATTTGGGTTTAAGCCTAACAGCCCTTATAGTTTTTTGCAAAACATTTAATAGAGCCACACATTTACCTATTATTAACAATTAACGCAAGGTAAAAACAAATAAAGACGCAAACCCCCTAAAAAAAGTCGCAATCCCCGCTTATTTTTCCTTAACAATAGCCCATAGTCCCCTCTAATAGATAAATAAAACAAACAGGGGGTTTGTTGGTGATTTTGTGGCTTTACTTGCCCTGATTTTGCTTGTATAAGACCCTTCAAAACCCACAACCTAAAAGGACACAACCCATGAAAAAACTATTCCTCACCGCCACTATCGCGGCCTCCGCCCTGCCCGCCTTCGCCCACCATCCCTTGGCTGGGCAACCGATGGAGACTTTTACCCACGGGGTTTTGTCCGGTATCGGGCATCCTATTTTGGGCTTTGACCACCTGTTCTTTATCGCGCTGGTCGGGCTGGCCGCTATTTTCACCACACGGGCAATGCTTGCCCCGCTTGGCTTTATCGCCGCGATGTTGGCGGGCACGATGCTTGCCTCCTTTGGCGCAACCCTGCCCGCAGTGGAAATTATGATTGTCGTCAGCCTGATTATCCTTGGTGCGATAGTTGCCACGGGGCGTGGGTTGGCGTTTATCCCCGCGCTGGCGTTGTTTGCTGTGGCTGGCGTGTTTCACGGGGCGGCTTTTGGCGCAACCATTGCCGCGCAAGAATCGGCTGTTGGTGGCGCGGTTTTATTCGGCTATCTGCTGGGGCTGGGTGTGACGCAGTATTTAATCGCTATTGGCGCGGGTAAGATTTGCAAAACGCTTTGGAAATCATCGCGAGCCACGGATATCGCCCCGCGTTTGGCGGGTGCTGGTGTCGGCGCGATTGGCGTGTTTTTATTGCTGGAAGCGGGCGAGTCTGCCGTTTTCACCGCCCTTGGGCTTGGATAATTATCTAAGGATATGGCGCAAAAAATACCCGCAACGATTATCACTGGTTTTTTGGGTGCGGGGAAAACGACCCTGATTCGCCATCTTTTACAAAACGCGCAAAACCGCCGTATTGCCCTTATTATTAATGAATTTGGCGATGTTGGCGTGGATGGAGCTGTGCTGGCGGGCTGTGCTGATGATGGTGAAGGTGCGTGTCCAGCCGATGAAATCATGGAACTGTCAAACGGTTGTATTTGCTGCACGGTTGCCGATGATTTTATCCCTGCGATGGATCAGATTTTGGCGCGGGATCCTGCCCCTGACCATATTATTATTGAAACCTCTGGTTTGGCTTTGCCTCAACCGCTGATTCGCGCGTTTAACTGGCCGAGCGTGAAAGACCGCGTAACCGTTGATGCGGTGATTGCCTTGTGTGATGCCTCCGCCATGGGTGCGGGGCAGTTTGATACGCCAGAAGTTAAAAATAGCGGGGAAACCGAGCATGAAACGCCTTTGGCGGATTTGTTTGAAGATCAGTTGGCCAGCGCCGATATGATTGTTTTGAACAAGGCGGATTTATTGGATAAGCCCGCGTTGGCAAAGATTGGCAATGATTTGAAAACCCGCACCCGTGCAGGGGTGCAGATTTTATCTGCGGTAAAAGGGGTTTTGCCGATAGATATTTTACTTGGGCAAGGCAAGTCCGCCGAATCCGATTTAACCCATCGCGGTGAAATCCATCACCACCATCATGACGACCACGACCACGACCATGACCATGACCATGATGACGACCATCACCATCACCACGACCACGACCATCATCATCACGATCACGGGCATGATGCGTTTGAAACTTTTGCCTTGGCGTTTGATGAAGTAGAGGATAAAGACGCATTAATCGCGCGGTTGTCTGACGCGATTATCGCCCATAATATCCTACGGCTAAAGGGGTTTGTTGCGATTAAAGACAAACCCATGCGCCTATCCATCCAAGCCGTTGGCGCACGGATTGATACTTATTTTGACCGTCCTTTTGGCAGCAGCGAATCGCGCCAAACCCATCTTGTTATTATTGGCGCGGCGGGATTAGACCGCGCGAGCATTACCAAAACGCTCTGTCCATAAAAGGGTGTCGCCATGCATGTATTGGCCGCCAAGGCAGGCACGATAGAAGAGGGGAAAGAGCCGATAGACCTCGCCCAAACCCCTGCCGATATTGTTTTTTTATCGGCAGCGGATAGCGAACTGG
The DNA here is from genome assembly GCA_959347425.1 of uncultured Amylibacter sp. Next base: position 1,337,165 of record OY365741.1, on the reverse strand, counting down.
CCGCCCTTTGCGATGCTCATAATGCCCCCGATAATATAACCGATTCGCAAAATACCAAAAATAAATCAACTCTGCGACTGGCGAATTTAAACCATTTGCTCCATCCACTCTCGGTTGATATGCACCTTGATACCTGCGTTGAAAAATCAAAGCTGGTTATTGTCCGTCTGCTCGGCGGAGTCGGCTATTGGGAGTATGGGGTGAAGCAATACGCGGCGCGGCTGTACGCGGCGGGTGTGCCTTTCGCGGTACTACCTGGCGATGATAAACCAGATGAGACTTTGTTTGAGCTTTCCACGATATCGCGCCAAGATTGGCAAAACCTCTGGGGTTATTTGGTTGAGGGTGGCGGGCAGAACGCCACGCATTTTCTCGATTACGCCCGCGCGATGCTGGGGCAGTGCGACCATCCGCCCGCGCCCGCGCCGTTATTACGTGCGGGGTTATATTGGCCAAATGCTGGGGTTTGCGATTTGGCGCAGGTGCAAAAACAATGGCAAGCAAACGCGCCGATTGTCGCCCTGACCTTTTATCGTGCATTGGTACAGGGTGCGGGCTTGCACCCGATTAACCGCATGATAAAATCGTTAAAATCGCGTGGATTAAATCCCCTGCCGATTTTTGTTGCCTCGTTAAAAGACCCGCTTTCGGTGGCGACTCTGGATGATATTTTTGCCCGTGCAAAGCCCGATGTTATTTTGAACACGACTGGATTTGCCGTTGGCACGGGGCAGGCTGATTTCGGCGGCGGAGGTATAAGCCCAACCAATCCGTTAAATGCCAAAACAACTGATGGCGCGATGGTATTCCAAGTCGTCTTATCGGGGATATCGCAAGAGCAATGGCAGGACGGCACGGCGGGTTTGCCGCCCCGCGATATTGCCATGAATGTCGCCTTGCCAGAGGTGGATGGTCGTGTTTTATCCCGCGCCATTTCGTTTAAAGATGAGGCGTATTTTGACGAGGCAACGCAATGTTCCATCGCCACCTATCGCGCCTGTGGCGACCGTGTGGATTTTGTCGCGGACTTGGCGAACAGTTGGATTCGCCTGCGTCATACCCCTGCGGAGGATAAAAATATCGCGATTATATTGGCGAATTATCCCAATAAAGACGGGCGGTTGGCGAATGGAGTCGGGCTGGATACCCCCGCGGCTCTGGTGCATGTTTTGGCTTTGATGCAAACGCAGGGCTATGATATAAAAAACGCCCCCACGGATTCGGACGCCATGATGCAGCTGATTCAATCCGCACCCACTAATAATATAAAGGCGAATGATATAAAATCGCGAGGTACGCGGACAAACGATGTGCGGATAAGTTTGGAACAATACGCAGACCTATATAAAAATCTGCCATACGAAGCCCGCCAGCAAATAGAAACCCGTTGGGGTGCGCCTGAAACCGACCCATTTATTGCCGATGGGGATTTTGTTTTGCCGATAACTCGGCTGGGTAAAATCTGCGTTTGTGTCCAGCCCGCACGGGGCTATAATATCGACCCAAAGGACAGCTATCATTCGCCCGATTTGGTGCCACCGCATAATTATTTGGCGTTTTATTTGTGGTTGAGGTTTATTGAAAAAACCCACGCGATTATTCATCTGGGCAAGCATGGTAATTTGGAATGGTTGCCCGGTAAAGCAACGGCTCTATCGCAAACCTGCTGGCCTGAAATTTGCCTTGGTGCGATTCCGAATTTATACCCCTTTATCGTTAATGACCCAGGCGAGGGTGCTTGCGCCAAACGGCGCACCTCGGCGGTGATTATTGACCATTTAACCCCGCCTTTGACTCGGGCAGAGAGCTATGGTCCTCTGCGTGATTTGGAGGCTTTAGTGGATGAATATTACGAGGCCGCGCCCTTGGATTCCCGCCGTGCCGATATATTAAAAACTCAGATTATCGCGTTAAGCACCGCCAGTGATTTGGCGCAGGACGCGGGTATATCGGGCGCGGATACCGATGAAAATCTAGCGAAATTGGATGATTATCTCTGCGATTTGAAAGAGGCTCAAATCCGCGATGGTCTGCATATATTCGGCTGTTCGCCCGTGGGTGATTTGCGCCGTAATTTAATTTGTGCCTTGGTGCGGATTGCCCGTGGTGATGGCTTGCAGGGTAATAATTCCCTGCACCGCGCGATTGCCGCGGATTTGTCGCTGGATTTTGACCCACTAGATTGCGTGTTTAGCCAACCATGGCAAGGACTGCGTCCGCAGATTTTATGCGATGTTTCATCGGATACTTGGCGTAGTTTTGGCGACACGGTGGAGCGAATAGAAGAACTATGTTCGGTATTATTGGATGATATATTGGCGGGCGCGAAACCGCCCCAAATCGGCGATAAAACCACGGCGGTTTTGCACCAGATTAAAACGATAATCGCGCCACTGGTTGATGCCTGTGGCGTGCAGGAATCGGCGAATTTAATGACGGCTTTGAACGCAAGGTTTATCCCCCCCGCACCCTCTGGCGCGCCGACACGCGGGCGTTTGGATGTGCTGCCGACAGGGCGTAATTTTTATTCGATTGATAGCCGAGCCTTGCCCACCCCGACGGCTTGGGCTTTGGGTTGGAAATCCGCGAATTTATTGATTGAACGCCATTTGCAAGACCACGGTGATTGGCCGCGGGCGATGTTGCTGACCGCTTGGGGGACGGCCAATATGCGCACGGGGGGCGATGATATTGCCCAAGCCCTTGCGTTGATGGGGGTGCGACCAAAATGGGACAGTGCCAATCGGCGCGTCACGGGGTTTGAGATTATTCCAATCGGTGCCTTGGGGCGACCGCGGGTTGATGTGACCTTGCGGATTTCTGGGTTTTTCCGCGATGCTTTCCCCGCGCAAATTGATTTGATTGATGCGGCGGCGCGCGGCGTGATGGAATTGGATGAACCCGCCGATATGAACCCTGCGGCGGCCAGTGCGAAGCGCGATAATTCCCATACCGCCACCGCACGGGTTTTCGGGGCAAAACCTGGGGCCTATGGCGCGGGTTTGCAAACCCTGATTGATGAGGGGATTTGGCAAGATCGCGCCGATTTGGGACGTGCCTATATTGAATGGGGCAGTTATGCTTACGGCGTGAAAACCGACGGAGTCCAGGCAAAACAGGCGTTTGAAACGCGGTTAGAACAGGTGGAGGCGATTGTGCAAAACCAAGATAACCGCGAGCATGATATTTTGGATAGCGATGATTATTATCAGTTTGAAGGCGGGGCAAGCGCGGCGGTTTCTATGCTTCAAGGCAATGACCGCCCGATTTATCATAACGACCATTCGCGCCCCGAACGATTGTTGGTGCGAACCTTGGATGAGGAAATCGGGCGAGTGATTCGCAGCCGTGTGGTCAATCCAAAATGGATAGAGGGTGTGAAACGCCATGGCTACAAAGGTGCGTTTGAGATGGCGGCGACTTTGGATTATTTATTTGCCTTTGCCGCGACAACGCGGATGGTGAAAAACCATCATTTTGATTTGGTTGAGGCGGCGTTTATTAAAGATACCGCGACCCGCGATTTTATTGCTGAGCATAATCCAGCCGCCTTGCAGGAGATGGTTGCACGGTTGCAAGAGGCTATTTCACGAGGCCTCTGGCAGCCTAAATCCAATTCCGTGGCGGGACGGTTGGAGCGAATTGTGAGTTGTGAGCTGTGAGTTTATTGACAGCCCTTCGGGCTGAAGTTTTTTGGTTTCCCGCCCGCCACCCTATTCGCCCTTACCATCATCCTTCTTATCCCCCCAAATCTTTGCCCGCCGTTGCTTAATTTGCCCATTCCCGCGTGTTGTGCCATCATGAAAGGTATCAAACCATTTGTCCCATGGGGTCTCTCCCGTGCCATAATTACAATCAAAAAACTTATGATGCAGCTGGTGAAAAAAATCCCCCAGTGCAAACCGCGCCCGCCCCAGCTTTATCCTTTCAAACCCCGCGTGAGAGGTCGGTGCACCAATCCCGTGATGAAACAGCAGAAAAATCACATGCACAGGATGACACGGAATTAAAAAGAAAATCATCGTATCAAACATCAGAAAAAAGCTTTCCACAGGATGCATTGCCAGCCCCGACCACGGCCCCGTGTTTATATTTTTATGATGCCAGCAATGCACCCAAGTATAGAGCCTGCCGACATGTAACAAACGATGAAGCCAATAAAAATGAAACCCCGCCCAGATGGGAATAAGAACAATCAGAGCGATAAACCACACGGGCGAATCACTCGGGCTTATCATCCGTATATAGCCATTGGCAAACGCCCAATAGATCAGCGATTCCCAAAATGTCCAAAACAGCAACGCCGGCCCCAAAGACCAAAACATATTATCATAAATTTGATTTTTGAAATAAAAAACCTTTGCGCCTTTGGCCATTGGGCGCAAATCATAGCGATATTCATCCCCCTGCGTTCGATACCGCCAAAGCAACAGATGCAAGCCACCCGCGACCACCAGTAAAATCACAAAATTGCGCAACCAGATTTCAAAAACCCAATCAAAGGTCAGTGTTTGGGCGCGTTCCAGCGCGGGGGTAAAGAACGTATAGGTGATAATCGCCAGCCCTAGCATAATAAAACGCGTGGCAAAGGGGCTCCAACTGCGCAGCAAATAACCCATCGCGGCAATCGGGCGCATCGGCCAATCCCAATAAGGTGCAAGGCGCAGGGGCAAGTGCGGTGTATAATGCCAAATTTTACGCGATGGCTCTGTCTTTTTTTGTTTCATTGCTTTATGCCTTTGTTTTATGTCTCTAAATTCCCAAAATACGCGTGTATATCACGCTTATTTACTATAAAGAACGAAATTATGAAAAAGCAAGGTAAAAAAAAAGTGTTTTGCATGTTTTATCTTTGTGTGCGGTTTGCGGTATTATACCGATTGCCATAGTAAAGGCAACCTTGCTTTACAAATCGTTAAAACCCATTGACAACGCGCAAAAAATAACCCAAGCTAAAAATAACAAAAGACAAAGAGTCCCTGGTTGCCAAAAGCCAAAGCTCATCCGTCTAAACCCCTCCGTGCCAAGACGCACACCGATAACAACAGAGCGCAAAAATGAAAACAGTCAAATTCACCCAAATGAAACACGGCGATAAGGCCGATTATGATTTCCTAACCGACCTTGAGACCGAGCACACTCGCGGTACGGCAGAGCGGTTGTTAAAGGCGTTGGTGGAGTTGAACGCGGGGCTATCTGGCTATCAAATCACTCGTCTGGGGCATTCCTTGCAATCGGCAACACGGGCGTGGTTTGATGGCGCGGATACGGATTGGGTGGTGGCAACCTTGCTACATGATATTGGCGATATTTTCGCCCCCTATAACCACGATGAATACGCCGCGACTATTTTAAAACCTTTCGTGCGTGAGCAATGTCGCTGGGTTGTGGAAAAGCACGGCGATTTTCAACTGATTTATTATGGAGAGCATGTTGGCGCAGACCCGAATAAACGCACCGCTTATGAGGGTGCGGTTTATTTTAATGATTGTGTGGAGTTTTGTGCGCGTTGGGATCAAACCAGTTTTGACCCCGATTATGAAAACCTGCCACTATCGTTTTTTGCCCCAATGGTGCGGGAGGTTTTTGCCCGCACTCCATACGATGAAGCTGTGATAAACGCCGTGCCGATGCCTCTGGTGGATAAAGCGGTTGGGGCAAAAAGATTAACACGAGAAAAAACATGCATCTAAAAGACCTACAAATTTTCACCGTCGCCACACCGCCTCCGCACTGGGGTGGGCGGTATTTTATCTTTGTTAAATTGACCACCGATAACGGCATTACTGGATTGGGCGAAGTCTATGGCGCTAGCGTGGGGCCCAAAGCTATGCACGCGGTGATAGAGGATGTCTTCGCTCGCCACATGCAAGGCGAATCCCCCACGAACGTTGAAAAAATGTTCCGCCGTGCCTATTCCTCAGGCTTCAGCCAACGTCCCGACCCGACCGTTATGGGCGCGTTTTCGGGGTTGGAAATCGCGTGCTGGGATATTGTCGGCAAGGCAACCGACCGCCCCGTCTATGACATGCTGGGCGGGATGATGAATGAACGCGTGCGCTCGTATTCCTATCTTTATCCCTTGGAACACCACAAAACCCCCGATTTCTGGTCGTCCGTGGATATGCATATAGAGGCAGCAGAAATTATGGCAAAACAGGGTTTCACCGCGATTAAATTTGATCCTGCCGGTCCTTATACGATGCGGGGCGGGCATCAACCCGCGCTCAGCGATATTGATTTATCGGTGCGGATGTGTGCGGGATTACGTGCGGCCTTGGGGACGCAGGTGGATTTGTTATTCGGCACGCATGGGCAATTCACCACCAGTGGGGCGGTGCGATTGGGGCAGGCTATCGCGCCCTATTTGCCTTTGTGGTATGAAGAACCCGTCCCCCCCGATAATATCGCAGCCATGGCAGAGGTTGCCCGCGCTGTGCCAATTCCGATTGCCACGGGTGAGCGTTTGACGACTAAATCAGAGTTCGCGGCGGCTTTATCCGCAGGTGTTAATATCGTACAACCTGCCTTGGGGCGGGCAGGTGGGCTCTGGGAGGGGAAGAAAATAGCCACCTTGGCCGAAGTTCATAACGCCCAAATCGCCCCGCATTTATATGCAGGTCCAATTGAATGGGCGGCGAATATTCACCTTGGGATAAGCTGTGCAAATTTATTAATGTGTGAGACGATAGGCACAGGCGGTGGTTTTGCTGGCGATTTAATAGGGCATAGTATCGTTTGGCAGGATGGGTTTATTTTACCGCCGAGTGGTGCGGGTTTGGGTGTGCAGCTGGATGAGGCTTTGGCTTTGGCGCATCCCTATGACGGCACGGGTTTGCATTTGGAGATGCAGGACGCACCCTGTGATTATGTTAAGGGGAATCGGTTTGGCGGTGGGGTTTTTTAGGGGTTAGGAGTTAGGGGTGAATTATTTTATCACCGCACCTTCGCGACACAATCAAGCCAAAAAAGCTAACAATTCATCAGCCGTTTCACCCGCAGAGATACCCGCTGGGCAATATCGCGCGAAGACTCCCGCACCAGTCGCCCGCCCGCGACGATAGCACGACCTTCCACCAGTACATCCCGCGCCCCAAACGGCCCGTTCAAAACCAACGCCGCCACGGGATCCCACGCACCCGCCGCCGCCAGCCCTGATACATCCCAAATCGCTATATCGCCGCGTTTGCCAAGTTCAATCGCGCCCAGCTCGGGGCGGTTTAAGACCGAAGCACCGCCCAGGGTTGCGACCTCCAAAGCCTCCCTTGCCGCCCAAGCATCCGCGCCATTTTGCACCCGTTGTAATAATAACATCATCCGTGCCTCGCTTAACAGATGCGCCGAATCATTACTGGCAGAGCCATCAACCCCCAGCCCGACCTTCACCCCCGCATCTCGCATCGCGCGAATCGGCGCAATACCAGAGCCAAGACGACAATTTGAACAGGGGCAATGCGCCACGCCCGTTTTGCTCTGCGCGAACAAATCAATCTCACCCGCGTCCAGTTTCACACAATGGGCGTGCCAAACATGGCTACCCACCCAGCCGAGTTTCTGGGCGTAATCCCCAGGGCGCAGGCCGAATTTATCTAAACAATAGGCGATGTCTTCGTCATTTTCCGCCAGATGCGTATGGAGCATCACATTCTTATCCACGGCAATGAGGGCGGCATCACGCATCAAACCCTCACTAACGGTAAAAGGCGAACAGGGTGCCAGGGCGATTCGCAAAACCGATTCGGGGGATGGGTCGTGCAAATCATCAATAACCCGCAGGAAATCCTTTATAATATCAGGTTCTGATTCCACCAGATAATCGGGGGGCAGACCGCCCAGCGATTCGCCAAGGCTCATCGCGCCACGGGTGGCGGTAAAACGAATCCCGATACTGGCAACACCCGCCACTGCGTCCTCTAACCTTGTGCCATTGGGAAAGATATATTGATGGTCGCTGCTGGTCGTGCAACCCGATAACGCCAATTCCGCCGCCGCCAGTTGACAGGCGGTGAAAATATCAATCGGCCCCATACGGGCAAAAATCGGATACAGAGTCTTTAGCCAGCCAAACAACAACGCATCCTGCCCGGCGGGGACTCCGCGTACCAAGGATTGAAACATATGATGATGGGTATTAATCAGACCTGGGGTGACAACACAGCCCGTGGCGTTAATGATATCCGCACCCTCTGGCACGGGTAGATTCGCGCCGATTGCGCTGATAACACCGTCCGTGATAAGAATATCACAGACGGGCAGTTCGGCACGGGTGGGGTTCATGGTAACGACGATATCGGCGTTTTTTATCAGGGTTTGATGGGGCATAATTTATCCTATCTGTTTATTATGGGCGGCAAGAATTTCGCTGGCGGTATGCAGGGCAATAGCAAACGGGCGTTTATCGCCCAATCCAACCGCCCCAATCGGGCAAATCAGGCGGTTTTCGCCAAACCATTTGTCAAATTGATGCTTTTTCGCACCCGAGCCTATCATACCAATATAGGGTGCGTCAATCCGTTTTAATGCCGCGCTCGCGATAAGGAAATCAAGGCTATGCTCGTGCGTGGTGATAACAAAACTGCTGCCATTCGGCGCCGAGTCTATTAATACTTCGGGCAGGGGTGTGTGATGTTTTGTTGGATTTGGGGAATGGCAGAGGGACAATTGCTCGGCCCGGGTATCAACCAAATGCAGATTAAACGGCAAGCCCTCCAAAACCGCGATTAAAGCGCGTCCAACATGCCCCGCGCCGAATATATAAAGCGCGGGCAGGGATTTTTGCATCCGTGCGTTGTCCTTTAAAAGTTGGGTTTTAAGGACAGGATTAACGAAGATAGCCTCAACCACCACCTGCCCACCGCAACATTGACCGGATTTGGGGTTTAGGGCGAATTTCAGGGTTTCAGGGGCGGGATTATTGGTATCCAGCATCCGTTTTGCCGCGTCAATCGCGGTTTGCTCCATCTGTCCGCCACCTATCGTGGCAAACAAGGCAGAGCCAGCTTGTCCCGAAGTCTTACCCGACTCGGCAACCAGCATAAACGCACCGATTTCACGCGGGGCAGAGCCGATAACTTCGGCAATGCGCAAACAAACAACACGTGAATGCGTATCCAGAAAATCAGGCAGGGTGGGATGGTAGGACTTATGGGAAGACATATCCAACCCCTAGCCCACCTACGCACCAAAGTCAATAAAGTATTCACTTATCCTGCCTCTATCAAACCCAATCCCACCCCTAAAAGTAACAAAATATTCATTTATATTTTACCCCCCACAGGCAAAAAATCCAAAAATAACCCTTGACCTTACAAAAAAATAAGGCTATATGCACAAAAACCAATATGTAGAGACGGCTTGGCATGCGCCAACCGTCGCAATGATTGACCCTTAAAGGACGAAATAAATGTCTAAAATTTTTATACTGGTCGCCAGTTTGATGTGTATTTCCACCCTTGCCGCGTGTAGTGGTCGTGCTAGTACTGAAAGCGATCCGACTTCGATTTGTGCTGTGGGATTGCGACCCTTTGATGCTGCTTGTACCGAGGCACGGTTTGATGTAAACAAACTTCAACATTGTAATTCACAGGGTCTTTCCACCAGAAATTTTCAGACTGGCGCACCGCATGCGGATTTGGCGCAGTGCACAGCGCTGATGGCGGAAAATACGTGTTTGGAAAACCCGTTTCAAGAGGTTTGTGAAACCACCGCGATATTTGAGGATGATATCGATGGATTTCGGTTTGGGCGGTTCTCGCTTTGTGGCTTTGGCGGGGGTAGCGGTGCGCCTTGCGCCTTTATAAACTCCTGTACCGATAATGGCAATCCGTTTGATGCCGAATGCCTTAAACATGATATTTTTGACTCAAATCGCGCAACACGGGTTACACTTTGTACGCCCGAAGACGTCACAGCGCCTAGCGTTATTGCTGGGTGCGCTGGCGCGAATCTGGTCGGCACCCGAACCATAACTGAATGTATCGCCACCAATCCGTTTCACGCCGATTGTACGCATGATGCTTTTGATGCGGCGCGGGTGGCGCGGGTGGCGGCTTGTAGTGAGGCTTCACCAAATGCGGCTTTGAATTGCAATAGCGTTATTGGTGTCGATATCGGTACCGATGATGGGACGCCCAATGATGGGATGGAAACCATCGCGAATTGTATCACAAATCCGTTTGACGCAGACTGCCAAAATTTGGCTTTTAACACATCGCGGGTCAATCGCCTGATTGCCTGTAGCGGGGCAAACGTGCCAAGTGAGGGAATGTGTACCGAAGCACACATGCGGGCAACCTCGGCCAATTGGTTGCGTAGTTTTGATGGAGATGACCGATTGGATACAGAGCCAGATACCGGCACCAACGCGGGCAATCAGTTTTTACAAGGCACGCAAGTTGTTCCAGTTATGTTGGATGAGGACGACCCTGACGCAGAGCCAGAAGGGCATGAGGGCGGATTGGACGTTGGTGAAGTGCGAACAATTACTGGTGATCAACCCGTAGTTTTTTCTTTGAACCTTGCCAGCGCCTTTTATGGTGAGGGCGAGGATCGCGATTTCCTTATCACGGATGAGGAGGGCGACTCAGCTGGCGATGTCAGCGATGGTGTGGCGTTCTTTTTAGGCAGTGCTGCGCGGGATGCCAATGCCTATGCCGGGATTTTGGCAGGAACGGATTTGGGTGCACCCCCAACAGAAACAACGGGAACAGCCGAATGGAACGGGCAATTTCGCGTCATTGGCACTTATTTTGTCAATAAGGATTTTACTCTAAACATTACATTTAGCAATCGCAATGTTCGCGCGTTTGTTCAAGTGAATGAGGAGGATGACCCGCTTCATTTTTCACTAAACGGTACGTTTGATGACACCACTGGCGTGATTAATGGCACGGTTGAGCTGGGCGATTATACCGATAACGTTAATGCTCCTGCTAATTTGCTTACAAATGAAAATAGAGGTTCGGGACGATTGACTGGTCTTATCGGGATCGAGGGCGCGGTTGGTGTGTTTCTTAAAAACAATGACGACCCAGGCAAAAGTTTTAATTTCGCGGGTGGGTTTGTCGCGGCACCAGCAAATTAACGATTAATACCTAATCGCTCAATCGCCCGCAAAACCTCTTCTGGTGTGGCGGGCGCGTTCAAACGCGGACAGGTTTTATATCCGTCCACACTTGCCACAGCCATGGAAATCGCCTCAAACACCGATACTGCTAGCATCAGGGGTGGTTCGCCCACTGCTTTTGAGCGTTTTATCGTCGGCTCTTTATTACGCGACCAATCGGCCAAGGCGACATTAAAAACCGCAGGCACATCAGACGATAAGGGGATTTTATAGGTCGAAGGTGCGTGGGTGCGCAACTGCCCGCCCTCATCCCAAACCAACTGCTCACTGGTCAGCCAACCCATCCCTTGGATAAAACCGCCCTCTATCTGCCCCACATCAATTGCGGTATTCAAAGATTGCCCAACATCGTGCAAAATATCCACCCGTAGGACTTTATATTCGCCAGTTAAACTATCCACCGACACCTCTGCCGCCGCCATACCATAGGCAAAATAATAAAACGGATGGCCGCGCCCCGCGTCCCTATCCCAATGGACTTTGGGGGTTTTGTAAAACCCTGTTGCCGATAATTGTATCCGTCCGTAATAGGCGGCGGTAATTAATGCGTCAAAGGCAATTTTACGCCCGCCCGATTCCTCTCCCACCTGTGCAAACCCATCCTTAAAGACGATGTCTTTTGTGCCACACCCCCAATCCTCCGCCAAAAACGCCGCCAATCGCGTTTTTATCTTTTCCACCGCATTTAACGCCGCCATAGCGTTCAAATCCGTACCAGAAGAGGCCGCCGTGGCGGAGGTATTGGGGATTTTATCTGTCGCAGTCTTGGTGATTTGCACCCGCGATAAGGCGATGCCAAACCCCTCCGCCACGATTTGCGCAACCTTGGTATAAAGCCCCTGCCCCATTTCTGTCCCGCCATGATTAACCATGACAGAGCCATCCTTATAGACATGCACCAGCGCACCCGCCTGATTATACCAAGTGGCAGTAAAGGAAATACCGAATTTAACGGGGGTCATGGCGATACCCTTGCGAATCACACCGCCTTTCGCGTTATGCGCCAGCACAGCCGCCCGCCTTTTGGTGTAATCACAGGATGTAATCAGCTCATCCATTATCCGCAGTGTGATATTATCGCTGATTTTTTGATGATAGGGGGTTATGTCGCGCCCCTTATTATTTTCGTCTTTATTTTTGGCTTTATTGTTGTCTTGCCCGCCATAAAAATTAAGACGGCGAATCTCCATCGGGTCTTTACCCAGATAAAAGGCTATCTCCTCAATCACACGCTCGGCCATCATCAAACCCTGCGGTGCGCCAAACCCGCGAAACGCGGTATTGGACACGGTATTGGTCTTTAACGGAGCCGAGCGCAACCGCACATTCGGATAATAATAGGCATTATCGGCGTGAAACAAAGCACGATCGGTCACCGGCCCCGATAAATCCGCAGAAAACCCGCATCGCGCCGAAAACATCCCATCCAAGGCAATAATTCGCCCGTCCTTATCAAATCCAACCTGATAATCCACCAAGAAATCATGGCGTTTGCCGGTCATAATCATATCATCATCGCGATCGGGGCGGAGCTTCACTGCCCTATTATATCGCTGCGCGGCCAAGGCGGCAACACAGGCAAAGATATTACCTTGGGTTTCTTTGCCGCCAAACCCGCCACCCATCCGCCGTACCCGAACAACCACCGCGTTTTGGGCAATTCCCAAAACCCCCGCCACCATGTGTTGAACTTCGCTGGGATGCTGGGTAGAGGAATAAACCCGCATCCCCCCATCCTCGCACGGCTCGGCAAGGGCGACCTGTCCCTCCAAATAAAAATGGTCTTGCCCGCCGATGGTAAGTTGTCCTTTTATGCAATGGGCAGATTTGGCAAACCCTTTGGCAATATCCCCGCGTTCCAGTTTCATAGGCTTAACCACATAATCGGCGTTTTGGGTTATCGCTTGGGTTATATCAATGGTGGGGGGTAGGGGCTCGTAGGTAATCTTTGCCAGTCGCGCCGCCGCACGGGCAGAGTTTCTATCCGTGGCAATCACGACAAAAATCGGTTGCCCATAGAATTCCACGTGGGTATCGGCAAAAATAGGGTCGTCATTTAACCCCAATGGGCTGATATCATTGACACCGATAATATCCTTGGCGGATAACACGCCGATAACGTTTTTTGCCGCCAGAACTTTGGTAAAATCACTCGCGATAATCCGCCCGTGGGTGCAGGTGGATAATCCCAGATAGGCATGCAAAGTGCCGCTTGGCAGGGGGATATCATCAATATAAACGGCCTGTCCCGTGACATGTTTATGGGCGGAATCGTGGGGGATGTTATGTTTAGTCATTGGCATCCTCCCCCCGAATTTTCTGTCATTTCCAAATAAAACCGCACAAACATGTTTTTTGCCACGGACATACGGTATTCGGCAGAACCGCGTACATCCGATAGCGGCTGAAAATCCTCCGCCAGAGTCTTCCCCGCGGTCTTAAAATTCGCCAAATCAAAGGCTCTGCCAATAAGCGCAGATTCCGCCAAACCCGCGCGTTTGGGAATCGCCGCCATGCCACCGAACGCTATCCGAGCGGTGGTTATCAAGTTGTTTTCCACGGCGATATAAAACGCCACGGATAGGGTTGATATATCCTCATCCCGCCGTTTTGAAATCTTATAGGCGGCGTGATACACCCGCACACCTTTGGGCAAATCAGGTGCAGGAATATGGATGGTTTCAATAAATTCACCCTTGCGCAAATCCTGCTTACCATAATCAATAAAAAAATCCTCCAGCAAAATATCACGCCTCGCCTCGCCCAGCCGCAATCCCAGTCGCGCCCCCAGCGCAATCAAGGGCGGTGGTATATCACCGATGGGCGAGCCATTGGCTATATTCCCCCCCAGCGTGCCATTATTACGCACCTGCACCCCGCCAATCCGATAAAACAAATCGTGCAAATGCGGATAGTCCGCGATAAGGGGGGGGAGGGCATCGGTATAGCTACACCCCGCACCGATGATACGCCCGAATTTATTGTGGGTTATTCTTTGCAGGTCAGTTAAATGAGCAGTGAAAATCATCGGGGTTATCGCGTTAATATGTTTAGTCACCCAAAGCCCAACATCCGTGGCACCTGCTATAATCGTGGCGTTTGGATGGGTTTGCAAAGCCCCTGCCAATCCATCAACCGTGGCGGGGAGGATTGCTATGTCTTCAGCATTATCAGGGTCTGTTATGGTTTTGGTGGTTTTAAATTGGGCTTTCATATCTGTCAGGGTTTTTAAGACCGATTCGCGTTCCATAAATAATGGGTCGTCCTTTTCGTTATATTCGCAGAGGCTTAACGCCGCCTTGCGAATCGGACTATAGCCCGTGCAACGGCACAAATTCCCCTGTAAAGCCGTGTCAATATCGGCCATACTGGGCGCGGGGTTTTCCATCCACAGGGCGTAGATTGACATAACAAAGCCAGGGGTGCAAAACCCGCATTGGCTGGCGTGGTGATTAACAAAAGCCTGCTGGACGGGATGCAATCCGCCGTTTTTATCGCGTAAATGCTCGACGGTAACCAGATGACAGCCGTCCAAAGCGGGCAGAAAGATGATACAGGAATTGACGGTGATATACCGCAGGGTGTTATCTGGCGTGAGGCGACCAATCAGCACGGTACAAGCACCGCAATCGCCTTCATTACAGCCCTCTTTCGTGCCACAGAGGTTTTTTTCCAGACGTAGGAAATCCAGCACGGTTGTGCGGGGATTTAACCCATCCAAACGGACAGGTTTATCGTTTAGCAGGAAGTCTATCGTATCTTTGGCGATGGCTTGGGTCATGTTTTGGGTTTTACCGCTTTGGGTTCATTTTGGCAAGAGCAGGGGCTAAAAATTCACCATTCATCATTCATCCTTCACCATTCATCACTAATCCCCCTTGCATCTTTACCCCGATTTTGGCAAAATAGGCAAAACACACCCCATCAAGAAAGACCCACCCATGATCCACGCTTTTATTTATGACGCGATTCGCACGCCTCGCGGGCGGGGCAAAGCCACAGGGCAGTTGCACGAAGTCCCTGCCCTGCGCCTCTCTGCCCAAATCATTAACGATTTATTGCATCGCAATAATTTGCCCAATAACGCACCGATAGAGGATGTTATCTGGGGCAATGTCACGCAAATCGGCGAGCAAGGCGGGTGTTTGGCACGCTCGGCGGTGTTATATTCCAATTTAGACCAAGCCATCCCCGGTCTATCGATAAACCGCTTTTGTGCCTCTGGTTTGGAATCGGTCAATCTGGCCGCCAATCAAATCAACGCGGCCGCGGGCACGGCCTATATCGCGGGGGGTGTGGAAAGCATGAGCCGTGTGCCAATGGGCAGTGACGGTGCCGCCATCGCCGCCGACCCCTATTTGGCGATGAAATCCCATTTCGTCCCCCAAGGGATTTCCGCCGATATTATCGCTACCGAATACGGGTTTAGCCGTGCGGATTGCGATGCCTACGCCGCGCAAAGCCATGCCCGTGCGACTTTTGCCACGAAAAACGGCTTCTTTGATAAAAACCGCGTGGCGGTGAAAGACCAAAACGGATTGATTATTTTGGCAGAGGACGAGCAAATCCGCCCCGATACCACGCCAGACTCCTTGGCGGCTCTATCGCCTTCCTTTAAGGATATAGGCGAAGGCATGCCCGGGTTTGATAAAATCGCATTGATGAAATATCCGCATTTGGAACGGATAGATCATGTTCATCACGCGGGCAATTCCTCTGCTATTTCGGACGGGGCGGCGGGGGTTTTGCTTGGCTCAGAGCAATTCGGCAAAGACCACGGGTTAAAACCCCGTGCGCGGATTGTTGCCACCGCCAAAATCGGCACAGATCCCACGATTATGCTGACCGGGCCGATTCCCGTGTGCGAAAAAATCCTGAAAACCGCGAAAATGACCCTGAATGATATTGATTTGTTTGAGGTAAATGAAGCCTTTGCCGCCGTGGTTTTGCGTTTTATGCAACACTTTAACCTGAATGATGACCGCCTAAACGTGAACGGCGGGGCGATAGCCATGGGGCATCCCTTGGGCGCGACTGGGGCGATGATATTGGGAACTCTGCTGGATGAGATGGAACGGCGCGATGTCAGCACGGGGCTGGTGGCGATGTGTATCGGTTCTGGCATGGGTGTTGCCACTATTATAGAGCGGGTATAGAACGGGTATAAATTATGACTATCAAGCAAAAGGAAACAAAGATGACCGCCACTACCGCACCTGTAGATTTCACCATGACCGTTGATACGGATGGGATTGCCACTATTATTTGGGATTGCCCGAATAAATCAATAAATATCTTAAACATGACCAGTGCCTTGCAACTGGACGCGTTGATTGACACTGTGCTGTCCGATGATAAAATCAAAGGCGCGGTGATAGGGTCTGGCAAGTCCGATTTTGCCGCTGGCATGGATTTGAATGTGATAAAAACCATGGCAGCGGATGCGGGTGATAACCCTGCCAAAGGGCTGTTTGACGGAATTATGGGGTTTCATCGGATTTTGCGCAAAATTGAACGCGCCGGAATGGATGCGAAAAACCAAGGGGGCAAACCGATTGCCGCGGCGTTAAGCGGAACGACTTTGGGTATTGGGTTAGAGCTGGCTTTGGCGTGCCATAGGATTTTTGCCGCCGACAATCCAAAGGCGAAAATCGGTCTGCCCGAAATCCTGATTGGGATATTTCCGGGGGCCGGTGGAACAACCCGTATAACCCGCAAAATGGATTTGATGATGGCCGCGCCGATTTTATTACAAGGGCAGTTAAACCCACCACAAAAGGCGAAAACCTTGGGGTTGATTGATGAAGTCTGCACGGGCGATGTGATTAAATCCGCCAAAGACTGGGTGAAAACCGCGAGCGATACGGATATCGTCAAACCTTGGGATGTGAAGGGGTTTAAAATCCCCGGCGGTGTGCCGTATAGTGCTGGTGGGTTTATGCGGTATGTTGGTGCGGCGGCTATGGTGCATGGCAATACGATGGGGGTTTATCCAGCCGCGCAAAATATGCTGAGCGCGATTTATGAGGGTGCGGGGGTGCCGTTTGATGTGGCGATTCGGATAGAGGCGCGCTGGTTCGCCCATATATTGATGAATCCGTCGTCCTCGGCGATGATAAACACGCTCTTTACCTCCAAAAAAGCCTTGGAAAAAGGCGCGGTACGACCCAAAGACGTGCCACCCATGCCGACCAAACGGCTGGGTATTTTGGGCGCGGGAATGATGGGCGCGGGGATAGCTTTCGTGTCCGCCCGTGCAGGTATTGATGTGGTTTTGATTGACCGCGATGAAGCGGGTTTGACGCGAGGCATGAACGCGGTTGATAAAATCCTAACCGATGGGATAAATCGTGGTAAAATCACACCCGCGACAAAGGACACAATCCTTGCCCGTATCACGCCCAGTACCGATTTTGCCGCCTTAAAAGGGTGTGATTTGATTGTCGAAGCGGTGTTTGAACAGACCGATATAAAAGCCAAAGCCACGCAACTGGCGCAAGCCCATCTGGAAGATGGCGTGGTTTTTGCCACCAACACCTCTACCCTGCCGATAACCCAGCTGGCTAAATTTGCCCAAAATGCCGCGAATTATATTGGGATTCATTTCTTTAGCCCGGTTCATAAAATGAACCTTGTGGAGATTATTAAAGGCAAAAACACCGGGGATGTCGCGGTTGCCAAGGCTTTGGATTTCACCGCCCAGATTAAAAAAACCCCGATAGTCGTCAATGACGCACGGTTTTTCTACGCCAATCGGTGTATTTTGCCCTACGCGAATGAGGGGATTTCCATGATTGCCGAGGGTGTGTCGCCCGTATTGATTGAAAACGCCGCACGTCTGTTGGGGATGCCTGTTGGTCCCTTGCAACTGACCGATGAGATTTCTATTGATTTAAGCGTGAATATCATAAAGGCAACGAAAGACGCACTGGGGGCGGAGTATAAAGCCAGCGCAGCCGATGATATTTTATTCAAATTGGCAAAAGAAAATCGCTTGGGGCGTAAGAACGGTGCGGGGTTTTATGAGTATGACGAAAAGGGACGGCGGGCTGGTCTGTGGCAGGGTTTGGGCAAGGAATGGCCTGTTAAACCCGATGTGCTGGATTTAACCACCATCCAGCATCGTATGGCGTTTGCCCAAACGTTGGAGGCTATTCGTGCTTTTGAAGACGGCGTGCTGATGGATATACGCGAAGGCGATGTAGCGGCGATTCTCGGGTGGGGTTTTATGCCCTGGTCGGGTGGTCCGTTCAGCTGGGTGGATATGTTGGGTGCCGCCCAAGCCGTGGAAATCTGCAATGATTTAACGCTGCGGTTTGGCTCGCGGTTTGCCCCGCCAAAGGGGCTATGTGATATGGCAAAAACGGGGGCAAAAAACTGGGCGCGGTATTATCCGCTCTAACCCGGTTTTGCCGATTTTTTTAATCTAGGCGATTTTATCGCGAAAGATATAGGCGGCAATATCACGCCGTTCAATCCCATAGTTTGTGTGTAATTCGGTATCGCTCAGCGCGTTCATCCGTTCAAACTCATCCCGCCGTGAATAGGCATCTCCCAGCGCGACAAACCACGTGGTAAATTTGGTAGTAAATCTGGTGAGAGCTGTGTGTAGGGGTTTGAGGTTAAGTGTGCGTTGGGTTAGAATTGCCATTGATAATATCCTTTTCTTGTTGTTGTGGGTATAGGGGATATATGGGGTATCCATGGCATAACGACAAGAGACAATAAAGCAATTTGCTCTTGCGTGGCGTGCATATCTATTTCGTTTTTAGTTATTAGTTATTAGGTATTCGTTATGAATGATTTGTTTCACCGTATTTTCTTTGCCACCCGCCACAATTTTTGCCGAGCCTCTGGCGTTTCAAACTCGCGATACTTACCCCCTGAAAACATCGGTATATCCAAAGCCAACCCTTGTTTCACCAGCTCTGCCCCGATATCCACGCCATCGGGTAAATAGCAGGTGGCAACAACCCGATCATAAGACGACCCCCCCGTCAACACCGCACGAATCGCACCCCCCTGACATATCCGAATCATCGCGGATTTGGCGACCTGCCCCCATGGCTCGTCCAGCTCTGGTGCGTCAATCCCAGCAAGGCGGATTTTGGTTTTTTTAATAACAATCGTATCGCCATCAATAACATAGGCGCGACCCGTTATCTGTTTGTCTTTAACAGCAACGGGAGGATTGGAACGCGATTTGTATCTAGGGGGATAGGGTGCGCGGGTTTTACCACGGGGGATATTTTTGCGTCTGCCCTTTGGCAAAAACACACCAATAACCACCGCAATAAAAAGAATGCCAAGTATGATTTCCATAGAAACTATGCCTATCATAAAAACTGGAGCGGGCGATGAGATTCGAACTCACGACCCTAACCTTGGCAAGGTTATGCTCTACCCCTGAGCTACGCCCGCACCATCGGGGCTGGTTTTAACCCCGAATGAACGGAAAGGCAAGCCCTAAAAACCCCGAATCGGTAAATTTATCATTTATTTTCACACCCTAGCCGTTATCCGCAAGATCAAAATCATCACTATGGGCAATCACGCTGTCCTTACCCAGCAAAATAATACCATAGGCGGCGGGTTCATCAACGCTCAGCATCATATTTGTGGCGGTCATATCCATCGGCATTTGATGACATGTGCTTTTAAACATAGAAAAACTGAGCCCCGCGGTACTGCCCGAAATCGTGCGATGAACATGCCCCGCGATAAGGTGGGCAATATCAAACCCCTGCAAAAGCTGGATAAAATCCGCACCATCAACCAAGGCAATCGCATCCATCCCAGAAAAACCCACCTGAAACGGCGGATGATGCATGAAAATAAGCACGCGTTTTTCACGGGTAGCCGACAAAACCCGCACCAGCCAATCGCGGCGTTTTTGACAGAAAACCCCGCTATGGTCGCGGTCGGGGGCTATATCATTGACGGTATCCAAGCAGACCAAAACCGTATCGCCCAAATCAACAACCGATTGGATAAACCCGTTTTCATCCACGGGAGCATCGGGGAACGCGGCGCGAAACTCGGCACGGCGATCGTGGTTGCCGATTAAAAAACTGATCGGGATATCAAAATCTTTTAACGCGGTGTGTAGCCTTTGGTATTCATCAGACCTGCCCGTATCGGTTAAATCCCCGGTTAAAACCAATCGCACAGCATCGGGGTGGTTTTCGCGAGCATGCGCCAAAGCCGCACAAAACCGCTCATACGGATCAAGCCCGATAATGGTTTTGCCCGCCCCGAGCAGATGAATATCCGTCATCACCAGAATTTTTTGCGCGATAAAATCTTGCATCATGCGAACCCCCACAAAAAACTATTCCAGCTCTATCACCAAATCTTTGGCATCCACCTGTGTGCCTGCTGGGGCGTGGATTTTCTTCACCTTGCTATCGCGGTCGACGTGGATTCCTGTCTCCATCTTCATTGCCTCTATCGTGCAAAGAATATCGCCCGCCTTCACCGAGCCACCCTCCGCCACCACGACCGAAGAAATAACCCCGGGCATCGGTGCGCCAATATGGCAGGGATTATCGCTGTCGGCTTGGGCACGTTGTTGCGTCGTCGCATGGGCCGAGCGATTAACCACCCGCTCAGTCCGCGGCTGGCCGTTCAATTCAAAAAACACGCGGGTTTTGCCTTCATCATCCGTCTCCCCCACGGCAATCAGTTGGATTTCCAACCGCTTGCCTGGGTCAATCTCTGCCGATATTTCTTCGCCCGAATGCATGCCGTAAAAATAGGTATAAGTCGGCAAAGTGCGCACCGGACCATAAATATCATGGGCGGTGTGATAGGCTAGGAAAACCTCTGGATACATCAAGTACCCGTTGAGATCCTCATCATCAATCGCCTGCCCACCGAGTTTATCCGATAGCATTTTGCGGGTTTTTTCCAAATCCAAGGGGGCAAGGTGCTCGCCTGGTCGCGTGGTTGCGGGTGCCTTGCCCTTTAAGACTTTTTTCACTAAGGCGGCGGGAAACCCACCAGGGGGTTGCCCAAGATTGCCCTTCATCATATCAACCACGGATTCGGGGAAAGCCAATTCCGCGGACGGATTTTCCACATCATCGCGGGTTAATCCTTGGGTGACCATCATCAATGCCATATCGCCAACGACTTTGGAAGACGGCGTAACTTTAACAATATCACCGAACATGTGATTGACTTCGGCATAGGCGGTTGCCACCTCGTCCCATCTATCCTCTAGTCCCATAGACCGCGCCTGCGCCTTTAGATTGGTGAATTGCCCGCCTGGCATCTCGTGCAAATACACCTCTGACGCGGGCGCCGATAGCCCGCTTTCAAACGGCGCGTATAAAGCACGCACCTTTTCCCAGTACCCGTTAATCTCACGCACATTGTTTATATTGAGCCCCGTATCACGCGGAGTATGGCGCAAGGATTCGACAATAGAGCCCAAACATGGCTGGGAAGTGCCACCAGAAAACGCATCCATGGCGACATCCACGGCATCCACCCCAGCCTCTGCCGCGGCCAGAATAGTCGCCCCTGCTATACCACTGGTATCGTGGGTGTGAAAATGAATCGGCAGACCGATTTCATCCTTTAATGTTTTTATCAAAACACGCGCCGCGGCAGGTTTTAACAAACCCGCCATATCCTTTAAGCCTAAAATATGTGCGCCCGCAGATTTCAAATCTTTGCCCATTTTCACATAATAAGCCAAATTATATTTGGCACGGTCGGGGTTTAAAATATCGCCGGTATAACAAATCGTGCCTTCGCAAATCCGCCCCGTTTCAATCACCGCATCCATGGCAACCCGCATGTTTTCCACCCAGTTTAAGCTATCAAACACCCGAAACACATCCACGCCCGTTTCAGCAGATTGATGAACAAAGGCGCGAACGACATTATCAGGATAGTTCGTATAGCCCACCCCGTTTGACGCACGTAACAACATTTGGGTGAGCAGATTCGGCATACGACGACGCAAATCACGCAAGCGTTGCCACGGGCATTCTTGCAAAAACCGATAGGCGACATCAAAGGTGGCACCGCCCCAGCATTCCACGGAAAACAAATTCGGCAGATTATGGGCGTAGGCATCGGCAACCTGCACCATATCAAAACTACGCATACGAGTCGCCAGCAGGGATTGGTGACCATCACGCATGGTTGTATCGGTTATCAGCAGTTTTTCTTGGCTTGCCATCCAATCAACCACGCCTTTTGCACCCTTTTCAAGCAGCAAATCTCGGCTGCCTTTTTGCAAGCTTGCACCTTGGTTCTTTGGCAGTTTTATCGGCGCAGAAGCCCGCGCAGGACGGGTGCGCCCCGATACATCCGTATGACCATTAACCGTAACATCGGCGATATAATTCAAAATCTTAGTCGCCCGATCGCGCCGTGGTTTGAAATAAAACAAATCGGGCGTGTTATCAATAAAGGTCGTGGTGACGCTGTTATCCAGAAATGTTGGGTGCTTTAACAGATTAATCACAAAGGCTATATTCGTGGAAACGCCGCGAATACGGAATTCACGCAAGGCACGATCCATCCGCGCAATAACCCGTTTTGGGCTGGGTCCATGGGCGGTGACTTTAACCAATAAACTATCATAATACCGCGTGATAACCGCGCCAGAATACGCCGTTCCTCCATCAAGGCGAATCCCCGGCCCAGTGGCAGAGCGATAGGCACTAATCCGCCCATAATCGGGGATGAAATTGTTTTGCGGGTCTTCCGTGGTGATACGGGTTTGCAGAGCATGCCCGTTTAATTTAATATCGGCTTGGGTTTTGGCACCTGTGGCTTGGGGCAGGGTTGCGCCTTCGGCTATACGGATTTGGGCGCGGACAATATCAATCCCTGTAACCTCTTCTGTGACCGTGTGTTCCACCTGAACCCGCGGATTGACTTCGATAAAAAACACTTCTTCTGTGTCCATATCCATAAGGAACTCCACCGTCCCCGCGCATTCATAGCCAACATGGGCGCAGATTTTCCGCCCCAATTCGCAGATGTTATTGCGCTGTTTATCGGTTAAATAAGGCGCGGGCGCGCGTTCCACAACCTTTTGATTGCGCCTTTGAACCGTGCAATCGCGTTCATATAAATGATAGATATTGCCGTGGCTATCGCCCAAAATCTGCACCTCTATATGCCGCGCCCAGCGGATAAGCCGTTCCAAATATCCCTCACCATTGCCAAAGGCGGCTTCGGCTTCACGCCTGCCTTCCTTTACCTTTTCTTCCAGCTCTTCGGGTTTGAAAATGGGGCGCATACCGCGCCCACCACCGCCCCAACTGGCCTTTAACATAAAGGGATAGCCAACCGCCTCCGCCATTTTATGCACCTGTTTCATGTCATTTGGCAAAACCTCTGTCGCTGGTACAACGGGCACGCCTGCGGCAATCGCGACCTTACGGGCAGAGGCTTTATCGCCCAGCTGACGCATGGTTTTTGCTTTTGGCCCAATAAAACAAATCCCCGCCGCATCGCACGCATCGACAAAATCAGGGTTTTCCGACAGCAAACCATAGCCCGGATGAATCGCATCCGCACCCGCCATTTTTGCCACGCGAATCATCTCAGAGATAGACAGATAGGCGGCGACCGGTCCCAAGTCTTCACCGATAGGATAGGCTTCATCCGCCTTAAACCGATGCAAACCCAGTTTATCCTCTTTGGCATAAACAGCAACGGTTTTCTTGCCCATTTCATTGGCGGCACGCATCACGCGAATCGCAATCTCACCCCGATTGGCGATAAGGATTTTTTGGAATTGTTTTTGTGCGGGTGGGGTTTTTTCAGGGGACATGGATTTTCTCGTGGTTTTTGAGGGTTTAAATTTTGGCGACATTTAATATAATAGCAAAAAAAATAAAAAAGCCAAGAGGTTTTAAGTGTTAATAATTAATCGTTAAGTCCCGCGCATGAGGCGTGATTTTTGTTTTGCCCAATCGCGTTGTTTTTCGGTCTCTCTCTTGTCGGCTTTTTGTTTGCCTTTGGCAACACCGACTAGGATTTTCACGCGCCCACGGTCGTTGAAATACATTTTTAATGGCACGAGGGTCATGCCTTGCCGTCCTGTTGCTTGGAATAATTTTGCGATTTCACGGCGTGATGCTAATAATTTGCGCCGCCGCTTTTCTTCATGCCCGAAAGTTTTTGCCTGTTTATAGGCACCGATATAACCGTTGATTAACCATAGCTCGCCATTCTCAACCGCGACATAGGACTCGGCTATATTGGCAGACCCCGCCCGTAAAGATTTCACCTCTGAGCCCTCTAACATCATGCCGCATTCCAAAGTATCCTCCACCGCATAATCATATCGTGCGCGGCGATTTTCGGCAATGCGTTTGTTGTTATCGGGTTTTTTCGGTTTCATTTTTTTGCATGCTTCTGCGCATTTTCAATATACAACTCCCGCAGACGTTTGGTTAAATCGCCCACCTGCCCGTTGCCAATTTGTTTATCATCGACACCAACCACCCCCAAAACAAAGGTAGAGGCACTGGTGATAAACGCCTCCTGCGCGGCCATAACCTCGTCCAAACTGAACGCCCGTTCCACCACTTTTAATCCGTGCTCGCCCGCAACATCCAGCACCGCCCTGCGGGTAATTCCTGCCAAAATATCGTGGCTTAACTGGCGTGTGATAATCGCACCATCCTTAACAATATAGGCATTGTTGGAAGAGCCTTCGGTGATAAATCCATCTTCCACTAACCACGCATCGTCAAACCCGCCCGCCTTTGCCGCGGTTTTCGCCATGGAGGGATAGAGCAGTTGTATGGTTTTAATATCGCGCCTATGCCAGCGCAAATCAGGCAGAGTCATCACCCGCAAACCGCGTTTCGCGGCGGGGCTATTGATTAAATTATTCTCTTGCGTGAACAGAACCAATGTCGGCGCGGGCGTATTATCTTGGACAAAATCGCGATCAACAACACCGCGGGTTATTTGCAGATAAACCGTGCCTTCAGACAGATTATTCTTTGCTACCAAATCGCGATGAATCGCCAAAAGCTCCGCCTCGGAACACGGCGTGCGCATATTTAATTCCGCCAGCGAGCGATGCAAACGTTGCACATGCCCGTCAAAATCAATCAAACAGCCGTCCAGCACGGTTGTCACTTCATAAACACCGTCGGCCATTAAAAAGCCACGGTCAAAGACCGATATTTTTGCGTCAGATTCCGCCAGCCAATCGCCATTGACATAGACTATTCTCTCATTACTCATTTTCATTCCCCCAAAGGTTTGTGTGTGGCGGATGAACATATCCGCCTTTATAAGATAAGCCTGCCACGCGATCCCGCGCCAATAACAACGGCGCATCAAGATCTGCCACCGTGCAATCGCTTGCCAGCAAAACCGCAGGTGCCATGGCCAGCGAAGTGCCAACCATACAGCCGACCATAATCGCAAAATCCAAGGCACGGGCGGATTTGTAAAGCCGCGCCGCCGCGCTGAGCCCGCCAGTCTTATCCAATTTGATATTCACCATATCATATTTTTTTATCAAATGCACGAGGTCTTTTGCGGTATGGCAAGATTCATCGGCACAGACGCAAATCGGGCGGGGTAAATCGGTTAAAATCGCGTCTTTATCGGCGGGAAAAGGCTGTTCCAATATCCAAACGTTGGTTTGTTGTAAGGTCGGCAAAAGACGGATATAATCGTCCGCACCCCACCCCTCATTCGCATCAACGATTAATTTAGCCTCTGGCACGGCACGACGAACGGCGGATAAACGGTCGCAATCCGTAGCCCCCGCGCCCAATTTAATTTTTAAAATAGGATATTGTTTCGCGTCTTTTGCCTGTTTATACATGGCATCGGGCGTATCCAAAGACAGGGTAAAAGTCGTGGTTTGCGGGGCGGGTTTCGCCAAGCCCAGCTTTTGCCAAACCGAGTTGCCCGTTTGCTTTGCCCACAAATCCCAGAGCGCGCAATCCACCGCATTCCGCGCCGCCCCTGCGGGCAGAAAGGTTTGTAATTGGGCAAGGGTTGTGCTGGCGGGCAGGGTTTTTATTTGTGAGATAACCGATTCCACAGACTCGCCATACCTTGCATAAGGCACGGATTCGCCACGCCCCGTAAAACCTTTGCGAGTGATTTCCACCCGCACGACTTCGGCCGTGGTTTTCGCCCCGCGTGATAAAACAAACGGAGTCTTCAGGGCAAAGCTATCGTGAAAGGTTTTAATCATGGGCGTGGCTTATGTGTTAAAATCCTCTATCAAAGTCGCGCCTTTAACTGGGCGCAAAACATGGGGTTTATCGGCATCGTAGAGCGCGCTGTCTTTAAATCCGTGAAGAGAATCATCCAAAGCAGGCCCGACCAGAATTAACGCGGTGCGGGTGATTTTCGCTTTCCGCACCAAATCGCGAATCGTGGATAGCGTGCCACGTAGGATTAATTGGTCAGGCCAACCAACGCGATAGGCAACCACCACGGCGCAGTCGCTGCCGTAATGCGGGGTCAGCACCCGTTCAATCTCTCGCATATTGCGAATCGCCAGATGAATCGCCAAGGTCGCACCCGTGCGGGCGAAATTATCCAAGGTCTCGCCCGATGGCATGGAAGTCGATTGCATCGACATTCGCGTTAAAACGATGGATTGCGCGATTTCGGGGATGGTTAATTCCTGCCCCAATACGGCCGCGGCGGCGGCATAGGCTGGCACACCTGGGATGATTTGATAGTCAATTCCGTCGGCTTTTAACAGGCGGATTTGTTCGGCAATCGCGCCGTAAAGTGATGGGTCGCCCGAATGAACGCGGGCTATGTCTTGGTTTTTTGCGCTGGCGGTTTTGATGATTGCGTGGGTGTCTTGCAGGGTCATGGTGGCGGTATCACGAATGATTGCGTCTTTGGGTGCTTGTTTAATTATCGCCTCTGGCACTAATGATCCCGCATAAAGACACACGGGACACGCCCGAATCAAACGTTGGGCTTTGAGTGTAATTAGCTCTGGATCACCCGGCCCAGCACCAATAAAATAAACGGTCATATTTTAATTTCCTTTTTTCTCAGCAGTGGTATTTTTATTTTTCGCAGCATAGCCGCGAGGTGTATAAAGCCGAACCCGCCCATCGCCCGTTTGCAGGGCTTTGGTGTTTTTCGCACCGATAAGAACCAGACACATCATATCAACATCCTTGGTTTGCAAATCGCCCAGATTAACGATTCGCAGGGATTCTTCCGCCCGTCCCAAGGCACGGGCAATCAAAACAGGGGTGCTTGATGGGCGGTGTTCCAGTAAAATCTCCCGCGCGGTATTTAACAATTCCGTGCGGGTTTTTGACACGGGATTATACAGGGCGATAACAAAATCTCCCAAGGCGGCGGTACGTAAACGATTGATAATATCGGCGCGGGGGGTTAATAAATCCGACAAAGAAATCGCGCAGAAATCATGCCCCAAAGGTGCGCCGATTCGCGCCGCCGCGGCCTGTAAAGCACTGATACCTGGGGCCGATAAAACCTCAACCCGTTTCGCGGCGGGGGATAGGGTTTTATCGCAATCCAGCAGTTCAAACACCAGCGCACCCATGGCGTAAATCCCCGAATCGCCCGAGCAAATCAGCGCGATATTTTTACCCTTTGCCGCCTGTTCCAAGGCGTAACGACAACGGTCTTCCTCTGCCCCCAGTGGGAATGGTTTGTGGGTTTTGCCCCGTGCCGCCGCGCCCAAAAGGTCAATATAAAATCCGTAGCCGACCAATTCATCCGCTTGCGCTATTAAACGAGACGCCTCTGGCGTGCGCCATTCTGCCTGCCCAGGCCCGATACCGATTAACGCCAATTGTCCGCGTTTGCGTCCGTTTATTTCGGTTATTGGGGCGGGCGATTTGGCCAGGGCGCAGGTTGCATTTATGCTCTTTTGTTTTGGCACGATAAGGTCGCCGTTTGCAATTAACATGGCCGAGGCTTCGGATACGCTATGACATCCGACTTCGGCAAAGACGGTTTTTGACGGGGAGGTTAGGCGGTGTTTTTGCGTTTCACACTGCTTTGCACTAAACACGCGATAGGGGATATTTAATTTTATCGCGACAGCGTTTAATGCGGCCTCGTCCGCCTTCACATCCAGCGAGCCGAGGCAAGCGATACAAAATGGCGATAAATTATTTCTGCGTAAAGTGTCTGTTATTAAATCCCAGATTTCGCTTAGCTCCGCACCACGGATACAACCCAACCCAAGGGCTAAATTTTGCGGATGAAAAATTAAATGATGCTCACTGCCTTCCAGCGGTTTATCGGTGCAGGTTATTTTTAAATGTGTTTTTAAATTTGCTTTTAAATTCTGTGCGGTGGAATTTAATAGCGGGGCGAGCCATGTTTTTATTTCATCCGTTTCCACCTGAAAATCCATGGCAACTCCCGCGTCTCGCTGTGCCAATATATTCGCCATAAACCCCGCCGCGTCATGCGGATTTCCCAAACGCCAGCCCGTTGGCGGCTCATCCAAAGCCACGCCAAAGGCAATATCACCAGCCGTGGTAATGCCCGCGTGTCCGTTTAAATCCTTGGCAATTTCTCGCGCCAGATTATTACCACCGTGATGCCCGCCGAGCAGGGGAATGACGCTTTTCCCATCCTCTGATATCGCGATAATCGCGGGCTCGGTTTTTTTATCACGTAGGTGCGGGGCAACCGCACGGATAAGAATCCCCGCCGCGCAAAGCCCGATAATAGGCGTGCCCGCACAAAATAAACTGGCGATATGTTCCAGCGTATTGTCAAAGAAAACATCGGCGGTTTTCACCCGCCCAGAGCGTCCGTGAATCGCAAAGCCGTGCGATTTGGCAAGGGTTTTTGCCACAGAGTCCCCACCCGCAGATAGACATAAAATAATTGGTTTCATAGATGATTTTACAGCCATGGGTCGCTTCCTTTATTAACGATAATCATAGAAAAATACGGGGCGGGATCGCAGGTCTCTGCCAAGGGCATTATTTTTTCGGTGGGCAGGGTCGCACGTTCAATATAGGTCGCGTAACCCTCTAACCCCAAGTCGCGCAAAATCCCCTGAACCTTTGGCAAATGTCGCCCCAATTTAATAATCGCGCAAGAGCCCGCCGCCTTTATCGTCGCCATCAAATCCGCCGCTTCCATCGGCGCAGGAATAACCGTCAGGGTTTCATTCCGCGCACAAAGGGGGGCGGGAATCGCGGCGGCACAGGCGGACAGCGACGTAACCCCCGCGATAACCCGCGTGTCAAATTGCGGTGCCAGTCGCGCGAAAAGATACATAAAAGAGCCGTAAAAAAACGGATCACCCTCACACAATACCAAAACATCCGTGCCAGTATTTAATCGCTCGGCAATCTGTTTTGCACCCGTATCGTAGGCCGCCTGTGCCAGCTCCCGCGTATTGCTCATCGGGATAGGGATGGTGATTTCCTCTACCTCTTTGGGCAGGAAATCGGCAATGATGGAACGGGCGAAACTCGCCCCAGATTCCAGCGTTGGATAGGCAATGACGCGGGCGGTTTTAATCAAATTATGCGCCTTTAATGTTATCAATTCGGGATCGCCTGGGCCCAGCCCAAGACCGTATAGGATGCCTTTTTTCATGACTTTATAATACTCCACTGGGTGACGGGCATTGCGGGTCGCCAGCCGATTTTACTGCCAATAGGCTCTGCCCGTGCGCATTGCAAACGCGTTAAATTACCGCCAAACCGCATGTATAAATCCGCCAATATTTGTTCGGATTCCAAGGTCACCGCATTGCAAACCAGTCGCCCCGATAGTGGCAGAGCCTTCAGGCAAAATTCGGCGGTCTCCACGGACACTCCGCCGCCAATAAAAACCGCATCGGGGGTGGGTAAATCCATCAAAGCCGCGGGTGCGTGCCCCGCGCGAATATCCAGCGTGGGCGTGCCAAGTGCCAGTGCATTTTGCGCGGTCAGGGCGCGTCTATCTTCGCGCGGTTCAATACCAATCGCGGTTGCATCCCGTGCGCTGCGCATCCATTCAATCGCGACAGAGCCACAGCCACAGCCAACATCCCACAGCCGAGCGTTTGGCAAGGGGATTAATTTCGCCAGCGTTATCGCGCGGATATCTTGTTTGGTCATCGTGCCATCATGGGTAAAACAGCCATCAGGCAAGCCCGTCTTCGGCGTGGGAATCGCGGTTTTATCGGCGATACAGTGAATCGCAAGAGTATGAAAATCGGGGACGGTATGGTGCCACTCTTTCGCCAAGCCGTGGAATTGTTTTTCACGGGGACTGCCCAGATGCGACAGCGCCGATAGTTTGGAATTGCCATAATTGTGCGTGGTTAAAACTTCGGCAACCGCCTGCGGATTGCTGTTCGCATCGGTTAGGATAAGCAGGCGTTGGTTCGGCTGAATAAACGGGATGATTGTTTGCAGGGGGCGACCATGCAGGCTCAACGTTTCCACCCCAGCCAAGCCCCAGCCCATCCGCGCCGCCGCCCATTGAAAGGCGGATATTTGCGGATAAAAAATAATATCTTCGGGGGCGACAAGCCGTGCATAAATCGCCCCGATGGAATACCAGAGCGGATCGCCCGTGGCAAGAAGGGCTACCCTATCGTTTTGATGCGATAAAACCGTATCGGTTAATGCGTCAAAGGGGGTAGGCCAAGGGATTTGTTTTGCGTTGGGCGTGACATTTTTCACCGCGTTTAAATGACGCGAATCACCGATGATAATATCGGCGGTTTTTAATGCGGTGCGGGCAAGGGGCAGCAGCGACTCCAAGCCGTCTTCGCCTATGCCGATAATATGAAGCCACGGTTTTGTCATATTAAACCCCCAATCCACTGACCAAACCATTGACGGCGGCGGCGGTAATTGCCGTGCCTCCGCGTCGTCCATGGAGCGTGGCAAAGGGGATGTTAAATGGGTTGTTCGCCAGCGCGATTTTGCTCTCCGCCGCGCCGACAAAGCCGACAGGAAACCCCAAAATACATGCGGGTTTTTCCTGCCACTCCGCCAGTAATTCCAGCAGATGAAACAGGGCGGTTGGGGCGTTGCCGATGGCTATGATTGCGCCTTTAATATGCGGCTGCCAGAGCTCAACCGCCGCCGCACTACGGGTGTTTTGGATTTGTTTTGCCAGGGTCGGGGTGGCCGTATCATTCAGGGTGGTTATGATTTTGGTATGGCGAGGTAGGTTGCGTTTGATAATCCCCGCCGCCGTCATTTCACAATCGCAAAGAATTTTTGCACCGTTATCCAGCGCGGTTTGCGCCGTGGTCATAAGATTGTTTGATAGGCAAAGTTCATCGGTAATATCAGGCATGCCACAGGCGTGGATAAGCCGCGTGATAAGCGGATGTTGGTCGGCGGGGAAATGCGATAGGTCGGCCTCGCCCTTCACAATAGCAAAAGATTGTTGGTAGATTTTTTTGGGGTCGCGGATGTAATCTAGGGGCATTGGGCGGGGATTCCATTTTTATCAACGCCGAGTATCCAGCCTTCTTTTTTTATTATATTTTTATCGTAGGCATCGGGCGCATTTAAAAAATCTTGTAAGCGTTTGTTTTTATCCAAGTAGGCAATATTTTTTGCCACTGTATAAACTTGGTTTGCGTCATTTATATTATGGTCGCCTTGTATATCCCAAATAGAGGGGTATATTTCGGCAATAACATGTTTGGTTTTATCAAGGTTTTGAAAAGGCCAAACGCAACAATCCCCACGCTGTTTTAATGTTTGTAAAGTAGGAATCCCCATTAAGGTCTGCCCGCCAACACTAGCCCCATGAAACAATTTCCAAACTGATAGTGGAGTTATTGTGCGTTGTTTTTTTATCTTTTTATTTTTTCTATTTTGTTTAATTATTTCTTTTTCAACGCAACGAAATTTTTCAGGTAGTTTTTGTCCTGCTTTTAAATTTCTATTATAACCTTCTTGCGTATTGAAAGGCAATCCTTCAAAACAATTAGATCTATGGTGTCCCCAAAAGGGACCATGTTTATTATTATTTTCAAAGAGTTTTCCAAAGCGAGTGTTATTTAATTTCCCAGCTGCCGCAAAACGATTGTTTTCATTATTATCATTATCATCTATTTCGGTGTCTATTAGCTGGCATAATTCTGTCCAATTCTTGCAACCAAATCCATCATAAGAATCATAAGGATAGCCAAAAGGAAAATCAAAACCAATAAGTAATCGCTTGTTATTTTCGGTAGCTTCTTCCATTTTGCCTTTTAGATATTTACGAAAGCAAGAGCGGGTTGGATAATTTGTTAATATAACATCATTCACATTTTCCATAAGCTCGGCAACCCAGATAGAATCTTTGCCTGTCGTTCGGCTATTCGCCGCCGACCAATCCACCATAATATATCCATCAAACATGGTCATGATTTCTTTTTCCTCGCGCTCTCTGGTCCGAGGGGGTGTTTGGCGTGGGGATAAACGGGATGGTGATGGTCATGACTATGTCCATGGTCATGGTCGTGCGAGTGTCCGTGGCTATGCCCATGACTATTATCATGTGTGTGCTCCCCTGCCTCCTCATCCAACCGACACGCGCCCGTGCAAAAATCATCGCACAATTCACAATCCGCCACGTTGGAACCCGCCGCACTCGCGCCTTGCCCCTCGACATGATGGTGGTGGCTTTGCTGGATGGCACCGACTTCGCCTTCAAACCCCAAAATCTGCGTGCGATATTTGCACAAGGCACAATTCGGCGGAGGGATTTCGCCCAACTGCTCACAAATCCGCTCGACAAACGTCTCCAACACCTTTGGATGGTCGCCCAAATATCCGGCCTTTACAAATTGCAAATCGGGGTATTTCGCCGCGCAAATATCGGTGAAACCATAAATCCTATCAATCAAAATACCAGAGAATAAAAAATACGGAAACACCAAAATCCGTTTGTAACCCAGCCGCGCCACGTGGTCTAACGCGGGCTCTACCAAGGGGAAAGTCACGCCGCTATAGCCGACTTCGCACCAGCCAAAGCCCAAACCTTCCCACAACATCCGCGCGATTTTGGAGACATTGGAATTGGCATCGGGGTCGGACGCGCCGCGCCCAATCACGACCAGTGCGGTTTCACTGCGGGGCAGCGTGCCGTATTGCGCGTCTGCGTCCGCCATCGCCGCGTCAATCCGCGCACCTGCGGCGGCAATCATTCGTGCGTCAATGCCCAATTCGCGCCCATAGGATACATCCAATCCGTGCTGCGCCCCATAGCTGGTCAGCACCGTGGGAATATCATTTTTCGCGTGCATGGCGGCAAACAACATGCCTGGGACGGCGAGGATTTTAGTACAGCCCGCCGTGCGCAATTTATCCAAGCCGTGGCGAATCACCGGGTTGGCGAATTCCAAATAGCCGTATTCAAACAGCCAATCCTTTGGCAAATAGGGTGGGATTTTGGTCGCTAGCGTGGCGAACTCATCCACTGCCGATTGCGCACGCGAGCCGTGGCCGCAGAGCATAACGCCGATTTTATCGGTAGATTTCATGGGATTCATCCCTCTGGTTCGGGGTGTGTCATAACGAAGTTGGTTTAGATTCCCGAAATGGGTCAATCTGTCGCGCAACGCACCGGTCAGGCCCAAGGTGTGGGCATCGTTAAATTTGAACATACTCGGTTTGGTGGCAAAAGGCAATCTGTGTTTTGGGGCTTTTTTGCCCGTTTTATTGGTGATTTATTCGCACTTTATTCATGCTTTATTCTCTGTGATACGGATGATTCGCCAAAATCGTGGCACAGCGGTAGAGCTGTTCTGCCAATATCAACCGCGCCAGCATGTGGGGAAATACCATCGCGCCAAGGCTAATACTCTGATTGGCGCGGTCTTGCAGGGTTTGGCTCACGCCTTCCGCCCCGCCAATAACAAAGGTTAAATCGCGCAATCCCTCATCCCTTTGGGTTTGGATAATCTTAGCAAAACCCAGCGATGTCAGGCTTTTGCCGCGTTGATCCAAAACGATAACATAGCTGTTTTCAGGCAGGGCGCGAATCAAAAGCGCGGATTCGGCGGACACATTGGCGGCCTGGGCATCCACCTCTTTTATCGTCAAGGACGACAATCCCAGCCCGCGCCCAAGGTTTTGGAATTTCTTTATATAGTCTTCAATAATCGGGTGGGTGGCATCGCGTTTGCCCCGCCCAACCGCACAAATGGTGATACGCATTTTTTTACCCGTTTTTTAATTAACCGCTTCTGGGTCAAAATCCGGCTCGGGCGTGGCATCAAGAAGAGCCTCTGGCGGGCGGGCAGAGATTTCCGCACCTTCCAGCCACATTTTTTCCAACTGATAAAACTCGCGCACCTCGGGGCGAAAGATATGGACGATAATATCGCCCGCATCAAGCAGCACCCAATCGCCTTGGGCTTTGCCTTCAATCCGTGGGACGATTTGGTTTTGCTTTAACCGTTCTTGCATGTTTTCACAAATGGATACAACATGGCGGGCAGAGGTGCCAGATAAAACCACGATATAATCGGCAATCGCCGACTTACCTGCCAAGGGAATCGTGACGCAATCCAAGGCTTTGTCCAGCTCGGCCGAGTCCAAAACAATCGCCAGCATGGATTGGTCGGTTTTGGCGGCAATTTTGCGCGGTTTGGTTGTGGTTTTACGCGGTGCTTTTGGGGGAGTCTTTGGTGCGGATTTAGTCGCGGGTTTTGATGTGGCTGTGGCGGTCAAAGGCAACACTCCTTTTCATGGTTCATTTTGGGGTCACTTAACATTTATGCTTTAATGCGACAAAAGGCAAGCGGTTTTTCCCTATCTATCAAACCCGACCGTTTCAATCAGGCGCAAGGCACGCCCGCGTAGCTTGGCAATGGCGATTAAATCCAAATTATCAAAGGCAACATCGCCCCAACTGGCAACCAGAGCGGACGGCTCTGCCCCGGCTTTCAAGGGATATTCGCCTAGGGATTCGGCATAAATCTGCTGGGCTTTGGCGGTGGATAAATACTCCATTAACCGCACCGCATTGGCGCGATTCGGCGCGGCGCGAGTCATCGCTATCCCCGATAAATTCACATGCGTACCGCCATTTTCAAACTTGGGAAACACAATCCGCACCGATTCGCCCGCCGACCGTTGGTCAGGGTCGGCCAGCATTTCCGCCATATAATAGGTGTTGCCAAGGGCGATATCACAGGCGCCCGCAAAAATTGCCTTTATCTGGGCGCGGTCGTTGCCCTGTGGTTTGCGTGCCAGATTCGCCTTTATCCCTTGCAACCAAGCCGTCGTAGCTTCCGTTCCATGATGCAATAAAAACGCCGAAGTCAGGGCGAGGTTATAGGGATGGGTTCCCGCCCGTGTGCAAATCCGCCCGCGCCATTTCGGGTGTGCCAAATCGCGATAGGTGGTTATTTCGTTTGGTGAAACGCGGGTTTTGGACGCGTAAATTGCCCGCGCCCGTGCGGTTAATCCAAACCAATGATTATCGGGGTCGCGGAATTGTGCGGGGATGTTTTTGTTTAATATGGGCGAGTCCACGGCTTGGGTTAAGTCGGCCGCAACAATCGCATGAAGGCGGGCAATATCGGAGGTTAGGATTAAATCGGCGGGCGAGTGGTCGCCTTCTGCACGTAGCCTTTCCAGCACGCCTTTGTTTAGGAAAGTGATGGTGACACGCAGACCGCTATCGCGTTCAAATTGGCGTAACAGCGGGTCGATTAAAGACGGCTGGCGATAGGAATAAATGTTAATGTCTTGGGCAAGAATTGGGGTGGCAATACACAGCAGGATAATGCCCGAGATAGAAAAAGGGAGAGTGAAAAAACGGAGCATGGGGGGCGGGCTTTCTGTGGGTTTTTTAGGGAGAGGCTTTTGTGCTTTATCAATCGCCCGTTTATATGAAAGCAGTATAAATGGCAATAACCCATTAAAATAATTCATTGTTAATCACTAATCACTAATCATTAATCATTAATCACTAATCGTTAATCATTAATCACTAATCGTTAATCGTTAATCGTTAATCGTTAATTTAACCTCCCGCCACAGGGTTTCCAGCTCTGCCAGCGTCTTATCCGAAATCGCCTCTTGCCTGTGTCGCAAGCCGTCTTCCATCGCCAAAAATCGTTTGGTAAATTTATCATTGGCGCGGCGTAGAACCACCTGTGAATCCAATCCCAAATGCCGCGCCATATTCACCAAAGTGAAAAACAAATCGCCCAGCTCTTCGACTGCATTGTCCATATCCCCGACAGCCAAGGCCTGTTTTAATTCGCCCGCCTCCTCATATATCTTATCCAAAACCTGCCCCGAATCGCCCCAATCAAACCCAACCCGTGCCGCCCGCCCTTGCAGTTTTTCCGCACGGATAATCGCGGGCAGAGCCACGGCTATTCCCGCCAAAGCCGAGTCCTCTGCCCCCTTTGCCACCCGCTCTGCCGTTTTGATTTTTTCCCAATCCAAAACCTGCTGGGCGGCGGATTTATCGCGCGATTCCACCTGCCCCGACTCATCGGGGAAAATATGCGGATGACGGCGAATCATCTTATCCGCCACACCGCCCGCCACCGCGTTAAAATCAAAATCCCCGCGTTCCGCGGCAATCTGGCTGTAAAAAACCACCTGTAATAATAAATCGCCCAGCTCTGCTTGCAAATCCGCCCGCGTGCCGTTTTCTACGGCATCTATTACCTCATACGCCTCCTCCAAAGTATATGGCACAAGGGTTTCATAGGTCTGCTCAATATCCCACGGACAACCCGTATTGGGGTCGCGCAACCGCGCCATAATCGCCAAAAGCCGTGCGATTTGTTTTTTATCTTTGTCCATGCTAAACTGACCTTTCACTTTCAATTAAAAAGGAGGCACCAATGCCCGTGATTAACCGTATAGCCGAATACTATGATGAAATGAAAGGCTGGCGACAGCATTTACACGCCCATCCCGAATTGGATTTTGATTGCCATGAGACGGCGGCCTTTGTGGAAAAGCATCTAGCCGAGATTGGTGTTGATGAAATCCACACAGGGATTGGCAAAACGGGGGTTGTTGCCTTGATAAAAGGTAAAGGCGGGGGCAAAACAATTGGTCTTCGCGCCGATATGGATGCCTTGCCGATACAAGAGGTGCGTGATTTACCCTATAAATCCACCCGCCCCGGATTGATGCATGCCTGTGGTCATGATGGTCATACGACTATGTTATTGGGTGCGGCCAAATATCTGGCAGAGACGCGTAATTTCCACGGCACGGTCGCACTGATTTTCCAACCAGCAGAGGAAGGCGGTGGCGGCGGCGCGGCGATGTGCCAAGATGGCATGATGGCGCAATTTGATATTGCCGAAGTTTATGCCATGCACAACTGGCCAAACCGTCCCGTGGGGGAATTCGCGATGAATGATGGCGCGATGATGGCGGCCTCTGACCAGTTTGAAATTAAAATAACCGGGCTGGGCGGGCATGCCGCTATGCCACAAGAAACGATTGATCCGATTATTGTTGCGGCTGCTATGGTGCAAAATTTGCAAACGATTGTGGCGCGGAATATTGACCCGATTGAGCAAGCGGTTCTGTCCGTCACCCAAATCCACGCGGGGGATGCGTTTAATGTGATTGCAGAGACTGGGTTTTTGGTTGGCACGGTACGTTCGTTTAATGTGGCGGTGCAGGATCGTGTGCAGGCGGCGCTTATCCGCGTTGTTCATAACACGGCAGAGGCGTTTGGCGCAAAGGCCGAAGTGACCTATACAAAGGGCTATCCGCCGACGATTAACCACCGTGATCAAGCACGGTTTTCTGGCGATGTCGCGACCGAGTTAATGGGTGAGTCCTTGGTTGATCGGGCGGTTAAACCCAGTATGGGGTCGGAGGATTTTGCCTATATGTTACAGGAACGTCCAGGTGCATATATCTATTTGGGACAGGGGGAATCGGCTGGCTTGCATCATCCGGAATATGATTTTAATGATGAATTATTGCCGATTGGCGCGAGCTTTTTTGCCAAATTGGTGGAGACGGCTTTGGTTGGGAAATAAAGGTTGAACCCCGTCTTATGATGGTCTATCATCTCTAAAAGTTGGTCGCAACAGAGGGAAAAATATGGGTTGCAACCTGTCTTGTGATGGTCTATCATCTCTAAAAGTTGGTAACTAAAGAGAGCAAAAATGTTTGATGGGATTTATACGCCGATTATCACACCGTATCATTTGGATGGCAGTGTTGATTGGCAGAGTTTAGAACACCTCACCAAAACCCTTGTTAATAAGGGTGTGCATGGGATAATCTCTGGCGGCTCGACTGGTGAAAACTACACCCAAACACCCGAAGAACGGCTGACCATCGCCGCTTTTATTAAAAAACATATCAAATCCACCACCCACCACAAAGTGGCATTTATTGTTGGCACGGGGGCGATGCTGACCCGCGATTCGCTGATTCTTGCCCAAGGCGCACGCGATTTAAAAGCGGATGGAATCTTGCTGGGCAGCCCGCCTTATGCCGTGCCGACCGAACGTGAAAATGCGACAAACGCGCTGGCGATTGATGCGGTTGCCGATTTGCCGATTATCCTTTATAACTATCCTGGGCGGATGGGCGCGGATATGGGGCCAGAATTTCTGGATAGAGTCGGCCGTTCCGCCAATATCTGCATGATTAAAGAATCCTCGGGCGATATTAATCGCTTGCATTTATTGGCGCGGGATTATCCCCATATTCAGCTGTCCTGCGGGATGGATGATCAGGCCTTGGAATTCTTTGTTTGGGGCGCGAAATCTTGGGTTTGCGGTGGCTCTAATTTTTTGCCAAGCGAACATATCGCCATGTATAATGCCTGTGTCATTGAACGTGATTTCACCAAAGGGCGGGCGATTATGTCGGCGATGATGCCATTGATGCGGATATTGGAACAGGGTGGGAAATTCATTCAATCCATTAAATACGGGGTGCATTTGGCGGGGATTGATGCGGGGCGCGTCCGCCCGCCCTTGCAGGAATTACAGACCCATGAAAAACGCGAATTGGAACAGGTGATAGCCGTATTAAAAACCACAATCAAACAAATAGAAAGCGAGAAATAAAAAATGGATTTGCTGACAAAACAAGAATATCAAAGCATTGCGGCGGCCTTGAGCCCGCCGAAAAACTGCTATATTGACGGCACATATCGCCCGTCCAAAAGTAAAAAGCGGTTTAACACGATAAACCCTGCCACGGGGAAAGTCATCGGCTCTGTTCCCGCCTGTACCCCCGCCGATGTTGATCACGCGACTGCTCGTGCACGGGCGGCTTTTGATGATGGGCGATGGTCGCATTTGCCCCCGTCTGAGCGTAAAGATATTCTGATTCGCCTGTGCAAATTACTCACCCGCAATCGGCGCGAGCTGGCGGTGTTGGAAAGCATAGACAGTGGCAAAACCATTTTTGATTGTGAAACGGTGGATATACCA
This sequence comes from uncultured Amylibacter sp., assembly GCA_959347425.1. The sequence goes on along the minus strand of OY365741.1, from coordinate 1,297,671 downwards.
GAGACGATTGCCTGTATCAAATGGCACGCCGAGGCGATTGATAAGATTTATGATCAAGTCGCGCCCAGCGATAGCGACCATCTTGCCCTAATCGTGCGAGAGCCGATTGGTGTGGCGGGGTTGGTTTTGCCGTGGAATTTCCCCCTGTTAATGTTGGCGTGGAAGATTGCACCCGCCTTGGCCGCGGGCTGTTGCGTGGTTGTGAAACCCGCCCCTGAAACCAGTTTAACCGCCCTGCGATTGGCGGAATTGGCGGGGGAAGCGGGCTTGCCTCGTGGCGTTTTGAATATCATCACGGGTGGCGCCGAGGTCGGCGAAGCCATCGGGCGACACAAAGATATTGATATGGTGTCCTTCACGGGTTCCACCCAAACAGGCAAAAAATTCCTGTCCTATTCGGCGGAATCCAACGCCAAGGAAATCGTTTTGGAAATGGGCGGTAAGAACCCCAGTATCGTTATGGATGATGCGGAAAATCTGCCTCTGGTTGCCCAACATATTGTCGCGGGGGCGTTTTGGAATATGGGGGAAAACTGCTCTGCCATATCGCGGTTGTTCGTTCATAAATCGGTGAAACCCGCGCTGATGAAACAGATAAAAGCTCATCTGCGCCAATGGCATGTTGGTGACCCTCTGGATCCGAAAACCCGTATAGGGGCGCTGGTCAGCCCGAACCATTTTAAAAAGGTTTGTTCGTATTTGAAGGCCGCACCCACGCCATTAATCGGTGGCGAGGCAAAAAACGGGTTCGTTGCACCAACGGTGATAGAACTGCCGAATACGAATCACAAATTGGCGCGGGAGGAAATATTTGGACCAATTTTATCCGTGATAGAAATCAGTGGTTTGGATGAAGCGATTAAACTGGCGAATGATACCGATTACGGGCTCTGTGCGTCTATATTTACCGCCCATATCAAACGCGGTCTGCGGGCAGCAAGGGCGTTACGGGCGGGGACTGTGACGATAAACAGCTTTGGTGAGGGCAATATCGCCACGCCCTTTGGCGGGTATAAACAATCTGGTTTCGGCGGGCGCGATAACTCGCTGGCAGCACACGATCAATATACGCAGATAAAAACGATTTGGGTGGATTTGTGTGATGATACCGATGGGTTTATCGATTAAATGGTGCAGGTAAAAAAATCTTATACTGCCAAGATTTTGCCAAGCCACGCGGGGCCAGCCGCGTGGAATGTTTTATTGGGGGCGCAACCCGCGCCCGTGCCTTTGGTTAAAAACATCACTGCCGATTTTGTTATTATCGGGGCCGGGTTTGCTGGATTATCATCCGCGAGGCGATTGCGTCAACTCCAACCCTCGGCAAAAATAGTCGTTCTGGAGGCTGGGCAAATCGCGCAAGGCGCGGCGGGGCGCAACTCTGGTTTTATGATTGATTTACCGCATGATTTAAATTCGGAGGATTATTCGGGCGGTAGCATGGATAAAGACCGCCTTATCATTCGCCTGAACCGCGCGGCGATTGATTTCGCCCGTGGGGCGGTGGGGGATTACAATATAAAAGCGGATTATTTTGACGAAGTCGGTAAGATTAACGGCGCGACCAGCACCCGCGCCCATGGTCATAATATCGGCTATGCGGATTATTTGAAGGGTTTGGATGAGCCGTCAGAAATACTGGACGCGGCGGCAATGAAAGACATAACAGGCAGTGATTTTTATTTATCGGGGCTTTTCACGGCTGGCACGGTGCAGTTGCAACCTGCGGGCTATATCCGTGGCTTGGCGGCGGGGCTGGCTGGGCGTGATGGGGTGCAGATTTTTGAACAAACACCTGCATTAAATTTTGCCAAAGACGGTGAGGCTTGGCGGGTGAAAACTCCGCAAGGGCAGGTCAGCACCCCCCGCGTGATTATCGCAACGAATGGCCATTTGGAGAGTTTTGGCGTGGCAAAAGGTCGCTTGATACAGGTGTTTTTATACGCCTCCATGACTCGCGAATTGAACGCCGAGGATTGTGCCAAACTGGGTGGCAAAACCCGTTGGGGGATTACCCCGTCAGACCCGATGGGCACGACCGTGCGCCGTATTGATTCGGGGCAAGGCGGGGCGCGGATCGTGACGCGAACCTGCGCGACTTGGTTGCCGAGCCTACGCCCATCTACACGCGAAGTCGCCCGTGCCGCCCGCGTTCATCAGCGTAAATTTGACCAGCGTTTCCCTGCGATGGCGGGGATAGAAATGCAGTATAGTTGGGCTGGGCATTTGTGTTTGAGTTTGAACGGTGTGTCGGTGATGGGTGATTTGGGCGACGGCGTGTTTTCGGCTTGCGTGCAAAACGGGCTGGGCACGGCGCGGGGAACGCTCAGTGGGATTGGCGCGGCAGAGCTGGCTTGTGGCACGCGCAGTGATATCAGCGATTATTTTACCGAGCAAGACCCGCCCAGCCGCCTACCCCCTCGGCTGTTTAATCTGGTTGGAGGCAATGCGTTTTTACGCTGGAAGGAATGGCGAGCGAAGGGTGATTAGTTGTTAGCGATTAATCGTTATTGTCAAACCCCCACAAACCCGCTAAACACTCCCCATGACAAAACAACTCGATTACCACACTGTTTTTGAAATCTTCGAACGGTTCTCCAAACACAACGCCGCGCCAAAGGGCGAGCTGTACCATATTAACGCCTATACCCTGCTGGTCGCGGTGGTTTTATCGGCGCAGGCGACCGATGCGGGGGTGAATAAGGCAACCAAAGCGCTGTTCGCCGCCGCCCCCTCTGCCGAAAAAATGCTGGAACTGGGGCTGGACGCGGTGACAGAGCATATCAAAACCATCGGGCTATTTCGGCAAAAGGCGAAAAACATCATCACCCTCAGCCAGATTTTAACCGATGATTATAAAGGCATTGTGCCCGCCAGCCGCGCCGCCTTGGAATCTCTGCCCGGGGTTGGCCGCAAAACCGCCAATGTCGTGCTGAACGTCTGGCATCGCCATCCGGCCCAAGCCGTTGATACCCATATTTTCCGCTTTGGCAATCGCACGGGCGTAGCCGTTGGCGCGGATGTTTTGGCGGTGGAACGCGCGATAGAAGACCATATCCCGGCGTTTTTCCAAACCCACGCCCATCATTGGATGATTTTACACGGGCGGTATGTTTGCAAAGCCCGCAAACCCCTATGCGACCAGTGTTTGCTGGCCGATTTATGCCAATATGAGGATAAAACACATGGCTAAAACTTACCAAATTATAGGAATTGGCAACGCGATTGTTGATATTCTTGCCCCTTGCGAGGATGGATTTCTAACGCAAAACTCCATTCAAAAGGGGATTATGCAGCTGATTGATACCGACCGCGCCCAGCATCTTTACGGGCTGATGGATAATACCCGCGAAATCTCTGGTGGCTCTGCCGCCAATACCATTGCTGGTTTGGGGCAGTTGGGGCTGCGGGTTGCCTATGTTGGCAAGGTAAAGGACGATACGTTGGGGCGGAATTATGCCAAAGACCTCCGCGCCCAAGGTGTGGATTTCCAAACCCCGAAATCCCCTGCCGATGTTGAAATGGCAACGGGGCGGTCAATGATTTTAATCACCCCCGATGGCGAGCGGTCAATGAATACGTATCTAGGAGTTTCCGAACACATCGCCCCTGCCGATATTGACACGGCGCAGATGGCCGATACCGATTGGATTTATTTGGAGGGGTATCGGTTTGACGGACCCGATAGCCATGCCGCCTTTGCAGTCGCGATTTCTGCCTGTAAGGCGGCGGGCGGGCGTGTGTCCTTGACTCTGTCCGACCCGTTTTGTGTGGAGCGGCATTTTGATGCGTTTCATAAAATTATTGAGCAGCACGTGGATGCGTTGTTTTGCAATGAACACGAGCTGGTGGCCTTATATGGTGGCGATTTGCAGGGTGCGTTGGATAAGGCGGCGGAGAAAACTGCGCTGGTTGCCTGTACGATTGGCGCGGGCGGTGTGATTGTGGCAAGCGGGGCGCGGCGTATGTCCGTGGCGGTCGAGCCTGTCACGGTTGTTGATTTAACCGGAGCGGGGGATTTGTTTGCGGCTGGGTTTTTGGCGGGGTTGGTTTGCGATAAATCGTTAGAGGTCTGTGCCAAGATGGGCAATATGGCGGCGGCGACGGTCATCGGGCATATCGGGGCGCGAGTGTCTGCCGATTTACGGAAAATTTTAGATTTTTGACTCTATTGAATTGATTGGTGAATAGGGTGCGGGTTTCATCATGCAAACCTTGCTATTAGGTCATTTGAAATTTCTATTCCAGCGGTTTTCATTTGATTTGCCAACCTAACTGCCACCTCTTGCAAATGTTCCTCAAACCTCATGTAGATAATCCCATCAATATCGGATGGATGTTCAATAGTACCTTTTTTTAGAATTACTGTTTTGTTACGACCTAATGAAGCCATGACCATCCCCATTTCAAGAATAACGTTCTGTCGCGCTCTCGGCTTGCGTTTGTCATCTGATTCGTTTTTAGAATAACCAAAGTCATCAGGTGTCATAAGAACAATACCAAATACAGTGTTTTTATCATATATCTCTTGCTCAAGAGCCTCTATAAGAGTATTGGACTGAGCAGTGTTATTTTGAAGAATATAAGGGGCTAGTTCCAACCTTCTTAATATAAGCTCCAACTGGTCAAGTGATCCCTGATCATGACCATGAACAATAAATATTTTAGTTCTGTTATTAGGTTGTCGGGTTGCTCTTCTTACTACAGGTGCATCTGTATTTTCTACATTATCATTGCCGTAAAAAGCAGTTTCAAATGCAATTCTAACATCGGGAGAACCTTGAAAATTAATAGTTCTATTTTTCACCCACCAATTGAGTATTGCACCATCGTCGGTCGTGTATGTTTTACAAATACCATTATTATTCGACTCTTGCCAACTCCCCCCGATTCCCGTGCGCTCCACTTGTGCCTGAAGTTCTTCAAAGGTTCCTCTAAATTGATTTTTTGGCATGTCTTTCTCCTTATGATTAGATTCACATCAAAGATACCTATAAAAAAATATTTTACAAGACAAAAACACACAAATCGTAAAAAACAAAAAACAAAAAAATGCGCTACTAACACCTAAAAACATTGACAAGGATAAAAAAATAACGCAAAATAGCAAAAACAAAAGGAAACCCAAAATGCCCCCCCAAATTACATATGCCTATGACGACTCCAATATCTTCGCAAAAATCCTCCGCCATGAAATCCCCTGCGACAAAGTCTATGAATCCCCGCATTCCTTGGCGTTTAACGATATAAATCCGCAAAGCCCAACCCATGTTTTGGTGATTCCAAAGGGGGCGTATGTCTGCTATGATGACTTTGTGATAAGCGCGAGCGAGGCTGAAATTATCGATTTCAACCGCACCATCGCGCGGATTTGCGCCGATTTGAACCTCTGCCCGAAACAGGGGGCGGACGGCGGAACCCACGGCTATCGTCTGATTACCAATGCGGGCGCGGATGCCCTGCAAGAAGTGCCACACTACCATGTTCATATTTTGGGCGGGCGAGTGCTGGGGCCTCTATTGGCAAAATAATAATTAACAAAAAATAAGGACATTAAAATGACCCCACCCGAACAAACACAATCTCAAATCCAAACACCCCCCGAAACCATCCACGTGCAAACCACCCGCGTATCCTGCGATGGTGGCCTTGATAATGGAACGGGTGGACACCCCCGCGTCTGGCTACAAATCCACCCCGTCACACAGTGGGTGCAATGCCCCTATTGCGATTGTCGCTTTGTGCTGAACGCAACCCCCGCAAAATCATGACTCTGGCAAAGGGGCATCACCTCCACCTTATTGATGGCTCTGGTTTTATCTTTCGCGCCTATCACGCCCTGCCGCCACTGACCCGTAAATCCGATAAATTCCCCATCGGCGCGCTCAGCGGATTTTCCAATATGCTGTATAAAATGGTGGAAGAGCAATCTGGCGCAAACGCCCCCACCCATCTGGCGGTTATTTTTGACCATAAGGGCAAAACTTTCCGCAACGATATTTTCCCCAACTATAAAGCCAACCGCCCACCCACGCCAGAGGATTTGGTCGTTCAATTCCCCCTGATGCGCGATGCCACCCGTGCCTTTAATATCGCCGCTTTGGAGGTGGAAGGCTTTGAAGCCGATGATATTATCGCCACCCTCGCCCTCCGAGCGCAAAAGATGGGGGCAAGGGTTACCATCGTATCCTCGGACAAAGATTTGATGCAGGTGGTCGGCGATGGTATTACCATGTACGATGTCATGCGTCATAAAACCATTGGTGTAGAGCAGGTGGAAGAAAAATTTGGTGTATCCCCGGCCCGCGTTATTGATGTGCAATCCTTGGCTGGCGATAGCGTGGATAATATCCCAGGTGCGCCTGGAATTGGGGTGAAAACCGCCGCCTTATTGATTAACGAGTTCGGCGATTTGGATACGCTTTTAACGCGAGCCGATGAAATCCCCCAACCGAAACGCCGTGCGGCTCTGCTGGATAATATCGCCCAAATTAAAACCAGCAGAGAGCTGGTTACCTTAAAAACCGATATGGATATGGGCGCGGCTTTTACCGATTTTGATGATTTCACCGTTAAACCGATTGACGGGGATGTCGCGTTAGAATTCTTACAACGGATGGAGTTTCGCACTCTGTCTTCGCGTGTGGCAACGAAACTGGGTATGACCCCGCCGGTTATTGGGCAGGCGGATACGACTGACACCACCCCTTTTGCCAAAGCCCAATATGAGACCGTGCGCGATACCGACACATTAAAAAACTGGATTAAAAAAATCTATGATACGGGCTATGTCGCCGTGGATACCGAAACCACTGGGCTGGATGATATGAGGGCAGAGCTGGTTGGCGTGTGTTTGTGTTGCACGGCGGGGCAAGCATGTTATATCCCCCTTGCCCATAAAGACGGCGATAAATCCAGCGATTCGGATTTGTTTTGCGAGGATGAGCCGACAGGTGCGCTGCTGGACGGGCAGATTCCTCTGGATGAAGCGTTGGATTTACTCCGCCCGATGTTAGAGGATGAGTCGATTTTGAAAATAGGGCAGAATATAAAGTTTGATATAAAGATTTTATCGCGTTATAACATTAATCCCGCCCCGATTGATGATACGATGTTGTTATCCTACGCCCTGCATGGCGGTTTGCATAACCACGGTATGGACTCGCTGTCCGAACGTTATCTAGACCACAAACCGATTTCCATTAAACAGGTTTTGGTGAGTGGTCGTACCACGATTACCTTTGATAAGGTCGGGATTGACGATGCAACCCGCTACGCGGCAGAGGATGCTGATATCACTCTGCGTCTATGGCAAACCTTAAAACCGCGTTTGCATGCGGCCAAAGTCACCCGCGTTTATGAAACCTTGGAACGCCCGCTTGTCCCGGTTTTGTGTCAGATGGAACGGCTGGGGATTAAGGTGGATAAGGCGGCTTTGGCGAAATTATCAAACGGGTTTGCCGCCTCCATCGCGGTGTTAGAGGGTAAGATTTTTGAACAAGCAGGGCAGAGCTTTAATGTCGGCTCGCCCAAACAACTGGGCGAAATCCTGTTTGACAAACTGGGGTTAGAGGGTGGCAAACGCGGCAAGACAGGTGCCTATGCCACGGGGGTGGATGTGCTGGAAGACTTGGCGGCCGAAGGTGCCAGTCTGCCCGGATTGGTGCTGGATTGGCGGCATTTGTCCAAGTTAAAGAGCACTTATACCGATGCCTTGCAAACCCATATTAACCCCGATACCGGGCGGGTTCATACCAGCTATGTTATATCAGGGGCAAGCACCGGGCGACTGGCTTCCAATAATCCAAACCTGCAAAATATCCCGATTCGAACCGAGGATGGTCGCAAAATCCGCCAAGCCTTTGTTGCCGAGGAAGGCAATGTTTTGCTATCCGTGGATTATAGCCAGATAGAGCTGCGAATCTTGGCGCATATCGCCAAAATCCCCGCGTTAAAAACCGCCTTTGATAACGGGCAGGATATTCACGCGATGACCGCCTCTGAAATGTTCAATGTCCCAATAGAGGGGATGGACCCGATGATTCGCCGCCGCGCCAAGGCGATTAATTTCGGGGTGATTTATGGGATTTCGGGCTTTGGTCTGGCGCGAAATCTGCGGATTCCTCGCAAAGAAGCACAAGATTTCATTGATGCCTATTTTGAAAAATTCCCAGGGATTCGTGCCTATATGGATGAAACCGTAGTGTTCGCCAAAAAGCACGGCTATGTTGAAACCCTGTTTGGGCGGCGGATTCATACGGGCGGGATTAATACCCAAGGGCCGCAGGCGGGCTTTGCCAAACGCGCCGCGATTAACGCACCCATCCAAGGCAGTGCCGCCGATGTTATCAGACGCGCGATGATTCGCATGCCCGCGGCCATTGCCGATTTGCCGATTAAAATGTTGCTGCAAGTGCATGATGAATTGGTGTTTGAGGTGCCTGTGGCGGTTTTAGAGGAGGCGACTGCACGGATAAAATCGGTGATGGAAGGCGTTTGTGCGCCGATTTTGCAACTGGATGTGGAGCTTCGCACCGATGCTGGCTCAGGCCAAAATTGGGCCGAGGCGCATTAAAACGGGCGAATCGGCAAGGGTTTTGGGGGTTTGAAATCGGGCAAAGCCCTAAAAAACCAAAAAAACCTCTAAAAGCCTCTTGCCACTGCCCCCATTTCCCCCTATAAGGCACACAAATTAAAGATACAAATAAAGATTCTGTGCTGGATTTTGAAAAAAGACTTGCATTCATAGGGTTTTGGGCGTATAGCTCAGCGGGAGAGCACTTCGTTGACATCGAAGGGGTCACTGGTTCAATCCCAGTTACGCCCACCATCTGGTTTAACATAAGTTTGCCCATCGGCAGGCTATAAAGATAAAAAAGGAGATACGTTATGAAAGTACGTAATTCACTGCGGTCATTAAAAGGTCGCCATCGGGATTGCCGCGTTGTACGGCGCAAAGGGCGGGTTTATGTGATTAACAAAACCCAAAAACGGTTTAAAGCCCGCCAAGGCTAGGGCTGTTGGTGATTCGCACATGTTTGCGAATCGCATCCCCGAATCGCTCTGTCGAATCACCCTACCGAATCGCCAAGCTGCGAATCGGGACTTTTCACCCTATATTTATAAAAGCCACAAAAAGCCACGGCAACCCACTTGCAGGGAGGCGGGGGCTTTTGCTTGCTGTACCCACATTAAAGAATAGGGGTTGTAGTTTGATAGAATAAATACGGGGTACGGGCGCAAAAGCCCATGGGTTTCAAGACGATAAGATAATCATAAATTTATTTAGGCTGTGCCTAGATGCTTGGATAGGCAAAAGCCAATAAAACCCGCCCGCCCGCACTCCGCAGGAGGGGTGGGCGGGCGGGAAGCCCGAACAAAGGGGCTTGCCCCGAAGTGAGGGCGCAACAAAAAACCTCTATCCTTAATTGCTCATAACGAACTCTTACACATCATTCACAATTCACAATTCATCATTCATAATTAAACCTATTGACAATTCGCCCATCACAGCTAATAATCCACCACACACCGTTAAAAAGAAACCCCGCCCCATGAAAATCACCCGAATCACCTGTTGGAAGATTGACCTTACCTCGCACCATACCTACACCATGGCGGGTGGTAAAGTTTGCGATACTGTCGCCACGATTGCCCTGCGTATTGATACGGATAAAAATATCAGCGGTTGGGGCGAGGTTTGCCCGATTCCGCATTACCTTCCCGCCTATGCCAACGGCGTCATCCCCGCGATAGCGGAAATGGCACCGATGCTTATCGGCGCAGACCCTTTGGGGGTGCAGGCTCTGATGCACCGATTAGACGCACATCTTATCGGGCATCCTTACGCCAAATCGCCGATTGATATCGCCTGTTGGGATATTACTGCCCGTGCCGCCAATCTGCCGCTTTATACCCTGCTGGGCGGGCGGGTGCAAAAAACCATGCCCCTGTATCATTCCATAACCTGCACTCCGCCGAAAGACATGGCGGCTATGGCGCGAAAAGCTTTTGATGAAGGTATCCGTCAATTCCAAGTTAAGCTGGGCGCGGATTGGCGAGCTGATGTTGCCCGTCTAAAAGCCGTGCGGGCGGCTGTGGCAGAGGAGTGTTTGGTTTATGGCGATTGGAATTGCGGGGCGAGCCAACTGGACGCGATTCGCACCGCCCGCGCCGTTGCCGATTTGGATATTATGCTGGAGCAACCCTGTGCCACTCTTACCCAATGTGCGGCCGTGCGGGATGCTTGCGGATTGGCGATGAAGCTGGATGAATCGGCGCATGATACCGCCAGTTTGCTGGCTGGGTATGGGATGGGATGCATGGATGCTGTTGCGATTAAATTATCAAAATTCGGCGGGTTATCGCCGGCAAGGTCGGCACGGGATTTGTGTCTGTATTTGGGCGCGAAAATGTGTATAGAGGATACTTGGGGCTCTGACATTACCATGGCGGCGTTGCTGCATTTGGGGGCAAGTACGCCTGCGTCCGCCTTGTTAAACGTCTGTGATTTATCGGGCTATGTCGCGCCTCGCCTTGCCCCTGATGCACCGGTGCGCGAAAACGGGCGAATTGCCGCGCCAAGCGGAATTGGGCTGGGCATTACCCCCGATATGGCGGTTTTGGGAACGGCTTTGGCGGTTTTCGAATGATTGCTAAAGATATTTTAACCATAACAAAAGGACTATTTTAATGACTCTTGAAACCTGGATACCCCGTGCCAATGCGGTTTTCCCCGCTGGCACAACTGGTAATTTTGATTCGACCGTGCTGATTAAATCGGCCAAAGGCAGCCATCTGTGGGATCAAGACGGGCGCGAATATATTGATTATCTTATCGGCTCTGGTCCGATGATTTTGGGGCATTGCCATCCGGAAATTGACGCAGAAATCACCGCCCAGATGAAAGACGGTTTGACGTTCTTTGCCAATAACACCTTCGCCATAGAACTGGCGGAGGAAATCTGCTCGGCACTACCCTGCGCGGATATGTTGCGGTATGTTTCCACGGGGGGGGAGGCGGATATGTACGCGATGCGTCTTGCTCGTGCCTTCACTGGGCGTGATAAAATCGTCAAATTTGAGGGTGGCTATCACGGTATGTCGGCAGAGGCTTTGATGTCGCTAGCCCCCGATACTCTGGTGAATTTCCCCCTCGCTCGCCCCGATAGTGCGGGGATTCCAAAGGCGGTGGCGGATAATATGCTGATTGCCCCGTTTAATGACGCGGCGGCCGCCTGTTCCCTGATTGCCGAGCATGGGCATGATATTGCCGCGGTGATCGTGGAGCCTTTGCAACGGTTAATCCCGCCAGCGGAGGGATTTTTGCAAGCCCTCCGCGATGCTTGCACGGCGGCGGGGATTGTTTTGATTTTTGACGAAGTCGTGACGGGGTTTCGCCTTGCCTATGGTGGTGCGCAAACGCATTACGGAGTGACCCCCGATTTGGCAACCGTGGGTAAGATTATCGGTGGTGGGTTTCCTTTGGCGGCCGTGGTTGGACGGCGCGATATTATGGCGCATTTTGATAAATCGGCTGTCGGGGCAGAGCGGTGGTTAATACAACTTGGCACCCTATCGGGCAATCCTATGGCGGCGCGGGCCGGGTTAAAAACCTTGGAAATCCTACGGCGGGCGGGCAGTTATGAGAGGCTGTATGATTTGGGCGAATCCATTATGCGGATGTATGACAAGCACCTATCGGCGCAGGGCTTGGCGTTCCAAATCGTCGGGCATCCAACCTTGTTTGATGTGGTGTTTAGCGCGTCCCCGATTCGCAATTATCGTGATATTTTTGCGGCGGACGCGGGGAAGAATACCGTGTTTAATACGGCGTTGCGTCAGGGCGGGTTGTTAAAATCACCAGCCAAATTATATCCATCTTTGGCTTTAACGGCTGCGGATTTAGAGCAAACCGAGGCGGCGATAGAACAGGCGGCAAAGGCGGTCGCGGGGATGAGCTAATCGCTGACAACTAACTGCCAGACTTTACGCATCACGGACGGCAGGGCCGAGTCGTCAAACTCCGCAGCCTCCATAAAAAATGTATCCGCGGGGGCGGTTGCTTCCAGTCCAACATGCCCGACATAAACATCCAAATCCAGATGAAAATGGGTGAAGGTATGGCGCACGGGTTGTACCAGAAAAACCCAATCGACAGGCACATCGCCAAGGCACGGCGGGGTGTGTTTCGGCACATCGCCCAAAGACGATTGAACCCAGTCAGAGCCAACCCAACCGAGCATCCCACCCAGCAATCCACGCCCAGCACGGCGTTCCAGCAACACTGCTCCGTCAAAGCGGATGGCGACATAAACTGCACCCCTACGGGTCGGTTTGGGCGGTTTTATCGCCTTGCGTGGCAAGGTTTCTGCTATGCCCAATTTGCGCCCTTGGCAATTCGCCTGCCACGGACACTCCTCACATCGCGGATTGGTCGGTGTGCAAACCGTTGCACCCAAATCCATCAAACCTTGGACATAATCACCACTGCGCAATTTTGGAGTCAACGTTAATGACCGCTCCCTTAACGTAACTTTTGCCTGTGGCAAGGGTGTTTCAATGGCGAAAACCCGTGCCAAAACCCGCTCAATATTGCCATCCAAAACCGCCACCCGAGCATCATAACAAATCGTGCAAATCGCCCCCGCCGTATAGGGGCCAATCCCGGGCAGAGCCAGTAACCCGTCATAATCCTTTGGGAAAACCCCGTTATGTTCGGACTGAACAATCCGTGCGGTTTTTAACAAATTGCGCGCCCGTGCGTAATAGCCCAAACCCGCCCAAGCGGCCATAACATCCGCGTCCTCTGCCCCTGCCAAATCCGCCAGTTGCGGCCATTTTGTGGTAAAACGGTGAAAATACGCGGACACGGCGGCGACTGTAGTTTGCTGTAACATAATCTCTGACAACCAGACGCGATAGGGTGTGGGATACTGCCCCATTTTGCGCAAATCGGGGGCGATTCGCCACGCCATGGTGCGGGCGTTTTTATCGTACCAATCTAGGATATCTTGGGATTTGGGGGCTTTGGGGGCTTTGGGCAAGAATTGAATCGTTTCAAAATAAAAATTTGCCAAATAAAATTGACAGAGGATGGGTTTTGTTTTACAGTAGCATAAATAAAAGGATAGTAAATGATTGCTCCAGATATAAAAAAACCCGGTGTAAAACTTGGGGCGGTGAAAAAACCCGCCAAACCTCGCATAAAAAAACCCTTTAAAAGAAAGGGGTTTTTACAGGCGGGCAGTTTGTTGGAAATTGGCTTACGGCAATCTATGGCAAAACGCGGGTTTGGCGAATCGCGGGTTTTAACCCATTGGGCAGAGATTGTCGGCGCGGATATCGCCCGAATTGCCGAGCCGTTGAAGCTGAATTACCCAAAAGACGGGTTTGGCGCGGATTTGGTGGTTTTGTGTGTTGGCGCGAATGCGCCGCTGGTGCAGATGCAAATCCCCGATATTATTGAACGGGTGAATAGCTGTTATGGCTATCGCGCGATTACCCGTGTGAAAGTGACCCAAACACGGGGCAAGCATGGGGAGGGGAAACATGCGAGCGTGGCGCACTCCGCCATGAGCCAATCCGCCCCAAGGGGACTCGTCCCCACGGGTCTCGTCCCGAGTGGTCCCGCCCCGAGGGGCTTTGCCGAAGAAGCCACGCCGTTTCAACACCGAACAAAAGCCGATATTTTGCGGGTGTCCAAGAAACAAGACATGCACCGCGCCCTATCCAATGTGCAAAATCCTGCCTTAAAAACCGCGTTAGAGTCCTTAGGGGAAAGCGTTTTTTCTGTGAGTGATTAGTTATTTTAGGCGGAAGCGGGTGCGTAGGGTTAGCAGAACTAAGAATAGAAAGATAACACCAAGAATAGTTTCCCCCGCCCAAAACAGATTAAATGTAAATTTATTATTTGCCATTTTATAGCACGCATCCAATCGGTCGCCTTTGAAAAGTAAAAAGCTATGGGCGTTGGAAACCGAAGTAAGAGCAGAACATGCTATTTTTTGGTAAGTAGTGGCTGTATCTTTAAAACCAAAGAAAAACAGGATTCCCGCCCAAAAAACCATATGACCAAACCAGCACCAAACCGCCCGCCCAATATTATAACCATAACCTGAAAATAAGCCATAAATACGAAATGCAAAACCGCTAGTAGGACTTTCCTCAAGTTTTTGCTGGCAACTTAGTTCTTGGCGAAAGAAAAAATATTCATCGCGATATTTTTTTTGATTGCCAAGTTTTGTGGATAGGTTTTCATAGGCGTTTTCATTATCTTTTATCCTTTTTTTGTATTTTTCTTCAGTTTCATTATCATCTATCTTTTCAAATTTTGGCAATTTTATATCAGTCCAAAACATTTCATCATTAAGTTCTGCCCCATAAAAAGATGGAGCGTAAAATTCAAATTGTGCGTTTTCAAAAGTTGTATAACTTGAAAATTTAGCATTCTTAAAGATTGCTTTCTTTTTAAAAATAGCATTTTCAAAATATACACTATCATAGAAAATTGCTTCTTCAAAATATACATCTACAGGAAAAATAAAATTTGAAAAATTAATGGAGTCTCTAAAATGGTCTCCAAAAAAAGAGATAAGGTCAACGCTTTTCTGTCCTATTTCTTTGATATGCGTTGCTAATTTATCTGCGGAGAGGCTTGAAAACTTCTTTGGGGATTTCATAGAAATAACATTAACTATATCTAGTTTTTTTAATTCGTGGTTATCAGGAAGTGTTTTTTGTATATTTATAAAATCAATATTTGGAAATATACTTTTGTAATAATCTAAGTAATAAAGCCATAAAAACCAGTGGTAGCCATTTGGTTTTTTATTTTCCTTATCAGCAATGATGGAGTCACGCAAAAACTTATGCCAAGGGTTATGCTTGGCAGGTGTTTTTTTTAATTTTGCTTTTTCTTCACTCATCCCTCCTCTATACCGCGAACATTATAAAAACGCAACATCCACATTTGCGCACCCGCTATTCGCGGATGCACACCCATTTTATTATCGCCTATTAACAGTAAATCCACCAGAAAAATCACCAGAAAACCTCCCGACTATCCTCTGCTTATTAATAGTGCCAGTCAAGTTTGCAGTGTCTCCAAAACGCGGACATGTTGGAGCGCAGTATTCATACGAAACCGAGCCACTGATAACCCCGCGTGGGGTAAATGTGCCTGTCAATTCCAAGATTTGTTCCGTTGCTGGTCTGGCTGATTTTACGCATCTGCTACCTGTGTTAAAGTCTGCTTTAGCAGTGTTTATCGCAATACCGCATGCATAATTAAAGTCTGCCCGAGTTCTATATCCATTTACGCTAAAGCTACTCGCAGGTGTAGCGGATCGTGTGTAGCTGTCGCCACCAGTGAGGGTTCTATTATCAAAATCAACATCTATCCTAAAGTCTGTAACATTTTTAAATACCGATTGGCTTGATGTAAGCGTTCCAATATAATATCCCCGCCCCACATCAATTTGTGGAGCTGACGGGACTGGATCTATTGCTCTTGCCTCTCTCTCCGCTGTTTTTTCTGTATCGGCAGGAACATTCACCGACCCTACGCAAGCGGTTAGTGTTAAACCTGCCAATAGGCAGGCGATTATTTTTGTTTGTTTTTTCATAGGATTCACTCCAAGTTTAAGTTACAATTGTAACCCGACTAACGCCGGGCCATTGCAAACCAACACACAGTGGTATAGAGTTTCCCACATATTCACGACCCCACAGACGGAGTCCGCCTATGGGATAATTATTTTATTCAGTGGTGACCCGACTAACTATGAAGCTAGGCGCGTACCGCTGTAATATGGTTTGCAAAAACGATTTTGCCGACTTATTCCATAAAGCCAAACACTTTTTAATCTTTGCCAAAAAAACCTTGACTCTTGGATAAAATTCCCTAATAATACTTAAAAAAACAGCAGAGCGTTTTCCCGTGCCACACACCCTTGTTCAAAAAATTAAAAAATCCACCCTATCGCTTATCGGCGGGGTTCTGCTCGCCTGTACGCTCAGCAATTGCACGATTGAACAGGAGGTCGCCGCGCTCAATATCACCAGAACCGATACAAAAGTTTTTCCCCGTTTGGTCGCGACAGAGCGGTTGAAACACGATCTTGCCACCGCCCCCGTGCCGAACCCTAAAGATGCCGATGAGCTAAACGCCCGTGCGAGCCTCTTACGCAATCGCGCCCAGATTTTGCAGGACACCGATTTTTAAAGTTTTGCCCCTAAAATTTTAACCGTAAACTTTTGCCCTTGATTGTCATCCCAAAAGAGGTTATTGAACGGGCAAATCCTTAAACCCTGCCATAACGCAAAAAAACAAAAAGCAAAAACATGACCCAACCCCACTCAAAAAACCCTCTTCGTCTTGGCATTGCTGGTCTTGGCACTGTCGGTATTGGTGTGGTTAAAATTATCCAAACCCACGCCGATTTGCTGACCCAACGGTGCGGTCGCCCCATCACTATCACCGCCGTTTGCGCCCAATCCAAAACCAAACCTCGCGACGCGGATTTGTCCGATTATGTGTGGGAGGATGACCCAAACACTCTGGCCAAACGCGATGATATTGATGTTTATATCGAACTTATCGGCGGGGAAAATGGCGCGGCTTATGACTCGATTAAAACCGCCCTTAAAACGGGCAAACACGTTATCACCGCCAACAAAGCCCTGCTGGCGCACAAAGGTGCGGAGCTGGCGTGTATCGCCGAATCCGCCCACAAATCCCTGCGGTTTGAGGCGGCGGTGGCGGGCGGTATTCCTGTTATAAAAGTCCTTGGCGAATCGCTCGCGGGCAATGAAATCCACCGTATTTTGGGCGTGATGAACGGCACGTGTAATTATATCCTGACCCGTATGCAAAAGGAAAACCTACCCTATGAAACTGTGTTTGAAGAGGCTCGGAATCTGGGGTATTTGGAGGCGGATCCAGAGCTGGATGTCGGCGGGATTGACGCCGCACACAAACTGGTTTTGCTGGCGACTTTGGCGTTTGGCACAAAGCCCGATTTTAACGCCGTGCAGTTAGAGGGGATAAAACACCTGTCCATAACCGATATTATTTATGCCGAAAAAATGGGTTATCGTATTAAACTTTTGGGTGTGGCGGAATATAAAAACGGTGAATTGGCGCAATCCATGCGCCCGTGTTTGGTGCCTGCGAATTCGCTGATTGGGCAGTTGGATGGCGGCACGAATATGGTTTTGTTAAACGGTGATTTTGTTGGGCCGCTGACCTTATGCGGTGCGGGCGCGGGGCAAGGCCCCACTGCCAGTGCAGTTTTGGGCGATGTGATGGATATTGCGCGGGGGATAAATATCCCCGCCTTTGGTATCCCCGCAAAAGATTTAATCCAAGCCCCGCCCGTTTGTTTTGAGACGCAACAGCCTTATTACTTGCGTCTCGGGTTGCAGGATGAGGTGGGTGCGATGGCAAAACTCACCGCTGTTCTGGGCGAAGGTGATATCAGTATTGACCAAATCCATCAATACACCGATGCCGATGATGCCAACAAACCCGCCCAAGTTATTATTATCACCCATCCGTCCAAACCCAAGGCGATGCAAATCGTATCGGATAAAATCCGCGCGATGTCTGCGGTTTTGGATAGTCCGGTTATTTTAAAAATAGAAAATCTGTAAAGGAAAAATCATGACAGAAAATCAAAAACACACCTTTGATGACCGTATGTTATCGCTTGGCTTAGCCCGAGTGTCCGAGGCAGCCGCGATAGCCAGTGCCGATTGGATTGGTCGTGGTGATGAAAAAGCCGCCGACCAAGCCGCCGTCAATGCCATGCGCACCCAGCTGAACATGCTGGATATAAACGGAGTGATTGTCATTGGCGAGGGCGAACGCGACAAAGCCCCGATGCTGTATATTGGCGAGCGGGTTGGCACAGGCACGGGGATTGCCGTGGATATTGCGCTGGACCCGTTGGAAGGCACGACCCTGACCGCGCATGATAAACCCAATGCCCTGACCGTGATTGCTATGGGGCCGAAGGGTTCTATTTTACACGCGCCTGATGTTTATATGGATAAATTGGCGATTGGACCGGGCTATGCGGCTGGGGTTGTTAGTCTTGATATGACACCTGCGGCGCGGGTGGCGGCCTTGGCAGTTGCCAAAAACTGTGGCGTGCGCGATATAACCGTGTGTGTGTTATCACGCGACCGCCACGCCGATATGATAGCCGAGCTGCGCGGGACGGGCTGTGCGATTCGCCTGATAGAGGATGGTGATGTCGCGGGGGTTATCCACACGGCAGAGGCAGAAAAAACCGGTATTGATATGTATATGGGGCAAGGCGGTGCGCCAGAAGGTGTGC
The DNA here is from genome assembly GCA_959347425.1 of uncultured Amylibacter sp. The sequence continues at coordinate 1,279,327 of OY365741.1, read as the reverse complement.
TGGCCGCGGCCGCGTTAAAATGCATGGGTGGGCAGATTTATGGGCGATTGATTTTTAATGAGGAGGATGAACGGGAACGCGCCCGCAAAATCGGTATCACGGATTTTGACCGCGTGTATGCCTTGGATGAATTGGTACGTGATGATGTGATTTTTGCCGCAACTGGGGTGACCGATGGCTCGGTTGTGCAGGGCGCGTATCGCGGGGTTGGCTATACCACGACAGAGACGATTTTAATGCGCTCACGCACGGGCTCGGTTCGGCGGATTTGGTATCGGCAGAATTTAGGTGCTAACGATTAACGATTAACGATTTTTTGTTAAGAACGTGGCTAAAAAATTAAAAGCCATAGAGAGTTTCGTCTCTATGGCTTTTAGAACCGTTAGCACGCTAACGTTCGATGAACTATTCATATAGCAGATGTTTTTGCCTGTGGCAAGTGGCAATTACATCACTTTTTTGTGATATAATTTGCAAAAGACTACCAAGATTCCAATCGGTGTATCCTATTTCCGTTATTGTCTATTATAGTATCTGGAAATTGCGCATTTTGCAACTGAACTTCACTAATGCAACAAAACGATGTTGCAACTTCTTTTAACTTTTTATCAGGTAGATAAAGTTTTTGCTTTTTACCGTTTGGTTTTTTTATTTCGGTAAATAATGTAGGACCAACGATAACAACTTCTTTTCCTAAAACTTGTGAAACAATGCGAATCGGTTCAACCAAATCGGTATCATTTGTGATAACATAGGCAATATCAAATTTATCTTGGCAGGCATCTAAAACAAGATGGGATGCAAGATTAACATCACTACCTTTTTCTTCAATTTTATCAATCTTAACCGATGATGGTTTAGGAGAATTCCATCGATAATTGGGGATATTTGTTTCCAAAGGGTTTGTTAATGTTGCCCAATTTTTACGGAACACAAACCGTCCTTTTATAATTTCAATTTCTGGTATAGTGTTTAATGCGTTAAAATATATTTTTTGACGTCTGGGGGCTTTTGCATTGAATTTACCTGATACATCCGCGGTAAAATATTTGATTCCAACAACCGAGGTATTGTAAGGAACAATCTGATCACCCAGCAACTTTAAATTTAGCCATTTAATATGTGGATTGCCTTTTAATCGTAGATAATAAAAATTAAATCCATCAATGTAAAAAATTGCGCGTTTCTGTGTCATTCAAAAAATATAACATAACAATCCATGAATTACAATATAAACGCGAAGTTTGCCTTATTATATGAAAATCGCTAACTATGATGATTCGGAAATCCAGCCGCCCAGCCGTCATCAGGCTTTTTCACACCGCGAAATAAACGTCCAATCCCTTGCCCAATAACCGTGTCTTTCACGCCGCTTTTAAACCGCTCAAACTGCATGATATTTTCAATACGGCGGTCTAGGAAATCCCAGCTATCCACGCACTCCGCACTGTCATCCCCCAGCCAAAATAACACGGTTGCCGAATAAACCGCCGCCAGAGTCGCGCGTTTCGTGTACCAATTTATATCTTCCGACTCATCGCCCAAACCCTGCCAAATCTTATCGGCGGTCTGCCAGACCAGCTGACTCCCCATCCCTGCGTATTTCGGCAAAGAAAACATCGCCATATTGCGCCGCACAATCGCCCTGTCGGATAAATTTAGGGGGGCGGATATACTCAGGCGGGTTTTCACGGCAAACACCACACCAGCACGCACGCCAACAGGCACGGCATTTGAATCCCTCTTGGCACCCAAAACCTCCACCATCGCCCGATCGCCCATAATATGATACCACCGTGCCAAATCAGACGCACCTCGTGGGCAAGCAACCAGCGCCAACCCCCTATCCACGTTTGCATTTTTTATCGCCCGCTGCAGATTCCAGCCGTCAAAGGCGACAAACCCCAATTCGGCTTTCACCAGTGAATCGCGAGTGATTTGGATGTGATCCGCCTCTGTTTTCTTTATTTTTGGCATTTTTTGCTCTTTTATCGTATTTTGCACTGGACAAGTTGGATATTTATAGTATATATGCATTCTTTGGCAAATACCAGCCTTACTTTTATGAAAAGGGATAAACCCATATGCAAGTCACAGTTTCTGATAACAATGTTGATCAGGCCCTACGGGTGTTGAAGAAAAAGCTCCAACGCGAAGGGGTGTTTCGTGAAATGAAACTCAAACAACACTTTGAAAAACCGTCAATTCGCAAGGCACGTGAAAAAGCCGAAGCGATTCGCAGAACGCGCAAATTGGCGCGGAAAAAAATGCACCGCGATGGGATGATTTAAGCTTTTTGGGCTTTTGAACATCGTTTTGCACGGCTAAACATTTTAAACCCTCCGACTCTCGGGGGGTTTTTATTTTTTCCATAAGACTTGCGTGGGTGCAACCACGCAAAAGTCGGGAGGGGAATGCTCGTTTGAACGAGTGTGGTGTATTCCCCTTGCGGGTGTTTTATTGAACCACCCTCCCAACCAAAATTTAATACCGATAATGTTCTGGTTTAAACGGACCTTTTGTCGCAACACCGATATAATCGGCCTGTTCTTTGGAAAGCTCAGTCAACCGCACACCGATTTTTTCCAAATGCAACCTTGCGACCTTTTCATCCAAATGTTTCGGCAGGATATAGACTTCGTTTTTATACTCAGCCCCGCGAGTCCAAAGCTCTATCTGCGCCAAAACCTGATTGCTGAATGACGCGGACATGACAAAAGACGGATGCCCCGTGGCATTGCCAAGGTTTAACAACCGCCCCTCTGACAATAATATAAGCCGATTACCCGTGCTCATTTCAATCATATCCACTTGGTCTTTGATGGACGTCCATTTGTGATTGCGCAACGATTCTATCTGGATTTCATTGTCAAAATGCCCGATATTGCCAACAATCGCCATATCTTTCATCTCGCGCATATGCTCCAAGCGAATGACATCGCGGTTGCCCGTGGTTGTGATGAAAATATCGGCGGTTGCCACGGCATCTTCCAGGCGGACAACCTCAAACCCATCCATGGCGGCTTGCAGGGCGCAAATCGGATCAATCTCTGTCACCTTTACCCGCGCACCAGCCCCGCTTAACGACGCGGCAGAGCCTTTGCCAACATCGCCATACCCGCACACCACGGCGGTTTTGCCCGCCATCATGGTATCCGTGGCACGGCGAATCCCGTCAACCAGCGATTCTTTACAGCCGTATTTGTTATCAAACTTTGATTTGGTGACCGAATCATTGACGTTTATCGCGGGGAAGGGCAACAGCCCGCGTTCCAGCAATTGATACAGGCGATTCACACCTGTTGTTGTTTCCTCTGACACGCCTTTAATCATCGCCCGTTGCTTGGTGAACCAGCCTGGCGATTGTTTTAGGCGGGTTTTAATCTGGGCAAACATTGCGATTTCTTCTTCCGAAGTGGGGGTTTCGATAATATCAGATTCGCCCGCTTCCACCCGTGCGCCGAGCAGGATATAAAGCGTGGCATCACCGCCATCATCCAAAATCAAATTGCATCCGCCGTCTTTAAAATGGAAAATCTTATCGGCGTAATCCCAATATTCCTCCAAAGTTTCGCCCTTTATGGCAAAGACTGGCACGCCAGAGGCAGCAATCGCGGCGGCGGCATGGTCTTGGGTAGAAAAGATATTGCAGGAGGCCCAACGGACCTCCGCGCCCAAGGCGACGAGGGTTTCAATCAGCACCCCCGTTTGAATCGTCATGTGCAAACTGCCGGCGATTCGCGCGCCTTTTAAGGGTTGTGATTTGGCGAACTCTTGGCGCAGAGCCATCAGGCCGGGCATTTCAGTCTCTGCAATAATCAGTTCTTTGCGGCCATAATCGGCAAGGGATATGTCTTTTACAATATAGTCTTTTGTTGTGGCGTTTGTCATAAGGGGGGTCTTTCTTTTAGAGGTTTAAAGGTTCGGTTGCGTCTTTAACATAAAGAGACTAAAATAAAAACCCCACCGCAAGCGGATTTTGCCCGCGATATTGACATTTGCGCAAAAACCCGCCACAAGCAGAGCCAATATGACGACCCCACTTAAAAAAGATTTGCCACAAAAAGCCGCCTCCAAACCGCCGAGAACTCCCCGTGAGACTCCGCGTGTTTGGCAACGGATGCTCTCGGGTCGGCGGCTCGATTTACTAAACCCCTCGCCCATGGATATAGAGATTGAAGATATAGCCCATGGGCTCGCCTTTGTCGCCCGTTGGAACGGTCAGACCTTGGGCGAGTATCCGTATTCCGTGGCGCAGCATTCTGTCTTTGTTGAGCATTTGTTTTCCCGTCTAAACCCGCAGGTTGAGGATAAATGGCGACTGGCGGCGTTGCTCCATGACGCGCCCGAATATGTGATTGGCGATATGATTAATCCGGTGAAATCCCATATTGGCGAGGATTACGCACGGATGGATGAGCGATTGACGATAGCGATTCATCAAAAGTTTGCCTTGCCCGGGATTCTGCCTGATTTGATTAAAAAGCAGATAAAACGCGCCGATAAGATTTCGGCTTGGGTAGAGGCGGTGCATTTGGCCGGGTTTCAACAGCAAGAGGCGAATGTTTTGTTTTCCAGTCCGGCACTAAAAGATGTGCCGACCCAGCCGATAACCCCCCTACCGCCAATGCAGGTGAAGGCGGCGTTTTTGGCAAGGTTTGAGGAGTTGGTGATTAGCGATTAATTTTTTTGGCGTGAAAAATCACCTTGCACTTGCTTTTTTTAACTGCTAGGTTGCTTATACCGCAAAAGCAGTGATTTAATGGAGTTAGGCAAATGGCAGAAACAGATATTGAATGGACGGATGCAACGTGGAATCCTGTTGCAGGATGTAGCATCATGTCTGCTGGTTGTACGAATTGCTATGCTATGCAAATGGCGTACCGATTGGAAGCAATGGGCGTAGATAAGTATAAAGGGCTTACCCGCAAATCTGGCAAGCGACGGATTTGGAAAGGTATTATCCGTGAGGATGAGAGCGCATTAGATATACCTAAGCGATGGAAAAAAGAACGAAAGATATTCGTTAATTCCATGAGCGATTTATTTCACCCAGATGTCTCCACCGCGTTTATTCAAAAAGTTTGGGATGTTATGGAAAGCACACCTCGTCATAACTATCAAATTCTTACAAAACGCCCCGATAGGATGGCGCAAATCGTAAAAGAAATCAGCCCGCGACCTCTGTCAAATGTTTGGCTGGGAACAAGCGTGGAAAACAGCGCAGTTGTGCATCGTATTGATGAATTGCGCGAAGTGCCCGCGGCGATTCGGTTTATTTCTTTTGAACCGTTAATTGGCTCTATTGGGAAAATTAACCTTCGTAATATTCAGTGGGCTATCGTTGGTGGTGAAAGTGGCAAAGATGCTCGCCCTATTAAAGAACAGTGGATTGATGAAATTCACGCAAGTTGTGTGCAATATCAAACGGCGTTTTTCTTTAAACAATGGGGGACTTGGGGTGCGGATAATAAAAAGCGGTCAAAGAAATTGAACGGTAGGATGTATAAAGAAGCTACGTGGGATCAAATGCCATCCCACGCGTCTTTGTGATATAAGAATAGATTTTTTATGGCAAAATAGGTGATATAACTGTGGATGTGCATGATGGATATAGTTGCTAAATATTATGCCCCCAAAGCCCAGAGCATAGGCACGGCTTGCACCCGATAGGGTGCAAGCATCTTTGCTATAGTTTGAGCTTATCGGTAAATTTATCGCGTATCTTCCTAGTGGTTTTCATTTTACCATCCCCAATAAATTTTTCAAAGTATTCAATATGTGAGTTCAGTGCTTTCAGTGCCAATTTTAAACCATCTGCTTGGTAATCGTCAAAAATTTGTTCAAGAAAATGCTCCGTTGCTGTGGTATTCATAGTTCTGGTGTAAGATTCACCCTCCCTCATAGCTTTAAAAATATTTACATACATCAAGGCAGAGCCTCTATACATTGTTTTTTCAAGTTGATCCAACGCATCATCTAATTTTATATCCCCCTCATAAACACCCTTTGCCCTTGGGTAAATTTCCTTGACAACGTCAAGAGTAATCTTTTGCTTAGGTTTGGTATTGGTGGATTTATCCTCCATTGGCACATCATACGCATCAATGACGCGTTCTAACACACTCTCTGGCGTTTCAAAAACCTTGGCGAGATTCGCCAGCTTTTTGTATAGCCTACTAGATTCGGGTATTATTATATCAGTCATTTTTAATTATCCTTTCAGGGTTGGTTTGTTATGACAGTGAAAAAGCTCTTAACCGTATATTAACGATAAAATAAATAAGCGCACCGACATCCACAAATTTAATCTAGGTGCGTGTGGCATAGGCAGGCTGGGCATTTCATTCTGTGTCTCATAACTCGTAGTTTTTTTTATTTCTGTTTCACTTGAATAGTTCATACCCCAAAGGCTAAACTTTTTGGTTGATTGCTTTGTCGATTTTTCTTTGCGTTTCATTTGTGCCTCCGTTATTACTTCATTTACATATAAACTAGTTAGAGACTACTCGCAATAGCCTAAAAGCCAATTATCAATTCTAATTATCTAAACCATTGATATAATGTAAAAGAAAAATTTGTCTATGTCGTTAATTTATTATATTTAGTCGTAAAGTCATCCATAAAGAGCTAACATCGGGTCTCAGATTGAAGGAGTTAGAGACTTAGAGTGCTACTAAGAGAGCTTAACCTCAGGTCTTAGATTGAAGGAGTTAGAGACTTAGAGTACTATTAGGAGAGCTTAACCTCAGGTCTTAGATTGAAGGAGCCAGCCTCAGGATTGCTATTGGAGCTTACCCCTCAGCTATCCAGCTACGATACTCGTAGTCCTCAGCTTTTGCCTCTACAAACATGCAAGCGTGGGGTTATCACTAATCACTAATCACTAACAACTAATAACTACCTCGGCCCCCGTTTCGCCAAAATCCGTTGCAGAGTCCGCCGATGCATGGTTAACCGCCGCGCCGTCTCTGAAACATTCCTATCGCACAGCTCATAAACCCTGTGAATATGCTCCCACTTTACCCGCTCCGCGGTCATAGGATTGTCTGGCGGGGGCGGGATAGCCCCAGGCTCTGCCAACAGAGCATAGGTCACATCAAAGGCATCGGCAGGCTTGGTCAAATAATCAATCGCGCCAACCTTCACTGCCGCCACGGCCGTTGCCAAAGCTCCATACCCAGTCAAAACAATCACGCGGGAGGTTGGACGGCGGGCATGCAAAACCTCCACCACATCCAGCCCATTCCCATCCAAAAGCCGCAAATCAATCACGGCATAGGCGGGCGGGGTTTTCTTGCAGAATTTACGCCCATCAGCCACACTGCCCAAAGCAGTCGTTTCAAACCCGCGTTTTGCCATCGCTCGTTCTAACGAGCGACGATACGCCTCATCATCATCCAGAATCAGCAGGGTTTTATCAAGACCAATATCAAGGGGGGGATTTTCCATGTGGAACGCTTTTTATTTATTCATGACTCCGTTATAGGGATTTTTTGCTTTTAATACAAACCGAATTCGCCAATAAAATCGTAAAATATCCGCCCTTTCACTGGATAAACCCCAAATAATCCTTAATATTTTCTTTACAAAACACCAAACACCTGCCCATAATCAACAAACCATCCCCCCAACCCGAGCGATTCCCCCATGACACAGCAAACTCCCCTTTTCCTAAACCACTCTGTTCGCTATGATTGGGCGCGATTACATACTTTTATTTTGCTGCGTTGGCTGGCGATTGGCGGGCAGATTATCACGCTCTGGGTTGCCGATTTTTATTTGAATATAAACCTGCCTTTGGGTCTGTGTGCCTTGGCGATTGGCTGCGCAATTGGGCTGAATATCTTTGCCACGCTGACCTTTCCAACCCATACCCGCTTGTCGGAGATGGGGGCGTTTTTAAATCTAGGCTTTGATTTATTGCAACTGGTTGCCCTGCTGTATTTCACTGGCGGAATTAACAACCCCTTTACCTTGCTTATCCTCGTGCCTGTTACCATTTCGGCGAGCAGTCTTGGCTTTAAAACCACGCTTTTCCTAGGCGGGCTGTCCTTGGCATGTATTACCTTTATCACCATGTTTTATATGCCCCTGACCTTTATAAGCGGGGAGATATTAAAACACCCCAATTTGTTTCTTTCGGGCAGTTGGGTGGCTTTGTGTATTGGCGTGGTTTTTATGGCATCTTATGCGTGGCGCATTTCGCTGGAGGCTTTTTCAATGTCCCAAGCCCTCAGCGCGACGCAGATGGCCTTGGAACGTGAGCAAAAATTAGCCATGCTCGGCGGGTTTTTGGCAACGGCGGCGCATGAGTTCGGCACGCCTTTGGCAACGATAAAACTGGTATCTGGCGAATTGCAGGATGAATTGAAATCCCAGCCTGCTTTGTGCGAGGAGGCACGGCTGATTCACGAACAGGCAACCCGTCTCGGGGCGATTTTAAAGAGCATGGGCAAGGGGATAAAAGGCGATTTACAGATGAAAACTCTGCCCTTGGCGGCGGTGGTGCGCCAAGCCAGCGAGCCGCATAAGGAACGCGGTATCCAGATTATTTATTTGGCGAATGGGCAGGCGACCCCACCGCGCCGCGCCGATAATCCCGATGTGATTGTCTGTCCAGAGGTTATTCACAGCCTGCGCAACCTTATTCAAAACGCGGTTGATTTTGCCAAATCCACGGTTTGGATTGATACCAGTTGGGATGAGTCGGAGGTTCGGGTTTTTATTGGCGATGATGGACGTGGCTATCCGAATGATTTATTGGGGCAGATTGGCGAGCCGTTTTTGCGGCGCAAACGCGGTCGCCCGATTAAAGATAATCGCGAGCAATATAAGGGCATGGGGCTGGGATTGTTTATTGCCAAGACGTTGTTAGAGCGGACTGGTGCAACCCTGACCTTTCAAAATGCTGGTGGTGTAGGGCGCGGTGCGGGGCGTGGGGCCGGGCGGATTGACGCGGTTGTGCCTCCTGCGGCAGCAGGGATGGCCAGCGGTGCCTGGGTGCAGATTCGCTGGGATCGCGCCGATTTGGTTTTACCAGAACATCTGGGGCGTTAATGATGAATTGTGAATTGTGAATTATTTTCGCGCACACGATAGTACACCACCACAAAAAAACTACCCGCCGCGATAGGGTTCCACATATTGCAACGCCATATCCCACGGAAAGAAAATCCACGTGTCTTGGCTGACCTCGGTAATATAACTATCCACCATGGCGCGTCCATTCGGCTTGGCATAGACCGTGGCAAAATGCGCCTTTGGGTATTTCGCGCGTACCAATTCCAAGGTACGCCCGCTATCCACCAAATCATCAATCACCAAAATCCCTGTGCCATCACCGACCAAATCAGCATCGGGGGTTTTTAAAATCCGTGCCTCCGCTTGTTTTTGATGGTCGTAGGATTTCACGCTGATGGTATCAACAATGCGAATATCCAACTCCCGCGCGATAATCATTGCCGGAGCCATCCCGCCACGGGTGATAGCAACTATTGCCTTCCAATCGCCCGTTTCACATTTCCCATCCAACCGCCACGCCAAAGCGCGGCTATCGCGATGCAACTGATCCCAGCTGACATGAAACCCTTTTTCATGAGGCAGTTGCGGTGTGTTCATTCTCCCGCGTCCTTAAGATTTTCCTTGCGCCCTGTGACAATATCAATATCTGGTGCGTCCTCTGCCTTCATACCCACCACGTGATAGCCCGCATCGACGTGCAAAGTCTCCCCCGTTACGCCAGAGGATAAATCGGACAAAAGATACATCGCCGATTTGCCAACATCCTCAGTCGTGACATTCCTACGCAGCGGCGCGTTTAGCTGATTCCACTTTAAAATATAGCGAAAATCACCAATACCAGAGGCCGCCAGCGTTTTGATAGGCCCAGCAGACAGGGCATTCACGCGGATATTCTTTGGCCCCAAATCCATCGCCATGTATTTCACAGAAGCCTCCAACGCCGCCTTGGCAACCCCCATGACATTGTAATGTGGCATAACCATTTCCGCCCCGTAATAGGTTAACGTCACCAGCGATCCGCCATCGGGCATCAGTTTTTCCGCCCGTTGCGTCACGGCAGTAAAGGAATACACCGATATATCCATGGTTGTGCGGAAATTATCGCCAGAGGTATCAACATACCGCCCGCGCAATTCGTTTTTATCGGAAAAGCCAATGGCATGGACGACAAAATCCAACTTACCCCAACGTTTTTCAATATCGCTGAAGACTCTATCAATGGAGGCAGGATTGGTCACATCGCATTCCAGCAGAAAATCGCAATCAATACTGGCCGCCAAGGGTTCAACGCGTTTTTTCAAGGTCTCACCCTGATAAGAAAACGCCAGCTCGGCGCCGTGCTCATAGCACGATTTGGCTATCCCCCAAGCGATGGATTGCTTATTGGCAACCCCCATGATGAGTCCGCGTTTGCCCTTCATTATACCGTTTGTCATTTTTTTGCTCTTTATGTTTTCGGGTTATGTTTTTTATACTAACCGATACATAAAGAGTTTTTTGGGTTTATACAAGAGTTTTTTCGGGTTTCGGAGTTTTAGAGGTTTTTATGGATTAATTAGCAGGGGTTGGCTTTACCACAAACCCGCCACCAAGGGCGTAATCGCTGGGGCGACCCCGTGCCAGATGGCTGGCAAAGGTCGCAACCGCGCCGTTTTCACCAATTCGTCCGGTTAGGTTGTTAGCAGGAAAAAGACTCCGATTGGCAGCACTGGTAATCGCGCTATTTGTAAAGGTCACGTCCACTGTCCCCGAAAGAATATTATCGTTAATAGTGGCATTAACATCCAACTTCTCGCCCAAGGTGTTCGTATTGCTACCGCTTAACGTTCCTGCCTCAAAATTGGCCGTGAGAGCAAGATTATCAAACGATACAACATTTTCAAGACTATTGCCCGAACTAAAAAATCCGCCGCCTCTATTATGCACTAATAAAATAACGGCACGACCGCGAAAGGTGGCGGTGGGCTCGGTCTGTGCAAATGCTGGACCGACATCCGTGGTACCCAGCCTGCCAGCAAACACATGCCCGCCTCCCCCATCACTGCCACTGGTTTGCATGACAAGAATCCCATCCGTGGCACCCAGCGACGTGTTATCAACATCAAAATCATTGCCACGAATCGCGTGGAAACCTATGGTGCCTTCTCTTTGATATTCCTCAAACCCAGTACGTCTTAGATATGCAAGAGTTGCGGCAAGGAACTGTGCACTAGTGCCTGCAGTGGCGACTTGACCTGATAAATCATCTTCTAGGGTAAAGGAACGCGATGACCAACCGTGGCGTGACTCTGGGGATTCTTTATCACCACAGGCGGTTAGCATCATGCCACTGGCAATAAGACAGATAAGCGCGAATCGGTTGATAAAAGCGGTTATCGTTTTATTTTTATAGGTATTGTTATCGGTGTTTTTGTCGGGAGTCATGAGTGGTTTCCTTTGGGTTTGGATTTGATAAAGTGCCATAAAACCCAGTTTAGGCAAATTTCAAATAAAATCAAGCATTTTTTCACAATTTTTTCCACAAGATTTTTATCCCCCCTAGCCAAACGCGAAAAATCCGCTATAATAGCCACAAAAGAACTCTATCAAAAGAATCGCCTATGTCTGATAAATCCGCACAATTACAAGCTGAAATCTTTGCCACGAAAAACCCAATTGCCTTGTTTAAGGATTGGCTGGCGCAGGCGCATAGTACGGAATCGATTGACCCAAACGCGATTTCCTTGGCGACCGTTGATTCGCAAGGTTTGCCCAACGCACGGATGGTTTTGCTAAAGGATATCACGACAGAAGCGTTTGTTTTTTATACCAATTATGGCTCTGCCAAGGCGAAAGAATTGGATTATGCCAAAAAGGCGGCTTTTGTCGTCCATTGGAAGACGCAAAAACGCCAAATCCGCGTGCGTGGGCTGGTTGGCAAACAAGATAACGAGCGTGCCGATGCCTATTTTTATTCGCGCCATCCGCAGAGCCAGATTGGTGCTTGGGCCTCCCAACAATCCGCGCCTTTGAAAAATCGGCGCGAGTTGGAAGACCGCGTGGCGGAATTAACCGCGAAATTCGGCGATTCGCCACCGCGTCCGCCGTTTTGGGGCGGCTATTGCCTGTATCCTTTGGCGGTGGAATTTTGGCAGGATGGCAAAGACCGCCTGCACGATCGGTTTTTGTTTGAACGGGCGACATTAAATGCCGATTGGGCGATTACGCGGCTAAATCCGTAAGGGGTATTGTATCCGTAAGGGTTATTTTTTGGGGGGTTTGATACATCTCAAAAACCCATATAGGCAAAAGGATAACCCAAATCCTGCCAAAAGTATTACGTCTTCCATCAAAGGCGCAAACTCCCCACCCAGCAATATATCCGCCTTATCGCTGATGATAAAGGCGGTGAAAAACGCCAGCAACCCACCGCTTTCTTGATGAAATACCCGCATCATATCAAACCGCGTTTGCCCGCGCCGATAGGTGAGGATATTCGGCAAAATCCGCCAAGTTCTGGCGTGATAATCGCTATATTCCGTGCCAAATTTTTGCATCAGGAAGGCTTCCTCGCTTTGGATAATACGGGAGTAAAACCACCAGAAGGCAATAAGGAACAGTGCGATAATCGGCACAGAGTCCAGCGCCATCACACATGCCAGCCACAGAAAAAAATTACCCAAATACAACGGGTTACGACAGATAGAATAAATCCCCGTGGTATTCAAACTATCCGCCACATGACCGATAATATTCCGACCAGAGGTATTCTTGCCAGCATAGCCAATGGCAAAGATCCGAATCCCCATCCCAAACAGCCCAAAGCTAATCAGGGCGATATTGGGCAAATCCACCCAACCCCCTGCCCCGCGTGCAAAGACCGCGAAATTTATCTGCAAGCCCAGCGCAGCAATCAAAAATAACGGTGGCAGGATGCCCCGATATTTGAACAAAAACATATCAATAGCGTTGGTTTGTGGTCTCATGGTAGCAGGGGTTGTTTTCTGGGTGAAGTATGTGGTTAATTTTGTTATTATAGGATGGGTTAGGTGTCAAGAGCAAACCCTTATGGTGTGGTATTTTCGCCCGATCTGTGGTAATAGGGGTGAAATCAAACGAGGGGGTGTTATGCCGCAAATGTTGTTCTTTTTTAAACGTGCCAAATCCATTTTTGCTGTACTGGTTTTTTTCGGGCTGGTTTTTTTATGCGTGTTTATCACGCCCGTTTTTGCCGACCATATTTCTGGCGACTGCCAAACCACATCGGTAAAACTACGCGGGGAATTTGGCGTGGTTGATTTCACGGTTGAGGTAGCGGATACCGATGAAACTCGTTCCAATGGTTTGATGCACAGACGCTCGATGCCGCAATTTTCTGGGATGCTGTTTATCTATGACGCACCGCGTAGAGTGTCGTTTTGGATGCGTAATACTCTGATTTCTTTGGATATGTTGTTTTTTGATGAACACGGGGTTTTGCAGAAAATCCATCCCCGCGCTGTGCCTTTGGATGAAACCCCGATTTTTGGCGGGGAGGCGATACAATATATTTTAGAGATAAACGGCGGAATGGCAGAATCCTTGGGGATAGAGACGGGTGCAGAAATGGTGCCGCCTATATGTTAGTTATTAGTTGTTAGTTGTTAGTTATTAGTGAGTCTGCCCTTCGGGTCTTCGTCATCACGACATAGGGCAGTTGAACCTGCCCGACCAAAATAAAAACATGCAAAGCCCATACACAAAAGCCTTAGGTTTCAAGACGATAACTATGTTCTAAATTTATTTAGACTATATACAAGACGCTGAGCTAAACCCCAGCCAAAAAATAGCCCGTCCAGCTCTCCGCAGGAGGGGTGGGCGGGCGGGCGACATTTCAAAGTGGCTTGCCACAAAGAAATGGCGCAAACAAAAAACCTCTACCCTTAACTTCTAATAACCAACCTCCAATCACTAACAACTAATAACTAATAACTAATAACTAATAACTAATAACTAACAGCCGCACCATCTTTCCTCGGATCACTACCGCCGATAAGCACACCTTTATCATAGTCAATAAACACCGCCTGTGCGCCGCCAATCGGAACAATCGGGGTGGTTATTTTATGCCCCAAATCGGCCAGCCCTTGGCGCACAGCCGCCGAATACCCGCGTTCAACCGCCAAATCCGCACCCTCGGCAAAGCACCTTGGCGCATCAATCGCCGCCTGTATATCCATGCCATAATCCACCAGATTGGTTAAAAAGCGGCTATGCCCGCAGGGTTGATACGCGCCGCCCATAACGCCAAACGGCATAATAACACGCCCAGCCTGCCGAGCTATGGCAGGAATAATCGTGTGCATCGGGCGTTTGCCCCCGCCCGCTTCATTCGGATGCCCCCGCGTTAAATTAAACCCCGCCCCGCGGTTTTGGAAATTAATACCGTAAATATCGGAGGCTAAACCAGAACCAAACGAGTGAAACACCGAATAAATCAAGGACACCGCCATTTGGTCTTTATCAACAACCGACAGGCAAATGGTGTCTTTATGAACCGCCTCGCTCAGGGTTTTTATCCCCGCTTGTGCTTTGTTCATCTGTATCACTCCGGCCAGCCGAGCCGCGGTTTCTGCCGCAACCATATAATCCAGCCGTGCGGTATAATCGGCATCCGCAATAATCCTATCGCGGGCATCATAGGCAAGTTTTGTCGCCTCAGCCTCCACATGCGCGCGTTCAATCCCAAGCGGGTCATAGCCCGCAAGGTCAAAATGCGCCAAAATATTATTTATCAAAATCGCCGTCGCACCCTGTCCGTTTGGCGGATGTTCGCACAGCTCTATCCCCTTATACTCGGCACAAATCGGCGTGGTATAATCGCAGTGAGTCGTGGCAAAATCCTCCAAACACTGCACCCCGCCAAGAGCGTTTAGTGATGCCACCATATCGCCCGCCACTGCCCCTTCATAAAACCCCGCCCGCCCATGTTTGGCTATTAATTCCAATACCTCCGCCTGTTTTGGCAGGGTGAAAATATCACCCGTTTGCAGGGGTTTGCCGTCTTTTAAATAAAACTCCCGCGCCCGTCCTTGCAGATGATTTGCGGCGATTGCCCAATCAAAGGCGGTACGCGGGCTGATGGCGACACCTTCACGCATATAATGAATCGCTGGGGCAAGGATTTTATCCAACCCAAGCCGTCCGTAATCGGCCGATAGGCGACAAAACCCATCAACCGCGCCAGGCAGGGTGACGGAGGCAGCCGCGTTTATCGGCATAGTTTTATGCCCCGCTTCGCGTAAATCTTCGGCACATAACCCCTTTGGCGCACGACCAGAGCCGTTTAAGGCAACGATTTCATCACTGTTTGCGGGCGATAACAAAACAAAACAATCCCCGCCCAATCCCGTCATATGCGGTTCCAACAAACCTTGCAGCACCGCCGCGCCAATCGCGCTATCCACGGCATTACCGCCCGATTTAAGAATATCAATGGCAACCAGACTCGCCAAAGGGTGGGAGGTGGCAACCATCCCATTTGTGCCATAAACGGCAGAACGTCCGCCTAGATGAAAATCACGCATGGTTAATCCTTTGCCAGTCGTCTGCTAGTCTTCTGCGGGTTAGGGGTGTGTCGTTCGTGTCGGCTTTAATACGGGCTATGACCTGTGCCAAAGGCTCGGCAATCGTGCGCATGTGATGGGCGTTGGCGTGAAGCAGGGTTTGGCTATCACGCATCATGCCAACATGCCCGTGCCAGAAAATCAAATCGCCCCTAATTAGGTTTTGGGTTAGAGTATTATCAGCAGGGATTTCCTGCCCCAAACCCTGTTGCGGGGTGCTATCGGCGGGGCACTCCAGCCCAACCCCACGTAAGGCTCGGTAAATCAAACCAGAGCAATCCATGCCAAATTGCGACTCCCCACCCCAAAGATAGGGGGTGTTCAAAAACATCTCAGCCATACTAACATAATCTTTTTTGGCATAATCGGTTTGCGGGGTATTAAGAATTTGCGAGTGGGGAATAAACCCGCCCGTTGTTAGCGTGGCAAAATCAGACGCATTTTTATCATCAGAAACGCAAATCTTTGCCTGAAACGGCAGCAGAGCCACGGGCAGAGTTTTCACCTCAGCAGCACCATAAACATGCGCCCCACCGACACCAACCTGCGCGTTTGGCGCGACCCACGCCGACAGACTCGAATGCCTGATATAACCAGTATAGCCGTCCTCGGCTCGCGACCCCAAAACCCAGCCATCACGGGCGGTGGTTAAATCACACAAAAACCCCTCGCCAAACAGGATTTGACGTATCAGCCCGCCATTCGGTTTATCAAACATATCACCCACGGGGACGGTGATTCGGTATTGGGTCTCGGTCTTAGCCATAGCGCGATTCTATCAAGCAAAACAACGCCCGCGCCGAATGACAGGCACCACCTTTGCTGGCCGCCCCTACATCCTTTACCGACCAGCTATAAATATCCAGATAAACAAAATCCGCCGCCTTTTCCACAAACCTGCGCAAAAACAAAGCCGCCGTAATAGACCCCGCCATAGACCCAGGCGGTGCGTTATCCAAATCGGCAATATCGGGTTCAATATCCGTCTCATAAGGTTGCCAAAATGGCATCCGCCAAACCGGATCATCGCTGGCTTTCCCCGCCTTAAAAATATCATCCGAAAGCCCATCATTATCGCAATAAAACGGCTGCAAATCGCCACCCAAAGCCACCCGTGCCGCCCCCGTCAGGGTCGCGTGGCAAATCATCAAATCGGGCGACTCTTCATCCGCCAAAGCCAGAGCATCGGCCAGAACCAGACGACCCTCTGCATCGGTATTATTAACCTCAACCCGCAATCCCTTACGGCTGGTCAAAACATCCTGCGGGCGGAATGCGTCAGCAGAAATGGAATTCTCCGCCGCTGGAATCAGCACACGCAAGCACACGGGCAGTTTTTGACACATAATCATATGCGCCAAGCCCAGCACGGTTGCCGCCCCGCCCATATCCTTTTTCATCAATCCCATGAAATTACCCG
This sequence comes from uncultured Amylibacter sp., assembly GCA_959347425.1. The sequence goes on along the minus strand of OY365741.1, from coordinate 1,262,299 downwards.
TTTTGATATTCAACCCGCCTGTATCAAAACAAACTCCCTTACCAACAAGGGTGATTTTCGGGTGTTTCGGATTGCCCCAACGCAAATCCAGCAAACGGGGCTCTTGCGTCGCCGCCCGCCCGACCGCGTGAATCAGGGGGAAGTTTTGTTTTAACAAATCATCCCCCGTTATAGAGGATAAATCGGCTTTATGATGTTTGGCAAGAACGCGGGTTGCCATTTCCAAATCCGCAGGACCCATATCATTGGCGGGGATGTTAATCAAATCCCGTGCGATAAAATCCCCCGCTATCAGGGCGTTCATCCGCGCAATATCAACCTTTGCATGGGGTAACAATCGTGCGGTTTGCGCGGGTTTGGTTTTATAGCGATCAAAGACATAATGCGATAACCCCCACGCCAACGTGTGGGTTTCATGCTCGGTTTGGGAGTGCTCTGATGCGATATGATAATCGCCCTTGGGCAGTTTCTTCGCAATCCCCGCCATGTGAAGCCGCGCTCGCGACCGCGTGGCGGGCGTTCCCCACCCCGCGAAAACCTTTGATGGTTGCCCTGTTTTATCAGGCCAAATCGCGATTTGGCTGAGGCTGCCACAAAAATCCACCCCATTCAGCCAGTTTTGGATTGGTTTGTCTTGCGTTTTTATCCAATCGGGAAAATCATCTGCCTCTATCACATAAATCGGGATGCTGGTTTTGAGCGTGCGCACCGACTCGGGGGCAAAAACAGAGGGGGTGAGGTGAAGGGTCATTATGTTTGCCTTAATTGTGGTTGATATGAGGGCGGGTTTTGGCTATACCCCTATTAGATTATTTTGATACCACAAAAACAAAAGGAAAGCAAAATGGATTATGCGAGCAATTTGCCAAGCGATTTGGCAAAAAATGTGGGCAACTGGCAAAGGGGGGCGTTTAACGATAATCGCGCGCTTTATGAACGGCTGGTGGCGGGGCAGTCGCCGCCTGCGTTGGTGATTTCATGCTGTGATAGTCGGGTGTTACCGACAGAGGTTTTTAACGCTGGGGCGGGGGATTTGTTTGTCCATCGTAATATCGCCAATTTTGTGCCGTCTGTGGGCGATTCGCATGTTTTGGCAACGGCGGCGGCGGTTGAACACGCAGTGCAAAATCTGGCGGTTCAGCATATTATCGTGATGGGACATTCGGGGTGCGCAGGGGTTGCCGCCTGTTATGATGGGTGTTCGGCAAAAAAACAAGAGAGTGATTCGGGTGATGATTCGGGGGGCGATTCTAGCTTTGTTGGGCAATGGGTCGCTTTGATGCGTCCCGCCTATGATGGGCTGGACGGGTCTGGGGATCGCACGGCGCAACTGGTTGCACTGGAACAGGCAGCGGTTTTGCTGTCCTTGGAAAACCTGATGACCTTTGATTTTGTCCGTGAAAAGGTGGTTGCGGGTGATTTATCCCTGCACGGTGCGTGGCTGGATATTAAAAGCGGGGATTTGAAGATCTATAATGCGGGTAGTAAAAGGTTTGTAGCCCTTTAATTTCCGCCCCACGCGAGGGCGGGGTCTTTTGTGCGTAGCCCCTGCTCTTTGAGCAGGAGCATGCCAAAAGCCCTATCTATGCTTGGCAGAGTTTAGCGTGAAAATAACGATTGATTATGTTTGGCACGAATCGCCCATCTGCCCGAAAATAAAAAAGGCGATCGCATAACGCGACCGCCTTTTTTGAAATTTCTTTCAAACGGCAATAAATGCCAAATAGGCGAACCTACTTTTTGTCCAAAATTTTCATTGCTTGAGCACGGCTTCCGCCCATTTCGTCATCTTCAAGAATAAGTTTCAGTTGAAGAATTTCTGAAAGAGTCAGCTTGTCGATGTTGTCTGTTGGAAGACCTTCAGCTTTTAAAGCCTTGTAAAGAGTCCCAGTTAGCATTGTTGCTTCTGAAGCCATATCTGCAGAAGCAGATGAAGCAAACATTGCAACACTCATTGCAGCAGCTGCGGCAACTGTGATAATTTTAATTTTCATTGTTTCAGTCCTTAAGTTACATGAAAGTTTAGATCGATCTGTTCGAACGACATAGCTCTTTATAGCAATGATTTTCCAAGAATAAAATGACTAATCTTTCACAGATAGGTTATAAAAGCCGATTTTAGGGCAAATCAGTACAAATTGTTAACGATTTTGCGGAAAATTTATTACGGTGTCGCCACGCAAACCCTTGTTTTACAAGGGTTTTTTTGGCGTAATCGGCGACTGTTGCAGATATGATACTTCTTAGCATTCGGTAATAAATATATCACATTTACACGAATATGTTAGCGATTTTTAACGAAAATCAGCTAAAACACCCCCCAGATTTGCCCAAAATACGGGTAAAATGGGTTTTTTGAACCCCCAAAATCACCCACAAAAGCGAATCAAGCACACATCGCACATGATTCGCTGTCTTACCTAAATAGGCAACCAACGGGTGGCATCCGCACCCCGCGATAGGAGCCCAATCGGCTTTTGCCAAAGCCCACTTGTGGGCTGGCGAAAGCCTTATCGCGTCACTCCGCAGGAGTGTCAATAAACTAGCCCCTACCCTTTTTTCAAAACCCGCCGTCCCAACAGCTCGGCAATTTGCACGGCGTTTAACGCCGCACCCTTACGCAGATTATCGGACACGCACCACAGGTTTAACCCGTTTTCAATCGTGGTATCCTGGCGAATCCGACTGATATAGGTGGCATACTGCCCGACACAATCCATCGGCGTGATATAACCACCATCCTTACGGTCATCAACCACAACAATCCCTGGCGCGGTACGCAGGATTTCACGAGCTTCGGATTCGTCCAAATACTCCTCAAATTCTATATTGACAGCCTCTGAATGGCCAATAAACACAGGCACACGAACACAAGTGGCGGTTACTTTGATGGATTTATCAACGATTTTCTTCGTTTCTGCCACCATTTTCCATTCTTCTTTGGTACTGCCATCCTCCATAAACACATCAATATGGGGAATAACGTTAAAAGCAATGGGTTTGGGAAAAACCCGCGGCTCCACCTGCGTGCCTGGCACATAGCGACCCTTGGTTTGATTCCACAGCTCATCAATCGCGTCCTTGCCAGAGCCAGAAACAGACTGATAGGTGGAAACAACCACCCGTTTAATCCGCGCCCTATCATGCAGGGGTTTTAACGCAACAACCATCTGCGCGGTCGAACAATTCGGATTGGCAATGATGTTTTTATTGGCGTAACCCATGATAGCGTCAGGATTGCATTCTGGCACAATCAATGGCACCTCGCTATCATAGCGATACAGCGAAGAGTTATCAATCACAACACATCCTGCCTTGGCGGCTATGGGGGCGTATTTTTTCGTTGCCTCGGCACCAATGGCAAACAAAGCCATATCCCAGCCAGTGAAATCAAACCCGTCAAGGTCTTTTGTTTTTATCGTGGAATCGCCAAAATCGCACTCCGTCCCAAGCGAGCGGCGCGACGCAAGGGCGACAATTTCATTAATCGGAAACTGGCGTTCTGCCAGTATCGTCAACATTTCACGGCCGACATTTCCAGTCGCGCCGACAACAGCGATGCGGTAGCCCATTTTTTTACCTTTGCTTTCTTTTGGGGGTTTGTGGTTATTTATCGGCTGTTTATCATGGCTGGGAAAAAAGTGCAAGGTTTTGACTGGTGAAATCGTGGCAGTTTGGCTATAGGTAAGACGGACTATCATAATAGGAGCATAATAGGAGAGCCGACATGACCACAGATACACTTAACAATACCCCCACTAATAACAGTGCTGACGCAGACCGCCACAACAGCAAAATGGCCAAGAAAAAGGTCGCCCGTGATAAAATCATGGCAACAAAGACCGAGGCACGGGGGTTGATTATTGTCCATACGGGCAAGGGTAAGGGCAAATCCACCGCCGCTTTTGGCATGATTTTTCGCCATATTGCCCATGGGATGACCTGCGCCGTTGTTCAATTTATCAAGGGCGGGATGTCAACGGGTGAGCGTGATTTGATTTTGGCGCGGTTCAGCGATGTGTGTAGTTTTCACACGATGGGGGAGGGTTTTACCTGGGAGACTCAGGACAAAACCCGCGATACCGAAATGGCGCAGGCAGCGTGGCAAAAGGCCAAGGAGTTGATTCGGGATGAGACCAATCGCATGGTTTTGCTGGATGAATTGAATATCGCTCTGCGTTATGATTATGTTGATATAAAAGAGGTTGTCGCGTTTCTGCGTGATGAAAAACCGATGATGACGCATGTTGTGATTACCGGTCGCAACGCATCTGAAGAGCTAATCGAGATTGCCGATATGGTGACAGAGATGGAGCTGATAAAGCACCCTTTTCGTGCTGGGATTAAAGCGCAAATTGGGGTGGAGTTTTAACGATTAACGATTAATGATTAACGATTAGTGGGGGCTTTTGTGCATATAGAGCTTTTGCCCATAAGGGCAGTTGAACCTGCCCGACCGAGATAAAAACAGGCAAAAGCCCATACACAAAAGCCTTGGGCTACAAGATGATAAGATTATTATAAATTTACTATCTGGAATAACAAGACGACAGGTTAGATTATTTGTTTAGAATACTTGGGAGTTGGCGATAGGCACTTTCTAAATTTATTTAGGCTTGGCAAAAGAGGCTCGGACAGGCTTGGGTGCGCCCGCCCCGAAGAGGGCTTGCCCTCAAGGGTGCGGGCGCACCCCGTGGTGGCATCGCAAAGCGATGACGCAGACCCGCAGGGCATTCATCGTTAATCGTTAATCGTTAATCGTTAATAGCTAATCGCTAATCGCTAAAAAACTATTTACCCATTGCATCCTTGGCAATCAGTGCCTCGGCATCTTTACGTGCGGTTGCTTGGACAGCTTCCATCATCGCCTCAGGCGAATCGGCAGCGTTCATAGTTTCACGTGCAACCATCGCCGCAGATTCAGCCTTGGCAAGTGCCCCTGCCCCGCCTGCTTGGTTTTGCCAAAAGACAAACCCCGCCACGCCAGCCAGTATAATTATCATGATAATCACGGTATTTTTAGTCATTTTCTTTGCTCCATAGTTCATTTTTTGCCTGCTTATCGTTTTGTTTTGCAGGATTTTTCTGTATGAAACTCACGTATGCGTGAAAAATTGCGAAAAATCAAGCCCTTTTACGCGATTTCCAACAACTTTTATGTATTTATTGCATCAAAGGCTTGACGCACCAGCACAGATAGGCTAATATAACGGGGTATTTGACGACAAATACCCATAAAACAAGGAAAAAAACCATAGCACGCAAACCCCATTATGCCCCCCCAAAGCGCGATACCGGACCGCGCGCAAACGAACGTATCGAGGCAGACCAAATCCGCCTGATTGATGAAAATGGCGAAAATGTTGGGCTTATCCGCCCAGCGGATGCCTTGGAAAAGGCGCAAAACGCGGGGCTTGACCTTGTGGAAATATCGCCCAACGCCAATCCTCCCGTTGCCAAAATCATGGATTTGGGCAAGTTCAAATACGAATTGCAAAAACGCGAGGCGGACGCGCGTAGAAAGCAAAAAAACATTGAGATTAAAGAAATCAAATTCCGTCCGAACACGGATACCCATGATTTTGATGTGAAATTGCGCAGTATTCTGAAATTCCTTGCCAATGGCGATAAATGTAAGATTACTATGCGGTTTCGTGGGCGTGAAATGGCGCACCAGAATCTGGGCTTGGCTTTGTTGCAACGTGTGGAAGAGGCAATAGGCGAAGACGGCAAGGTGGAAAACGCGCCAAAGACCGAAGGTCGCCAGATGGTTATGCTGGTTGGACCTAAATAGTTGTTAGTTATTAGTTATTAGTTGTTAGTTATGATAGGGTTTGCCGAAACTCATACAACTGGTGTTTTTTAGGTCGTTCAAAGAAACTATGTTAGCCGTCCCATGGTATATAGTGAAAAAATAGTAGGAGTAGATGAAGCAGGTCGCGGCTCTTGGGCTGGGCCAGTTACCGTGGCGGCGGTTATTCTAAACCCCGACCCTGATAAAATCCCCACAGGGCTGGCCGATTCCAAAACCCTGTCAAAAAAACGCCGTGAAGCTCTGTTTGACGCAATAACCCAAACCTCGCAGTTTTGCGTGGTGCATATCGGCACACATGATATAGAGCAGCTAAACATCCTACAGGCCACGCTAAAAGGCATGCGGGAGGCTATTATCGGTCTGCCAACCCGTCCAACTCTTGCCCTGATTGACGGCAATCAAATGCCGAAAAACCTGCCCTGCCCGGCGCAAACCATCATCAAAGGCGATAGCAAATTTGATTGTATAAAGGCCGCGTCTATCGTGGCGAAGGTCAGCCGCGACCGTTTGATGACGAAATTGGCGCAGGATTACCCACAATACGGCTGGGAAAAAAATGCTGGATATGGGACAAATTTGCATCACTTGGCATTACAAGACCTTGGGGTCACCCCACACCATAGACGTTTGTTCAAACCGATACACAAGATAGTGTTATTGTCGGGCGCGGGCTAAAACCCCGTTTTTATTATTTTCATCGCGAAGCCTACAAAAAATTGACATGCCTGCGCAATCGGGGCATTAAACCGATATGGATAGGGCGACCTATCTGCCTAAAAACAAAAATAAAAAAACGGCAAGCAGTGATGACAAAAATAAAAACGGATTCGGATTCGAATCCAATTCCCAAAAAAACTCTAAACAAAATCCATCTGGGTGAGTGTGTTGCCTTGATGAACACCCTGCCCGAAAACAGCGTTGATTTGATTTTCGCCGACCCGCCCTATAATCTGCAATTAAAGGGTGATCTCCATCGCCCCGATAGTTCAAAGGTTGATGCGGTGGATAATGACTGGGATCAATTCGCCAGTTTTCGCGTTTATGATGATTTCACCCGCGATTGGCTGGCGGCAGCGCGACGGGTTTTGAAACCGAACGGGGCGATTTGGGTTATTGGCTCTTATCACAATATCTTTCGCGTTGGCACGATTTTGCAAGACACTGGGTTTTGGATTTTAAACGATGTGATTTGGCGCAAATCCAACCCGATGCCGAATTTTCGCGGGGTGCGGTTGACCAACGCGCACGAGACGATGATTTGGGCCGGCAAATCGGAAAAAACCAAACCCGTGTTTCATTACGAAGCGTTAAAGGCGATGAATGATGGGGTGCAAATGCGCTCTGACTGGGTGATGCCGATTTGCAATGGCGGCGAGCGTTTGCGCGATGAAAACGGCGACAAAGCCCATCCGACGCAAAAGCCCGAATCTCTGTTACATCGTATTTTGGTGGCAACGACGAATGTTGGTGATGTTGTGCTGGATCCGTTCTTTGGCACGGGGACAACCGGGGCTGTGGCAAAACGATTGGGGCGGAATTATATTGGCTTGGAACGCGATGCGGGCTATTGCGCCGTGGCGAAAAAACGGATTGCGGGTGTGAAGACTTTGGATAGCGATAGTATCAGTATCAGCCGATGCAAACGCGCCGAGCCTCGGGTCGCCTTTGGGCAATTGGTCGAACGTGGCTTGCTGGCGGCGGGGGATAAATTATATTCCTATCACGGGCGACATAGCGCGAAAATCCGCGCCGATGGCACGTTAATTGCTGCCGATCAACGCGGCTCTATCCATCAGGTTGGCGCGGGGTTAGAGGGCTTGCCGAGCTGTAATGGCTGGACTTATTGGTGTTTTAAGAAACGCGGGCAGACGATTTCAATTGATAGTTTGCGCCAGAGGGTACGGGCGGAGATGCCGGTTTAGCGATTAGTGATTAGTGGGGTTATTGTGGCACGACCCCGCCAGCCTTTACTACCGCTTAAATGTCAAACGCTGATTGCCCAGTTTTTAATTGTGGCTTATAGGCGGTTTCAAGAATATCTTTAAAGGCTTCTTTGGAATCCAAAGCATCCCGCAACAAGTTATTTTTCACCAAAGACACATAAGCAGCTGCGGAATAGGCTTGGCAATTTATTGATTTTTGCGGATTAAATTCTATATCTGTAAAGCCTTTATATTGTGCCACTGTATTCGCCAGCCATTCATCGGCAGACAACGCAGTGATGTATATCCAATCATAAAAAAATGTTTTGGGTTCGCGGGGGAAAGGCTCGCCCTGAAAGTCAAAGCCTGTTAATTCGCCCGCATTTTCTGCCCGCTCGCGGATGGTTTTTTTTGCCTCGCGGGCGGTCATTTTGTAAATATCGGGAAAAGGTCCCGCACGTCTGAATACCTTACTGCCCTGAAAGGCGGATTCCACGCAAAGCCGTTTTTTGTTGTCTTCTGGGTATAGGAAAAGATTAAATGCGCTGGCTTTTATCCCTTCCTCATCAAGCGATTTACTGGATATTTCCAATATGGGAAAGATTCCTTCTTCATACCCCGCCTCGTGCAAAGAAACGATGGATTTTTGTTTTTGAGAGGGTGCGAAACCCGCAAACCATTCAAATTTAATGTCTTTTTTAATGACACCTAGTTTATCTGGGTCTGGTATATATATAGTGCGGGTTGCCATTTTTTTTCCAATGTATCCAATCTTATCTTGCCTTAAAGGCGTTAGGCGCAAAAACAAATTTTATACCTAGGTTTTTTGCATTCCACTCATCTACGGTATCTTTATTATTTGTATAAACCGCTTGAATATATTTTTGTTCAATTTGGTCAAATACCAAAACCTCGGCTTGTGGGTCGGTTGGGTAATTATCAGGTAATTTCATTTGAGCACGGGTTGCCCAACCTTCAAACTCTTGAAATAAGTCTTCCAAATCTTGCGCACTCGTAAAATCATTTATATTCCTATTTCTAACTTCACTTGACGCAGCATTAGTATAATAAAAAGCACACTCTTTTTCATGCAATATATCAGGATTAAGCTCTATAACAACCCACTGCGCATCTCCGTGCTTCTGCCTTACTACGTAAAACATTTTATAGTTTGGAAACTCAACCGAACAGCAAGTAGCATTGGGATGATTATCCAATCTATACTTATCAGTGAAATTAGATTCTAACCCTTGTTTTTCAAGTTGCGCACGTGGCAATAATCCTCTTTCAAAAATACTTCCCAAATTACTCAATTGGGTAAAATGGTAAAGCGTTGTTATTTTGCGCTTATCAATAATCGCTTTTATTTGTTCCGCATCTCTAACATTAGGCATCTTAAAAAATCACTAATCACTAATCATTAATCACTAATCACTAATCATTAATCACTAATCACTAATCACTAATCACTAAAACTAAGCCGCCGCCCGCGCCGCCGCTTGGCGGTCGCTCTCTTCACGGCTGAGCGCGACAGAAGTCCGCACGCCTTTTTCCACAAACCGCATCAGGCCTTCCACGCATCGCTCTGTCGGGTCAATCCCCGCGCACATCAAAACATCACGACCATCGCGCGACCGTGCCCAACGGGCTATCGATTCCACACCATTGCCATATTTCATATTCTCAGCAATGGCATCGTCCAAAGCCGCCAAAACCACGGCGGCAAACAAATTACGCGCACGGCGACCTTGGGCATTCGTCTCTGCCACTGTGTCGGCTGTATTCACAAAATCAAACATTCTTTTTCTTCCTTCATTGTCTTATTTATATTGGGCTTTGCGCCCAAGTGTTACTAAAAGGTTAATATGACATATAATTTACCGCTTAGCTACCCCATTCAAGTCATATCTGCTATGCACTGAACGCATAGCTCTTTTGTCAAAATTACGAAAACACACCCCCAAAACCCCGATAAACTCCGCTTGCAAACCCTATTCCTGCATGCTATACGGGCGAATAAGTCTTGCTTATGAATCACAATGTATTAAACTATGGTAAAAATTTATGGTAAAAATCAGCGCTAACGACATTCGCCCAGGCAATGTTTTGGAACATAATGATAGCCTTTGGGTCGCCATCAAGGTCGATAAGGTCAAACCTGGCAAGGGTGGTGCCTTTGCTCAAGTGGAATTGCGCAATGTCCGCAACCAATCCAAATTGAACGAGCGGTTTCGCTCTGCCGATAAGGTGGAAAAGGTGCGGTTGGAGCAAAAAGACCAACAATTCCTATATGAAGAAGGCGAAATGCTGGTTTTTATGGATATGGAAAGCTATGAGCAAACCGAAATCGCCGCCACGATGTTGGGCGAACAACGGCCATTTTTGCAAGAGGGAATGATGGTACATATTGAATACCATGAGACCGAAGCGTTAAACGCGCGCCTGCCCGCGAAGGTATCGTGTATCGTCAAAGAGACTGAGCCTGTTGTCAAAGGGCAGACCGCCGCCAGCAGTTTCAAACCTGCGGTTTTGGATAATGGTGTGCGGATTATGGTGCCGCCCTTTATTGATGAGGGGCAGGAGATTAACGTCAATACCGAGACGATGGAATACGCTGAACGTTCCTAGTTAAGTCATAGTAATAAGGGGTATTTGAAGAGTGGTGCCCCCACACGGACTCGAACCGCGGACCTACTGATTACAAATCAGTTGCTCTACCAGCTGAGCTATAGGGGCAAACAGGCAACCCTGCAAGCGGGCTTTTGCGATAAAAAAACCAAAAAGACAAGACCCGCAAGTGGGTGTTATGAAAAAATACGAACAATATTAAGAAAAATGATGGTATTTTGGCGGATTTGCCCGCTCACCTACCTGCGTATCCCCCCGCACACCCGCCTGTGCACCCACGAGTGGGTTTTATTTTAGCGGGGGTTTTGCTATAACCCTGTCCATGCATATAGAGCTTTCCAACATCTGTTGCGCCCGTGGTGGGCAAGCGGTCTTACAAAACGTCAGCTTTTCGCTGGGCTTGGGGCAATGTGTTTTATTACGCGGCGGTAATGGCACGGGCAAAACCACTCTGTTAAAAACACTGGCAGGATTGGCGAATCCCAGCAGTGGCAGATTAAAGATTGACCCCGAATCCTCCGTATTTCTGGCGCATTCAAACGGTTTGAAACCAGCGTTGAGCGTGGCAGAGAATTTACAATTCTGGGCGCGGATTTATTGTGCCGATAAAACGCAGCTTGCATCGGTTATCACCGATTTACACCTGACCGCTTTGCGTGATTATCCAGCCCATACCCTATCGGCGGGGCAATGTCGCCGTGTGGCGTTTGGGCGAATTTTACTAGCAAAGGCGGCGATTTGGCTATTGGATGAGCCTTTGGCCGCCTTGGATAAAGACAACGCAAAACTGATAAAAACCATCATTGAAAGCCATTGCAAAACAGGTATGGCGGTGATTTCCACCCATCAGGATTTGAACCTACCCCGCACCACCGATATTGATTTAACCCAATTCCGCCCGACCCAAACCGCGCAGGATTCCACCTATTGGGGGCTGGCATGACTGCGTTATTTTTACGCGATATCAAACTATCGCTACGGGCTGGCGGGGGTTTCGGGCTGGCCTTGGGGTTTTTTCTTATCCTAGTCGTTTTCATCCCCTTTGGCGTTGGCACGGACACTCAAGTTTTGGGTGCGATAGCGGGCGGGGTTTTATGGATAGGCGCGTTATTATCAAATTTGTTAAGTTTGGATAGGATGTTCTCTATGGACGCAGAAGACGGCGCCTTGGATGCCCTGTTAACCGCGCCGATACCCGCGCCGATGATAGTTTTAAGCAAAACAATCGCCCATTGGGTTTGCACGGGTCTGCCTTTGTGCGTTGCCTCCGTGCCTTTGGGTTATATGCTCGGGTTGCCGATGGGCGGATATTGGGCTTTGTTTATTGGACTGCTGGTTGGCACACCCGCCCTGTCGTTTATCGGTAGCTTCGGGGCGGCACTGACTCTGGGGGTGAAACGCGGTGGATTGTTGCTGTCCATTATTGTTTTGCCTTTGTATATCCCAACCCTGATTTTTGGCGGGTTAAGCCTGCGTGCCGCCCTTGGCGGATTGGAGTATAGCGGAGCCCTAGCATTCTTGGCAGGGATAAGCCTCGCCTGCGCGGGGATATTGCCGTTTATGACGGCGATGTGTTTACGTTTTAATAACGATTAGGTTTTAGGTTTTAGTGGGAGCGTGCAGGCAAGCCTGCACGCTTTTTTTCTTTTTTCTTTTTTTTTGCGTTTATTAAGCGTCTGGATTCCAGTCGCCAGGGTTAAGATTTTTTACACGTTCTCTAAATACACGGTCAAACTTTTCTACTGTTTCTTTAAGCCACGCATGCTGATCTTCCCAAGATTCTTCATCTTTAGTATCTGCATCTTTATAAACAGTAATTTTTGAACCTTTCTTTTCTGGCATTTCACGCCAAACCAACTCAAAACCAATTTCTTGTTCTATTGCTTCCTTATCTGCAAACAACAAATTAAAATATGCATCAACATGGTCAGGATGTTGTATATTTAGCTCTACCCTAATTTTATTTTCAGATATATTCATTACTGATTCAATAGCAACACTAGTAACACCAATAGTAAATCTTTGCCACGATCTTGCTATTGAATTTTGTGGGCTTAGCGTTGAACCTTTATCTTGTAAATATTTTTCAAAACTTTGCCAATAGCGAAGTTGCATGGCTTTGGTTTCACCTAACTCGCCCTCATTAATTGTTCTTGCCCCATGGGAGATAGATTTGCTCCAATTATTTGGCTTTGAAATAACATTAAATTTTGGTGCGGCAAGCGAATCGCCAATTTTCCATGCCTCAACTTCTAATCCAAAAAACTGAAACTCTTCATCGGTAATTTTATTCAGCCAATCTAAAGTGGCACGATGTTGCTCAGTAAATTTAGACGCAACCCAAACAATAGTAACAGCATCCAGTCCAGCAGCGTAAGTAAGAAGTTGCCCAATATGGGTATGGTTTGTCCGTTCGAGTTGGTTTTCAATTAAAACCCAAGACTCCTTAGAATCATCACCCATGTTTTTGCATAAAATATCAGCACGGAAAAGTCCAACATTTTTTTCTGTGGCTTCCAGTTCAAGACTTATGCCGATGGTTTCGCCCAACATTTCAAGATTTTCTTCCTTGGCAAGCCAAGGGGTAAAATCTACATTTTCAGATTCCCATATTGTGCGTAAATCTACACGCTCTAATTTACCAAGTTCTGGTATCATTTTTAATCCTCCTAATTATATCTAGCACAAAAAACTTATTCCGCAATATCCAAAAGTTGTGAAACGGTAAAAAAGATGTCTTGGGCGGTTAGGCCCGCGGCTTTGTACATTTGCTCTGGGCTGTCTTGGTCTAAGAATACATCGGGGAAGACCATGGAACGCACACGAACCCGCCCGCTATCCAACACACCCGCACCCGATAAAAACTGCATTACGTGCGAGCCAAACCCGCCAATCGCACCCTCTTCTATCGTTATAATCACGCGGTGGGTCTTTGCCAAATCCAGCAATAAAGCCTCATCCAACGGCTTGGCAAATCGTGCGTCAATGACGGAAGGTTTAATGCCCCGCTCTGCCAAATCATCCGCCGCCAATAAACACTCCGCTAACCGCGCACCGAAAGACACTATCGCGACTTGTGCACCCTCACGCACCACCCGTGATTTGCCGATTTGCAAAATCTCAGCCTCGCCGATACCCACACCCGTACCGCCTCCGCGAGGATAGCGGAACGCAATCGGCCCGTCATTATACGCCACGGCCGTTGCCACCATCCGCGCCAATTCCGCCTCATCACTGGCCGCCATAACGACAAACCCGGGCAAATTCGCCAGAAACGCGATATCAAAACTGCCCGCATGAGTCGCCCCATCCGCCCCGACAAAACCAGCACGGTCAATGGCAAACCGCACGGGCAATCCTTGAATCGCCACGTCATGCACCAGTTGATCATACCCCCTCTGCAAAAATGTGGAATAAATCGCGCAAAACGGTTTTAATCCAGCCGCCGCCATGCCCGCGCAAAAAGTCACCGCGTGCTGTTCGGCAATCCCGACATCAAAGCACCGCTTGGGGAATTCAGCGGCAAATAAATCCAACCCCGTGCCATCGGGCATAGCGGCCGTGACCGCGACTATTTTATTATCCACCCGCGCGTGTTGCATTAAACACTGGGCGAAAACCTGCGTATAGCTGGGGATATTACTGCGGGTTTTATGCTGTTTGCCCGATACCGGATCAAAACTGCTGACCCCATGATATTTATCAAAGGACTGCTCGGCTGGGCGATAGCCTTTCCCCTTTTTCGTTATCGTGTGGATTAAAACTGGGCCAGTGGCGCGGTCTTTGACGAGCCGCAGGGCTTCCAACAACTGCTCCATATTATGCCCGTCAATCGGCCCGATATAAGAAAAGCCTAGGTTTTCAAACAAAGTGCCGCCCGACCCGCCAACCGCGATATGTTTCAAAACATCGCGGGCGCGTTTTGCTCCGTCCTGCAGGGGTTCGGGTAAAAATGACACGACTCCTTTGGCCGCGGCTTTTAAATCCTGAAACGGCTCGCCCGAATATAATTTTAACAAATAGGAGGACATCGCACCAACGGGGGTGGCGATGGACATATCATTATCGTTCAAAACCACGATTAAACGATTGCCCAAATGCCCGGCGTTGTTTAACGCTTCATAGGCCATGCCAGCCGATAACGCACCATCGCCTATCACGGCAATAACATCGCTGATGGGCGTTTCCGCACCCGCCAAATCCCCTACTAAATCTCGGGCGACAGAAAACCCCAAGGCGGCGGAAATGGAGGTGGAACTATGCGCAGCGCCAAACGGGTCGTAGGGGCTCTCATCGCGTTTGGTAAAACCAGACAACCCCCCGCCCTTGCGCAAACTGTGCATTTTATCACGCCGACCTGTTAGGATTTTATGGGGATAGCATTGGTGGCTGACATCCCAAATCAGCCGTGCTCTGGGGGTGTCAAACACGGCATGCAGGGCGACGCTGAGCTCTACCACACCCAAACCCGCGCCCAAATGACCACCTGTTTTAGAGACAATGCGAATCGTCTCGGCGCGGACTTCATCGGCCAAAATCCGCAAGGTTGAATCCGACATATCCCGCATATCTGCGGGCGAATGTACCGTATCCAGCACGGGTGTTTGGGTGGGAATCGTCTTAACCATAATGGGGTTTTATCACCGTTTGCGCGTAATAACAAATCGCGCCAGCGCGGCGAGCATTTTGCCTCTATCGCCAAAAGGCGACAGAGCATCAATCGCTTGCCCAGCCAAAATATCGGCTTGGGCTTTCGCCCCGTCCATCCCCAAAAGCGAGACAAAAGTCGCCTTATTGGCGGAGTCATCCTTTTGGGCGCGTTTGCCAAGGTGGGTCGCCTCACCCTCATTATCCAAAATATCATCGCGGATTTGATAGGCCAAACCGATGGGCTGGGCGTAGTTTTGCAACGCATGAAACTCCGCACCCGCATTGCCCGCCAGCCGAGCGCCAGCCGTTGCCGCCCAGTCAATCAAAGCCCCAGTTTTCTTTTGCTGTAAATCGGTGATGTCTGCTATCGTGTGGGTGTGGGCGGTTTGCGCCGACATATCCTGCGCCTGACCCTGTACCATTTTTTGCGCGGCATCCGCCAATGCACGGATTAACTCCACGCGAATATCGGCGGAGGTGGGGAGGTGGGTAAGGTGATGGAACGCGAAACTTTGCAGGGCATCGCCAACCAGAATCGCCGTAGCCTCGTCCCACTTCACATGCACGGTCGGCTGCCCACGGCGCAAATCATCGTTATCCATGGCGGGCAGGTCGTCATGGACGAGCGAATAGGCATGCAAGGATTCTATTGCCACGGCGGCATGCAGGGCGGTCTGGCGGGGGATTTGAAACAAATCAGCACTGGCACAGGTTAAAAACCCACGAAGCCGTTTGCCCGTGCCGAGCGTGGCGTGTCGCATGGCTTTGGCAAGGGTGGTATCACGCGGCAGGGCAGTATCAAGGGCGGCTCGGATGGCCTGCGCGGTTTGGTCTAGGTGAGTTTGAAAATCCATTTTGGATGCGGGTTTAGCGGAAGTTAGAAGGAGGGTTAAAAAGTTTGGGGCTGCGCATCTTTAGCCTGCCCGTCCGCATCAAGCGTGATTTGTGCGACCTTTTCTTCGGCCGACTTTAGGCGGGTTTCGCAGTGTTTTTTCAAGGCCGCCCCGCGTTCATAAAGCGCGATGGATTGGTCGAGCGGCACCTGCGCACCCTCCAATTTTTTTACCAGAGATTCCAGCTCTTGCATCGCCTCTTCAAAGGTCATTTTTTCTATTGGTTTTTTTGCGGGTGTTTTTGCATCAGTCATTTTTGATTCCTCTATCAGGGGGTATGGATAGGCAAACCATACCTGTTTTTAGGGGGAGATGCAAGGGGAGGCGATAAAAAACCAGCTTGACAAATATAGATTTTGAATGCAAACTGGCACTACAAAAATGGTTGCGACATGATACTGTGACATGCTTAAAAAATACAAACTTGTAACATATTGATATTTAACAAAAAAATATCATCAAAAAAAATACAGGCAAGGTCATGTAGTAATATTAATAAATTAAGGAGTGTGACATCATGAATCAAATTATAAAAATTTTAGAATTTACTGGACCAATACGTTCTTCTGTAATAGTTAAAAAACTAGAAGAAGAGTATAATATTTCTGCGACGACAGCGCGTCAGAGGGTTTCTCGTGCAAAAGAGCCTATTATGAAATTTCCAATCCCATTACTCCCAAAACGTGAAAGCTTTGTTTATTTAAAAGATCAACGCAATACTGAACAATTCTGGCAAAATTTTCATACCGCAATGCGTGAAACAAATTCTATTTATGCTTTAGCGATTGATGGGCTAATAAATAGAGGCGGAATGGTAGAGACAGGCGAATTTTCCGTAATTAGTGGAGCACCAATACGACTTAAAAAACAAGTTTGCGTAGATATGGTAATTCGTAACCTGACTAACGCTGGCGTTATTGAGAAAGAATCGGAGGGAGAAAAAGAATATATATCAATCATTCGCGATGAATTATTTGAACCTAACATTTATCGTTGTAGAACCTTACGCTTGGCTGAAGATATACTTTTGGGTGGCATGCGTGAATGGGCTCGCAAACTTGGATTTGCTAGTTATGATAGTATTACAATAAGAGGCGATTCAGCAAATCGGCAAGTTGGACAATTTATGTGGGATTTAACAGGACCAAGTTATATTTTTCCTTTACGTGGACCAAAATCTAAACAAGGATTTTTTGTAGCTGATGTTTTTGCTCAAGGTAAATTAAAACAAGCAGATATAGAATATTTTGTTAGAAAAACCCAGTTATTACAAGCTTCGCTACCTAATATTAAATTCATGCCAATTTTAGTTGCAGAAGCGTTTGATTCATCTGCTCTTAAATACGGTAAGGGAATAGGAGTTATACTTGCGTCTATTAACAATATTTTTGGTGATGACATAGCAAACAGCATGAAAACACTTATTGAGACACTTGATAATGCTGCTAAAATAGCAACAGGAAATCCTAACAAATTAATAACATTATTGAATGACTTATCTAAAATAGAAGGGGCAGTAGGAAACTTAAGGGGAGTTTTATTTGAATTAATATCTGTTTATTTAGCTAAGCAAAACGCAATTTCTGTTGATTATTCTGTAAGAGCCATAGATCCAAAAACTGGAAAACAAGCAGAGATAGATATTTTGCAATTTGTTAAAAAAACAAAATGTACTGCGATAGAATGCAAAGGAAAAGGGCCTGGTGGAATTGTTAATGAATGTGAGGTGCGCGATTGGATAAAGCGACTTCCAACTTTCCGTGCTCATATAAGAGATCAAGATCGTTTTAGTGAATATACTATTTCTTTTGAAATATGGACAACAGGAACTTTTTCTTCAAATGCAATTGATTTGTTAAAAAAAGAAAAATCTGGAAGAATTAAAAATCCTATTGATTGGAAAGAGGGTAAAGACATTTTAGATATGGCTAGGGAAAGTAAAGAAAAGGGTATAGCAGACGCATTAAATCAGCATTATCTAAAACACCCTCTAAGCTCTAACGCGGTTGGGTAAAAAATCATGGTGCCCGGAAGAGGACTTGAACCTCCACGCCTATACAGGCACTAGCACCTGAAGCTAGCGCGTCTACCATTCCGCCACCCGGGCACGGGTGAAGCGGTCTTACACCTTTAAACCAACAGAGTCAAGCGTATCTAAAACATCTGTGGCACCCCGCCACATAAAAATCCCACTTGCAGTTTTCACACAAACCCGCTAGGGTGATGAAAAATGAAAGGTCAAATCATGCCACAAACACACACAGATAAAATCGCGACGGTCTTTGGTGGCTCTGGCTTTGTTGGGCGGTATATCGTGCAACGACTGGCGCAGGCGGGCTGGCGGGTGCGGGTGATTACCCGCCATCCGAATCGGGCGGGGTTTTTGCGTCCCTATGGCTCGGTCGGGCAGATTGATATCAGCAAAGGTGATATTCGCGATGAAGCGACTTTGCGTGCCGCCATAACGGGCGCGGATGCGGTGATAAATTGCGTTGGGATTTTGAGCGAAACCCGAAGGGCGAAGTTTGCCACTATCCATGCAACCGTTCCAGCAAAGATGGCACGAATCGCCGCGGGTGAAAATGTGGCGCAGTTTATCCATATATCCGCCCTTGGTTCGTCCAAAACCAGCCGTTATACGCAAAGCAAAATCGCTGGGGAAATTGCCGTGCGTAAGGCTTTCCCTAAATCCGTTATCCTCCGCCCGTCCATTGTTTTCGGTGCGGAAGACCAGTTTTTCAATCGCTTTGCGCGGATGGCAAAAGTATTGCCTATCTTGCCTTTGGTTGGCGGGGCGACGCTGTTTCAACCGGTTTTTGTCGAAGACATCGCCCGTGTGGCCACCCAAGCCACCGATGGACGGATGAGTGGTATTTATGAATTGGGCGGCCCCGCGCAAGTTTCCTTTAAGGATTTAATCCAGCAAATGCTGACAATAACTCAACGTAAAAATCGGATTTTTGATATGCCGTTTTTTATCGCACGGATGCAAGCGACCATCTTTGATATGATGCAAATCGGCAGTTTTGGGATTTTCACCAATACGATTTTAACCCGCGATCAGGTGGAAACTCTGCGGGTGGATAATATCGTGTTGCCCCGCGCAAAGGTGAAAACCTTTAAAGATTTGGGAATTGCGCCAACGCCTCTGGTGGCGGTTTTGGCGGGGTATTTATCCTGCCATCGCCCAGCGGGGCAGTATGGCGAATTAATTACTCCCGATAAATCCTAGCCCAAATAGACCCAAACCAGCAACCCCACGCCGAAAATCACCCGATAAATCACATAAGGGGTAAAGCTGACCACGCGCAATAACCGCGTCATAATTGCCAGCGCGACCATCGCGGCTATACAGGATAACACGGCGGCAATCCCCGCCACAGCCAGCGCGTTTCTATCGGCGGTGAAAATCGCGCGGCCACCCAGCAAAACGCCAGAGGCTATGATAGTCGGAATCGACATCACCATGGCAATCCGCACGCTGGACGCGCGATCATAGCCCAAACCCCGCGCCCCAGTGATACAAACCCCAGCCCGCGAGGCCCCAGGAATCAGGGCAGTGGCCTGCCATAGTCCGATTTTTATCGCGTCAATCAACGTCCAATCGGTAAAGGTTTTAGTCGCGGGGCGTTTGTCAAAGATATACAGAATAATGCCAAAGCCTATCATCGCGTAGGCTATGATTTCAACCGACCGCAAAACCGCAACCAGCCCAGTTATTTGCAAAATAAACCCCGCGATAACAACGGGAATGGTGGCAATAAACAACGCAAAAGCCAGCATCGCGTTTTGCGTGTTTCTGCGTCCCCGTGCGATATCAAACGCGCCATGGGTAATTTGTTTCACCTCAGTAGCAAAGGTCAGCATCACCGCCGCCAGCGTGCCGATATGCACGGCAACATCAATCAATAACCCTTGGTCGGGTTGCCCGGTTAGTCTTGGCAACACCGCCAGATGCGCCGAAGACGACACGGGCAGAAATTCGGTGAGCCCTTGAATAAGGGCAAGGATGATAAGATAATTGTACGACATTCTTTTTCGCTCTTTTGCTGGCGTCTTGCCTTGTTGCACGGATAGGGTTTGGACGGCTAGCACGGATTTATTTGGAACGTGAGAAACGTTAGGCTTGCTATGTTTAGCATGTGTTGGGACGGTTTGCAATATTATGTTTTTATCCCTCATTTATCGTTAAAAAGACAGTATTATTGACCTATTTTCAAAAGTATCGGCAAAATAATCACAGATAATCCGTTTTTCACCCCAAAAAGGTCAATTTCTATGACCTTTGTGTTTGACTCTTTGCCAAATTCACGCTAATTTCATAAAAAACACCCGCAAAAGACTGCGAATCACCTAAAACCAATACAGGAGCAACCTCATGTCGCCTCAAAAAATGTTAAAATTCACCGATATCCCGCGTGTTCTGCCCCCAAAACGCGAAACAGCCGAGCGCACCCGCGATTACAACGAAATCTACCAAGATTACGCCCAGCAAAAGGCAACCGAGCAATCTTCCCGTTGTTCGCAATGCGGTGTTCCGTTCTGTCAGAGCCATTGCCCCCTGCATAATAACATCCCCGATTGGCTGCGTTTCACGGCAGAGGGGCGATTGCAAGAGGCGTATGAGCTCAGCCAAGCCACCAATACTTTCCCCGAAATCTGCGGGCGAATCTGCCCGCAAGACCGTTTGTGCGAAGGCAACTGCGTTATTGAACAATCCAACCACGGCACGGTCACCATCGGCGCGATTGAAAAATATATCACCGATGCGGCGTGGGAAAACGGCTGGGTACGCGGCCCTGCCCCGAAAAAAGAACGCGGCGAATCTATCGGTATTATCGGCGCGGGCCCGGGTGGATTGGCGGCGGCGGATATGCTGCGGCGGTTTGGCTTTCAGGTGGTGATTTATGACAGCTATGACCGCGCGGGCGGATTGATGACTTACGGTATTCCGGGTTTTAAATTGGAAAAGGACGCGGTGATGCGCAGAATTGATTTGCTGGAAAAATCAGGGGTGAAATTCGTTCTAAACTGCCGAATTGGCGTGGATAAAACCTTTGGCAGTTTGCGTAAAAAACACGATGTGATTTTGATTGCCACGGGGGTTTATGTCAGCCGAGAGCTGGATAAAATCAACGGCAATTTGAATGGGATTGTGCCAGCTTTGGAATACCTTACCGCCTCAAATAAAATCGGTTTTGGCGATGAAGTCGCCGCGTTTGACTCGGGCGAGTTAAACGCCAAGGGCAAAAAAACCCTTGTTATCGGTGGTGGAGATACCGCCATGGATTGCGTGCGGACAGCCGTTCGTCAAGGCGCGAAATCGGTCAAATGCCTGTATCGGCGCGATCGGGCGAATATGCCTGGCTCTGCGCGGGAGACGCACAATGCCGAGGAAGAAGGCGTGGAATTCATCTGGCAAACCAGCCCGAAAGGGTTTAAGGGCGATACCTCCGTCACGGGCGCGATTATGTGTAAAATGCGCTTGGGTTTGGTCGATTCATCTGGGCGCAATCGCCCCGAAGTCATCGCCGGTAGTGAATGGGTGGAGCCTGCGGATTTGGTGATAGAGGCCTTGGGTTTTACCGCCGAAGACCTGCCCAGCCTGTGGAATCAGCCTGATTTACGTCTAACCCGATGGGGCACGATTTTCACCGATAGCACGACCCATCAAACCGCACTGGACGGGGTTTATGCCGTTGGCGATATCGTCCGTGGTGCGTCTTTGGTCGTCTGGGCGATTCGCGATGGGCGCGAGGCTGCAACGGCTATTTTGGCGGATTTGGATGAAAAAGCACGCCATAAACCGAGCCTTAAAAAAACCCAACAAGCCGCATAAAACAAGAGGATAACAAAATGACAAACCCAACAATACATAAAAACTGGCAAGCCCAAGAACAGGCAAAACGCGACCACCTATCCAAACATGGGCTTTACGCCCCCGACCAAGAGCACAGCTCCTGCGGGGTTGGCTTTGTCGCCGCCATAAACGGTGAAAAATCACGCCAAGTCGTGCAGAACGCTCTGACCGCGTTAAAAGCCGTCTGGCATCGCGGCGCGGTTGATGCGGACGGTAAAACGGGCGATGGTGCGGGGATTCTTTTGCAAATCCCACTGGCGTTTTTCTATCAACAAATCGGTCGCACGGGGCATCAGCCGCGCAAAGATGAACATATCGGGGTCGGGCAAGTTTTCCTTCCGCGTTTGGATATCGGCGCACAAGAGGCGGCACGATGTATCGTGGAATCAGAAGTCCTACGCATGGGCTATTACATCTACGGCTGGCGCAATGTGCCCGTGGATTTATCCTGCCTTGGCGAAAAGGCCAACGCCACCCGCCCCGAAATCGAACAAATCATGATTTCCAATTCCAAAAAAGTCCCCCAAGACCGTTTTGAACGCGAGCTTTATATCATCCGTCGCAGGATTGAAAAGAGGGTTCGCGCCCAGAATATCGCCGGTTTTTATATCTGTTCCTTTTCCAGTCAGTCTATTATTTACAAAGGCATGATGCTGGCCGAACAGGTGGCGAATTTTTATCCAGATTTAATGGATGAGCGGTTTGAATCCGCCTTTGCCATTTATCATCAACGGTATTCCACAAATACTTTCCCCCAATGGTGGCTGGCGCAACCGTTTCGCATGCTGGCGCATAATGGTGAGATTAACACCTTAAAAGGCAATGTGAATTGGATGAAAAGCCATGAAATCCGCATGGCTTCGCGTAATTTTGGCGCGATAGCGGAGGATATTAAACCTCTCATTACCCCTGGTGCCTCTGATTCTGCCGCCCTTGATGCGGTGTTTGAAATTATTGTGCGGGCCGGGCGGTCTGCCCCCATGGCAAAAACCATTTTGGTGCCAGAATCCATAGGCGCACGGGATTTGCCACAGGCTTGGCAGGATATGTACTCCTACGCCAATTCGGTGATGGAGCCTTGGGATGGTCCAGCCGCTCTGGCCATGACCGATGGACGTTGGGTTGTTGGCGGGTTGGATAGGAATGGTTTGCGTCCGTTGCGCTATATTGTTACGAAAGACGGGCTGGTGATGGCGGGCTCTGAAACCGGCATGGTTGTCGTGGATGAAGCCAATATCGCGCAAAAAGGCGCGCTTGGCCCTGGGCAAATGCTGGGGGTGGATATGGTGGAACAACGGCTTTATCTGGATGAGGATTTAAAGGATATGCTGGCGGGCAGCAAACCTTTCGGCGATTGGATAAAAGCGGTGATTGATTTGGATGAAAAAACCCGCGCGAAAAAAGAAACCGTGTTTTTTAAAGGCGATGATTTGCGCACCCGTCAAATCGCCGCGGGCTATAGTATTGAAGACCTTGAAACGATTTTGCACCCAATGGCGGAAGAGGGCAAAGAGACGCTGGCCTCCATGGGCGATGATACCCCTGTGGCGGTTTTATCGAATCAATACCGCCCCTTGTCGCATTATTTCCGCCAGAATTTCAGCCAAGTCACCAATCCACCGATTGATTCTTTGCGTGAAAGCCAAGTGATGTCGTTAAAGACTCGCTTTGGCAACTTGCGCAATGTACTGGAAGAGGCACGCGAGCAGACTGAGATTTTATTGCTATCCTCCCCGGTTTTAACCAACGCGCAATTTGAGGCTATGGTGAAACAATTCGCCGATAAGGCGGCCATGATTGATTGCACCTTTGATGGGAACGCCGAACACGGCTTGCGCGATGCGACTTTGCGGGTGCGGGCAGAGGTTGAGGATGCGGTGCGTTCTGGCACCGGGCATATCGTGCTGACCGATAAAGCGCAGGATGATTCCCGCGTTGCCATGCCGATGATTTTGGCAACTTCTGCCGTGCATACATGGCTGACGCAAAAGGGTTTGCGGACGTTTTGCTCGTTAAATGTACAGGCGGGCGAATGTATTGATCCGCATTATTTTGCCGTGTTAATCGGCGCGGGTGCGACCACGGTGAATGCCTATCTTGCCCTGGATAGCTTGGCTGATCGCGTGGCAAAGGGGTTGTTATCTTTAACCCTAGAACAGGCAGCCGCAAAGTATAAAGAGGCAATAAATCTGGGTCTATTAAAAATCATGTCCAAGATGGGGATTTCCATGGTATCCTCCTATCGGGGCGGTTTGAATTTTGAGGCTGTTGGGCTATCGCGGGCTTTGGTGAGTGAATTTTTTCCAGGCATGCACAGCCGTATATCAGGAATTGGGCTCAGCGGTATTCAGAAAAAAGCCATCCAAATTCACGCCAAAGGCTGGCATCATAGTATTGATATTTTACCCATCGGCGGGTTTTACAAAACCCGGCAAAGCGGGGAAACTCATGCGTGGGAGGCGACTAACATGCATCTTTTGCAAACCGCCTGCACAAAGGGGGATTATAATTTATGGCAAAAATATTCCAAAAACATGCAGAAAAATCCACCGATTCATCTGCGTGATCTTTTGGATTTCACCCCAACCCGCGGCGGCATTGATTTGGAACAGGTGGAGGATATTACCTCTATTAGAAAACGATTCGTCACCCCAGGCATGTCCTTGGGCGCGTTATCGCCAGAGGCACATAAAACGCTTAACATCGCCATGAACCGTATCGGGGCAAAATCTGATAGCGGGGAAGGCGGCGAAGACCCAGCCCATTTCACGCCAGAACCAAACGGCGATAATGCCTCTGCCAAAATAAAACAGGTGGCATCGGGGCGGTTTGGTGTAACCGCAGAATATCTGAATCGGTGTGAAGAGCTGGAAATAAAAGTCGCCCAAGGTGCCAAGCCTGGCGAAGGCGGACAATTACCGGGGATTAAAGTAACCGAACTCATCGCGCGTCTGCGGTATTCCACCAAAGGCGTGACGTTAATATCCCCGCCCCCGCACCACGATATTTATTCTATCGAGGATTTGGCGCAATTGATTTATGATTTAAAACAAATCAACCCCCGCGCCAAGGTGACGGTGAAATTGGTTAGTGCTTATGGAGTCGGCACGATTGCCGCAGGTGTCGCCAAAGCCAAGGCCGATATTATTTTAATCTCTGGTCATAACGGTGGCACGGGTGCGTCGCCCGCAACCTCTATTAAATATGCAGGTCTGCCGTGGGAGATGGGATTATCAGAAGCCCACCAAGTGCTGGTGATGAACAATTTACGCGATCGGGTGACTTTGCGTACCGATGGCGGCTTGCGCACCGGGCGCGATATTGTTATCGCGGCGATGCTGGGGGCGGAGGAATTCGGTATCGGCACGGCTGCCCTGATTGCCATGGGCTGTATTATGGTACGTCAGTGTCAATCCAATACCTGCCCGGTTGGGGTCTGTACGCAGGACGAAGACTTGCGCAAACGCTTCGGTGGCAGCCCTGATAAAGTGGTTAATCTTATCAGCTTTTACGCCGAAGAAGTGCGTGAGATTTTGGCATCCTTGGGCTTGCGTTCGCTGAACGAAGCCGTTGGGCGTGTGGATATGTTAGCACAGGTGAGCCGAGGCTTTGACCATTTGGATGATCTCGATTTGAACCCGATTTTGATTAGCATGGATGGCGCGAAAACCACCCAATATAACCACAAGCAACCGAGGCAAGAGGTGCCAGATACTCTGGATATGGATATTATCCGCGATGGTGCGGCGTTCTTTCAAGACGGGGAAAAGATGCAGTTATCTTACGCTGTGCAGAATACTCAGCGCACCATTGGGGCGCGGGTGTCTTCCCACATAGTCGCGCGGTTTGGCATGAATAATACCCTGCAAACCGACCATCTGTTGGTGAAACTGCGCGGCTCTGCTGGGCAATCCTTGGGCGCGTTTGCCTGTCATGGGTTAATGCTGGATGTTGTTGGCGATGCGAATGATTATGTCGGCAAAGGTCTATCGGGTGGGATGATTGTTATCCGTCCGCCGAAAAACAGTCCGTTAAAGGCACATAAAAACACCATCATCGGCAATACGGTTTTGTACGGTGCGACGGCGGGGCATTTGTTTGCCAACGGTCGCGCGGGGGAGCGTTTTTGCGTGCGCAATTCGGGTGCGATGGCGGTTGTAGAGGGTTGTGGCGACAATGGCTGTGAATATATGACCGGCGGAGTTGCGGTGATTTTGGGCAAGACGGGCGGTAATTTCGGCGCGGGTATGACCGGTGGAATGGCCTATGTTTATGACCCAGAAAAGCGGTTTCACAAACGCGCGAATATGGAAACGTTGGTCTGTGTCCCAGTCAGTGTTGCCCATTGGCAAGCCCAGTTAAAGGGATTGATAGAGGCGCATTTTGCCCATACGGGTAGTGAAAAAGCTGGCTATATTTTAAATCGGTGGGAGGAGGCTTTGGCGAATTTTGTCCAAGTCTGCCCGAAAGAAATGCTGATCCATCTGCCCCATCCGATTGATGAGACTGCGTCTCTAGTGATTAACGATTAGGGGTTAGTGATTAGTTTTTTAGGGTTGCTTGTGTGGCGAAGTCTGGTTATAGTTTTTTGCAAATAAAATGACTAGCGGACAAATAAAATGGACGCAAGACTTGGCGTGGGATTGTTTAAAGATAAACTATGACCATAAAAATTGTTAATCACTAACCACTCATCACTAACCACTAACCACTAATCACTAATCACTCATAATAATCATTTATATTTACCGCCAAATAGGTTATACTCTATACATGATGTCTGCAAAACCCGCCCGCAAAAATTTTCGTGCCCTCCCCCGCCTATGCCTCACCCTATTAAAATGGCTGGCACTACAGGTGCTGGCGTTTGTCCTGCTTTGCCTATTGCTGGTCATTGTGTTTCGCTTTATTCCGCCGCCATACGGGCTCTATATGAAATCGCAAAGCCACCAACTTGGCGCGATAAAACGCGATTGGCAACCGCTTGATAGCTTCGCCCGCCACGTCCCCCTATCGGTTATCGCGGCCGAAGACGCGGATTTTTGCAGCCATTATGGCTTTGATATTGACTCGATAAAAACCGCATGGGATGGCGGCAAACACCGCGGCGCCTCCACCCTATCCCAACAGGTTGCCAAAAACGTCTTCCTCTGGCACGGGCGCACATGGCTGCGAAAAGGATTAGAGGCAGGATTTACCGCCCTGATAGAAACATTCTGGGGCAAAAGGCGGATTTTAGAGGTCTATCTAAACGTCGCCGAATTGGACGCAGGGGTGTTCGGCTGGTCGGCTGGGGCGCAGCATTATTTTGGCGTTGCCCCCGATAAAATAACCATCCTGCAAACCGCCCGATTGGCGGCGATTTTGCCGAATCCGAAATCCCGCTCTGCCAGCAAACCCAGCCGATTTGTCCGTGCCAAAACCGCACGGATTTTGGACGGTATTGCCACCTTAGAAAAAGAACAACGCGATACCTGCTTTTAACCCCCCTTTTGGTTTTGTAATTTTGTTAGAAAACCGCTAAAAGAGCCCAAACCGAAACTAAAAAGAAACCCAAAACATGTATCGTTTATATCATTTTCCTCTGTCGCCGTTTTGTCGCAAAGTCCGTCTGGTCATGGCAGAAAAATCCATTGAGGTGGATTTGCGCGCCGAACCCTATTGGCAAAAACGCGCGGATTTCCTACGTCTTAATCCCAGCAGTAAAGTGCCGGTTTTGCAAGACCACCAAATGGTACTTAGCGAATCCAACGCGATTTGTGAGTATTTGGAGGAGCTGTATCCAAGCCCCGCTCTGCTGCCCCACGGACCCGAAGAACGCGCCGAAGTGCGCCGTTTGATTAACTGGTTTGACGATACTTTTTATCACTCGGTCACCCATAATTTATTGAACGAACGTTTGTTAAAAAAGGTCACAGGGCGCGGCATGCCAGAGAGCCGTAATATCCGTGAAGGCATGAAAAACATCAAAACCACCTTGGATTATTTGAACTGGTTATTGGATAGGCGGCGGTGGCTGGGCGGCCATATGCTCAGCCTTGCCGATTTCAGCGCGGCGGCACAGCTGAGCTGTTTGGATTATATCTCGGACGTGGATTGGGATCGCTCTGCCTTGGTGAAAAACTGGTATGCAACCCTGAAATCGCGCCCCGCGTTTCGCACGTTATTGGTTGATCATATTGACGGGTTTCCACCGCCGCCGCACTATGCCAATTTGGATTTTTGATTTTTATGGATGCCGATTTACATAGCGATTTATTGGCAAAAGCAGCCGAGCTTGGCTTTGCCAAAATCGGGATTTGTGCGCCGAATGCGATTAAATCGGCACAGGCGGGATTGAACGGATATTTGGCCGCGGGCTATCACGGCACGATGGATTGGATGTTGGCACGAGCCGATTGGCGCGGCTCGCCGACGGCTCTGTGGCCGCAGGCAAAATCGGTGATTATGCTGGCAGAGCCGTATCAGGTGTTGCAAAATCCTCTGCTGGCGTTAAACGATAAAACCCGTGGTGCAATTTCGATCTATGCGCAAAATCAGGACTATCACGAGGTGATTAAAAAGCGATTGAAAACCCTAGGGCGGTGGTTGTTGGAATCGGCAGGAACCGGTGAGATTAAAGTTTTCGTTGATACCGCACCCGTGATGGAAAAGCCCTTGGCGGCGGCGGCAGGTTTGGGATGGCAGGGCAAACATACCAATTTATTATCGCGTGATTTGGGCAATTGGTTTTTTCTGGGGGCGATTTTTACCACCTTGGATTTGCCGAAATATGATGGGGAAGACGCGAGCAAAAATAATAAAGAAAATAACTCTGAAAACAACTGTGGCTCTTGCCGTGCTTGTTTGGATATCTGCCCGACGCAGGCTTTCCCCGCGCCCTATCAATTGGATGCACGGCGGTGTATTTCCTATTTAACGATAGAGCATAAGGGCAAAATTGATGAAGATTTGCGCCCATTATTGGGCAACCGTATTTATGGCTGTGATGATTGTTTGGCGGTCTGTCCGTGGAATAAATTTGCCGCCATGTCCGCCGCCGTGCAAAATCCAGCCTATCATCCGCGGGCGGAATTGCAAAACCCTCCGCTGGCAGATTTGGCGCGGTTGGATGATACGGCGTTCCGTGCGTTGTTTGCCAAAAACCCGATAAAGCGGATTGGGCGTAATCAATTTATCCGCAATGTGCTTTATGCGATTGGCAATTCTGGACAGGTTGATTTATTATCGGTTGTCCGTGATTTGATTGCGGATAAGGATGCGGTTGTCCGCGATGCGGCGATTTGGGCGCAGGCTCGTTTAATTAAAAAGGAAACACCATGACACAAAAAACCTTACTCTGTTTTGGCTATGGCGCGAGCGCTGCTGGATTGGCAAAAATATTACTGCCCTTGGGGTGGCGAGTCATTGGCACAACCCGCAATGCCGATAAAATAAAATCCTGCGATGCAGAAATTCACCTGTGGCACAACACCGACCTCGCCCCGTTAATCGCAGAGTCCAGCCATATTTTATCCTCTATCGCGCCGAGTACGGATGGCGATTTGGTCTTGGCAAATTACACAAAGGCTTTGACGGCAAAACAATTTGATTGGGTTGGTTATCTTTCCACCACGGGAGTTTATGGCGACCATCAGGGCGGTTGGGTGGATGAAACCACCCCGCCAAACCCGAAAACCGCACGGGGCAAATGGCGCGTGGCGGCAGAATCCGATTGGCAGGATTTGGGGCTATCGGCGCATATTTTTCGCCTGGCAGGAATTTATGGCACGGGACGCGGCCCGTTTGAAAAACTACGGCGAGGCACGGCACGGCGGATTGTGAAAAAAAACCAAGTGTTTTCTCGGATACATTTGGATGATATTGCCCAAGTTTTATTCGCCTCGATTCAGCGACCAAACCCGCAGGGTGCGATTTACAATGTCTGCGATGATTGCCCAGCCCCGCCAGAGGATGTGATTGCTTACGCCGCAAAATTGTTAGGTCTGCCCGTGCCAAAAGCGATTGCTTTTGAACAGGCCGAATTGGGCGATATGGCGCGGAGTTTTTATTCGGAAAGCAAACGGGTGCGTAATGAAAAAATAAAAACCGAGCTTGGGGTTGGGTTGCTTTATCCAGATTATAAAAGCGGGCTACACGCGATTTTTAACGATGAATAATAAATAACTAAATCAGCAAAACCTGCGTGCCGACTTTTACCAGTTCAAACAGCTCTGATATATGGTGATTATACAAGCCAATACAGCCGTTTGACGACCGCCGCCCAATCTTTCGCGTATCATGGGTGCCGTGAATACGATAATACGTCCAGCTTAAATACAACGCGTGCGTGCCAAGCGGATTTTCGGGGCCAGGGGGAATATAGGCAGGCCATTCGGGGTTGCGTTTTAACATCTCTGGCGTCGGGCTCCAATCCGGCCCCACCCTTCTGCGCACGATTTTTGTTCGCCCCAGCCGCGTTAATTCTGGCGTGGATGGCACACTGGTTGGATAAATCCGATAGGTCGCTTCATCCTGCCCCCAAAAATGCAAAACCCGCGTTTTGGTATCCACCAAAACCACGCCGTTTTGCGTATCATCAAAAAACCCGCGCCAATCTTTCGGCGCAAAAGCGGATATATTCCGTGTCAATCCATGTGCCGACCCCACGCCCAAAGCCCCCGCAAAGGTCGCACCTGCGGTTAATTGCCCAAATGCCCGTCTGGTTATTTTTTTATCATCCATCATAAAAACCCCTTTATGTTTTTGCCATAATAGGGTATAATTCGCCCAATGGCAAGAAACTTTATCTGCCTCACACACTTTTTACCACGGTTTTTACCACAGGTTGCCTTTATGATTCGCCTCCCTTTCCTTTGTTTTTGCGCCCTGCTGGTCTTAACCGCGTGTCAAAAACCAGAGCCTATATCGATAGAAGTCAGCGGTGCCGGCAAGGAAGTCTTTTGGATAGACCCAAACGATAACGCTATGATTCAATACCGCAGTTTGGACGCGGTGAATTTATTACGCCAAGATAAGGGGTTGCGCCCCCTTAAACTATCACCCGCTTTAATCGCCGCCGCCCAAACCCACGCCAGCGATATGGCACGGCAACAACGACCTTGGCATTTTGGCTCTGACGGCTCTTCGCCCTTGGATCGTGCCAAACGCGCGGGGTATGAGGGGATAGTGCTGGGTGAAAATATATCCGAAACCTTTGAGGATGACCTGTTTACCATCGCCGCGTGGAATAACGATAAACGCGCCCATCGCATTATTATGCACCCCGATGCACGACTGGTTGGGCTGGCGTGGTTTCAAGAAAAGGATACCGGGAAAATCTGGTGGGTGCAGGTGGTTGGCACTTATTAACCCGCCCATTAACGGGATTTAGGGACGGATTTCTATTGGAGTTCCCAAGGCGACCTTTTGATAAATCTGCTCTATATGCGCGTCCTTTAACGCGATACAGCCCTCCGTCCAATCAATTATGGTTTTCGCGCGGGTTTTCCATGTTAATTTATCGCCGCGCCCGTGGATAAAAATATCCCCGCCCGGGTCTTTACCCAAGGCGGCCGCACGGGCTTTATCGGTTTTATTGGGATAGGAAATCCGCAAACTAAGGTGAAAACTGCTATCATCATTTTTCAAATCAATAAAATAAATGCCTTCGGGGGTTTTACCATCGCCCTCAATACTTTTATGCCCTTCGGGGGCAAAACCAAGGCGAATCGGGTAGGAATAAAGAATTTCATCACCATTAAAAAAATAAATTTTACGGTTTTGTTTTAACACAACAATACTGGTAATGGGGGGCTCGTTTGTGTCTTGGGCAAAACTCGCCCGTGCAAAAACCAGTAAGCCGGCAAACCCCGATAGAAAAAAATTACGCCGTTTCATGGGCAGACTCTTTCACAGGTTTTTTAACAGCAGATTTAACAGTAGCTTTTCTGTGCCTTTCACTGGCAGATTTTAACTGCCCACAGGCGGCCAAAATATCCTGCCCACGCGGACGGCGGACGGGCGAAGCATAGCCCGCGTCATTCACTATCCCCGCGAAAGACTCCATCCGTTCCGCCGTGGAACATTCAAACGGCGCACCAGGCCACGAATTAAACGGAATTAAATTCAGCTTGGCAGGAATCCCCGCGATAAGACGCACCAAATCCCGTGCGTCAGCATCGCTATCATTCACCCCGCGTAGCATCACGTATTCAAAGGTTATCCGCTCCGAATTGGACACACGGGGATAATCATGACAGGCGGCAATCAGCTCTGCCACGGGGTATTTTTTATTAATCGGCACCAATTTATCGCGGAGGGTATCACTGCAAGCATGCAAGCTAATCGCCAGCAGACAGCCAATTTCACGCCCAACACGAGCAATTTCTGGCACGATACCCGAAGTGGAAAGCGTTATCCGCCGCCGTGATAGGGCTATACCAGAACCCTCCATAGCAATCAGCATCGCATCACGCACCGCGTCCGTATTATACAAAGGCTCGCCCATGCCCATCAAAACAAGGTTGGAAATCATCCGTTTATCGCGGGCGGGTTGATCCCATTCTTCCAAATCATCCCGTGCCACCAAAACTTGGCTGATGATTTCACCGGCGGTGAGGTTGCGTACCAATCGTTGCGTTCCCGTATGGCAAAACGGGCAGGTTAGGGTACAGCCGACTTGCGAGGATAGGCACAGCGTGCCACGGGTTTTTTCAGGGATATAAACACATTCCACCTCATGCCCGCCGTCAATCCGCAAAAGATACTTGCGCGTACCATCGGTGGAGATTTGACGGGTGACGATTTCGGGGCGCTCTAGGGTGAAGTTTTGCGTTAAATGCGCACGGAGGGTTTTCGGCAAAGTATGCATGGTTTCAAAATCACGTGCACCCTTTTGATAAATCCATGTCCAGATTTGATTGGTCCGCATGTTAAGATGGCGTTCGGGCAAATCGGTTTCTTGCAGGTGCGCTTTTAACGCGTCCTTTGATTGCCCGATAAGGTTTTGTTTTGCCCCTTGCTCTGCCACTTTACGCGGTAAAACCTGAACCTCTGGGTGCAGGGATTGCGTTTTTGCCAATACTTTGGGCGGGGCGGGGATTTCGGAGTTTAACACGATATTATTCACAGTTTTATTATTCACAGTTTTTTTTCACACCTTCGGCGGCGGCAGTAAATCCGCTCAGCGAAAAGGTATCTGTGATAGTCTTACCACGGCTGGATTGGCTCTTAATAACCGCGCGATTGCCATCTTTCATCGCCTCAATAATATCATCATCATTATCCGGATTGATGCTCCACGCCCATTCGTTGTCTGAGAGCATTTGAAAGCTCTCACCATCAATATCAAGCGTCAGGTATTCGCCTTTTTTCATTGGAAACCCGCTCTTATACGCGATTTCGCCAAACACACCCTTTTCTTTATTATAGGCAAGAAACAAAACCGCAGGGTCGCGGTTCGCTTTTACCACCTTGCCGTTTTGGGTGATTTTTTCCGATATAGGCGGCGACATAGCCCAGCATTCCACGCCATCTTTGCTGAGCGTCCAATCGTTATGTTCGGAAATGACTTTGGCTTGACCAAACGCCATGCCCGCAAACGCAAACGCACCAATCCCCAATACAAAAACCATCTTTTTAAACATGACCGCTATCCTCTTTTAATATTTAGCCTAGCGTCTTATAGAATACCCGATAAGATAAATAAACCCTTTTCACACGATTTTTACAAGGTTATTATGGTGTTCTTATGGTGTTTTATCAAATAAAGGCGCGTCCCCCGCCCGATACATATGCACATCACGACGCGGATAGGGGATTTCAATGTTGTTTTCCTTTAATATATCCCACAATTTCAAATACACATTACCGCGAATATTGGTCAGCCCCGAGGTCGGGTCTTTTATCCAAAAACGCAATTTGAACTGAATCGCGCTATCGGCAAAATCGATAATATGGCAAACCGGACGCGGGGTTTTCAAAACCCGATCAACGCTAAGCGGGGCCTCAATCGCCACCTTACGCACCAAATGCGGATCGCTCTGATACGCCACGCCAAAATCAATATCCACCCGAACAAAGTCAGAGCTATGCGACCAGTTAATCACTTGGTTTGTGATAAAATCCTCATTCGGGACCAGATATTCACGGCCATCGCGGGTGGTGATGGAGGCATACCGCGCCCCCAGTTGGGTAATCCAGCCAAAAGTGCCATCAAGGGAAATCACATCGCCAGGTTTGATAGATTTATCCATGAGAATAATAATACCAGAGATAAGGTTAGACACGATTTTTTGCAGACCAAAGCCAATGCCAAGCCCAATCGCCCCCGATAGCACCGCCAAATTGGTTAAATCAAAGCCAATCGCCGATAGCCCAAAAAGCGAGGCACAAACGAACAAAACCAACTGCAAGGCTTTGGTCAAAAGTGCCTTAATCGCGGGTGACATATCTTGGGCGGTTTGGATATAATGTGCGCCGTAACGGTATAAAAAACTGGCCAGAATAAACATCCCGCTGAGCGTGAAAATGGCGATGAGTATCGTTAGCAAGGACAGATGCATGGTGCCTGTATCAATGGCTATCGCGTCCAGAATTTTACCAGCACTACGGGTGGCACCGGTTAGGTAAAGCGTGGCGTAAATCCAACCGCTCCACGCGACCAGCTTGCGTATTGAGCGATTTTTAATCAAGGTTGTGATGAAATCAATTAAAATCCACGCACTGACCAATGCCACGATAATTCCAATAAAATAACTGCGCGAAGGCCAGCTGAACGTCTGCATGGCGTAATAAAGCAGCCAGCCCGTCATGATGAAAATCAAAGGTGCCACGCGCCGTTTGATAAAAACATAAATCCGCAATATCGGTTTGGCAACGCCGGATTTTCTGCCAAAGAACGCACGCAGCGAGTGGCGCAAAAGCCGCGATAGGATAAAGGCGAGGGCAGCAAGGATGATAATAATCGCGATTTGATACAAACCCCATTTCGTGGTCAAACGATCGCTGAGGCTCTGTACCATAGTAAAAGCGTTAAACGCCTCGGCCCCGATAGACCCGGTTATATCGGGATCGGGTGGGGGGATTTCTGCGGTTGTATGCGGGATTATATGCTCGGTCATTTTTTGTTCTTTTTTTTCGCAAGTGGGCAGGCGTGGTTAGAGTGTGATTGATTTTGCCAAACATGTCAATAGACATGTCAATAGGAAGAGTGAGATGTTAAAACCGCTATTTGCCTTTTGCCAAATAATCGGCTAAAAGCAAAAATAAACCCCAACATAAGGACTCCTTACCATGACCCACTCAACCCCCAAAACCCTTTACGACAAAATATGGGACGCTCACCTTGCCCATGAAGCCCCAGATGGCACCTGTCTTTTGTATATTGACCGCCATTTGGTGCATGAAGTCACCTCGCCGCAAGCGTTTGAGGGTCTGCGTCTTACAGGCCGCTCTGTCCGTGCGCCCGATAAAACCATCGCTGTGCCAGACCACAATGTGCCAACCACCCCCGACCGTATCCATGGGATTGATAACGAGGATAGCCGTATTCAGGTGGAAACCTTGGATAAAAACGCCCATGACTTTGGTATTCATTATTATCCCGTCTCTGACATTCGCCAAGGTATCGTGCATATTGTTGGGCCAGAGCAAGGTTGGACTCTGCCAGGTATGACGATTGTGTGCGGGGATAGCCATACGGCCACCCACGGTGCTTTCGGTGCCTTGGCGCATGGGATTGGCACGTCAGAGGTGGAACATGTGCTGGCCACCCAAACCCTGATTCAAAAGAAATCCCTTAATATGAGGGTGGAAATCACTGGGAAATTAAACCCAGGCGTAACCGCCAAGGATATTACCCTCAGCGTGATTGGCAAGATTGGCACGGCGGGTGGTACGGGCTATGTTATTGAATACTGCGGGCAAGCGATTCGCGATTTGTCTATTGAGGGTCGGATGACCGTGTGTAATATGGCGATTGAAGGCGGGGCAAGGGCTGGACTGATTGCCCCCGATGAAAAGACTTTTGCTTATGTTAAAGGTCGCCCGCACGCGCCAAAAGACAGTCTTTGGGAGGCGGCGATGGCATCTTGGGCAGAGCTTTATTCCGACAAAGACGCACATTTTGATAAGGTGATTGTTTTGAAAGGCGAGGATATCGCGCCTTGCGTCACTTGGGGCACGTCTCCAGAGGATGTTTTGCCGATTGATGCCTGCGTCCCTGATGCCAGTGATTTTACCGGTGGCAAGGTGGAGGCAGCGCAACGTTCCTTGGATTATATGGGTTTGAAACCTGGCACTCGCCTGTGTGATATTGAGATTGACACGGTGTTTATCGGGTCCTGCACGAACGGGCGGATAGAGGATCTCCGCGCTGCCGCCGCGATTTTAAAAGGGCGTAAGATTAAGGCGGGATTGCGGGCAATGGTTGTGCCGGGCTCTGGTTTGGTACGTGCGCAGGCAGAGGAGGAAGGCTTGGCAAAGATTTTCATTGACGCTGGATTTGAATGGCGGATGGCGGGGTGCTCTATGTGTTTGGCGATGAATCCAGATCAACTGGCGCCGAAAGAGCGGTGTGCCGCCACCTCCAACCGTAATTTTGAAGGACGACAGGGGCGCGGTGGACGTACCCATTTGCTCTCCCCAGCCATGGCGGCGGCGGCGGCGGTCACAGGGCGATTAACCGATGTGCGGGGGTTTGGGTGATAGATGTCGGGGTTTAGCGATTATATCGTTTATTTGGATGAAAGTGGGTCGCCTGTTTTGAATACCAACATTGCAGACTACCCTGTGTTTGTGCTTGCCTGTATTCTTATGAACAAAAAAACCTATGCAGAACAGATTATCCCAGCAATCCAAAAATTCAAATTTAAATATTTAGGGCATGACCAAATTATTTTACACGAGTACGATATAAGACGGCAAAGTCATGGTTTTGCATTTTTACAAACTGATGCTAAATTACGCACAGAATTTTTAACCGATATGTCCCAATTAATAGAAAGTCAAAATTTTGAGATTTTAGCATGCGTTATTGACAAAAAAACATTGCGCAAAAATTATCATAATCCTTTTGACCCTTACAAACTTGCGCTTTTATTTTCTATGGAACAAATTGCATTACGGTTGGAAAATCTTGGGCAATGTGGTAAAACCATTCATGTTATCGCCGAATCACGTGGCAAGACAGAGGATAAAGAACTGGCACTAGAATTCAAACAGATTGCAAATGGCACGACATTTTTACCATCAGAACAAGCAGATTTATTCAAAGAATTTGATTGGCAAATCCTATTTTCTGATAAAAAAGCCAATTCCGCAGGATTGCAACTTGCAGATTTGGTCGCTCGCCCGATTGGGATTCATACTTTACGACCAAAACAAAACAATAAAGCCTATGAAATCATTGAAAAAAAGGATATTTCAATAAAACACTTCCCCTAAAAGCGAAAGACCATCAGAAAACATCTGATGGCCATAACGCCGCCCGAAAAACTCCAGTCCATTTACCCCTAATATATACACAAATTCACCCAAGTCAACCCCTAACAATCACAAAACCGTGAGGACCACAAAATGCAAAAATTCAAATCCATAACTGGTATTGCCGCGCCGATGCCGCTTATCAATATCGATACCGATATGATTATCCCGAAAAAATTCCTTAAAACGATAAAACGGAGCGGGCTGGGCGTGCATCTGTTTGATGAAATGCGCTATGATATGGCGGGCACGGAAATCAGCGATTTTGTGCTGAATCAGCCAGCCTATCGCGATGCCGAAATCCTCATCGCTGGGGATAATTTCGGCTGTGGCTCTTCGCGCGAACACGCGCCGTGGGCGTTGAATGATTTTGGCATTCGGGTGATTGTGTCCACCTCCTTTGCCGATATTTTTTATAACAATAGTTTTAAGAACGGTATTTTGCCGATTGTTTTGAATAAAGAGCAACGCGATATTTTAATGACTGCCGCGCAGAATGGCGCGAACGCCCGTATCAGCGTGGATTTGGAGGCTCAGACAATCAGCGCCCCCGATGGGCAGGTTTTCTCGTTTGACCTTGATCCGTTTAAAAAGAAATGTTTGTTAGAGGGGTTGGATGACATTGGCTTGACCATGAAAAAAACCGAGTCTATTGATAGTTTTGAAAAGCGACATAAGAAAGCTGCGCCTTGGGTTTAGTTGTTAGTTATTAGTTATTAGTTGTTAGTTTTTTAGGATACAAATAATGCGAATTGCAGGGATTGATGGATATACAGGTGGATGGATTGCTGTTGTAATTGACGATGGTAATTTTGCCACCGCACAGGTTTTTTCAAATGACGATTTGGAAACCCTGATTGAAAGCAACGCAATAGATCATGCCATTGTTGATATTCCAATCGGTTTGACCTCTGATTCTGAACCACGCAATACAGAAGCAGCCATGCGTAATTTTCTTACAGGGCGGACATCATGCGTTTTTAATACCCCATGTCGCCAAGCTCTTGATACGATTGACGCACAAGATTATTGGCATGCAAGTGATGTTAATCATAAAATTCTTGGTAAAAAATTAAGCAAGCAAACATTTAATATCATGGCAAAAATAAGACAAGCAGATAGAGTCGTGCAAAAGCTAGGGCAAGATAAAATCCGCGAAGGACACCCAGAGGTTTCGTTTAAGATTTTATCGGGTGGGCAGATTCTAGAAAAAAAGAACACCCCAGACGGAGCACAACACCGCACAAAACTTTTACAAGATGCAGGATTTGATTGTGCCAATCTTAAACAACACCTGCCAAATCATAAACCCGCCAAACCTGACGATCTATTGGACGCGGCGGGGCTGGCTTGGTCTGCCAATCGGTGGAAAAACAACGAACACGAATCATTTCCAAGCAAACCTAAAAAGGATAGTAAAAATTTGGAAATGGTTGTATATGCCTAATACCCAAAACAAAAAGGACACCAAAATGGACACTGCAAAAAAAAGTAAAAAAATATTAATCCTCCCAGGCGATGGTATCGGAGCTGAAGTCATGGGGGAGGTTAAAAAAATCATCCACTGGCTGGGTGCAAACCGCGATTTGCACTTTGATGTAACCGAAGATAAAGTCGGTGGGGCGGCCTATGATACCTACGGCACGCCTCTGGCCGATGAGACTTTGGCAAAAGCCCAAGCCGTGGATGCGGTTTTATTGGGCGCGGTTGGCGGGCCGAAATACGACGATTTGCCCTTTGCCCAAAAGCCCGAACGCGGGTTGCTGCGCCTGCGCAAAGACATGGATTTATTCGCCAATCTGCGCCCCGCGCAATGTTTTGACGCTCTGGCGGATTTTTCTTCGCTGAAAAAACACATAGTCGCGGGGCTGGATATTTTAATCGTGCGCGAGCTGACTTCGGGTAGTTATTTTGGCGAACCACGCGGGATTTTCACCGAAAATGGCGAGCGGGTCGGGATTAACACCCAACGATACACCGAATCCGAAATCACTCGCGTGGCGCATTCCGCCTTTAAATTGGCGCAGAAACGCGACAAACGGCTGTGTTCCATGGAAAAGGCGAACGTGATGGAAAGCGGGGTTTTGTGGCGCGAAGTCGTAACAAGCATTCATAAAAACCACTACCCCGATGTCGCGCTATCGCACATGTACGCCGATAATGGCGCGATGCAATTGGTGCGTGAGCCGAAACAATTCGATGTGATTTTAACCGATAATTTGTTTGGCGATATTTTGTCCGATTGCGCGGCGATGCTGACCGGATCGCTGGGGATGTTGCCCTCGGCATCGCTGGGTGCATTGATGGAAAACGGGCGGCCAAAGGCGTTATATGAACCCGTGCATGGCTCTGCCCCCGATATTGCTGGGCAGAATAAAGCCAATCCCTCCGCGTGTATTTTATCCTTTGCTATGGCGTTGCGGTATAGTTTTGATGAAGGCAAAACCGCGCAGGATTTGGAAGATGCGGTGCAATCGGTTTTGGCAAAAGGCATCCGCACAGC
Organism: uncultured Amylibacter sp.; assembly: GCA_959347425.1. The sequence continues at coordinate 1,222,563 of OY365741.1, read as the reverse complement.
CGATTTAATGCAGAACGCGGGCGACACACCTGTCTCGTGTTCGGGGCTGGGCGATGCGGTGATAGCAGAGCTGGATGGGAAATAATGACTCGGGTTTTATTAACGGGGGGGCGGGCGATGTGGCTGTTTGCGTTGCCAGTGCCGAGCGGGCAAAGTCGGTGTTGGGTTTCCAAACGACGCATGACTTGAGCGATATGTGCCAGAGCTCTTGGGATTGGGTTCAAGCTAGTTATTAGTTATTAGTTATTAGTTTTTTATAACTAAAACCCAACACCTACTCCATCACAGGAATTGAAAACTCACCGCCCTCTTTAATACCAGAAGGCCACCGCGCTGTCACCGTCTTTGTCCGTGTATAAAACTTAAACGCATCTGGGCCGTGCTGGTTCAAATCACCAAACACAGATTTCTTCCACCCGCCAAACGTATGATACGCCAAAGGCACAGGGATTGGCACATTCACGCCAACCATCCCGACATTCACACGGTGGGCGAAATCGCGGGCGGTATCACCGTCTCTGGTGAAAATCGCCGTGCCGTTGCCGTATTCGTGGTCCATCGCCAGCGCCAAAGCCTCTTCATAAGTCCCCGCCCGCACGACCGATAAAACCGGACCAAAGATTTCCTTTTGATAAATATCCATATCGCGAGTCACACGGTCAAACAAATGCGCACCCACGAAAAATCCGTTTTCATAGCCTTGCAAAGAAAAATCCCGCCCATCAACAACTAGGTCTGCCCCCGCCGCGATACCAGATTCCACCAGAGCCAAAATATTATCCCGCGCCGCGCTGGTAATAACCGGACCATAATCGACATCCGCACCTGCGGTGTAGGGACCGACTTTTAACGCCTCTATCCGTGGGGTTAGTTCGGCTATCAGCCTATCCGCCGTGTCTTCGCCAATCGGCACGGCAACAGAAATCGCCATACACCGCTCACCCGCCGCGCCATAGCCCGCGCCGACCAACGCATCCGCCGCCTGTTTCATATCCGCGTCAGGCATAATCAGCATGTGGTTTTTTGCACCGCCAAAACACTGCACACGCTTGCCATTTGCACAGCCTTTGGCATAAATATATTCGGCAATCGGGGTCGAACCGACAAAGCCAATCGACTGCACCACCTCATCATCCAGCAGAGCATCCACGGCGGTTTTATCACCATGCACCACTTGCAAAATACCGGCGGGCAAACCCGCCTCCATCATCAATTCCGCCAGCATCAGGGGAACGCTTGGGTCGCGTTCGGACGGTTTGAGGATAAAAGCATTACCGCAAGCTATCGCGGGGGCAAACATCCACATCGGAATCATCGCGGGGAAATTAAACGGGGTAATCCCCGCGCAAACACCCAAGGGCTGACGCATGGAATACATATCAATGCCCGGCCCGGCGCTATCGGTGTACTCACCCTTTAACAAATGCGGCGTGCCGATACAGTATTCCACAACCTCCAGCCCGCGTTGCACATCCCCCGCCGCATCAGGCAGGGTTTTGCCGTGTTCGCGGGAGAGTGCCTCCGCCAATTTGTCCATATCGCGGTTTAGCAATTGCACAAATTTCATCATAACCCGCGCCCGTCTTTGCGGATTAACCGCCGCCCAAGCGGGTTGAGCGATTTGCGCCGCCGTTACGGCTTGTTTGACTTCATCCGCGTTTGCCAAGGGGGTTTGGGCGATGATTTCGCCTATTGCGGGGTTAGTGATATCGGCAGTGCGCCCTGATTTGCCAGCTTGATACGCGCCGTTAATAAAGTGTTTAAGAGGGGTCATTGGGGGTTTCCTTTGGTTTTATGGTTTGGTTTATGATTTGGTTTTTGCCTAGTGATAAAGGAAAAAATAAAAAAGTCAAATTGTTTTTTAGCGGTGGTTGTTAATCGTTAAAATCCGCGTTGCAAATCCTCTAACACCGATAATTTTGGCGTGCGACCCTTTAACCGCGCCCGATAAACATGCACGGATTCCATCACTCGCATCACATAATTGCGGGTTTCACGATAGGGAATATGCTCAATCCAATCGACGATATCATTGCCAAAATCTCCGCCTTTTTTATGCGGGTTGCCATACTCCTCAACCCATTGTTTCACCCGATTCGGTCCAGCATTATAGGCGGCAAACCCCAGCACGTAAGAGCCGTCAAACCGCCCGATGACCTCGCCCAAATAGGCACTGCCAATCCGCGCATTATACCGCCAATCACTGCCCAGTTTTTTCACCGAATAGTCCAGCCCCAATCGCCGCGCCACGGGCTTTGCCGTTGAGGGCAAAACCTGCATTAACCCCAAGGCGTTGGCATGGCTTCGCGCGGTCGGGTCAAGCTCGCTTTCCCGCCGTGCGATTGATAAAACCAGAGGGCGCGGAATCGGCGCATCCAGCTTGGCCAAATCGGTCACGGGGAAATACGCCCGCATTAAAATATCGCCGTTTAACGCCGCCTGTTTGGCAATTTTAATCGCCACATAAGGGCGGTTCAAATGCAGGGCATAGTCGGCCAGTGCGGCTTGGTCGGGCACCGATAAATCCTCTGCCACATGGGTGAAAAAGGTTCTGACCAAATTCAAATTCCCTGAAAAGCCCGTGGCATAATGCGCCAAAACTCCAACCCGAACGACAGAGGATTTTAACGCCTTAACCTCCCGCCAATCCGCGACCTTTTCACGCCCCGCCAAAGTTTTATCGCGCAAAATTTTCGAATCATTTAATTTTTCCGCCGCCAGTTGCCCATAAAATGTCGTTTGATATTGCGCCGCCAAACGGTAATCGGTTTTGGCATCTTTTTTATTGCCCAAAACTTCATTCGCCCGCCCGCGCCAATAGCCCATTCGGGCAACGCTAATCGGGCTGGCAACCTGCAAGGTGGCGATTTTAAAGTGGGATAAGGCACGTTTCGGATTATCCAAAAACCGCAAAGACAAATACCCCGCCAACCATTCCAAATCCGCCATGTCAGAGCCTTTATCTAATCCATGTCGGCTGGCCAGAACATACGCGGTTTTGGTATTGCCCGCGCGCATTGCCCGCCGAGCAAACCCACGACGGCGTGATGCCCACTTATCCCCGCGTTTCAAAACTTCGGCTCGGGTTTGGGTGAGCAGGAATTGTTCCGCCTCATCCCAACGACCTTTGGCAATCCGCCACATAAAACGGTCATACAAAAGCCCTTCGTTCGTCTGCGAGGATGCTGCCACCTTTGCCAATAAAGAATCCACATTGCCGCTTTTATTTTGCAAGGCAATTCTGGCGCGAACAAGATCGGAGTGCAGTTTATTCAAACGCGGTATCATCCGCTTTGCCGCCGCCCGCCCGGCCCGATTTCGCTTCCATAATAAAGCATCGGCGCGGGTGGCATGGTGGGGTTTTAAAATTTTAGCATAAGATTTCGCAATCCTTTGTTCTTCGTCTTTTGACAGGGTGAAATCCGTCCAAGCCCGAATGATTTCACGATTCGCCTGGTCGGTTTTATTATTGCGTTTTAACGCCGCGGCAAAATAAAACGCACCATGCCCGGTTTGCGGGGGTTGGCTGGCGAAATAATCGCGGACTTCGCGGACCGGGGTGGTGCTATCAATCGCTGCTTCCCCTTGACGGCGCAGATATTTTAACCCAGGCCAATCGGCGTGATTGCGGATAAAATCGGTATAATCGCGCCAATCGCCCCGCCCCGCCCGCAATTGAGACCACAGGATTAACGCCCGTGCGTCTTTATCTTTCAGCGAATCGCGCAGAGTTTCTGCCGTGGTAAAATTACCCGATGCCACGGCAGTGAGTGCCTTGCCCAATACCACGCCTATATCTTTATCGGATTGGGCAAACCCAATTGTGCCATATAAAACAAACGCCATCAGCACAAACAAACGGGGGAATATTTTCATTTTGGCGTGTCCTTTTTTACTAGCAAAATTATGCTCTTGCCTATTTTGTTTTTTACGCTATCTTTATGAAAAACAACAGACCAAACCCACCATATTAGATAGGAAAAAATTATGACCCAGAGAAAAACACCTGATAGCTTCAAAGGCTCTATGCCCGCGTTAATCACCCCGATGAAAGACGGTGCGGTGGATGAACCCGCCCTACGTGCGCTGGTTGATTGGCATATTGATGAGGGTAGCCACGGGTTGGTTGCCGTTGGCACGACTGGTGAATCCGCGACCCTTTCGCATAATGAACACGAACAGGTTATCAAAATCATCGTGGAGCACACGGCGGGGCGGGTGCCTGTTATGGCGGGCGCGGGCTCTAATAGCACCGCCGAATCGCTGAACCTGATGCGGTTCGCAGCTGATGTGGGTGCCGATGCCGCGCTGGTTGTCACACCTTATTACAATAAACCGACCCAAGCGGGGTTGATCGCGCATTATACCGCGTTGAATGACGTGGGTTTGCCGATTTTTATCTATAATATCCCCAGTCGGTCGGTTGTCGATGTGATGCCAGAGACTATGGCGATATTGGCGCGGTTGGATAATATCGTTGGGGTGAAGGACGCGACGGGGCTGATGGATAGAGTCAGCCAGCAACGGGCTGGGTGTGGCACGGATTTTATCCAGCTATCGGCTGAGGACGCGAGCGCGTTGGGCGCGGCCGCCCACGGTGCGGTTGGCTGTATTTCGGTGACGGCGAATGTTGCGCCGCGTTTGTGTGCGGAGTTCCAAAACGCGCTGATGGCGGGGGATTTTGAGGCGGCCTTGGCTTTGCAGGGTGTGATATTGCCGTTGCACGAGGCTGTGTTTGCCGAGCCAGGCGTGGCAGGTGCGAAATATGGGGTTTCGGTGTTGGGGCGGTGTGGCGAAGAGCTCCGCCTACCGATGATGCCTTTAACCGAAGCGGTGAAGGAACAAGTGCGGATGGCGATGCGCGGGGCGGGGATTCTTGATTAGTGGTGAATGATTAGTGATTAGTGATTAATTAAAGCCTTAAAAGGAGGGTGTTTTATGAGTGATAAAAAAACAAAAGACGGCACAGGTTCTGAAATTATCTATCATTTTAATGTAGAGCAACACAGGATTCCTCTGCAACAATTCATTGATACCGCGGACACGACCAAAGATATACTAGATGATTTTAATAGCCAGTTCTTTGATAATAAATTAAAATATGGCTTGTATGTTGCACCATCGGAAGAAGGTGGATTAGTTGAGACTCTTAAAATAATTTTAGTGAGAGGCAGTATATTAGGGGCTGCAGTGGGCGTAACTGAAATAATGAGTAATCTTGCTCAATCTCTAGAAAGCGGAACTGCAACAATAAATAATATTGGTCAATTTCTAGACACCGATATGGGTAAATTTATGTATGAAGAAAAGACAGGCGAGCCTTTGCCTTGGCTGAAAGACACAATAGACAAAAATGATACTGACCATAAAAGCGATGAAGGTATGAAAGCACCTGTGCTTTCTAAAGAAGTGGTAGAGAGCTTCCTTTCAGTTATGCCCTCTTATCTTTTAAGTGAAAACGTTGAAAATCTTAAAGTAGCAGGAATTACTCCAGATAAACTTCCTAAAGCGTTCAAAGCCAGAAATACATTTTATAATGCATGTATAGCCAATGAAGAAGTTCAAGGAGTCGCTTTTAACCGCTCGCATGATTCTTGGATTGAAAGAGAACGTTTTGAAGGTTTAAGAGTTGATCCCCCAGAGGGAACCCCCGAGCCACAAGAATTTCAATTTGAAACAACTTATATTGCGGTGCATTCACCTGATTGGGAATTTACTAAAGCGCGTAAATGGCAATGTAGAGATGAAAAAAAGCAATATATCAGGTTTATTATTGAGGATGCAATCTTTTCAAAATACGCCCGCGACAAGAACAAGAACATCAAACCGACCATTAAAGATACTATGCAGGTACAATGGATATATCAAGGTGAAAAAGCCAGCCAAAAAAACGTAAGCGTTCTTAAAGTCATTTCTTATAATGGAGCCCCTATTTCTGAACGGCTTTCAGAGGAAGAAATTCAAAAAATATGCGACGATAAGAACATATTTTTTAAAGAACAAGAAGATGATAAAACTGAAAATAATATATTTAACCTATTCCCTGATCAACTTAATAATGAAAAAAGCGAGCTTGATGACGATTCTGAGGATTAATTAAAACAGGGTCGCCTTATCCTTTACCCCAGCTTTCTATGTCTTTGATGATTTTCTGCATATCAGGCTCACGCACCCACTCATGGCGGTTGTCATATTTATCATGGATATAGGCTTCAATCTCACGAAAATCAGCCGTTAGAAAACTATATTCCAAAACATAACCACGGTTCGGGTCGGAGGTTTGATAAGAGTTCAGGCGTTTTTTCACATCTGAAGCAATCCCGACTTTCCACTCGCCCTTATACTGCGTGTTGGAAATGATATAAACATATTTCTGCACCCGTACATCCGCGCCCATATCGCCCCGCACGGGCGGGTGGGTTTGAAAATGCACCTCTTCTTTGAACAATTCATCCTTACGCTCCACCTCTTTTTCCAACCGCGTTTTCACCAGCTCAAACGCCTTTATGGATACATCCACACCAACCCAAGACCGCCCCAGTTTTTCCGAAGCAACGCAGGTGGTCGCACATCCGCAAAACGGATCTAAAACAACCCCACCCTCAACGCAGGACGCGGCAATAATCCGTTCCAACAACGCCAAAGGTTTTTGCGTGGGATAGCCCGTGCGTTCTTTCGCATGGGCCGATAGCGGGTTAATATCCGTCCAGATAGATTGCGCGGGAGTCCCAGGCAAATCATTTAAATAGGACTTAAAACTCGGTGTGCCATTTTTTGAAATAACGATATAATCGTTGTCATAAAGCAAATCCAATTTTTGTGCGACGGTTAAATTATCGGCAGATTTTCCGTTCAATAATTTTTTAACAATCCGCCTTGGCACAGACCAACTTCGCCCGCTATCACTGGGGAGATATTCACGCCAACGCAAATCTTTGTTATTCACCCCCGGACCTGTTAAATTTTCTTTTTTATATCTGCCGCGTTCATCTTCATAATTAAAAAAGCTATCAACATAGGATTGGTCGTACGGCATATAAACCGTATCAAAATAATAGTCATCCGACTTGGTATAAAAGAAAATAGTATCGGCAATCCGCCCAAACAGCTTTGGATCATTATGGGCGTAGGTGCGTTTCCATGTCACCTCATTACGATAATTCTTTTCATCAAAAATACAATCCATCAGCAGTTTCAAATAATGCGACATGGTCGGGTCGCAATGCAAATAAAGTGACCCCGTGGATTTTAGCACCCTTCGGCATTCTATCAGGCGAATCGCCATATAGGCAAGATAGCAAAAATTATACGACGTCCGCCCCTCTATCGTGCGAACCGCGGTCAAAATATCATGGACGGCGTAATGGTCTTCTTTAATATCCTGCAACCAGTCTTCTTTTACGTCCTCCTCGCGAAAAATATCGCTGAACGATGCACCTTCCGCATGGCTGCCAATCGGAGCAGTAAAAGTTTTCTTTTTGTTAAACGGCGGGTCAAGATAAATCAAATCCACGCAGTCGGAATCTATCCCGCGTAAGATTTCCAAATTATCGTGGCAAAAGATAGTGCGGTTTTTTATCGAATCGTTGTTTAGCAAGACCTGCCCCTTTGTTTGGATTTATCATACCATGTATAGTAAGGGGTGTAAAGATTAACAAAGGGTTGATAAAGGATTCATTCGGGCATAAAAATTTACCCTTCCCCCTTCATAATTCCCAAAATCCCCAAAAACCACTTGACAATCCCGCCAAATCCCTTATTTACCCCCTCAAACCCCGCTCTTTTAACAAAAACCCACCCTAATTCACCTAAAAATAAATAAAAAATTAACCAATCCCTCTTGTCATACGCAAAACCTTGCCTATATGACTTATCAAACGGGGCGCACTAACCGCCCTCAAACCACAAACAAAAGGAAACAAACCAATGGCAAAAATTATCGGCATAGACCTCGGCACCACTAACTCGTGCATTTCAATCATGGATGGCGCGCAACCCAAAGTCATCGAAAACGCGGAGGGCGGGCGCACAACCCCCTCTATCATCGGTTTCACCGATTCCGAACGGCTGGTCGGCACGGCGGCAAAACGCCAAGCTGTGACCAATCCCGAAAACACTCTGTTCGCGATTAAACGGCTGATTGGCCGCAAAATCACCGATGCTGTGATTAAAAAGGATATGAAAACCCTGCCCTATAAAATCGTTGATGGCGGTAATGGCGCGGCCTGGGTTGAGGTGAAAGGCGAAAAATACTCGCCCGCGCAAATCAGCGCGTTTATCTTGGGTAAAATGAAACAAACGGCAGAGGATTATTTGGGCGAACCCGTCTCCCAAGCTGTCATCACCGTGCCCGCGTATTTTAATGACGCACAACGTCAAGCGACTAAGGATGCGGGTAAAATCGCTGGATTGGAAGTCCTGCGGATTATTAACGAGCCGACGGCGGCGGCTCTGGCATATGGATTGGATAAGTCGGCGGCGAAAACTCTGGCGGTTTATGATTTGGGCGGGGGGACATTTGATATTTCCATCCTAGAAATTGATGACGGTTTGTTTGAAGTGAAATCCACCAACGGCGATACTGCGCTGGGTGGGGAAGATTTTGATATGATTATCGTGCATCATTTGGTCTCCGAATTTAAAAAGGAATCAGGGGTGGATTTGTCAAAAGACAAAATGGCTCTGCAACGCCTTAAAGAGGCGGCTGAAAAAGCTAAGATTGAATTGTCCTCTTCCACCCAAACCGAAATCAACCAGCCGTTTATCGGGATGGATCCAAACAGCGGGCAACCTTTGCACCTTGTGTTAAAATTAACCCGAGCAACCTTGGAATCGCTGGTGGCTGATTTGGTGAAACGCACCCTAAAACCATGCCAAACCGCGCTGAAAGACGCAGGAGTCTCCAAAGCCCAGATTGATGAAATCGTACTGGTCGGCGGGATGACTCGGATGCCGATGGTGATTGAACAGGTGCAGGAATTCTTTGGCAAAGAGCCGCATAAAGGCGTTAATCCAGACGAAGTCGTTGCCACGGGTGCCGCTATCCAAGCTGGCGTTTTGCAAGGCGATGTGAAGGACGTGGTGTTGCTGGATGTCACGCCCCTGTCCTTGGGGATTGAAACCCTGGGCGGTGTTTTCACCCGTCTCATAGACCGCAATACAACCATTCCCACAAAGAAATCACAAATCTTTTCCACGGCAGAGGATAATCAAAACGCCGTCACCGTTCGCGTCTTTCAAGGCGAGCGTGAAATGGCCGCCGATAACAATATGCTCGGGCAGTTTAATCTGGAATCCATTCCGCCCGCGCCCCGTGGTGTGCCACAGATAGAGGTTACTTTTGACATTGATGCCAACGGGATTGTCTCTGTTTCTGCCACGGATAAAGGCACGAATAAAGAGCAGAAAATCACCATCCAAGCCTCCTCTGGTTTGAGTGATGAGGATATCGATCAAATGGTACGCGATGCCGAGGATAATGCCGAATCAGACAAGCAAAAACGCGAATTGATAGAGGCGAAAAATCACGGCGAAAGCATGCTGCACACAACCGCGAAATCTCTGGAGGAGCACGGCGAAAAGCTGGACCCCAACACGGTAGAAGTGATTGAAATGTCCATGGCGAATTTGAAAGAAAGTCTTGAAACGGACGAGCTGGATAAAATCAAAGCACGGATTCAAGACCTAACCGAATCGGCGATGAAATTGGGCGAGGCGATTTATGCCGACCAAGCCCGCGCCGGTGAAAATGAGGGCGAGCCAACCCCAGTGGATGAGGATATCGTGGATGCGGATTTTGAGGATGTCGATAAAGACAAACAATAATCAGCAAATCAAATAACCCCGTCCTAGTCTCACCCTTTCAGAAACGTCCCCTATGTCTAAACGTGATTTCTACGATGTTTTGGGTGTCGCCAAAACCGCCTCCGATGCTGATATTAAAAAGGCCTATCGGAAGGCGGCGATGGACTCGCACCCCGACCGCAATCAGGACGACCCAAAGGCAGAGGCGAATTTCAAAGACATAAACGCGGCCTATGAGGTTTTAAAAGATTCGGAAAAAAAGGCCGCCTATGATGCCTATGGTCATGCCGCCTTTGAGGGCGGTGGTGGCGGTGGGGCTGGATTTAATGCCCGCGATTTTGGCTCGGCTTTCCACGATATTTTTGACGATTTGTATAAAAACTTTGGCGGTGGTGGGCGCGAGCGCAGTTATCAAAGCCGTGGCGCCGATTTACGTTACAACATGACGATTGATTTGGAAGACGCTTTCCATGGCAAAAGTGAACGTTTGGAAAACATCCAAGGCACGGTGCCGTGTAATCTGTGCGATGGCACAGGCGGGGAAGATGGCAGTAAGCCGAGCAAATGTCCCACCTGTAACGGCATGGGTAAAGTCCGTGCGCAGCAGGGATTTTTCACCATGGAACGCGCCTGTCCCACCTGTTCGGGGCAAGGGCAAATCGTTACCAATCCGTGTAAGGCTTGCCTTGGGACGGGCAAAACCAGCAAGCCTCGCACATTAAATGTGAAAATCCCACCTGGGGTAGAAACCGGCACCCGTATCCGCCTATCGGGTGAGGGTGAAGCCGGCGAACGCGGTGGTAGTGCCGGTGATTTATACATTTTTATTCAGGTCAGCGACCACAATTTGTTCGAACGAGAGGGTGCGCATTTATACTGCGCCGTGCCGATTAGCATCACCCAAGCGACCTTGGGTGGCGAGGTTGAAATCCCCAATATAGACGGCGGACGCTCCCGTGTGAAAATCCCCAGTGGCACGCAAACGGGCAAACAATTGCGTCTAACTGGTAAAGGTATGCCGATATTGAACGGCGCGGGAACCGGTGATTTGTATTTGGAATTGGTTGTGGAAACACCGATAAACCTCACCGCCAAGCAAAAGGATTTGTTAAAGGATTTTGCCAAAGAGACGGCGCAGAACAACCCGCAAGGGGAAAACTTTTTTGGCAAGGTGAAGAAGTTTTGGGAAGAAATTAAAAGCTAGTGATTAACGATTAGTGATTAACGATTAGTGATTGGTTTTAAGAATAAACGGTAAATGTTTTTTGTTTCGCCCTCACTTTGGGGCAAGCCCCTTCGTTCGGGCTTCCCGCCCGCCCACCCCTCTGCGAGGCTTGGGCGGACGGGTTTTTATGGCTAAAGCCTGTCTTTATATCTAGGCACTGCCTAAATAAATTTAGAACAAACCCATCACCAATTCCCAAGGTTTCTTTGCAAATAATCCAATCTATAGTCTTGTTATTCCAGATAGTAAATTTATAGAATCATTATAGTCTTGAAACCAAAGGGCTTTTGGCATGCTCCCGCAAAGCGGGGGCTACGCACAAAAGACCACGCTGGTCGGCATTCATTGTTTTATTTTACGGGCAGGTTCAACTGCCCTATGTCGCGATGACGAAGACCCGCAAGGGCATCATTCACAATTCACAATTCACAATTCATCATTAATCGTTAATCATTCATAAAAGCATATCTGGACAAAGAGTCTCTACCGCCGCGCCACCCGTCTGTATCACTTGGGCAATCTGTGCCACCTGTGGCAAATGATGCGTGGCATAGAGTCCCGCCAAAACAAATTTGCCCTCCAAAAACGTCTTATCCCAATCGGTACTACCCGCTTGGGATTCGGCCGCCACGGCGGATTTCAAAACACCCCAACCGCCACACAGCCAACCCAACATCATTAGGTAAGGAACGGACACGGCAGAAGCCTCTCGCAGTTTATTATTTTCAGCCAAGTCAACCAGATGCAAAACCGCCAGCCGTGCCGATGCAACCGCTCCGCACAAAGCCGCCGCCAGTTGCTCCACCTGCGGAATAGTCGTTTCAACCCCCGCCTCTTTTTCAATCTCATCCAACAATGCCAAAACCCCAGCCCCGCCATCTCGCAGAGTTTTGCGATGCAATAAATCATTCGCCTGTATCGCGGTTGTCCCTTCATAAATCGGCAAAATCCGCGCATCACGGTAATGCTGGGCGGCCCCCGTTTCCTCAATATACCCCGCACCGCCGTGAATCTGCACCCCGTCAGAGCATATCGCAACCGCGCGTTCGGTCAGCCAACCTTTGATGATTGGCACCAACAACGCGGCACGACTCTGCCAAAACACCCGCGATTCACCTGTTTCCTGAACCGCATAATCCATCGCCATTGCACCATAAAGTGCCAGATGCCTCTGCCCTTCAATCTCTGCCCGCATGCCACCCAACAAACGCAAAACATCGCCATGGTGGATAATTGGTGCGCCCGCATCGCGTTCCAAAGGCGTGGATTGAACCCGCTCTTTTGCATAGGCCGCCGCCTGATGAAAGGCACGGTTTGAAATCGCCAAACCCTGCACTCCGACGCTAAACCTTGCGTGACTCATCATCGCGAACATAATGGACAGCCCTTGCCCAACTTCGCCAACCAGATAGCCAATCGCGCCCGCGTTTTCACCAAACTGCAACACGGCAGTGGGTGAGGCTTTTATCCCCAATTTATGTTCCAGCGACACACACTTCACATCGTTTCGCGCCCCCAAAGAGCCATCCTCGTTAATCAAAAACTTCGGCACGATGAAAACCGAAATCCCCTTTATTCCGGGCGGAGCATCAGGTGTCCGTGCCAGCACCAAATGAATGATATTATCAGCCATGTCATGCTCGCCATAGGTGATGAAAACCTTTTGTCCGCGGATACGATACTGCTCGCCATCGGGGGTCGCCTCCCGCGTTGCCATAGTGCGCAACACGCCCAAATCGGTGCCAGCGTGGGGTTCGCTGAGGTTCATCGTCCCAGTCCAATTGCCCGCAATCATATTGGGCAGAAAGGTCGCCTTTTGCGCTGGACTGGCGGCGACAGAGAGGGCGTGAATCTGCCCAAGGGTCAGCAAATGACACAGGGAAAAACTGATACTGGCGGATTGGAACATTTCATTTATTGCGGTGCATAAAATGTGGGGCAGGGCTTGCCCGCCGTGCTCCTCCCCCGCCTCTATCCCAAACCAGCCACCCTGTGCCAAGGCCGTGTGCGCCGCATGAAAGCCATCGGGCAGACGGACCGAGCCGTCGGTTTGCCATTGGCTAGCCTGCTGGTCGCCGATATGGTTTAGCGGGGCAATCACGTTTGTGGCGATTTTGGCGGCTTCATCCAATATAGCCGTTATGGTATCGCTATCAAAATCGGCAAAGGCAGAAAACTGAGTGATTTTATCCAAGCCAATCGCGTGTTGAATGGCAAAGTGCAGGTCGGTTTGGCTGGGATTAAACATAGCGGCCTCTTGTTAAAAAATATAAAAACGAGATATAGCAAAAATTATAAGAATAAAAAAGAGTTTTTAACGATTAACAAAAAATAGTCATTATTAACACTTTATTCACCCTTCACCCTATCTAATTCATAATTGACAATTCACCCCCCAATCCCTAATAACAAACACCTAACAATTCACACCTAAAAACAGCCTGCACTTTATATTATGTCCGACCACGCAACCCCTATGATCGCGCAATTCCTTGATATCAAACGCGACTATCCAAATTGCCTGCTGTTTTATCGCATGGGCGATTTTTATGAAATGTTCTTTGATGACGCGGTGGTGGCGGCAGAGGTGCTGAATATCACCCTCACCAAACGCGGCAAACATCAGGGCAAAGATATTCAAATGTGCGGAGTCCCACACCATGCCGCCGACGGCTATCTGCGTACGCTCATTAACAAAGGTTTTTATGTCGCGATTTGCGAACAGCTGGACTCGCCCACCGATTTGGCCGGTAAAGGCGGGCGTGGATTGATGCAACGCGGTGTCGTCCGTCTTATCACCCCAGGGACGATAACCGAGGAGGCTTTGCTGGACGCACGTCACCACAATTATCTGTGCGCATTAAACAATATCAATGATGATTTTGCCGTGTCTTGGGTGGATGTCAGCACGGGGGCGTTTCATGTTCAAGCCACGCCACGGGTGGCTCTATCGCCTTTATTAACGCGATTGAACCCGAAAGAAATTTTAATTCCCAGCGCGATTGATGCACCTTTGCGTGAAATGCTGACCGACACGGGTTATACCTTAACCGAGCTGGCGGTTTCCAGTTTTGATTGCACGGGCGGCGAATCACGTCTGAAAACCCAGTTCAAAGTCAAATCCTTGGACGGGTTCGGGCAGTTTGGCTCGCCCGAAATATCCGTCATGGGGGCGATTGTTGATTACCTTGCCATCACGCAAAAGGGGCAAGCACCCCTGTTATTCCCGCCCATTCTGGAACGGATTGATAAGGAAATGCAGATTGACGGGGCAACGCGGCGGAATTTGGAAATCACGCATAACCTGTCGGGCGGGCGTGATTTAACTTTGCTGAGGACGATGGATCGCACGATTACCAGCGCCGGGGCAAGGGCTTTGGAGGCTCGGCTTTCCGCACCCTCCACCGATATAAATAAAATAAACCGCCGTCTTGATGCGATTGGCTGGTTTATCGATAATGCCGCCGTGCAGGCGAATATCAAAGACGTGCTACGCCAAACCCCCGATATGGAACGTGCCCTGGCGCGGATTTGTCTGGGGCGGGGCGGGCCGCGTGATTTGGACGCGATTCGGGCGGGGCTGGCTCGCGGGGATGAGATGGCAAAAATTTTATCCGAAGCCGGGCAATCCGATAGTATCGCCAAATCGGTGCTTGCCCTACGCGGCCATGAAAAGCTGATAAAAGATCTATGTAACGCCCTGATGGACAACCCCCCCGTTGTCACCCGCGATGGCGAATTTATCAAAGGCGGCTTTCATGCCGAGCTGGACGAAGCGCGCGAGCTGCGCGATAATGGTCGCCGAGTGATAACCCGTTTGCAGATTGATTATGCCGACCACACGGGGATTACTTCGTTAAAAATAAAACACAATCGGGTGCTGGGGTATTTTGTGGAAACACCGTCTTCCCACGCCAATAAAATGCTGGGCGAAGGGTTTTCTGATACTTATATCCATCGCCAAACCACGGTGAATTCGGTGCGTTTTACCACGGTGGAATTGTCGGAATTGGAAAACCGTATCCTAAACGCCACCAGTGGAGCGTTGGAGATTGAAAAGCAGTTGTTCGCCGATTTATGCGGGCAAATCATTGACTACGCGGTGGAGATTTCACTGGCGGCCACCGCCTTGGCGCGGGTGGATGTCAGCGTTGCCCTGGCCGATATCGCGGTAGAGAAAAACTGGACACGTCCCGCTTTAAGCACGGATCGCGCCTTTAATATTATCGGCGGGCGGCATCCGGTGGTGGAGGGTGCTTTAAGCCGCAGTGCCGGTGAAGCCTTTATCGCCAACGATTGCGATTTATCGGCGGACGGCAAACAGGCCAAACCGATTTGGTTATTGACCGGGCCGAATATGGCGGGAAAATCCACGTTTTTACGCCAGAATGCGCTGTTGGCTTTGATGGCGCAGATGGGCAGTTATGTGCCTGCCGAATCGGCGCAGATTGGTATCGTTGGGCATTTGTTCAGCCGAGTCGGTGCCTCGGATGATTTGGCACGCGGGCGCTCTACCTTTATGGTGGAGATGGTGGAAACCGCGGCGATTTTGAACCAAGCGGGCAAGGATGCTCTGGTCATTTTGGATGAGATTGGGCGCGGCACGGCAACCTATGATGGGCTGTCCATCGCTTGGGCGACCTTGGAACATTTGCACGGGGTGAATCAATGCAGGACGTTGTTTGCCACACATTATCACGAATTAACTGGGTTATCAGAGCAACTGGCGGGTGTGAAAAACGCCACGGTGCGGGTGCGCGAATGGCAGGGGGATATTATTTTTCTGCATGAGATTGTGCAGGGGCAGGCCGATAGATCTTACGGGGTGCAGGTGGCAAAATTGGCGGGCTTGCCAAGCAGTGTGATTGACCGCGCCAGCGTTTTGTTGGATCAGTTTAATACCGCGCCCTCACCTTTAAAGGGGGCTGGGGCAAAGGGTGGGGCAAAGGCTTCTGCCCCGCCTGTTTCTGTGAAAAAATCTGCATTTGAGGCTGAGGCGAAAAAGATTCTAGGCGGGGTTGCCCCCGATAGTCTCAGCCCCCGCGAGGCGTTGGATTTGGTTTATAAACTCGTGAAAACGATTAATGATTAACGATTAATGATTAATGATTAATGATTAGTGATTAGTGATTAGTGATTATTTTTCCGTCCAGAGCCATTTTTTATATTCAAGTGTTTCCGTAACCCTATCAAGGTTTGGCATAATTCTTGCAGGGGTAATATCGTTTTCCCATAATCGGCGAAGCAGATCTTTATATTTGCTTTGTGGCAAAGTAAGTTTTATAAAACTATCAGACTCTCCCATAGTTTCCAAACCCTGCCACTGGTTTTTTTTGCGATTAAATTTGTGATTTGCCTTTGTATCTAATAACAAAATACCCTCTTGGGAAAAGAGATTACTTGACCGATTATTGGTAACAGGAATTTCTTGTAAAGGGTTATTGGTATCACGTTTTTCTTGTAAAGGGTTATTGGATAAATTTTTATCTGCTTTAGATTTTGTATTAATCATTTTAGTAATATTGATTTTATCAATCGCCCAGACACATAGTTTTTCATTATTTTTTTTAGATTCTGGATTTTGCTTAACATATTCGTCAAAAAAAGGGTAAGAGGTTGCAAAAAACATGGCAAAAAATGGATTATAGCTAAAATCCAAAAAACGAGTTGGTAGCCCATGATGTTGTGCCGAAGCTATCAATGGCCAGAGTCTTCTATGTGGCCATTCTAAAAAATCTTCGTAATTTGGTTCTCCATTTTGCGGATTTATGCGGTTATAATATTCGTAAAAATAAGAGTTATAGTTGCATTCAATTCCTAGAGAGTTGGCAGTATCCATAAACCACTCAAGTAAAAAACACTCCGTAAGTACTTGAAATGCTATTTTATCCTTTCTCCTCGTTTTAATAAAATTTACATTTTTTAGATACGTAATTTGAGGTCTTGAATTTGTTATAGGTTTAATAACTTTGTCATGTGGTTTTAATATAAATCTTTCATACCATTCGTTTTTATTTTTATCAGGCGGACGGAAAGCACCGGGCAGAAGTCCCCAATGTCCATGCCAGTGACCACGAAATATCCAACGTTTCTGACCTTCCAGTGTTGGATGATAGGGTTTTAAATGTGCCTCCATTGTATCATTAAAATTTGACAATACATCATAAAAATCATCTGCATTATTAAAGTCATATTGCGTATATTTACCATTTTCATCTTTAATTTTTTTCGGTAACTTTTTTTTCACCATTTTAATATCCTTTTTCTACTTCATCCAAAAATCAATACGATACTTTTTTAATAGCTTTCGCGCGTTTTTTTAGTTTAGCTACCAAATCTTCCATCGGTCTATTGCCCTTTACTTTATTACAATTATCACAAAGCAATTGGAGGTTGTCATAAAAATCTCCGCCACCTTTACTTCTAGGGATAATGTGGTCAATTTCAAAATGATCAGTATCAAACTTTTTTCTACACCCGTTACAAATTCCTTTTTGCTGTTCAAATAATGTATCTTTAATCGGTTTATTTTTTTTCTCCAATTTTGTATCTGCACGTTTTGGTTTTTTATCGGTAATAATAAATTCTGTGAGCATCCCACCCTCCTCAAAGAGCCTTTCCTTCAATAAACTCGCTGCTTTAGCCGCTATATCAATACCAATCCAGCGTCTACCTAGTTGCTGTGCCGCCACACAAGTTGTTGCACACCCGCAAAATGGGTCAAAGACAATATCGCCTTTTTCTGACGAAGCTTTAATAATTACATGCATCAAGGCAAGGGGTTTTTGCGTGGGATAGCCTATGCGCTCTTTGGACATGCGGTTCAGTGCTGGAATTGTAAGAACATCATCAGGCACTTTACCTTTGGGCATTTCGCGCCCGTCCCTTATCCGCGACCAAGCCGTCAACCCGCTTTCAAACGGAACCAAAACATCATCTGCATTAAACTTAAATTTATTTGATTTAGAATAGACTAATATAACATCGTGGGCTTTGGCAAATTTCTTTTTACCCCTGCTGGCGTTTTTGTAATACCATATCAGCTCATTTTGGAAATTTTCCTCGCCAAAAATCTGGTCTAAAACAATTTTTAAATAATGGCTGGCAGTTGGGTCACAATGCAAATACAAGCTACCTGTATCTTTCAAAATCCTGTGCATTTGAATAATTCGTTGCGTCATATAGGTGATATAGGACATCGTACCTTTTCCGTGAATCCCACCAATTGATAAAATATAATCTACGAGGTAGGGGTATTTATGCAGACCGCTTAAATGTTTTTCATTGACATCTTTCCACGTCCACATATCCTTGACGGCTTTGCGACCACTTGGTGCAAAATAAGTGCGTTTGGAATTAAACGGCGGGTCAAGATAAATCAAATCCACGTATTTGCTGTCCATGCCGTTCATGATATCAAGGTTATCCCCCGTGTAGAGCGTATTTTTCATAACGTTTCCTTTCATTTGCAAAAGACTATAACCAGCCTTTGCCACACAATCAAGCCTAAACACTAATCGTTAATCATTAATCGTTAATCACTAACATCGGGTTTGCCCGAAGACACCCCCACCTGCGCGGGGCGTAACAACTTATCGGCTATCATAAATCCCTCGGACAACACCTGCGCGATACAATCCTTTGCCACATCGGGGACGGGCGCGTTATACATCGCCTCGTGATTCTCTGGGTCAAACGGATCGCCGATTTGTGGCATAACAGGCACGATTTTATGATTGGCGAGGGTCTTCACCAGCTCCCGCCGAGTCAATTCTATCCCATCAATCAAACCTTTGTTGTTTGCCCGTTGTTCGTCCGTTATCAAATCCAAGGCGCGGTTCATATTGTCATAAACCGACAGTAAATCGCGGGCTAACTTACGCCCGCCATAAATCTCTGCATCGCGGCGGTCACGCTCAAACCGTTTGCGCTGGTTTTCCGCCTCTGCCATGGCGCGCATCAAACGATCGCGCAGCTGGGCGTTTTCGTCTTCCAATATTTCTTCGGGGGTGCGTTCCTCAAGAACTTCTTCCACACCCTCTTGCTCAACTGGCGCATCCTGCACCCCGTTTTCACCCGTGTTTTCCACACTATCCTCCACCTGACCCTCTTCTTGTTCGTGTTTCATCATTCACTCCTTTTTTTCATTTTATTTTATTTGCACCGCACAATATCACCAATCAACTGCGCCGTATAATCAACAATCGGCACAATCCGCCCGTAATTCAGCCGCGTTGGCCCAATCACCCCGACTGCCCCGATAATTGTGTTGTTCTTATCCTTATATGACGAAATAATCAATGACGAACCCGACAAAGAAAACAATTTATTTTCCGCACCGATGAAAATCCGCACTCCATCCCCGTCTTTTATCAAATCAAGGAATTCGCCCATGCCTTTCTTTTGCTCCAAATCATCAAATAACTGTTTGACCCGCGCCATATCCTGTTCATTCCCCGTTTCACCCAGCAGATTGGAGCGACCGCGAATCACCAACCTATCCTCGTTATTCATCCCGCCAGCCCACTGCGCCACACCTTCGTTAATCAAACGTTTGGTTAAAATATCCAAATCGGCGTTGTGCTTTTTAATCTGGGCTTGCAGGCGGGTTTGCATTTGGCTGAGCGTGGCACCAGCCAAAACCGTGCTAAGGAAATTGCTTGCCTCGCTTAACGTGCTTGGCATCGTGCCTTTGGGCAAATCAAACAGACGGTTTTCCACCTGCCCCTCTTCCGTAACCAGCACCGCCAAGGCGGTGTTTGGGGATAGGGACACCAGCTCGATATGTTTAATCGGTGATTCGCTTTTGGCGGTAACAACCAAGCTGGCCGATTGGGTCAGGTTTGATAAAAGATTACCAACCTGATTGGATAAATCGGGCAGGTCTTCGGGATCTTGCAAGGTTGTTTTGATTTCCTTTTGCAGGTCGGTTTGCAGATTGCCAATTTCCATAAACCCATCGACAAACAACCGCAAGCCCAGATGCGTGGGAATACGCCCAGCAGAGATATGGGGCGCGTCCAGCAGACCCAACCCCTCCAAATCCTGCATGACATTACGGATAGTCGCGGGGGATATTTGCTCTGCCATCTGGCTGGTTAAAGTGGCAGAGCCAATCGGCGCACCGTGTTTAAGATACGCCTCAACCAAATGGCGAAAAACCTCGCGGCTACGGTGATTCATCGAATCGGTAATGTGGTTTGGCACGGACATGATGGGGTGATTATAGCCGATTGCGGGCTTTACATAAAGACGCAATATTGGTATAGATAGGTAAATTTAGCGATAAAAACCACCCACCATAAAAAAGGATTCCCCCCATGCGCCCTTCAAACCGAGATGCCGATGCTCTGCGCCCTGTTAGTATTGAAACGAATATCAGCAAACATGCCGAAGGCTCTTGCCTGATTAAATGCGGCGATACCCATGTGTTATGTACCGCCAGCGTGGAACATCGCGTGCCGTTTTGGTTGCGGGGAGGCGGGCTTGGCTGGGTTACTGCCGAATACGCGATGCTGCCACGGGCAACCAATCAACGCACCGGGCGGGAGGCTACACGAGGAAAACAAAGCGGGCGGACGCAAGAAATCCAACGGCTGATTGGGCGGTCTTTACGCGCCGCGATTGATCGCTCGATCTTGGGCGAGCGGCAAATCCTGATTGATTGCGATGTATTGCAAGCCGATGGTGGCACCCGTTGCGCCGCGATAACGGGCGGTTGGGTTGCTCTGCGCTTGGCGATAAACGATATGATGACGCGGGGAGTTTTGAAGAACGATCCGATAACGCATCACATTGCCGCCGTGTCCTGCGGGATTTATCAAAACGCATCGGTTTTGGATTTGGATTATGATGAGGATAGCAACGCCAGCACCGATGCCAATTTTGTTATGAATGATGCGGGTGGGATTATTGAACTGCAAGGCACGGCAGAGGCTGCGGCGTTTAGCCCAAGCGAATTTACCGGATTGTTGGCTTTGGCGCAAACGGGTGTGACTGCGTTAATAGAGGCACAAAAACAGGCTGTTGCGTGATGGAGGATGTGATGGAGTCTGTGCGTGATACGATAGGGGATACTCTGGTTATTGCCAGCCATAACGCGGGTAAGATTTCCGAAATCACGCCTTTGCTTGCGCCCTTTGGTATTACCGCCACCTCTGCTGCCGATTACGGATTGATTGAACCAGAAGAGACCGAAGATAATTTTATCGGCAACGCCCGTATTAAGGCGCATTTCGCCGCCAAGGAGCTGGGCTTACCGGCCCTAGCAGATGACAGCGGGATTTGTATTGACGCATTAAACGGTGCGCCTGGAGTTTATACCGCCGATTGGGCCGAGACTCCGAACGGGCGTGATTTTGTTGTGGCAATGGAAAAAACCCACGATAAATTGGAGGCGATAAACGCCCCCCATCCGCGTAGTTGCGCGTTTTGGTGTACCTTATGTTTGGCTTGGCCAGACGGGCGTGATATGATTTTTGAAGGACGGGTGTTCGGGCGATTTAGCTGGCCAATGCGCGGCGATTTGGGCTTTGGCTATGATCCGATTTTTATCCCCGATGGTTTTGATGAAACCTTTGGACAAATGAACCCCGCGCAAAAACATAAAATGAGCCACCGCGCCGTGGCCTTTGAAAAACTACGGGACTTTTTAACATGACACACAGAACTCTTATCACCACCGATTCGCCTTTTGAAAATGCGCTGTCTTATTCACGCGCTGTTGTCCAGGGCGATTGGTGTTTTATGGCGGGTGTAACGGGCTATGATTATACAACCATGACCATGCCTCCCGATATTGCCACCCAGACAAAAAACTGTCTTGATACGATTGAACGCGTGTTGACGCAGGCGGGGTTTGCCCTATCGCAGACAGTACGGGTGCAATATACTTTAACCGAGCGCGGATTGGTCGATGATTTTATTCCTGTCGTTGAGGCGCGGTTTAAAACAATCCGCCCAGCCGCGACGATCGTTTTTGCCCAATTGTTAAAACCAGAAATGCTGGTTGAAATTGAAATCACGGCGTTTAAGGGATGAAAATTGCGACAGAAAATTGCCGCAAAAATTGGCAAGCTGGCGGGTTTGGGATTTACCTGCACTGGCCGTTTTGCGCCGCCCTCTGCCCCTATTGCGATTTTAATTCGCACCTGTTTCAAACGCTTGATTATACCGCGTGGCAGGAGGCGTTTATCACAGACCTTCGCGCCCAGCATCACCGCACACAGGGGCGCGTCCTTAACAGCGTGTTTTTTGGCGGGGGGACGCCAAGCCTGATGCCACCCGCTTTGGTCGGTGCGATTTTGGATGAGATTAATACGCTTTGGGGAATAACCGATGAAGCCGAAATCACTTTGGAGGCAAACCCGACTTCGGTTGAAGCGGGGAATTTCGCGAAGATAGCAAAGGCGGGGGTTAATCGTTTATCCCTAGGTGTTCAGGCGTTGAACGATATGGATTTGGGGCGGTTGGGGCGGTTGCATACGGCAGATGAAGCGGTGGTGGCACTGGCAACCGCCCAGCAAAATTTCCCCCGTGTTAGCTTTGATTTGATTTATGCTCGCCCGTTTCAAACCCATAATTCGTGGCAGGCGGAATTAACCCGCGCGATGGGATTTGGCGTGGAGCATCTGTCGCTCTATCAATTAACAATTGAACCCAACACGGTTTTTTATCACCTGTATCAAGCGGGGAAATTAAAGGGGTTGCCCGATGATGATTTGTCCGCCGATTTGTTTGAAATGACGCAAAGGCTCTGCATCAAACAGGGCTTGCCCGCCTACGAGGTTTCCAATCATGCAAGGGCGGGGTGCGAATCCAAACACAACATGATTTATTGGCGTGGCGGGGATTGGCTGGGGATTGGACCGGGGGCGCACGGGCGGATTTGCCTGGATAAAACCCGTATTGCCACGACTGCAAAACCTCTGCCGAAAGACTGGCTGGAACAGGTGAAAACCGCTGGCACGGGTAGTGTGGATGGTGAAATTATCAGCCAAACCGATCAAGCCCGCGAGTATGTTATGATGTCCCTGCGATTAAATGAAGGCTGCGATTATCGGCGATTGGAATCCATTGGAGGTGCTGGCGTTTTTAACGCGGAGGTAAAAACCCAAATGATAAAAGACGGGTTGTTATCACAAACCAACAGCCATCTTATCGCCCAACCAAAAGGGCGGATAATCCTAAATACATTACTGGCAGAACTACTGGTTTAATTACGGCTGAGTCAGTTTTTCAAACAAATCATCCAGCTCTTCCAGCGAGCGATATAAAATAACCACCTGCCCGGATTGCCCGCTTGCCTTGTGTTGAATTTGCGTGCGAAACCCAAGACTAGCTGCGATTTGCTGTTCCAAATCAATCGTATCTTTTGCCTTCTTGGGCGAAGTTAAGCTTTGTTTTGGTTTAGCCTGCCCGCCGCTTAAACCCTTATCAGACCGCCCCGATTTCACCAAAGACTCCGTCTGCCGTACCGATAATTCATCGCGGACAATCTGTTTTGCCAGTGCCACCGCATCGTCATGTTTTATCAGCAAACGAGCATGCCCGGCGCTTAACTGCCCGGTTCTAACAAAATCCAAAACCTGTTTTGGCAGAGATAACAGACGCAACGAATTAGCAATATAGGGGCGCGATTTGCCCAGAGCCACGGATAGTTTTTCTTGCGTATGGCCGAATTTATCCATCAGGGATTGATAGGCCGTTGCCTCCTCCAACGGGTTCAAATCGGCGCGTTGAATGTTTTCAATAATACTAACCTGCAATCGCTCATCATCGGTATAATCCCTTATAATAACGGGTATTTCGTGCAATTTCGCCCGTTGGGCGGCGCGCCACCTACGCTCGCCCGCGATAATTTGATAGGTGTTTTTGCTGGCGGGGCGAACGATAATCGGCTGAATAATCCCGTGCGTGGCAACCGAGACTGCCAACTCCGCCAAAGCCTCTTTTGGGAAATCACGCCGCGGTTGCGACGGGTTCGGTTTAATCTTTTCAATCGGTATGAGCGTGGTTTGGTTTTTCACGCCATCGGGTGCGGGGGAAGTCTTACCGCCTGTTTTTTTCGGCGTTTTCGGCGTTGAAGCCTCAATATCCGCCATCAGCGCGGATAACCCACGCCCCAATCCTTTGGTCGATTTCTGTGTCATTTTATCCTCTTTTTATTTTGGGTTTTGATAAATTCATCGGCCAAATCGCGATAGGCCTGCGCCCCTTTGCCGTTTTTATCATAGTGAATCACGGCCTGACCGTGGCTGGGTGCCTCGCTGATTCGCACCGAACGCGGAATGATAGTTTGATAGACAAACTCGCCCATATTCTCACGAACATCTGCCTCCACCTGTCGCGATAATCGGTTGCGATTGTCAAACATAGTCAGCACGATTCCCTCTATTCGCAGGGTGGATTTCGTTGCCTCGCGGATGCGCCGAATCGTTAATAAAAGCTGCGATAACCCCTCCAAAGCAAAGAATTCCGATTGCAGGGGGATAAGCACGCTATCGCTGGCGACAAAGGCGTTTAGGGTCAATAGGTTTAACGAGGGCGGGCAGTCTATCAACACAAAATCAAATTTTTGCGCTTTGAAATCCGCGGCTTGCAGGGCTGTTTTCAAACGCAAGGTGCGGTCGCTATCACCCGCCAAGGCAACATCGGCAGAGCTTAAATCGCCCGTTCCCGCAACCAGATACAGGTTTTTCACATCGGTTTCAATCAAACCATCGCTGATTGCCACACCGTCAATTAACACATCATAAAGCGTGGATTGCCTTTGGCTCTGCATCACATTCAAACCCATGGAGGCGTTGGCTTGCGGGTCTAAATCCAGCACAACAACCCGGTAATCCCTATCCGCCAGCGCCGCCGCCAGATTCATCGCGGTGGTGGTTTTGCCCACTCCGCCCTTTTGATTCGCGATGGAAATAACTTTGTGCATCTTAAACCTTTGCCCTCAAATCGGTAATTTTAATCATCCGTGCGTTGCTATCGGTTTTGCTTGGCAACACCTCATCGGTAAAATCAAATACCTGCCGCGCCTGTTCCAATTCCATAGCATAATTCTGCCCTTTTAGAAACAGAGCCGTGCCGTTTTGTAATAAAAAATTCTGTGCGGTGGGTAAAAGGACGGGTAGGGGCGCGAGCGCACGCGCCATAATCCCATCGTAATCGGGCGTGGTTATCATTTCCAAACGGATGTTTTTGATATCAACCTTTATCTCGGATTCGCGTGCTACGGTACGCAAAAAGACTGATTTGCGGATGTCGCTTTCAATCAAAGTTATCCGCAAATCGGGTGCGTGATATTTTGCCAGAATGGCAATAACCAGCCCAGGAAACCCCGCGCCACTGCCCAAATCGGCCCAGTGTTTTGCATCGGTGGGAATGTGAGGCCAGAGCTGCGCCGAATCCAAGAAATGCCTATGCCATATATCGTCAATCGTGGAATGGGCGACCAGATTTATCTTCTTATTCCATTTTTTTAAGGTTTGGGCATAGCGGTGAAAATCATCTATCATCGCCTCCGTCACGGGACAGATTGTTTTCATCTCAAACAAAAATTGCTGGTTTGTATCAACCATAACTTACCCGTTTCTTTTGCGTGGTTTGTTTGGCGTTCCTTTGCAAATGGGCGAGCAAAAGCATCAGTGCCGCGGGGGTTATCCCCTCTATCCGTCCCGCCTGCCCCAAGGTCGCGGGGCGGGTGTGGGCTAATTTCTGCTGTAATTCTTTGGATAAACCCGCGATATTCTCATAACAAAAACCATCGGGAATCGCCACATGATTATCCTTATGTAGGGCAACAATCTCTGCCTTTTGCCGATCGATATATTGGGCATAAAGTGCGTCGCGTTCCAACTGTTTGGCAGTCTCTGGGTCAATCTGGGCCAGTGCTGGCCATATTGCGGTTAAAACCTGCATATCAACATCATTATAGGATAAAAAGGTCATGGCATTGCGGCGGACTCCATCCTGATTTATCTTTATATTATGGGTTTTGGCGACATTTGGGCTCATCTCAAAACCCTGCATCAACACCCGTGCTTTATCCAAACGCTGGATTTTATCGGTGAAGGATTGCACCCGTTCTGGCGATACACAGCCCAAATCCATGGCTTTCGGCGTGAGCCGTTGGTCGGCATTATCGGCGCGGAGCGACAGGCGATATTCGGCGCGGGAGGTGAACATGCGATAGGGCTCACTCACCCCCCGCGTGGTTAAATCGTCAATCATCACACCGATATAAGACTCGCTTCGCTGAAAAATCACCGCGTCACGCCCGATTGCCCGATGCGCCGCGTTCAATCCCGCGACCAATCCTTGGGCAGCAGCCTCCTCATACCCAGTTGTGCCGTTGATTTGCCCAGCCAAAAACAACCCGCCAACATCCTTTAATTCCAAAGTCGGACGTAGGGCGCGTGGGTCGATATAATCATACTCAATCGCATAGCCCGCTTGGAGTATTCGTGCATTTTCCAACCCGCGAATCGAATGAACATAATCGGCCTGCACATCCTCTGGCAGGCTGGTGGAAATCCCATTGGGATAGATGGTATCGTCATTCAGCCCTTCTGGTTCTAGAAAAATTTGATGGCTCGTTTTATCGGCAAACCGCACAACTTTGTCTTCAATGGACGGGCAATAGCGCGGACCGTTGCCAGAAACTGCCCCGCCATACATCGCCGATTGCGAGAGATTTTTGCGGATAATATCGTGGGTTTTCTCATTAGTATGGGTAATGGAGCAAGCGATTTGACGCGGATGGTTGCCCTTTTTGGATAGGAAAGAAAACAGGGTCGGGTCGCTATCGGCCAGCTGTTTTTCCAACCCGTCCCAATTTATCGTTTTACCGTCCAGCCGAGGCGGGGTTCCAGTTTTCAAACGTTCCATCGGTAGGGCGAATTCATCAATCCGTTGCGCCAGACGGGTGACAGCAGAATCACCCATCCGCCCGCCAGCGATTTGTTTTAACCCGATATGAATCACACCACGCAGAAAAGTCCCCGTGGTCAGAATCACGGCTTTCGCGGGAATTTTCTCACCCGTATTAAGGACAACACCACAACAGATACCGCCCTTCATAATCAGGTCTGTCGCTTCACCCTCTATCACTCGCAAATCGGGATTTTTATGAAATTCCGCCTGCATGGAGTGTTTATACAAACCACGGTCGGCTTGGGTACGCGGACCCTGCACCGCCGCCCCTTTGGAACGGTTTAACAGGCGAAATTGAATCCCCGCACTATCGGCAACTCGCCCCATGACCCCGTCAAAGGCATCAATCTCTCGCACCAAATGCCCCTTGCCCAACCCGCCAATCGCAGGGTTGCACGACATTTCACCAATCTTGGCAAAATGATGGGTGACCAGCAAAACCGACACACCGAGGCGATGGGCAGCAAAGGCGGCCTCTGCCCCCGCATGCCCGCCACCAATGACGATAACATCTGGATTTTTCATCTTTTGTACCTTATTTTAAGGGTTCCGTGGTGATATTATAGTCCAACAGCTCTTGGTCTGTCATAACATGAACCTCTTGCGCAGGGGCAGCGTAGATGGTGAAGTAATAAAAATCCTCTGCCTGTTTTTGACTAAAGCCAGTCTTTTTATAGTATTCAATATAGGGCAGATGGTATTCATGCCCACGGGGAAAATCAACGGCGGTCTTGGCGTTTCTGCCTGTCCCCGTCGCCCAGGAATGGACACCAACCTGTGCGCCACGGGCTATCAGACGGTTTTTACCAGCAAGGAAAAAATCCACCCCGCCAGAGGCCACCAGACTATCCGAATTCATCGCCATGTCAATGTCCTGCTCAATCAGCCATTCGGAGATTTCCAAATTCGCCTCATCATCGACAGAGCCAAGGACTTCGCCCATGACAATCGTTGTTATGGCTGGGTTTTCGGCAAACAGGGTTTTTATCTGGTTCGGGGTTTGTGAGTTTATGACACCGTCCATACGTAAGATTTCGCCATCCACGCTGAACGTGGTTTCCAGCGATTCGGAACACGCACTCAGCATAAAAAGGGTGGTTATTAATAGGGTTAATTTGCGTTTCATGATGAATACTCCTTTCAGTGATTCGGTTTGTGTTTTTCATTTATTGCAGGTTTTTTGTGTTAATGCAATCTTTTTTATTATATTTTTTCAAATGTTTCACGTGAAACAATTTAGGGGGGATTTTGGAGCAGTTTAGGGATGGCGGGCAAAAATGTTTCACGTGAAACAATTTTGGCTATTTACCCAAACAGAAACTGGCAAAGATTTCATCCAAAATATCCTCTACCCCAACCGCACCAATCATCTGGTTTAGCGAGCCGAGGGCAGAGCGAATATCCGTGGCAACCAGCTCCACAGCAAAGCTATCGCTTTTAATACTATCCCCGGCCTGTTGCAAAGCCGAACTCGCAGATTGCATAGCCACCCGATGCCTCTCGCGCGTGGCAGTTTGAGTCGGTAGTATCCGTGGCGACAAAATTCGCACGATATTTTTCATAACAAAATCAATCCCTTGCCCAGTTTTACCAGAGACTCCCGCGCCCTTAAAATCAGGCGTTTCATCCACCTTTCCACGCAGAATAATATCATCTTTTTGCACGGAAATACCCAAGCCATCCAGCCCCATATCATCCAACAAAAACACACGGATATCGGCAGCCTCCGCACGATCCCGCGCCCAATCCACGCCAAGAGATTCCACCGTGTCATCGGTATCACGCAGCCCCGCCGTATCCAAAATGGTCACGGGCAGACCTTTGATATCCATCCGCACCTCAATAATATCGCGGGTCGTACCAGCGATTTCAGAGGTCAGAGCAACTTTCCGTCCAGCCAACGTATTGAGCAAAGTGGATTTGCCGATATTCGGGCGACCGATAATCGCCACCTCAAACCCATTGCGAATCCTCTCGGCGATTTTTGTTCCCGTGATTTCGGTCTGTAAGGATTTGATTGTTTTATCAATCAGCGATAAAACCTCTGCATTTAAATCTTGTGGGATGTCCTCGTCGGCAAAATCTATCATCGTTTCCAGCAAGGCACAGGCGCGGATAAGGTCGGCCCGCCACGCGGTGACTTTGGCAGAAAACGCCCCGCCGAAAACCCGATTCGCCAAGACCAATTGTTCGTGGGTTTCAGCCGCGATAAGGTCGGCCAGCCCTTCAACTTGGGTTAAATCCAAACAGCCATTTTCAAAAGCTTGACGGGTGAATTCGCCAGGCTCCGCCAATCGGGTTTTCGGCGATTCGGCAAACACCGCCAAAATCGCATCAATCACTGCCAGCGAGCCATGGCAATGAAGCTCTACCACTTCCTCCCCCGTAAAACTGCCACCTTTGGCAAAGGTCAGCACCAAAACTTGATCCAAAACCGCACCCTTATGGCGAAACATCCGCAAGGAACGAGCAGGGCACTCCAGCCCGCCAACAAACGGTTTAACAAACTCCACCGCCCCCGCGCCAGACAGGCGGATAAGCGCAATCCCCGCAGAGACACGCGGCGTGGCAAGGGCATATATCAGCGAATTATCCATCTAACACATTGATATTAAAAGATTTATTTGTTCATAGAGTCAAAGAATTCTTGATTGGATTTGGTTTGTTTCAACTTGCCAAGCAGGAATTCTATCGCATCGGTTGTTCCCATCGGGTTCAAAATACGGCGCAGAACAAACATCTTTGTCAAATCCTCGGCATTGACCAGCAGGTCTTCTTTGCGTGTGCCAGATTTCAAAATATCTATCGCGGGGAAAACCCGTTTGTCGGCGATTTTGCGCTCCAAAACAATCTCAGAATTACCCGTGCCTTTGAATTCTTCAAAGATAACCTCGTCCATCCGCGAGCCCGTTTCAATCAGGGCGGTAGCTATAATCGTCAGCGAGCCGCCTTCCTCAATATTCCTTGCCGCGCCGAAAAACCGCTTTGGCCGTTGCAAGGCATTGGCATCAACACCGCCCGTCAGGACTTTGCCAGAGGACGGCACGACGGTATTAAACGCGCGCCCCAGCCGCGTGATGGAATCCAGCAAAATCACAACATCGCGTTTGTGTTCAACCAGTCGTTTCGCCTTTTCAATCACCATTTCCGAAATGGCAACGTGGCGGGTGGCAGGTTCATCAAAAGTCGAGGCAATGACTTCGCCTTTTACCGTGCGCTGCATATCGGTGACTTCCTCGGGGCGTTCATCGATAAGCAGCACAATCAAATAACATTCGGGATGGTTTTTTTCCAAGGATTTGGCGATGTTTTGCAAAATAACCGTTTTGCCGACACGTGGCGGGGCAACGACCAAGCACCGCTGACCCTTGCCAATCGGCGCGACCAAATCAATCACACGGGCGGATTTATCTTTTATCGTCGGGTCGGCAATTTCCATAGTAATCCGCTCCTCTGGATACAGCGGCGTAAGATTGTCAAAATGGATTTTATGCTTGGCGTGGTCGGGTTCAGCAAAATTAACTTTAGTGACTTTGGTGAGGGCGAAATAACGTTCCACCTCTTTGGGCGAATCAATCCAGCCCTCAACCGTATCGCCGGTACGCAAGGAATGCTGGCGGATGATTTTCGGGGAGACATAAATATCCTCTGGCCCAGCCAGATAATTGGCTTGGGGCGAACGCAGAAAGCCAAAGCCGTCTTGCACGACTTCCAGCACGCCTTCGCCAGAAATCTCCACCCCTTCCAGCGACATTTCTTTCAAAATGGCAAACATCATTTGCCCTTTGCGCATCGTTGGGATGTTTTCAATATCAAGGTTTTCGGCGACATTTAGCAATTCACTGGCGGACAGGTTTTTTAACTCTGACAGAGTGATTTGCTTTTTATCTAAAAGGTCTAGCTCTTTCATAATGGGTTCCATAAAGTAATATGCGCAGGGTGGCGCAGGGGGAGGGGGAAGGGTGTTTTGAATAAAAGATCATATTGGTGGGAGACACCGATCTGTTTTTATAATTCGGTTATTATCGGGTAATTTCGCGGGAGTCAAGGAGTTTTTGCTGGTTTTTGCTGGTTTTTCGTTAAAACGGCCGCAAAATCACCATTAAAACGATGATTATCAGCAAAATTGTGGGAATTTCGTTTAATAGCCGATAGGTTCGCCCCGAATAGGAATGGATATTTCGCGCCAATAGTTTTCTTTGCGCAGCTAGGAAAAAATGGAACGCGACCAGTAGGGCGACGCAGATAAGTTTCACCCAAATCCAGCCTTGCCCAAAA
The DNA here is from genome assembly GCA_959347425.1 of uncultured Amylibacter sp. The sequence goes on along the minus strand of OY365741.1, from coordinate 1,191,323 downwards.
TCCACCAGTCCGGGAATCATTAACAATAAAAAACCGAATACCAAAGTTGCCAGCATTGCTGGGGTCATAATGCGTTTTAACAATCGTTCCTGCCATATCACTAGGGTGGCACTTGGGTTTATATCCTTTGGATCTGTTTCCACATGATAGACAAACAGCCGTGGCAGGTAAAACAGCCCTGCCAGCCAAGCTATCAAGGCTATTATATGGGCGGCTTTTAAATATGGGTAAAGGGTGATTAAGGTTTCCATAAACCCTTATAACATAAAAACAAATAAATTAAAAATTAAAAAAGGGTTGGTGTTTTAGGATGGGATAAAAACGGGGATTTTTAGGTGTGCACAGGTTTATCCCTAAAAGTAACGTGAGTCGGTGTGCCGTGAGATTCTATCCATAGGCGGTGGATTATGTGGATAAATGGCGGTTTCCTCTATAAAATGGGTGAAATTACTGCTGAATTTTTGCGTGAATTTGTGGATAATCATGGGGATAATCTACGTATTTGCCCGATAAAAACTTATCCCCATGACTCACAGGTCACTAAATTCATCCATTAACAGGTTTAATCTCTGTTAAAATATGTTAATATCCGCCAAGCAATTTGCCCTATCCACAGGGTGGCGATTTGAAATGGCTCTTTGCCCACAAATCGCCCCTGTAAGATACATGGGCATACACAGGCAAATGGGGATAAAAATGATAAAAGCAGGGGTAATCGGCTGGCCGATTGAACAGAGCAAATCACCGCTTATCCATGGCTATTGGTTGGATGTCTATAATATAGTCGGACGCTACGATGCTATTGCTGTGTTGCCTGATGATTTGGGGGAGACGATAAAACGTTTGCAAGGGCAGGGTTATGCGGGACTAAACCTCACCGTCCCCCATAAGGAAAAGATTTTTGCCATTGTTGATAATCTTACCCACCGTGCCACGCGGATTGGCGCGGTTAATACCGTTGTTTTTAAGGATAATAAGGTTTTCGGTGATAATACCGATGGGGTTGGTTTTATCAATAATCTGAAATCTGGGGCGGAGTTTGCCCGGGACTCTGCCATGATACTCGGCGCGGGTGGAGCGGCACGGGCGGTTTTGGATGCACTGATACAAGAAGGGTTTCGCGATATTACTATCGCCAATCGTACCACTGCCCGCGCCGAAGCCTTGATAAAATCCTTTGCAACGGCACCCGCGAATTTGCATGTGATAGCGTGGAACGATATCCCGAATCACCTTGGCGAATTATCATTGCTCGTCAATACCACCAGCCTTGGCATGGCGGGGCAAGCCGAATTATCGCTTGACCTCACCCATTTATCCCCCAAAACTTTGGTCACGGATATTGTCTATAACCCGTTACAAACCGCCCTTTTGCGCGAAGCCACCCACCGCGGCAACCCAACCATAGACGGATTGGGTATGTTATTACACCAAGCCGTACCCGGCTTTCACGCATGGTTTGGCACAGAACCAGAGGTCACATCCGCCCTGCGCAACCTTATCATGGCGGATCTATGATGCCGTATCTTTTGGGTCTAACAGGCAGTATTGGTACGGGCAAATCCACGACCGCGCGGGTGTTTGCCAGCTTGGGCGTGGCGGTTTGGTCGGCCGATGAGGTGGTGCATTGGCTCTATGAAAATGACGCACAAACGATTCAAGCGATTGGGGATATTCTGCCCGAAGCCATTGAAAATAACATGGTTCATCGCCCGCACCTGCGCCATGAATTGCAAAAAAACCCCGCGTTTTTTCCCCAGATTGAACAAATCCTCCATCCCCGCCTTAAAACCCACCGTGCCGATTTTATCAAAACCGAGGCAGCAAAGGGGCAAAAACTGCTGGTCTTTGATATTCCTTTGCTTTATGAAACGGGGGCAGAGGCTTGGCTGGATGGGGTGCTGGTCGTAACGATTGACGCGGCAACGCAGGAAGCTCGCGTTATGGCGCGGGGAACTTTGGATAAGGCGCAGTTTGCTTTGCTTTTGGCGCGGCAAATGCCAGATGCGCAAAAACGCGGGCGTGCCGATTTTGTTATCACCACCGATTCGCATGATTCGGTGAAACGCAAGGTCGCAGAGCTGATTAAAAAAATTAAAAATTGAAAAGGCAAACCATGCGTGAAATTATTTGGGATACGGAAACCACGGGGTTTGACCCCGATTCGGGCGATAGATTGGTGGAAATCGCCGCGATTGAGCTGCAAAGCCACCTGCCAACAGACCGAACCTTCCATCGTTATATCAACCCCGAGCGCGAAGTGCCAAGCGGTGCGTTTGAGGTGCATGGGCTGTCATGGGATTTCCTAAAAGCCCATCCGGTTTTTGCCGATGTCGCTGCCGATTTTCTGGAATTCATTGATGGTGCGACTCTAATTGCCCATAATGCCGAGTTTGATATGAAATTCATCAATGCAGAGCTGGGTTGGGCGGACCTGCCGCCCCTGCCGATGTCGTGTTCGCTGGATACTTTGGTCTTGGCGCGAGAGAAATTCCCATCGCAATCCAATTCGCTGGATGCCCTATGTCGGCGGTTTAATATCGACAATTCCATGCGTGAAAAACACAGTGCCTTGCTGGATTGTGAGCTGTTGGCAGAGGTTTATTTAGAGCTGATTGGCGGCCGTCAACCCGACCTTGTTTTGGCAGGTGGAACTAAACCTGCCGTGGCAAAAGAGCCCGCGGAAAAATCCCCTCCCAAAGGGTTAAAAACCGCACGAACAACCCCCCTGCCGTCGCGTTTAACCGAGGATGAACGTAACGCCCATCAGGGGTTTATCGGGGAATTGGGCGAAGACCCGCTTTGGAATAAATTGGGTGGTTAGGGGTTAGGAAACCTGACAAAGGGTGATAATAAACAGCCATAATTTTCTAAAAACCGCCAAATAATAATAAAAAAGTGATAAATTGTGTGTTTATCGCACTGGAATAATCACCTATTTTACGCTAAATAAAATCACAAATTCATAAACCCCTATAAAGGAAAATTAAAATGACACTCTCTACCACCTTGCTAAAACCTGCTTTTTTAACTGCATTCATCGCCTTGGCGATGGTGCTTTTTGCCCCGCTTGCCTACGGGCAGAGCGATGATGAACCCGTCGTTCTGGAAATGATCCTTGGGGATGAAGACGCGCCTGTAACGATGTACGAATACGCCTCTTTCACCTGCCCGCATTGCGCCCGATATCACACCACGGTTTATCCGTCTTTCAAACGTGACTATATAGACACGGGTAAGGTACGCTTGATTTATCGCGAGGTTTATTTTGACAAATTGGGTATCTGGGGCGGGTTGATTGCCCGTTGCGCTGGCCCGGAAAAATACTTTGGCATCGCGGATTTGCTATATCGGCGGGCTGAAGACTGGGTACGTGCGGGCAATGCTGGGGCAACCGCCCAAGTGCTGCAACAAATCGGTCGCGTGGCTGGTTTGAATGATGAGGAAATCACCGCTTGTTTGAAAGACACGGCTAAGGCTGAGGCGATGGTTGCCGTCTTTCAGAAAAATGCCAAGGAGCATGGGATTACTGGCACTCCGTCCTTTATCATCAACGATGAGCCCCAAGCCAATGTCAACTATCCAGAGCTGCAAGAGGTTTTAGACGCGGCGTTTGAAAAGGCTACGCAGTAAGGTTTTAACGTTGTTAATTCGCCTGTGATGTCTGATGCGCCTTCCCCTCCGCCTTTAACAGGGATAAAGGTTGTTGAGCTGGCACGGGTTTTGGCCGGTCCCTGGGCTGGGCAGACTCTGGCGGATTTGGGCGCGGAAGTGATAAAGATTGAAAGCCCAAGTGGTGATGATACGCGCCAGTGGGGCCCCCCTTTTATCGAGTCTTTTATTGCTGATAAAGGTGAAAAAACGGCAGCCTATTTCCATAGTTGCAATCGCGGTAAAAAATCCGTTGTCCTAGATTTCAAAAATCCAGAGGATTTGGCGACTCTTAAAACCCTTATTGCCGAGTGTGATGTCCTCATTGAAAATTTCAAAGTCGATGGATTGAAAAAATACGGGCTGGATTACGCAAGCCAAATCAAACAAAACCCGCGTTTGATTTATTGTTCCATCACGGGCTTTGGGCAGACTGGTCCCTATGCCCACCGTGCGGGCTATGATTTTTTAATGCAGGGGATGTCGGGGTTGATGTCTTATACCGGGTCGCCGTCAAGCGAACCGCAAAAGGTCGGGGTGGCGATTACTGATATTGCAACGGGATTGTATAGTGTCATAGCCATTCAATCCGCCCTTATCGCACGGCAAAATACCGGCTTTGGGCAGCATATTGATATGTCGCTTTTGGATGTCAGCGTTGCCCTATCGGCGAATCAAGGGATGAATTATTTGGCAACGGGTCGCGCGCCGGCTCGGCGAGGCAACGACCATCCCAATATCGTTCCCTATCGTGCGTTTTGCGTGGCTGATGGTTGGATTATTCTGGCGGTTGGCAATGACGGGCAGTTTGCCAATCTGTGTCAGGTTTTGGATTGCCCCGATTTATCCAAAGACCCACGATTTGCCACGAATTCGGCGCGGGTGGAAAACCGCGAGGTTTTAATTCCCCTGTTGAAAACACGGATTTTGCCGATGATTCGTGCGGATTTATTGGCGGCCTGTGAAACCGCAGGCGTACCCGCCGGCCCAATCAATGATATGGCCGATGTGTTTGCCGATTCGCAGGTAAAACATAGGGGGTTGCAAATTGATTTAGATGGTGTAGCCTCTATCCGTAATCCAATCGTGTTTTCCAGCAGTGAGCTGGCGCGGATGGTCGCGTCCCCGGCATTAGGGGCGGATACGGTTGCGACTAAAAATAAACAAAACAAACAAACAAAATAAAGGATAAAATTATGAAAACCCCTTGGCATCTTTGGTTTATTGGGCTGGTCGCTTTGGTGGCTGGTGGATTTTTTGTGTATGATTTTGCCGCCTCTCAGCTGCGAATTCCTGCTTATATGGAGCACATGCAACCCGCACAACAAGCGTTTCTGGCGCAAATACCGATTTGGGCGCATATCGTCTGGGGGGTTATGGTTGTTGCCATGGCTGTCGGGGCCTTGGCGTTGTTATTGCGCAAACCGATAGCGGTGGCGTTGTTTGGCCTGTCGTTTTGCGCCACGGTTGTGATGATTTTTCGCAATATGGTTTTGGCGAATCCGTCGGTTTTTGATATGATGGGCAATGCTGCCTTTGGCTTTGCTGGGGTTATGATTGCCATGACTCTTGGGCTGTGGTTTTACGCAGGGCTAATGCGGGCGCGTGGGGTTTTAGCGATTAGCGATGAATGGTAAATTATGAATGATGCCCTTCGGGTCTTCGTCATAACTTCGTTATGCCACCACGGGGCGCGCGCTTGACTCTTGGAGCAAGCTCCTGCGAGCAAGCGCGCGCCCAAAGCCTGTCCTAGAATCTAGGTACAGCCTAAAAAAATAACGATTAGCGATTAACGATTAACGATTAATTTTTTTGCCACTTCTTGACTGGTCGGTATCGCGCAAGCGATGACGAAGACCCGCAAGGGCATTCATCATTATTCTAGAGCAAACCTATCGTCTAGGAAACGACCGCCTTGTTTCCTAATTTTAGCGGGCGTGCCCGCAGGGGGGGCGGTCGCGCGCACCCTCACCCCCACGGGTGCGCGTCAGCTTATCGTTTGTACTGGGTCAATAGTCTTTAAGAGTCGCTGGTGACGCAAATTCCCTAACACCTAACAACCAAGACGCACACCCTTCGGGTTCGCGCGACCCGTGCCAAACATGACCCACGACTTATTATCTTGTATATCTTGATAGCAGATTTATAAAAAATCTATCGTCTTGTAGCCCAAGGGCTTTTGGCATGCCCCCGCGAAGCGGGGGCTACGCACAAAAGACCATGCTGGTCGGCATCGCGAAAGCGATGACGAAGACCCGTAAGGGCTAATCTTTAATTATTTATCGTTAAATAATTCGCCATAACCTTCGCCGATTTGCCATTTGTAAAAATGACTGAGACTTTTTCCGCCTCAACCCCAACGACTGTTCCCGCACCAAGCGACGGGTGAATAACCGCGTCATTCAGCCCAAAAATCGGGGCGGTCTTACCCTCTATAATCACCGCCTCCTGCCGTCCATTTTGGGTTCTATATTTTTGTGGTCGCCCCCGAGGATAGGGACTAGGATAGGAACTGTGATGGTTATTACGGTTATTATAATAGGGACTATAGGGTCTATCACCGCCACTATTTTTACCGCCTCCATTATTCATATCTTCCACGATACTATCCCCAGTATTGGCACCAGTCTTCACGCCCATACCATCATTGCCACGGTTGCTATAAGCAGCAAAACACTCCACCTCCATGACATGCGCAGGCGGCAATTCATCAATAAATTGCGATTTTATACAAAATTGCCAACTGCCAAAAATCTGGCGATTCATCACATGCGAAATCATACACAATCGCTCTGCCCGCGTTATCCCGACATAGGCAAGGCGGCGTTCCTCTTCCAATCCTTTTGTCCCCTCTTCATCCAGAGTCCGCTTTGACGGAAACAAATCCCGCTCCCAACCAGGCAAAAACACCACAGGAAATTCCAACCCTTTCGCGCCATGCATGGTCATTATGGATATTTTTTCCTCCCCAGCCGCCGCGTCATTATCCATCACCAAACTCACGTGTTCTAACATATCGCCAAAGCCTTCAAAATTATTCAACTGCCCGACCAATTCTTTCAAATTCTCTAACCGTCCGGGCGAATCTGGCGCGGTGTCGTTTTTCCAATGGGCGGTATAATCGGATTCATCCAAGATAATCTTTGCCAGTTCCACATGATCCATACCATCTTTCATCAGCCGCGCCCAGCGATCAAACTTATCCAATAAAATCCGCAAAGAGTCGCTGGCCTTTTTCGCCAAAACCCCATCATTCAGAACCAGACGAGCCCCGTGCAAAAGCGATACATCGGCGGCCCGCGCGGTTTGGCTGATTTTCTGCAAAGTTTTATCGCCCAGCCCGCGTTTCGGGGTGTTAATAATCCGCTCAAACGCCAAGCCGTCTTGGGGGCTGACCACTAGGCGGAAATACGCCAGCGCGTCACGAATTTCCAACCGTTCATAAAATCGCGGCCCACCAATCACGCGATAGGGCAGACCGATTTTCACAAACCGATCCTCAAACGCGCGCATTTGGTGCGAGGCACGAACCAATATCGCAATATCCTCCAAACTGGTGCGCTCATGGCCGCCGCGACCTGCTTGTAAATCCTCTATCTGCTCGCCAATCCAGCGCGATTCGGCAATACTATCAGGCAGGTGAATCAGCCGTAGTTTTTCCCCATCGGTTTGCTGAGTCCATAATTCCTTACCCAACCGCGTTTTATTGGTGCTTATCAGTGCACCCGCCGCCGCCAAAATATGCGGGGTAGAGCGGTAATTTTGCTCTAACCGAATGATTTTCGCGCCCTTAAAATTGGTTTCAAAGCGTAAGATATTGCCAACCTCAGCCCCTCGCCAGCCGTAAATCGACTGGTCATCATCGCCGACGCAACAAATATTGTGATGTGTTGCCGCCAGCAAACGCAACCACATATATTGGGCGATATTGGTATCTTGGTATTCATCCACCAGAATATAGCGGAAATAATCTTGGTATTTTGCCAGGATTTCGGGGTGCTTTTTAAACATCTCCACCACATGCAGTAATAAATCGCCAAAATCACAGGCGTTTAAGGTTTTTAAACGGGATTGATACAGGCTATAAATCCGCGGACCATGCCCATTGAACGTCCAGCCGTCCGATTGTGGCACAGTATCGGGCAGGAGGGCTCGGTTTTTCCAACCATCAATCAAGGATGCCATCAGCCGCGGTGGCCATAGTTTTTCATCAATGTTTTCGGCACGGAGGATTTGTTTCAGCAAACGCAACTGGTCGTCTTTATCCAATATGGTAAAGCTGGTTTGCAAACCTGCCACCTCTGCATTGCTGCGCAAAATCTTGGCGCAAACCGAATGGAAAGTACCCATCCACGGCATGCCCTCCACCCCCTGTCCCAGCAGGGTGCCGATACGGGTTTTCATCTCTCGCGCTGCTTTGTTGGTGAAAGTCACCGCCAGAATCTGATTCGGGCGGGCGCGCCCTGTCATAATAAGATGGGCGATTCGCGTGGTGAGGGCACGGGTTTTACCAGTACCAGCCCCTGCTAATAACAGCAAAGGGCCATCCAGTGTCTTCACCGCTTGTTCTTGTTTGGTATTCAGTCCGTCCAGATAGGTTTTGGCATGGTTCGCCCGTGCCTGTTGGCTCAGGCTCGTCTCCTCCCTATAATCATTCGTATAATCATAAGGTGGTGGCGTGGGTGAGGGATCACTTTGGTCGGTCATGGCGTGTTTTGGCTCTTTTTAATTATTTTTGCTGTTTTTAACCTTTTTTAATCCTTTTGAAAAGGCTTGTTCTTGCATTGTTCTGTATTTATTGGAAAATAAAGCAAAAACCGTGGCTATACTTGCCTATTTTCACACTTCCCCCTATAAGCAGGGCATGAATATTGATGAAACCCACCCCGCCATATCCGATTTGAAATCCCGTGCGAAACGCCGTATTCCGCATTTTGTCTGGGAGTATTTGGATAGTGCGACTGGCAAGGAACGTCAGCATCAGCGCAACCGAGACAAACTGGACGCGGTCTTGTTTGATACGCAGGTTTTAAAGGGTGCGATAAAACACGATTTAACGACAAAAATTCTGGGGCAGGAGTATGATTTGCCTTTTGGCATCGCCCCGATTGGCATGTCTGGGCTGATTTGGCCGAATGCAGAGCGGCTATTGGCGACTATCGCCACCCGTGCGAAGATTCCCTATGGTCTCTCAACCGTTGCCACGCAACGTCCCGAAACCGTCGCGCCCCATTTGGATGGGAATGGTTGGTTTCAATTATATCCGCCCGTGGAAAAATCGGTGCGTTTGGATATGTTAAAACGGGTGCGCAATGCGGGGTTTGAGACGTTGGTTTTAACGCTGGATGTGCCGATTTTATCACGCCGTGAAAGGCAGAGGCGGGCGCAATTGACGATTCCACCGCGCCTGACTTTATCCATGATGGCATCGGCGGCCGTTTGTCCGCGTTGGTCCCTTGGCACGGTTTGCACGGGGATTCCGCGTTTGCGTTTGACGGAAGATTATTTGAAACTGAGCGGTAAAGTGCCATTGAACGCCCATGCAGGCCATGTTATTCGCGGTCGCCCCGATTGGGATTATTTTGCTGAATTGCGGCAGGAATGGCAGGGTGCGTTGATTGTCAAAGGCGTGATGCGGGCAGCTGATGCGGTGGATTTGGCGCGGGCTGGCGCGGATGGGATTTGGGTCTCCAACCATGGTGGGCGGCAATTTGACGGCGGGATGAGCAGTATTGAAGCCCTACCTTTGATTAAAACCGCCTTGGATGCGGCAAAATTAAACCCTGCTATTGTGTTTGATAGTGGTGTGGAAAACGGTTTGGATATTATCCGTGCTGTCGCTTTGGGTGCGGATTTTGTCATGCTTGGGCGGGCGTTTCATTATGGTTTGGCCGCCTTTGGCGCACGGGGCGGGGAGCATGTGGTTCATATATTGCGGGATGATCTTCGCACGAATATGGCGCAAATGGGCATAGAAAATCTTAGCCAAGCCCGAGACTTATTGATTAATGATCAACGATAAAAAGTAACATCCTATGTCCGTTTTCACCTCCCTTTGGCGTTTTGCAAATCCGGCTTTGTTCCTAACGAGCTCGCAGAAAATCCTGCCGTTGCTATGGACGGGTGCGATTATCACTACCGCCCTAGGGCTGGGCTGGGGGTTTTTCTTTACCCCAAACGATTACCAACAAGGCAGCAGTGTTAAAATCATGTTCATCCATGTGCCAGCGGCGATGATGGCGATTAATTGCTGGGTGATGATGCTGGTTGCCTGTTTAATCTGGTTTATCCGCCGTCATCATGTCTCTGCCCTTGCCGCCCGCGCCGCCGCCCCTGTTGGGTTAATTTTCACCTTGATTGGTTTGGCAAGCGGGGCGTTATGGGGCGCACCGATTTGGGGGACTTATTGGGCGTGGGATCCACGGCTCTCCTCGTTTTTAATTCTGCTATTCTTTTATATCGGGTTTATTGCATTGGGACGGGCAACCGCGAATCCGGACAAAGCCGCCGACCTCTGTACGCTGCTCTGCATGGTCGGGTCGGTCTTTGCCTTTTTATCGCGTTATGCGGTCAGGTTTTGGGAGCAAGGATTGCACCAAGGCAGTTCCATCCCCGTTATCGCAACGGGGGAGCGCAAGATTGACGCGGCGTTTTTCTATCCGTTAATCTTAACCATGGTTGGATTTTTTCTAATCTTCATCGCGTTGGTTTTGGTACGTACGGGTAATGAGATTCGCACCCGCCAAACCGCGATGCTAAACACTTTGATATTGGAAGAGACCGATGCCTGATTTAACACCTTACACATTTGAAGTGGTTTGTGCTTACGTTATCGCATTGGTTTTATTGGGCGGAATTATCGCCCAGAGCCACTGGCAAGCCCGCGTCTCACAGCGCAAGATTTCCACCTTGCGCCGTGTTCAAAAATCCAAGACTCCTGCAAAAACCAGCACAGAAAAAACCAGCACAAAAAAATCCGTTTAATCCAGGCGGTTAATCATAACCCGTATCATCGGTTTTTTGCCAACACTGTGATAACAGGTGCGCTGAGTCGTGCGTTTCATCGCCTGTTCAATCCCATCATCATCCATCCGTGCGACTTTGCCACCTTTGACCTCGTCCAAAATAGCTTCTTCAATCGCATCGCCCAAATCATCCGAATCCATCGGCATGCCGACAGGTTCAGCCCAGACATCGATAATCTCTTTCCCCTCCATTATGACAAACACCATAATGAGACCGCGTATCGCCACCTGCAATCGCTCGCGGACAATGCCAGATTTCGCGCCAACCAGAAGCGAGCCATCCAGATAGGTCCGCCCGGTTTTAATATGATTGACAATAGCAGGGGTATCGCCCGACAAATCCACAACCGTGCCGTTCGGCGCGACAACACTGGTCATCCCACCGGCGATAGCCATAGCGGTGTGTTGTACCAAATGGGCGTATTCGCCGTGCATCGGTATCAGCATCTTTGGCCGTATCATTTTATGAAACGCCTGTAAATCGGGGGCGTTGGCGTGACCCGATACATGGTATTTATTACTGGTATCATCAATGATTCGCACACCTTGCTGCATGAATTCGTTGATAATCCGCCCGACTTCCAATTCATTACCCGGAATGGTTTTGGAGGAAAAAACAAAAACATCGCCCTTGTTCATGCTCAGCCCCAGATGATTACCGCCAGCCAATTTGGCAGAGCCAGCGCGGCGTTCGCCTTGCGAGCCTGTGATTAAAACCAGCAGTTTATTGCGGGCGATACCCGTTGCATCCTCCCACTCCATGACCGTTGGGAAATCGCCCAACACTCCAGCGGTGCGTGCCGCGCCCAGCATTCTGCGCATGGAATGTCCCATCACAACGATTTTGCGCCCCGCCCGCACCCCCGCCTGTGCCAGCGTTTTCAACCGCGCGACATTGGAGGCAAAAGTCGTTGCCACAATCAGCCCCGATTCTTTGCCAAACAAATCATCAAAGGCGGGGGCAAGGGTTGCTTCCGACCGACCCGCGTGATTGGAAAACACATTGGTACTATCACACATCAGGGCATCCACACCCAAATCGCCAATTTTATTGAACAAATCCTCGTTAAAAGCATCGCCCATAACTGGGGTTTTATCTATCTTAAAATCGCCACTATGAACGATTCGCTCATTCGGGGTTTCAATCATTAGGGCCGATGATTCGGGAATAGAATGCGAAATCGGCAGGAAGGATACTTTCATATCGCCACATTGGACAAACGCGGGGTAGGCTTTGACTTCGCGAACCAATCCCTTTTTGCCTTTGCCTTGCCATTTGTTATCGTTAGAATCCAGCTTTAACTGCGCCAAGGTCGCGGTAAAACGCCGCCCATAAATCGGTGCACCTAACAGATGCGAGATACTCGGCAAGGCACCCAGATGGTCTTCGTGTCCGTGGGTGATAAAAATTCCATCCAAGCGATCGGCACGTTCCTGAATAAAGCTGAAATCCGCCATTATCAAATCCACCCCTGGGGTTTGGTCCATCCGTGGGAAAGCCACGCCGACATCCACTAAGATATATCGCTCTTTGCCCTTTACGCCATAGCCGTAAAGGTACATATTCATGCCAATCTCGCCCGCGCCGCCAAGCGCGACAAAGCTAAGCCTGTTGTCATTTGTTTGTGTATTACTCATTTTTTAGGTTTCCATTTCTGTGGGGTGTTTAAGAGTGTTAAAGTTTAGGTTAAGTGTTAGGTTAAGGTTTAAATTAACGGGTTAAGTGTTTCGTTTGGCAATTAGGCAAAGCCCATGCAGGGTTAAATCAGGGCGAATATCATCTAAGATATCCGTGCCACTTTGGAACAGAGGTGCCAGCCCGCCAGTGGCTATCAGTTTCATATTATTGCCCCGCTCGGCACAAATCTTTTCATAAATCTTTTCAATCAGCCCGATATACCCCCAAAATAATCCCGATTGCATGCAAGCAGTCGTATTCGTGCCAATCACGCGGGCGGGTTTTGCCATATCAATATAGGGTAGGGCAACGGCGGCACGATGCAGGGATTCGCGAGAGAGATTAACGCCAGGGGCAATCACTCCACCGCTATAGGCACCATCGCTATCCACAACATCAAAAGTGGTTGCCGTGCCAAAATCCACCACGATTAAATCACCACCGAATAAATCAAAGGCGGCGACGGTATTCACCAACCTATCCGCACCGACTCGGGTGGTTTTATCAACCCGCACATCAATCCCAAGTTTGCAATTCGCATCGCCCACGACCAGAATTGGACAGGCGAAATACCGCTTGGCCAACACGCGGATATTAAAAACCGCCCGTGGTACGGTGGAGCTGACAATGATACTCTGCGGTTTATTTGTTATGTTTTCAAACGCCATAAGCGGGGCAAGCCAGGCAAAATATTCATCGGCGGTGCGGCTATGTTTCGTCTCACACCGCCAAGTGGCAAGGTGTTTATCGTTTTCATAACAGGCAAAAACGGAGTTGGTATTACCGATGTCTATGACGATAAGCATGGCTGTTCCTTTTGTGCAGTTGGGGTATTTGGGGCGTTTGGGGCAAAGAAAATATCCCCCGCATGGATAATATGCTGGGTGGTTTTATCGCTTAAAACAAGTGCGCCGTCTGCGTTCAGTGTTTCAAAAACACCGGTCCGCGTGGCGGTTTGGGTTCGTGCGGTTATTATCTGGTCTTTATGTCCGCAGTGATTTAGCCATGCTTCGCGTATCGGGGCAAAGCCGTTTTGTTTAAATTGGGCAAGGCGGGTTTGATGGGTATTGGCCAAAACGGTTAGGAAATCATCGGCGCTGATGGTTATATTTGCATCGGTTTTTAATGATTTAGGGGGCAGAGTGGTTTGCATTTTATCTTCCCCCATATCAATCAAATTGATCCCGATTCCAACTAACAGATGGCTCGGCTGTCCGTTATCTGTTCCTGCCGTCTCCAATAAAATCCCCGCCAATTTACCGCCATTTAATAAAACATCATTCGGCCATTTTAACGATAAACCCGTCGCCACACCCAAAGACACGCAGGCATCATAAACTGATAGAGCCGCAACAAAGCTGTGCAACGCCACCTCTACAATCGGCTGGTCAATCGGGGCGCAATAGGTTGCGGCAAAATTGCCTTTTTGCGTCGCCCAAGCCCGCCCGCGCCGACCTTTACCTGCGGTTTGCGTGTGTGCCAATACCCAAAACGGGGCACCGTGCAAATTATCACGGGCATAGCAATTTGTGCTATCCAATTGCTCAAAAATATGACGTGAAACCGCGGAAGGCCATATCATATTTTGCGGGATTTTATTTTTATTAAACATATTATTTTAACAACTGTGCGGCGGCGGTGGTCGCCAAATCTTGCAGTCCAAATAAATTCACCGCCCCCAGAATAATCACCAGGGCAGAGCCATAAAATACCGCCCGATGCAGGCTTGGCATTGCGTCATCCAGACTGTCTTTATCCTCGCCAAAATACATTAAATAAATAATCCGCAGATAATAAAACGCCCCAATGACCGAGGCTATAACCCCGCCAATCGCCAGCCAAATCAACCCCGCATCAATGGCGGCACGCAGAACATAGAGCTTGCCAAAAAAGCCAATCAAAGGCGGAATCCCCGCCAATGAAAACATCAAAACCGCCAAGGTCGCGGCGCGAAGCGGTGCACGGTTGGAATACATGCCAAGGGCGCGGATATCCGTAATCGGATTTCCATCGCGTTCCATATTTAAAATAAAGGCAAAAGTGCCAAGGTTCATGGCGATATAAATCACCATATAAAGCAACAGAGCCGCAACCCCTTGGGCATCCCCCGCCGCCAGACCCATCATAGCAAATCCCATGTGGGCAATGGAAGAATACGCCATCAGCCGTTTGATATTGGTTTGCCCAATCGCGGCAATCGCCCCGACAAACATGGACGCTATGGATAAAAACGCGATTATTTGCATCCAATCGCTCACGACCAATCCGAATCCATCAAACAATAAACGGGTGAAGAGACCCATCGCCGCCAGCTTTGGCGCGGTGGCGAAAAACGCGGTTACCGCCGTTGGCGCACCCTCATAAACATCGGGAGTCCACATATGAAACGGCGCGGCAGAGACTTTGAACGCCATGCCAACGCATAAAAATACCATGCCGAATATCAGCCCCAAACCCAAGGCTCCATCATTCATATCCGTGCCAATCGCGGTGGTGATATCGGCAAAATTTGTCGACCCGGTATAGCCATAAACCAAAGACGCACCATAAAGCAAAATACCGGACGACAACGCACCCAGTACAAAATATTTCAATCCAGCCTCGGTCGAGCGGACACTATCACGGCGAAACGCCGCCAAGACATAAAGCGATAACGATTGCAATTCCAGCCCCATATAAAGTGCGATTAAATCCCCAGCCGAGACCATCATCATCATGCCAAGCACTGCCAAAGCGATTAAAATTGGGAATTCAAATTTTAACAACCCATGGCGTTTCAAATAATCTTTGTATAAGAGCAATAATATTCCCGTTGTCCAAAGAATCGCCACCTTTAAAAACCGCGCGAATCCATCGTCAATAAACGCACCATTAAAAGTCTCACGAGCAGGTGCGCCCAGCACGGCTATCCATCCGCCAAGGGCAAACATAACCATCGCGGTGATGACAATTAAATGCCCTGCGGATTTGTCTTTCTGCCCATAGACCCCAGCCATCAATGCACCCAAAGCAAATACGGCAAGGATGATTTCTGGCAAAGCGGGGTAGAAATTTGGCGGGGTCATAATCATATTCCTTTAATGCGAAGTGGTGGCAGGTTGCACCCCGCCTCCAGATAAAGAGGGTGTTAAAGCGGGTGTTAAAGAGGGTTCAATGGTATCTAACAGATGCGCGACACTCGGCCCAATAATATCCAAAACCAGAGCAGGATAAACTCCTAAAACCAGTGTCAAAACCACCAAAGGTATCATCAGCATTTTTTCACGCGTGTCCATGTCTTTTATTGTCAGCAAGGTTTCTTTCACCATATCGCCCAGAATGACTCGCCGATAGAGCCACAAAGCATACCCCGCCGATAAAATCACACCCGTGGTCGCGCCAAAGGCTATCCAGCTATTGGCGCGATACGCCCCAATTAACGTCAGAAACTCGCCAACAAAACCCGAAGTCCCAGGCAAGCCAACATTCGCCATGGTAAAGAACATAAACACCAGCGCGTAAATCGGCATGCGAATAACCAGCCCGCCATAGGCAGAAATCTCTCGCGTGTGCATACGGTCATAAATCACTCCGACCGCCAAAAATAACGCTGCCGAAATAAATCCGTGCGATATCATTTGAAAAATCGCCCCGTCAATCCCTTGACGATTGAGTGCGAAAATCCCCATAGTCACAAACCCCATGTGCGCGACAGAGGAATAGGCAATCAGCTTTTTCATATCTTCCTGCATCAGCGCAACCAGCGAAGTATAAATAATCGCAATAACCGAAATCGTCATCATAAAGGTGGATAAAACATCCGAAGCCACAGGAAACATCGGCAGACTAAATCGCAAAAATCCATAGCCGCCCATCTTTAGCAAAATCGCCGCCAAAACGACAGAGCCCGCCGTGGGTGCCTGCACATGCGCATCGGGCAGCCACGTATGAACTGGCCACATCGGCAGTTTCACGGCAAAGCTGGCCAAGAACGCCAAGAACAATAAAGTCTGCACTCCGCCAACGATAGACACGCCAAGGAAAACGATTGTTTCGCTATTAAATTGATGATTTAACAGGGTCGGAATATCCGTGGTATTGGCCGCCGACCACATCACAATCATCGCCACCAGCATTAACATCGAGCCCAGCAGAGTATAAAGGAAGAATTTAAAGGCGGCATAGATTCTATCAGCCCCGCCCCAAATCCCAACAATCAGGAACATCGGAATCAACCCAGCCTCAAACACCACGTAAAACAAAACCAAATCCAAGGCACAGAAAACTGCCAGCATCATGGTTTCCAACATTAAAAATAATATCATATATTCTTTGACTCGCACCTGTACAGACCAGCACGCGCCAATGACGATTGGCATTAAAAAGGTGGTGAGCATAACAAACAAAACGCTGATACCGTCCACCCCGACTTTGTAATTTAATCCCGCCAGCCATTGATAGGTTTCAACCAGTTGGAAGGCGGGGTTTGTCGCATCAAACTCTACCAATATCAGCAGGGATAATAAAAAAGTCGCGCCTGTTGCTACCAAAGATAAAACCTTGGCGTTGCGCACGCTGGTTTCATTATCTCCCCGTGCGAAGACGAATAAAATCACCGCCGCCAAGGCGGGTAAGAAAATCACAATGGATAAAAGATTGTCCATATTATTTAAATCCCCCGCCAATAATAAACCAAGCAATCAATGCCAGAAGCCCCAACAGCATGGCAAAGGCATAATGAAATAAATAGCCCGATTGCACCCGTCCCAAAAACCGCGTGAAGAGGGGAATCATACCCATGGCTATGCCATTTATCGTCCCATCAATCATCCGCCCATCGCCAAATTTCCACAAAAACCGCCCCAAGGCTTTGGCAGGGTTGGTGAAAATACGCTCATACAATTCATCAAAATACCATTTGTTTAGGAAAAACGCGTGTATCGCATGTTGCTGTTTTGCCAGTGCCACAGGCGCGGCGGGGCGATAAATATAAAACACCCACGCCAAGGCAAACCCGCCCAGCATAACGATTGTGGAAGATAACTTTACCCAAATCGGCACATAATGGGCATCGTGAATAACGTGGTTTGTCGCGTGGTTGTTATAGACGGACGCGCCGAAAAACGATTCCACATTATCGCCAAAGAAATCCCCAACCCAATACATACCGGCAAAAATCGCACCCACTGCCAAAACAATAAGGGGAATTAACATAACCCAAGGTGATTCGTGGGCATGGGCATGGGTTTTTTTATCACCCCTTTCAGTTCCGTAAAAAGTCATAAACATCAACCTCCATGAATAAAAACTGGTCATTCCCGCCGCCAAAACCAGCAAAACAAACCCATATTGCGCCGTGCCAAACCCCGCAGCAAAGGCCGATTCAATAATCGCGTCTTTTGAGAAAAACCCAGCAAAACCATAATGTGTCAGCGGAATCCCAACCCCAGTAATTGCCAGCGTGCCAATTAACATGGTCACAAAAGTAATCGGAATTTTGCGCCGTAAATTGCCATAATACCGCATGTCTTGCTGATGGTGCATCGCGTGAATGACAGAGCCAGCACCCAGAAACAACAACGCCTTAAAGAACGCGTGGGTCAGCAGATGAAACATCGCCACCTGATACGCGCCAATCCCCGCCGCAACGAACATATAGCCCAGTTGCGAACAGGTGGAATAGGCGATGACTCGCTTAATATCATTTTGCACCAGCCCGAC
Source organism: uncultured Amylibacter sp. (assembly GCA_959347425.1). The sequence goes on along the minus strand of OY365741.1, from coordinate 1,173,269 downwards.
TGTGGCGGCAAAAAACGCGGTACTCGCGCCGATGATAACGATGAAATTCGGGGTGAAGGTGGCGTATTCTAACAGGGGGGAGACTCGGCAGATTAAAAACACACCCGCCGTTACCATGGTCGCGGCGTGGATTAACGCGGACACGGGGGTTGGCCCCTCCATCGCGTCTGGCAACCAAGTGTGTAGGAATAATTGCGCCGATTTTCCCATCGCACCGACGAATAATAACAGGGTGACTATTTCCAAAGCATTGACCTGCCAGCTGAGGAATGTTATCGTTTGGCTCGCCATATTTTGTGCCACATGCGGGTCTAATATCACATTAAAATTAATACTGCCCGTTAAATAAAACAATCCAAAAATACCCAAGGCAAAACCGAAATCGCCGACGCGATTAACCACGAAAGCCTTTATCGCGGCGGCGTTGGCGGTTGGCTTTCTGTAATAAAATCCGATGAGCAAATAGGATGCCAAGCCCACGCCTTCCCAGCCAAAAAACAATTGCAATAAATTATCCGCCGTGACCAGCATCAGCATCATCCATGTAAAGAGTGACAGATAGGCGAAAAACCGCGGACGATAGGATTCGCCCGCCCGCCACTGCGGGTCTTTATCCATATAGCCCCATGAATATAGATGCACCAAGGCCGATACCGTGGTAATCACAACCAGCATAATCACGCTGAGCCGATCAACGCGAATCGCCCAATCGGTGATAAGGGTGCCACTGGCTATCCAGCGAAACAGGGGCAGGACTGCGTCTGTTTCAAATTGGAAAAACACCACCCACGACAATAACGCGGATAAAAATATCAGTGCGGTTGCGCACAATAACGCCCCGCGTTCGCCCAGAGCTCGCCAGCCAAACCCGCAGAGTATCGCCCCGATAAGCGGGGCAAAAAGAATGATTTTTTCCATAAGCCTAGCCCTTCATCATATTAATATCTTCAACCGCGATAGAGCCACGATTGCGAAAGAAACACACCAGAATTGCCAGCCCAATCGCCGCCTCTGCCGCCGCTACGGTCAGCACGAACAGGGAAAACACCTGCCCAGCCAAATCGCCCAAATGGGCGGAAAACGCCACCAGATTTATATTCACCGCCAGCAATAATAATTCCACCGACATTAAAATAATAATGACGTTTTTGCGGTTTAGAAAAATTCCAAACACGCCGATAACGAATAGCATGGCTGCCACTGCCAAATAATGTTCTAAAGATATCATGGTGTTTCCTTTCAGAGTCCTTTGCCAGAGTCTACATCGCGCATTTCAATCGCGGTTTTTGGGTCGCGCAGGATTTGCGCAGTTATGTTTTGCCGTTTAATATCGCGCCGATGGCGTAGGGTTAGAACAATCGCGCCAATCATAGCGGTCAGCAAAATCAACCCCGATACCTGAAACGGATAGACATAATCGGTATAAAGAATCTGCCCCAAGGCGGCGGTATTATGCAGGTCTTCTGGAGTCACGGCGGTGCGCAAGGTTTGCGAGTCCGCGGCAAAAACCCAATGCGTTAAAATAACCCCCAGTTCAATTAAAAACACCGCCCCGACAAACAGCCCGAAAGATAGATATTTATTCGCGCCTTTTTTCAAAGCGACAAAATCCACATCCAACATCATCACCACAAACAAAAACAAAACCGCCACCGCACCGACATAAACGATTGCCAAAATCATGGCAATGAACTCTGCCCCCAGCAGAACAAACAGCCCCGCCGTGGCAAAAAACGCCGCGATTAACCACAGCACAGAATGCACCGGATTCCGTGCGGTAATGACACACAACGCCGAACCAACACTCAGCGCGGCAAACATATAAAAGGCAATAATATCAAAGCTCATCTGGTTTTCTTTCTTAACGATAGGGCGCGTCTAATTGCAAATTGTGGGCGATTTCGGATTCCCATCTATCGCCATTTTGCAAAAGTTTTTCTTTGTTGTAAAACAATTCCTCGCGGGTTTGTGTGGCGAATTCAAAATTGGGACCCTCGACAATCGCATCCACTGGGCAGGCCTCTTGGCAAAATCCGCAATAGATACATTTGGTCATGTCAATATCATAGCGGGTAGTTCGCCGACTGCCATCCTCGCGCGGTTCGGCATCAATGGTTATCGCTTGGGCTGGGCAAATTGCCTCGCACAATTTACAAGCGATGCACCGCTCTTCGCCGTTTGGATAACGACGCAAAGCATGCTCACCGCGGAAACGTGGCGACAGAGGCCCCTTTTCATGCGGGTAATTTAACGTGGCTTTCGGTGCGAAAAAATACCCCATAGCCAGCCGAAAGGCATGGAAAAAATCCGCCAATAAAAAATATTTTATTGCTCGTGTGTAGTCTTTTTTGTTCATTTTTTTGTACCTTCTTCTTTGATTGAATTAATCAACCCATTATTATATTCGCTTACAATCCCCGTAATAAGGAAAGCATCAATCAGCCACCAGATTAAAATAATAAGTCCAATACCCGATTCTGTCATTAAAGCAAATAATGAAATGATAAGCATTACAATCGCACTGCCTTTTCTTTTAAGATAAAATCTATGACCACCTACAAAACCTAAGAACAGCCAAAACAAATAGGCAACGCCTACGCTTTTTTTATTCGCCTCAAATTCCATCATGGCTATCGTATCATTTGAAATTGTATTATCAACCATTTTCTAACTCCCCACAACCCAACGGGCATAGGCTCCGCCAAAGGCTTCGTATTGGGCGAAACCCGCGACAATCACAACCCACACCAGCGACATGGGTAAAAACACTTTCCAGCCCAGTCGCATCAATTGGTCGTAACGATAGCGTGGGACAATCGCCTTTACCATAGAAAACAAAAAGAAAACCACCGCCATTTTTGCCACCAGCCAAAGCGGGCTATCGGGCAGGGCCGGAATGGGGGAGAGCCAACCGCCGAAAAACAGCAACGCACACAACGCACACATCAGCCAAATTGCGATATACTCACCCGCCATGAATAGCAGGAACGGTGTGGAAGAATACTCAACCTGATAGCCCGCAACCAGTTCCGATTCTGCCTCTGGCAAATCAAACGGCGGGCGGTTGGTCTCGGCCAAGGCAGAGATAAAAAACAAAAATACCATGGGGAAATGCGGTAGCCAATACCAATTGAAAATGCCATAGGCTCCGTCTTGGGCTTTGACGATATCAACGAAACTCAGCGAGCCCGTGGAAATAATCACCCCAATAATAATAAAACCGATGGACACTTCATAGGAAATCATTTGCGCGGCGCTGCGCAAAGCACCCAAAAACGGATATTTGGAATTGCTTGCCCAACCGCCCATAATCACGCCATAAACCTCCAACGAGGATACCGCGAAAACATATAAAACCGCGACATTAAGATTGGCGACAACCCAAGTTTCACTAAACGGAATCACCGCCCAAGCAATGATTGCCAGAACAAAGGAGGCTAGCGGTGCTAAGAAAAACACCACTTTATCACTGCCCGCAGGCACGATAACCTCTTTAAGAATATATTTTAACGCGTCCGCCACCGATTGCAAAATCCCCCAAGGGCCAACGACATTGGGACCACGGCGCATTTGCACCGCCCCCCAGATTTTCCTATCGCCATAAACCAGAAGCAAAAGGCTGACCATAACAAAGCCAATCATCGCCAAACATTGGGCAAGGATAATGATAAAAATTCCCAGAGTGCTGTCAAAAAATGCCATAATTTATCCTTTGTCCTTCACGCGGTTTTTCGCCCCGAGCGAAAGCTCTGCCATCAAGTTTGATGCCCGCGCAATCGGGTTGGTTAAATAATGGTCGGCTATCGCGTTTTGAAAAACGGCATCTTTAATCGCCCCTAACTTCACGGCATTAAATTTATTATCCGCAACCCTATCCAAATCCGCCAAATGCGGGTGCGTGGCAAACAAATCGGCGCGGAGAGCATCCAGCGAATCAAACCCCAAAGACACATCCAAATAATCCGATAACGCACGGACTATCGCCCAATTTTCACGTGCTTCTTTCGGGGGAAACCCTGCGCGCATCGCCATCTGTGGGCGACCTTCGGTATTAACGAAAAGCCCGCTTTCCTCGGTATAACAGGCCGAGGGCAAAATCACATCGGCGCGGTGTGCGCCACGATCGCCGTGGCTACCCTGATAAATCACGAACTTATCGGCGGGCAAATCGCATTCATCCGCGCCCAAATTATAAATCACATCGGCGCGTTTGACCGCCCGTTTCAAACCCCCCGTGGAGGCAAAGCCAATATCCATCGCGCCGACTCGCGCGGCGGCGGTGTGCAAAATGAGCAGCTTGGATTTGGTATTTTTCACCAGTTTTTGCACCAGAGCCAAAACCGATTCGCCATCACTGCCCTGCAACGCACCCTGCCCGACTATCACAACGGAACGGGCGTTCTGCGTGGCGGGCGAAATCTTTTTATCGGCAAGCATCTGCAAGCCCGCCCGATTATCCCCAACATAGGCGTAATCATAGGTCAAATCCACCTGTTCGCCGACCAGCCCAATGCTCGCCCCATTCAGCCAAGCTTTGCGAATTCGGGCGTTCAAAACCGGGGCTTCTTTACGCGGGTTTGTGCCAATCAATTGAATAAATTGCGCGTCATCAATATCACAAATCCGCGCCGTGCCAGCATAACCCCCGCGATTGCCAATCGGCAAAAACGCATTATCGGTGCGGCATTCCACCGCCCCGCCCAGCTCAGTCATCAGTTTTTTCACAGCAAACAGCGGTTCAACAGGCATCAAATCCCCAGCCAGAGCCAGAATTTTTGCACCCTTCCCCGACCCTTTTACTGCACGGGCAACGCTACGAAACGCTTGTTCCCAACTGCATGGGTGTAGCTTGCCCGCTTTACGCATATAGGGCTGATCCAATCTTTGGCGACGCAACCCATCCCAAACAAACCGCGATTTATCGCCCAACCATTCCTCATTTATTCCGTCATGATTGCGCGGTAGAATCCGCATCACATCGCGCCCTTTGGTATCCACGCGGATATTGCTGCCCAAGGCATCCATCACGTCTATCGTTTCAGTCTTGGTTAATTCCCAAGGACGCGCACTGAACGCATAGGGCTTGCTGGTCAGCGCACCCACGGGGCAAAGGTCAATGATATTGCCCTGCAATTCGCTGTCCAGAGTTTGGTTCAAATACGCGGTAATCTCTGCATCCTCACCGCGCCCCGTCTGCCCCATTTGGGTGATACCCGCGACTTCCGTGGTGAAACGAACGCACCGCGTGCAGGAAATACACCGAGTCATTTGCGTGCCGACAAGCGGTCCCAAATCCAAATCCTCAACCGCGCGTTTCGGGTCGATATAGCGCGATTCGGCCGCACCATAGCTCATCGCTTGGTCTTGCAAATCGCATTCCCCGCCTTGATCGCAAATCGGGCAATCCAAGGGATGGTTGATGAGTAAAAATTCCATCACACCTTCGCGTGCCTTTTTCACCATGGGGGAGGTGGTTTTGATAACTGGCAATTCACCATTCGGACCACCGCGTAAATCACGCACCTGCATCGCACAAGAGGCAACAGGTTTGGGTGGGCCGCCAACAACCTCCACCAAACACATGCGACAATTCCCCGCGATGGACAGCCGTTCGTGATAACAAAACCGAGGGATTTCCACGCCAACAACTTCACACGCTTGAATCAGAGTCATGGCCGGATTGACCTCCACCTCCATGCCATCAATAATAATTTTGCGCAAATCCGCCATTACTTTTTCCATAATAACCTGCCAATTTCGGTGTTTTTATTAATCTCATTAATACCATAGGCGCAAAAATCTGCCGTGTCATTCACATCCACATTTTGCGCGGATAACGCGGTGGTTGCCCAAACGCGAAGGCGGGCTTTTTCTTCTTCGCTTTTAAGAAAAACGCGGATTTCTTGGATACTATGCCCCTGCCTGCGGGCGTAAGTATAAAGCGATTGCAAAAATATCATCCCGCGAATATGACGGACATGAATGTTTGCGCACCTATCTTTTAATTCACTGGCGATTCCTGCGTGAAACAAATCGGTGTAAATCCTATCGTCGGTCCAAAATTTGCCCGCCCGCTCAGGGTTAGCAAAACTAGGCACAGCCAAAACAGCCGTGAAAATCACGATTAAAACTATTAGAGGTATCATCATAACTATCCTATATCGTCTTTGCGTTTTCATCATAGCTTTGCTTTCTATAGGCGGGGCTTCGGGAGGTTTTTTGCGTGGTTTTAATACGGTCTTCTATTTCATCGCGGAAGTGGCGAATCAACCCTTGGATAGGCCAAGCGGCGGCATCACCAAGGGCGCAGATTGTATGACCCTCCACCTGTTTTGTCACGTCCAGCAACATGTCTATTTCCTCCACCGAAGCACTGCCCGCCACCAGTCGTTCCATAATCCGCATCATCCAGCCCGTACCCTCCCGACAGGGGGTGCATTGCCCGCAGGATTCGTGTTTGTAGAATTTTGCCAGCCGCCAAATCGCCTTTATCACATCGGTGCTTTGGTCCATCACTATCACAGCAGCCGTGCCAAGACCAGATTGTTGATCGCGTAGATAATCAAAATCCATCAGGGCATCATCGCAGAGTCGTGCGGGTAACAGTGGCACGGAAGAGCCGCCTGGTATTACCGCTTTCAGGTTTTTCCAACCGCCACGCACCCCGCCACAATGTTTTTCCAACAAATCTTTTAACGGAATTGACATCGCTTCTTCAACGACGCAGGGCGCATTGACATGCCCCGATATGGCAAATAATTTTGTCCCCGTGTTATTCGCCCGCCCAAAGGAGGCAAACCAATCCGCACCACGGCGCAAAATCGTTGGCACAACCGCGATGGATTCCACATTATTCACGGTTGTTGGGCAACCATAAAGCCCCGCCCCCGCAGGAAAGGGCGGTTTCATCCGTGGCATGCCTTTGCGTCCTTCAAGGGATTCCAGCAGAGCCGTTTCCTCACCACAAATATACGCCCCCGCACCGTGATGCAAATATAAATCAAAATCCCAGCCCGATTTGGCGGCGTTTTTACCCAGCAAACCTGCATCATAGGCTTCATCAATCGCGGCTTGCAGGATTTCACGCTCGCGAATGAATTCACCACGGATATAAATATAGCCGGTATTCGCACCCATGCCAAAGCCCGATATCAAACAACCCTCAATCAAACTATGCGGGTCATGACGCATGATTTCGCGGTCTTTACAGGTGCCGGGCTCTGATTCATCGGCATTCACCACCAGATAAGACGGGCGACCATCGGATTCTTTCGGCATAAACGACCATTTTAATCCAGTCGGAAAGCCCGCACCCCCGCGCCCGCGCAAGCCTGATTTTTTCACCTCTTCGACAACCCAATCACGCCCGCGTTTAATTATACGACCCGTGCCATCCCACGCGCCACGCGATTTCGCGCCCTTCAAATCACGGGTGTTTAGCCCGTAAAGGTTGGTGAAAATACGGTCTTTATCTGCGAGCATTTTTTTTGCTTTCTGTGTCTTGTGCGGTTTGTTCGGTTCGGGCACGGCGCACCTGATATAAAACGACCATCGCCCAAAATAGGGCAGCAAGGGCGGCAAAATCAAATAGGAAGGCATAGCGACCCGCCAGATTTAATTGCTGTGCGAAGAGTTGCAATCCCAGCCAAAGCACGGCTGTGCAACATATCACAATAGAGGCTGTTCGGGCTTTTCGCAAGCCCTCTCCCCCAAGAGGTTTATTACTTTGGTGTTCGGTCATTTTTTCACCTTTGGTTTGGCTTTGGCTTTTGGTTTAGGCATCGCCTTTGGCTTGCTTACAGACGGCTCACCCAAAATCCGCGCAATGGTATCGCCCTGCGCCAACGCCAGACTGACCGAGCCATTGTGTTGATAACTCGCGCCCGTGCCATCTTTTAAAGAAGTCAAACCCATCAAGGGCTCGGCGGCAAACCGCCCGTTTTGCGGACCGGGAATCGGCACCTGCCCCGCTTCAAATACATCCAATAACGTATTAAAAGACTCCCCCGTCAAATCCTCATAAAAATCTTTGCCAATCTGCACCATCGGTGCGTTGGAACAAGCACCCAAGCATTCCACTTCCTCCCAGCTAAACCGCCCGTCAGCAGAGATTTGATGCGGCATAGGGGCGATACGTTTTTGGCAAATCCCGACCAAATCCTCGGCCCCGCAAATCATGCAAGAGGTCGTACCGCAAACTTGAATATGCGCAACAGAGCCAACAGGCGCAAGCTGAAACATAAAATAAAAGGTCGCCACTTCCAGCCCGCGAATATAGGCCAGCCCAAGCATATCGGACACGGTTTCAATCGCGGGTTGCGATAGCCAGCCCTCTTGCTCCTGGGCGCGCCAAAGCAGGGGGATAATCGCGCTGGCGGCACGTCCCGCGGGGAATTTTTTAATCTGCTCCTGCGCCCACGTTTTATTGGCGGGGGTGAAGGCAAAGGATTTGGGTTGATCGGGGTGTAATCGGCGCAGGCTCATCGGTCAATCTCCCCAAACACGACATCCATCGTGCCAATAATCGCCGCCACATCGGCCAGCTGATGCCCCTTTGCCAAATGGTCAATCGCTGCCAAATGGAGATATCCTGGGGCGCGGATTTTCACCTTATAGGGTTTGTTCGTGCCGTCCGATACCAGATAAACACCGAATTCACCCTTTGGCGCCTCCACGGCGACATAGATCTCGCCCATCGGCACTTTAAACCCTTCTGTATAGAGCTTAAAGTGGTGAATCAAAGCCTCCATAGACGTTTTCATCTCGGCCCTGCTGGGCGGATTTATTTTTTCACGCGATAGCACGGGGCCAGTCGCATGCCCCAATTTTTCAATGGCTTGCTGGATGATTTTCACCGATTCGCGCATTTCCATCATACGACATAAATAACGGTCAAAACAATCGCCCTTTGTGCCAACGGGGATTTGAAATTCAAATTCATCATAGCATTCGTATGGCTGGGCGCGGCGCAAATCCCACGCCATGCCAGAGCCTCGCACCATAACGCCCGAAAACCCCCAATCCAGAGCCTCTTGTTCCGACACAACAGCAATATCAACATTACGCTGTTTGAAAATACGGTTTTCGCTGAGCAACCCTTCAATATCATCCAAAACATCGGGAAATTCCAACGACCACGCCAAAATATCATCCAGCAGAGCCGGTGGGATATCTTGATGCACACCGCCTGGTCTAAAATACGCGGCATGCAGACGCGCACCACTGGCACGTTCGTAAAACACCATCAGCTTTTCACGTTCCTCAAACCCCCAGAGCGGCGGGGTCAACGCCCCGACATCCAAGGCTTGGGTCGTGACATTTAACAGATGATTCAAAATCCGCCCGATTTCGCAAAACAAAACGCGGATAAGGGACGCACGATACGGCACGGGTGTTTGCGTCAGCTTTTCAATCGCCAAGCACCACGCGTGTTCTTGGTTCATCGGCGCGACATAATCCAAACGGTCAAAATACGGCAGGTTTTGCAGGTAGGTACGCGATTCCATCAGCTTTTCCGTGCCACGATGCAACAATCCAATATGGGGGTCGCACCGTTCCACAATTTCGCCATCCAGCTCCAACACCAAACGCAACACACCATGCGCCGCAGGATGCTGCGGGCCAAAGTTAATGTTAAAATTACGCACGGTTTGCGTGTCTTTTAGCGGAGTATCCATCAATCCAAATCCTTATTACCCGCGGCGGCCGCGGCAAAAACCTCTGCCTCAGTCATTTTACGGGTTTCATTACGCAGGGCATAGTTGGCGGGTTTTTTATCATGAAAAATCTCTAACACCACATCAAATTGTGCGGGGTTTTCAAAACAATGGATAGAGGCATATTGCGTGGATTTATCGCGTGACTGCCACATCAGGGTTGATCCGCATTCGCCACAAAATACCCGCTCGCCCCAATCAGAGCCTTGATAGGTTTTAACGGGTGCGCCTGTTTCAAACTCTGCCGTTCCAGCGCAACTGGTGGAAATAAACATCCCCCCCGACCATTTTCGACACATGCCACAATGACACACCCCTGCCATATTATCGGGCAAGGTGGCGGTGAATTTACACGCTCCGCAAAGACACGTTCCGATTTGTTTATTTGGCATCAACGTCTCCCTCTTCCTTGTCTAAAATATATTCTGCACCTTCCCACGGGGACATAAAATCAAACTGGCGGTATTCTTGGGTGAGTTTCACTGGTTCATAAACCACCCGTTTTTCCGATTCGCTATACCGTAATTCGACATAGCCTGTTGTTGGGAAATCTTTGCGCAGGGGATGCCCTTCAAACCCATAATCGGTGAGCAATCGGCGCAGGTCTGGATGATTGGCAAAGGTCAATCCGTACATATCAAAAACCTCGCGTTCAAACCAAATCGCGGAAGGATGAATCGCGGATAGCGAGGGCACGGTCGTATCTTCACGCACTTGGGTTTTAATCCGCAAGCGTTGATTGCTATACATGGATAACAGGTGATAAACCAAATCAAACCGCGGCTCGCGTCCCAGCCAATCAATCGCGGTAATATCAATCAGGGTGGAAAACTTCATCCCCTTGGTTTTGCGTAAAGAATCAATCAAAGGGCAAAGAGCCTCCATCCCAACCGATAGCACCAATTCGCCTTGCGGAGTCACCGACACTTGGTCGGCACTGAGGGTGTGCGTTTCAGCGATTAAATCGCCCAATTCGGATAAGGACAGGGTCATAATCGGTTACCTTACAATCGTGCCAGTTTGGCGGATTTTGCGTTGCAGTTGTAAAATTCCGTATAGCAAAGCCTCTGCCGTGGGCGGGCAACCTGGGACGTAAATATCCACGGGAATGATACGGTCACAGCCGCGTACTACACTGTATGAATAATGATAATAGCCACCGCCATTGGCGCAAGACCCCATGGAAATAACATAACGTGGCTCGGGCATTTGGTCATAAACTTTACGCAGGGCGGGTGCCATTTTATTGGTTAGCGTTCCCGCAACAATCATCAAATCGGATTGACGGGGGGAGGCACGGGGGGCAGTGCCAAATCGCTCCACATCATAGCGGGGCATGGCCATTTGAATCATTTCCACGGCGCAACACGCCAGCCCAAAGGTCATCCAATGCAGCGATCCCGTCCGCGCCCAGTTAATCACATCATCAACCGAAGTCAGCAAGAAGCCTTTGTCTTTTAACTGCTGGTTTAATTCTGTATTTGTTGGTGTTTGTGTGTCTATCATTCCCATTCCAACGCCCCTTTTTTCCACTCATAGGCAAAGCCAATCCCCAAAACCGCCAAAAACACCAGCATCGACCAGAATCCAAAAGTGCCGACATATTGAAAGCTCACCGCCCAAGGGAACAAAAACGCCACCTCCAAATCAAAGATGATAAACAAAAGTGCGACCAGATAAAACCGCACATCAAACTTCATCCGTGCGTCATCAAAGGCGTTAAATCCGCATTCATAGATGGAGACTTTTTCCTTATCAGGGTTGCGCACGGCTATCAGCACGGCCGATAGTATCAAAACCACGCCCAAGCCTATGGCAACCCCTAGAAAAACCAAAATGGCGAGGTAGTCTTGTAATAAATCTTGCATTCGCGGACTCCTTTATCTGGTGGTACGCAGGTTTGAGATGGTTATAGGGTGGTTATAGGCGGGTAATCCCATAAGGTCAAGAGCCAAAACGGGCAAGAATCGCCCCCCGTCCAAGAGGATTTTTAGGGATGGTTTTTGCGGTTATTTGGGGATGGGTTATTTTTCACCCAATTCGCGGCTTCGCGCCGCCGCCGCACCAATCGCGCGATTCATCAAGGGGGTTAAACCATCCGCCCCCATTAAAACCTGTAACGCCGCCTCTGTCGTGCCAGCGGGGGAGGTCACATTGATACGTAATTGTTCAGGCGATTCATCGCTGGCCTGTGCCAGCGCACCCGCGCCCGCAACCGTTGTTCGTGCCAAATTTAGGGCAATATCGGCGGACAGGCCTTGGGCTATGCCCGCAGCCACCATCGCCTCTATCAGATGAAACACATAGGCCGGACCAGAGCCAGAAACCGCCGTCACCGCGTCCATTTTATCCTCTCCCTCCAGATGAATCACCGCGCCAACAGCAGATAACAAATCATCGGCCAAATCGCGGGCGGTCTTGCTCGTTGCCTTATTACAAACAACCGCCGAAATCCCCGCACCAATGGCCGCAGGGGTGTTTGGCATGGCGCGAATCACGGCACGGTTGCCAACTGCCGTTTCAAAATCACAAATCCGCACCCCCGCCGCGATTGATAAAAATATAGTATCGGCATCGCCAGTTTTGCCCAAATCGCCAAGGACTTTGTCCATCATCTGCGGTTTCACCGCAATCACGCAAACCATCGGTGATTTCGGCAGGGGGGCGTTCAGGTGCAAGCCTTTTACGCTTTTTACCCAGTCATTCGGGTGCGGGTCATTCACCCAAATACTGGTCGCGGGAATTCCATCCTTTAACCAGCCCTGCAAAAGAGCAGAGCCCATTTTGCCACAGCCCCACAGAACCAATCCTTTTTCGGTTATTTGTTCGTTTCCATCACCCATTTTACTTGGCATTTTATCCCCCTAAGCCCGACCTTGGGTTGCGTCAAACACCATCCGCATCGCCTCGGCAGGGGTTTCATCACCCCAACACACCAGTTGAAACGCGGGGTAGTATTTTTCACAGGCAACCATCGCGCCCTGCATGACTTGGTCCAGCTGATCGGGCAGGATTTCAACCCCGGTTAAAACCAACCCATAGCGATAAACCACGACTTTTTGCCCGGTATTAAACACGAACGAGCCACACCAGCATCGCTGATTAACCAGATTCAGCAGCTCATACAGGGTGGGCATGCGTTTTTTCGGATGCTCCATTTCAAAACTGCAAACGACATAGAGCGTTTGCGCAGGGGCGTTATATTCCAGCCCTATTTGATAGGTACGCCAAACCCCGTGGGCGACCAAACTGATTTGGTCTTCTTGCGTGCGAGTCACCGCCCAATCGCGTTGACGGGCAAGGAATTCTACCAAATCAATCGGGTGATGTTCGGTGTAATCAACGGAGGTGGTGAGTTCTTTTAATACGTCCATGGTGCTTCTTGTGGGGTGCTTTTGTGGAAGTGGTTTTAATACAAGGTTTTGGGGTGAAGTGGGTTTCAAGGGCTAGATATAGTGGTTTTAGCGATGAAATCTAGCCAATATCGCGGGGATTATCCCTATAATAAAGGGAAATGATACGGGTTATGGTTTTCTTGTGGATAAAATTTGTTTTGGATTTGTCGTTTTATGCCTTTACACTCTCTTTAATTGAAAGATAAAAACAACTATCCGTGATTTTACGGGTTGCTACAGGGGGGTTGCATGCCGTCTTATGATGGTCTATCATCCTTACACAGACCTAACAACAGAGGGAAAAAAAATGAATGAATATGAAAAAAATCTTGAAACTGCGGGGGTTGTTTTGCCTGATGCGCCCGCACCTGCGGCCAACTATATTCCCTTCGTCAATGTTGATGGGATGGTTTATATCTCTGGGCAAATCTCGCAAAACGCCGACGGTTTTGTTTGCGGTAAATTGGGCGCGGATTATTCGGTGGAACAGGGGCAGGCGGCGGCGCGGCTCTGTGCGATAAATCTGGTGGCGCAATTAAAGGCGGCTTGCGGTGGTGATTTATCGCGGCTGGTGCGGACGGTGAAATTGACGGGCTATGTTAATGCCACGCCCGATTTTGACCAGCATCCTGCGGTGATGAACGGTGCGTCCGATTTTATAGCAGAGATTTTTGGCACGGCGGGCAAGCATGCGCGGGTTGCCGTTGGCTGTGTCAGTTTGCCCTTGGGCGTGGCGGTGGAGGTCGACGGGCTGTTTCAAATCCGCAATGATGGCTAGGTGTGTTCCTTTACCTCGGGTGTTTTTAGACACGCCTTTGGCGCATCGCACTTTACATGATATTGGGCATAATATCACGCAAGGTCGGGCAGAGAATTCTGTTTCGGGGGCGATGGCGGCGATGGACGCGGGCTATGGTTTGGAAATAGATGTGCAGTTATCGCGTGATAATATCGCGATGGTTTTCCACGATTATGATTTGCTGAAATTGACGGGGCGGACAGGTTTGGTGCGTGATTTCACCGCGGCGGAGCTGATGGAAATCGGGCTGATAGGCGGGGAAGATAAAATTGCTCGGCTGGATAATTTTTTGGCGATTATCTGTGGGCATGGTGGGGATTTACCGCCCATTCTAATAGAATTAAAACCGCAAAATAAAACGCTTGAATCAGAGACACCCGCCCTTGCCCAAGCCGTGGCAGAGGCTGTTGCCGATTGCCCTGCTCCCCTTGCCGTCATGTCGTTTAATCCGCACTCAATCAAACATATCGCACGGGTTCTGCCCGATACTCCGCGTGGGCTGGTTAGCGATGCCTTTGCCCCAGAAAACTGGGCGGGGGTCAGTGAAAAACGATGTAAAGAGCTGGCACAGATGATTGATTACACCCCGCTTGGCGCGTCCTTTATATCGCATAATGTCAATGATTTGAATAACCCGCAAATCGACAAAATCCGTGCTTTGGGTGGGGCGGTTTTATGCTGGACGGTACGCAGCCCCGCCCAAGAAAAAACCGCAAGGATGCGGGCCGATAACATTACCTTTGAGGGATTTTTGCCATCTTAAAAATCACCCTTCATCAATCCATTGCCGAAATCCCGCCGAGCGATTGGGATGCATGTTTGCGCCATGATAATAGTCGCGATAATAACCGCGTGGTTGATCCCTTCACCACCCATCGGTTTTTATCTGCCTTGGAGATCAGCGGCTCTGTCGGTGCGAAAACTGGCTGGCACCCCGTGCATTTGGTGGCATGGGAGAAAAAAGAACTTGTCGCCATTATGCCGTGTTATATCAAAACCCATTCCCAAGGCGAATATATTTTTGACCATGATTGGGCGGCGGCCTATGAACAGGCAGGTGGGAATTATTATCCCAAAATCCAATCGGCGGTGCCTTTTACCCCCGTCACAGGTCGGCGGATTTGCGCAAGATCGGGCTATGAAACCCTTGCCGTACCCGCCTTGATAGAGGCCGCACAAAACCTCGCCCGTGATAACGGTTTTTCCTCGTTTCATATGACTTTTTGCCATAAGGATGACACGGCACACGCACCAAAAAATTTAATGCACCGCAAAAGCCAACAGTTCCATTGGTTTAATAAAAACTACAAAGGGTTTGATGATTTTCTGGCCGACTTATCCGCCAATAAACGCAAAAATATCCGCAAAGAACGCAAAGAAGCTCAGGCGTTCGGCGGGCAGATTCATTTATTAACTGGCGATGCCATAAAACAACCCCATTGGGATGCGTTTTGGCAGTTTTACCAAGACACGGGTGCACGTAAATGGGGTCAACCCTATCTAACCCGTGATTTTTTCACGCAAGCTCAGGCAAAATTGCGCGATGATATTTTGCTGGTCATGGCAGAAAAAGACGGGCAGTGGTGCGCGGGTGCTTTGCATTTTATCGGGGCGGAGTGCCTCTATGGGCGGTATTGGGGCGAATCCACCTATCACCCATGTTTGCATTTTGAATTGTGTTATTATTGCGCGATTGATTACGCGATTGAGCATGGATTAAAACGGATAGAAGCTGGCGCACAAGGCGGGCATAAATTGGCACGGGGATATTTACCGCAAACAACGCAATCCTTACATTGGTTTGTTGATGAAGATTTCGGCGCGGCGGTGGCGCGATATGTACAGGCAGAGGGCAAAATGATTGAAAAACACAAAATCGCCCTTGCCAATCACGCGCCATTTCGTAAGGTGGAATAAAAGGAGGCTGTTATGCATGAACTATTAAAAGACCGCTCGGTTTTGGATGGCTTGTTTGCCACGGGTTGGCAGATGGTAGAGGCTCGCGATGCGATAGAAAAAACCTATTCGTTCAAATCGTTTGTCTCGGCCTTTGGCTGGATGACTCGCGCGGCGATTTGGGCAGAGAAATATAACCATCATCCAGAGTGGAGCAATGTTTACGGACGGGTTCATGTTGTTTTAACCACGCATGCCGTGGATGGGTTGTCTGATTTGGATGTGAAATTGGCGAATAAAATGGATGGGTTGTTTAACGGTTAACGGATAGGTCTTGCCAAAATCCAAACCCTTTGTTAAAAGCTCAAAAAATGCTAAAAAACTAAAAATTAACACATAACACAGGAATCCCCTTAAAATGCCCAAAACCAATACAAACAAAAGAAAACAATATTTAGAGTCTTATACCGAAGACTATAAAGGCGCGATAAAACCAGATAATTATTTGGAGCTTTATGACCAGTATTTCGCCGCGCTCTTTGATAAAAAAATCACGATTTTAGAGCTGGGGATTTTCGGCGGGCAATCGCTGGCTTATTTTGCCAAACTGTTTCCCAAGGCGACGATTATTGGGCTGGATATTAATCCGTGTCCAGTCAGTTTTGATACGGATCGCATCAAAACCTATCAGGGTTCGCAAAATGACCCGGACCTAATGAAACGGATTATTAAAGAAAATAATATTGATAAATTTGATATTATTATTGATGATTGCTCGCATATTGGCACTTTAACCTGTGATAGTTTTCATCTGTTTTTCCCGCATTTGGTAAAGGGCGGGTTATATGTGGTTGAGGATTGGGGCACAGGCTATTGGAATTCTTATCCCGATGGGTGCGAATTTAATCCAAGCAATCATTTAATATATCAAAAGCAAGGTGTTGGATCTTGGTTTAAGGGGCTCTTCAAAAAGCCGCTAAAACGGATACTTAAACATGGCAAAAACAAGCCTGTTTTCAAAAGCCATCAATTTGGTATTCCCGGGTTTTTAAAACAGCTGAGCGACGAGGTTGCTATGGCCGATATAACAGGATCGCGCGGGCTGAACACGCCAAAATCACCGCGGATTGAATACTTGCATTTTTATATTGGGATTGCTTTTATGAAAAAGTCTGGCGAGTGATGAAACCCTTGTTGGCTAATCACGAATTCAAAGCAATTCCAAAACCGCTTCCCCTGCCGATAGCTCACACACGCCCGGATTTTCATCCATCTGCATATTGGTAATCAGCCCATCTTCCACCACCATGACATAACGTTTGGAACGGTTTATCAAGCCCACGGCAGGTGCGTCAAACCCCATCCCCAAGGCTCGGGTAAAATCAGAATTGGCATCGCATAACATCGCAATCCCTGCCTTATCCGCACCCGTTTCATCAGCCCACTTCGCCATAACAAACGGATCATTCACCGAAATACAAACGATATGGGCGATTCCCTTTGCCCGCAATTTATCGGCAACGCGGATAAAACTGGGGATATGGGCGGTGGTGCAGGTACCAGTATAGGCACCAGGCAGGGCAAAAATAACCGCCCGCGTGCCAGCAATACGGGCGTTAAGGTCAATCTCTTCCACACCCTCTGCCCCCAAAGTCAGCAATTTTGCGGTTGGCATCTTTGTATTTATCAGAGTCATAAAAATTCCTTTTCTTTTGTGTTAATCGTGGTATGATGAAACATACAAAACACCATCATTGGGTAAATGTAAAGCATAAAAAGGAACAGCAAAATGGCACATGTGATTATAATTGGCGCGGGGCAGGCGGGATATTCCTGTGCGGGGCGGCTTCGGGGCGATGGATTTGACGGCGATATTACGCTGGTTGGCACGGAATCGGCACCACCCTATCAACGCCCGCCTTTGTCAAAGGGCTATCTGTTGGGCGCGTTGGAGACGGAACGTTTGTACCTGCGACCGATGAGTTTTTATCAAGATAATACTATCACTTTGCGTTTGAATCAAACCGTTCGCACGGTTGATAGCACCGCGCAAACGATTACCATAAACGATGAAATCCTGCATTATACCGACCTTGTTTTCACCACGGGGTCTGAACCGCGTCGCTTGCCCGATGCGGTTGGTGGTGGGCTAGACGGTGTTTATACTCTGCGGGGGTTGGAGTGCGTTAATCGCTTGCGGGGCGAATTTAAAAAAGACCAGCATTTGCTGATTATTGGCGGTGGATATATTGGGCTGGAGACCGCCGCCGTGGCGCGACAAATGGGGCTGCGGGTGAGCCTCATTGAAATGTCAGAGCGGATATTGCAACGGGTTGCCGCCCCGCAGACTTCGGATTTTTTCCGCTCCTTACATACCGAACATGGCACGGATATTATTGAAGGAGTCGGGTTGAAAACTCTGCTGGGTGATACTCGTGTTCGCCAAGCGGAATTAACAGACGGGCGGATTTTGGATATTGATTTTGCCATCGCGGGGATTGGCATACTGCCGCGAACAGAGCTGGCCGAAGCCACAGGTATTACCCTTGATAACGGCATAAAAACCGATGAATTTGGGCGCACGAGCCACCCCCATATTTGGGCGGCGGGGGATTGTGCTTCCTTCCCTTACAAAGACGGGCGGTTGCGGTTGGAATCTGTTCCCCATGCGATAGAGCACGGTGAAATCGTGGCACAAAACATTATGGGTGCGGGGGCAGGCTATACGGCCAAGCCTTGGTTCTGGTCGGATCAGTTTGATGTGAAACTGCAAATCGCCGGGTTAAATACCGGTTATGATAACGTTATTACCCGCAAGGGCGAGTCGGGAGTTTCATTTTGGTATTATCTGGGCGATACATTGCTGGCAGTGGATGCGATGAATGACGCACGCGGTTATATGGTTGGCAAACGTTTGTTGGAAGCGGGCAAAACCGCCGATAAAACCGCGATAGCCGATTCGCAAACGGATTTGAAAACCCTGTTATAGGCGAGACATATGCGGATTATTGCCGGTAAATATAAGGGGCGGGTGCTGACCGCGCTGGGCAAAGGCGATACCTGCGCCCATCTACGCCCGACCAGCGATAAGGTACGTGAAAGTATTTTTAATTTTCTAACCCATGGTGTTTTGGGCGATTGTATAACGGGTGCACGGGTTTTGGATTTATGCGCTGGCACGGGTGCCTTGGGTTTGGAATCCCTGTCTCGTGGGGCAGAGTTTGCCTTGTTTATTGATAACGGGGCGAAATCGCGTGAAGTCCTGCACCGTAATATCAAAATGCTGGATGTGGAAAATACCACGCAAATAATCCCCCGTGATGTGATGCGTTTGGGGGTGGTGAATACCGCCCCGTTTGATTTGATATTCTTTGATCCGCCTTATGGTAAAAACATGGGCGATGTGGTTTTACCCCAGCTTTTATCGGGTGGTTGGATGAATACGAACGCAACCATTCTTTGGGAGGAGGGTGCGGTGCAATCCGCCCCCGCAGGGTTTATCATGTGTGATACCCGTATCTATGGACAAACTTGGGTGCATGTTTTACAACCAACCCAGACATAAAATTTTAAGGGGAATAAAATGCACTATTGGTTATTTAAGTCAGAGCCGAATACTTGGTCTTGGCAGCAGCAAGTCGCACGGGGTGAGTTGGGCGAAGAATGGGATGGAGTGCGCAATTATCAAGCCCGCAATAATATGCGTGAAATGCGTCTTGGCGATTTGGGGTTTTTCTATCATAGCCTAACCGAAAAGGCGATTGTTGGAATCGTTGAGGTTTGCAAACTGGCGCACCCTGATAGCACGACTGATGATGCAAGGTGGGAGTGCGTGGATGTCAAAGCGGTAAAACCCGTGGCAACCCCCGTCACTTTGCATGAGATAAAAGCCCATGCGGAATTGGCCGATATGGTGTTGGTGAAAAACTCGCGCCTATCGGTGCAACCCGTAAATGCCGAACAATGGCGGATTATTTGTGCCTTGGCAGGGGTGCGTGTTTAGCCACGCGTGGGCTTATATTTTTTCACTCATCAGGGACGCGGTGAAACCCAAAGTATTATCCGTGCCATCCGAATCACCGTGCGAATCAGATTTTGCCCGCGTCCAATCCACCCTATCAAACCCGCCACAATTCGGGCAAACGGCAGCCCAACGCGGGGCGATATTATGGCAGTTGCCACAAATCCATTGCGCCCCACGCGGGGCATCCAAGGCCTTATTTAACCAACTGCGTACCACGTGATCCGCCGCACCCTCACCGCGTTCAATCGCCGCCATTAGGCTGAGCGACCGCAGCGTCGGGTCATCCTCCACCGTGTCATTTAACGCCCGCCTCGCGCTGGGAAAATCCTCTGCCTGTAATAACAATTCGGCGCGGAGCAGGTGGGTTTCCACATGCTCTGGCACGGCTTTTAATAAACCAGAAAAACGGCGCAACCGCTGTTTCGGGGTTTCATCGGGGGCAAGCGTGGCAAAGGCGGCAGCACTATCGGGATGGGGTGCGAGCGTCCAGCTTTTGCGCAAAATTCGCGTGGCGACACGGGGGGAATTATCCAGCATCGCCATTTCAGCCGCCAAAATCGCCGCAGGTACCAAGGCAGGGGCGGCTTTATTCGCCTGTATGGCAAGGGCTTTGCCCGCGTTAATATCACCCGCATCCAGCAAAACACTCGCCCGCGCCAAGGCCAAAACCGCCCCACGTCTGCGACCGACTTCGCGTGAAATCACCCGCGCACGGGTTTGTTTGGCAAGGGTCTCCATCGCCCCGGCCCAATCCTTTGTTTTAATCTGTAAATCCATTAGTACGGATAAACTACCCGCGTGTTTGGGGTTTTCCTCCACTGCCTTTTCTGCCAAAACCTGCGCCGAAGACTCCTCCCCCCGTGAGAGTTTTTTATGTATCAATCCCTGTAACGCGGCAAACCGCGTGCGTTTATTATCCAGCAATTGTTTGTAATAATGCAAACTGCGTTTTTCATTGCCCGCCAGATGCGCCGATTGCGCCCCGATAAAATGGGTCAGGGTGTGATTCGGCAAAATCCGCTCGGCCTTTTTTACTGCGGTTAATGCGGCTTTACCATCGCCCGTTGCCAAGGCTGTCATCGAATCGGCCAGCAGGGCAAAGGCACGTTTTTGCCGATTGCGTGAAAAATACCGCCCCAGTGCGGTTTCATCTCCGTTTAAAAACCGAATAACGGCAAGGATAAGCCCAACCAGTTTTTGCACCAGCCAAAGGATAAAAATCCCCAGTAAAATCAGCAAGGTAGCGATTGATGGGGTCATAGAAACCTCAACCCCCAGCAGTTGAACAATCACCATTCCGCCTTGATCCGCCAAGGCGCCAAAACCAAGGGCGAGTAGCCCGACAATTGCGACAAAAATAACAATGCGAATCAGCGTCCAAATCATTTTTGGGTGCCTGTTGTTTGGAAATCGCGGACGGCTTGGCTGGCGGTGTTTTGTGTTTGGGCTTGGGGTAGCCAATCGCCCAAAGCGGTTTGCGTGGCGGGGGTTAGGGTGCTGGCTTGGGTTAAAACCTCTGCCAGATTATTGCTATCCAAGGCAACCTGCATTCGTGCCAAAATCGCATCGGTATCTGCGCCGTTTTGTGCCCCGTTTTGTGAGTGTAAAGAGCGCACTTGGATTTGCGATTTTAAGAAATAAAACACCCTATCCATCAGTCCTGTTGCCGATTTTATTTGCTCGGACTGTGCCGATGCTAAGGCAGATCGCGCAGCGGGGGCAAAGGTGGTTTTTAGGGTTTGCATGCCAATAATGGCTGTGGTTTCAAAGGGTTTTAGGTCTTCGGGGATTGCCACCCCTGCCTTGCGTAATAGAGTCAAGGCAGGGTTCAAACTCCCCCCCGTTAGCAAAACCGTGTGGAGTTGCGTCAAAGCCGTTTGCCGTGCCGTTTGGGCGGTATCGCCAAGTGGTAGGGCTTGCCTATTTGCCTGTTTTATATGGGTATTGAGACGAGTGGTTAGAGCATCCTGTTGGGCTTGTAAGGTATCAATTGCTGTATTTAGCTCGCCGCGAATCGCCGCGATTTGCGCGGGGGTTATTCCTGTTCCCCCCTGTTCAGGGGCGTTATTTATATCGCTCAAAAGCCGTGCCAAATTCTTTTGCAAATTCGCCAGTGCGGCGGTATTATCGCGGATTTGCCCGCGAAGGATATCGGTTTCATCCGCCAATTTCTGTGCCAGCGCGTCCATCGTTTGATTGATGGTATCCTCCCCGTTATCCTCCTGTGCCGACTCCAAAATATCCAGCCGTGCGGTTAATGTTTTTTCACGCTCCTGTTGCGCACCTGTAGCCTGTTTG
Organism: uncultured Amylibacter sp.; assembly: GCA_959347425.1. The sequence continues at coordinate 1,151,141 of OY365741.1, read as the reverse complement.
GCGGTGGTTTCATACCCATCCAAACGCAGGGCTTGGCTCGCCAAATCCTGCCACAAGGCTGCGTTTTGCCCATAGAGCCAAAACGCCATCCCCGCCAAAATAACCACAACAAAAACCATAGGCAGAGCAAACAAAATCACACGGGATAGTTTTTTGCCTTCCCTTAAAATTTTAGGGAAAATTCGCATAATAAAACCCCCGCGTTTTGGCGATTTATTATCTAACATTTTTGGCTCATCTGGTTTCATTTTCATCGTTTTTTCATCGCTTTTATAGGCTCGGTTGGGTCATAATTTCGCCCAGCCGCGCAATCATCGCAGCTCGGCTCGGCTCGGGAGCAGTTTCCACTTTTATCAAAGATTTGTCAAATCGTATCGCCACGGTTTCACTGATGGCAAGGATTTTTAACCGATGCGGGTCTAACCCCGCCAGCACAGGCAATAAACATTCCGCCCCAAAGGCGGAAAAAACCGGAATACACAGATTGCGATTTTGCAGGGATTGATGCTCTGCCTGGGTCAAATCACGCGGATGTTGGGCGTAGGCAATAACATCTTGCACACCCACCCCTTTTTCACGCAAACCCGCCGTTAAATCAAAGGCAACCTGCGCACAGCGTACATAAATATAATCACCGATCGGAATTTGCCCCAGCAATTCCTGCGCCGTTTGGGCAACTACCACCACATTAAACCCTGCCAGACGAGCCTGTTCTGCCGTCATCCCCCCCACGCAAAACGCCAATCGCCCGTCGCCGCTGAATTGCCGAGCCAACGCCAAAACCCCCGTGGCAGAGGTGAAAATAAACACCCCACCACGCGGATTTGGCAGAACAGTATCGCTAAACACAATCCGTATCAGGGGGGTATAGAGCACCCGTGTATCCTCCACCCCCGCCGAGCGAACAAAATCGTACGCCCGCGATTTCGGGCGAATCATCATAAGATAGGGTTTCGATGGAGTCATAACAGTTGCAGATTGATGCGATGAATGATAGGGAATGATAGGGCGTGAAGCCGAACCATAACCCAAGTCGTGAATTTTTACAATGACACTTTGCATTTTAGGTATTGAAAGCACATGCGATGAAACCGCTGCCGCCGTGGTGTGTGTGCCACGGGCGGTGAAACCTTTGGATAAATCCAAACCCGCCCGAATTTTATCAAACATTATCGCCGACCAAGCGGGGTTGCACGATGTTTTCGGCGGGGTTGTGCCAGAAATCGCCGCCCGCGCCCATGCCGAACGGGTGGATATCTGCGTGAAATCGGCGCTAGACAAAGCCAACCGCCCGCTCAATTCCATGGACGCGATAGCCGTTAGTGCGGGCCCGGGGCTCATCGGCGGGTTACTCAGCGGGATTATGTGCGCCAAAGGTTTGGCGATTGGCGCGGATTTGCCCCTGATTGGCGTTAATCATCTGGCGGGTCACGCCCTTACCCCGCGTATGACGGACGGGGTGGAATATCCGTATTTGATGGTGCTGGTCAGTGGTGGTCATTGCCAGTTTCTGGCAGTTTTAGGGGCAGAGCATTTTATCCGTCTTGGCACAACCATTGACGATGCCCCAGGCGAAGCCTTTGATAAAGTGGCGAAACTGCTGGGTTTGGGCTATCCTGGTGGAATGCTTGTGGAACAAACCGCGCGTTTGGGTGATAAAAATCGGTTTGATTTCCCCTTGCCAATGGCACGGGCGGAGGGCTGTGATATGAGCTTTTCTGGATTAAAAACTGCGTGTCGGTTCGCTCGCGATAAGGTGGTAGCGGATAATAATGGTCTGCTTGCCAATGACCGCGCCGATTTATGTGCCTCCTTTCAATGGGCTGTGGCACGGATTTTGGCGATAAAAACGGGGAAAGCAATCGCGATGTTTCGCACGGTTTGCGCTGATTTGAATGTGGCAATCCCAACCCCGGTTATCGCGGTTGCAGGGGGAGTCGGTGCTAACTTATGTATTCGCGAAGCCCTGCAAGAAGTCGCGGATAAGGCTGGATTTGCCTTTATCGCCCCGCCGTTGCAGTATTGCACCGATAATGCGGCGATGATTGCTTGGGCGGGGGGCGAGCAATTTGCTGGCGGTCGGTTTGATGATATGGGATTGGTCGCCCGTCCGCGTTGGCCTTTGGATATAATGGCAACGCCCAAGTTGGGCAGTGGCAAACGGGGGGCAAAGGTATGAGCAAAATTGCGATAATCGGCGCAGGGTCTTTTGGCACGGCTTTGGCGGTGGCTTTGGCAGCACAGGGACGGACTTGCGTTTTATGGGGGCGCGATGCGGGATTGATGGCAGGTATGGCACGGGAGCGTGAAAATCCGCGTTATTTGGCGGGGGTGCGGCTGGATGAGCGTATCACGCCAACCGCCGATTTGGCGGATTTAGCGGGGGCGGGGGCGGTTTTAATCGCCTTGCCTGCGCAAAATTTACGGGGGTTTTTGGATGCAAAACCTGTTTTGCCCCCTAGTTTTCTGGACGCACCGATGGTTTTATGTGCGAAAGGGATAGAGGTTAAAACCGGGCTCTTACAAAGCCAAATTCTGGCAGAATTTTACGAAGACGCACAAATCGCGGTTATCAGTGGTCCGGGTTTTGCCAGTGAAATCGCGACTGGCTTACCCGCCGCCTTGACGCTTGGGTGTAGCGATGCACAAATCGGGCGCACTCTGCAAACTTTGTTTTCGGGCACACAGTTGCGGTTTTATTTATCCGATGATGTGATTGGGGTGCAACTGGGCGGGGCGTTAAAGAATGTCATCGCCCTTGCGGCGGGGTTGAATGCGGGCGCGGATTTGGGGGCAAGCGCGGGGGCGGCGTTAATAACCCGTGGCATGGCAGAGCTATCCCGCCTTGCCGTCGCCCTTGGGGCAAGGCGTGAAACGCTAATGGGGCTATCAGGGTTTGGCGATTTGGTGTTATCTTGTACCTCCGCCCAATCGCGCAATTTTCAATTTGGCGAGGCTTTGGCACGCGAAGGTGTGTTTCTAGGCGAGCAAACCTTTGAAGGTGTCGCCACCGCCTTTGCGTGTTTGATATTGGCAGAGGTCGCAGGGGTTGATATTCCAATCATCGCGACTATGGCGCAAATCTTAGAGCGAAAGATGGATGTGAAACAAGCCTTGACGGTTTTGATGGCACGACCTTTGCGCGATGAGTGATTAATCCTTACCAAACCGTTTCCTCAAAAACGCTTCCAATCCAGCGCGGGTTTGGGGATTTGCCAGCCCGAACTCAATAGTCGCTTGTAAAAACCCATCTGGCGACCCGCAATCATACCGATCACCGTTGAAAAAATATCCTTTCACCTCTGCCCCTGTTTTAATCTCTTGATTCAACGCATCGGTCAATTGGATTTCCCCGCCCGCACCAGCAGGGGTATCAGACAAATGATCCATAACCCTTGGCGATAAAATATACCGCCCAATCACGGCACAATCAGACGGCGCATCGGCCGCGTTCGGCTTTTCCACCAACCCACGCAGATGGGCGATATTTTCATCACGCCCCATCATATCCAAAATACCATAGCTTGACACCACATCGCGTGAAACCTGCATCGCCCCCACTATATTAGTCGGCGAGTCCTGCCACATCTGCACCATTTGTTTCAAACACCCGACCTCTGCCTTTATCACATCATCGGGTAATAACACGGCAAAATACTCATCCTTATGGATAAAATGCCGAGCGCAACTGACCGCATGCCCCAATCCCAAGGGCTGACCCTGACGCAAATACGCCACGTATTCATTGCTGATATTGGACTCCTGCACCCGTGCCAAAATATCCGCTTTGCCGTTTTTATCCAGCATTTCTTCCAAAAAATGATGGCGGTCAAAATAATCGGCTAGGGCGGATTTTTCCCGTGCAGTTATGAAAATAAACTGCTCTATCCCAGCTTCGCGCGCTTCATTCACCGCGTATTGCAACAAAGGTTTATCCACCAAAGGCAGCATTTCCTTTGGAATTGATTTTGTCGCGGGTAAAAATCGCGTGCCGAGTCCTGCGACTGGAAAGATGGCTTTGGTTATTTTCGGGTTCATCTGGGTGTCCTTTTGCGTATTCGTTTAGGGATTTTATTATTTTATTGTGCGGATATGTCAAGTGTCATTTGACTTTTTACCCAAATTGCGATTATACTGAGCCAATTGGTTTCAAATCGCCTGAACCTTAATAAAGCCCTTAACAAAGCCCTAACCCCTATGCCAAAATTCCCTGTTCTGTGCGTGTTTTTTATGCTGGTCGCCACTTTGCCTGTTAATCTAGCAGGGGCGCAATCCACGCAAGATCCAAACACAAAATTAAACATCGTCACCACCTTCAGCGTCCTTGCCGATATGGCGCAAAATGTCGCGGGGGATGCGGCCAATGTCACATCTTTAATCAAACGTGGCGCGGAGATTCATAATTATGAGCCTACGCCAAAGGATATCGTCCGCGCCCGCCGTGCCGATTTGATTTTGTGGAATGGCTTTAATTTGGAGGTCTGGTTTGCCCAATTCTTTCAAAATCTGGACGGAGTCCCCGTGGTGGAACTCACCGAGGGTATTACCCCGATTGATATTTACACTGGTGCTTATAGTGGACCTTATAGTGGCAAGCCAAACCCCCACGCCTGGATGTCGCAACACGCCGCCTTTATTTATATTGATAATATCCTTGAGGCCTTGATACAATATGACGCGGTTAATGCCGACACATACCGTGCCAACGCCGCAAGGTATAAGACGCAAATCACCAAGACGCTCGCGCCAATTCGCCGTGAATTTGAAACCCTTGCGGATAATTCGCGTTGGTTGGTAACATCAGAGGGTGCGTTCAGTTATCTCGCACGGGATTTTAATCTGACCGAGCTTTTCCTCTGGCCGATAAATGCCGACCAGCAAGGCACGCCCAAACAGGTGCGGGTTGTGATTGATACGATGCGCGAGCATAATATCGGTGTTATATTTTCCGAATCCACGATTTCACCCGAACCTGCCAAGCAAATTGCTCGTGAGGTTGGGGCTGTTTATGGCGGGGTTTTATATGTGGATAGTCTGTCGGTGAAGGACGGCCCCGTGCCGACCTATGTTGATTTATTGCGGGTGACTCTGCAAACGATTTTGACGGGAATAAAGCAATGAAAACTTCTGTGAAAAACGATATGACTCCCACTATGCAAACCGATATGCAAACCGCGATTAGCGTAAAAAACCTATCCGTCAGCTATGCCAACGGGCTAAACGCCCTGACAGATGCCAGTTTTGCTGTGCCAAGCGCCTCTATCACCGCATTGGTTGGGGTCAATGGTGCGGGCAAATCCACCTTGTTTAAGGCCTTGATGGGGTTGGTACCGCATCAAAACGGGCAGATTACCATTCTGGGGCAATCGGTTCGTGCTGCCTTGGCGCAAAAGATGATAGCTTACGTCCCGCAGGCGGAAACCATCGATTGGTCTTTCCCCGTGTTGGTGCAAGACGTGGTGATGATGGGGCGATATGGGCATATGGGGATGTTGCGGATTCCACGCAAAATCGACCATGAAAAGGTGGATGAAGCCCTGCACCGCGTGGATTTAACCAACCTTCGTCATCGGCAAATTGGTGAGCTATCAGGCGGGCAGAAAAAACGCTTGTTTTTAGCACGGGCTTTGGCACAGGATGCCCAAGTTATCCTGCTGGATGAGCCGTTTAGCGGGGTTGATGTGAAAACCGAGGATATGATGATTGAGTTGCTAACCGCGATGCGCGATTCGGGGCGGGTGATGCTGATTGCCACGCATAACCTTGGCTCTGTGCCAGAGTTCTGCGACCACAGTGTTTTAATCAATCAACGTGTGCTGGCCTTTGGCAAAACTGCCGCGGTTTTCACCCAAAAGAATTTGGAGGCAGCCTTTGGCGGAGTCCTCCGCCAATTCGTTCTTGGCGGCGCCGATTTACATACCGATGGGGATAAACGCAGTGTCACGGTTATTACCGATGATGAACGTCCGATTGTGATTTATGATGAAGCCCCCAAAACACGTCCTGATAATAAACCCGATAATAAACCCGATAAGAAGGCGGATTAACCATGCTTGCCCTGTTATCCGAACCTTTTTTCTATCTTTACATGCGCAATGCTTTGTTCGTGGCAACTCTGGTGGGGGCATTATGTGCGTTTTTATCGTGTTTTTTAATGATGAAAGGCTGGTCTTTAATCGGCGATGCTTTGTCGCATAGCGTCGTGCCAGGGGTGGTCGGTGCCTATATGATTGGTCTGCCATTCAGCTTTGGCGCGTTTGTCGCGGGCGGGCTGGCGATGGTGGCGATTTTATTCCTAAACACCCGAACAGGCCTGCGCCAAGATACCATTATCGGCGTGGTTTTCACCGCCTTCTTTGCCTTGGGGCTGTTTATGATTTCGCTATCGCCCGTCTCGGTCAATGTCCAAGCGATTATCCTTGGTAATATTCTGGCGATTGCCCCGATTGATATGATACAATTGGTTTTAATAGGGTTTGGCTCGCTGGCGTTTTTATCGTTAAAATGGCGTGATTTCATGCTGACCTTTTTTGATGAAGTCCATGCCCGTAGTGTCGGTTTGCCAACCCGTCGTTTGCGGGTGATTTTCTTTACCATTCTGGCTTTGTCCATCGTTGCCGCCTTGCAAACCGTTGGTGCGTTTTTGGTGATTGCCATGGTGATTACCCCTGGGGCAACCGCGTTTTTATTAACCGATAGATTCGCACGGTTATTGATTATCAGTGTCGCACTGGGTGCGGGTAGTGGGTTTTTAGGCACTTATATCAGCTATTTTATCAATGGAGCGGCGGGCGGGATTATCGTGTTATTGCAAGTATCCTTGTTTTTAATTGCCTTTTGCTTCGCGCCAAAATACGGCTGGCTCATGAAAAAATTCCGCGCACCGATAGACCGACAAACGGGGAGCATGTCATGATAGAAACCCTAACCCTGCCGTTTTCCTATCCCTTTATGCAAAACGCCTTTTTAATGGTGATGGTGCTGGCGGTGCCTTCCGCTATGTTATCTTGTTATATGGTATTAAAGGGCTGGGCGTTGCTGGGCGATGCGCTCAGCCATACCGTATTGCCCGGAATAGTCGTAAGCCATCTGCTGGCCTGGCCGTTGGTTATCGGGGCGTTTATCAGCGCAATGACTTCGGCGCTGTTAATCGGATTTTTGCAGAGCCACACACGGCTAAAGGCGGACACCATCATGGGGGTGGTGTTTTCGGGGTTTTTTGCCGGCGGGCTGGTGCTGTATTTAAGCATTCAATCGGCGGTGCATTTGGATCATATCCTGTTCGGCAATATCCTTGGCATAAACGCCGCGGATTTGCGTACCAGTGGCACGATAGCCCTGTTTATCACTCTTGTTCTGGCGGTATTTGCCAAGGATTTGATGCTTTATGTATTTGATGCGGTGCAGAGCCGTGCTGTTGGTTTGCCCTTCCGCACTCTGCCCACGGGGGTGTTGCATTATGGCTTGCTGGTTATGATTTCGCTATCGGTTATCGCGGCGATAAAGGCGGTTGGAATTATCCTCAGCATTGCGTTTTTAATCATGCCAGGGGCGGTGGCGTATTTATTAACGCAAAGATTTCATAGGATGGTTTTGATAAGTATTATTGTTGCGTTCCTATCAAGTATCGCTGGGGTTTATACCAGTTTTTTCATTGATAGCGCACCTGCACCAACGATAGTGTTAATTATGTTTTGCGGGTTTATCTGTGCGTTATTATATAAGTCGTTATATAAACGGGGCAAAATGGCACGAGATTTGAATAGGTCTTTAAGGGGGATGAGATGAAGCCACCCTCTTTTTGGTATAAAAAACACGGGGCGTGGGCAGGGGCTTGGGCGTGGCTCTTATCCCCGCTTGCCTGTCTATATACATGTGCCAGTGCCGTGCGGTTAAAACGTTCCCCCCGTGCAAAGCTAAATATCCCAGTGATTTGCGTGGGGAATGTTAATCTTGGCGGGTCTGGCAAAACCCCAAGCGTGATTTATATCGCCCAAATCTTGGCGAATAAAGGCAAGCGTGTGCATATCCTATCGCGTGGGTATGGCGGGCGATTGCGTGGCCCGATTTTAGTATCGGCAAAATCGAGCGCAAAAGATGTCGGGGATGAGCCGTTATTGCTCTGCCAATTTGCCCCAACTTGGGTGGCAAAAGACCGTGCGGCAGGTGCCTTGGCGGCGCAAAACGCCGGGGCAGAGGTGATAATAATGGATGATGGTTTGCAAAATCCCTCGGTTAAAAAGGATTTATCCCTGCTGGTCGTGGATGGTGGTTTGGGCTTTGGCAACGGGTGTGTGTTTCCTGCGGGTCCGTTGCGCGAGCCGATTGATACTGCCCTCACCCGCACCGATGGTGTGATAATTATCGGCGATGAAACCGCGATTTGCCGCACCCACCCGCAATTAAAAACTATGACCGATTTTATCACTACGGGGCAGATACAGGTTTTGCCAACGGGGATGGACTGGCAAGGTTTGCGGTGTTTGGCCTTTGCTGGCATTGCCCACCCGCAAAAGTTTTTCCAAACCCTGCGGGGGACGGGCGCGGTTATCGTCGAGTCCATCGGTTTTGCCGACCATCAGGTTTTCTCTGCCCCGCTGTTAAGGCGTCTGGCAAAGCGGGCAACCGCCTTGGATGCCACGCTTTTATGCACGGAAAAGGATAAAGTACGGATGGAACCCGCTTGGCAGGATAAAGTGATGTCGCTGCCCGTACGCCTTGATATCAAAGATTCGGCGGCGTTAATTGCCGCGTTGGATGGGTTATTTTAATCGCATTTAAAACCCGCCTTGTTTTATCTGAATAAACCGCGTAAAGAGCCTTTATGACTCGTGCTTTTAAATTGCCAGATACTTTGCCATTGTTTCCCCTGATGGGGGCGGTGCTTTTGCCGCACCTGCGATTGCCGTTGGAGGTTTTTGAACCCCGCTATGTCCGTATGATTGACGATGCGATGAAAACCGACCATCGTTTAGTTGGGATTATTCAACCTTTGGAACACGATAAAAAACCAGAGGTAAAAGCGGGGAAGGTGAAAGCTGACCTTGCCCAGATGGGCTGTGCTGGGCGGATTATTGAACTGCGCGAGGTGGAAGATGACAGCTATAAAATCGCCCTGATTGGCTTGACGCGGTTTCGCGTTGTTAATTTGAAACGCAAAACCACTCCGTATTTACGTGCCGAAGTGGATTGGGTGGATTTAAAGGCAGGTACGGCGCAGAATTTGGGCGAAGATGTGAATTGCGCGGCTTTGATGGATATTTTAACACCCTATTTGAAACAAAACGATTTGTCGATAGATAAGGAATTTTTGGAAGAGGCGGATGGCGAGTATTTGGTTAATGTGTTATCAATGATTTGCCCGTTTTCTCCGCAAGAAAAACAGGCGTTAATAGAGGCTGTGAATGCCCAAGGACGGGCAGATATGCTCTATACTCTGATGAGTTTCGCGTTAAGTGCTGGTGAAAACAGCCAAGAGGTTTTGCAGTGAAAAATTCGGAGACAAAATCGGGGACAAAATCTGCTGGGGAGGCAAAAGAGCCGATAAACGGCGCGATGTTAGAGGTTTTGGTCTGCCCAATAACGGGCGGAGCATTAGAGTATGATGCGGCCAAGGGGCAACTGATTTCCCGCAAAGCCCGCCGTGTTTTCCCGATTCGCGGTGGTATCCCGATTATGCTGGTGGATGAGTCTTTGCCGATTAGTGATTAATCCCTAAAACAACTCTCGTCCCTGCATAAATTTTGGCACGTCTGCACTCGCCCCTGCGCCCAACCGTGCAAACCCCTGTTTGGCAAAGGGCAGAGCATTGATTGCCCCCAGCCCCAGCCCGCGTAGTCCACGCACCAGCGGCACATCGTTAGAAAACAAACGGTTCAGCCCATCGGTTGCCAGTGCCATCGCGCAGGTATCAAACCGCCGCCAAACCTGATAGCGATGCAGGACACTCACCGCCCCGATATCCTCGCCATTTTGCGCCGCGTCAAACAAAACTTGGCACAAGGCGGCACTATCAAACAGCCCAAGGTTTAACCCCTGCCCAGCCAAAGGATGAATCCCATGCGCACTATCGCCAACCAAGGCAACCCGCGCCCGCACAAAGGACTCGGTCAATGCCAAGCCCAAGGGATAGGCACCCCGCGTGCCATCCAACGCGACTTTGCCCAGAAAATCCCCCAGCGTTTCACGTAAGGTTGCCAAATAGCCCGCGTCATCCAAACCATGGATAAGGGCGGCGCGTTTGCACTCCTGCGTCCAAACGATGGAAACACGATTGCCACGTAGGGGCAATACCGCCAAAGGACCGTTCGGGGTGAAAATCTGATGCGCCGTGCCGTGATGCGGTTTGGTATGGCGGAGCGCACAGACCAATGCCGATTGCGGATAATCCCAGCCAATACGGACTATACCTGCGTTTTTTGCGACCTTTGAGTCGCGTCCATCACAGCCAATCAGCAGTTTGGCGTGGATGGTTTTGTTGGGGGTTTTATTGGGGGAAAGGGTCACTTCCACCCCGCCATTCGTGAGGGTATGCCCGCTAACTTGAGTATTTGATAAAACGGTAATTAGGGGGTGTTTATCCACGGCTTTTGATAAAACACCGCGTAGGGGTGCGTCCTCTATCAAGAAGCCCAGGGCTTCGCCCTCCATCATAGTCTTGGTGAAATGCAGATAAAATGGGGAAATCCCCGCTCCATTTGCATCGCCACTGACACCCCCCCTAGCATCGCTGATTTTCATATCCAAAATCGGTTCGGCATGGGCTTGCAAATCTGCCCACAATCCAAAAACCGTCAGCATCTTCTGCACACCAAGGTTCAGGGCATAGGCACGTCCATCGGGCTCGGTCTTACCTGAGGTCTTACCCGTAGCCGCACCCTTATCAACCACGACAACCGCCAGCCCAATCCGCGCCAGCCCCAAGGCAAGCACCGCGCCGTTGATACCTCCCCCCGCAATTACAACATCGGGTACAACATCCGGTTTCATTTGTTTTTTCACACCTGCCATAACGCGGGTTTTATCCTTTATCACACGCTATTCCAAGCCCGACAAACGCCAGCCCAAATAAAAATTAGACAAAAATACCACAAAAATACCATAGTTTGCCCGCAAAATTCCCCTAAAAACCAAAATACCACTTGGCTAGGGCGATAAAACTTGCTATAAACCCAATCAAAGGACGTTAGATCCGGTTAAAAAAGAGGCACTGATGGAGCTCCCGCATAGGTTTGCAGACCTTCATGACTATGTATTTACGCGATTGCGTGGCTTGTTGGATGAACATCCAGCGGGGGGTGTGCCACTTTCCATGTCTGTTGGCGAACCCCGCCATGCGATGCCCGATTTTGTCGCCCCGATTATTGCCGAGCATATCGCGCGTTTTGCCGATTATCCGCCGACCGAGGGGATTGACGATTTGCTGGACGCGATTGCGCGGTGGTTTCATACCCGTTATGGTGTTGATTTATCCCCGCAAGACAACATTATCTCGCTTTGTGGCACGCGGGAGGGGTTGTTTAGTTCGGCCCTTGCCCTCTGCCCCGAACGCAAAAACAACGCCACGCCGAAAATTCTGGTGCCCAATCCGTTTTATCAAGTCTATGGTGCGGCCGCACTGGCATGCTGGGCACAGCCGATTTTTGTCCCCGCCACGGAGGATGCCGGGTTTTTGCCGAATTTCAAAGCCCTCCCTGCGAAAACGCTGGATGAGACCGCGATTTGTTATCTGTGCTCGCCGTCCAATCCGCAAGGTGCGACTGCCGATGAAGCCTATTGGCAAGACCTGTTATCACTGGCAGAAAAACACGATTTTATTATTTTCGCGGATGAATGTTATGGCGATATTTATGAGGGGAGCCCGCCGCTTGGCGGTTTGCAAATGGCACGTAAATTTGGCGCGGATGAAAACCGCGTTGTGTCTTTTCATTCGCTCTCCAAACGTTCAAACCTGCCTGGTTTGCGCTCTGGCTTTGCTGCCAGTGGCGCGAAAAATATCGCGGCGTTAAACCACCTGCGTAGTTATAGCGCACCGGCCCTGCCACTCCCCTTGCAACGGGTTAGTATTGCCGCGTGGAATGATGAGGTGCATGTGAAAGCGAATCGTGCGTTATATCGTGAAAAATATCAAATCGCCAATAAATTGTTTGGCGGGGTTGCCGGTTATACCCCGATTCGCGCGGGGTTCTTTTTGTGGTTGCCTGTTAAGGATAGCGAATCTGCGACATTGAAACTCTGGCAAGATACGGGGGTGCAGGTGTTGCCTGGGGCGTATTTAAGTAAGAAAACTGATGACGGCACAGACCCCGGAAAAAACTATATCCGCGTTGCCCTCTGTGCACCATTGAGAGAAACCGAAACCGGATTACGTAACATTGCCGCGTGTCTATATGAAATTAAAAAGGATTAAATTATGGCTGTAAGAGACTCTTTGTTCGAAAATCCCCTATTCGGGACGCAAACAAAAACCAATATGCAAAAGCGATTGGCGGAATTATCGGGGGTGGTGATTGCCACGCTGGGTGTTGCGCTGTTTGTTATTTTGTTCAGCTATTCTGCCGTTGATCCGAATTTATTCAATGAAACCACTGGCCCCGTGGATAATCGGTTTGGGCGTACCGGGGCAACGATTGCCACGGCTTTATTCCTCGTTATCGGCTGGGCGGCGTGGGTTTTGCCGACCTTATGCGTGGCTTGGGGGGTGCGGTTTTTCAGGGCAGAGCATCGTCCGCGTCGTTGGCACGCCTTGGTTTGGCCGTTTTTTACCTTGATACTTTGCGTGCATCTGGCAACCTATCCTGTGCCTGGCTTTTGGCAGGAAAGCTGGCCGATGGGTGGGTTATTGGGTGATGCTCTGCTGACCTATATTTTGAATTTTTATCCTTTGCCGAGCATGGCTTGGGTGGGGTTATATTTTGCCCTGTTGGGCGCACTGGTCTGGTCTGGGATGCTGGCGTTTGGCTTACGTTGGACGGAAGGCAAAACCATCGCGGGCTATGGTATGGCTGCGGTTTTCGCGCTTTATGCCTTGGTGCGGTGGCTGGTTGGCTTTGGCTGGCGGATGCTGACCATGATAATAGCGGGGATATGTCGCGGGACGTGGAACGCTATAAAATCCCGCTTCAGTCGCGATACGGAGGAAATCCCCTATGACGAAGCCGCCTATGATGCCGCCGCGGCAGAGTGGCAAACCGATAATATGCGTCAAGAATTGGGCGACCGTCCTGTGTCGGATTTTACCGACTCCCCGCAATCGGAGGCAGATTTGATTCGCCCGCGAATCGCCCAAAGGATAAAAGAGCTTATCCAGCAAAAGAAAAACCCGCAGGAGGATGAGTATGACCGTATTTTGGATGGTGCCTTGGGCGGACGGCAAGAGCCGTCATTTCTGGCGCAAGAGCCTGTGCCGCCTCACACCCCCGATGCAAACATGGACGCAACCGCCCACGTTATTCCACAAAAACCAGTCGTGCAACACGCCCCCGTCCGCCCGACCCGTCAATCACGCCAAGCCAAGGCAGAGACTCAACCCGACCTTTTGCCCGCAGCCACCACGGGTGAGACGTTTGTCTTTCCCCCGCTTGGGCTTTTATCCAGCGCACCCCCCGTGCAACGCGCCCAGCAGAGCGATTCTGCCTTGCAAGAAAACGCCCGTATGTTGGAAAACATTTTGGAAACCTACGGGGTGCGTGGCGATATTACCTCGGTTCATCCAGGCCCTGTCGTCACCCTTTATGAATTGGAGCCTGTGCCTGGATTAAAAGCCAGCCGTGTGATTGGGCTAGCGGATGATATTGCCAGGTCGATGTCGGCTTTGGCGGCGCGGGTTTCCACGGTTCCGGGCCGTACCGTTATTGGTATAGAGCTGCCGAATGAAAACCGCGAGACGGTTTATTTACGCGAAATCCTATCGTCGCAATCTTATGGTGATGGTACGGCGAAACTGCCGCTTGCCTTGGGCAAAGATATATCGGGCAAAACCGAAGCTGCCGATTTATCCAAAATGCCCCACCTTTTAATCGCTGGCACAACAGGTTCTGGCAAATCCGTTGCCATAAACACCATGATTTTATCACTGTTATATAAGCTCAGCCCAGAGGAATGCCGCATTATTATGATTGACCCAAAGATGTTAGAGCTCAGCGTTTATGATGGTATCCCGCACCTATTATCCCCCGTTGTCACCGACCCGAAAAAAGCCGTTGCCGCGTTAAAATGGGTGGTGGGAGAGATGGAAGACCGCTATCGCAAAATGTCAAAAATGGGTGTGCGCAATATCATTGGCTATAATGACAAGGTGAAAGACGCATTATCCAAAAATGAAAACTTTGAACGCACCGTGCAAACCGGATTTTGCCAAGACTCGGGCGAGCCGATTTTTGAAACCGAAGTGATAACTCCGCAAAAACTACCCTATATCGTTGTTGTCGTGGATGAAATGGCCGATTTGATGATGGTCGCGGGCAAAGAAATTGAAGCCTGTATTCAACGGCTGGCGCAGATGGCACGTGCCTCTGGCATTCATTTGATTATGGCAACGCAACGACCCTCGGTTGATGTGATTACTGGCACGATTAAGGCGAATTTCCCCACGCGGGTGTCGTTCCAAGTGACCTCCAAAGTTGACAGCCGTACGATTTTGGGCGAAATGGGCGCAGAGCAATTATTGGGCATGGGTGATATGCTCTATATGGCGGGCGGTGGGCGGATTACCCGTATTCACTCGCCTTTCGTCTCGGATGAAGAGGTGGAGGAAATTGTCAAACACCTGAAAGCGCAAGGCGCCCCCGATTACGTGGATAATGTCGTGAAAGGTCCGCCTGATGAAAGCGGGTCGATTGATGCGGTATTGGGCCTCGGCTCGGACGGGGATGAAAACGCCCTGTATGACCGCGCCGTTTGGATAGTCGCCCAAGACCGCAAATGTTCCACCTCCTATATTCAACGTAAGCTGTCTATTGGCTATAACAAAGCGGCGAAACTGGTGGAAGAGATGGAACAAAACGGAGTCGTTTCAACCGCCAATCATGTTGGCAAGCGAGAGGTTTTGGTGCCAGAACCCCATAACCCTGATAAGAATGGTTAGGGGCGGGGTGTCTTTTAGTCAAATTGTTGTGAAAATCTTGCCATCGGGGGTTTTTATTTTTGATAAAGTCGCTATAACCGCGATTATGACATTATTATCTTATACCCCCGCCTTCACCCGCGCCCTGCGCAATTTCTCGATTCTTGCTGTGTTGGCATGTTTGGCTTTGCCTGTTCATGCCCAAGGGCTCAGCGATGCCCATAAGCAAAAGCTGGATGAAATATCCACCTATCTGAATACCTTGGTAACGGTGAAAGGCAGTTTTGCCCAAACCAACTGGGATGGCTCTGGCAGTACTGGTGATTTTTATCTGCAACGGCCTGGTCGTTTGCGGTTTGATTATCACGCACCCTATGATGATGATATTATGATTGTGGATAGTGGCACGGTTGCGATTTTTGATAAGTTTTCAAATCCCGACCCAAAGCAGTTGCCTTTGAGCCGTACCCCGCTTGCCCCTTTTTTGCAACGGAATGTGGATTTTGCCAACAGTAATTTTATTTATCAAGTGATTGACAATGGCGATACCATCAGCGTGTTTGCTCGCGATCCAAAATTGCCAGAGCTGGGCTTTGCAGAGATTATCTTTGGCAATGACCCTGTTGTTTTGCAGGGCTGGGCTATGACCGATAATCGCAATATCGTAACCCGTGTGCGCCTTGGTACGATAGAGGCAACCAATGATTTGCCCGCACGGTTGTTTAGCATTAATCGGGTTGTGTCAGAACGTAAAGATCGCAAAGGCGAGAACTAATCGCGCGATTTGGGGGTATTGGTGCGGTTATGGTTTTTCTTGTAAAATACTCAGCACGGATTGTGTGTTGCCTGTTTGCGCTGGCTTTACCCAGCCATGCACAGGTGCTAAACCAAGATCAAGAAGCCCATCTTAATGACATATCACAATATCTAAACACGCTGGCGACAGCCCAGGGTACCTTTGTTCAAGCCAACCCCGATGGCTCTGACACGGGCGGTAATTTTTATCTATCCCGCCCCGGACGGATGCGGTTTGATTATGAAGAACCCAATAAATCCTTGGTCGTTGTCAGCGGCGGCACTATCGCCATTTTTGACCAATACTCCAATTCCGAACCCCAGCAATTCCCCCTGGCCCGCACCCCGTTATCGCTGATTTTGGAACGAGTCGTAGACCTCAGCAACCGCGATATGATTTTTGATATGCGCGATAATGGCGATAGCACCAGCGTGTTTGCCCGCGATGTGGAACGTCCAGAATTGGGCTTTGTAGAGATTACCTTCACCAAATCCCCGATTGCCCTGACGGGGTGGGTGATTACCGATGAGCAGAGCAAAAGAACCAGTGTGCAACTGACCGAATTGGAACGGGTTGATCTGATTCCCTTGCGCTTTTTTAATATCCTGCGGATTAATGAAGAGCGTAAATTAAACTAATCAACACCTACGCAGTTGTTGTTTATAGATGATAGAACGTTCCTGCACCGACCGCGCCACCTTTATCAGCCATTTTTTCTTACGATAGGTTTTATTTTTATAACCCGTATGACCCTCGTGATAGGCAAGGTATTGCTTATAGGCATCTTTGCGCCGAATCCCGTTGGATTTATAGCTTTTGTTCATATACCAGCCGATAAAATCCACCGAATCGCCGAAATCATCCCGTTTGGCTCGCCCGCGTTTTTGCTCGCGTTGATACCATTTCCACGTGGCATCCAAGGCTTGGGAATACCCATAGGCAGAGGACGGGCGTTTGCCGCGTTTGTTCTTTGGCGGGCGGGCGCGACCCTCAAATTTTGATTCTTGGTAAATCGTTGCCATAATCACATGGACGGGGACTTTCCATTTGCGCTTGGCGGCTTTCAAATCCTTGTGCCAATCGCGTTTTTGTTTCACGATGGAACAGGCGTTTTCTATGTTACGCGGGGCTTTGGAGGGTTTTTTTCTGAGGCCGCAAGAGGCGACAAATAAAATAAGGCTAAGGATAAGGAGCGTTTTTATGATACGCGATATGGGGGATGTCATGTATAATGTCATGAGGGGTAAGACCTGTTTTTCACTGCTTTTTATGTTTTACCAATCTTTTGCGTTGGTATTTGCGACAGACTAGCGGATTTTGCCCCACCTGTAAAGCTAAATCATAAAAACCAGCAAAATCGGCAGAATAACGACATAGAGACCCGTACTCGCCACAACCAACCCCGCCACCTTTTGCGAATCAGAGCCATAACGTTCCGCCAACAGATACGAAGTCACAGCAACAGGTGTGGAAATCTGCAATACCAGAATGCTCAGCGATAATTTATCCAGCCCAAACCACAGCCCAACAGCCAGTGCCACCCCTAAACATATCGCGTATTTTATCACGCTTAGGAAAAACGTCAGCGCGTAATCGCCAATTTTTAACCGCGCCAGCGCAACCCCCAAAGTCACCAGCATCAGTGGAATCGCAGGTTGCCCAGCCAATTCCAAACTGTTCGTTAGAAAAACCGGCGTTTGCCAACCCAGCACCATAAACACCGCACCCAGTATCGTTCCCCAAACCACAGGCTCTTTTATCAGCCCAATCAGCGAGGCACGCCCCGCGACCATCCAAATCCCAATGCTAAATGAGTAAATCACCATCACAGCAAAGACAATAATCGCATGCGCCAGTCCGACTTCGCCAAAGGCAAAGAACGCCAAGGGCAGCCCCAAATTGCCGGTATTGCTGAAAATCATCGGCGGCCAGAAGGTGCGCAAATCCAACCTCATAACCCGTAATAAAATAAAGAAAATCGGGGTTATCAGGGCATAAACCACTATACTCGCCCAAAAGGTTGAGCTAATCGCCGCCGCGTCAAGATCTGTTTTCATCAAGGCAACAAAAATCAAACACGGCAAAAACAGGTTCATAGTGATTTTCGTAATGAAATCGGTGCGATAGTCAAACCCGACCTTCACCCAGATAAACCCCATGGCCGATAAGATGAAAACAGGGGCGATGATGTTGATAATATACATAGGGTGGGTCTTTATGAAAGGGGGTTTCCCCTATAAATAGTGGGTGGGAAAATAGTGGTCGGGACGGCTGGATTTGAACCAACGACCCCTTGTACCCAAAACAAGTGCGCTACCAAACTGCGCCACGCCCCGACACTGGCGTCCGTTTATAAAAAATTGCGGATAAAGGCAAGTCTTTTTTCATCTTTTTTACCGTCTTTTTTTCATGTGTTTTTTCCTCTGCCAAAAAACTTATTAGGAAAATCAAGCACATGTAAAAAAACATGGCAAAAAAGTTATTTTTGGCAAAATATCGCAAAAACAGAACTTGACGATTGGTGAAAAATACACGAATATGTGTAAGAGGATGCAGGGAACACAACATCTAGTGCTATAAATAGTCTTTGAACACAAAGATAAAAACAAAAAATGCACCGCGTTTATGTTCATGCCCCAAGAAAAAACAGACTTTATCCTGCCCTTATGTGGATTCGGCGTAGTGGTGATTTTGTGCAAAAAAATAAAATTAGATGCAGAGGCGATTCTGTACAAAAAAGGATAAAAAAATGAAAATCAACCGCCGTTTCACTAAAGCAGGGCAAGATGCCTTTGCTGGTATAGAGTTCCGCACCGCGGTATCAGAGATTCGCAACCCTGATGGGTCTGTTGTTTTCACCCTTGATAATGTTGAGGTGCCGAAAGGCTGGTCGCAGGTTGCCACGGACATTATTGCCCAGAAATACTTTCGCAAGGCGGGTGTGGCAAAAAACCTTGCCCCCGTGGCGGAGGATTCTGTGCCAGAATTCCTCTGGCGGTCTGAACCGACACAAAAACAGCCGAAACGCGAAAAAGATGCCTATGATGGGGAGACTTCGGCACGGCAAGTTTTCCACCGCTTGGCGGGGACTTGGGCCTATTGGGGTTGGAAAGGTGGCATGTTTGATACCGAAAAGGATGCCCGTGCCTATTATGATGAAATGTGTTTTATGCTGGCGAATCAGATGGCTGCACCGAATTCGCCACAATGGTTTAACACGGGTTTGCATTGGGCCTATGGGATTGATGGACCTTCGCAAGGGCATTATTATGTTGATTATCAAACCAAACAAATGACAAAATCCACCAATAGTTATGAACATCCGCAACCCCACGCTTGTTTTATTCAATCTATCCAAGACGATTTGGTCAATGACGGCGGGATTATGGATTTATGGGTGCGGGAGGCTCGGCTATTTAAATACGGCTCTGGCACTGGCACGAATTTTTCATCCCTAAGGGGTGGTAATGAATCCTTGGGCGGGGGAGGTAAATCCTCTGGTCTTATGTCGTTTTTGAAAATAGGCGATCGGGCGGCGGGTGCGATAAAATCGGGTGGGACAACCCGTCGCGCCGCCAAGATGGTGATTTGCGATATGGATCATCCGGATATTGAAGAATTTATCTCTTGGAAGGTAAAAGAAGAGCAAAAAGTAGCATCGCTGGTCGCGGGGTCTAAAATCCACCAAGACAAATTGAATAAAATCTTTGACGCGATTGGCAGTTGGGATGGGAAACAGGCGGATGCTTCTGACCCCAAAGTTAATAAAACCTTGCAAGCGGCGATTCGTTCTGCCAAGCGGGCGATGATTCCCGAAACCTATATCGGGCGGATTTTGCAATATGCACGGCAGGGGTATAGCTCGATTGATTTTCCAACCTATAATGTCGATTGGGATTCAGAGGCTTATGTGACAGTTTCAGGGCAAAACTCAAACAACACCGTGCGGATTACCGATGCGTTTTTGCGTGCCGTTGCCGATGACGCGGATTGGGAATTATTGCGCCGTACCGATGGCGCGGTTGCCAAAACCGTGAAAGCAAGGGATTTGTGGGAAGAAGTCGGACACGCCGCTTGGGCTTGCGCTGACCCAGGTGTGCAGTATCATGACACGATTAATGCGTGGCATACCTGTCCAGAGGATGGGGCAATTCGCGCGTCAAACCCCTGTTCGGAATATATGTTTTTGGATGATACCGCGTGTAATTTGGCGTCTATGAACCTGTTAAAATTCTACAAAGACGGGGTGTTTTTGGCGGATGATTATGTCCATGCCACGCGCCTTTGGACGATGACCTTGGAAACATCGGTTTTGATGGCGCAGTTTCCGTCCGAATCGATTGCGCGGTTGTCGTATAAATTCCGCACCCTTGGGCTGGGACACGCCAATATCGGCGGGTTGCTGATGACTATGGGTCTGTCTTATGACAGTGATGAGGGTCGGGCTTTGTGCGCCGCGATAACCGCCGTGATGACGGGGGTTTCCTATGCGACCTCTGCCGAAATGGCCGGGAGTTTGGGTGCGTTTGATGGTTATGAAAAGAACGCGCACCACATGTTGCGGGTGATTGCCAATCATAAACGCGCCGCCTTTGGGGATACGGATGGATACGAGGATATTAACATCAACCCCGTTGCCCTTGACCATGAAAATTGCCCCGATAAAACCCTATCAAATCTGGCGAAAACCGCGTGGGAGGATGCCCTGCGATTGGGGCAGAAACACGGCTATCGCAACGCCCAAGTCACCGTGATTGCCCCGACAGGCACGATTGGCATGGTGATGGATTGCGATACCATGGGGATTGAACCCGATTTCGCGCTTGTGAAATATAAGAAGCTGGCGGGCGGCGGTTATTTCCGCATCGTTAATCAGGCTGTGCCCTCCGCGTTAAAACGGCTGGGCTATAATACCGCACAAAGTAAGGATATTATCACTTTTGCCGCTGGGCGTGGGTCTTTTGTTGACGCACCCGCTATTAACGCCAAAACCTTGCAAGAGCTGGGCTTTGGGCAGGCGCAATTGAAAAAATTGGAAACAGGGGCGGCGACCGCGTTTGACATTCGGTTCTTGTTTAACGAAGGCACTTTGGGCAGTCAATTCTGCCAAAACACCTTGGCAATCCCGCAAAATCTGCTGGGGCATGTTGGCTTTGATTTGCTGACCTATTTGGGCTTTACCCGTGGGCAAATTGAACAGGCGAATAATTTCATCTGTGGCACGGGGACCTTGGAAAACGCTCCGCATTTGAAAACCGAACATTATAGCGTGTTTGATTGCGCCAATCCCTGTGGCAAAACCGGGGTTCGGTCTTTAAGTGCGAACAGCCATATTACCATGCTGGCGGCGGCGCAACCGTTTGTTTCTGGCTCTATTTCCAAAACCATCAATATGCCGACCAATACCACGATAGAGGAGTGTAAGAAGGCCTATGAATTATCTTGGAAATTGGGGTTAAAGGCGAACGCACTTTACCGCGATGGTTCTAAATTATCGCAACCTTTGGCGGGGTCGTTGTTGGAGGATGAAGATGACGATTTTGAAGATCAAATCGCCGATGCTCCGGCCTTTGAACGTGCCCAAGTCCTTGCCCAAAAACTGGTGGAAAAGGCCGTGCGGGAAAAACTGCCCCATCGGCGTAAGGGTTATACCCAAAAGGCAATCGTTGGCGGGCATAAGGTTTATCTGCGTACTGGCGAATATGAAAACGGCGATATTGGCGAGATTTTCATTGATATGCATAAAGAGGGTGCGGGCTTTCGCGCCATGATGAATAATTTTGCCATCGCGATTTCCATTGGTTTGCAATACGGGGTGCCGTTGGAAGAGTTCGTGGATGCCTTTACTTTCACGCGGTTTGAACCTGCGGGACAGGTGCAAGGCAACGATAGTATTAAAAACGCGACTTCGGTTTTGGATTATGTTTTCCGCGAATTGGCGGTGTCTTATTTGGATAGGACCGAGCTGGCGCATGTTCAGCCGACGGGGGAGAGCTTTGATACTTTGGGGCGTGAAACCGAAGAGGTTATTGGCGATAGTACCTTAAACAGCGATAATCTGGACGCGATTCGCCGTATGTCATCCTCGGGCTATTTGCGCAAACGCATGCCGCAAGAATTGGTGGTATTGCAAGGCGGGCAAGCGATGAAAACAGGCACGCTTGGCGGTGCTGGGGTGAGTGCAACGGGTGCGACTGGTGCAACCAGTGTTTCTGGCACACCTGCGGTTAAAAAGGGGATGATTTCGCCTTTGCCCGATGCCCGTAAAGTGGCAAAACAGCAGGGGTATGAGGGCGATGCTTGTGGCGGATGTGGCAATTATACCCTTGTGCGCAACGGCACATGTATGAAGTGTAATACCTGTGGTGAAACCAGCGGTTGCAGTTGATTTTTGCGATTAAAGGGCTTGCCATAGGTCGCAAAATTGGCTAAACAAAAATAACTGCGTAGCAAACCGCGCAAAAATTACAAACAAAAGGAGTCTCTCATGTCTGTCACAAATCTTAAACCCTACCCCGTTAAACCCTATCCTCTTTTGTGCGAAGTCCTTATGGAACGCGCACCGCTTATCATTAAAAATCCCGATGTCGCGCGGGTTTTAAACCGAGTTTTGCTGGTCGCCTTTGGCGTGATTTTGCTGACCCTCTGCGCCAAGATAAAATTCCCCATTCCTGGCTCGCCCGTGCCTGTGTCCATGGGGACTTTCGGTGTTTTGATGATTGGCGCGAGCTATGGCATGCGTCTTGGGCTGATGACGATTTGCGCGTATTTGCTGGTCGGGTTGCTGGGCTTTGATGTGTTTTCTAATTCCAGTGCCCAGGCTTACGGCTGGGCTTATATGAGCGGTGGAACCGGCGGATACCTGTTTGGTTTTCTCATAGCGGCGGCGTTTCAAGGCTGGGTCGCGCGATTGGGCTGGGATCGTTCAATCGGGTTTGCCATGCTGGCAATGGTGCTGGGCAATGCGATTATTTATGTCTTTGGGCTGGCGTGGCTGGGTGTTGTTGTCGGCTGGGATAAACCGCTTTTGCAATGGGGGCTTACCCCGTTTCTTGTTGGCGATGTTTTGAAAATCGCAATGGCAGGGTGTTTATTACCCGCGCTTTGGGCGATGATTAATCGCGCCAAAGGCTAATACCCGCACAGCCATGACCGATACAGATACCCAAGAGATGGCGCAAACCGCCGCGGCGATATTTTTGGATATTGGCGCGGTGAAATTCCGCCCCGATGAACCTTATACTCTTACCTCTGGTCTGGTATCCCCCGTTTATGTCGATTGTCGCAAAATCATCAGCTATCCACGCGAACGCCGTGTGCTGATGGGGTTTGCCTGTAAGGTACTGGCAAAAAAACTCGGTACGGATGCGTTTGATTCAATCGCGGGGGGGGAGACGGCTGGCATTCCTTTCGCTGCATGGATTGCCGATTTGATGAATTTGCCGATGCAATATGTTCGCAAGAAACCAAAGGGCTATGGTCGTGATGCCCAGATAGAGGGCGATATTACAGAAGGTCAAAGGGTGTTGCTGGTGGAGGATTTGTCCACCGATGGTGGCTCTAAACTGGCGTTTGTCAAAGCATTACGCACGGCGGGCGCGGTTTGCAATCACACGGTTGTGGTGTTTTATTACGATATTTTTAAGGACACACCGACCCGTTTGAAACAAGACGGGGTAGAGCTGCATTCCGTGTTAAGCTGGTGGGATATTTTGGCGGTTGCCCGCGCCCGTGGTGATTTTGACGAGGCGACTTTGCAGCAGGTAGAATCGTTTTTGAACGCCCCGATACAGTGGTCTGCCGATCATGGCGGCACCTATCAACCACCAAATTAAAGGCAATAAATTAAGGGCAATAAAATGACTGGTAAAATGACCAAATGGCCACCAGATATGACCCTAACAGGCAAGACTGTTCGCCTTGATATATTGTCGCCTGCCCACCTTGGCGATTTGCAAGAGGCTGTGCGTGGCGGTGATTTGCCTCGGTTGTGGTACACGACCATTCCCACGGCGGATTCGATGCTGGCAGAGATTGAACGGCGAGCGTCTTTGCGCGATGCTGGTACGATGTTGCCCTTTGCGATTATAGAGGCAAGCTCTGGCAAAGCCGTCGGCATGACCACCTATATGAATATCGATGCGGAAAATCGGCATTTGGAAATCGGCAGTACTTGGTATGATACGCGGGTTCAGCGCACGGGTTTGAATACCGAATGCAAGTATTTGATGCTACGCCAAGCCTTTGAGGTGCTGGAGTGCGTGGCTGTGGAATTCCGCACCCATTGTGTTAATTATCAAAGTCGGCGGGCGATTGAACGTTTGGGTGCACGGCTGGATGGAGTCCTACGCAATCATATGATTATGGCTAATGGGACTCTGCGTGATACGGCGGTTTATTCTATTATTGCTTCTGAATGGCCGATGATAAAAGCACATTTGCGCTGGCAGATGGAAAAACCGCGGGGCTCGTTAATCGCACATCGTTAAAAACCATTGCTACCCGCCGCCATCCGTGCTAGATAAAACCATGTCAAATAAACCCCCGCTTTTGCTATATCTTGCCGCGCCGCGTGGATTTTGCGCAGGCGTGGATCGCGCGATTAAAATCGTTGAACTGGCGATTGAAAAATGGGGCGCACCGGTTTATGTCCGCCATGAAATCGTTCATAATAAATTTGTCGTTGATGGCTTGCGCGATCGTGGTGCGGTGTTCGTGGAATCCTTGGATGATTGTCCGCCCGATCGTCCGGTGATTTTCTCTGCCCACGGAGTCGCGCGGTCGGTCAAAGACAAGGCCATTGCCCGTAATATGCTGCACGTTGATGCCACCTGTCCGCTTGTCTCAAAGGTGCATATAGAGGCAGCTCGGCATTTCGCCAACGGTCTGCAAATGGTGATGATTGGTCATGCCGGGCATCCCGAAACCATCGGCACGATGGGGCAGTTGCCTGAGGAGGCGGTGTTGCTGGTGGAAACCGTGGCGGATGTTGCCACCTTGCAAGTGCGCGATTCAACGCGGCTGGCGTTTATCACCCAAACCACGCTCAGCATTGATGATACCGCCGAAATCGTGGCGGCCTTGCGTTGCCGTTTCCCCGATATTATCGGCCCGCATAAGGAGGATATTTGCTACGCCACAACCAACCGCCAAGCGGCGGTGAAGGCTATCGCGCCACTGGTTGAGGCAGTGCTGGTTATCGGTGCGCCCAATTCTTCTAACTCGCGCAGGTTGGTGGAGGTGGCGGATAAGGCGGGTTGTGGCTATGCCCAACTGGTGCAAAACGCAGCTGAGATTGATTGGCGGGCGTTGCAAGGGATTCGTGCCTTGGGGTTAACGGCGGGGGCTTCCGCGCCAGAAAGCCTGATAGAGGGGGTGATTGCCGCGGCCTCCGCGCGATATACCGTGCAGTGCGAAGTCGTGGAAACCGCCGTGGAGGATGTTGCCTTTAAGGTGCCAAAAGTGCTACGAGAGGAACAGCAAATATGACCGTCCCTGTCCCTGCCACCGTGTCTGTGCCAAAGAATATCCACAAAAATATTTACTGCCAAGATTGGCAGGTCTTCATGGACGACCAACCCAAGGGCAGTGTCGATTTAATCCTAACCGACCCGCCCTATGCTATCAGCCGTGAAACGGGGTTTTCCAGCGTTAAAAAGGGTGTCCCGAGGTTTGCCGTGTCCATGGATTTTGGCGAATGGGACCATCAAAAGATTGACCTAGAAACCTTTGCCCATGCCTGTTATCGTGCGCTACGGGTTGGCGGAACAGCTATTATCTGGTACGATGTGTGGAAAATCACCGATGTGGAAACCGCCCTACGCAACGCTGGCTTTAAAATGTTGCGGTTGATTATTTGGCAAAAGACTAACCCTGTTCCCCTGAACCAATCCGCGACTTATCTATCCAATAGCCGCGAAGTCGCCATTGTCGGTGTAAAAGGTGGCAAGCCGACTTTCCACGGACGTTATGATAACGGCGTTTATGAAACGCCGATTCCACGCCACGGTGGGCAGAAACTCCACCCCACGCAAAAGCCGATTGATTTATTCGCAAAACTGGTTTTAAAACACAGCAACGCCGGCGATTTGGTGATAGATCCGTTTGTTGGCAGTGGCACAACTGGGGTTGCTGCCGTGCAGAATAACCGCCGATTTCGCGGGTGCGATATTGATGCGACTTATGCAAAAGCGGCAGACGCAAGGGTGGCGGCATGCTAGAAACATTAATTTACACAGACGGTGCATGTTCGGGCAATCCGGGGCCTGGCGGTTGGGGTGCGGTTTTAATCGCAAGAAAGGACGGGGCGGTTATCAAAACCCGCGAGCTCAAAGGCGGGGCGTATTTAACGACCAACAACCAGATGGAGTTAATGGCGGCGATATCCGCCTTGGAAACATTAAAAGGCGCGGTGCGATGCACGGTGATAACCGACAGTGTTTATGTCAAAGACGGTATCAGCAAATGGATTGACGGCTGGAAGAAAAACGGCTGGCGGACGGCGGCGAAAAAGCCAGTGAAAAATGCCGACCTGTGGCAAAGGCTGGATAAAGCGCGGCAGACCCACTCGGTTAAATGGGAGTGGGTGAAAGGTCACGCTGGGCATCCGCAGAATGAGCAAGCCGATGCTTTGGCACGGGCGGGGATGGAGCCGTTTAAATGACCAACCGCCCCGCCCTTGGTATCAGCCTTATGGTGGTGTCCATGTTGTTTTTCGCTCTGTGCGATGGCGCGATAAAGGCGGCTAGCCCAGCGATTAGCGGTGGTTGGATGATTCTGTGGCTGGGCCTTGGTGGGGTGCCGATTTTTGCCGTGATTTGTTTGACGCGCCGTGAAATGCCCCGCTGGAAAAACTTCTTTCACCCGCTGGTTTTATTGCGCAATTTGGCCGAAGCCGTTGGCTCGGCTGGAATTGTCATAGCTGTGACACTGGCGCCATTGACTACCGTCTCTGCCATTCATCAATCGATTCCTGTGATTGTCACGCTTGGCGCGGTTTTGTTTTTAAAAGAAACGGTCGGCTGGCGGCGGTGGAGCGCGATTGTCGCGGGCTTTTGTTTTGTTATGATGATTATTAAACCTGGCACGGACGGCTTTGATGCCAATCTTTTGTTCGCGGCGGCGGCGGCGGTTGGGCTGTCCGTGCGCGATTTGGCAACCCGCGCTTTGACCAGTCCCATCAGCACGATGCAGTTGTCCTTGTTTGGCTATTTAACGCTCATTCCCGTGGGCGTGGGTGCGGTTTTTATTGAAACGCAGATGGGGTTTGAACCCCGCGAGCCGATGGATGGGCTGTATGTGTTTTATGCGGTGCTGGCGTTGTTAAGCGGGGTTGTCGCCTATGTCGCCGTGACCTCTGCCACGCGGATAGCGTTGTTGTCTGTGGTTGCGCCGTTTCGATATACTCGGCTGGTTTTCGCGCTGATTATGGGGATTTTTATCTTTGGCGAGAGGCTGGATGGACTGACGATTATAGGAGCGGTGGGGATTGTTGGCTCTGGGTTGTTTTTGCTGTTGCGCGAGCGAACGATTAACGATTAACGATTAATGATTAGTGATTATTTGCTTTTATCAGGGTCGGGTTGCTTAGTACTTGTTGCAAAGCAGCACCACTTATTTACCACATCGCAGGCGATAAAACCCGCGAATCGGCTCTTGTATTCAGTGGCAACCCGACTTGGTAAAAGCGGGGCTATAAGTGTTTAAATTTGGCGGTCATAGGATTTACCCCAGTTAAGTTACAAGTGTAACCCGACCAGCGTCGGGCCATTGCAACATTTACGGGTAAAAGTTCCCACTTATTCACCATCCCCATAGACGGAGTCCGCCTGTGAAGAGGTTATTGTATTGGGTGGTGACCCGACTAGCTATACGCCAGCGGTCACCCGTAAATGGTTGCAATAACGACTTTAACGCAAAAAACCCTAAAGTCAAACACTTTTTAGTCTTTTCTAAAAAAATTCATAATTCACCATTCACCATTCATCATTGCATCCCCCACCACTTTACGCTATACACCCCCCATGACTATTATCACAGATATATTCGCCCGCGAAATCCTAGATAGCCGTGGCAACCCAACGCTGGAGGTGGATGTCACGCTGGAAGACGGCAGTTTTGGTCGTGCGGCCGTGCCGTCAGGTGCCTCCACTGGCTCGTTTGAGGCGGTGGAACTGCGCGACAATGACAAAACCCGCTATCACGGCAAAGGCGTGCTGACCGCGATAAACAATGTGAATACCACCATCGCGGATAATCTGCTCGGTATGGACGCAACACAGCAACCCCTGCTTGACCAAACTATGATTGATTTGGACGGCACTGCCAATAAATCCAACCTTGGCGCGAATGCGATTTTGGGCGTGTCCTTGGCGACCGCCAAAGCGGCAGCAGAGTTCTGTGGCTTGCCTTTATACAGGTTTATCGGCGGGGCGAATGCGGCGACTTTACCCGTGCCAATGATGAATATCATCAATGGTGGGGAGCATGCGAACAACGCGATTGATATCCAAGAATTCATGATTATGCCCGTACGTGCGGACTCGTTCAGCGAAGCCCTGCGGATTGGCGCGGAGATTTTTCATACCCTGCAAGCCCAACTTGGCAAGGCTGGGCATAGCACCAGTGTCGGCGATGAAGGCGGCTTTGCCCCGAATTTATCTTCTGCCACGCAGGCGTTGGATTTCATTATGACGGCGATTGAAACGGCGGGCTATCGCGCGGGGCGTGATGTGTATTTGGCGTTGGATTGCGCGGCAACTGAGTATTACCAAGACGGGATCTATAATTTTAAGGGTGAGGGTGTGAAACGCGATGCCGCACAAAACACCGCTTACCTAAAAAAACTCGCCACGGATTATCCGATTTTTTCTATTGAAGATGGGATGAGCGAAGATGATTGGCAAGGCTGGCACGATTTAACCGAAACTTTGGGCGATACCTGTCAGTTGGTTGGCGATGATTTATTTGTGACAAACACCGCCCGTTTGGATATGGGGATTGATAAGGGCTGCGCCAATTCGATTTTGGTTAAGGTCAATCAAATCGGCACTTTGACGGAGACCTTAAACACCGTTCAAACCGCCCATCGGGCCGGGTATAGCGCGGTGATGTCGCACAGATCGGGCGAGACGGAAGATACCACCATAGCCGATTTGGCCGTGGCAACCAATTGCGGGCAGATTAAAACGGGGTCTTTATCACGCTCTGACCGCTTGGCGAAATACAATCAATTGTTGCGGATAGAGCAAGAATTGGGCGATGCGGGAACCTACGCAAAACTAGTTATTAGTTGTTAGTTGTGAGTTATTAGTGGGGTTTTGTCGCATGGATATAAATAAAATAACGAACCATAGTTATTTTTATTTTAATGCCACTAGACGTGAGCTATTTTTAATTATCGCAGTTACCAATAACCAAATAACTAACAACTAACAACTAACAACTAATAACTAACACATGACCCACCACGTTATCATTATTGACGGCACGCAATCCCGCCTCAGCAAAGGGCATGAGACGAATGCCGGGCTTTTATACAAACTGCTCAGCGAAGCGGTGGATAAAAAGGACACGGTCATTTGGTATGACGAGGGTGTGCAGGGCAAAGGGTTTTGGAAATTCCTCGTTATGGCCTCTGGCATGGGGATTAACCATTCCATCCGCGATGCCTACGCCCAATTATCCAGCCGCTATCGCAAAGGCGATAAGATTTACCTATTCGGGTATAGTCGTGGGGCCTATGCCGTGCGCTCCTTGGCGGGGATGATTGCGAAATTGGGATTGTTGCGCTACGAGCAGGCAACCCAGCGCAATGTGATGAACGCGTTTCGTATCTATGAACGCAAACCGCCTGAGAAAATCCGCCGTGCCTTTTGCTATGGGCGGTGTCATCATGATGTGAAGATTGAGCTGATAGGACTGTGGGACACGGTGAAAGCCTTGGGGATACCCTATCCGATTTTATCGCGGCTTGCGCCGATGGCGACCGAATTTCACAATGATAGAATCAATGCCTCCACACGGTTTGCTTTCCACGCCTTGGCACGGGATGAATCCCGCACGGATTACAAACCTGTGATGTGGAATGTCGGTAAGGATTGGGGCGGAGTGATGGAGCAGGTTTGGTTCAAAGGAGCGCATGGCGATATTGGCGGGCATTTGGATGATTTCCAAATCGCGCGGGGGATTAGCAATATCGCGCTTATTTGGATGGTGGATAGGATTGAAACCCATACGGACTTGCGGTTTCCCCAAGGCTGGCGGGCGCGGTTTCCGACCGATAAAACCGCCCCGGGCTTTGGTGATAATCGCGGGATTGCCCGATTGTTTATTTTTCGTGCGAAACGGGTTTTGGGGCTTTATCCGCATGAATACCTGCATCATACTGCGGTGCGGGAGGAGGATGGCGAGGGTAAAGGCGTGAAAATTCCGATAAAAACCGATGATATTGGGCTGGGGTAAAGCCCTTTTGAACCCCTTTTGAACTTCTTGTGAAACCCCCTGCGCAAAACCGCCCTTGCAAGCGGGGCAAAAAACCTTTATAGTTTGGTGAAATAAGAGGGCTTTGATGACCGATACACAGATAAATTACGCCGACGCACGGCGCACTATGGTGGATTGCCAAATCCGCCCCAGTGATGTGACCCGCTTTCCCATTCTGGCGGCGTTTTTGCAGACCGCCCGTGAATGTTTCGTGCCGATTGATAAAAAACCCCTTGCTTATATGGGCGGGCATTTGTCTTTGGCAAACGGGCGGGTGTTGCTGGATCCGCGGATTTTTGCCAAGATGTTAGAGGTTCTTAATATCCAAAAGTCAGAGATTGTTTTGGATATCGCCTGTGGTTTGGGCTATTCCTGCGCGATTTTGGGGCAGTTAGCCCAGGCGGTTGTCGGGGTGGAGAGCGATGAGCTCCAAGCCAGTCAAGCCAGCGAAAGGGTGATGCAGGCGGGGGTGGATACTGCGTTAATTCTCTGTCGTGGATTGGGGATGGGTGCGGTGCGCCATGGTCCGTACGATGTGATTATTATTCAAGGCGGGGTAAAAATTATTCCCCCGCGATTGATTGCGCAATTAAATGACGGCGGGCGGATTTGCGCGATTTTTAATCAAGGTGCGGGTGGCAAATGTCGTATAGGGATAAAAATAAAGGACGCGATTGCTTGGCGTGATGCGTTTGATGCAACCGCGCCGATATTGGCGGAATTTGATATGGAAACGGGGTTTTCATTTTAACGAATGAAACCTATAATAATAAAAACAGGAACAGGAAAAATGATACAGAGTAAAAAAAATAAAAATAATAATAAAATGCAAAGAATAATAAGCGTGGTTCTTGCCAGTTTTGTGCTTGGTATGCCATTAGGTGTTTCTGCCAGCTTTGCCCAAACCAGTTTAAAGGACGCGTTAAGTGCGGCCTATACGTCTTCCGACCAGCTCCGCGCCTCCCGCGCTGCTGTCCGTCAATCGGACGAAGCGATTGCCCGCGCCCGTGCCGCCTATTTACCCACTGTTAATCTCAGTGCGAGTGCTGGACGGACTGAACCGAAAACCGAAGGTATTTTGAACGCCAGCAACACCCAACGTGCCAGCATCGCTGTGGAACAACTAATCTGGGACGGCGGGCGTACCTTTTCCAATATCAATTCAACCATAGCCGAATCCGAACGCGCCAGGCAAAACCAAATCCTAACCGAACAATCAATTTTATTAATGGCTATCAACGCGTTTTTCAATGTGCAAAGCCACCAACAAGAAATCGCCATAAACGAAAACAATGTCCGTGTTTTAACCGAACAAGCCCGTGCCGTCCAAGATAGATTCGCATTGGGTGCGGTGACTCGCACTGATGTCAGCCAAGCAAAGGCGCGATTGGCGGCGGCAACGGGTCGTCTGGAACGCTCCAAGGGGACGTTAAAATCCTCCATCGCGCAGTATCAATCCGTCATCGGCACCGCGCCGATTGATTTGATGATGCCTGATTTTACGCCCGATATTCCACCCTCTGCGGATGAGGCGGAAACCCTCGCTTTGGCAAAACATCCCAGTATTTTGGCGGCGCGATTGACCCTTACCGCGGCCGAGTTCCAATTAAAACGCGCCTATCGCACGGTTGTGCCGAGTGTGACGGGGAGTGTGAATTATGGGATTACCCGTAGCAATGAGTTTCCAGAAGAATCGGATGTTTTAACGGCATCGGTGAATCTCAACGTACCTTTGTATCAGGGCGGGATGTTGAACTCTGCCAAACGCGCGGCGCATGCGGGAATATTGGCCGCCAGTGCACAATTAAGTGACCAGTTGCGCAGTCAACGTCAGCGTGTGTATTCGGCTTACGCGAATTGGCGGGCAACAATATCTGAAAAAGCGGCGGCGCAAAGCCAGATAGAATCGGCGCAACTGGCGTTTGAAGGTATCACGCAAGAGGCAAAATTGGGCGCACGGACGACTCTGGATGTTTTGGATACGGAGCAGGAGCTGTTATCGGCGCGTTCAAACTTCATTCGTGCCGAGCGGGAGGAATTTATTGCGGTTTATACGATTTTGGCAGAGATTGGTCTGTTAAACGCCAATTATTTGGGATTGGAAGGTGTGCAAGATCCCGTTACTGCACCTTATTCTGATGAACAGAAGGCCAAGGTGACCGAATCTAGTTTGGGCGAAAGACGGTTAAAGCTGTTGAAAAAGATTGAAGATAATTTTTAATTTTTAATTTTTAGGCGTTAATCACAACGCGGCTTTGCCTTTGCCAGTTTTGAAAAATCCAATATAAATCGTGGCGGGCAAAACCAACACAGCCCATGGTGGGATGCGACGGGCTACGCCATACATGCAAGAAAATTGCCGAGCCCGCACCAGGGCAAGGTTTTTCAGGGGTTTCTGCCATATTAAAATCCAAAACCCCAATAATATCGTAGAGCCTATCTGGACGATACAACCGCTCGTGGCTATACGCGGGCTTACAACAGCGCAAACCCCGATTGTAATCGGCACTGCGAGCATCATCAATCCAAATATCATCGCGATAAATTGGCGCAACTCGTGCGCCCGCCACCTGCGGTGGATAGAGTTTATCGGCGCGGTATTTCACCGATAACAACCGATACCGCCCTTTTGGGGTGATACCATCGCCCTCACCCCCTTTATCGCCAATCCCGCCAAAGCCAATGCTAATCGCAAAGGCTCGCCCGCAAAAGCGGGCTCGCTTGCGTGTAATCACCAAATCATAAAACCCAGCCGTTTTCATAAATTCCCCCAAAAAATCATCAAAAAACCCTTACAACACATGCCCAGATTTTGTCGCTTTGGTATGTAAATAATCGGCGTTCTGCGCGGTTTTGCCGACCCGCAACGGCACTTGTTCGCTTACAGATACCCCCGCCGAGGACATCATTTTAACCTTCAATGGATTATTCGTCATCAGGTGAATTTCCCCAAATCCAAGGGCGCGGATAATCTGTGCGCCAAGGGCAAAATCGCGTTCATCATCCTCAAACCCCAGCCGATGGTTCGCCTCTACCGTATCAAAGCCGAGGCTCTGCAACCGATAGGCGCGCATTTTATTGGCGAGGCCAATACCTCGCCCCTCTTGATTCATATAGAGCAACACCCCCGCCCCTTTCGCCACCATACGATTTAACGCGGTATTTAATTGCGCCCCACAATCGCATTTCAAACTGCCCAGCAAATCGCCAGTGAAACACGCGGAATGCAACCGTACCAGCACCGCCGAATCGCGGGCAGGTTGCCCGATTTCTATCGCATAATGCTCGGCACTGCCATCATCAGGGCGATAAGTATGCAGGGTTGTATCGGCGCACATCGCCAAAGGCACACGGGCAGAAGATACCAATTGCACCTGTGGCGGGCGGGCTAGGTGAGCTTGCAAAATATCGTGGGCTATCGTGTCTAGCCCAATATCCACCGCCCCGTTCGCGGGCAATTCCACAACCAGAACCGATGGCAAAAGATAGGCAGATTTACATAAATCCAGCAGAGTCTTCGCCATCCCATCGGGCAACTCCGCCCCCGCACCAAACGGCCCCTTTAGTGGCACATTCAAATCACAGGACGGATCGGCCATGGCCTGTACCCAATAAAAATCGGCAGTATTCGGCACGGCAACGGCAGCATAATCGCTCTGTGGTGACCAAAGCGAAAGCGTCTGCGCCCGTCGCCCCGTGATAATCATGGACACCGCACCAAATTCGTGCATCCCAGCCAGACGCCCGCCATCCAAAGATTCCGCCGCGAAAACCCCCCATTGCCGAGTGCCCCCCGCTAAAACAAACCCCGCCCCCACGCGTAAATTTGTTTTAATACGGGCAATTTGTTCGCTGTTTGTCAGAGCTAATGTCGATTTCACTGTCATAATACCCCCGCTTATATTACAAAACCGCGCGAAATTATACCGCCACCTTGGCAAAAATGAAACATTTTAGCCGAATTTGACACTATCGCGTGAGCCCTGACGCTTTTCATTGAACTTACCGAAAAAATCGCCATTTTAGCAAAGAGCGGGACACAAATTCACCCCCCGCCCTAAAAACAAAAGGAACAAAAAAAATGAGCAACCTTAAAAAAATACTGCTTGTCGATGACGATTGTGATTTGCGCGAGGTTTTGGCAGAACAGCTTGTCCTCAGCGGGGATTTTGATGTTTATGAAGCCGAAGACGGAGCCTCGGCGCTGGCTCGTGCCAAGGAAGCCATGTATGATTTGGTGATTTTGGATGTCGGGATGCCTGACATGGACGGGCGCGAATTGTGCCGTTTATTGCGCAAGCAAGCGATAAAATGCCCGATAGTCATGTTGACCGCCCAAGACAGCGATTCCGATACGATTTACGGATTGGACGCGGGCGCGAATGATTACATCTCCAAACCGATAAAATTCCCAGTGCTTTTGGCACGGATTCGGGCGCAACTGCGCCAGCATGAACACTCTGAAGATGCGAGTTTTGGCATAGGTCCTTATACCTTTAAACCTGGGGCAAAGATGCTCTTTACCGGTGATAATAAAAAAGTCCGCCTGACCGAAAAGGAAACCAATATTTTGAAATTCCTGTATCATTCGCAAGAGGGCGTTGTCGCGCGGGAGGTTTTATTGCACGAGGTTTGGGGCTATCATGCCGAAGTCACAACCCACACGTTAGAGACCCATATTTACCGTTTGCGCCAAAAGATTGAACCCGATCCCACAAATGTGCGCCTGCTGGTGACCGAATCTGGTGGCTATCGACTGGTTGCCTAATGGCGATTACCATTGCCACGTGGAATATCAATTCGGTGCGGTTGCGTGAGGAGTCGGTTTTGCGTCTCTTACGCGATCGTGCCCCCGATGTTTTGTGCTTGCAGGAGTGTAAATCACCACTGGAAGATATGCCGAGGGCGGGGTTTTCCGCCCTTGGTTATTCGTTAATTGGACGTGGGCAGAAGGGCTATAACGGGGTGGCGATTTTATCGCGCTTGCCGATGAGTGACGCGGGTTCGCGTGATTTTGTTGGCAAGGGCGATGCCCGCCATGTGGCGGGGCAGTTGGAAAACGGCTTGCGGATTCATAATTTTTATATTCCCTCTGGCGGTAATATCGCCGATGCGGTGAAGAATGAAA
This sequence comes from uncultured Amylibacter sp., assembly GCA_959347425.1. Next base: position 1,115,669 of record OY365741.1, on the reverse strand, counting down.
AGTTTGACCATAAGCTGCGGTTTGTGGAAGAGATGCGCGATTGGTTTTTATCTGAACCCGTGAGCAAATCCATTATCCTTGGTGATTTTAATATCGCGCCCGCACCTGCCGATGTCTATGACCATAAAAAAATGATTAAGATTATTTCCCATACGCCAGCAGAGGTGGAACGTTTGCAGGCGATGCGCGATAGTGGCCCTTGGGTTGATGCGGTCGCGCCGTATTTGCCTGATGCGGGGCGCGGGCGGTATTCGTGGTGGACGTATCGTGTGCCTTTGTGGAATCCGGAGGATTTGACACGTGACCGTGGGCGGCGGTTAGACCATATTTGGGTGAGTGCCGATTTGGCGGATGCCGTGCAAGATGCGGGTATCGTGCGTGACACGCGTAGCTGGCAACAGCCATCCGACCATGTGCCGGTGTTTTTAGTTGTGGATATTTAGGGATTAGTTATTTTTTTAAATACCGACCAGCCAAGACGTGGCAAAAATATTCATTATTAAAAATCCTTGCCAATTTATTCAAAACCCGCTAAACGACTATTTCCATCCAAACATAAAAACGAACACCCATGCTAGACCTCAACACCCCCGCCCCCGCAACCGACATAATAAAGACCGCGAGCGAAGCCACCTTTATGGCCGATGTTATAGAGGCCTCCAAAACCACTCCCGTGATTGTCATCTTCACCGCGCCTATGCGCGAGCCGTGCAGAACCCTGACCCCCGCGTTGGAATCCGAAGTCACCGCCGCCAAGGGCAAAATCAAACTGGTCAAACTGGACGTTGATAAAAGCCCGCGCATCGCGCAGAGCCTGCGCGTCCAATCCATCCCCGCCGTTTTTGCCTTTGTCAATGGGCAACCGATTGATGGATTTATGGGGGCGAAGACTCCGTCCGAGGTGAAAACCTTTGTCGCGGGTTTGCTGGGCGGCGCGCCCGATGACGGGCTGGAACAGGCGGTGGAGGAGGCGCAAAAAATGCTGGACGCGGGCGATACCGCCAGTGCGATTGAGGTTTTTGCCGCGGTGCGGGGCGAAGACCCCGCCAACATCCCCGCCTTTATCGGGCTGGTTCGCGCCCATATTGCCGCCGAGGATATGGACTCTGCCCGTGATATTTTGGCGCAGGCCACGCCAGATTTAACCGCCGATGCTGGAGTTATCGCCCTGACTGCCCAGATGGATTTGATTGACCAAGCCCGTGGCGTTGGCGATATAATCGCGTTGCGCGTGGCGGTTGATAAGAACCCCAACGATTTTGCCGCCCAGTTTGATTTGGCTTTGGCAGAGCTGGCAGCGCAAAGACCAGAGGCGGCAATGGACGCTCTGCTGGCGATTTTTGCCCGTGATGCCACGTGGAATGATGGTGCCGCGAAAGAGCAGTTGTTAAAGATTTTTGAGTCCTTGGGTGCGGATAATGAATTGGCGCAGGCGGGTCGGCGGCGGCTCGCGTCTATTATTTTTTCATAATATTTTGCATAAAAAGGACAGAATAAAAATGGCATTAACAGGAAAAGAGTCCAGCACTCGCGCCCGTGCATTATTGGCGGGAGTCCCCGTGATTGCGGTTTTGGAAATTGAACGCGTGGAGGATGCTGCCCCTTTGGCACGGGCTTTAATCGCGGGTGGCTTGCCGATTTTGGAGGTCACTTTGCGAACTCCTGTTGCCCTTGATGCAATCGCTCAGATGAAAACAATTAAAAATGCGGTTGTCGGTGCGGGGACGGTTTTGCGCCCAAAGGATGCTATCGCTGCCCGCGCGGCTGGTGCCGATTTTGCCGTCTCGCCTGGGGCGACTGAGCAATTAATTGATGCCTGTGAAGCGGAGGATTTGCCCTTGCTCGCCGGTATCGCTACCCCGTCAGAGGCGATGGCGATGTTGGCACGGGGTTATGATTTCTGCAAATTTTTCCCCGCTGAGTCGATCGGCGGTGTCGCGTTATTATCCGCATTAAACGGCCCCCTGCCGATGATGTCCTTCTGCCCAACTGGGGGGATTAGTGTGGCGCTTGCCCCCAGCTATTTATCCCTGCCGAATGTGGTGTGTGTCGGAGGGTCGTGGGTCGCACCGAAACAATTAGTTGCCGATAAAGCATGGGGACAGATAGAGGATTTGGCACGGGATGCGGCGCGATTGGGTGGGTAGCGGTTATGCCGCCTCTTGTTTTTGGTTATTCAATAAAAATGGTTTAACAGGATTACAGATTTTTATTTTGTTAACGTCATAGTTCTTTATAAACATTTCCCGTCCTTTACTGCGACAACCAAGATATCCATTTGCAAGATTTTTTTCATTCTTTTGGTCATCCGTCCTGCTGATTGTATATTGCCATTCGTGGTCTTCTAAAACCTTACACCATTTGTACCAATCTTTGACCTCTGGGGAATTGTCATAGGTTATTAAAAAATTCAATCTGTTTTTATTTCTTTCAAGACATTCTTTTAATCTAATATGATCCGCCATTTCAAAATTATGCGGATAGAATTTTTTCTGGTCTGCGTTGTAATACGGTGGATCAACAAAAAGAAAACTTTCGGGCGGCATATCATCAATAACACCTTCAAAATCACGGCATGTTAATTCAACACCTTGTAGCCTATCAGAAACAGTTCGCAAGTGGCGCGGCCAATTTTCAGGTCTCATTGAATATTTATCACCATAGCCAAAGTAACAATTTTCGGCTTTCATAATACCAGAATATGATGTTCGATTCAGATAAAACCATCTAAACGCTTCTTGCAATTTATTCTTGGGTTCATATTCATTTTTATAATATCCATGCAATTCTTTCGTTACCTTGATACCGTCAAGCAGTTTTAATAGCTTACCAAGATTATTTTTGATTTGTTCTAGAGTATTGATAACATCCTTGTCTATATCATTTAAAATAGATCGTTCTGATGGCTCTTTCGCAAAGAAAATAGAAGCCCCGCCCGCAAAGGGTTCGCAATAAACATCCGTGTTTGGAATGTGTTGCATAATTAGCTTTCGGGCGTAAAATTTACCCCCCGCGTATCTGAACGGAGAGTTGCTTTTACCTGACCGAGCATCGCTATTTTTTGTCATATTACTAAGTCCATATATCCTGTATGATTTGACCCTATAATAAATATCGGGCTATATTGCAAGTGATTCTGTGTTATTTTTACAACTTTTAACTATTTTTTAAGAGTTTTACTTGACTCTTTACATCTAATGGTTATGGTGTTTGGTATGGAATATAAAACATTAGAACTATCCAAGATATCTCTTGACCTAGAAAACCCACGTCATGAGACACTTGACACCGAAGCAGAGGCGATTGCCCATCTATTTGAAGAAGAAAAAACTTTTCCTCTGGCAAAAGATATTGCTGAAAATGGATTAAGTCCTTTTGAGAGATTTGCTGTTGTTAAAAAAGACGATGGCTCGTTTTTCTGTGCTGAGGGCAACAGACGTATTTGCGCGTTAAAATTATTGAATAATCCAGAATTAGCTCCAACCAAGTGGAAAAATCGCTTTGAGAAAATATCTAAAGAGTTTGATGCATGGAAAGAAATAAAGCAACTAAATGTCGTAGAATTTGAAAACACCGATGAAGATCGTAAAATAATTAAACATTGGTTAGATAGGATTCATGCGGGTGAAAATAATGGTATTGGGCGCGTACCGTGGAATGCCGTACAACAAGCACGAAATAGTGACGACAAAAACCGTAAGTTTGCCTTGGCTGTGTTGGAGCACGGTATAAAACTTGGATTTGTTATATCATCCGATTGGAAAAAAAGAATTTCTGCAGTTCAAAATTGGCTTGCTTATCCTTTGATGCGAGAGGTACTTGGATTAAATACAGAAAATTATAATCCGCTAATTACGGATTTATCTGATGCTGATTTTCGTATTGTGTTTAAGAAATTCATGGAAGATGTTGACACAAAAAAAATTAATACGAGGATAAAAGAGGATGGAGAAAATGGGAGGAGTGGAACGGATGTAGTAAAAGAGTATGTTACAAATCTTGGCAACCTTAAAGGTTTCACCGATAAAAGAGTAACCAAAAGAAGTTTAACCTCTACGGTGAGTCCAATAATTAAAAAATTTCCTAAACCTAAAAAACCGACAGAACCTAAAAAACCAAAAGTTGTTCCGGTAAATATTGAACTTGAGAAAGCATTAGAACAGCTAGATAATTACAAACTTAAAAATATCTATTATTCGCTTTGCGAAATTGAATTATTAAAACATACGCCGTTGCTTTATGTTGTTGCTTGGGTTTTTATAGAAACCCTAACAGCTGAATGTGGTAGAAATAATAGTGAGGATGGTAGGGGCGGTTCAGCATTTCCTAATTATTTGAATAAAAAAATGCACGACCTATCTTTTGGTACAAGCAGTGGGCGTAAAGATATTGGGCAGGCAGTAAAATTTATTTCTGAACGTGGTAACACAACAAAGCATGATAAGAGAGTTGCTGGTTTTAATGATTTAGAGTTGGTAGGCAATTTTCAAACAATAGAACCTTTACTTTTAGTACTTGCCAAAGAAGCCATAAAAAACAAAGCTAATTAAATCTTTTCGTAATTTACTCCGCCAATTCCTTCAACCCTCGGAAAAAATCCAAAGACTCGGGGTTCGCCAAGGCCTCCGTATTTTTTACCGCACGACCCAAAACCACATCGCGCACCGCCAGCTCTGTTATCTTACCCGATTTCGTTCGCGGAATATCGCACACCAAAATAATCTTTGCTGGTACATGGCGTGGGCTGGCATTTTCCCGCAGACGCGTTTTTATCCGTGCGACCAAATCTTCATCCAAAACCGCCCCCTCCGATAATCGCACAAACAAAATCACCCGCACATCATTGTCCCAATTCTGCCCTATCACCACGGCTTCGCTGACCTCTGCCATTGACTCCACTTGGCGATAAATTTCTGCCGTGCCGATACGCACTCCGCCCGGATTTAAAACCGCGTCAGAGCGCCCATAAAACACCATCCCGCCAGAGGGATGCATCGCCACCCAATCGCCGTGATGCCAGATATTTTCAAACCGTGCGTAGTAGGCGGCATGGTATTTCGCACCATCCGCATCACGCCAAAACCCCACGGGTTGCGAGGGGTGCGGACCCGTGCAAACCAGCTCGCCCGCCGTGTCATTTAACGCGTGAGCGTTTTCATCAAATACCGCAACCTCCATCGCCAAATGGCGTTTTTGACAGACGCCAGAATAAACCGCGTCCAGTGGGCTACCGCCGACAAAACAGGCGATAATATCCGTGCCACCTGCTATGGATGATAGGCAAACATCGGGCTTCCAATTTTCATAAACATAGGCAAACCCCGCGGGCGATAAGGGCGATCCCGTGGAAAGAATACACCGCAAATCGGGTAACGCCCCCCGCGTTTTCGGTTTTATATTTTGCTTGGCACAGGCATCCAGATATTTTGCCGACACACCCAAATGGGTGACATTTTCACGCCCCGCAATCCCCGCCAAACGATAGCCATCGGGGAACATCGGTGCGCCATCAACCAGCACCAAACAAACCTTGCTCGCCAAGGCAGACACCATCCAATTCCACATCATCCAACCGCAGGTGGTGAAATATAATAGGCGATCGCCCGCTTTCATATCGCATTGCAATTGGTGCTCTTTCAGGTGTTGCAATAAAGTTCCCCCGTGGGAATGAACGATACATTTTGGCAAGCCCGTCGTGCCAGAGGAATATAAAATAAACGCAGGGTCATTAAATTTCATCGGTTCAAAGTGGGGGGTGTCCGCGTGATAATCCGCAATAAAATCGGTCATTAAAATACCGCGTCCATTAAATTCGGTTATATCGGGCGTGTTTTTATCAGCACACAGAATAATTTTTTTCACGCTTGGCAGGTCTTGCATGAGATCCACCAATCGCTCTGTAAGACAAAAATCTTTGCCATTATAAACCGTATCAATACAGGCAAAAATCACCATCGGTTCAATCTGCCCAAACCTATCCAGCAACCCCCGCGTACCGAAATCGGGCGAGCATGACGACCAGACCGCGCCAAGACTAACCGTTGCCAACATCGCACTTATTGCCGTGGCGTTATTGGGCAAAATCGCGCCGACTCTGTCGCCCTTTTTCACGCCCGCATTTATTAACGCCTGTTGCAATAGGCTCACCTGTTCGCGCAATCCCTGCCAAGATAAAACACCGCGAGTGCCGTCCTCTGCATAACTGATAAGGGCGGGATGGTCGCCCGACCCGACCAATAAATTTTGCGCGTAGTTCAACCGTGCATCGGGAAAGAACCGCGCGTTTTTTATATCCGATTCATCGGTTAAAATCCGCCCACCCATTTTCCCTTGCACAGAACAGAACTGCCAAACTCCCCGCCAGAAATCGGCGCGGTTGTTCACCGACCACTGCCACAAATTATCATAGAGTGTATCAAAGCCACCCGTATTAAAATGGGCGGCATGCCCGGCCCAATACTCGGCACTAAACGCCGCCAATCGACTGTTCGCTTGACGCGACAAAGACGGTTTCCACAAATGATTTTCCACCCTATTTTCCATCCAGTCCTCCTTTTTCAAAAATAAGAGCGAATGCCCTTTATATTCCCACTCTTTTGCGTTATTATACCAATTAACGTTTCAAAAGAGAAGACTTGCAGATAAGAGGTATCGGTGCATTATTCACTATTAACCCTATTAAAACAAGGGATTTCTGGCAATAAAGGCTGGCAGCCCGTTTGGCGCAACCCTGACCCCCAGCCTGCCTATGATGTGATTATCATCGGCGGGGGTGGGCATGGGCTTGCCACCGCGCATTATTTGGCGAAAACTTTTGGTATCACCCGCGTGGCGGTTTTGGAAAAAGGCTGGATAGGCGGTGGCAATGTTGGGCGTAATACCACGATTGTTCGCTCCAATTATATGCTGAAAGGCAATATCCCGTTTTATGAACATTCCTTGAAACTATGGGAGGGGTTGGAGAAAGACCTTAATTACAACGTCATGATGTCGCAACGCGGTATCGTTAATCTGGCGCACACGGACGGTCAAGTTGACAGCTTCACCCGCCGAGGCAACGCGATGCTAATGGCGGGTAGTGATGCAAAATGGCTCACGCAAAAGGATTTGCGCAAATGGTTGCCGTTTTTGAATTACGATGACGCGCGGTTTCCGATTAAGGGTGGGCTGTTGCAAGCCCGTGCGGGGACGGCACGGCATGACGCGGTGGCTTGGGGCTATGCCCGCAGTGCCGATAGCCATGGTGTGGATATTATTCAAAATTGCGCGGTGACAGGGTTTGTGATGAAAGGCGGTAAATGCCTTGGGGTGGAAACCACCAAAGGCACGATTCATGGCGCGAAAATTGTGTCTTGTGTTGCGGGTAATTCCTCTCGTCTCATGGCAATGGCGGGTTTGCGTTTGCCGATTGAAAGCCATGTTTTACAGGCGTTTGTGACCGAGGGATTAAAACCGATTTTGCCTTGTGTTGTGACCTTTGGCGCGGGGCATTTGTATATCAGTCAGTCGGACAAAGGCGGGTTGGTTTTCGGCGGTAATATCGATGGGTATAACAGCTATGCCCAACGCGGCAATCTGCCAACGGCAGAGCATGTGATGAACGATATGATGGCGGTAATGCCCGCCTTGGGACGGGCGCGGTTATTGCGGATGTGGGGTGGGGTTATGGATATGTCGATGGATGGCTCGCCCTTTATTGATAAAACCGGGATTGACGGTTTGTATTTTAATGGCGGCTGGTGCTATGGCGGGTTTAAGGCGACACCCGCGTCGGGGTTGGCTACGGCGCATTTATTGGCAAAGGATGAGAGCCATCCTTTGGCGAAAGAGTTTAGGTTGGATAGGTTTCAGCTCGGGCGGATGATAGATGAAAAAGGTGTTGGCGCACAGCCGAACCTGCATTAATGGGTGGATTAAAAATGACGATGCAAGAGCCCCAAAAACAAATGATAAAAATAATAGCGAAAGCTGCAAGAGAGCAAAAAAATGATTATTGAGCATCCTTTACTTGGACCCCGCGATGCGGAGGAGTTTGTGCATCTGGGCGATGCGTCTTTGCTGGTGCGTCCTGATTGGCAGGCGGGTGATGTCGCGCAGGTGCAGAAAAGATTCCATGACTATGTTTATTTGCGTGATAATCCGGCGGGGGAATATCGCGAGCTTTGGTATCACGAGCATGGCGACCGTTCGTATTTGGTGGTGACTCGCTGTACGATGAGTCACGATATTTCGCGGGTGGAATTGGCAAGGGATGTTGCCGAAAAATTAAATAAAAATAATACTAAAAAAACGGCAATAAAAACTGTAGCAAAAACTGTGGCAAAAAAATCCAAACCTAGCAAGCCCAAACCTAAAAAAAGCGCAAAAAAATGACCGAACAAACCTATCGTATTGACGGCGGATTAATTGACCGCGACCGCCCTTTATCGTTTTCATTTAATAACAAAACGATGCAGGGGTATGAGGGCGATACGCTTGCCTCTGCCTTGCTGGCAAACGGGGTGCGGCTGGTTGGGCGGTCGTTCAAATATCACCGCCCGCGGGGGATTTTTTCGGCGGGAGGGGAAGAGCCGAACGCATTGGTTCATATTGGCAAGGGCGCGTTTGGCACACCCAATACCCGCGCGACAACGGCAGAGCTTTATGAGGGTTTATTCGCACGGTCGCAAAACCATCGCGGTCCTTTGGCGTTTGATATCATGGCGATAAACGATTTCCTATCGCCGTTTTTATCGGCGGGGTTTTATTACAAAACTTTCATGTGGCCAGCGGTGTTTTGGGAAAAGGTTTATGAGCCGATTATCCGCGCCTCTGCTGGTTTGGGGCGGTTGTCTGGCGCGGCCGATCCCGATTGCTATGACAAGGGATTTTTGCATTGCGATGTTTTAATTATCGGCGGCGGCGTGGCGGGTATCAGTGCCGCCTTGGCGACGGGTGCGGCGGGTGCACAGGTTATTTTGGCAGACGATGATTTTGCCCTTGGCGGGGCAATGATGGGTGCGGATGATTTGATAAACGCCAAACCCGCGCAGGATTGGCTGACGGAGGCAACGGGCAAACTTGCCGCCATGAATAATGTGCGGGTGATGACGCGGACTTGCGTTTTTGGCGCGTTTGACCATGGGATTTATGGCGCGGTGGAAAATAAAACCGACCATCTGCCCCCCTCACTGCTAGTGTCAAATAAACCCCGCCAAATTCTGTGGCGGATTTATACCCGTGCGGTTATTTTGGCAAGCGGGGCAACAGAACGGTCTATTGCCTTTGCCAATAACGACCGACCCGGCGTGATGTTGGGCGGGGCGACTCGCACTTATGCCGAGCGGTTTGGCGTGGCAACGGGTCGCGCGATTAGCTTTTTCACCAATAACGATAGCGCGTGGCACACGGCAAATATCCTGAAACAAAAGGGTGTGGAAATCGCCGCTATGATTGATGTGCGTGATATTGCCCCGCCTTTGTCGCTGTCCAACACCGCCATTATTATGGGTGCGCAGGTGAAAACAACGCAAGGACGCGGTGCGGTCTCCAGCGTTACTCTCACCAATAACCAAACGATTAAAACCGATTGTTTGGCGGTCTCTGGCGGGTTTAATCCCAATGTGCATTTAACATGTCATCATCGCGGGCGACCTGTTTGGGACGCGGAACTGTGTGCTTTTGTTGCTGACGGCATGCCAAAGGGGATGTGTGTAGTTGGCGCGGCAACGGGGGTTATGAATTTACATAACACGCTAAAGACCGCCTCTCAAACGGGCAAATCGGTTGCCAAGGATTTGGGTTTTGCCAAAAAAACTCCCCCCGCACCCATAGCAGGCGATAAGGGGCAGATTTTTGCGATAAGTGAATTTTGGCAGGTGAAGGATAAAAAATCCAACACCAGAGCTTGGGTTGATTTGCAAAATGATGTCACGGTCAAAGACATAGAACAGGCACAGGCAGAGGGTTTTGAATCCGTGGAACACCTGAAACGTTACACCACTTTGGGCATGGCGACAGACCAAGGCAAAACCGCGAATGTTTTGGGCTTGGCGGTTTTGGCACAGGCAACTGGTCGTGCGATTTCCGAGGTCGGCACAACCGTGTTTCGCCCACCGTATAGCCCTGTGTCTTTGGGTGCCTTTGGGGCGAGGTCAACGGGGCAGGATTACATGGCGAAACGCTTGACTCCCTCGCACGGCTGGGCGGTTGAAAAAAACGCGGTTTTTGTTGAGGTTGGACAATGGCTACGCGGCCAATGGTATCCGAAAAAGGGGGAGGCGACTTGGCGCGAATCGGTTGATCGCGAGGTCATTGCCACGCGCAAATCCGTTGGGATTTGTGATGTATCCACGCTTGGCAAAATTGATATCCAAGGGTGCGATGCCGCCCGATTTTTGAATTTTGTTTATGCCAATGGCTTTGCCAAATTGGCGATCGGGCGAGTGCGCTATGGTTTGATGCTGCGCGAGGATGGGATTTGTTATGATGACGGTACGACCGCGCGGCTGGGTGAAAATCATTTTGTTATGACGACAACAACCGTGAATGCTGGGCTGGTTTATCGCCAGTTGGAATTCGCCCGTCAATGCCTGTGTCCGGAGTTTGATGTGCATTTGATTTCGGTAACGGACGCTTGGGCGCAGTTCGCGATTGCCGGGCCGCACTCGCGCGATTTGGTCGGCGAACTGGTTGCCGATTTGGATTTATCAAACGTGGCGTTTCCGTTTATGGCTTGTGCAAATGTACAGGTCGGCGGGGTTGAGGCTCGGCTGTTTCGGATTTCATTTTCCGGGGAATTGGCGTATGAATTGGCGGTGCCAGCGCAGTTTGGCGGGGCGTTTATTCGCGATATTATGAAACGCGGTAAGAAATATAAAATAACACCTTATGGGGTTGAGGCGTTAAATGTCATGCGGATTGAAAAAGGGCATTTCACTGGGGCAGAGCTGACCGGGCAAACCACCGCGTTAAACCTTAATCTGGCGCGGATGGTATCGGTGAAAAAAGACTCGGTTGGTGCGGTGTTATCACGGCGTGAAGCGATGATGGCGGATGGCTCGATGCGTTTGTGCGGAGTGCGCCCTGTTGATCCAGAGCATCAGCTTCGCGCAGGCGCGCATTTTATTGAAACGGGTGCTGTGCCGAGTTTGGACGGCGATTTGGGCTGGGTGACTTCGGTGTGTTGGTCGCCGAGTTTTGGTCGTTATATTGCTTTGGGTTTTATCAAAGACGGTGATAAACGCGGTGGTGATATTTTGCACGCTTGGGATGGCTTGCACGGATCAAGCTGTGATGTAGAGGTCGTATCGCCGCATTTTTATGATCCAGAAGGGACGATTCAAAATGGTTAAAGCTGTGAAAAAAGCTGTGAAAAAAGTTGTGAAAAAAACAGTTAAAAAATCTGTTAAAATATCTGGGAAAACATTTGAACCTTTACAGGCAAACGCACCTTTGATGGGCGAAGATTTAGTTTTGGATTCTTGTAGCGTTCGGGTCTTGTCCATGACCATAATGTCTTTTGCCATGCCACGCGGGCAGAAAACCGCCGTGGCAAAGGGATTAAAAACGCTGGGGCTCTCTTTGCCCACTGCGCCAAAGATTTTTATCAAAGACGGGCTTTATATTGCACAAACCCAACCCGACCAGTGGTTTTTTATCAGTGATGCTCCCCCGAAAAAACAAGCCTTAAAACAAATATCCGCACTGGGGTATTGCACCGACCAGAGCCACGGCTGGGTCGGGGTAGAGCTGTCTGGTGTGGATGTTTTATCGGTTTTGGAAAGGCTCTGCCCGTTAAATTTATCGCAGCAGGCTTTTGCCATAAACGCCTCTGCGCGAACATCGCTGGATCATCTGGGGGTGTTAATGATACGGCTGGGGGATAATCGGTTTTATTTGTTTTCTGCTGCCTCCTCGGCGGAGTCATTTTTGCATGGGATTAAAACCGCGATTTTGGCAGTGAGCGATTAGATATTCGCCACGCATCATTCATCGTTTATTTTTTGCGCCGCGCCGCCAATAATTTCAAACGCAAGGCATTTATTTTAATAAACCCAGCCGCGTCTTTTTGATCATAGGCACCCGCGTCATCTTCAAAGGTCACATGCGCTTCGGAATATAAACTATCATCCGACCACCGCCCAACGATTTGAACACTGCCCTTATACAACTTTAATCGCACCGAGCCATTGACCCAAACCTGCGAGGTATCAATCAACGCCTGCACCATCTCACGTTCTGGACTATACCAATAGCCATCATAAATCATGGCGGCATATTTCGTCATCAATTCGTCTTTTAAATGCATCGCCCCGCGATCCAAAGTAATGCTTTCAATCCCGCGATGCGCCTCTATTAAAATCGTGCCACCAGGGGTTTCATAAATCCCGCGCGATTTCATACCAACACTGCGACCCTCCACCAAATCCAGGCGACCAATCCCATGCACCCGCCCCAATTCATTCAAAGCGGTCAGCATATCGGCCGCATCTAACGCCCGCCCATCCAGCGAAACTGCGTCGCCTTGTTTGAAAGTCAGCTCGACATATTGCGCGGTATCGGGCGCGGATTCGGGGCTATTGGTGCGCTGATAGACATAATCGGGTGCTTCTTTTGACGGGTCTTCAAGCAATTTACCCTCTGACGAAGTATGTAATAAATTGGCATCAACAGAAAACGGAGCCTCACCCCGTTTGTCTTTGGCAATCGGAATTTGATGGGCTTCGGCGAATTCCAGCAATTTCGTACGGCTGGTTAAATCCCATTCGCGCCACGGCGCAATGATGGATATATCGGGGTTCAGGGCATAGGCGGCCAGTTCAAACCGCACTTGGTCGTTGCCCTTACCCGTGGCACCGTGGGAAATCGCATCGGCTCCAACTTCCCGTGCGATGTCAATCAAATGCTTGGCAATCAGCGGCCGCGCGATGGCGGTGCCCAGTAAATACCGACCCTCATACAAGGTATTGGCGCGAAACATCGGATAGACAAAATCGCGCACGAATTCTTCGCGGACATCGCGGATGAAAATATTTTGCGGTTTAATGCCGAGTTGCAATGCCTTTTGTTTGGCGGGTTCCAGTTCCTCACCCTGCCCCAAATCGGCGGTGAAAGTTATCACCTCGCACTCATATTCGGTTTGCAACCATTTGAGGATGATAGAGGTATCAAGCCCGCCCGAATAGGCCAGCACAACTTTTCTTATTTTTTTATTTTTAGACATGGGGTTTTTCCTTTTCCTTTTGGCAGGGTATTAGCCAATTTTGCGTGAATTTGCAAGCCCACGCGTGGGGGCAAAAAAACCCTAATCCCTACCCACCAACTCATGTCGATTCAATCGCCGTCCAATAATCGCAAACACCCAAATAATCAGCAAGGTACAGATAATAAAATACCCCGCCACCAAAGGATAGGCGATAAACGGATTAAACGTCTTCTCGGCAAAATAATTGGCGTAATACAAGGCATCGCCCTTCTGTTGCCACGCGGGAAACGCGGAAAAATAAACCAGAGTTGTCGCGTGAAACATAAACACCGCCTCGTTCGTATAAGACGACCAAGCATAGCGCAATAAGGTCGGCCAAACGACAAACCGAAACCTCTGCCACGGACGCAAACCCAAAGCCGCCGCCGCCTCTATTTGGGCGGCGGGAACTGCCCGCAATGCTCCGTAAAAAATCTCTGCACTATAGGCCGAGGTATTCAAAAACAAAACCAAAACCGCGCCCAGCCAAGCCCGCGATAACAGCCGCGTTTCCATCGTTATTGTCGTGAAAATAAGATTAATATCAATATTGTATTTCGGCAATAAAACAAAAACCTCATAGGCAAAGAAAAACTGAATAAACAAGGGTGTGCCACGAAACAGATAAACATAACCGCTCGCCAGCCCGCGAATATACCGATTGCGTTGGTTTTTCCCCACTGCCAAAAGCAGGGCAAAGAAAAACCCAAAACACAGCGCGATAATCATATAATATAAATTCCACAACACGCCAGAGCCTATCAGCACCACCTGTTGGCACAAATCAATATCGGCGCGGGGCAGACCGCGTTCGCCAAAGCCAAACGCCCGCAAGCCATAATCAAAAAGGGTGTCATAACAGCTCATCACGACTCCCCCTTATTGTGAATTCGTGACAGGTGCGTATGCACCCGCTCAAACACCTGTTGCGAAGCCCAACTGACCAGCAAATAAAACACAATCAGGGCGGTGAAATACCAAATCCGCCAGTCCGGATGGGCGTAGGTATAAAGCGTGGTTTTCTGTCCGCCCAGCTCCCGCGCCCAATAAACGATATCCTCTATCCCCAATAAAAATAATAAAGGCGTGGCTTTAATTAATAATTGCCACAGGTTGGAGAGGCCGGGCAGGGCAAAAATCCACATCTGCGGGATTTCTATCAAACGGCGGATTCGCCGCCGCGATAGCCCAACGGCGCGACCAGCCTCTATTTGTCCCGATGGCACGGACTTTAACGCACCGTCCAAAACATTGGAAACAAACGCACCCATAACGATAGCGAAGGCCACCACCGCCAGTAAAAATCCATAGGTATCATGCACCCAAGCGGCGGCGTTGCTGACTGGCATTTTGGCAGCGGTGCAAACGACAAAATCATTGCCCCTCCAGATGGGTTCGGTGCTTGCCGAACAGAGCCATTTATGGCGAAGGACTTCTATTAATTGGTCTAATGCAATCGGGGCGAAGAGGAAAAACACGATATCGGGGACTCCGCGAACAACAGAGCTATAGCCCCAGCCGACCCAGCGAATTGCCCGCCAGTTTGACCGCATGGCGAAACTGCCATAAAAGCCAAATAGTAACGCCAGTGGTGCGACCATAAAAATCAGCATCATCACAGTGCCGAAACTTTTGTAGAACGCCAGATGCTTGCCCGTTGTTAGATAGCACGATAGCCAGCTAAGCCCGTCCAACCCGCCAACATTGATACAATATTCAAACATAATCGGGACGCAAAATTAGGGGCAGTGTTAAACAGGGGGGCGGGCAGAACCCGCGCCCCCGTATAGTTTCAAATAAGGTGGGGATTAAAACCACCCGTTAAAATACGGCAGCTTCCGCCCCGAACCATTTTTTAATCATCGCGTTCAATCGCCCGTCTGCTTTTAATTTCTTAATCGCTTTGTTGAACTTTTTGCGCAGCTTCTGGTCGCTTTCACGCAAACCCACACCGATACCGTCGCCCAAGATAACATCTTCGCCGACGAAAACCAGCTCGCCGTTTGATTCGTTAACAATCGGTTCTAAAAACGCTTTATCGGCGAGAACCGCGTCCGCCTCACCATTGCGCACGGCAGCAATCGTTTCATCGGGGGATGAAAATTCCTGCAAGGACGCGCCAGAACTGGCAACATGGCTGGATTGAATGGTGCTGACTTGGGCGGCGACAACTTTTGTTAAAGCCATCGCATCGGCACCGCTGAGTGCGACATAGGCCGACGGGTCGGCAGGAAAGTAAGACTCGCTGAAATCAATCACTTGATCGCGTTCTTCGGTAATACTCATCCCCGCCATAATCGCGTCATAGTTTGATGATACCAGATTGGGAATAATCGAATCCCATTCGTTCGTTACCCATGTGCAATCCAGCTTGGCAATTTCGCACAGGGCATCGCCCAGCTCGCGTTCAAAGCCGTCAACCTCGCCATCATCGTTGATCAGATTATAGGGGGGATAGGCACCCTCCGTCCCGATTCGCACGGTTTGCGCCAATGCAGTGCTTGCCAAAGTGCCAAAGGCAAGTATCGTGGCGGATAGTAGTGTTTTTGTTAAAACTTTCATTTTCATCTCCTTTAATTGTTTGGTTTGAAAGATGAAGCTATAGGACAAGGAAAGCGGTGATGAGTCAATAGGGTTTTTATGGATTTTTGCGGATTCGGGTGAATTTTTTGAAATTTGGCGGGATTCAGGCGGATTTTTGGGGAATCGCGCCGATTAGGGCGGAAAGCTCTTGTCGTTCGGTTTGGAAATGGTTGGTTAGTACGGTTATATCTGGTGCGGGGTTGGTTTTGTGGATTTCGCAATACTCGGCAACCGCGCAAAACCCCAGATTCACCGCGCATCCCTTTAAGAAATGCAACAGTGCAGGGGTCTGTGCCGAATCGCCCTTATCCAGCGTTGCCAATTTCGCCAGAGCTTCCTCCCCCTCTTGCAAAAAACCTGCGACAATAATGAAAAAATCATCCTCGCCTATATCGGCACGCAGTTGCCCAATTCGTGTTTTATCAATCATAATCCCCCCCTTTTTAATGGTTGTCCCCCTTATAGCGACAAAACATTTAAAAATATCTTGCAGTTTTACGCTTTTCTTTGGCGTATTTTTGGTAGGTTTTTAGCACGGATTAAGGATTTACAAGGCAAAACCGATTATCTATGCGCTATGTCCCCTCTCCAAAAAAACCCTTCCCCAAAGAAACTACGTGTTTTGGTTGTTGATGATTCGCCAGCCCAGCGCAGCCTGATATGCCGTCATTTGCACGAGTTTGGGTTTGAGTATGTTGAGGCGGATTCGGGTAAGGCGGCGTTACATATCGCTAACACCCAAGCGATTGATGTGATTTTATCCGATTGGATGATGCCACAGATGTCGGGTTTGGAGTTGTGTAAAAAAATCCGCAAAGCCCCGCCAAAAACCTCTCCTTATGTTTATTTTATCTTGCTAACGGTGAAATCCGAAACGCTTGATATTGCTAAGGGTTTGGGCGCGGGTGCCGATGATTTTTTGATAAAACCAATCGCAAAGATAGAATTGAATGCACGGCTTCGTGCCGCCGCCCGTTTGTTACAAATGCACACAGAATTGCAAGAAAAACAAACCCAAACGGCGCAGGCGTTTGAACGTCTCAATTGCGCCTATCAGGTGATTGAAACCGATTTGAAAGAGGCAGGGCAGCTGCACCGTGCCATGATGCCGCCCAGCCGTGCCGAGTATAAAAACGCCACGGTTCATACCGCGTTCAAATCTAGCCAGCATCTGGGCGGCGATATTTTGGGGTATTTTTGCATTGATGAAACCCGCCTTGGGTTTTATGGCTTGGATGTCTGCGGGCATGGCGTGCCGTCGGCTTTGTTGGGGGTGCGGTTGGGCTCGTATTTTAACCCCGATAATCCGGCACGGAATATCGCGTTTGATACCGATGGCGCGGACTATCGTTTGCGCGACCCAGCCGAGGTGGCGGATTTGTTAAACGATTTGATGCTGAATATGGTCGGTAACGATTTATACTTTACCCTGGTTTATGGCACTTTGGATCTTGAAACGGGGGCCGGGCGGATGGTGCAGGCGGGCAGTCCGCATCCTGTGGTTTTTGATACGGATTCGGGGGTGCAAATCCTCGGCACGGGTGGGATACCGATTGGATTGGTGAAACATGCGGGCTATGAAAGTTTTGCTTTTGATGTAAAACGCGGCGCACGGGTGTTGATTTATTCCGATGGTTTGGTGGAGTGTGAAAATCCCAGGGGCGTGGGGTTGGAGGAGGCAGGTTTAATCGCCCTTATCAAACGTCACAGAGCCAGCGCGATTGATGATTTTCTGCCTGCCCTGATAAAGGATGTGAAAAAATACCGAGGTCGGGCAGGGTTTGAGGATGATATTTCGGCACTGGTGATTGAGCGGTGATAGAGTATAATTGAGCGGGAATTATTGGGGGAATTAACCCTGTGGCGTTTTATGGTTTTTTTGCTATAAGGGGGGTGAAACAAAATAACCCCCCTAATAAAACGCATTAAAAAATCATGACACAAAAAATAAAAATCCCTGATACTGCCCCGCCAAGCGATTTGGGGGGCGATTTGGTTCTGCCCTTCCAACTGGACGGTGCCAATACCCGTGGGCGGATTGCTCGGTTTGATACGACCTTAAATACTATTATCGACCAGCACGATTATCCGCCCGCCGTGCTGATGCTATTGGCAGAGGCTGTGATGCTGTCTGCATTGATTGGGCAAACGATAAAACTGCGTTGGAAGCTGTCCTTGCAAATCCGTGGCGATGGACCGATTCGCCTGATTGCCACGGATTATTTTGCCCCGAGCACCGACGATGGTGCGGCAAAAATCCGTGCCTACGCCAGCTTTGATAAAGACCGTATGTCCGAGGAAACGGCTAATGAAACCCTTGAAGCCTCGTTTAAAAAAATCGGGCAGGGGGCGTTTGCCATTCTGATTGACCAAGGGCAGGGGATGACTCCGTTTAAGGGTATCACCCCGCTTTCGGGTGCGTCTTTATCCTCCTGTGCCGAGACTTATTTTCATCAATCCGAACAACTGCCCAGTCGGTTTATTGTGAAAATTGGCACACCAACAAAAGCCACCTCCCCCCAGTGGTCGGTCGCGGGAATGATGGTACAACACCTTGCCGCCAATTCCGCCGATACCACGGATGCCGCGCAAAAATCCGAGGATTGGCAACGTACCCTCGCCCATCTTAACACATTAAAATCGGCAGAACTTTTGGATAAAACCCTACCCCATGAAACGCTTTTGTATCGGTTGTTTCATCAGGAATCCTTGCGGATTTTTCCAGCCCAAGCGGTGGAATTCGGCTGTACCTGTTCCAAATCGCGGGTGAAACAGGCCTTGTCGATTTATTCTGCCAAGGATATTGAAAAGATGACCTTGCCCGATAATACCCTTACCGCCGATTGCCAGTTTTGCGGGGCGCATTATACTCTGTCACCCGATAGTGTTGGGTTTCAGGCGAATAAAGATAAAGATAATGACACGCCCCATGACGGATGAAACGCCGATGAAAATCACTGCCGATTGGCTCACCGATGCGCCCGTTAAACGGGTTATGGAGTGTTTTGCCGATGCGGGTTTCCCCGCGTATTTTGTCGGCGGCTGTGTTCGTAATGCTCTGCTGGGCTTGCCTGTTACGGATATTGATATAGCCACCCCCGCCACCCCCGATCAAGTTATGGAACTGGGGCGGGCGAGCCATATAAAAACCCTGCCAACAGGGATTAAACACGGCACGGTTAGCTGGATTTTAGACGGGCAGATTTTTCAAATCACCACCTATCGCCGTGATATAAAAACCGATGGTCGCCACGCGCAGGTGGCGTTTTCTGAGTGTATGAAGACCGATGCTGGGCGGCGCGATTTCACCATGAACGCGCTTTATGCGGATGCGGCTGGCATGGTGTTTGACCCGATGTCTGGGCTGGATGATTTGCGGTGCGGGCGCGTGCGGTTTATTGGTGATGCAGGGTTGCGTATTGCCGAGGATGGCTTGCGTATCTTGCGGTTTTTTCGGATGTCGGCACTGTATGGTGCAGAGTATGGTGCGGATGGTGGCGATAAATTAGATGCGGCGGGTTTGACCGCCTGTGGTACGCATGGCGCGGCTTTGGCGCGATTATCAGCGGCGCGAATTAGCACCGAATTTCGTCTTTTATTATCTGCGCCGAATCCCGCGCCTGCGATTCTGGCGATGGAGGATGCGGGGTTATTGACGCGGATTATTACGGGATGCCGTGCCGATTTTATCACGCGGTTTATTGATTTGGAAACGGCTGTTGGGGCGCGGGTGGATTGGATATTTCGTTTGGCAATTTTGGGTGGGCAAGGCGTGGTTGAGGGTGAGTCCTGTTTGCGCCTCAGCAACGCAGAAAAGAAATCCTACACGGGGGTTTTGCTGGCGGGCAAGGTGTTGGATTCTGGGATAAAATCCTCTGCCTTGGGCTATTATCACGGGGCGGAAATTGCCCGTGCGGCGGTGATGTACCACGCGGTTCAGCTTGGGCAAAATTTGGATAAAGCGGTTTTAGAGCAGATAGATTTCGGTGCTGCCCAGCAAAATAAATACCCGATAAAGGCGGCGGATTTAATGGATTTTGCCGAAGGTCGCGAATTGGGGGATTTGTTAAAAAAGGGCGAGCACATTTGGGTTCAATCCGATTTTACCAAAACCAAGGAGGCGGTTTTGTTAGGGATTAACGATTAAGGTTATCGCCTTCCGTAATAGGAAACCCGCGCAAAAACGTCTTTACATCCATCGGAGTTTTACCGGCCCGTTGCAATTTTAATAGGTTTAACGCACCTTTGCCACAGGCTACTGTTAGATCAGATTTACTATCCAAAACCGTCCCCGCTACCGCCAATTTTCCAAGGTTTTCATTCACCAAAACCCGTGCCGACAGGACTTTCACCCGCTCGCCTTTGCAATAAAACCACGCCCCAGGAAATGGCGATAGCCCATGGATATGATTGCGCACCTCCGTCGCCGTTGCCTGCCAATTTATCTTTGCCTCAGCCTTATCAATTTTATGAGCATAGGTAATATCGCCACTTTGGGCAACCGCCCCTGCCTGCAAAGTTTCAATATCAGGCAAAGCCTGCACAATCAGCCCCGCGCCAATATCACACAATTTCCCCGCCAAACTGGCGGTCGTGTCCTGCATATCAATCGCGACTTTCTCACACGCCAAAACCGCACCCTCATCCAGCCCCGCATTCATCTGCATCAAACACACCCCTGTGGTTTTATCCCCTGCCATAATCGCACGGTGAATTGGCGCAGCCCCACGCCAACGCGGCAAAAGCGAGGCATGGATATTCACACAGCCAAGCCTTGGTGCGTTCAAAACTTTGGTCGGTAAAATCAAACCATAGGCAACGACAATCGCCAAATCCGCCTTCAAATCAATAAAATCCGCACAGGCTTCGGCGTTAAAATCATCCACAGTCCGAACCCGCAACCCCGCCGATTCACCCGCCCGATGCACAGCACAAGACCTCTGTGTTTGTCCGCGTCCGGCCCGCCGAGGTGGCTGGCAATACACCGCGACAATATCACACGCCCCCTGCAACGCCGACAAAATCGGCACGGCAAAATCGGGCGACCCCATAAAAATAACCCGCAAGGCTTTACCCATTTTTATCCCCAGTCAAATTCAAAACATCCTTTTTATACTTTATCATTTTCTTGGTTAATATCGCCCGTTTGACTCGGCTGAGGTGATCGATAAACAAAATACCGTTCAAATGATCCAATTCATGCTGGGCGCAGGTTGCCCATAATCCGTCAAACTTCTGCTCGACCTCGCGCCCATCCAAGCCCCAATAGCGCATCACAACCCACGCTGGCCGCGTGATAGGCTCAAACAAACGGGGCAGGGATAAACATCCCTCTTCCTGCGTGTGTGTTTCATCGGCAACCTCCGTGATTTCTGGATTAAACAAAACTAACGGAGAGCGCTCCGTGTCTTTATCCGTACAATCCATCACGAACAGCCGAGATGACCGCCCAACTTGCGGAGCAGCCAAACCAATGCCCGGGGCGGTATACATGGTTTCCAACATAGCCTGCGCCAATTCACGCGCCGCCGAATCGATGTCTATCGGCGCACAGGGTTTTTTCAAACATGCATCGGGGTGCAGGCGGATTTTCAATTTGGGTGAATTTGATAATGACATGGGGGTTTATTTATGATAAAACTGCGGTTTATGCAAGAAACTCCACAAGAAAACCTAAAATAAAACTTAAAAAGAAAGCCCGACAAAATGCCCAAAACCAATTTTGATAAAATCATTCCACGCAAAAACACCCACTCGCAAAAGTGGGATGGGATAGCATCCCGCTTTGGCGTAACCGCGCCTGACGCGCTGCCTATGTGGGTGGCGGATATGGATTTTGCCGCGCCTCCCGCCGTTTTGAACGCTTTGAAAACCTATGCAGACCACGGAGTTTTCGGCTATTACGGTGATTATACCGCCTATCACGCGGCGATTTGCCACTGGATGAAAACCCAGCATGATTGGCAGGTTGATCCGTCCCATATATTCGCCACCCACGGGGTGGTTAATGGGCTGGCGGTCTGTCTCCAAGCGTTCAGCCAACCGCGCGATGCGGTGATGTGTTTTACCCCCGTTTATCACGGAATTACCCGTATTATCGTCGCCAATGACCGCGAATTGGTGCAGTGTAAGCTGGCCCATAACAACGGGCGGTATGAGATGGATTTTGACGCTTATGAAGCCCAAATGACCGGGCGCGAGCGGATAGTCATTGCTTGTTCCCCGCATAATCCGGGCGGGCGCGTTTGGGAGGCGGGCGAATTGCGCGAATTGGCGGATTTCTGCATAAAACACGATTTGATTTTGCTGAGCGATGAGGTGCATCACGATTTGATTTTGGACGATGTGCGTCATATTCCTATGTGCAATGCTGCCCCCGATATAGCCGATCGGTTGGTGATGTTAACGGCCGCCAGTAAGACGTTTAATCTGGCGGCGGGGTATGTTGGCAATGTTATTATTGCCGATGATAGTTTGCGCGGGCAGTTTGCGCAGGCGAATTCGGCGGCGGGCAATTCGCCCAATTCGTTTGGTTTAATGATGGCCCAAGCGGCCTATGAGGATGGGGGCGAATGGTTGGCGGATTTGCGGCGGTATATCGCGGGTAATCGCGATGTGTTTGATTTGGGGATTGCTGGGATTCCTGGACTGGAGTCGATGCGGTTGGCGGCGACCTATCTGGCTTGGGTGGATTTTTCTGGCACGGGGATGACGGAGGAAGAGGTGCTGTCTCGGGTGCAAACCCGTGCGCGGATTGTGGCCAATCATGGCGCGACTTTTGGCGATGGTGGGGAGGGTTTTTTGCGCTTTAACCTAGCCGCGCCCCGTGCGGTGATAGAGCAAGCCGTGGCACGTTTGCAAGAGGCGTTTGCGGATTTGCAGTGATTTTTGTATAAGAATAAAATTAACACTTAACTTGGTGGGGAAAAAATTATGAAACAGATTTTTGGAATGATAGTATGCATGGCACTTTTCGCGGGCTTGCCTGCGTTTGCTGATTTTGATAAGGGCATTGAGGCTTGGAAAAATGGCGATTATGTCACTGCCGTACGCGAATGGAGACTGCCTGCCGAACAGGGGGATGCAAGGGCACAGTATCATCTTGGGTTCAGTTATCGTTTGGCAGAAGGTGTCTCACAGGATTATAAAAAAGCGGCAAAATGGTACACCCTCGCCGCCGAACAGGGACATCAGGCAGCACAAGATAATTTAGCAAGAATGTATGCTCACGGGTATGGTGTTCTAAAAGATTATCAAGAGGCAGTAAAATTGTTTAGATTATCTGCCGAACAGGGGTTTGCGCAAGCACAGTCAGGTTTAGGTGTAATGTATTACAACGGAAATGGCGTTCCAAAGAATAAGGTTCTTGCCTATATGTGGGCAAATCTTGCCGCATCAAAAGGTGATGATGACGGGGCAAAATTAAGAGATAAAGCTGAAAAAAAGATGACATCTAATCAAATATCGGAGGCACAAAAACTATCACGTGAGTGTCTCACAAAGGACTATAAAGGGTGCTAGGCTTTTTTGCGATTAGTCGCTTTTAATCGCAAGCCTGATACGTTCCAAAAGATGGGCGGCTGATACCAGCCAAGATTGCTCACCTGCAAGAGAAGGTGCAATTATTTGCAAGAGAGATGCGTTATTTATTAGAAAATACCAAAATGAATTAATAGCATCTGTGGTTAAAGTAGAAATAAGCGACCCCGGAACACTAGCCGTTACCGCACCCCCTATAGTTTGTATAATAGTAGCAGTTCCACCAACTATCAAAATACTATAAACAAAGTTTGTTAGTGTATTTCCAGCACTTTGGTTTGAACGTTCGGGATGTTGCCCTTGTCCTATATCCATCAAAACAGCATTAAAATACTCGCGTGTTTTTTTGTCAAACAACACTGCGTTATTTGTGATATTATCGGCAAGCTGTTTGCTTGCCTGTTTTACTTCTTCTTTTTGTTTATGTGATTGGTTATAAGAGGCGGTAGCCTGCAAAAGACGTTGCCCCTCTGTATTCAACATAATATAAGTACCATGTAATTCAAGAACAGAGTTAAGATTTGATTCGGTGTTTAAAGATAGCGATGGTTGCTCTTTCGCCTCTATCCCCCGTTTAATTGCCTGTACTACATTATCAAGTCTTATACCGCACCAATATAATTGGGAAATAGAAATTTCATCACCCAATATTGCCTCTTTATATTTTTCAATTATAGGTATCATGTCTTGATGAAAGTTAGCACCTTGGAGTGATTGCAACAGGTCATCTACTATCATGCGTAATCCGCTAAGCAAATCATCTTGACTATCAACAGGCTGGTTGTCTGGTGGTTCTGTTATATAAAGCAGGTTATTATCGTCAAGGGCAAAGGCTGGGGCTGTTTTTGGTTTTGGTGCCTTATCAATAAGAGTTTTTAGCGCATCGTCAATTTCTTTTAATGACTCTTTACTATAATAGGCTGGAGTCCACTGTGTATTTCCACCAGATTCAATCTTTTCAACAGCAACCTCTATAATATTATAAGGTACATCTGGAAAATTTCCTTGCAATTCTTCACTGGCATCACGAATATCGCCAACATAACCACCCGCCTTGCTTTCATAATAGAGCCCCCCTTCATCAAGGTCTCTATAATTTTTATGAAACCATGCAGTCAATGAATTTATTCTTTCTCGACGGTATTCATCACTCTCTTCTAAAAAATCGGTGAAGTTAAGTTCAGCATCTTCAAATAATTTATGACGACCGATGCTATAATCATATTTTTTTGAATTAGATTTCTTTGTACGGATTAAATCTTTCCAAACCCCGAAACTAACGTATCCAAGTTGCGGGTGATTAAAAGTAGCAGAGTATTTTATTTCCACTCCCTCCCTCGTTATTTGTCGTTCTGTTGCCTTAAGGTCAATTAAATGTCCATCAATTTCATAAATTACGTCTGTATCAGCGTGCTGAATACGGATTTTTCCAATTACCTGTAACATTATTTATTTTCCTAGCTTTTGCGACCAATCACAGATACAACCTTACATCATAAACTCTTTTATTGCAAACCACAAAAACCCACAAAAATACAAGCCAGCCAGAGAATAAAACGGGCTTATTCATCGTTAATCGTTAATCGTTAAACAACTACCGCTTGCGTCGCCTCCCCCGCACCTGCGGTTTATCCAACGCCGCATCCACGGTGCGTTCCACCACAGCTTGTCGGGTCAGGGGGTTTTCTGATATCACCAATTCCACCGCTTCCAGCCGTCGCACTTCATCACGCAGACGCGCTGCCTCTTCAAACTCCAGATTCTCCGCCGCCGTTATCATATCCTTGCGCAACTCCGCCAGATGGGTTTGCAGATTTTTGCCAACATGGACATCATCCACTTGCGTGGGTATCCGCGATAAATCAGTATCACCCGCGAACGCCCCTCGCAGAGCATCTTGGACATTCTTTTGAATGCTTAACGGCGTGATATTGTGTTCTTTATTATAGGCGGTTTGGCGCAAACGCCGCCTATCGGTCTCATCCAAGGCGCGTTGCATAGAGCCAGTAATCCTATCGGCGTACATAATCACCCGACCCTCCACATGCCTTGCGGCGCGACCAATGGTTTGTATCAGCGAGGTTTCAGAGCGCAAAAACCCCTCCTTATCCGCGTCCAAAATCGCCACCAGAGCGCATTCGGGGATATCCAAACCCTCTCGCAAAAGATTAATCCCCACCAGCACATCAAAGGCACCCAAACGCAAATCACGCAGGATTTCAATCCGCTCCAAAGTATCAATATCGCTGTGCATATAGCGCACTCGCACCCCGTGTTCGTGCAGATATTCGGTCAAATCCTCGGCCATACGTTTGGTTAAAGTGGTCACCAAAATACGATGTCCTTTGGCGGCAACCGTGCGAATCTCCGCCAATAAATCATCCACTTGAGTTGTCACTGAACGGATTTCAATCTGCGGGTCTAACAGCCCAGTTGGGCGGATAATTTGTTCGGTGAAAACACCCTCGGCCTGTTCCATTTCCCACTTCTGCGGGGTGGCGGATACGAACACCGATTGCGTGCGCATCGCATCCCACTCGGCAAATTTTAATGGGCGATTATCCAAACAAGACGGCAGGCGAAACCCATGCTCTGCCAGTGTCGATTTGCGGTTAAAATCACCCTTATACATCGCCCCGATTTGCGATACCGCAACATGGCTTTCATCGGCAAAAACAATGGCGTTGGGCGGGATATATTCAAACAGAGTCGGCGGTGGCTCGCCCGCTGCCCGCCCGGTTAAATACCGCGAGTAATTCTCAATCCCGCTGCAAATACCAGTCGCCTCTAACAATTCCAAATCAAACTGAGTGCGCTGTTCCAAACGTTGTGCCTCCACCAATTTATTTTCGCGGTGCAACACGGCTAGGTGGGCATGGAGTTCGGCACGGATGGCAACAATCGCCTGTTTCATAGTCGGCCCGGGGGTGACATAATGCGAATTGGCATAGACGCGGATTTCTTCCAGTTTATCGGTTTTTTCACCCGTCAGCGTGTCAAATTCGGTAATCGCTTCCAGTTCCTCGCCAAAGAAAGACAACCGCCAGCCACGGTCATCAAGGTGGGCTGGCCAGACCTCCAAACTATCCCCGCGTACGCGAAAACAGCCCCGCGTGAAAGCACCATCGTTGCGTTTATATTGCAGGGAAATCAGTTTTTTCATCACCCCGCGCATTTCATAATTTTCCCCAACGACTAAATCCTGTACCATTTCAAAATAGGTCTCGGCCGCGCCAATCCCATAAATACACGACACAGAGGCGACGATAATCACATCATCGCGTTCCAGCAGGGCGCGGGTGGCGGAATGGCGCATACGGTCGATTTGCTCGTTAATTTGCGAGTCTTTTTCAATATAGGTATCGGAGCGTGCGACATAGGCCTCGGGTTGGTAATAGTCGTAAAAGCTGACAAAATATTCCACGGCGTTGGTGGGGAAGAAGGCTTTGAATTCGGAATAAAGCTGGGCGGCAAGGGTTTTATTCGGGGCAAGGATGATGGCGGGACGTTGCGTGGCTTCGATGACTTTTGCCATGGTAAAGGTTTTGCCCGTGCCTGTCGCGCCCAATAAAACTTGGTTGCGCGTGCCAGCGTTCAGGCGGTCTATGATTTCGGTTATTGCGGTGGGCTGGTCGCCCGCTGGTTCAAAATGGGATTTTAACACGAAGGGACGACCGCCCTGTCGTTTCGGGTGGTCGTGGACAGATACTTTTGCTCTTGGTTCTTTTGTTTGGGACATGGTTTTAATGATTAACGATTAACGATTCCCCTAGGCTATACATTAATCATTCACAATTCACAATTCATAATTGCACTTGAACTCATACTGATTTTTTGCCATAAGACTGGCAAAGGTATTAAACAAACCATGAAACAGGAGAGCAAAAACATGTTTGCAAAAATCTATCAACCCGCACGCAATGTCATGCAGTCTGGGGCTGGGCAGAACAAATTGGGACACGGCAAAAGCTGGGTTCTGGAATTCGCCCCCAAAGATGCACGGCAAAAGGATACCCTGATGGGCTGGACGAGCAGTGGCGATATGAACACGCAGGTGTCGATTCGTTTTGCCACAAAGGAGCAGGCGATACGCTACGCCCGCGATAACAACATTCCCTATCAAATCGCCCCCGCCCAAAACCGTGCGCCGGTGATTCGCGATGGCGGTTATGGTGAAAACTTTGCCACCAATCGCCGCGGGGTTTGGACCCATTGAACTATTTTAAAATCCGTGTATAATAGGAATTTAGGCTCCTTAGCTCAACCGGATAGAGCACCTGCCTTCTAAGCAGGGGGTTGCAGGTTCGAGTCCTGCAGGAGTCGCCAACCGATAAAACAACGGTAAAACACCACACAAAAGGACACGGGAAGATGACAGATTATGGCGTGATATTGGGCGCGAAACGCACGGCTATCGGGGCGTTTCAGGGCTGTTTTGCTGATACACCTGCGCCACTGCTGGGCGCGCAGGCTATTATCGGTGCGATGCGTGATGCTGGCGTTGATAAATCCCAAATCTCTGAGGTTTTTATGGGCTGTGTCCTATCCGCGGGCTTGGGGCAAGCCCCGGCAAGGCAAGCGACGATTGGTGCGGGGTTGCCAGCCGCCACGCCGAGTACCACGATTAACAAAGTCTGTGGCTCTGGTTTGCAATCGGTGATTTTGGCGAGTACCGCGATTGCCGCGGGGCAGGCGGGGTTTTTCATCGCGGGGGGGATGGAAAACATGACCCGTGCGCCGTATTTATCGGCTGAATCGCGTGGCGGGGCAAGGCTGGGGCATGTGCAAATGCTTGACCATATGTTTTTGGATGGGCTGGAGGATGCCTATGAAAAGGGCACCCTGATGGGCTGTTATGCCGAGGCGACTGCGGGCAAATATAATATAACCCGCACGGCGCAAGATGACTTTACTTTGCAATCTTTAACGAATGCTTTGGATGCACAGAAATCTGGTATGGCAGGTAAAGAAATCATCGCGGTGGAGCTGACCGATAAACGCGGCACTAAAACCCTGATTGATACGGATGAAACACCTGGGCGGGCTCGCCCCGATAAAATCCCCCATTTGAAACCTGCTTTTGCATCGGGTGGCACGGTCACGGCGGCCAATTCGTCATCCATTTCTGACGGGGCGGCGGCGTTGGTGCTGGGTTCGGCTGATGACACGCAAGGCTTGCCGATTAGGGCGCGGATTGTTGGACATAGCAACCATGCCTGTGCCCCCGAATGGTTCACCACCGCCCCGATTGGCGCGATAAAAACCTTGCTGGCACGGCTGGATTGGTCGTCTGATTCGGTGGATCTGTGGGAGATTAATGAGGCCTTTGCCGTCGTTCCCCTCGCCTGTATGCAGGAGCTGGGTATAACCCGCAACCGCGTCAATATCTTTGGCGGGGCTGTTGCGCTGGGGCATCCGATTGGTGCGTCTGGGGCGCGGGTTTTGGTCAGTTTAGTCAATGCCTTGGAATGCAAAGGCTTAAAGCGTGGGATTGCCGCCGTGTGTATCGGCGGGGGTGAAGCCGTGGCGATTGCGATTGAAGTGAGCGATTAATTTTTTAGCTTGGCAAAAAATCCTTATGAGATTTTTTTCACCGCACCTTCGCGGATGCGAAGCCTCGCCACCAACTCCTCTATAGATACAGAAGGTTTTTCAATTTTAATATCTGTACGGGGCGGTATTTTATCTGCGTGAATAAAATCATCAAACCGCACCGATTCATTGCTGAGCCTTTGCACCAATAAATCCACCGCTTGGGATTCTATATCAATCCCAATCCAATACCGCCCTAATTGCTGGGCTGCCACGCAAGTTGTCGCACAGCCACAAAACGGATCAAGCACGATATCGCCCTGTTTTGAAGAAGCCTCTATAATCCTATGAAGCAGGGCAAGGGGTTTTTGCGTGGGATAGCCCGTGCGTTCCCTCGCCGAAGTTGCCAGCATGCCAATTTCCCACCAGTCCTTTGGAAATACCATCGTATAAGGCCCCAAACCATCGCCATCATCAAATAAAGTAATATTTTTATTCCCCGTTGCATAGCCAACCCCCATGTATGATTTTTGTTTGATTGAATAAAATTGGAACGCGGCAGATTTTGAATAAAACAAAATCGTATCGTGTTTTTTTGAAAACTTTTTACGGCTTGCCCCACCGCTTTTATAGCACCAAATAATTTCATTTTGAAAATTATCTTTACCAAAGATTTCATCTAATATTATTTTTAAATAATGGCTGGCGGTCGGATCAACATGTAAATACAGACTGCCCGTGTCTTTTAGAATCCGATGCATTTGAATAATCCGTTGCGTCATATACATAGCATAAGACATCATCGCCTTGCCATGCACTCGCCCGATAGAATAAATATACTCTATTAACGCGGGATGATTATCCAAAACATTTAAACAGTCGGTATCAACATCGCTCCATGTCCAGATATCTTTGAATTCGGCGCCGTCGGCTTTACTGCCACTTGGCGCGGAATAAATACGTTTGGAATTAAACGGCGGATCAAGATAAATCAAATCCACAGAATCGCTGTTCATCCCATTAAGGATATAAAGATTATCGCCCGTGTAAAAAGTATTTTGCATTCACGTTTAACCAGCCGTCCACCCACCATCCACCAAGATAGAGGTGCCTGTTATTAACGCGCTGGCATCGCTCGCCAGAAAAACAACCACTCCCATAATATCCTCTACCGTGCCAATCCGCCCAAGTTTTATCTTTTGCTTTATCCATTCCACGCGGGCGGGGTCTTCAAAAGTTGCCTCGGTCAGGGCGGTTCTTACAAAGGTTGGGCAAATCGTATTAACGCGGATATTTGCCGCGCCCCATTCAATCGCCATAGCCTTTGTCATGCCTTCCACCGCGTGTTTGGTTGCGCAATAAACCGAGCGGTCAGGTCCGCCAATATGCCCCATTTGGCTGGATATTGTCATCAGCGAACCTGCCCGCCCCGTTGCCATCAACCCCTTTGCCACCTCCCGCAAAGCAAAATAGGCGGCGCGTAAATTCACCTGTGTAACCGCGTCAAAATCCTGCGGGTCGGTGTCAAGTGCCGCGCCATGTCGTGCCATCCCCGCGGCATTCACCAAAATATCAAAGGCACCGTTTTGCCCAATCATATCCGCCAATTCGGTGGTATCGGTGATATCCAGTGCGATAGTCTTTGCCGTTCCGCCGATTTGTTTAATCATATCCGCCGTGTCTTTTAATCCATCGGCGCGGCGGGCGCATAATATAACATCCGCACCGTATTCCGCCAATGCCACACCTGCACCCTGCCCAATGCCAGAGCTTGCGCCCAGAACCAATGCGCGTTTGCCATCCAAACGGAAGGCGGGGGTTTTTGGTGTTTTTAATATTTTACCCATGATGTATCCTTTTTATTTTAATAGTTTATAAAGAATGATTAGTAAAGGCAACACGCACCATCGGTTGCCGCGCCACATTGCGCCCGGAATTGGGCGAACAAATCACGCCCAACACCTTGCTGATTTTCACGCAAATCAGGGTGGGTGATTTTGCGGTTAAACACCGTTTTATCCTCCACCTCTAACACACCTGTTTCGGCATTAAACACCACCATATCACCCGTTTGCAAATACGCCAAGGGACCATTTTCAATCGCCTCTGGGCTGGTGTGAATCGCCGCCGCCACCTTACCAGAGGCACCCGACATCCGCCCATCGGTTATCAGGGCAACCCGCAATCCGCGGTCTTGCAATACCCCCAAAATGGGGGTGAGATTATGCAGCTCTGGCATACCGTTGGCACGGGGACCTTGATAGCGAACAACGACTATCACATCCTCATTAAACTCGCCATTTTGAAAGGCGGTCTTAACGCTGAGCTGATCGGCAAAGACGCGAACCTTCGCACGATGCACCAAATTACCCTCCGCCAAGGCCGAAGTCTTAACAACCGCCTGCCCCAAATTGCCCGATAAATGCGCCAATCCGCCGTGGGTTTGAAACGGATTATCGGCAGGACGCAGGATTTTATCGTTCAGCGATTTATCCGCGCCCGCTTGCCAGGTCAATTCGTCTTTTATTAATTTAGGCTCTTGAATATAATTGGCTAACCCACCGCCCATAACGGTTTTCGTATCGGGGTGGAGCAAGCCCGCATTTAACAACTGCCCGATTAAAAATCCCAAACCGCCCGCCGCCGTCATGTGATTAACATCGGCCAGCCCGTTGGGATAAATCCGCGCCAAAAGCGGGGTAATCGCGGATAAATCGGCGAAATCCTGCCACGTTAAAATAATCCCAGCCATCCGCGCCATGGCGATTAAATGCAGGGTTAGGTTGGTTGACCCGCCCGTTGCCATCAGCCCGATAATCCCATTGACATAGGCCTTTTCATCCAACACCTCACACACGGGCAGATAGGACTCCCCTATATGCGATAACGCCAGCGCTCGTTGTACACCCGCTTGGGTTAATGCGGTGCGAAGCGGAGTATTCGGTGGCACAAAGCTCGTCCCCGCCAGATGCAATCCCATAAATTCCATCAGCATTTGATTGGTGTTTGCCGTGCCGTAAAAGGTGCAGGTGCCAGGGCCATGATAGCTGGCCATTTCAGCACGCATCAGGGTCGCACGGTCGGCTTTGCCCGTGGCAAAATCCTGTCGCACCTTGGCCTTTTCATCATTGCCAAGACCAGAAGCCATAGGCCCCGCCGGTAAAAACACGGCGGGCAGATGACCGAAACTTGTTGCTGCCATAACCAGCCCAGGCACGATTTTATCGCACACACCCAAGAAAACCACCGCGTCAAAGACATTATGCGATAATGCGATTCCTGCAGCCAATGCGATGGTATCGCGAGAGAACAGGGATAATTCCATGCCCGCTTGACCTTGGGTAATACCATCGCACATGGCGGGGACTCCGCCTGCGACTTGGGCTGTTGCGCCAACCGCACGGGCAGCTTCGCGGATGATTTCGGGGAAGGTTTCAAACGGCTGATGCGCCGATAGCATGTCATTATAGGCGGTGATAATACCAAGGTTCGGGGTTTTTTCTTTTAACAAAGCCGCCTTATCACCCTGCATCGCGGCGTAAGCATGGGCTTGGTTGCCACAGGTTAAATGCGCCCGCCGCACGCCATTGTTTTTATTGTCATCGCACATGTCAAGATATGCGCGACGCGGTTTTTGCGAGCGTTTAATAATACGCTCCGTGATACTTTTTAATTGGGGGTGAAGGGTCATGATTTACCTGTTTCAGAACCTAACTGCCCCGCCATCAACCCCGCCATATCAATCATACGATTGGAAAACCCCCACTCGTTATCATACCAAGACACAACACGGCACAATCCGCCCGCCGTAACGCAGGTTTGGGGTGCGGCAAAATTGGAGGATGTGTGTGTGTGATTAAAATCAACCGACACCAACGGTGCGGTCTCGTACGCCAAAACTCCAGCCAATTCGCCCAAAGCGGCGGTTTGCATTGCGGCGTTTAATTCTGCCACGCTAGGCACTTTTTCCACATTAAAAGACAAATCAATCATCGATACATTGGCGGTTGGCACACGTAGGGCAGAACCCTCAATCCGTCCTTGAAGTTGCGGCAAAACCAGCCCAATCGCCCGTGCCGCACCCGTTGACGTGGGTATCATAGACAGGGCGGCGGCGCGGGCGCGATACAGATCGCTATGGTTGCGGTCATGGGTCGGCTGGTCGCCCGTATAGGCATGGACGGTGGTCATATAGCCAGAGACTATGCCAAAATGCGCATCCAAAACCATTGCCACAGGGGCAAGGCAATTGGTCGTGCAAGAGGCGTTTGAGACGATTAAATCATCGGGTTGCAGGCTGGTGTGATTAACGCCAAAGACTATCGTTTTATCGGCGGATTTGACGGGGGCGGATACCAGCACCCGTTTGCTGCCGTTTTGCAGGTGTGCCGCGGCAGTCTCCCGCGTGGTGAAACGACCAGAGCATTCCAGCACGATATCAACCCCGTTCCAGTTTAGGTCTTCGGGTTTGGGGTTTTGCGATAGGGCGATTTTCTGATCGCCAATCGTCATGGTGGTGTCCGTTACGGCTACCTGTTTGTCAAACCGCCCATGGACAGAGTCAAACCGCAATAAATGGGCGAGGTGCTCTGGCGGTGCCAAATCGTTAATGGCAATCAGTTTCACGGGGGGGTTCGGCATGTTAGATAGTGCGCGCGCGATGCAACGGCCTATCCGTCCAAATCCGTTAATGGCGATGGTGGGGGTTTGTTGGGTCATAGGATGCCTTTGTCGTTTTTGTTAAATATAAAGTCCTATATTAGCAATAACGGGGGGAATTGGCAAGCCCCTATATGGCGACCATGTTTGGGGGACGTTGATTAACCGCGGTTTTTTAATATAATATCTGTGATTACCGAATTATCTTTTTCAAGTAAAGCTATAAGCTCCATTCTGTTCTTACGCGTTGTGATTTCTTTATTATGAACCAGTGAGATTATTTTATTTAAAATAGCCATAAGGTCTTCGTTATCATAAGGCGTTACCAAAATATTATTTTCCACGCAAAGCCCCAAATAATCCAAAGCCTTTTGCGAAAACACTTCATTCTTGACAAATCCTTGATTCATAAAAGGATTGTCTGAAATAATCCGCGTTTTCTCATCTATCGCTAGGAAAAAAGATTTGTCTTCGCCCATGTGTTTGTGTTTAAAAACATCTCTTTCCAGCTCGCCCCACGTGCCATTATCACCATGTTTTCTATCAATATTTTGTAGGGCGGTTTTTTTATCACAAACATTGCAGGGAATTTCTTTGGGAAAATCAAAATTTGAAAAATCAATATTGGTTTTTACCTTTACACATTTATGGATAATTTTACCGATTAGAATACGTCTTTGCCCCTCATAAACCACGGGCTTACCATTCACATAAACAACTGTTGGCAATTCGCTGGTATCGTACCACTTGCCCATTGATTCAAAAAGCTTTTTTAATTTCCATTTACTATGCCCACGAGTGCTTAAAGCTCTATCGGCAATATCTTGATCGGTAGCATTTTTATCAAAGGGGTCGCGTGGGTTTTCTGTCCATAAAACCAAATCTTTTATGTGTATATTTTTTATTTCTTGTTTGGGCATTTTATCCTCGTGCGAATATGGGGTTAGGGGTTTTATACAGGCGGGTTTTGAGAGTTCATAATGGGTAATACGCCCATCACTGCTCTATAATTATTTAACCAACCCCGTTCTAAAGAGTTTAACTGCGCACTTTCCCATTCAAGCCAGAAAAACCAAAAAGCACGTCCATTTACGGTTAAGCCCGTTTTCCTTGGGTCAGCCAAATGTTGCATAAATCGCGCTTGCATATCAACGGATTGCCCGATGTATAAAATATCACCATCATAATTTGTCAGGACATAGCAACCCGATTCTTCGGGAATTGCACCTTCACTGCTAAATTTAAATGTTTCCTTGCCTTGCGGTTCGGGTGTAAGGTCGTTTATATTCATAAGATAATCCTCCTATTAAGATTTATTGAGTGCTTGTGTCAGGGAAATAGAAATTCTGCTTGCGACACCTGCGTTTATTCCGCCAGCATGTCCAGTTTTACTTAACCATCCTTCGGGTGTTCCTAAAATTTCGTATTCCCCATCCATATTATTAAAACAGTTTGCAAGTACCTGTTGCATTTTTTCCACTTCATAACCATCATTTATAGCGTTCATTTTGTGAAAAAATGGAATGGAAAACATTGAAAATAAAAGCAAGCCACCGTATTTATAAAGAACAGTTTCAGCCGCATCTTTGGGCTCAAGTAGATTAGCAACTGCCCGCCAATAATTCAAAAATATTCTGCGCTCTCTATCCTTATCTCCAATTACTCGTAAAGGATGCCCTGCTGTCTTAACGTAAGTATCAATGACACTAACAAAAGAGCCTTGTTTTGCAGTCATCTTTTTCGTTTTAGGCTCGTTTGCCATTTGGATTTTGCCTTGCCAAGGCGAACCCCTTGTTTTATTCAAATATTTAACCAGCTCTAATGATTTTTCAATACCCCCTTTGGCAACAATTTTTCTTATCCATTCTGGTAGTGTTGGAGTATTTTCTATATCTATAATTTTTGTCAAACGTGATATAATTTGCTGACCTATTGCCCTATCAACGCTTTTTTGTGTTGTATTGACAATGTAAAAGTGGCACATTTGTTCTATATCGCTCATGTTATAAGCTATATTAACGGGGATTTGGAATTTAAGCACCTCTTCCCTTCGTTCCGCGGAAATTTTTCCCGCAGCGATTCGAAGCCCTTCAAGCCGATGTTGGCCATCCACAACACTAAAAGCTCCTATCTCATCCGTATCAAAAGAAATGGTATTATTTTTGTCATTAAAATCAATATTTTTCGCTGTCGCAAGAAAAACCGAGGTTGGCAGGAAAGCATCTTGTCTTTCTTGTGCATGTCCATCAATAATATAATCGGCAAGCCGTTTTGCCCGACTTTCTTGCAAAAGCCGTTGATACCCAACTTGATGATCTTTAGGTTCAAGACGGTCAATTTGATAAGACCCTTCCTGTATTAAATCGCGCACGGTAAGTGATGTTGTATAAAGGCATAAATCGCCCTGTACGACTCGTGCGGCGGCAATATTGGTGACTTTCATGGGTTTTTCCTTCCTAGTTATTCTGTCTTTCAAACGCAACATAATGGCGATTTTGCAAACTATGTCAAGCGATTACCCCAAAAAACCTAAAAACCACTCACAATTCACAACTCATAATCCACAATTCCTCTAAAAACCCCCTTGCATTCCCCCAAAAACCAGTATAAAACCCCGATTCTGTACGCGTGGCATACTAAACCGATTCTTGCCATAATCGTTTTGGGCTTATCATAAACCCATGTTACGCGGGCAGACAACGAAACCAAAGACCCGTGGGCGGGGTAAAACCATCCCCACGCGGCCAAACCTATGGCAAAAGGGGCTTGCCCCGAAGGATAAGATATGTGTGCAAAAGCCACGATGGAAGAGTTTGAAACGCTCTTAAACGAAAGTTTCGAAGTAGACGCGCCCGAAGTGGGCTCTGTCGTAAAAGGGCGGGTTATCGCCATTGAAGCAGGTCAGGCGATTATTGATGTCGGCTATAAAATGGAAGGGCGCGTGGATATAAAAGAATTCGCCGACCCAGGACAAGAGCCAGATATAAACATCGGCGATCGCGTGGATGTCTTCTTAAAACAAATCGAAAACTCACGCGGGGAAGCGACCATTTCCCACGAGGCCGCCAGACGCGAAGAATCATGGTTCCGCCTTGAAAAAGCCTATGCTGCCGATGAGCGGGTGGATGGCGCGATTAACGGCCGTGTTAAGGGCGGTTTCACCGTTGATTTGGGCGGTGTTTTGGCGTTCCTACCTGGCTCTCAAATGGATGTGCGCCCAGTACGCGATGCCGCGACTTTGATGAATATCACTCAGCCGTTTGTGATTTTGAAAATGGACCGCAGACGCGGTAATATCGTCGTCTCTCGGCGGGCTATTTTGGAAGAATCCCGCGCCGTGCAACGTGCCGAAATCGTCGATCAGCTCAGCGAAGGCAATACCGTGGATGGGGTTGTGAAAAACATCACCGAATACGGTGCGTTTGTTGATTTGGGCGGGATTGATGGCTTGCTCCATGTTACCGATATTTCGTGGTCGCGGATTCATCATCCCTCGGAGGCTTTGGAAGTCGGGCAAACCGTCCAAGTTCAAGTGATGAAAATCAACAAAGAAACCCATCGGATTTCTTTGGGTATGAAACAGTTGCAGGACGACCCGTGGATGAGTGTGGAAGACAAATTCCCCATCGATTCTATGCACATGGGCAAAATCACTAATATCACGGATTACGGTGCTTTTGTCTCTTTGGATAAAGGTGTTGAGGGTTTGGTGCATGTGTCAGAGATGTCATGGACTAAGAAAAACCTGCATCCGGGCAAAATCGTGTCCATCAGCGAAGAAGTGAAAGTCGTTATTTTGGAAATTGATACGACCAAACGGCGGGTGTCTTTGGGCTTAAAACAAGCGCAGAACAACCCGTGGGAAGAGTTCAATGAAAAATACCCAAGTGGCAGTCAAATTGAGGGTATTGTTAAAAATACCACCGAATTCGGTCTGTTTATCGGGTTGGAAAACGATATTGACGGGATGGTGCATTTGTCCGATTTGGATTGGAATCGTTCGGGCGAGGAAGCTCTTGCCGATTATAGCAAGGGTGATACTATCACCGCTGTTGTAACGGACGTGAATATCGAAAAGGAACGTGTTTCTTTATCCGTCAAAGCGTTAAGT
Organism: uncultured Amylibacter sp.; assembly: GCA_959347425.1. The sequence goes on along the minus strand of OY365741.1, from coordinate 1,078,020 downwards.
GAAGATCCCTTTACCGAGGCAACCTCTGGCGTGAAACGCGGTGCGGTTGTCTCTGTTGTCGTCACTAAGATTGAGGATGGCGGGATTGAAGTGGAATATGAAGGTATGAAAGCCTATATCCGCCGTTCTGACCTTAGCCGTGATCGCGATGAACAACGCCCAGAACGGTTCGTTGTTGGTGATAAGGTGGATGCCCGTATCACCGCGATTGATAGCAAAACCCGCAAATTGAGCCTGTCTGTGAAGGCACGTGAAATTGCCGAAGAGAAGGAAGCGGTGGAGCAGTATGGCTCGTCCGATTCTGGGTCTGTGTTGGGGGATATTTTGGGGGTTGCCTTGAAATCCGCGGCGTCTGATAAAGAGGCTGCCAGCGATAAACCTGCGAAAAAGGCACCTGCGAAGAAAGCTCCAGCGAAAGCAAAAGCTGAGCCAAAGGCAAAAGCTGATAAGGCCGAGCCTGAAGCAAAGCCTGATGCAAAAGCTGAGGACGCGGTAGAGGCTGAGGTGAAAAAACCTGCCAAAGCAGCGGCTAAGCCAAAGGCAAAAGCCGCGCCAAAGGCGAAAGCCGAGCCAAAGGCGAAAGCTGATAAAGACACCGATAAAGACTCTGGCAAAGAAGCCAAAGACTAAAATCCGTCTTAATCTGACAAAAATCAATCGGGGGGCGGGGATACCTGCCCCCTTATTATATGCGATAAACCCCCGCGAGAACCCCCTAAACCCGCCTAAACGCACAAAAAAATCAAAAAACCCGAAAAAAATACTTCACATAAAAAGTAATCCCTGCTATACGATACCCAACATGACTAATTTATGCATTTGCACTTGGGGGACAAACCGATGACACGATCAGAGCTTACCAATAAACTCTTAAAAGAAAATCCAGAGCTGGCACTGGCAGATGTGGAAAACATCATTGAAACCTTTTTCAGCCAAATCGTCGCCACCTTGGAAAAAGGCGGACGGGTGGAATTGCGCGGGTTTGGCACTTTTTCCGTTAAAAAACGCGATAAACGCACGGGGCGCAATCCCCGCACCGGCGAATATGTTGAGGTTGCGCCGAAAAACGTACCGTTCTTCAAAATCGGTCGCCAGTTGCACGCACGGCTGAATTCCAAATAACAAGCCTTTGGGGACGCGATGATAAAATACCTTAAATACATCTGCCTTGCCCTTATCGGTCTTCCCTTATTCCTGCTGGCTTTGGCAAATAACCACACGGTTAATCTATATCTTTTCCCTGAATCTATCGCCGCCTTTTTGGGATTGGAGGCGTTTATCTCCATGCCCTTGTTTATTGCTTTGCTTCTGGGTGGGCTTATTGGGTTGCTGGTCGGGTTTATCTGGCAAGGGTTGCGGGGTGTATCGGCGCGACTTCACGCGCGATTGCAACAACGCGAGCTAACCCGCGTGAAACGCGAGGCTGAACGATTGAACCAGAGCGAAACGGGTTTAAGCCCAAAAGACGATATACTGGCGTTAATTGAATGAAGGTCAAGATTTGCGGGCTATCGACACAGGCAGGAATCACCGCAGCTTTGACTGGCGGTGCCGATTGGCTGGGGTTTGTCTTTTGTGCGGAGTCGCCCCGTGCGATTGATAGTGCCTGCGCCCAAGCCCTGTTTCAAACCATCCCCGAAAACACGAGCAAAGTCGGGCTGGTTGTCAATGCCGATGATGCGTTTTTGGATACGTTGTTATCGGCGGTGCCGCTTGATATGATACAGCTTCACGGTGATGAAACACCCGCGCGATGCCGCGATATAAAGGCGCGATTTAACCTGCCCGTGATGAAGGCGATTGGTATTGAAACGCACAAAGACCTTGCCCAGATTGCCGATTATGAATCCGTCTGTGATATGATTTTGCTGGACGCAAAACCCCCGCGTGGAACGGCGCAACGCGGTGGTCATGGGCAGGGGTTTGATTGGCAGGTGGTGGCGGGCTATCCTTGGCGCAAACCATGGATGCTGGCGGGCGGATTGTCCGCCGATACTATCCATCAAGCCGTGGCGGAATCGGGTGCGCAGGCTTTGGATATCTCCTCTGGTATTGAGCGGATAAAAGGTGTAAAAGACCCCGACCTTATCCGTGATTTTTTAAAAATTGCCAAATCTATTAACCCTGAGAAAACCCCCTAACAGAAAGCCCAAATCATGCAAAAAAAATTACCAAACAGCTTTACCAACACCCCCGATGCAAACGGGCGGTTTGGCGATTTTGGCGGTCGCTTTGTGTCGGAAACTCTGATGCCACTGATTTTGGATTTACAGGCCGAATACGACCGAGCCAAAGACGACCCAAAATTTTGGGCAGAGATGGACGATTTATGGACGCATTATGTTGGACGACCCAGCCCGCTCTATCACGCCGAACGCCTAACCGAGGAACTGGGCGGGGCAAAAATTTATCTGAAACGCGATGAATTAAACCACACAGGTGCGCATAAAATTAACAATGTTTTGGGGCAGATTTTGCTGGCACGACGGATGGGCAAAACCCGTATTATAGCCGAGACGGGCGCGGGACAACACGGAGTGGCAACCGCCACCGTCTGTGCGCGGTTTGGTTTGAAATGCGTGGTTTATATGGGTGAGCAGGATGTTGAACGGCAAGCCCCGAATGTGTTTCGGATGAAACTGCTGGGGGCAGAGATTGTGCCAGTCTCCTCTGGTCGTGGCACGTTAAAGGACGCGATGAATGACGCGATGCGCGATTGGGTGACCTATGTGGATGAGACGTTTTACTGTATTGGCACGGTTGCGGGTCCGCATCCTTACCCTGCCATGGTGCGCGATTTTCAATCGATTATTGGCAAGGAAACGAAGGCGCAAATGCATAAGGCTGAGGGGCGATTGCCCGATACTCTGGTTGCGTGTATTGGCGGTGGCTCTAACGCGATGGGTTTGTTTTATCCATTTTTGGATGATGAATCCGTGGCGATTATCGGGGTGGAGGCTGGTGGCAAAGGCGTGGATGAACGGATGGAGCATTGTGCCTCTTTAACCGGTGGTCGGGCTGGAGTTTTACACGGCAACCGCACGTATTTATTGCAAGATGAGGATGGGCAGATTTTAGAGGGACATTCCATTTCCGCAGGTTTGGATTATCCGGGGATTGGACCAGAACACGCGTGGTTGCATCAAAACGGGCGGGCGAAATATGTTGCCATAACGGATAAAGAGGCGTTGGATGCTTTTCAATTATCCTGTCGGACGGAGGGGATTATTCCAGCGTTAGAACCCGCCCATGCCTTGGCGCATGTGGTGAAAATCGCGCCCGATTTGTCACGCGATCATTTGTTGGTGATGAATATGTGTGGGCGTGGCGATAAGGATATTTTTACCGTGGCGAGGGCTTTGGGCTGGGATATGGCGGGTTTTTAGTTGTTAGTTATTAGTTGTTAGTTATTAGTGATTAAAGACCCGTAAGGATTAAAAATGGATGATATAATAAAAGCACTGACAAAGCCTGAAAAGCTTTATTCATATTCGGATATTATTTCAAATGGATTCTTGGAAGACCACCCAGATATAAATGAAACGGGGATTTATGCATGGTATTTCAAAGAGATACCCCCGCATGTAACGGAAGATGATGATTACCCAATGGTAATGAAAAATAATAAAACTCTTTTATACATTGGGAAGAGCGGTAGCGTTCCTTTGCAAAAACGAATTAACACACATTATACAGGCAAGGCAAGACACTCAACATTAAGGATGAGTCTATCCGTGCTTTTTCATGAACAGATGCCTGATTTATTTTGTGAATCTGGTTCAAAAAAGGGTAAGTATTATTATCATCTTCCAGAAAATGGCGAAGAGGATTTAAACAAATGGATGGAAAAAAATGCTTATGTCTGTTGGATAGCAAAAAAAAATCCTACAAACGATGAAAAAAGCGTGATTGGCAAGTTTTCTCCACCTTTTAATATAATAGATGGCAAGCATTCCTTTCGAGAAAAACTGAACCGAATGAGGTGTGATGCAAAGAATAAAGCAAGGCAATCACTAATCACTAATCGCTAATCACTAACGCGCCAATCCAAAAACCGCATCCACATCCACATGCGTTTCAATATGGCTGGCAAGGTCATCAAGGGCGCGATTAACCCCATCCTCAAACCCCGTGTTCAAAGACTCCCCGCCGTCCGCACGCAAAAACGCCGCACGGAACGTATCGCTGGCAAACAGCCCGTGAATATAACACCCCATAACCGTTCCCGCCGCATTCATCGCACCCTCAGCCCGACCGCCAAAATCCAACCACGGGCGGGCGCAATCACCACCTTGGCTCTGCCCGATGTGAATTTCATAGCCCGACACCGCCGCATTTTCATACAAAGGCGCGACTCCTGCTACATTCGCCAGCCGTTTTTCCGCGCTCATCCGCGTGGTAATATCCAAATGCCCCAAGCCGTCATACTCGCCCGCCCGACCTTCCAGCCCGTCGGCATCAATAATCCGTTTGCCCAGCATTTGATAGCCACCGCAAATCCCCAAAACCCGCCCGCCTCGGCGAATATGGGCGGCAATATCAACATCCCAACCCTGCCCGCGCAGATAGGACAAATCGGCAAGGGTGGATTTTGACCCAGGAATAAGGATTAGATCGCAAACAGGAATGGCCGCGCCCGCAGGGATAATTTCCACACGGAGATTGGGTTCCGCCATCAGCGGATCAAGATCATCAAAATTGGCAATACGAGGCAGATGTGGCACGCAAATATGATAGCCCGTTTGCCCGCTATTTTGCCCGTTATTTTGGCCAACAGGCAAGGACACAGAATCCTCTGCTGGCAATCGCCCCGCCCCCTCAAACCAAGGCAGAACACCGAAAGAATTCCACCCCGTATGGCGGGTAATATCCGCCAAGCCTTCATCAAACAACGCCACGCGCCCGCGAAATTTATTGATAATAAACCCCTTTATCCGCGCGGCATCGGCGGTGTTTAAAACCTGATGAGTCCCAACCAGTGCGGCAATAACCCCGCCACGATCAATATCGCCGAGCAGGATGACAGGGATATCCGCCGCCTCAGCAAAGCCCATATTGGCAAGGTCGCCACTGCGCAAATTGGTCTCTGCTGGGCTGCCCGCGCCCTCGACAATCACCAAATCCGCACCGGTTTTTAACCGCTCAAAGCTCTGCATCACGGCGGGTAATAAACGTGGTTTTAAACTGGTATAATCCCGCGCCTCCGCCCGCCCAGATTGCTGCCCTTGGATGATTAATTGCGCACCCAAATCGGTTTCTGGCTTTAGCAAAATCGGATTCATATCGCTGGTTGGCTCAATGCCACAGGCACGCGCTTGCAGGGCAGTCGCCCGACCGATTTCACCCCCATCGGCGGTCACGGCAGCGTTGTTTGACATATTTTGCGGCTTAAACGGGCGGACAATCAGCCCACGCCGATGCGCCAGCCGACACAATCCCGCCACCAGCAGGGATTTGCCAACATTAGAACCACAGCCTTGTATCATAATGGATTTTGTCATATACGCTCTTTAATCATTTAAAAGGGAAATTTCAAGATGAACACACAGGCACATTTGATTATGGCGGCGGCCATGTTTGCGCGACCAAACGCACCACGGATAACCACGGCCGCGCTGATTGGCGGGTTTGCCCCCGATTTCTCGCTGTATTTTTTGTTTTTCTGGAGTCGCTTTGTCAATGGCAATTTATCAGAATATATTTTTAGAGTACAGTATTATTCCGACAGCTGGCAGGCGGTTTTTGCCGTTGATAATTCGTTTTTCGTCTATGCTGGACTGATTGCACTGGGGTTGCTTTTACGGCGCGAATGGCTGTGGGTGTTTGCCGCGGCCGCCTTTGTTCATCTGTGTTTTGATTTTCCCCTGCATCATGATGATGCCCGTCAGCATTTCTGGCCAGTAACGAATTGGGTGTTTGAAAGCCCGTTTAGCTATTGGGATCGGAGTCACTATGGCACTCTCATCAGTCGGGTAGAGATTGTTTTTACCCTTGTTTTATTGGTGATTTTATGGCGGAGATTTGTGCGAATCGTGCCACGGATTGTCATTGGATTGCTTTTTATTGTGCAACTTTTGTTTTTGTCAGATGGGATATTGCGCTGGGTTTTTACCGGGCTTTTTGGCGATTTTTAAACTTTTAGCCAGCAAGGCGACGCATCAATGCCTCTAACGGGCCACGCTTGAATCTGCTTAACCACAGATAAGAAAACACCGCACCAATCAAACAAAATCCCAAAGCCACGCTAACGGACATCGTCAGGCTTTGCCCTTCCAGTGCGCCAAGAATTTCTAAAACGCCCATACCGATTACAATATGGGCAAGATAAAGGCTAAGAGTCAAACGCCCTGCTGGCACGATAAATCGCGCAATATCCAAACGGATAAGGCTGGGTGCGCCGCGCAAACATAGCCCAATCAATGTTGCGCTTGCGCCCATCCCCGCCAAAGTATAAAGCGGGGTCGGAGGTATCGGTTCGCTGCTGGCTAAAAACGCCAGCTCTGGCGCGGTTTTTATCAAGGCGGGGTATAACACTGCGCCGATGGCTTGGCTACACCCATAAAGCAAAAGCCCAAAGATAATCAGGCGGTTTTGTGTGCTTATTTTATCCAAAGGCAAACGCGCCAAAATCATGCCAAACAGAAAAAACCCCGTCCATGGAATGACGGGATGCCAGCCGTTAAATATCAGATTGCGGGCAAAGCCCAAAGGTGTCCAAAAATCATTATAGGTCAGGGTTTCCCAATCCCATCCCTTATCGTAATCAAGGGTAAAAAGCAGACTTAAAAAACCGATATTAAGGGCAAAAATCAGAGCAATCAGAGCAGGGATGCGTAAGGTTAAAACCATCACACCAAAAAAGAAATAAACCGCGTAATAGTGCAAAATATCGGCGGGAAAAATCAGTTGATTGCCCAAACCCAAAGCCATTAGAAACAGGCATCTTTTTGTGGTAAGGGCAAAAATATTTTTTCCCGTTATTTGATTTGTATCGCGCAAATATGCCAGCCCCAAACCCAACCCAGCAAGGGTGACAAAACTGGCGGCGGCGCGGCCTTCTAATAAGATGGTAAATCCGCTTAAAACATGTTCAAACGTGCCGTTTATACCCGCCACGCCCATAACAATTTTGAAATTAACTATGACCATACCGACAAAGGCGATAAAACGCGCGATGTCAAGCCCAATAAGACGTTTGGGTGATTGTGTCATATAATTGTGCCTTTTCGCAAACCATAAAAATGGAGGCGAGTATCGGAATCGAACCGATATACACGGATTTGCAATCCGCTGCGTAACCATTCCGCCAACTCGCCTCAAATTTTAGGATGCCAATAGCACCCCTCAGGTGGATTGCTTATAGGTGGTTTTTTAACATTCTGCAAGCGTTTTTTGCAAAAAACAAAAAACTAAACAATCGCCCCTTTAATCCAGTCTTCCAAGGCGGATTTCGGCGCGGCGCCAGTTTTATTGGATACGGCAACACCGTCCTTAAACATAAATAACGCGGGGATGCCACGCACACCCAATTCGGCAGGGGCGTTTGGATTTTCATCGACATTGACCTTGGCGATTTTCACACGACCAGCGTATTCCACCGCTAATTCTTCCAAGGCGGGGGCGATTTGACGGCACGGTCCGCACCATTCTGCCCAGAAATCCACGACAACGGGGATGGGGCTTTGTTTCACTTCTGCATCAAATGTTGCATCGCTGACGGCTATTGTTTGGCTGTTATCTTGGCTCATAAGGGGGGTCTTTCTTTGGTTAAATTGAAATTGATACCCCCCGTTTAATCGGTTTTCGGGGCAAGGTCAAGCGGTTTTATTTTCCCCAAAGCCGCATAAATCAAATCTTTCGGCAAAGGCATCAGGGTTGCGGTTCGCGTCCATAAAATCGCCGTTTCAATATCGCGGTCGGGGTAAATCTGCCCCAGCCCATAATGATAGGCACCCATCTGGGCAAGGATAGGCTCGGGCGTGGTCTCAGGCGAGGTCGGCGGGGTGCTATGGCTTTTGTAATCCACCGCCAGAATACGGGTGGGGTCAATTATCAGCCGATCAATATAACCGCGCATCGCGTGGTTTTTTAACAAAGGCGCGATACTGGGCGCGGTTATGCCGATTTCGGCACGGCTGTTTTTGCCGAAAAGAAAGGCTAGGGTTTTATCGCCCAGCAGGTTGGTTGCTTGCTTTATTATCGCGGGGGTTTGGTCTGGGTCGGGTGCGTCAGACAACAGAGCCGTGGCAATCCCCTGCCATTGGTCGGGCGGATAATTCGGCAAATGTTCCAATAAAAGATGCACGCCAAGCCCCCAAGATTTTGCAGCATTTTGCGCCGCGGTTTGGGCAGGAGTTTGGGCGGGCAAATCTTCCTGCTCGCGCGGTTTTATATCTGCCTGCCCGTCCGTGTGCGTATCGGGTAGCAAACGGCTAGGGCTTAACGGTTGGGCTGGTCGTGGCATCGGCACGGGTTTTGTTTGCGTCCAGTTGGGTTTTTCTGTGGCGGGAGTCTGGGCGGTTTTTTGCGCGGTGGCATCGGACGCATCCACCTGTTGCCAATCGCCCGTTTCCAAACGTTGGATGGTTTGCCCAGCCAAATCATAGGCGACACTTTGCCCGCGCATCGCGGACTCCACCAAATCGTACCAAGTCTCTCCACTCTGCCCGCGACTGCCCGCGCCACAGACTATCAGCCACGATTCGGCGCGGGTCATGGCGACATAAAGCAGGCGCAATTCTTCCTCTGCCCGTTTTTGTTTATTCCGCTCAGCCAAGGCCAATTGCGCTTGCGAAGCCTCATCCTTGCGACTCGCCCAAACCAACATACCATCATCCGTTTTTAATATCTTATCCGTGTTTGGCGTGCGCCGCTCGGCCGTATCAGGCAGAATGACCAACGGCGATTCCAGCCCCTTTGCCCCGTGAATCGTCATCACCCGTATTTGATTTAACTGCCCGTCAAGCGCGCGTTTTATCGTCAAATCATCGGCGGCGAACCACTGCAAAAATCCGCTGAGACTCGCCGCATTGCTGGTTTCAAATTTCAACGCTTGCGCCAAAAGTTCATCCAACGCATCCTCTATTTCTTCGCCCAGCCGCGCAATCATTTTTTTACGCCCGCCGTGGTGGATTAAAATCCGCTCTATCATTTCGTAGGGACGTAGGAAATCGGTATCCCCCAAAATATCGTGCAATATATCGTAGGCCGACTGATAGTCCGTTTGTTTTTCCTGCAAGACTTGCCAAAGCGTTTTATCATCGCGACCGTAAGCAAGGGTAAAAAGATCTTGCTCGGACAGGTTAAACAAAGGCGAGCGCAGGGCTTCGGCAAGGGATAAATTATCGCTTGGCAACAGGGCAAAATGCAGCAAAGATAAAATATCACAAACCGCCAATTCTTGTTTTATTTTAAAAGAATCCGCGCCCGAAACTGCCAAGCCATTTTTTTTCAGCTCTTTAATAATCGCGTGGAAAAGCGGCGAGCGACGGCGCAATAAAATTAAAATATCCCCCGCTTGCAAGGGCTTATCGCACCCGTCTTTTTCTATCAAAGGCGGGTTGGCAAGGATGGTTTTTATCTGTGTCGCGATGCCCTCTGCAAGCGTTAAATGCGGTGCTTCGGTGCTGGGCGCGGCCAAAGGTTCAAACCATTTCGGCATCTCTGGGGGGTCGTTTTTTTCAATAAACGGCCACAAATCCACACGTCCATTTTTATCCGTGTGAAAACTTTCATGCTTTATATCCGCATTAAACGGCGGGTGCTCTATCGTGGCAAATAGGCGATCAACCAATCCCAAAATCGCTGGTCCCGTGCGGAAAGAATAGAGCAATTTTTCCTCTTGCAAATCCTCCCCGACATTTTGCAAGGCAGTTTGAAACTGGTTTTTCTTTTTGGTAAAAACCTCTGGGTCTGCGCCTTGGAAAGAATAAATAGATTGCTTTTCATCGCCAACGACAAACAAGGTGCGCTGCGCCAAATTCGCCGAAGCTCCGTCGGTAAAATCGCTGTGCAAGGTTTGGATAATTTGCCATTGACGCGGGCTGGTGTCTTGGGATTCATCGACCAAAATATGTTCCAGCCCCGCGTCCAAACGATAGAGAACCCACGGCGCGACCTCTGGCAAGGTCAACAATCGCTCTGCCAATAAAATCAAATCGTCATAATCCAAGGCGGCCATTTGCGTTTTCGCGGCCTTATAACGGTCAAGGTAAGCACGGGCAAAATCGTGCAAGGCGCGGGTTCGGGCGTATTCTTGGATGGATTTTATACTATCATACATGTCGCCAAATTGCGTGGCAAGGGTTGCGATGGTTTGATGCGCTGGATGCCCCTTTGCCAAAACCGCTTGGGTTGGGAATAATTTTTTACGCACCTCACCCGTGCCTGTTAGAAATAATTTTTTCAATCCGTTCAAAATATCGGTGGGCGAATCGGCCCGCATTGCCGCGTTTAAAAATGCACTGTTTTTCTGGTCGGTTGCTTTTCCCTGTATCATCGGTTCAATTAACCCCGTTAAAAATGCACGTATGTCATCGGATAAAAATTCGGCAATAAGGCTATCAAGGCTTTCATTTCCCGTCAATCCAAAATCCTGCGCGGTGGGGATTCGGTCAAACTCTTTTTTATGTTTTTGAATCGCCGCCAGCAAATCATCGGGTTCCAAATCCGTCATAAACCGCGCCAATATTTCCAACGCGGGCGCGTCGGTGCTTTGCGCCAACTGCTCCAATACCTGACTGCGCAGCACCCGTTGATCGCGCTCTTCCATCAATTTAAAATGGGGCGAGACTCCCGCTTCCATTGGAAACCGCCGCAATAAAGAATCGCAAAAAGCATGGATGGTTTGGATTTTTAACCCGCCCGGAGTTTCCAAGGCATTGGCGAAAAGCCGCCTGGCGCGGTTCAGGGTTTCTGTATCCAAAAATAATTTATCCTCGCCCAAGGATTCCAAAGTCTCGCGTAAATCGTCTTCGCCCAACATCGCCCAACTGCCCAAATGGGCGAACAATCGGGTTTGCATTTCCGCCGCCGCGGCGTTGGTATAGGTCAGGCATAAAATCCGTTGCGGGTCTGTGCCGTGCAATAATAATCGGGCGACTCGGTTGGTTAAAACGCGGGTTTTGCCGCTGCCCGCGTTGGCATTCACCCAAGTGGAAAGACTGGGTGTGGCGGCGATATTTTGGGCAAGGGTGGCGGGGTTAGTCATCTTTTTGCCCCCGTTAATTTTGTCGTTAATTTTTGCACAATCGGCGTGTCGCTATCGTTCCATTCGCCGTATCTTGCAAGGTGATCGTAATCAGATTCATAACTGATAAAGCTGGGTTTATCCCGCGCGACAAACCCGCGTGTTTGGTTTTGATAGCCCGCGATAAGTTCGCGAAATTCCGCCCAAGCGGTTTCAATCGGACTTGCCTCCATTGGCACAGCATAAGTTTTCAAATCCCGCCCCAAGCTGATATATTCCAGATGGGCAACCGAGCTGGCGGGCAGATTTTTAAACCCGCCATGTTGCAAAATTGCCCCGCTGAGCAAAAGCTGTTTATCAAAATAATCAACCTGTTTGGCGGTGGGAATCGCCCCCGATTTATAATCAAAAATATGCATCGCGCCATTGGGATTTTTATCGATTCTATCGGCCTTTACGGTCAGGCGAAAATCCAAATCGGGCAGGTCAATTTCCCCCGCCAATTCCAATTCAAACGGAGTCGCCATCCCACGCCGTATTATTTCGGCGGTAATAAAATCCTTGGCAATACTCGCCATCCGCCCCAGCCAAAGCTGACGAATCGCAGGCCATGGTACGGTGTCCGTCATCACTTGTTTGGCAATTTTCATCAGCAATTCATCGGCATCATCGGGCAGACCATTTTGCGTGGTTTTGATAAAATCCTCCATACATTGATGCAGGGTCGTGCCGCGCACCAACGCGTCGGCAGTTTGTCCCAAAGGGGGGATTTTTTTTAAGTCCAAAATCGCGCGAGCATAGATTTGATACGGGTCCAAAATCAGAGTTTTAATCTGCGTGACGCTCAACCGTTTCAACCCAATATTTGTTGGTAAAATCGGCGCGGGACGGGATGCACCAGCCATCGCGGTTTCAGGTTTATCCAGCCCACGGGCAAGCCGCGTCCAAACCTGCCCGCGTGTTTTCATGACGTTATATTCCGCCTGTCCATCCTCGCCCAGACCGACAAAAAGATTGGACAGGCGCGATAGCCACCGTGCTGCAATATTCGGTGTGTCGCCCGTGCGTAAAGAGCGGCTGAGGATAACGTGACTCGCCGTAATCGCGGTTTGGAAATCATGGGCGGCCAGCCCGATATGTTGCTCTGGCAAAGACAACCCGATTTTCTGACGCAAGGGGCGGTTCAGCCAGGCATCGGGTTTGGCTCTGTGCGGCCAAGTGCCTTCGTTCAAACTGCTCATTATCACCAAATCCGCACCTTGAGCGCGGGCTTCCAACGTGCCACGAATCGCGATCAACGGATGCGCCGCCTGCGCCATCGCGCGAATTTCTGGGGCGGATAAAATAAACCCGATTAACGCGTGATAATCAAACGGAGTCATCACTCCGCCAAAGGTCGCGTTTTCTTTCAGCTCTGCAAATTTATCAAAACATTGCTTGCCACTGGTTTTTGCCCAAAGGGCGGGGCTGGGGTCTGCCGTTTTGCCCGTGGTCAAAAGCCCCATCATGGACTCGTGCAAGGCAACCCAATCGGTTAAAGTGCGCGCAGATTTATTTTCCAAAGGTTTGAAAACCGCATCCAACCAATCCAACCACTCGGCAGATGCATTTAATTTTTTAGAGTCCCGCGCGATATTTAATAAAGTCTCAATCCCCAAAACCGCCGCGCCACCGCGCAAAATATAACGTTCCAAATCACGAGTTTGCGTTAAATGTTTAATACGATCCTCCGCGTCCATCGCCCGCGTCATCGGGTGTTTTAATATCGCCAGAAATGTCGGCAAATCCAAATCCCGCCCCAGCGATTCGGCGCAGAGCCGCATAAACACACCACTGGGACAGGCGGACAAAACCTCACCCACGCTGTTATCCGCGACAATCCCCCAGCGCAATAAATTCGTGGCAATCCGCCGCGCCAAATCGGTATTCGGCGCAATCACCATAGCGGTTTTTTTATGCTCTATCGCGTGGCGCAAAATTAACGCGATGGACAGGGCTTCTTCCTGATCATCATTCGCCTCCACCATGGTTATATCCGCGCTGGCATGGGGCAAATCATCCGCCGCCGCACGACCGTCTTTATACCACTGATCGCTGAGCGGAGCGGGACGCAAAGCCAGCGATACCAATTGTTCGCGGGCGCGATTGTGGGTTTTTGCCTCCCCCCAAAGCGGCGTTTGTTTCGGCGGTATATCCAGCGTTTTCAAAAACCGAGCCAGTGCCGATTGGCTATGTTCAAACGTATCGGCGCGGGTCTGCAAAGCCTGCCACGCTGCGTCGGGCAAATCCCTATCAAAGCCCGGCAAAATCACGCAGCCCTGTGGCAGGTGCGCAACCGCCCGCATAAAAATCGCGGTCGGCGCGCGCGAACCCGTCGAGCCAATAACAAAAACCGGGTTTTGTGGTGGCGCGGTTTGCCAGAGCGTTTCATAATGCTCCGCCATATATTTTTGGCGTTTGTGTGCATCAAGCAGTTCATTATCGGCATCATACCGCGCGATTATATTCAAAAATTGCAAACTACGTTGCCAATATTCGGACTGATTATCCAGCTTTAAAGTTTCAAATATATCGGCGGGGACGCCGTGTTCATGCATCTCATCCAACAGCCCTGCCAGCGAATCCGCGAGATCATAACTGGCCGCGGGCGGGGCAATATCGGGTTGGTTTTGCAATAAGGTGCGCACGGTTTGCGCCAGTAATAAACGGCGGCGCAGGGGCGGGTTTTCGGCGGGCGAGGCAATAGGGTTTTTCTGATAATCATGCAGGTGGGTGATAAGATGAATCCGCGGTAAAAAGCCCGCGTTGTTTTGTGAGAGCATGGATAACAGGCGGCGTTTTAATCTCTGCGCATTGACGAAAATATCAATATCCGCCATGGCCTCTGGCGGTTGGTTTTTTAATCGCTGATGCAGGTGAGTTAAAAAATCCGCCAGAAAATCACAGCCAAAGGGTTGGGCAAAAACACGCGGGGTTGGGGCGGGTTGGAACATCATACCACTGCACCTTGTGCGAGTTTTAATCCCTCTGTGTGTCCCGCGTCCAGCCAATCGCCGTCATAAATGACGCCAAAAATACGATTTTGTTTTATTAGTTTTTGCCACACTTCAGTTAGGGAAAAACATGTTTCTTTTATATCGTGCAGCCCATCGGTTTTAATAATTTGCGCCCCCGAATAAATAAAATCGGCTTGCGTGGTTTTCTGTATTAGACGCGATTCGCCATCCAAATTAAAATCGCCCGTGCCTGTATATCCCATTGCGCAGGTGCGCCGAACCAGCAAAAGCAAGGCATCCATAGTTGCATCATTCCACGCCGCCATTAACTCCGCCAAGGGGTTTTTATTCAAAAATAAACAATCCGAATTCATGGTGAAAACCGGGTTGCTTTGCATGGTACGGTTTGCGTTTTTCAACCCCCCGCCCGTTTCAAAAATATCGGGAATCTCATGGATAAGCGTTATATCGGGGCGGCTGGCAAAATGGGTTTTCATCTGCTCCGCCAGATAATGGATATTGACAAAAGTCTTTATATTTAACGCGTCCGTATGGTCTATCGCGTAATCAATCATCGCGCGATTTTTTATTTTTAACAGAGGTTTCGGGCAGGTTTGCGTCAGTGCACCCATCCGCGTGCCGAACCCCGCGCCAAAGATAAGGGCAGTATTGGGCGCGGTCATTTTGGATTTCCCTTGGCTGTGGTTTTGGCTCTGGTTTTTAATTCGGCAATTAAATTTGGCGTGGGTGCGGGGATATTTTTATCAACCCAATTTGCCAGCTCTTGGCAATCGGGATGGTGCAACGCGGATTGTAAATGTTGCCAAACACGGGGCAAGAGGTCGCCGTATTGCGCCTTACCATCACGGACGCACAAACGGGTGAAAATCCCCAAAATTTTGCAATTCCTTTGTGCGCCAGCCCGATGATAGGCGGAAATAAATTGCGTTTTTGCCGCACCTGTAAGCCCGCGTTTTTCGGTATAACGCGCCAGCATGGACTCGCGCAAATCCGCAGAAGTATCACGCCGCGCATCCATTAAGAGCGAGACCAAATCATACCCCGCATGCCCCAATAACGCGTCTTGATAATCCAGCAAACCGACACGAGCTTCGCCCTTTCGGGTGGGTAGCCAGATTAAATTTTCGGCATGATAATCGCGTAGAGTTAATGTTTTTTCACCGATTAAAGGCGTGCAAAGGGCAGTGATAATTTTATTATATTCGGTCGCATCCACGCCCTTATCGGCAAACGCTGGCACATACCATTCGGTTAAAAGTGCCGCCTCCCGCAGGTAAGTTTTAATATCATAAACGGCAAGGGTTTCGGGCGCGGGCGTTTTATGCAGTTTCACCAGCACATCAATCGCCGCGTTATACAGTGTGATTTCTTCTGCGGTTTCTTGCGGGGGGTCGCTATCACAAACCGTCTTAAACAAGGCATCGCCAAAATCCTCTATCAATAAAAAACCGTTTTTCATATCGGCGTGATAAATCTGTGGTGCGGACAATCCGCGTTCCAGCAACATCGCGGTGATAGCGATAAAGGGCGCGACATCTTCGCCCAAAGCGGGATTCGCATCCATCAGCAAACGGCTGATTTTACCGTCATTCAAACGGGTATAATGGCGGTTTGACGCATCGGTTTTTAACGGCTTGCGACTGGCTCTTGCCCAGCCCGCGGTTTGCAAAAATGCCTCAATCATATCGGCGCGGGGGGTCATGTCTTCGCCATTTCTTTTGGCAAAACATCGCCAATTTGGGTGTTAAAAAAATCCGTCCAACGCGGGTGTTGGGATTGAAATGACAGAACGCGTTGGTGCTCCGACACAATGCCAAACCGACAATGCAAAGCGTGGCTCGGCACAGAATCGCCGAGTATATCTGGCCATTCTATCAAACACAGGGCGCGGGTGAATTCGTCATAAAGCCCCAGTTCTTCCACCTCCCCCGCGTCCATTAAACGATACAAATCGGCGTGGCAAATCGCGATATCCTCCCCATCATAGACCCCGTCATAGGTTTGCATCAGGGTAAAAGTCGGCGATGGAATCGTTTGGGTTTTATCGCGCAAAAACGTTTGGATAAGAGCGCGGGCAAAGGTGGATTTGCCCGCCCCCAAATCACCATAGAGCAATAAAACATCTCCCTGTTTCAGCAGTGGCGCGATGCGCCGTGCCAAATCCTGGGTTTGGCTTTCCGATGATAAGATAATCTGCGTATTCACAATCTGCCCCAAATTTATCGCGTGTTTTGGAGGCAAGTCTAGGGCAATCCACGCGGGGTTTCAAGGGTAAAATTGGCGGGTAAAATAACCCCGTCATGCTTCCGCCGTTAAAAACGGCGATTCGCTTATCCTCGACGGGTGATGACCTATTGATTTATCCTGTAAATAAAACTCACAAACCGTCTGTCCATTGCCAAGCGGTACCGCCCGCAATCCCAAATCCTGCCCGGTTTTCGTGATGATATCTGTCACCCAAACCTCCCGCACACCTGCCTGCAAAACAAAATCGCGCAGGGTCTTAAACACGCCAGTTCGCTGGCAATGATCGGTCCAAGTCGCCATCAGCGAATCAATCGTACGCAGGGGAATACCACTGGAAAAAACCTCGCCCCACATGGTATCAAAGGTTTGATTGCTAAACGCCACCGCGCCCGTGCGATCAAAAATCACAATCGCGCTTTGCAGGGCATCAAACACGCGATAAAGGCTTTTCAAATCGGCGCGATATTCGCGTTCAACGGTTATATGATTGGTTATATCCTCAATATAAAACGACAACGCCTGATTCGGATGGGCGTGGGCGCGGACGTGGTAAATCTGCCCGTTGGGCATATTCCAATCCTCTTCATATAGGATTTTTTCGGGCTGGAACGGGTCGTTATTTTGCCCGATTTCCTGCCCGATTTCCGCGTCCAAAACAATCCCGTGATTGGCTTTATTAGGCATACAGGCGTGTTCAAAAGGCTGACACCACGCGTTAAAATCGGGCGGTTCGGGCAAGGTTCCCTTATCATGGAGGCGATGCAGAAATTCCTTTAAACTGGGTTGACCAGCCAGCCACGCGGGGGAGAGATTCAACAGCTCTGACACACGCGGATTAAACATAGTCAAACTGCCCCCCGCATCAAAAAAGACAATTCCAACGGGGGCGTAGATGAAGGTTTGCGATATATTTTGCACCAGTTTTTGCCGCCCTATTTCGGCACGCGCCGCCTCTGCCGCCGAAATTGCCCGAAAATACCTGTGGTTTTTAAATATCAGCGTTTGCAAATTAAACGGCAGTTTTTGCGCAGCATCTTTATCCATCAGCACGGCGCGAATCGGCGTACTGCCAATATCAGCGGGGGTGGCTTCATTCTTTTCAGACTGGGTAATTTGAAACGAAGCAATACTGGGTGTGTCATAACCCATCGCGGACATTTTATCCCTAAACGCACGGTTCGCCCAAACCAATTTCCCCTCATCCTCGCGCCAAATCAAATCAGGCAAGCACTCCGCACCGCGTTCAAAACCATTACGAATCCGCGAGCGGATTCGCGTGCCAAGTTGGGTAAAGCTCGCCTTACGCAGCATCTGCGCCGACAGCCCGCCAAAGCCCAACAGCGCAAACAGCACGGATAAATAAATCGACCAAGCCAGTGTCATTATAAAGTCCCCTTTTGTACCAGACATGGTCTATAAAAGGGATAAAAGATTAAAAAAACGTTAATTAATGGGGAATGAAAAAAAGGGGCAGTTTATCACCGCCCCTTTTTAAAAATCACTCTTTCACTGCTGGTGCAGGTGGCACCTCTGGCACAGAAGAAGGGGCAGAAGACGGCGCAGAGGACGGCATAGGCGGCATCGCCGATTGCCCATCGCCACCACCGTTATAATCCGCATCGCTACGATCAGAGCGCCCTAACACATCGCGCAAATCATCCAGCTCGATAAAATTATCGGCCTGACGGCGCAATTTATCCGAAATCATCGGCGGTTGCGACCTTATCGTGGATACCACAGACACACGCACGCCTTTCCTCTGCAAAGCCTCCACCAGAGGGCGAAAATCGCCATCGCCAGAGAATATAACGATATGGTCAATATGGTCTGCCAGCTCCATCGCTTGCACGGCCAGCTCTATATCCATACTGCCTTTTATCTTGCGCCGCCCTTGGGAATCCACGTATTCCTCGGCGACTTTCGTTACCATAGTATAGCCGTTGTAATTCAGCCAATCAACCAGTGGGCGTAGGGGCGAATAATCCTCCCCCTCCAAAAGCGCAGTATAATAAAACGCCCGCAGCATTTTGCCACGGCGCATAAACTCGGTCCGTAACAGCCGATAATCAATATCAAAATTCAGGGCCTTGGCGGCGGCATACAGATTAGAGCCGTCAATAAATAAAGCCAGTCTTTCATCGCGATAAAACATAATTATATCCTTTCCTTGTTTTATTCTTTGGTTTAAAGATGTAGTCCTATACATATTCGTATATAAAATATTAACAACCATATTTGGGCGAAAAATCAAGTGGAAAAAAGAAATTTTAATAACATTTTTGCTATTGCTTTGGGGGCGAATGGGGCGGATTCCATTGAAACGGTGAAAACCGTGGTTTTGCGGGCGGTGGAGGCTTTGAAAGCCGATAAAAATATGGGTATTATGGCGGTGGCGCGGCTGTATCAGTCCAAAGCTTTCCCGAAAAACAGTGGCGTAGATTACATAAATACGGTCGTTATTGGGCGATGTTTTCGCTCGCCAAAACAGATTTTGACGGATTTACACGGGTTAGAAGCGACATTTGGTCGCACCCCCAAAACGCTGGGTTTTGGTGGACAGGACGCGAATCGGTGGGCGGCGAGGGTTTTGGATTTGGATTTGCTGTTTTATGGGGCGCAGGTTTTGCCGAATGCAGAGGTTTTTGGGCAATGGCGCGGGCTGGCGTTATCGGAGCAGATGCGGATTGCCCCGACCGAGTTAATTCTGCCCCATCCGCGTATCCAAGATCGCGCCTTTGTTTTGCGACCTTTGGCCGATGTTGCCCCCGATTGGCAGCATCCTGTTTTGGGCAAAACCGCCGGGCAGATGTTAGAGGATTTGCCCAGCGATGCACAGGCAGAGACGTGGGTTGTTAACGATTAGTGATTAGTGGGGGCTTTTGTGCATATAGGGCTTTACATAAGGGCAGTTGAACCTGCCCGACCAAGATAAAATCGTGTAAAGCCCATACACAAAAGCCTTTGGTTATACTTGGCAAATCTTTTTCAAATAAAATAACCGCAAGTCATGGTGGCACGGGTCGCGCGAACCCGAAGGGTGTGCGTCTTGATTGTTAGGTGTTAGGGAATTTGCTTCACTAGCGACTCTAAAATACACTGACCCAGTATCAACGATAGCCTGACGCGCACCCACCCCGCTTCGGGTGCGCGCGACCACCCTTTTTGGGGCGGTCGTTTCCTAGAATTAGAGGTCTGCCCTAGAATAACTATTACCGATTCTGCCCTTCGGGTCTTCGTCATTTCTTCGAAATGCCGACCAGTCAAGAAGTGGCAGAAAAAACCCATTCATCGTTAATTTATTTAGGCTTTGCCAAGCATAGATCGGGCTTTTGGCATGCTCCCACGAAGTGGGGGCTACGCACAAAAGACCACGCTGGTCGGTATCGCGTGGCGATTACGAAGACCCGCAGGGCTATTCATCACTAATCGTTAATCACTAATCACTAAAAACCGCTTGCCTTTTCGCAAAAAACCGCTATATACACTTGAAACCCGCAAAAAACCGCTACCCGATTCGCTAAATCCACAAAAACCCCCATAAAAGGAACCCCCCCATGGCTCGTGTTACCATTGAAAATTGTATTGATATTATCCCCAATCGCTTTGACCTTGTGATGGTCGCAACCCACCGTGCGCGGCAGATTTTTTCTGGCGATACGCCTTTGGTTGATGCAGGCGATAAAAAAGAAAAAGCCCCCGTGCTGGCGTTGCGCGAAATTGAAGAAGACCATTACAGCGCAGAGGATTTGATGGAACGGACAATCCAAGGCAACCAAACCCAGATTGAAGTTGATGAACCTGATAATGCCGATATGGCTATTTTAATGGGTGAAGATGGCGATATGGGTGGCGATGACACGGAAAACGAAGTCCTCCTACGCGCCCTGATGGCGGCACAGGGAACCCCCGCGGATGAAACTTCGGATGAAATGCCAGAGTAATTTTAGCATATAGTTTTCGTGTGTAATTTTCGTGTATAGTCGCGACTAATCTCATCTTTTAATCCTTTTATACCTATGTTATGAATTGTGTTATGAATAAGGAGCAATTCGCCCCTTACGGATAACTCGATGATTACCAGCCAAAATCTGATAGACCAGATCACCACCTATAACCCCAAATCAGATCTTGATTTGATTCAGCAAGCTTGCGATTACAGCAAGCTGATGCACACGGGGCAAACCCGCCAATCCAACCTGCCCTATTATACCCATCCTTTGGAGGTTGCCTTAATCATGGCAGCCCAACACATGGATGATTCCACCATCATAACCGCGTTACTACACGATGTATTGGAAGACACGAACGCCGGTTTTAATGATATTGCCAAACGATTCGGCACGGAAATCGCCCATTTGGTGGAGGGTGTGACGAAACTGACCAACCTTGATCTATCGCACGTCCCGCTAAACCCAACCCCCCCGAAACAAACCGAAGCAGAAGAACGCCGCAAAATGCTACAAGCAGAGAATTTGAAAAAATTCTTACTGGCCAGTTCCAAAGACCTGCGGGTTTTATTGGTGAAATTGGGCGACCGATTGCATAATATGCGCACCATTTCCTTTATGTCCGCCGATAAACAAACCCGCAAAGCCCAAGAGACTATGGATATTTTCGCCCCCCTAGCTGGCCGTATGGGGATGCAAAATATGCGTGAGGAATTGGAAGATTTGTCTTTTGGCGTGCTGAACCCGAAGGCTCGCACCTCCATCATGCGCCGTTTTATCAAATTAAAAAACCAACGCGGGCTGAGCGTGCCAAAAACCACCAAGGATATAAAAGAGGTTTTAACCACGGCGGGTATCACGGCAGAGATTTATGGACGTGAAAAACGCCCCTATTCCATCTGGCATAAAATGCGCCAGAAAGACGGGGTGTTTGAACGGCTCTCCGACATTTATGGGTTTCGTATTATTGCCACGGATGAGGCGGATATTTATCCTATTTTGGGCGCGATTCACAAACGCTGGCGCGCCGTTCCTGGGCGGTTTAAGGATTATATCAGCCAGCCGAAACCGAACGGCTATCGCTCGCTCCACACAACAGTATCAGGGCGCGATGGGCGGATTGTCGAGATTCAAATCCGCACCGAGGATATGCACCGCATCGCCGAATACGGTGTGGCGGCGCATTGGTCGTACCGCGATGGTAAGCAAAGCACGGGCGGGGATGCGCCCGACCCGTTGTCTTGGTTTGCTGCGGTGAAGGAAAACATTGAAAATATCGAAGACCACGAGGATTTCGTGGAAAACGTCAAATTGGAAATGTTCACCAATCAGATATTTTGTTTCACCCCGAAAGGTGAAGTGGTTAATCTGGCCAAAGGTGCCACGGTGATTGATTTCGCCTATGCGATTCATAGCCGTTTGGGCAATCAATTCATCAGCGCACTGGTGGATGGGAAGGATGCACCGCGCTCGCTGCGTCTGCGCAACGGGCAATCGGTGGAAATCACAACCGCCCATGGGCAGTATCCAGATGAAAGCTGGATAAAACACGCCAATACCAGCCATGCCCATCGCGAAATCCGCCGCGCCTTGGCTGTGCAAAAACGCAAGGGGTATTTTATCGCGGGGCGGACCGACCTTGATCTGGCGTTTAAACGGATTCAAAAACGTCTGACTTTGAAAAACATTGATGTTGTGATTCGCAAGTTAAATTTGAAAAACCGAGAGGCGCTCTTTACCGACATAGGCAACCCGAACGCGCAGTTAAAGCCAGAGGATGTGATTCAAATGCTCTATCCCGAATTGGCGCAAAATCCGTCTTTGAAAAAGGCGGGGAAACGGGTCGGGGATAACGCGGCGAACCAGACGCAAGCCAGCTCTATTGTGATTGGGTTAGAGATTGGGCAGTTTCCGAAATCCGCACCGTGTTGCCAACCTTTACCAGGTGAGCGGATTATTGGGATTGCCACGCAAAATGGCGAGGCAAACACAGAGGCAAACACAGAGGCAAACACAGACACGGACAAAAAAACAGAGACAAAAAAGACCGTCCTTATCCATCGGATTGATTGCAAAACGCTGGTGGAATTAGAGGGCGAAGATTGGATAGACCTGCACTGGTCGGGCAACCACGCCATCCCCGATAACCGCGTGGTATTGGAATTAACGGTAGCCCATGACGCAGGGGTTCTGGGGCGGATTTGCACGCTGATTGGCGAGAACAAATCCAATATCACCGATTTGGTCTTCACCGAAAAACGCGCCGATTTTTATCGCTTGGAAGTCTGCTTAACCTTACGCGATGTTGAACACCTCTATCATATCATCGGCGGGTTAGAGCTGGATCCAGATATCTCTCGCATTGTTCAGAAAAAACGATTTGCCAAATTGATTTAGCCCTTTTATTTGCCCATGATTTACCCTATATGATAAGGGCAGTTGAACCTGCCCGACCAAATAAAAGCCCTCATCCATCCCCAATAAAGCACCCATTATGTTTAAACGCCGCATCCCCCGCACATTGTTAAACAAACTGCGCGAGCTGGTGTATCCCCACGGCGGGTGGCGCAGGGCGTTAAATTATATCAGCTATCGGGTGAAACGGATTCCCGATAGCCCGCATAAAATCGCCCTAGGAGTCGCCTGCGGGGTTTATGTTTGTTTCACCCCGTTCTTTGGCTTTCATTTCTTTCTGGCAATGGGGCTGGCGTTTATCCTCCGTGCCAATCTTTGGGCGGCGATTATTGGCACCTTCTTTGGCAATCCCATTACCTTTCCACTTATCGCGCTTATCAGCTATAATGGCGGGGCGTGGATTTTGCAATCCAGCAGTTCTGAGACCGTGTGGCGAGAGATTCATAACGGGTTCAGCGATGCTTGGGGTTCTATCTGGCATAATATCAAAACGCTTTTTGGCTATGGTGAGGGCGATTGGCAAGGGTTTGTCGATTTTATCACCCATCTGGTTTTGCCTTATATGCTGGGCGGGTTATTGCCCGGGGTTATCACGGCAGGTGTGATATATTTTATCCTAAAATCGCTGATTCGGATTTATCAAAAACGGCGCAAAGGGCGGATTGTGAAAAAATGGAAAGAATTGCATGAAGCGATTAAAACAAAGGGGCAGGCGGATGAGTGATGAATTACGTCTTGGTGTGAATATTGACCATGTGGCAACCGTGCGCAACGCTCGCGGTGGCGCGAATCCGGACCCTGTGCGGGTGGCTCTGCAAGCCCAAGCGGCGGGTGCCGATGGGATTACCGCCCATTTGCGCGAAGACCGCCGTCATATTTGTGACGCGGATATAACCGCGTTAATCGGGCAATTATCCATTCCTTTGAATTTTGAAATGGCCGCAACGGAGGAGATGCAAGCGATTGCGTTAAAACACCTGCCCCATGCGGTTTGTATCGTGCCAGAAAAACGCGAGGAGAGGACAACCGAAGGCGGGCTGGAACTGCGACGGGAGGAAAACCGTATTGGTGATTTTATCGCGCCTTTGCGCGAAGCTGGGTGCAGGGTTAGTATTTTTATCGCCGCCGAGCAAAAACAGATAGAGGCGGCGGCACGGATTGGCGCACCTGTGATAGAGCTGCATACGGGTGCCTATTGCCACGCCCATGCGGAGGGTCGGTTTGCGGATAAAGCCGAGGAACTGGCCAAGCTGGTGTCCATGGCGCAATTTGCCACGGATTTGGGGTTGGAAGTGCATGCCGGGCATGGCCTGTGTTTTGAAACGACTCCGCCGATTGCCGCGATTATGTCGGTACGTGAATTAAACATCGGGCATTTTTTAATTGGCGAATCAATCAGTATCGGTATAGCCGCGGCGATTGAAAAAATGCGCGCCGAGATGGTGCGGGCAAGAACAGGGATAAAACCATGATTGTCGGGGTTGGCACAGATATGGCTAATATAGAGCGGATTGGACGGACGCTGGATAAATTCGGCGAGCGGTTTCGCATGCGTGTTTTCACCCCTGCTGAGCTGGATAAGGCCGATAGCCGTGCCAATTCCCCAAAGACCTATATCGCTACCCTTGCCAAACGATGGGCGGCGAAAGAGGCAACCAGTAAAGCCTTGGGAACAGGAATCGCCATGGGTGTCTCGTGGAAGGATATTTCTGTATCAAACCTTGACAGCGGTCAGCCGATTGTGACATTGAGCGGTTGGGCATTGGAACGGGCAACCGCGATGGTACCCGCAGGGCATCGCCCCAAAGTTCATCTCAGTTTAAGCGACGACCATCCGTGGGCGCAAGCGTTTGTTGTGTTGGAAGCACGGGTTGGCGGTGAATGAATTTTATAGCGATGCGACTTTAAGCCCCAGTTTAAGCACTGCACAAAAAATCGGGCAAAAAAATCTGGTTGCGGGGGTAGGATTTGAACCTACGACCTTCAGGTTATGAGCCTGACGAGCTACCGGGCTGCTCCACCCCGCGATACCGATTATGCCTTTTAACCTGTTTATTTATGAAATACAAGGGGGATTCGGGCGGATTCGGGGTTATTAGAGGATAAACCGCCAATAACCCCCGATAACCGCAAAATCACCAACAGCGAAAAAAATTAAAATTCCCAACTGGTCACGTGTTTCACTTCCAGATAATCCTCTAACCCCCAGGCGCCGCCTTCGCGTCCGTTGCCAGATTGCTTATACCCGCCAAAGGGTGACGGACCACGTCCGCTATCGCCATTAACCCGCACCATGCCAGAGCGAAATGCACGCGATACCCGCCGTGCCCGTTCCACATCGCCCGTTTGAACATAGTTCGTCAGACCATAATCGGTATCATTGGCAATGGCAATCGCCTCTTCCTCACTATCAAACGGAATCATCACCAGAACAGGGCCAAACACCTCTTCCCTTGCAATAACCATATCGTTATTCACATCAGCAAAAACCGTTGGACGGGCAAAATACCCCTTGTTCAACCCGTCAGGACGACCGAGACCGCCAGCAATCAGCCGAGCCCCCTCTTTTATCCCCTGTTCAATCAAACCTTGTACCTTGTTAAACTGCGCTTCGCTGACCAACGGCCCCATATGCGCGCCCTCAACAGACGGATCATTGACAATGACATCATTCGCAGTTTTCGTTGCGATTTCCACCGCCGAGTCATAAATACTCCGCTCCACCAACATCCGTGTTGGCGCGTTACACGATTGCCCAGTATTGTTAAACACGTGTTTTGTGCCACGCATCACCGCGTCCTTATCGGCATCGGCAAAGACGATATTCGCGCCCTTACCGCCCAATTCCAAGGTGACGCGTTTTACCGTTTCTGCCGCGGCAATGGTAATCGCCCGCCCAGCACGGGTAGAGCCCGTAAAGGAAATCATATCCACATCCTTATGGCTGGATAATTGCGTGCCAACACCCAAACCATCGCCATTCAGCAGATTAAACACACCCGCAGGGACACCCGCCGCGTCCATAATCTCGGCAAAGACAATCCCAGACAAAGGCGATATTTCAGAGGGTTTTAATATCGTACTACACCCCACGCCAATCGCCGGAATAACCTTTAGGCAGATTTGATTCATCGGCCAGTTCCACGGAGTAATCAAGCCAACGACTCCAATTGCCTCACGGATAACCCGTTCGGTTTCAAACCCCTTAATCGGGGTTTCAAATTCAAAATCCTTTAGGGTGGTGATGAATTTTTTAATATGCCCAACACCCGTGGTGAATTGCTGTTCGCGTGATAGAGTCATCGGCGCACCCATTTCCATAGAAATCGCCGCGATTAAATCATCGCTGTGCTTTTTATATTGCTCGTAAATCGCCTCTAACAACTCTATTCGTGTGGTGACAGAGGTTTGCGACCAGCTGTTAAAAGCTGTGCGCGCCGCCGCAACAGCCGCGTCTGTGTCGGCTTGACTGCCGAGGGAAATGGTCGCGCAAGCCTCTTCCGTGGCGGGATTAATGACCGTGAAATCGTTTGGCTGACTGGGTTTAACCCATTGCCCGTTTATGTAAAAATTGCGTTTATCCATAGTGTACACCTTTTTTATTGGAATATGTGGGGTGGTGCGGGGGGCTCCCCGCCCGTGTGAGTGGTGTATAGTATAAAATTTGGCAAAAGGCAAGGATTTTTTAACCTTTTATGGTGCTGAATAAAAGCGTATAAGGCGGAATGATAAAAAGGGAAAGACTATGACAAAAACAAAAGCAAAGAATCAATCACAAGATAAACCATCTGGCGGGGATGAAAAGCCCACAGAAAAGCCACCCGCGTTTTTGGGGGTGGAGGAGTCTGCCACGCATCGCCTTTGGCTTGGCCCCACCAACGCGCAAATGCGTAAGTCCAGCCAAATGACCCAAATCGCCGATATCCCCGATTTATTGGCACGGATTTTGGCGCGGTTGGGGGTAGAGCCTAACGACGCAACCGCTTACCTCTCCCCGCGTTTGGCGGATTTGATGCCTGACCCGTCCACGCTTTTGGATATGGATAAGGTGGCAGAGCGGATTAATAAAGCGGTGCAGGATAACCAACGTATTGCCATTTTTGCCGATTATGATGTTGATGGGGCGTGTTCGGCGGCTTTGTTAATGCTCTGGTTAAAACAATTGGGGCTGGTTGCTACGCCCTATATTCCAGATAGAATAAAAGAGGGTTATGGTCCAAACAACCCCGCCATGCAGCATCTTTGCCAAGACCATGATTTGATTATTTGCGTGGATTGTGGCACGATGGCGCATGCCGCGTTTGAGGGGATTTCTTGCGATATTATCGTGCTAGACCATCATCAGGGGGGTGAAATTCTGCCCCCGTGTTTTGGCGTGGTTAATCCAAACAGGCAAGATGAGGTCAGCGAATTAACTTATCTTTGTGCCGCTGGGGTGGTGTTTATGACGCTGATTGCCCTGAATCGTCTGCGAGGAGGCACGGGGGAGACTTGCCCTGATTTGATTGAGATGCTGGATTTGGTTGGCTTGGCGACTGTTGCCGATGTCGTGCCTTTGATTGGATTAAACCGCGCCTTTGTTCGCCAAGGATTGAAAATCATGGCGGGGCGCAGACGGATTGGGCTGGTCGCCTTGATGGATACGATTAATCTGTTTGGTGCGCCGACGACCTCCGATTTGGGCTTTGGTGTGGGGCCGTGTTTGAACGCTGGCGGGCGGGTTGGTAAGGCTGATTTGGCATTAACCCTCTTATGCTGTGAAGACCCTGAATTGGCAAAGATCTATGCAGAGCAACTGGCGGTATTGAATAAGGAACGGCGAGAGATTGAAGCGATTATCACCGACCTTGCCCGCGCCCAAGCCGTGGAACGCGCCAAAACGATTGGCACAAACGCCCCGCTTGTTTGGGCGGCAGAGGAGGGCTGGCATAGCGGAGTTTTGGGGATTGTCGCAGCACGGATAAAGGAATCGAGCAATCGTCCCTCTGTCGTGATTGGCTTTGATGGGGATATTGGCAAAGGCTCTGGTCGGTCGCTGGCAGGGATAGATATCGGCGCGGGTGTGGCAACCTGCGTGCGGGAGGGACTTTTGCTCAGCGGGGGTGGGCATAAAATGGCAGCAGGACTCAGCCTTCATCGCGATAATCTGGACGCGGCAATGGCGCGGTTATCTGATTTATTGGCAACGCAAGGGGCAGGGGATATTGGCCCAGCAAACCTGTATTTGGACGGTGTGGCACGGGTGAATGCGATAGATGCAGAATTGATAGACCAGTTGGAACAGGCGGGTCCTTATGGCTCGGCTGTTGCTGGTCCGCGGTTTGCTTTTGCTGGGATGCGGGTGGCGTATTGTAAGCCCGTGGGTGATACCCATTTGCAACTGCGCTTTGCTGATGAGGATAAGGCACAAATCGCCGCGATAGCGTTTCGTGCCTTTGATGGACCTTTGGGCGATATGTTAATGAACCATAACGGGGCGGCGTTTCATATCGCGGGACGGTTAGTCGTTGATACTTGGCGTGGCAAACGCACGGTGAAACTGCGACTGGAAGATGTTTTTAGGTGTGAGTGATTAGTGATTAGTGATTAGTGATGAATGGTGAATTATGAATTATGAATGGTGAATTATTGGTTATTCTTGTTATTCGTTATTTAAAATAATTGGAGCTCGTTATTTTAGGAAAGAAATTTGCCACAACCCCCCGCTAATCACTAATCACTAATCATTAATCACTAAATCCCTGCCTCTTCCATCAAACGATTGGACGCATCTTCTACCACCGTTTCAATCCGTTTTATCAAAACAGCGGGTGTACAATCGGTTTCAATAGAAGGCAAATACTCCATCACCGCCAAACCGCCACGCAAACATCCCCCATGTTTATTGCAAAAACAGCCGACATTCGTTGCCACAGGCACAATCACTCGCCCCAAATTCTGCGCCAAAACCGCCGCCCCGATTTTATAGGGCATAGCAACCCGTGGCGCAACCCGCGTACCTTGCGGATAAATCACCAGTTGCGTTGTCGCGTCCTTATTCTTTTGCACCCCCGATAGCATCTGGCGCATGGATTTGCCCTTTTCCCCGCGTTTCACCAAGCTGACCCCCAAGCGGGAGGCGTAAAAGCCAAAAATCGGCACATAGCGCAGTTCCTTTTTCATCACAAAATTCGGCTGATTCAAGGTGGCAAAATGAATTAAAATATCAAAGAACGATTGGTGTTTGGAGGCTATGACGACCGAGCCCCTTGGCACTTCGCCGCGAATTTCATAACGCAACCCGCACAAAATCCGTGCCGCGCCCAAAATAAACAGGGCGTAAAACCGACACATTTTATACGCCCATTTGCGCGATATGGCCGCAGGAATCGCCCCAGCAATACCAATCACCGCCATGGCCGCATAGATTAAAAAGGCAAACAGCCATGCCCGTAAGCGATACGAAAACCCCATCAAATTTATCCTTTTGTTTGGGGGTGTTTGGTTGATTTTTCGCCCCTTGTCAATGTATTGTCAATGTTTTACATGAAAAAACCTTGCAAGCGGGCGGGATTTGGGGTAAGGTTTGATAAAATAAACCGATAATCCGCCCCCAAAACCCTAAAAATAAAGACCAATAAAACCGATGCGCCTGTCCTGTCCAAATTGCACTGTGGAATATGAAATTGCCGATGAACTTGCGCCTAAAAGTGGGCGCACCATGCATTGCAGCAATTGTGCGCATGTTTGGATGCATTATCCGCCTTTGCTTTTGACCGACCCTTTGGATGAGGGTGAGGGTGCAAAACCCAAAAGCAGCAAAACGCAAGAGGTGAAAAAACCCAAACGTTCGCAAACAACCAAATCGCCAAAGACGCGTGCGAAAAGCACAAACCAAACCGCCAGTGTAACGGGGGAGGCGGAAGAGCCGATGTCCTCTGACCAAATCGTTGAAATCCTGCGCGATGAGGCGCAATACGCCAAATCCGCCCGCCAAACCACCGCTCAAAAACCCGCCCAAACCACCGCAGCACCGAAAGGTGCGAAATCGCCTATTATAAAGGGCTCTGGTATCAAAACCACCCCGCCGATTCATTTTATTATGCCGTCAGAGCCACAGGAAGAGCAACAGGATAAATCCAGCCGCAAACTCCCAAAGAAATCCACGGGGAAAAACACAGATAAAAACACAGATAAAAATTCGGGCAAAGCAGATGAAATAGACGGTTTTGACCCCCTAACCACGCCTTTGCAAACCAGCCCTTATGGCGACACCGACCCGCCCCTCGCCCCGAATGACCAGAGGATTTTCTTTGCTGGCTTTCAGGTGGGGCTGTGTGTTGTTTTGCTGATGGCGGGGCTTTATACTTTTGATGCCCAGATTGCCACGTTTTTACCCAGTACCACGCCGATTTTGGCCGATTATACCGCTTTTATTGAACAGGTCTATCAACAGGGCTATGATTTTTATCTGTCTTCTGTTAAACCGTCCCTAATTGAGTTTTTTGGGCAGGAGTTTTTTGACTCTGATTTTTTTAATCAATTCCGCCTATTACATCGTTTTTAAGAAAGGATTTGGATGTCTATTAGTAAGAAAATTGTTGAGGATTTTGTCGCCAACGGGGTGGAATTTGTCACCACCGTGCCGTGCAAACAGCTGGCTGGCGTGATTGAGGAGTTGGAGTCGCATAAATCCGTCTATCACATTCCCTCTAACAAAGAAGACGAAGGCATGGGTTTGTGCGCGGGGGCTTTTATGGGCGGCAAACGTTCCGCCATTATTATGCAAAACACGGCGATTGGCGTGACGATAAACACGCTGGTGACTTTGATTCAATACTATCGTATGCCCCTGCCGATGCTGATTAGCTTTCGTGGGGAATTGGGCGAGCCTGTTGCTTGCCAAGTGGAAATGGCGGTTCATACCAAGGCGTTATTGGCGCAGTTAAACATCCCGACCTATCATTTTCATAACGAGGCGGATGTGGCAGAGCTGGATGCAATCCTAAAACATTGTTTTATGTGTAATAAACCCGTTGCTATCTTGACCGATGCAACCTTTTGGAAAGGCTATTAAAATGATACGCTCCGAGATATTAAAAAACATCGCGCCGATAATCCGCGATCATTTGGTGATTTGCAATATCGGTTTGCCCAGCCAAGAATTGCACTGCATTGATGACCAGCCTAGTAATTTTTATATGCTTGGCACGATGGGGTTGGCGTCTTCTATCGGGTTGGGCTTGGCTTTGGCGCAGGATAAGAAGGTGATTTCTATCGATGGCGATGGCTCGGTTTTGACGAACCTTGGCACCCTGCCAACGATTGCCAATAATGTGGCGGATAACTTTGTTTTGCTGGTGATTGATAATGGCAGTTATGGATCAACCGGCGACCAGCCGACCTATGCTGGGATGAAAACGAACCTAACCGATGTTGCGCGGGCCTGCGGGTGTGAGACGGTGGTGGAGTGCCAAGCCGAGGATACGGGTGCGGTTTTAACCGCCGCTTTGGCCAGTGATAAGATGACGGTTATTATTTGCAAATGTGAATCGGGCAATGTGAAGTTGCCAGTGATTACCATGGACCCTGTGGTAATTCGCGATCGGTTTATGAGAGCTGTTAGTGGTTAATCGTTAAAAATTCAATCAAATGCCGTGCCGCCTCGCTATCCCAATCGGCCTCCCCCTGTAAGCGGGCAATGATAAAACCATTCCTATCCATCAATACGGTTGTCGGCAAACTACCCGCACCCAAAGCAAGGGCAAGCCGTAAGTTCGGGTCGCGATAACGGGTTAAATGGGTGATGGATTGGTTGGTGAAAAACGAGTCTATATCCGCGGTTTCATTTCGTCCCGTGGCAATCGTGATAACTTGAAAATCCGCACCTCCTAGCGCGATTTGTAACCGATTTAAACTAGGCATTTCGGCCAAACAGGGTGCACACCAAGTCGCCCAGAAATTGATTAAAACCACGCGACCCTGAAATGCAGACAATTCAAGGCTCTGCCCGTCTTTATCCAAAAACTCCAACCCCTCAGCCGATATTGGCGGGGTGAGTGCCTGAAAACCCGCCATTTCCCCCACAAAAACATTGTCAAAACCATCGGTAAATAAATCTGCCCTTGCATCTGGTGGCAACTGGCGGTAAAAGGATGGTGAAAACACCACCAACCCCACAGCCAAAACAATTCCAAGCCCACAAATCCCGTATAACATGCTCTTTTTCATCAAACAGCTCCTTTAACTCTAGTATAACCCAATGACGACAAAAAAACCAATCAACAAAATGTGGGGCGGGCGTTATGCCGCGGGCCCAGATGCTATGATGCAGGCGATTAACGCCTCTATCGAGTTTGACCAACGGCTGGCGGGCGAAGACATTAAGGGCTCGCTTGCCCACGCCGATATGCTGATAAAACAAAAGATTATCTCAAAAACCGATGGCGAAGCGATTAAAAAGGGGCTTGCCCTGATTGAAACCGAAATCGCGCAAGGCACCTTCACCTTTGATGAGGCTATGGAAGACATCCACATGAATATCGAGCATCGGCTGGGACAACTGATTGGCGATGCGGCGGGTCGCCTTCATACCGCCCGCTCGCGCAATGACCAAGTCGCGACTGATTTCAAACTCTGGACACGCACCCAATGCGATTTGGCGATTGATGCACTGGATAGAGTGATTGCCGCCCTGCTCACCCAAGCCGAAGCGGGGATTGATATTATTATGCCGGGCTTTACCCATTTGCAGATAGCCCAGCCGATTACCTGGGGGCATCACATGATGGCCTATGTGGAGATGTTTGCCCGTGATCGCTCGCGGTTTTGCGATGCGAGAGAACGGATGAACGAATCGCCTTTGGGTGCGGGTGCGCTGGCAGGCACAGGATTTGATATTGACCGCGATTATACCGCCGATAAATTGGGGTTTACCGCGCCAAGTGCCAATTCGCTGGATGCTGTGTCTGACCGTGATTTCGCCTTGGAATTCATGGCGAGTAGCGCGATTTGCGCGGTTCATCAGAGCCGTTTGGCAGAGGAAATCGTGCTCTGGGCTTCGGCCCCGTTTCAATTTATCACGCTGTCCGATAAATTTTCCACGGGCTCGTCCATTATGCCCCAAAAGAAAAACCCTGATGGGGCAGAGCTGATTCGCGCCAAAACTGGGCGGATTAACGGGGCGTTTTTCGCTCTATTAACCGTGATGAAATCCCTGCCTTTGGCATACTCCAAAGATATGCAGGAGGATAAAGAACAGACCTTTGATTGCGCTGATACGGTGGTTTTATCGCTATCGGTGCTGGCGGCGATGCTGGGCGATATAACGCCAAAACCCACGCGGATGCGGGCGGTGGCAGAGCAGGGATTTTCCACGGCAACGGATTTGGCCGATTGGCTGGTGCGCGAATTGGGCATGCCGTTCAGGCAAGCCCACGGGGTGACGGGTGCGCTGGTGGCCTTGGCGGAATCGCGTGGATGCGATTTGGCGGGGTTATCCTTGAAAGATATGCAGGGCGAATGCGCCGATATTACCGCAGGTGTTTTTGATGTGCTGGGGGTGGAGAATTCGGTGAAATCCCGTGCCAGCTATGGCGGAACTGCCCCCGTGCAGGTGAAAGCACAGATCGCCCGTTATCGTGCGAAATCGGCAAAAAAATGATTTTACGGGTGTTTTTAGCGGTGATTTTGGCGGTAAGTACCCTTACGGGGTGTGGTATAAAAGCCGACCCCCTACCCGTTATCAATGATGAATAAATCGTAAAACTCGTAAAAAACGCCCCCAAAAACCGCAAAAAACGCTTGCAAAGGGTGAAAAACGCGGTTATAGTGGCAAGACCACTCTTGTTATCACAATAAAGGACTCTTAAAATGACCTATCATACCCCAGTTGCACCGCGCCTATCAGGTTCAATCCTATACACGCTTATATCCTTGGTTTCACTCACCCTAATAACCGCCTGTGGTGGCGGCGGGCTGTCACTTGATGTGAATCTTAGTACCCCCGAATCCCGCTTGTTGGCCCGGTGCGCGGCAAATCCCTTTACGGAAGAGTGTCATACTCCTACTATAGAAATTACTGAAAGGAGTGCGGAAAGTATCGCCGATGCGCGCGAGAGGTTTATCACTGGTTGTGTGAAAGATGCCACGTCAGAGCTATGCACCATTGCAACCACCTTTGTTTGCACGGATGAAACGGGTGACGCGGCTAATCCGTTTGCCCCCTTGTGTCAAACAGACGTCAACTCAGACACCTATCAGCTCGCACGGGAAAGCACGATTAGCACATGTATTGATCCCAGTGGCGACCTTGCCAGCCAGTCTTGCGTCAATGCGATTGAGGTAACTTGCGTTGATGACGCTGGAAGAACAGCGAATCCGGTTTTATGCGCTGGATTTGAGACAGATCAAACTGTTGTTAGTACCTGTGATTCGGATATTTTTAATAGTGCCTGCGATGGCAATCCAACTTATATAGCACAACGTAACGCTTTTTGTGCAACCAGCCCATCCGAGAGCCGTTGCACTGCTGTGATTTCAAGCACTTGCACCTATGACGCAAATGATGCGACTAATACGGGTGATCCGTTTAATGCCCTGTGTGGTACGACCTATGAGGCGTCACGTAATACTATTATTACGGCCTGTACCACGGATTTGCGCGGGCGGTTGTGTACCAATGCGACCACCTTTGCTTGCGCGGCCAATCCGTTTCACGCGCTGTGTTATGATTCCTCTGCCACGGTATTCCAAACCGCCCGCAGAACGGCAGTTACCAACTGTGGCGATGGTACGACCACGATTACCGAACAGGTTTGCGCAGACGCAGTCCAGCAGACCTGCGAAGGGGATAGTGCGGATACTTTCAATGCCTTATGTATTGCGTATAGCGGACAACCCGCACAAACAACCGCTTGCGGGGATAATGATGCTGCAACACGGTGCTATCTGACAGAACAAATTAACGCTTGTGCTGAGGGTATTGAAACATCGCGGTGCGCGTCGCTTGGCACGGGTGCTATATCCACCTGTGCGGCTGATCCGTTTGCCACGGCTTGCGTGGCTGGTTCCACCTTTGCCCCCTATCTGTCTGGGGCACAGGGGATACGTTATACATATTGCAGTGCAACCGGTCGTTCCGCCACAGATGAACTTTGCGCGAGCTATCGCGCCTGTAACATCGCCTTTACCGGTAATACAGCTGTACCTGCGGGTTGTGGTGATAATTTCAGCACAACGTTGCGGGATGGTTGCGTGGTGAGTGATGCTGATTTTCTTTTTTCCACGCAGTGTGATGGCGGACGATTTGACATGCTACGGAATACCTTTTGCCGTACGAATGAGAACCTGTTTCACGCAAGTTGTACTGCGGATTATCAAGACCCCGTGGCGCGGAACTCGTTTTGCTTGGCTGACCCATTTCACGCAAGTTGTAAGAGCAATGTAGCCTATGCGGACGCGCGGGAGGAGCTTTGCACTGGTGATGCGGTTGTGACCCCGCATGCCAGTTGTGTGACACCTGCGCTTGGGACGTCACCGGGATCCGGAACCGAGCCCACTTTCATTCCCGGCCCCAAATATGCCGATAGCTTTTTGTCTGTAACCATAACGCAGGATCACGCAATTGCACCCGTATTTGAAGACATCGTTCAAACCGTTGTTACACCTGCGTCGACCAATTCACAGACAGGGGTAGTAACACCGCAAACAACCACCAGCGTTACCGTGCCCATAGGCGATCTCACTATTAATGTCGGTCGCCGTGGCGGTGCTGGAACAGAAGCCAACCCGAACACTAACCCTGATGGCTATGTCTTTTTTACGTTGATAAAAGCAGGGACAGCCGCTATTGCCCAGCGGACATCCCAACATGCTGCGATTCTGCCAACAACCAATCTGGGCGCGCCTTTAACTGAGGCACCTGCCACGGCGGTATGGCCCGGACATTTTAGCACCACCGAAAATGGCACGCAAACGGCGGTGAATTTTTATATTGATTGGACCAAAAAACAAATTAACTTTAGCAATGATGCCGGAACCGGACTAGGGCTTCATGTTGCACCTAACCGTGCGGAGGCTAGACCAGCTATTGCCGTCGCCGCTCAGCTACGTTTATCTGT
The DNA here is from genome assembly GCA_959347425.1 of uncultured Amylibacter sp. The sequence continues at coordinate 1,042,106 of OY365741.1, read as the reverse complement.
GAATTTTAACGAAAAAGGCCAGATATATAATAGCTTTGCTTCGATTAGGGATGCCACGAATAACCACGGTTTATTGAGAGTCATTGGGTTTATTGGCCAAGAAGGCGTGGTTGCGGCCTTTGTTGACCGCGAAAATACGGGTATTGACGGCAATAAGAACACGGGCAATGCGGGCGGTTTCACCGCATCAAATCCAGACCATCCCGACTATGAGGAAGCGGCTGTGGCGGAAGATGAAAGCCTGGCGGAGACAGGGGCAGATAGTAATGCAAATCTGGTTAATTATGAGGATTGGACAGAATCCTCCGTCTCCCCTGCCGAGGCGCCAAGCACACCAGGCAAAAGCGAATTTTTGCAAACCACCGTATTTACGGATGGAACACGCGGTTTTTCTAGTTTAGCCAGTGGTGCAAATGCGCAAATTGGCGATTTCAATAATGCCGACTTCCGCACTAGGTTAGTAGGAGGCGATGCCACAAATGGCTTTGCCGTCAAGGCACAGGGTGGTAATTTTTACGCCGGGGTTTTACATACCGCAAGTGTGGGTGCGCCGATAGATGTGGCTGGGTTGACAGCACAAAATATCCCAAGCGCAATATGGCGGGGCGAATTGGTGGCACAGAGTGGCACCGCTACAATCAGACGCCGATTTGACCTTACTGTTAGCTTCGCCTCTAACCATGAAGGGCAAGCTGGGGAATTAGATGGCACAGTTAGAAATGATATACGCAGCCTCAGTTCCGGTCTCTTATACACCATTGATGGTAGATTTAACCCACGGGGTGCGATAAGTGGCACTATCCTTAGAGGGTTAATCAGCGCACCCCTATCTGGGATTATCGGGCAAACTGGCGCGATTGGTGTGTTTGCTTCAAATGAAGAAAACGATAAATTTGCTGGTGGCTTTGTCGCGGTACCCTATCAGAGGCCAACAAAAGTCACTCACAATGACGTTTGGCTGGCTTCGCATGAGGCGGGGAAATACGGATTGTTCCCCACTCCCCGTGCAGAAAACCATTGGTTGCAAGGCGGAGTCACTAGCACGAACCCGGCCCTTATCGTAAATGGGCAGAGCGTAGCGGGGATTACGGCTCGTGACGGCGGTATTCTTAGGATGTCAACTGCCACATGGAGATTGGCGAGTATTGGCACGGATGCCAGCGATGCTGTGGCGTTTTATACTGGTATATACAAGGGTAGGCGACAGTTTTATTCGGGTGTTACCTCAGGAACAGATTTGGGTGCACCTGTGCAGAGCAAATCGGGTAGTGCAACTTGGGTTGGACAGCTGTCAGCGCGACAGAATGTCGGGACTGCGGCGGCACCCGTAATTCAAACCCGTTACGGCGATATCGCTCTTACCGTTGCTTATACCCAAACGGGTGGAAGCATCACTGGTGGTTTGTCGGCAAATCCTCTTACCAGCCCGGGTTACACCTATCAAGTTAGGGGTAGATTTAATGAGGATGGTTTAGTGGAGGGTGATGTGAACACAGTTTCAAGCAGAGGCACCGAAGCAGGATTTTTATCAGGTCTTATCGGCCAGGGGGGTATCGTTGGTGCCTTTGTTGCCCCGAATGTTGCTGGCGGATTTGTCGCAAGACCGGGCAAGCCCAATTTTGTCGCGACGGAGACGACTTATCAGGATTGGCTTTATGCCACACAGGTTAGGGGTGAAGCGCTTGTCAACGTCCCCCATAACGCATCAGGTAGATGGAATGAGGTTTTGTTGACATCAACCACCGCCCCCTACCATATATCTTATGGCCATTCACGCACGGATGATGGTGCCAGACGCAGGTCATATACCGTTGCCGTTACCTTGGGCAAAGATGCGAATAATGCGGATATCCCCACCCCCGCGGGCTTGGTTGGCGGGTATTCGTATCTGGCTTCCCTATGGAATGAAAACGGGGCGGCTGTTGAATCTACTAGCCCCATTCAACGTACCTTTCATGCAGGGATTCATCCAAATACAAATGTTGGCAGGCCTCTTCCATTCGGGAGTTATCGTCCTCCTGGCTTTACGCAAGGGGATCGAACCCCAGTCGTGGCAACGTGGCGGGGGCATGCGCATCTATTTGGCAATAAAAAATGGAATTATACCAGCGGTGCTACTACCGTTGATCAATCAGATGGAGTTCGTGGCGGTACAGAATTCCACCTGAGTATTAATTATAGCAACAGAAATTTCTATACCTCTGGTGCTATTGGAGGGTTTCTTAATATGAACGGATACTGGGATGAAAGGGGTATTATGACAGGGACTGTTACCAATAGCCTTGCTAATTACCCAGATGGGACTATCACAGGGCTTATCGGGCGTGCTGGCGCGATTGGGGTGTTTATTTCTAACGAGGGTGCGCGAACCTCTACCTATGGCTGGACTGGTGGCTTTATTGCCTGTCCAACGATTAAGGCTAATGGCTCGGGTCGGTGTGCGAACTAATAACGGGTGGCGATTCGCCTATCGGTTAGTTTGCTTTTGTTAAAAACTGCGTTTTAATCGCGGCAATCGCGGATTTTATCTGCACAGAGTCAATCCCGCGCACAACCAAATGCGCCCCATGCCGTCCGTTTTCATAAAACGGATAAGAGCCGATGGTTATATCGGGATGGTCGCTGGCTATCCGCGCCAAAGGCAGGGCAAGGGTTGATTCGGGCAAATCCACACGGACAGAGTCCGAGCGCACCCGCGCCCCCGACGGCAAGGTCGGCAAAAGATTGGCAACCATATCGGCAAAAATATGCGGCACTCCCGCCAGCACATGCAGGTTTTCAATACTAAACCCAGGCGCGCCCGATACCGTGTTCTTTATCAAAACCGCCCCGTCTGGAATCCGCGCCATGCGCAAGCGGGCAGGGGTTAAATCATCCTCCCCCCCTTTATAGTGGCTTGCCAGTATCGCGCGGGCATCTTTACGAATGGTTATCTTGCGATTAAAAGCCTCCGCCACGCACTCGGCAGTGATATCATCATGGGTGGGGCCAATTCCCCCGCTGGTGAAAACGTGTGTGTGGGTTTGGCATAAATCACGCACGGCTGAGATAATCGCGGTTTTATCATCGCCAATAACCCGCACTTGGTTTAATATAATGCCAACCTGCCCCAATACCCCCGCCAAATGATACATATTAGCATCGCGGGTGCGCCCGCTGAGGATTTCATCGCCAATGACAATCATCGCGGCTGTAGGATTCTTTTGTGCATGGGTTTCAGTCATAAGGATTTGATAGTGGGAAACGTTTGGTTTGGCAATCCCTCTTGAATTTTGCCCTCTTGAATTTTAATAGAATTTCGGCTATACCCACGCCCATGACTCATATAAACCAAAGCGGTATCACTATTCACGAGCCGAGCGATTTTGACGGGATGCGCCGTGCTGGTCGGCTGGCGGCAGAGGTCTTGGATATGATTGGCGAGCATGTCGCCCCAGGTATCAGCACGGGGCATTTGGATAGTTTATGCCACGATTATATGCTGGCAAACGGTGCCACCCCCGCGACTTTGGGCTATCGCGGCTATCCCAAATCGTGTTGCATTTCCATCAATCATGTTGTTTGCCACGGTATTCCCAGTGATGACAAATACCTGCGTGATGGGGATATTTTAAACATAGATGTGACCTGTATTTTGGATGGCTGGTTTGGCGATACTTCGCGGATGTTTATCGCGGGAAGGCGTAGTCGCAAGGCCGAGCGTTTGATAAAACTGACCCATGACGCGCTGATGATTGGCATTGAGGCGGTTCGCCCAGGCGCGTATTTCGGCGATATAGGCGCGGCAATACAGGGCTATGTCGAATCGCAGGGATGCTCGGTTGTTCGTGATTTTTGTGGGCATGGGTTGGGGCGGGTGTTTCATGCTCCACCGAATGTGTTGCATTATGGGCGTGTTGGCTCTGGCGCGATTTTGGAAGAGGGGATGTTTTTCACGATAGAACCGATGGTGAATTTGGGGAAGTGTGAAACGAAGGTTTTGGCGGATGACTGGACGGCTGTGACCCGCGATAAATCGTTGTCGGCGCAGTTTGAGCATTCGTTGGGTGTGACCCGCGATGGGTGCGAGGTTTTCACCGAGTCCCCAAAATTTCTTGGTAAAGTTTTTGGGGGATAGGTCGTGCGGATGCTATGACCTTGACTTTTATCACTATACCATATATAACCCCTAGTTACAAGGAAGGAGCCTTTGGATGCCAGCCCCCCGTACACATTCTATATATGCACCCTTGCGCATTTTGCTGGCGATGATGGTTTTTGTGATGCTTTTTGTGGCGTTAAGTGCTTGTGATAAAGGCTTTAATTCCCCTGATATTTATGACCCGAATGAGGTTCAAAACCGCAAAATCCATGAGTTTAACAAAGCTGCCCTTAGTATTTTTGTGAAAAAAGACGCGGACGGTAAGGCGATAAAAAAGGACAAACCCACACGACCAAAGGGCAAGCCAAACCCTATTATCCCCAATTTTATCAATAACCTGTCCATGCCGCGCCGTGCGGTTAATAATATATTGCAAGGCAAGCTGGATGAGCTTTTCCAAACAACCATGCGGTTTGTTTTGAATACAACCGTGGGTGTTGCGGGGATTGTGGATGTGGCAACGGCGGTTGGCGTGAAAAACCGCTCTGCCGATTTTGGGCAAACGCTGCATACTTGGGGCTTTGGCGAGGGGAAATTTGTCTCCCTGCCGTTTTTCGGGCCAAGTACAGAGCGCGATGTCGCAGGGCGTATAGTGGATGTTTTCACCGACCCGTTGCGGTTGGTGCTCAGCCGCGAACAACGATATGCACGACTGGGTTTACGGATTATTGGGATTGTTCAAAATCAGCGCAATTATTGGGAGGTTTCGCAAAATTTACTGTATGAATCCGAAGATAGCTATGCAACCATCCGTTCCTTTTATTTACAAAACCGCCGTTATTTCCTAAACGAGGGCTTGGATATTAACGATTTGGAGGATCCTTATGCTGATGATTATCAATAGATATATGCTGGTGGTGCTGGCGATCTTGTTTGCCGCACCCGCGTTTGGGCAGATTAACAAGGCAACGGCCAGTGTTTTTGTCGATATTTTGATTGTAGATGTTTTGGCCGCGGTCAATGCCGATCTGGACGATGAAGCCCGTTTTGCCCTGTTTGAGGATACGTTCAGCCAATATGCCGAAGTCCCCCTGATTGCCCGTAAAGCCCTTGGTCCCAGCTATCGCAGTGCCACGGACGCGCAAAAAGCCGCCTATCAAAAGGCGTTTAGCGGCTATATGGCGCGGTTTTATGGCGGGCGGTATTTCGTCTCGTTTCGCGGGGCGGAGGTCGTGACGGGCGATGTTACCCGCGTTGCTGGTGGCTATCTGGTGGATTCACGGGTTACCATCGCGGGCAGGGGCGCCTATTCCACGCAGTGGCAGATTCTTGATGTGAAAGGCACATTTAAGGTGTATAATATCTTTTTAGAGGGTGTCAGTTTGCTGAGCGATATCCGCACCCAGATTGGCGCGATTTTGGATAAGAATGGTGGGGATTTGGATAAATTGATTGTGCATTTGCGGACAGCTAAATGAACGATTAATGATTAGTGATTAGTGATTAATGAATTATTTTTAGGGGTTATGGTCGTCTATCACGGCTTGAATGCGTTCTAGTAAAGGTATGAATTTTTTAAAATCATCTGGATCTTTCGCCTTTAATACAACTTTTTGTGCAAAATCGTTTTTATCATAATGAGTATTTTTATTAACTGCAGTTTTGTAGTTAAAAGATTTACCGTTTAATTTAGTGTCTAACAATTTTTTAGAAAACAAGTCTTCAATTACTTTTCCTTGATTTTTAATATCAGGGGTTTTTACCAAATATAAGTTTTCAAATAATTTATAAAAATCTTCTTTGCTGGCTGTATTTATTGTAATTTTAATTTTTTCACCAGCAGCATCACTAGCGGTTTTACTGGCAACTTTACTAGCAGCCGCAAGCAAGCTTTTTACCCCTTTGTCATTATCACAAACAATAATAACGGGGTGCTTTATTTTTGAAATACGCTTATATTTTTTTAAGTCTTCTTCGTAACTCTTTACTAGGCTTGTTTGCCCTGCTACGCCATTAACAAGATACATAATATCATGTATTGTTTTAGATGATTTAAGAAACTTTACTCCTAGCCCAGATTCACCATTTTGTTTGCTTGCTAGAGATGGAAAATTACTGGCAAGCATACCAATAGCACACCTAAGATAGGCTATATCAGTAGAACCTTCTGTAATGATTAGAGGAATATTGGGAATAACAAAATATTTATAGAAAAGAAATTTTTTATAAAGTTTTTTGGTTCCGCGTGGCAGATGAAATTCGCCTACTTCTGCAAGCTCTTTGTTTATTCTATGATTTCGATCGCGCCGATCTTTAACAAAGTAAATATGCGACAGCGTGCCTTCTAAAGGTTCTAAATTAAGTATTTCTTTATTTTTATTATAAGGTTTGTGATAATATCCATAATTAAAAAGTGAATAACACATTGCCCGCACACTTAGATAATACTCTCTTTTGATATTCACTTTTTTATTGACAACAAGCCCTGTTACCGTTTGGCGTGATTGTCTTAATGACATGCGGGTTTTGCCTGCATTGATTGTAAAACCTGTTTCTTTTATTGTTTTGTGTAGTTTTTCGCCCACAACCCATTGCCCACCAGGCACTTCTACAGCAATATCAGGTGGAAAAAGACCCTTATTTATTGAAAATGTCAAATCATCAGCATAGCGGGTATAGGTGCATTGCGTATCCCGTGCCAAAGCCAACAAACGCGAATCCAATATATTGCCAATAAGATTGGAAATAATCGGCGAGCAAGGGCTTCCCTGCGGTAATTTGTTTTCATGACAAGCGATTTGGGCAATCACCGTTGCCACATCTTCGTTCAATTTAAACATCCTATCATTTATAAAAAAACCACGAACACGCCCAAAGTTAATCGTGCCAAAAAAATCTTCCAAATCAAGATTAAAAACAAAACGCCTGCGCCTATGTACATGTGCATTAGATACGATTGTTCGTTTTTTTTGAAATCCATGCGAGGCAAACCAGAAACGAGGATTATCTTTTTTGTGTTCTTCCACACATTCATAAAGTATCTTTGCTAATTTTTTTTGAAGAAGTAAAAGAGACCTCTGGGGAGCATGGATTATCCTTTCCCCACCATTTTTTTTAGCCACTGAAAATCTTTTGTATTTCTTGTCATTATCTATTTTATATAAAATATAGCTAACAATCTTAGGTTCAGAGTCAAGCAACCCTGCTAATTCACTAAGATTTTTTGCTTCTTTTAATTTTATCAGTTTAGTCAAGGCTCGTTCTCTATGTTTAAGTGCTTACGGGCACTCGTATGCGATATGACAATATGTTAAAACGACACATGTCATACTATAAAGCTAATAAACATCAAACGAAAAGCACCTTTGCTTGCCGTTTTGCCATTTGTCGAGAATGCTCAACAAGAAGTCTGCCCGTAAGCGATTACACCAATAGCAAAAAATTATTTACAATACAAGTAAAAGATATACTAAAAATTAATCATTAATCATTAATCACTAATCACTAATCGTTAATCGTTAATCGTTATTTATTAGAAAAGCTATCCAAAATCTGATCCAAAATCGTCCGTGCCTTTTTATCCTCATCCGCCCCGCCATCGCCTATCACCCGCTGCTTGCGCCGAGCCAACCCACGCACAGGCGCACCCTTATCAGCAAACAACGCACGCAACGGCAAGTCTGCGTGAATCCGCACCATCGTCTCGCGCCAAATATCGGCGGGTAAAGACCCGCCCGTGACATTCGCCAGCCGCGCATTGTCATCATAACCCATCCAAACTCCGGTAATATAATCCGCGCTAAACCCAATAAACCACGCATCCCGCGCCCCTTGGGTTGTCCCCGTTTTGCCAGCAATCGCGCGACCATCGGGCAAAATCGCCCGCGTGCCTGTGCCAGTTTCAATCACTTGGGTCAGCATATAAATCAAATCCGCCGCCGCCGCGGGCTCTATCACTCGCGCCCCCAATCCGCCAGTTTTGCCCAATAACGCCGCGGGCTCGCCTTGGATTGTCAGGTTATTAATCGCGTAGGGTTTCACTGCCACACCACCCGTGGCTATACCACCATAAGCCCCGGTCATCTCTATCAAAGTGGATTCCGAAACCCCCAGAGCCAGCGCCGGCCCCTCCGCCAATTTACGGGTAATGCCAAAATCACGGGCAAGCGCGCGCACCCGCACCCGCCCGATTTTCTCCGCAACCCGCACGGCAGAGGTATTGATGGATTCCGCCAAGGCTTGGGTCAGGCTAATCCGCCCCAGATATTCGCCCTTCTTATAATTCTGCGGAGACCACGCGCCCGACCCCGCAACCTGCAAAGTAATCGGCGCGTCCAAAACAATATCATTGGGCAGATAGCCCTGTGTCATCGCGCTGGCGTAAATAAACGGTTTAAAGGAAGACCCAGTTTGGCGCAACGCTTGGGTCGCCCGATTAAACGTGCCTTGCTGGTTCGTATCACGCCCGCCAACCATCGCACGGACAGAACCATCGGGCGACATCACCACAATCGCCGCTTGGGCGCGGGATTGCTTTGACACTTTGGTATCAAACACGAACTGCAAAGCCTCTTCCGCCGCTTTTTGCACAAACGGATCAAAGGTGGAGTGGATAATAATATCCTCGGTCGTGTTTTTTATGATAAAATCGGGGGCAATTTCCATCACCCAATCGGCGAAATATCCGCCCGCCTTTTCCTTGGCGGCGGTGGATAAGGCGGCTGGATTGGCGCGGGCAAAATCGGCCTCTTCATCAGTAATCCGCCCCTGTCGTTGCATTAAACCCACGACTAAATTCGCCCGATTAACCGAACGTTGCAAATTGTTCGTCGGCGCATTGGCAGAGGGTGCTTTCAGCAACCCCGCCAGCATAGCCGATTCGGCAATATCCACATCCCGCGCCGATTTGCCAAAATACCGTTGGGCGGCGGCTTCAAACCCATTGCTGCCCGCGCCCAAATACGGGCGGTTCAAATACATCGATAAAATATCACGTTTTGAGTATTTTATCTCCATCGCCAGCGACATTGGGATTTCTTTGATTTTGCGCTCTTTACTGGGTAGGTCGGCGAAAAACGCATCCTTAGCAACCTGCTGGGTAATGGTGGAACCGCCGTGACCTGCCAAAGCACTGCGTCCTTCAAACAGATTGGTGCGCATCGCGCCAAGAATACCGCGTAGCGATAAGCCAAAATGGCGGTAGAACCGTTTATCCTCGGTCGCCAAAATCGCGTCCAAAAGATGCGGGGATACCGTGTCGGCAAAGACCAGCCCGCCGAATTGATCGCCTCGCCACGCGAAAACCTGCCCGTCCTTATCCAGCAGAGTGACAGAGCCTTTTTGCCTATCATCCATCAGTGTAGCCGCGGGCGGTAGGGTGGAATAATAATAGCCAGTCGCCAGCGATAACCCGAGGCAAAAGACGGCGAACAACCGCCAGAATAGCCAACGTATCGCACGGCGCAGTGGATAAAAAAATCGGTAGAGCAACCCGCGTTTTTTTGGGCGTGGTTTCGGGCGGTTTGGTGGATTTTTTTTGGAGGGGGGGGACACGGGGATTGCTTTGCGTTTTTGTTTTTAGTTTTTGTGCAGGCGTGGGGGGAATTTAGTATTTTTTAACGGATGTGTCAAGTTTAGGTATGAATGGTAAATTATGAATTATTTTTGCCATTTGAAAAAAAAGGGCTTGCAAACCGCGTTAAATGTTCTAATATCCAAAACATACCTGCTCTTTATGCTTTAATCAGGATAAACCAACCTCTAATAAAAGGAAATGAAAATGAAACCGAACCTAAACCACTATCCCCTGCGTGTTGATTTGGCCGCCGCCTTTCGCTGGACGGCACGGCTGGATTTACACGAAGCCGTTTCCAATCATTTTTCCCTTGCCGTCAATGACGCGGGCACGCAGTTTTTAATGAACCCGAATCAGGTGCATTTTTCGCGGATTAAAGCCTCCGATTTATTGCTGTTGGATGCCAATGATAGCAACACATTAAACACGCCGAACGCGCCCGATCCCACGGCTTGGGGCCTGCATGGGGCGGTACATCGGCTCTGCCCGCACGCGCGGTGCGTGATGCATGTCCATTCCGTTTATGCCACGGTTTTGGCCAGTTTGACCGATAGCCGTTTGCCATCGATTGACCAGAACTCGGCGATTTTTTATGACCGTGTGGTGATTGATGAGCAGTACGGCGGGCTAGCGTTTGAGGAGGAAGGTCTGCGGTGCGCCCAGTTATTCGCCGACCCGCGCCATAAGGTTATGGTCATGGGCAACCACGGTGTGATGGTGATTGGCGATAGTGTCGCGGATACTTTTAATCGGATGTATTATTTTGAACGCGCCGCCAAGACCTATATTTTGGCGTTGCAAACCGGGCAACCCTTGCGTGTGCTGAGCGATGAGATTGCCGCCAAAACCGCGCAAGAGATTGAAGAGTATCCTGAGGGCGCCGATAAACATTTGAAAGAATTAAAGGCGATTTTGGATAGCGAATCGTCTGATTACGACCAGTAGGCGGGGGCTTTTGCTTGCTGTACCCACATTAAAGAGGGCGGTTGTGGTTAGATAGGGTGAATACGGGGTACGGGCGCAAAAGCCCGATGTGCAAGACGATAGGTTTTCTATAAATTTATTTAGGCTTTGCCAAGCATAGATCGGGCTTTTGGCATGTCCTGCTCATAGAGCAGGGCTACGCACAAAAGACCCCGCCCTCGCGTGGAGCTGGTCGGCATTATTGTTTTATTTTACGACCCATCCATGCTCATACTATGGAACTCTGCCACCTCGACCGAGCCATCATCGGCAATCAGCGGACAAGCCTGCGCCACGGCAAGGGCTGCGGTCATGTCCTCCGCCTCTATCACCGAATAACCGCCCGCTGGGTTCGAGCCGCCATTATCGGCAACCCCGCTTTTCATCACGGTTTTGGACATGCCAAGCGGCGCACCCATATCAACAAAGTTATTGGCAGTATCGCGCATCCACGCCTGCCACCGCGCCATCATATCTTTGCCAGCCTCTGGTGTTTCGGGGCGTTTCCCCCCGTGATATATAAATAAAAATTTCGCCATCTGGAGTTTCCTTTTGTTTAAGTTATGCCTTGATTTTCGCGGCACTATCCTTTACATAACAGATAAAGGAAAACATTACAAATGACGATTTCATCTTTTTTCAGCCCAATATCGGGGCTAAATTGGCACTGTTTGCCGACGTGGAGACGGGCGGCGACGAACACCAGTTGGTGCTTGCTGGGTTGCTCTATCGGCGATTTTGGCACGATTGCGTTTTTTCAATTTAGCGGGATTGCTTGGCCAGTTTTGGCAATTATGACCTTAGCGATTATCAACGGGTTGCTGACCTCTATCGCGTTGGAAACGGTTATATTGGCACGGCAAATGACGTTAAAATTGGCGTTTAAAACGGCGATTGGCATGTCGCTGATTTCCATGGTTGGGATGGAAACCGCAATGAACCTGACCGATTTTATCATGACTGGCGGGGCGAAATTGACTTGGTGGGTGCTGCCGTTTATGCTGACGGCGGGGTTTATCGCGCCTTTGCCGTATAATTATTGGCGACTAAAAGCCTTGGGCAAATCCTGTCATTAACCGCGTAAAAACCCTATTCCCCCTTTTGCCGTGCTTTCATTTTCTTATGCGCGGCGGGTGTGCCATCGTGGAAAGAGCCAAACACAACATCCCAAGGGATTTCCAAACTGCCATAATTACATTCAAAATAGCGATGATGCATTTGATGATGAAAGGTGCCAAGATTAAGACGGTTTTTATCTTTCACCACCAAACCCTCAAACCCTGAATGGGTGCTGGCGGCACTCAGCGTATAATAATGCAGATGGTAAATAATATGCAACGGATGCGCCCCGATAAGCCCGTGTATCAGCACCCCGCCAAGGTAAATAATATGCTCTATCGGATGCATTGATAGGCCCGACCACGGCCCCACATTGACATTGCGATGATGCACGCTATGAAACCGCCGATATAGCGGCGGCCAGTGTAACATGCGGTGAATCCAGTAGAAGTAAAAACTCTCCCAAAGCGGAATAAAGGCGAAATAAAGCACAAACAAAATCGGATGATTGCCCCAGCCGATATAGGGTATCCAGCCGTTCGCCAGCAAATAGGAGATGCCGATTTCATACAGGCTCCAAACCGAAACACCACTGGCCAACGACCAAAACATATTGTCGCGCACTTGTCCATTAAAGGCAAATTGCCGCCCAGATTTCACCAAAGGGCGCGCATCAAAACGCAGGGTATCGCCTTGCTTGCGCCAGATATACAGATAAAAATGCAAGCCACCCGCGATGGTGAAAAACAAGACCAGATTGCGCAGATAAATCATGGCTATCCAATCAAAATTCAGCGTTTTCATCTGGTCTAGTGTCGGGTGAAACCAGTAATAACTGACACAAGCGATTGCCAAAATAATCAATCGCTCTGATATGAAAAACCACGATTGCCAGAGCCATTGGGCGGCCGCTTTTATCCGCAGAGGCCAGATGAAAAGCGGTGAGATGGACAGAGGAATTGGCGGGGTATAATGCCAACCAGATTTTTTTTGTTCTGGGTTTTGTTCTGGTTTATTTTTATGTGTCATAGATTTTCCTTTTTATTCATAAAACCTAGCCTTGCTATAAAATCCTGCCCACGCGCATGTAAAAAAATCAAATATCGGCGCGGGCTTTGATTGTATCAAAACCCTCATCAATCAGCAATTCGCCATTGCGATAGACCGGACGCAGGATATTTTGCTCGCCCTTCTTAACCGCGCGTTCGCCAACAGTGACAAAGCCTCCGCCCCGTTCCACCAGCGCAAGGCGACCCTTTTTGGACGATTTTTCCGGCGCGGTAATCGGGTTTTTAAAAACATCGTGCCACACCCCGTCAATCATAACCGCGTTGGCTTTCATCGCATAGTTCATGGTATCGCGGTTGATATTCTGCAACAAGCCCGCGCCCATCCCCATGGCGAAATTATCAACCGACAACCCACGGGCTATCGCGCGGTCAATCAGCCGCGTGATGGTGATTTGATTCATCCCATCGCCTTGGATAACGCGAATAAAATCGGGCAGAACCTTATAGCCTTTTTGATTGGTCTTATAGCCAAACTTTGCCATCAGCATTTCAATTACCTGCAAAGGCATCGCCACCGCATCACCGCTATCAGGGCGAACAATTAAAGTGCCCGTGCGGTTTTCAATCAGGGATTTTAACGCACCACCCCAGATTTTTTCCACCGCGTTAAAAATATCATAGCTATCGGACACACAGGCCACCGCCCCGTTTGGGAATTGTTCCAATAGGTTGCGATAGGCCGATTCTTCTTGATTCTGCCCCCAAGTGGTCATGGTTGAATGCTCGCTTGCCGGGATGGAAATCCCAGCCATATCCGCACCGTAATATTGGCGCGCGCCAAACACACCTTCCAGAGTATCCGTGCCTTTAAAATTCACCAGATGCGCCATTCCGCCCAGCATCGCGGTTTCAGAACCAGTCGCCCCTCGCGCGCCAAAATCGTGGAGTTTAAACGGCAATTGGTCGCGCGGGTTATCAGAGGATTTAACCAACCCCGCGTAAATGATTTGCTTTAAAGCGCGGCTTTGGCTGGCAACCGTGCTGGGGTACCAAATCGCCCGCAACAGCGCGGTTTCAACATAGCTGGTCAGCCACGCCAATTCGGGGTCGGTATTGGTGATTTGCACCTGCACATTGCTGGGGGTCATCACCAAACCCTCTGGCACTGCTTCTATTTCAAGGGGCAAAAACCCGTGCCATTTATCAACAATCCGCGTCCAGCCCGCACGGTTAAACGGGACTCCGTGGGCGGTTAATAAGGATTGCGCTTCGTCAATATCATTGTGGCAAATCGGGGTTTGCAGGTATTGTTTGATAAAGGCTTGCAGTCCGAAAAAGACCGCCGATTTGAATGCCCCCCCGCGTGGTTCAATATAGGAGGACAGGTGAGTCATGCCCTTTGGATATTGGGCAAAGTGCGAGGTTTTATAGCTGTCCGTACGTAGGATGGGATTGAGGTGTAGCATTTTTTGACTCTTTGGTTAGGGGGTTGTCCCTCTATACCACAGATTATCGCAAAATAAAAACCGCTCTTTTAGTGATGAATGATTGAGTGTTAGGGGGTTTAACCCCCAAAACTAAAAATCCAAATTCTCCACATTCAGCGCGTTTTGCTGGATAAAATCACGGCGGGGTTCCACCTCATCCCCCATCAGTTTTGTGAATAAATCATCGGTCTCTGCCAAATCGGCAACCCGCACCTGCAATAACACACGGGCGTTGGCATCCAGAGTCGTCTCCCACAACTGGCTTGGGTTCATCTCACCCAGCCCCTTATACCGTTGCAAGGAAAGCCCTTTTTCACCCTCGGTCATAATCAGACGTAACAGTCCAACTGGTCCATAAATCGGCCAATCCTTTTCCTTATGCCGATAGGTGGCAATGCCAGAATACACCTCCTGCAAGCCTTGGGTCAAAGACCCAAGCCGCCGTGCATCACCACTGTTCAAACACTTGCCATCTAGGGTATAACTCTCTTCAACCCCGCGCAAAGAACGGCTGAACCGCAAGCCTTGTTCTTGGGTTTGTCGCCCCTGCCACCCCTTTTCATACTCGGTTGATACCTCATCCAATCGGGTCACCACCGCGTCACAAACACCTTGCGCATCTTCCGCCACACGCCCCGTGATAAACCCGCCAGCAATCGCCATTTGTTCCAAAATATGGCGGTTATAATGCGTTGGGAAAGAATCCAGAGCCGAGCCAGCCAACCGCGCGTCTTTGATAACGCGGGTCAAATCCTCACCCGTTATGACGCTTTTATCGGCAAGGGTTAGCGATCCATCTTCCACCCCGTTTTGAATTAAAAAATCTTCCAGCGAGTCTTGGTCTTTCAGATAAACCTCCGACTTGCCCCGTGCCACTTTGAACAGAGGCGGTTGGGCGATATACAAATACCCACCCTCTATCAATTCGGGCATTTGGCGAAAGAAAAACGTCAAAAGCAGGGTGCGAATATGTGCGCCATCCACATCGGCATCGGTCATAATAATGATTTTATGATAGCGGAGTTTGGTCACATCAAACTCATCACGACCAATCCCTGCGCCGAGCGCGGTAATTAAATTTGTAATTTGCTCTGATGACAGCATTTTATCAAACCTTGCGCGTTCCACGTTTAGGATTTTCCCACGTAGAGGCAGAACCGCTTGGTTTTCACGGGCGCGCCCTTGTTTGGCAGAGCCGCCCGCGCTATCCCCTTCCACAATAAACAATTCGGATTTGGCGGGGTCGCGCTCTTGGCAATCGGCCAGTTTTCCGGGCAGGGATGTGCCGCCAAAGGCGGTTTTACGGCGGGTTAAATCGCGGGCTTTACGGGCGGCTTCGCGGGCGAAAGCAGCCTCTACAATCTTCTGCACGATGTTTTTCGCGGGGGCGGGGTTTTCCTCAAACCATTCGGATAGTTTTTCGTTTAACAAGGATTCCACGGCTGTGCGGACTTCCGATGATACCAATTTATCTTTGGTTTGGGAGGAAAATTTTGGGTCGGGGACTTTTACCGATAACACGCAAGTTAACCCTTCGCGGGCATCATCGCCGCTGAGCGCAACCTTTTCTTTCTTTGCCAGACCAGAGCTGTTGGCATAGTTGTTAATCGTCCGCGTCAAAGCCGCACGAAACCCCGCCAAATGGGTACCACCATCGCGCTGGGGGATGTTGTTTGTGAAAGGCAGGACGGATTCATAATAGCTATCATTCCACCAGAGTGCCGCCTCAATCGTCATATCATCGCGTTCGCCCACGATATAAATCGGCTCGTCCAAAATAGACGTTTTGGAACGGTCCAAAAACCGCACGAATTCGCGCACACCGCCGTCGTAAAATAATGTGGTTTCCAGCGGTTCGGCTTCGCGTTCATCGCGTAGGATGATTTTCACGCCAGAATTCAGGAACGCCAGCTCTCGCAGGCGGTTTTCCAAGGTTTTGAAAACATAATTACGGTCGGAAAAGGTGTTTAAGGTCGCCAAGAACCGCACTTCTGTGCCAGTTTCACCACCTGAATCGCCCGTTTCCTTCAGGGATTCGGTGGTCTCGCCATGCTCAAACCGCACAAAATACGCCTTCCCATCGCGCCAAATCCGCAATTCCAGCCAATCGGACAAGGCATTAACCACCGACACACCAACCCCGTGCAACCCGCCAGAGACTTTATAGGAATTGGAATCAAACTTGCCCCCCGCGTGTAGCTGGGTCATGATGACTTCGGCGGCGGATACGCCTTCTTCCTCGTGAATTCCGACAGGAATCCCGCGCCCATTATCGCGGACAGAAACGCTTTCATCGCCATGAATGATGACAGAGACGAAATCGGCGTGTTTGGCAAGGGCTTCGTCAATACCGTTATCGACAACCTCATAGACCATGTGGTGCAGCCCGCTGCCATCCTCGGTATCGCCGATATACATGCCTGGGCGTTTGCGAACAGCCTCCAACCCCTTTAAAACCTTGATGGAATCGGCATCATAGTCCTGCGTGATATCTGCGTCTTGGGGGGTATTTTCTAGGGTGTCTTCGGACATGTTTCATGCTCTTTTTTATTAGGTTGGTTTTGATGGCTTAATATAGCATAAATTTGCGCTTATGTCACCTAATTATAGGCAATTTTGCGGTTTTTTACCGCTTTTAGCCGATTATCGCGCCAATCCCAATCACCCCTGCCACGCCAATCAGGGCAACGCCCGCGATTTGATTGATACGAATCAGCCGTTTCGGGTCTTTTAACAGATTACGAACAAAGCCAAAACACGTCCCCAGTAGCGTATTGCCAAAGAAAGACACGAAAAACGGTATCAGGCAAATCACGATAATATCGGGGATGGTCAGGGTGGTGAAATCAAACATGCTCGGCAGAAATCCCAGATAAAACACAATCGCCTTTGGGTTCGCCAGAATAACCACCCAGCCCGCGATAAACCCCGCCAGAATACCGGGCGTGGATAGTTTTGAGTCCTCCGATATGGTTTTGCTTGGCCAGATAATCAGCCCCGCGCCCATCAAGCCCAGCATCACCACCGCCCCGATTTTGAAAATAAGGATAATATCGCCATAAAATGTGGTGAGCCAGCTGACCCCAAGAATCGCCGTGGCTGGCCAGAATATATCGCCCAGTGCCACCCCCAGTGCCAAAGGCCAAACCCCGCGATATCCCATGGACAGCCCCCGTGCCATAACCGCCACCCAAACTGGCCCAGGTGTGGCAAACAGCACCAGCATCGCGCCGAGGTAAATTAAAATCTGTGAGAGGGTTATGGTCATGATTTTAGTGATTAGTTATTAGTTATTAGTTGTGAGTTGTGAGTTGTTAGTGGATTATTAATTGTAAATTGTCAATGATTAGGGGGAGCGATTTATAAGTCATTAACCGTTAATTATTGCCTATTGACAATCCATCATTCACAATCCATAACTAATAACTAACAACTCATAACTAACAACTAAAAAAATGCTTCTTCATACTTTAATCGACACCCTGCCAAAGGCCGAATTGCACCTCCATATAGAGGGCACTTTGGAACCAGAGCTGATGATGCAGCTTGCCAAAAGAAACAACATCACTCTGCCCTATAAATCGGTCGCTGAAATTCACGCCGCCTACGATTTTGATTGCTTACAGGATTTTCTAGATCTATATTATCAAGGGATGTCCGTGCTGATAGAGGAACGCGATTTCTACGATTTGACTTGGGCGTATTTGGAAGTTGTCCATAAACAAGGTCTGCGCCATGCGGAGATTTTCTTTGACCCCCAAGCCCACATGGAACGCGGTATAGCGTTTGATACCGTGTTGGCGGGGATAGCCCACGCCCTGCAAGACGGGCATAAACTCCTGAAAATATCATCGCGTTTAATCATGTGTTTCCTGCGCCATTTGCCTGAAGACTCCGCCTTTGAAACCCTAACCTGTGCCTGCAAACATAAAGACCATATCTTTGGCGTTGGGCTGGATAGCTCTGAACGCGATTTCCCCCCGCAGATGTTTTCACGGGTGTTTGCCGAAGCCCGCAAACAGGGTTTCACCGCCTTTGCCCACGCGGGCGAGGAAGGCCCTGCCGAATATGTGCGCACTGCCTTGGATGATTTGCAGGTCGCACGGATTGACCACGGTAACCGCGCCTTTGACGATGCCCCCTTGATTGCCCGAATTGCCCGCGACCGCGTGCCTTTGACCATGTGTCCGCTGTCCAATTTACGGCTAAAGGGATTGGATGATTTGGCAGAGCACCCGATAAAACGCGCCTTGGATGCGAATATTATCGCAACGATAAATTCCGATGATCCGTCCTATTTTGGTGGCTATATTAATGACAATTACAAGGCGGTTGCGGAGGCGGTTGGATTGACTGCCACGGATATTATCACACTGGCAAAGAATTCTTTTATCGCCTCTTTTATCCCCGATTCGGATAAACAAAATTATCTTGATAAAATTGATACCCAAGCCGAGTCCTGGGCGAAAGCGACAAAAGGAAACCACCAATGAAACCATCCATGAATACCGCCCTAAAAACATCCTTAAAAATCCTCCCCGATTTTGCCCGTATCGGCGAAGAAAACGCCCTTCGCGTTCTGGCACGTGTGCAGGATTTGCAAAAAACTGGTCGTGATATTATTAACCTTGGGATTGGGCAACCCGATTTTCCTACGCCCGAACATATCACCCGCGCCGCGGTAAAGGCGATTTATGACGGACACCATGGCTATACCGATGCGCGGGGGATGGTGGCACTGCGTGAAGCCGTTTGCGCCGATTTGCTCCGCCGTACGAACACCGAAATCCATCCCGATAGCGTGCTTATCACCCCGGGGGGCAAGGTCGTTATGTATCTGGCGATCGCCCTGTTTGGGCAGGCGGGGGCAGAAATTCTCTACCCCGATCCGGGGTTTCCTATTTATCGCTCGCTGATTGAATACAGCGGAGCCACGCCGATTCCTATCCCGATACGCGAATCCAATAATTTCGCCTTTAATGCAGAGGAAACTCTGTCCCTAATAACTGATAAAACCGCGTTGATTATTGTGAATTCCCCCGCCAATCCCTGTGGCGGAGTCAGCCCTCGCAGTGAGATTGATGCTCTGGTAAAAGGTCTGGCGAACCGCCCCGACATAGCCATTTTATCCGATGAAATCTACGGGCAGATGTGTTATGACGGGCAAACCCATACCAGTTTGCTGTCTTACCCAGAAATCCGCGATCGTCTGATTGTGCTGGATGGTTGGTCTAAAACCTACGCTATGACGGGGTGGCGTTTGGGCTATGGTATTTTTCCGCCCGCGCTTTATGAGCCCGCCCGAAAGCTGGCGGTGAATTGCTGGTCTTGCGTTAATGCACCAACGCAATGGGCTGGGCTGGCGGCGTTGACGGGCTCGCAAGATTGCGTGGCCGATATGGTGGAGGAATTTGATAACCGCTGTCAAATCATGGTGGCAGGTTTGAACGCGATAGAGGGGATTAGCTGTATCGCCCCCAAGGGCGCGTTTTACGCCTTTCCCAATATCATAAAAACAGGCTATACGGCGGCGGCGTTTGCTGAGGAGTTTTTGGAAACCGCCGGGGTTGCCACGATTGGTGGCACGGATTTTGGCGTGATGGGAGAGGGTTATGTTCGGTTTAGCTGTGCCAGCTCCACCGAATCAATCAAAACCGCGCTGGATAGATTGGGCGGTTTTATCGCGGGGTAATGATGCTTGATATTTCATCTGTCTTAGGTTAAACATCCGTTAAATAAATTATAAGCGAGCACAAAATATGTGGATTTCCCTATGTAAAACATTGGTGGCAAAAACCATCCAAATCGGCGATTTAACCGTGCATTATCCCGATGGGACGATGCAGATCTTGGGCGATGGTACCGCCCCGCATGTTGAGATTTTTTTGCAAGACCCAACCCTGCCACGCAAAATTATTTTGAACACCGATATGGCGGTGGGCGAAGCCTATATGGACGGTCGGCTAACCATAACCGATGATGATTTGTTTGGGTTTTTGGAATTGGGAATAAAAAACCGCCGTTATTTTAATGATGCTCCACCGTCTGAGCGGGTATTCTGGGTGCGCTTGCAGGGTTGGATTCACCATCAGTTGCGCACTATAAGATCCAATAATATTTTGGAACGCGCCCGCAAAAATGTCGCCCATCATTATAATTTATCCGATGATTTATACGACCTTTTTCTTGATGAAGACAAACAGTATTCTTGTGCGTATTTTAAAACGCCAGGGGATACTTTGGAGATGGCGCAGGCGCAGAAAAAACACCATATTGCCAAAAAGCTGTGTTTGGAAAAGGGCATGCGGGTTTTGGATATTGGCTGTGGTTGGGGCGGTTTGGGTTTGACCTTGGCGCGGGATTACGGTGTGGAAGTCGTCGGGGTTACCCTGTCCGAATCGCAACATAAAATTGCCGTGGCACGGGCGGGCGAGGCGGGGTTGGATGTTGATTTCCGCCTGCAAGATTATCGCTCGGTTGACGGGCAGTTTGATAGAATCGTGTCCGTTGGGATGTTTGAGCATGTTGGATTAAAACATTATAATGACTTCTTTTCCCATGTTTATAAAATGCTAAAACCCGAAGGGGTGGCGTTAATTCACACCATCGGGCGTAATTCCGCGCCCTTTGCGGTGAGCTCTTGGATTCAAAAATATATTTTTCCGGGCGGGTATTTGCCGTCCCTATCCGAAATTACTGCCGCCAGCGAAGAGGCCGCGTTAGAGACTATGGATATAGAAATTCTGCGCCTACATTATGCCGAGACGATTAAACATTGGCGGGCGCGGTTTGATGATAATATTGAGGCGGCACGGCTGGTTTATGATGATAGATTTTGTCGGATGTGGCGGTATTATTTGACCGCGTCTGAGACGACGTTTCGGTTTGATAAACAGGCGGTGTTTCAGGTGCAACTGGCGCGGGGCGCGGGGGGCGCGGGGGTTGTGCCTTTGACGCGCGATTATTTATATCGTTAATTACGCGCCCATCTCTTGGCGCAATCTATCGGCGCGTTGATAGGCTGGACGCGAAATACAGGTTTTAATATAGGCACGGATTTTCTCACTTTTCGGCGACTCAAACCTGCTAACCCGCGCCCACCCCAAACATTGAATCAAAACAATATCAGGCACGCTTAACTGCGCCCCCATCAAATACGGTGCATTGGTAAATCGCGTCTCCAAAGTCCGCAACGCCTTTTCATACAAAAATATCTGTCCATCACGTACGGCATTTATTTGGTATTTTTCCGGCAAATTCCATTCATATCGGGCGTTTGTCCAAAGCACTGCGTCAAACTCATCATTGATAAATTGGGTGAAACTGTCCTGTGTGGCACGCCCCAAAGTGCCCGCTTTATCGCTCATCAAACCATGGCTATCTGCCAGAAATTGAATCGCCGCGACACTGTCTATAATCGCGACATCATCAACCATCAGCACCGGAACCTTGCCAGAGGGATTAAACCCCCGCGCAATATCACTACGCGGAACAACGGGTTCTATTTTATAATCCACGCCCAATTCTTCCAGCATCCAAGCGATGCGAAACGCGCGGGTATTTAACTTGCCAATAATACGATACATAAAAATGCCTCTTCATTTCGGTTTAATAAAGCATGGTTTTATACGATAAAGCCACGCAATGCAAATGGTAAAAACACCCCCAAAAAACACCCCTAGAATAATCTGTATAATCGTGGTAAAACCGACCCCTATTAAAAAGGCAAACCAAACAATGGCTTTGAGAGCAACCGATTTGAACGAATCAAGCAACGGCTGGGTGTTTTTGAAAATGCACGGGCTGGGCAATGATTTTGTTATTATTGACGCACGCGAGGATGATATAGATATCCGCAAAGGCGCGGCGCGTGCTTTGGGAAATCGTCATTTTGGCGTGGGCTTTGATCAACTGGTGGTGATGGGCAAATCCACCCGCGCCGATGTGCATCTGTCCTTTTGGAACAGCGATGGAGGCAAGGCCAATGCCTGCGGTAATGCCAGCCGTTGCGTTGCTCGTTTGTTAATGGCGGAAAGCGGCAAAGATACCGTGGTTTTGGAGACGGGTAATGGTTTGTTACCCGCCGTTATGAAAGCCGATGAACAGGGAGAATCTGGCGAATCGGGCAAAACGATTTGGGTGAATATGGGACAGCCTCAACTGAATTGGCGCGATATTCCCCTTGCCAAGGAGGTTGATATTGATGCCTTGCCCTTGGATGATAGCCCAAGTGCGGTCGGCATGGGCAACCCGCATTGTGTCTTTATCAGTGATGATGTGGCGGGGATTGATGTGCCACGACTCGGCGCGGCGATTGAAAAAAACCCGTTGTTCCCGCAGAGCACGAACGTGGAATTCGTGCAGGTTTTAACGCGGGATTCTATTAGAATGCGTGTGTGGGAACGCGGTGGGATGATGACTTTTGCTTGCGGGTCTGGTGCCTGTGCTGCCGTGGTGGCAAGCCATCGCAAGGGTTTGATTAATGCCCGTGCGGAGGTTATTTTGGACGGCGGGATTTTGCAAATTGATTGGCGTGATGACGGAGTTTGGATGGGCGGGGAAACCGCGTTGGTGTTTCGCGGGGTTTTAAGCCGTGATTTTATGGAGGGGTTCGCGTGACTTTGCCGATTATTGAAACGCCCATTATTGAAACGCTGGGTTGTCGCTTGAATACCTATGAAAGCCAAGTCATGCAGGATTTGTGCCAAGACGCGGGTGTGCAAAATACCATCATCGTTAATACCTGCGCGGTGACGGCGGCGGCGGTGCGGACGTCTCGGCAGAAAATCCGCAAACTGCGTAAAGCGCACCCCGATGCACGATTGGTTGTGACGGGGTGTGCCGCGCAAATCGCGCCCGAATCCTATGCCAAAATGGCAGAGGTGGATGTGGTTCTGGGCAACCATGAAAAAATGCAAGCGTCCAGTTGGGCGGCGTTAAAACCCGTGCCAAATATCACCCCGCCCGATTTCATCGGCACGCAAGAAAAAATAAAGGTCAACGATATCAGCGCGGTTCGCGAAACCGCCAGCCATCTTTTGGCTGGGTTTGACGGGCGCGCCCGTGCCTATGTTCAGGTGCAAAACGGCTGCGACCATCGCTGTACTTTTTGCATTATTCCCTATGGACGCGGCCCGTCGCGTTCCACCCCTGCGGGCTTTGTGATAGAGCAAATCCAACGGCTGGTTGATAACGGTTTTAACGAGGTGGTTTTAACGGGTGTGGATATGACAAGTTGGGGCGCGGATTTGCCAGGCCAGCCGCGTTTGGGCGATTTGGTGCAAAAAATCCTGCGTCATGTTGCGGGTTTGGCGCGGCTTCGGCTCAGCAGTATTGATAGTATAGAGGCCGACCCCGCCCTGATTGATGCGATGAAAAGCGAGCCGCGGTTTATGCCCCATATCCACATGTCCCTGCAATCTGGCGATAATATGATTTTGAAACGGATGAAGCGGCGGCATTGTCGCGAGGATGCGATTGATTTCTGCACGAGGGTTCGCGCGGCGCGACCCGATATTGTTTTTGGCGCGGATATTATCGCGGGCTTCCCGACAGAGACGGCGGCGATGTTTGAGCAGTCCTGCGATTTGGTGGCGGAGTGCGGATTGACTTGGTTGCATGTTTTTGGCTTTTCGGCGCGGGTGGGAACGCCTGCGGCGCGGATGCCGCAATTACCTGCCGATATAATAAAAGAACGTGCGGCGGTTTTACGTGGCTTGGGCGAGGCGGCGAGGGCTGCGCATTTTGAACGGCAAGTCGGGTCGGTTTGCTCGGTTTTGATGGAGAGCGATACTCGCGGACGGTGCGAGGATTTTAGCGAAGTTATGTTTGCCACGCCCCAAGTAAGGGGGCAAATTGTGTCTGCAAAGATTGTTGGGTATGATGAAAAAACCCTGCTTGCCTAGTTTAGCGATTAGGGATGAATGATGCCCTTTGTCGGTTAAAATTTTACGAGATACGTGAGACGACAAAATCCATTTGGTCATGCAAAATCTGCACCAAATCCTCTGCCCCCGTAGTCCGCAAACCAGCCCCCAAACCAGTCAGAGATTCTTGCGCCTGCCTACCAAATGCCCGCGCCCGTGTTTTGGTTTCTTCCAACGCGTCATATTTCAATAACAGCTCTTTCGCCCGTTCAAAATCACCCGATTCTTGCTTGCCCGTTTCCATCACTCTTTGCCAAAAAACCCGCTCACCCGTATCCCCCCGTTGCAGGGCAATAATCACGGGCAAGGTCATCTTACCCTCCCTAAAATCATCGCCGATATTTTTGCCCAAATCGGCAGAATTGCCATCGTAATCCAGCACATCATCAACGATTTGAAAGCTCATGCCCAAGGCCTCACCGTAATTATAAAGTGCGGTTTCGCTGGCCGTCCCCGCACCCGATAAAATCGCACCCACGCCACAGGAGGCAGCAAACAACGCCGCCGTTTTGCCCGTGATAATCCGCAGATAAGTCGCCTCATCTGTCGCGATATTTTGCACCGCGCTCAGCTGTAAAACTTCGCCCTCAGCAATAGTCGCCGCAGCAGAGGACAGCATATCCAGCACCGCCAAATCGCCAACCTGCACCATCAATTGAAACGCGCGGGCAAACAAATAATCGCCGACCAGAATCGACGATTTATTATCCCAGAGCAGATTTGCCGATTCGCGCCCGCGGCGTTTATCGCTCTCATCCACGACATCATCGTGTAGCAAAGTCGCGGTGTGAATGAATTCCACCACGGTTGCCAGATGAATGTGAAACCCGCCGTCATAACCGCAAATCCGCGCCCCCGCCAAGCATAAAAGCGAGCGCAAACGTTTGCCGCCCGCGCCAATCAAATGCCCGCTTACCGCGCCAATCCGTGGCGCATGGTGCGATTGCATGGCGTGGTCAATCATCTGATTAACCTGCGCCATATCGGCGCGGCAGTGGGTTTGTAAATTCTCAAACGGAGTGGTCATTGGGGTGTGCCTTTCGCGGCATGTATAGCGTGTTATCTTTGGGATGGCAATATCGTTTGTTATCGCTGGACAAACCCGTGCGGGGCTGGTAGGGTTGAGTTTATGGAAGTTGAAACAAATGGATTTTTGGATGGGCGGTTGCAGATTTTGCAACCCGTCGCGGGCTATCGCGCCGCGATTGACCCGATTCTTTTGGCCGCTTTTGTTCAGGCGAAATCGGGGCAATCGGTGCTGGATGTCGGGTGTGGAGTCGGGGTGGCCTTGCTGGCTGTTGGCGTGCGGATTTCGGATTTGATGCTTTATGGATTGGAACGCGATGAGGCAACGGGGGAGTTGGCGCAGGAAAATGGTGTGAAAAATAAAATTCCTGTGACGGTTTTCACCGCCGATTTGGCCGATTTACCGCCCGCGTTAAAGCAAGAAACCTTTGACCATGTCATAACCAATCCGCCCTTTCATAAGGATAAAAATTCCGCCCCGCAGCAGAGCCATAAGCACTCCGCACATCAAGAAAGCATGGCTTTGTGTGATTGGATTGATGCCTGTTTGCGCCGTGTGAAACCGCGTGGGTATTTTTATATGATTCATCACGCGGGGCGACTGCCCGATATTCTCACCAGTTTAACCACCTGTGGCGATATAACCATTTTGCCGATTGCGCCGCGTTTGGGTCGCGATGCCAACCGTGTTTTGATTCGCGCACGTAAGGGGGCAAAGGGCGCGGCGCGGCTCTGTCCGCCATTGGTTATTCACCAAGAGTGCAAACATAAAACCGATGGTGAGGATTATAGCGATACCGCCCTTGCCATTCTGCGCCACTGTGCGGGGTTAAAAGATGTACTAAAAGATTTATAAGGCACAAAAATTTTATCACAAAAACCTTATAGCCCAGATTTTTCGCATGACATTTGCTTTCATCTGTGGTTTAATTAAACCATAACCCACTTAACTTAACCCGAAAAGGAACTTTTTATGTCACTATCATCCCACCTAGCCGAGCTGCAAAAGAAACACAAAACCCTGTCTGATAAAATAGAGTCTTTACAAAAACAGCCCAGTGCGGATGATTTGCAAATCCAAGATTTGAAAAAACAAAAGCTCCACCTGAAACAACAAATCCAAAATTTGTCGGAAACTGCCTAAACCTCGGAAAACGCGCTGAACTCGCAATCGTTCCATTTTGACAGAGCATGCGGATGGGCGAAATAATACCCCTGCATGCAATCCACGTTACAGTCGCATAAAAATTCCGCCTCTGCCTGTGTTTCCACCTGCTCGGCAACGGTGAACATATTGAAATGTTGCGCCAGCGAACATAAGGCCGCCAACAAAACCTGATTATCCGTGTCTTTGTGAATGTTGCGAATAAACTGCCCGTCAATTTTGACAATATCAAACCGAAACGTGCGGAAATAGCCAAACGAGGTATTGCCCGCGCCAAAATCATCCAAAGCAAAGGAAATCCCACGACCACGCAAATCATGCATAAAAGCACGCGCGAGGGTGGGGGCGGACATGGCAGAAGCCTCAGTAATTTCAATAATCAACCGCCGTGCCAAGGTTTCATCGCCAGCCAAACCGCGATTTAATTCCGCCATCCAATCGGGATAATCGATCGATCGTGCCGACATATTTATCGCCAAGCATAAATTCGGTTCTGCCCGTAACGCCTCTAACCCCAACCGCAGGGCAATGCAATCCAAAATCCGTCCCTGTGGAGTATCCTCCACCAGTGGCATGAACTGGGCGGCAGGAATTAAACGACCGCGTTTATCGGGGACGCGAATCAATCCCTCATAATAAACCACTTTTTGCGCATCACGACCATAAACAACAGGCTGATAAACCAAACTGATTTTATCGTTTTTAATGGCGTTTTCCACGGCGGTCAAAACCCGCTCCCGCCCGCGTCGCGCTGCCCGATCCCGCGCCATCTGCCCAAAATTCGGCAAACCAGGCGGCTTTACACCCTCGTCCAGATGATTGAATTCCATAATCCCCCTCCAATAAAAATCTCACGTAAGCAAACGCTGCGTGTTTTATTAAACTTTACAGAAAATCCCTAACAAATGATTAAGATTTGTTAATTTTATTCGCACTCTTTTTCTTATTGTGTTTTTTATCGTTTTTGTTATGGTGGGCAAAAAGGGGATATTATGGGCGAGCGGTGCGGCTGGGTTACCAGCGATGACATCTATATTAAATACCACGATACCGAGTGGGGCGTGCCAGAATATGACAGCCGTGCCTTGTGGGAAAAGCTGGTTTTGGATGGCTTTCAGGCGGGGCTGAGCTGGCTGACTATTTTAAAAAAGCGTGAGGCTTTTCGGGCGGCTTTTGCCGATTTTGACCCGATAAAGGTGGCGAAGTTTGATGAAACGGATGTGGAACGTTTGATGGCAAACGCGGGGATTGTGCGCCATCGTGGGAAAATAAACGCGGCGATAAACGGGGCGCGAGTGTGGCAGGAGATTGA
This sequence comes from uncultured Amylibacter sp., assembly GCA_959347425.1. The sequence goes on along the minus strand of OY365741.1, from coordinate 1,014,502 downwards.
GGCGGAACAGGGGTTTGCCACGTTTTTGTGGGATTTTGTCGGCGGTGCGCCGCTCGTTAATCATTGGCAAACGCAGGGCGAAGTGCCAACCCGCGATGCTGTGTCCGAGGCGATGTCGGCGGCGTTATACGCCAGAGGGTTTCGGTTTTGCGGGCCGGTGATTGTCTATGCCTTTATGTCGGCGAGTGGTTTGATGAATAACCATCTGGTGGGGTGTCCGCGGTATAAAGAGGTTTAGGTGTTTGACCGCTAGATGGGTTTTTATAGGTTAAAAAAGTCACAATTCACAAGCAACCACCCACCATTCGGGGTTTGCTTGCATCAGTCGCTTGGCCGCGATTTGTGCCAAATCCATCGTTGGAAATAAACCAAAACAACTGGGACCAGAGCCTGACATACGGGCAATTCCCGCGCCAGCTTGCGTCAAGGCGGATAACACATCGCCAATCATCGGGCAGGCTTGGATACTGGTGGATTGCAAATCATTGCGGGTGTGAGCTAGCAGGTCAATCACACCCGCAAAGCTATCAATTTTAATATCCCCCGCTATATCATCTAACCCCGTATTATTTTTATCAGCAAGGTTTTGAAAAACACTGGCAGTGGATAGGGGGAAGTTCGGACAAACCAAAACCGCCGATAGGGGGGGTAGTTTTATTGGTGATAAATCCGCGCCAATACCACGCATGCGTACCGCTTGCCCCAATAAACAAACAGGCACATCCGCGCCCAAAGATAGCCCGTTATCGGCGGGCAAAGGCTGGTTGCATATCTGCGATAAAATCTGCAATATCGCGGCCGCATCGGCAGAGCCTCCGCCCAAACCCGCGCAGATGGGTAGGTTTTTTATTAAGGTTATATCGGCTCCGCACAGGTCAGAAAATCCCTCCGCCGCGCGGAGGATAATGTTATCCTTAATCGGTAAATCCGCGCCAAACCCACCCTCAATTTGCAAAGAAAATCCGTGTGCGGGCGGTTTTGGCACGACCCGAAGGATATCGCCATAATTCCCCAGTACAACCAAACTATCCAAAGTGTGATAGCCCGCATTATCCTGCCCAGTCAAATGTCCAGTCACATGCAAACATAGGTTAATTTTTGCCCGTGCAATCTTTTCTAGTGCAGTTTTTTCAATAACGCTAGGCTCGCCCATGCGGTTAATTCCGCGTAAGTGTAAAACCATTTTTTGGTAAATCGCTTTTTATCAAACTGGTCTCTTGCTCTAAAACATAATCCAGCCCGAAATCCAGCTTTTGGCGAATCCGCACGGCATCTTCCTCTTCCGCGCCAAAGTTCAACGCCCTGCGCCATTGAAAATACGCCTCTCTCTTACGGCCAACTTTCCAATACACATCACCCAGATGGTCATTCACAATCGGATCAAGAGGCTCCAGTGTCGCCGCGTGTTCCATTGGTTTCACGGCCGCCTCAAACTTGCCCAAACGATACAAAACCCACGCCAAACTATCGGTGATATACCCGTCATTGGGACGTTGCGCGGACGCGGTTTCTATCATTTTTTGCGCCTCTGCCAAATTGGCATCGCGCTCAACCAGTGAATAACCCAAATAATTCAAAACAGACGGATGGTCGGGCGATAATTCCAAGGCTTTGCGCAAATGCGCCTCCGCTTGTTGCCATTTATCAATCCGCTCTGCCGTTACGCCAAGGTAAAAATACAACGCCCAGTGGTTCGCTTGGGGGACTAAAACTTGGGCTTTGGCTTCGTTATAGGCATCATAAGCCTCTTGATAGCGTTCTTCCAAACGATAAACATCGCCAAGGCTCATATAAACACGCGGTGTGTCGGGATGGGTGCGGGTCAGGTTTTGCAACGCTTCCACGGCCGCGTCGCTTTTGTCATCTTCACGCAGGATATCGGCGCGAGTGATTTCGCCTTCTAAAAACATCGGGTGGCTTTGCGGGATTTTCGCCAAGCTCTCCACCGCAAGTTTTAACTGGTCGCGGTTGCGCAAAATCGTGGCGATTTGAATCGTGGTGGGGGTGTCATCGGGGCGTAAATATTCCGCCAGTCGCCCATAATTCAAAATATTACGGGCGGAAAACACGCGGTCTTCCTCTGCTAGGCTGAGCAAAAATTCGGCCGCACCTTGGGAGGCGTTAGTGACGAAATCATAAATAAGCGTCTGGTTGCTGGCAATCTGGTCACGCAAAATAATCAGCTCTTGATCAACCGTGCCACCCAGAAATCCGTTTAACAGAGCCAAAGCCTCCTCCCCCCTATCCAATTGATACAGGATTTTGGCATAGGCGATATTGCCACCGCGATTGGGAATGGGCGAGCCGCCAGCATCACCAGCCAAAATCATTCGTGCCGATTCAAAATCCCCCGCCGCGGCAAAGCTGAGTGCCTTATTATACTGCCCGAAAAGCTTGCCCCGTCCCGACCAGCCCGCGTTATCGATAATATCGTGGGATTCTTTTAAATCATTCTGCCCGAACTTTGCCCAAGACAGCAACAATCGTTGTTGGAATTTTTTACGAGTCACCGCGTCATTTTGCAAATGCGTCTCGGCGGCGATAAAATCCCCGATTTTCATGGCATGAACCGTTAAAACAAGCCGTGATAATTCATCCGATTCGTTTAAGGTATCGAGTTTTTCTGCAATAGCAACGGCCTGCCCGACACTGCCTTTCGCCACCAAAACTTGTATATAATCACGTAAGGCAAAGATATTATCGGGCTCGGCGGTTAGGACTGTATCAAAATACTGCGCCGCGTTTGCGTAATCCTCGGTTAAGCTCGCCTGATGCGCCGATAAAAATGTGCCAGCCTGCCCCGCACCCCATGCGGGGGCGGCAAAACACGATAGTGCCAGACTGATAATAAGGGATAGTAGGGGGGTGGATTTTGTGCGGGTCATGTTAGGCTCTTTTGTTGTGGGTTATTTTTGTAAGTGTGGCTTATTTTATGAAACTTGTCAAATGGTTTTTTTACGGGAGGGGGACTTATAGCGTAAATGTGTTTTTTTGCGTTTTGTGGTTGAAAAAAATTATGCTATAAAAAACCAGATAGCTAAAAAACCTGCCCGTGCTATTCACGGGTGGTTACAAGGGGGTTGCACCCCGTCATGGTCATGCCTTTTCACCTTGGACTAAAAGTCGCAACAGAGGGAAAAAACAGAGAGAAAAAATTACATATTAGGGTAGTTGGGACCATCGCCGCCTTGCGGGGTTTTCCATGTGATATTACCTGCTGGGTCTTTAATATCGCAGGTTTTACAATGCACGCAATTTTGTGCGTTGATTTGAAACTGGGGATTACTGCCGTCCTCGGCACGGATGATTTCATACACTCCTGCGGGGCAGTACCGTTGCGCGGGCTCGCCATACAACGGCAAGTTCTGGGCAACAGGCACGGTCAAATCGGCAAGGGATAGATGGGTCGGCTGGTCTTCTGCATGGTTTGTGCCAGAAAAACTAACATTGGTTAGGCGATCAAAGCTAAGCTGTCCATCGGGTTTGGGATAATCAATCATTGCGTGGGCATCGGCGCGACCCGTACACTCGGCATCGGTTTTACCGTGTTTTACCGTGCCAAAGGGATTCCAGCGAAATAAATTTGCCATCCACATATCCAGCCCGCCAAACATAAGGGATGCGAGCAACCCCCAGCGCGACCATATCGGTTTGACATTGCGCACGGGTTTTAAATCGGCGGCTATCGCGCCACTGCGCACTTCGGTTTCATAATCGGACAGGGTATCGCGCGTGCGCCCTTTGGCAATGGCGGAGGCCGCAGCCTCTGCCGCCGCAATACCAGACAGCATAGCGTTATGATTGCCCTTAATCCGTGGCACATTAACCATGCCAGCCGAGCAACCCAGCAAGGCCCCGCCATTAAACGCCAGCTTGGGCAAGGATTGCCATCCACCTTCGTTTATCGCGCGGGCACCATAGGCTATCCGTTTGCCACCTGCCAGCACCGCACTGATTTTCGGATGATGTTTGAATCGTTGGAACTCCATATAAGGGAACAAATGCGGGTTGGTGTAGTTTAAATGCACGACAAAACCGACATAAACTTGATTGTTATCCAGATGATATAAAAACGAGCCTCCGCCAGCGTTTTTATGCAGAGGCCAGCCCATGGTGTGCATGACTGTGCCTTCCTTATGTTTGGCAGGGTCGATTTCCCAGATTTCCTTCATGCCCAGCCCGTATTTTGGCACATCGCAGTCCGCGTCTAGTTTATATTTGGCAATGGCTTGTTTGGAGAGCGAGCCGCGCACACCCTCTGCCAAAAACACATATTTGCCGTGTAGGGCAAGCCCTGGTTCGTAGTTTGGTCCTTCTGTACCGTCCTTTTGTTTGCCGAATTCGCCGGCGACAACCCCGATAAGGGTATCGTTTTCATCATAAATCAATTCCGAACACGCCATGCCTGGGAAGATTTCCACGCCCAAGTTTTCGGCGATTTCCGCCAGCCAGCGACAGACATTACCCATGGACACGATATAATTCCCGTGGTTATTCATCAAGGGTGGCATCATGAAATTCGGCAGGGTGAAACCGCTTTTTTCCGACAACATCATGAAAATATCCTTTTTCACGGGGACGGTTATTGGCGGGTTTTGCGATTTCCAATCGGGGAGGAGTTTGTTTAATCCAGATGGGTCAAGCACCGCGCCAGAGAGGATATGTGCGCCAACTTCAGAGCCTTTTTCCAAGACGACAACGTTCAGGTCAGCGTTTATTTGTTTCAGGCGGATGGCGGCGGATAATCCAGCCGGCCCGGCGCCGACGATAACGATGTCATAGTCCATGACTTCGCGATCAACTGGGGCAACTTGGGTGGTTTCGGTCATAATTTTGCTCTTTTATTAGGTGGTGGTTTTTTAGTTTTTATGCGTTTAGCAAAATATTGATAAGAGGTAAAGCCATTAAAACCGTTTAATCCAACGCAGGGCGGTTGCCAATTCGTTATCTGCATTTGCATCATGGGCGGGTTGGTTAATTAGGGCAACACCCACCGATAGGCTGGATGTTTTGCTGAGATTATTGGTATAAAAAACCTCCATATTGGTTTGCTGTCCGTTGGGGGTAAGGGCGATGCGGGAGGTGCCGTTAGGGATGAACCCCCCCGTGCTGTCCCTATCGGCGTTTAATTGCGCAGTGGCGGAATAAACTTTTAATGGACGGGCAAGAATAATATCAAAACGGTCGGTATCCTTAAACACCCGTTGTTTGCTGATACCGATTAAAGCCGCCGAAGTGCGTATATTTGAAAAATCGCTGAGCAACGCGCCATTTAAATCAGACTTAATCCGTGTTTGCCCAGCGGAAACCTGCCCAAATATCCGCACATCCCCGCGCTCAAACCCTAGACCCAGCGTTAGGCTTTGCGTTAAACCCTCCGTGCCATCAAACAATCCACGCCCGCTCGCACCCAGAAAGCTACCCTGTTCTTTTATCACCGATAAAACTCCACCGAAATAAAGCCCAGAGTGCTCGCCCAAATCAAATCCGCGTTCGGCCTTTATATCAAACGCCAATACGTCACCATTCACGCCATCACCCCGCCGAAAGCCGTAACCCACATTCCAATCCTGATAGCCGCTGGCTAAATGAAACGCCGTGCCGTTCTGTACCAAATGGGCGTAGGGGTTTGGGCTGGTTTGGCTGATGCCGAAACTCTGAATATTATCGGAATAAAAACCCAAGATACTGGCGGTATTATTGGCCGCCCCGCCCGTGGCAAGGCTGAGATTCGCCCCCTCCAAATCCGCGCTGAATTGCAAGGATGATATTTGCTCGGTAGTCTCAAAATCGCCAAAATCCCCGCTATCACTGGTACGAAACTGCGTCATGAGATTAAACCGCCCAAAATTTAGATTTGCCGTCCCGCCATTTTCTTCAAACGACAATAAGGAGTCCAAAGCAAAGCCAAACTCTTGATTATTCACCCGCCCGGATAAATCCACGATATACCCGCGTTCATATTCATCATAGACCACAGCCCGCGATAATTCACCCAGTTGCAAGGCATTGCCAAACGCCACGGGCAGGGACAGGGTGGCAGTCTCAATCGCCGTATAAACCTGCCCTTTCCTAGTGGTTTGCGCGCCTATGGGATTCAAGGCGGCGCGCAGATCCAATATCCCGTTTCCAAGATCGCGATCTGTAACATCAAAGGCTTTTTTACCTGATTCTGGATTGGGGTCTCTTGCCGTTCGTAATAACAGATCCAAAGCTTCCTTAGCACTTAAAATGGGAAAGGTGGAAAGCAATACCGCCACTGCCCCCGATACATGCGGGGCGGCAAAAGAGGTGCCGTTTGTGGTGGTATAGCCACTGCCACCAAATTCTGTCGTTGCCGTGGTGTAAATATCCTCGCCCGGGGCGGCCAGACAAAACCGCGGGTCGGCAACCTCGCAAGTGCTGGAAAAACGACGTGAAAAATCGCCATCTTCATTAACAGAGCTAACCGCCACAACATGCCCATCAAACGGGTCGGGGTTTTCCAATATGTGGGTTTCACCAAGATTGCAAAAAATACTTTGGAGCTGTGGGTGTAAGGGTTCTGTGTTAAGACCGCAGGTAATAACCTCACTGCTTGCCCCAGCAACGATAGCCGGATAAACTGGATAGGGATAAATCGGTCGCCTCGTTTCGGGGTCTCGCTTATTCGCCTCGTTGCCCGTGGCAATAACAACGGCAACCCCTTGACTAGCGGCATAGGTCAAGGCTTTGGTTATGGTGTTGCCTATTTTATCATGCTCATAAATATCGTCATGACCTAGGCTGATATTGATAACATCTGCGCCTTTTTCGGTAGCATATTCAATCGCACGGGCAATATGCTCAATTGAAATCGGCTCGACAAGAACCTCTTGCCCGTTGCGCTCAATCAATTGCCTATCGGCAACCTTAATCGGCAAAATACGGGCATTATAGGCAACACCTTGCGTGCCGATACCATCGCGTGCGGCGGCAATCACCCCCGCCACCTGTGTGCCATGGTCAGTGTTAAGACGATGCCCCAGAGATGTTCGTTGCATTAAATCGGGGTCGTTTTCGCGGCTGATATTAATCAAATCAGAGCTGATACGCGATTGTGGAAATTCTGGATGTTTCACATCCAGTCCGCTATCAATCACGGCAACGGTTATACCCTCGCCCGCGCTTCCGCCTCTGCTTTGATACACCGCATCCGCATGGATTAAATCCAGCCCATAATTGGCAAAGAACTCGGCATTGCGGATTGGCACAGGCGTACCCCGCCCGCCACAGCCGACAAGGACAAACACAACCAAACCTGCCACAAAGATAAAACGCATCACCATCGCCTAATTTACTGTTTTAATGTCTGATTAAACCAAACCGTGCGATTTTACCTTGACAAGACTGACACCTATAAGCTATGATTCAACAAAACACAAACATAAACACATGAATTTAACGCGAGCGAGCCTTCCATGGACAAAATACCCCTAACTTTACACGGCATTCAAACGCTTGAAGCCGAATTGAAAAAGCTGAAATCAGAGGATCGCCCGAATATCATTCGCGCGATTGCCGAAGCTCGCGAACACGGTGATTTATCGGAAAATGCCGAATATCACTCTGCACGAGAGCAACAATCCCTGATTGAAGGGCGGATAGCAGAGCTGGATTCGATTTCGGGGCGGGCAGAGATTATTGATGTGGCATCCCTATCAGGGGCGGTGAAATTCGGTGCGACTGTGCATTTGATTGATGAGGATACGGAAAAAGAAACGACCTATCAAATCGTCAGCGAATATGAGGCGAATATAGAGAAGAATTTGTTAAATATCGCGTCCCCCATCGCGCGGGCTTTGATTGGCAAAGAAAAAGGCGATAGTGTTGAGGTTCGTACCCCGGGCGGGGAAAAGAGCTATGAAATACTGGATATAAAGTTTGTTTAGCAAGGATGCCGCGATGACTGTTTTACCCACACAAAAAACCGTACAATGTGGTGCAGTGCGGTTTTCCAACGCATCCCCGTTTGTTTTAATCGCCGGTCCCTGTCAGTTGGAAAGCTTTGAGCATGCCCGCAAAATCGCCAAAGAGTTGGTGCGGATTTGTGCGCAGTTATCGATTCCTCTGGTGTTCAAATCCAGCTTTGATAAGGCGAATCGTTCCAGCCATCACTCCCAACGCGGGGTTGGCTTGGACGCGGGTTTGGAAATCTTGGGTGCGATTAAAGACGAATTCGCCATTCCTGTCTTGACCGATGTTCATGACACTCAGCAATGTATAGCCGCCGCGAAAATCGTTGATATCGTGCAAATTCCGGCATTTTTATGCCGTCAAACCGATTTATTACTGGCGGCGGGCGAATCGGGCTGTGTTGTGAATGTGAAAAAGGGGCAGTTTTTGGCACCTTGGGATATGCAAAATGTCGTGGATAAGATTGAATCCACGGGGTGCGAAAAAATCCTTTTAACCGAACGCGGGGCGAGTTTCGGCTATAATATGCTGGTCAGCGATTTTCGCGCCCTGCCGATTATGGCGCAAACGGGTTATCCGGTTATATTTGACGCGACCCATTCGGTGCAACTGCCTGGCGGGCTCGGCAGCAGCTCTGGCGGGCAACGCGAGTTTGTCCCACCTTTGGCACGGGCGGCCGTGGCGGTGGGCTGTGGCGGGTTGTTTATTGAAACCCACGAGGCCCCCGATACCGCCCCAAGTGATGGTGCAAATATGGTGCCATTATCGGGCATGTCCGCGTTATTATCGCAAGTTGCGGGGATTGATAAACAGGTTAAAGCCTTTAACAAATGAGCAATCTTTGGAAGATTAAGCGCGAGGGCGCACGTATTTTTCAGCAGCTCCGCGCTGTGCCAGAGGCTTTTTTTGAACCCTACCTGAACCGCGCCCACAACAGGCTGATGGCGGGGGTTACCCCCATAAAAGGCTCTGCGCCCGCAAGCCCCAAAATCGCGATTCATCTTATTTTGCAGCCCAAAGGACTGGCACCCGATACGATTGCCAAGTGTGATTTTTTGCGTGAGGCGGGCTATGCCCCCTTTGTTATCGCCAATGGGGGATTGACCGATGGCGATAGTGACCGTCTTGCCCCGCATGTCTGGCAAATCTTGATTCGCCCCAATTTTGGCTATGATTTCGGCGGCTATCGCGATGGGATTTTATGGCTTTTAAAGATGCAAACGAAGATGGAACGTTTGGTTATCCTTAATGATAGCGTGTATGTTCCCACTATTGGCGGCGATGCGTTTTTGCGCCAGATAGAGGCGAGCTCGTTTGATATCGCTGGCGGGATTTTGCGCGCCCGCGGGCAAGAACGGTTTTTGGAATCTTATTTTTATTCGTTTTCTCGCGCCGCGCTGGGCAATGAAGATTTTCAAAATTTCTGGCGCACTCTTGCGCTGACCAATAATAAATATAAGGTGATTCGCCGATGCGAGCGCGGGTTTTCACGGGCAATGGGGCGCAGCGATTTATCGCTGGGTGCCCTTTATTCCAATGCCGATTTTATTGAAAAGGCGGGTGCGCAGTCGCCCGATTTTTTGCGCTTGTGTTTGCATTATGGTGCGTATCGTGCGTCTGCCGATACCGCCCAGTGCAAAACCCTGTTGGCGGATTATAGTGAAACGGCGCAGTGGCATGCTCGCGCGATGGGCTTTGTAAAACAGGTGTTGCAAAAGGATGTTTTTAACTCTGCCTTTTGTTTTGGCGCGGTGCACCTGCTGGGGTTTCCGTTTTTGAAGAAAAGCAAAGAATCGGTTAATTTGAATTGGCGTAAGGCTTATATTGCGGCGGTTAATGCGGGGGATTTGCCGCAGCCGCCAAAGGCGATTATGGATATGTTGGAAAAAGGCGATTAAGCCCCGATTATGCCACACCCGCCCGCAAAAGTTGCAAAATCGTAATCAATCCCGCGATTTTGCCGTCCGCTTTACCATCTTCCATGACAAAAGCGGCAGAGATTTTATGCTCCTGCAAAATCCCAATCGCTCGCCCACACAGGCAATCGGGCGGTAATACCACAGGTTTCACCGTCATAACATCGCGTGCAGTCGTGTCCTGCATCGCCCCACGCATAGAGCCATCAGCGTTATCCTGCAAGTACCGCCGAATATCGCCATCGGTGATAATCCCCGCCAGAGACCCATCCGAATCGGTTAATCCAACCAGCCCAAAGGCTTTGTTTGATATTTCCCCAATCGCATCAATCATCGGGGCGGTTTGCGCCAATAGGGGCAAATCCGTGCCTTTATACATCACCGTATCTATTGGAATAAGGCTGGAGCCCAATTTGCCCCCCGGATGAAAATCACGGAACGATTCTTTGCTGAACCCGCGCATTTGTAGCAGGCTGACCGCCAAGGCATCGCCAATCGCCATTTGCAATAGCGTGGAACTGGTCGGGGCCAGGTTATGCGGGCAGGATTCGCGAACCTCTGGGCAGATAATCGCGAGGCCTGCCCGTTTGGCTAGGGTCGATTCCGCCGCACCCGTTATGGCTATCGTTGGAATATCAAACCGCGCGGCATAGGTTAAAATATCGCCCAATTCGCGGGTTTCCCCCGACCATGAGAGCATTAAAATCACATCCCCCGTTTGTATCATGCCCAAATCGCCGTGGCTGGCCTCGGCTGGATGGACGAAATAGGCGGGTGTGCCAGTGGAAGAAAAGGTTGCCGCCAATTTGCGGGCTATCAGTCCGGATTTGCCCATACCGACAATGATGAGACGCCCTTTCATAGCGAAAATCTGTGCCAGTGAGTGCTCCAATGCGTCTCGCAGGGCGTCTTTATCACCGAGGCAGTCAACAAACCCCTGTAAGCCAGCGATGTTTATCACCAGCGATTCGGTTATGGAGTCTATTTTATCAAACATGCGGGGTTATCCTTTTGGCCTTTTGGCCTTTTGGGTTAGGTTTCTTGATTTTATCTGTGTCTTTGTGTAAAGGGTAGGGGATAAAAGGTAAAGGCAAAATGGATAAAAATCATAAATTTAAGCGGGGTCTCTTGTGGTCGCTGTATTTGGCACTCTCTTATACCCTGTTTTTCGCAGCCCCGATAATTTTGCGGGGGCGATTACGGCGGGGCAAAGAAGACCCCGCACGGATGGCGGAAAAGCTGGGAATTGCCTCTGCTTCGCGTCCTAAAGGGCAGTTAATTTGGCTGCATGCGGTTGGCGTGGGTGAGGTTTTGGCTCTGCCCGCCTTGATTGCCGCGTTATCTAAAATTCTGGACAAACAGGCGATTCCGTTTCATTTTCTAATCACGACCTCGGCTTTGACTTCGGCGCAGGCCTGGGAAAAAAACACTGCGAATAACCCTGTGAAAAACACCACGCATCAGTTTTTGCCTTTGGATTTTCACCGCTTTAATCAGCGGTTTTTGAACCATTGGCAACCTGATATCGCGATTTGGGCAGAACGCGATGTTTGGCCTGGGATGACTCACGCCTTGGCAAGGCGAGGCATCCCGCAGGTTATCGTCAATGGGCGGATGGATGCCGCCTCCTATCGGGCGAAATCGGCGTGGCGGGGGCTGTTCGGCGCTGTTTATCGGGTTTTTGATTGGATTGATGTGCAGGATGACCTAAGCTTGCAGCATTTTGCATCCCTGGGTGTGGAACGGGGGGATTTATATTGTTCGGGGAGTTTAAAAACCTCTGGTCCGGCTCTGGCGGATTTGCCCGCACAACGGGCGGAGTGGCGCACGCATTTGGGCAAAACCCGTTTGTGGCTGGGTGCGTCAACGCATAAGGGGGAGGAAGCGGTTGTTTTATCTGCCCAAGTGGGGTTAAAAAACCGAGCCTTGCTTTTGGCACCCCGCACCCCGCATCGCGCCGAAGAGGTGTATCAAATAGCGATTGGGCTGGGGCTATCCGCGTGTTTGATAAAGGATGGGTTGCCACCTGCTGAGCCGTGTGATGTTTATATTGAAACGCAAATCGGGCAGATGGGGCTGTGGTATCGTTTGGCTGATTTTGCCTTTGTCGGCGGGTCGTTGTGTGCGGTTGGCGGGCATAACCCGTACGAGCCAGCGCGGCTGGACTGCGCCATTATGCACGGGGCAGAGGTTTCTAATTTTGCCGAGGATTATCGGGTGTTTGATGCCAAGGGCGCGGCGGTGTTGGTGAGCGATAGTGCCGATATTGCGCGGGTTTTGGCGGGGGGTTTAGGGGGGGAGTTGGCAGAGTTTGACCGCGAGGCGTTGGTAAAGAACGCCCAAATCCTAGCCCAAAGCGGGGAGGCGAGCTTAGCTTGCGTTGCCGAACGCATTGTTTTAACGATTAGTGATTAACGGGTTAGGGTTATTTAGAATGTCATATAGTATTCGTTGCCTTGCAAGTGATAAAACCATACCTTGTTATTTCCATACTCTTTTAGCGTTTCCTCAGTAACAAGCTCGTATTTATTTAATGCACCTGCGCTTTCCAACTTACCTTTAATCCACATCCCGAATACTTGTAGGTCGTCTTTAGACTGAATATTTTTGTTATTATCACCTTGAGCCCCCATCGGTATAATCAACCCATCGTCAGTATAGGCTAAAAAATCTCCGCGGGGATAGAGAGGGTTTCTTATTTCGGCTGCACTAGCAATTAAGTCAGCTTCATACCAAGGTCTACGGATGCCATTCCTACCTGCACTAAAATAGGCATTAAGATTAGATTGTGTTTGGTTATTGATACGGTCTAAAGTAATACAAAAAGATGGATTTGCACTAATATCGTCATAGTTTATTGTGTGCGTTTGAAGAACACGCCACAACTCTAATGCCTCAATATGTTTTAACGATTTTATACCTTTAATATTAATCATAGCTGGATCTAGCAATGCCGAATAGTTAGGCGAATACAAATCCTCAAGAAATGCGGCAATCTGAAGCCGTAAGGCATTATCCAGTACAGGCACAGTGCATTCAATATTTTTTTGAATTCCATTTACCGAAAAATTAGAGGACCCCACATAAATGTTAGAGTCAAATTTATAAATTTTGCCATGATAGGGTCTTTTATTTGCAATATAAACTCCAGAGGACGGCTTTACCGCTTGTAGTTCCTCGTGTAGTCTAGTCAAGCTATCCAATTGTGGCTTTCCCAGCCCCTCATAAAAAGCCATCCCAAGCAATAATTTTGATTCACCCCGATTACGGGCGTTATCAATCAATCTGTCTTGAAATTGATTTATCACGCTTAGCGATGTATAACCTGAAGCAATCGTGATATTATCAGCGTTTTGAAACTCTGCATCCAACGCTGCTGAAAACACCCCGCCGTGTTGAGTCACATTCGTGTACATCGTCATTCACTTTCATTTAAAAATTGTTTTATTGACTCTGCAAAAGCACGGATACCTTCGGGCGGTACCGAATTTCCTATTTGCTTGCGCACTTCTGTTATACTGCCTTCAAAAATAAAATCATCAGGATAGCCAAACAGCCGCGCCCGTTCGCGATTCGTCAGCGGCCGCAGTTCTTCATAATGATAGCCCCAAGTGCCACCACCCCCGCCAGCAATGATAGTTGTTGAAGGTTTATCAGGGTGAAGCCTACGATAAATAAGCGACATCAAACCCTTAACAGAATGAGGCGAATCCTTGGGTATATCGGTAAAATTATACCCTGGACGAATAAGTTTTAATTTTTCTATTGTGGAGGGTTGGATATTTTGATGGGTGTTATTATGGGTTGCGTTTTCCACACCTTCCAAAGCCTCTTTCGCGGTTTTGTAAGTTTTATCTGTATGAGATGGCGCAGGTATATCAAAATCTTTTTTAATATCTTTTCTTACGCCAATAATCAAAACCCGCTGTCTTAGCTGAGCAACGCCATAATCCGCAAAATTAACAACATGGGCAGTCACGTTATAACCACAATCCCCCGCAACAGAAAAATCAGTGATGATTTGTTCCATGGCGCGGCCTTTGTTTGCTGTCATAATACCTTTTACATTTTCTGCCACAAACATTTTAGGATTTTTCAAAGCCACCAAACTAACAAAACTTCTGTAAAGATTGCCCCTATCCGTTTCAATCCCGCCCCTTTTCCAAATCATAGAAAAATCTTGGCACGGAAACCCGCCAAGTATCAAATCCACCTGTGGTATAAGGGAGGCGTCTATTGTGGTAATATCGCCACAAACGACATGGTCGCCGATGTTTTTTGAATAAGTTTCACAGGCACGGGGTTCTATATCATTCGCCCAAACCAAATTAAACCCAGCTTGTTTAAAGCCAAGATCCATCCCGCCACACCCACAAAAAAGCGACGCAGTGGCTATCTTTTTATTTGCGGATGTTTTTGGCGTGGGTATTTTGGGCGTTGGCGTGGTTTCAAAATCAACATCCAAAGGCATGTCTGTGAAATTTTCTGTGAAATTTTCTGTGGGTTTTAAGGGCGATAATGTCGTATCTGAGCACATTTTGATAAGTCACGCTTTCATTGGTTTGGGGTTACTATAAATGTTGTTTATGGTTTAGTAAAGTTATAATTTGTATTTAGTATTAAGATACCATTAACACGCCTTAAAATACCTAAACCTCATACCGCACCACACCCCAGCCCCACAGCGAATCAATCCTTAATCTCTATAGATAGGGAATTTCTTACACAAGGCAACCACCTCTTCGGCAACGGCCTTTTCCACCGCGTCATTGCCATCGGCTCCGTTATCAGCTAAGCCATCAATCACGCGAATAATCAAATCCCCAATCGCACGAAACTCAGCCTCACCAAAGCCTCGGCTGGTGCCCGCGGGTGTCCCCAATCGCAGACCAGAGGTCACAGTCGGCTTCTCTGGATCAAACGGTATCGCGTTCTTATTACAGGTGATGTTCGCCCGCCCAAGCGCCGCATCCGCGACATTCCCCGTCACCGCTTTCGGGCGCAAATCCACCAGCATTAAATGCGTATCCGTGCCACCCGTAACGATATCCAACCCGCCCTTCACCAACTGATCGGCCAGAGCCACTGCATTGGCGCGAACCGCTTTTTGATAGGTTTTGAAACTGGGGCGCAAAGCCTCGCCAAACGCGACCGCCTTGGCGGCAATCACATGCATCAGTGGGCCGCCTTGAATCCCCGGAAATATCGCCGAATTGACCTTTTTCGCAATCGTTTCATCGTTCGTTAAAACCATCCCGCCACGCGGACCGCGTAAGGTTTTATGGGTCGTCGTCGTTACCACATCGGCAAAGGGAAACGGGCTAGGATGCTCACCCGCCGCGACTAACCCAGCGAAATGCGCCATATCCACGTGCAAAATTGCACCGACCTTATCGGCTATCGCCCGGAACTTGGCAAAATCAATCTGGCGGGGAATGGCAGACCCACCCGCTATGATGATTTTGGGGGAATGTTCCACTGCCAAAGCCTCAATTTCATCATAATCAATCAAATTATCCTGACGGCGGACACCATATTGCACGGCATTAAACCACTTGCCCGATTGATTCGGCGCAGCCCCGTGGGTTAAATGCCCGCCAGACGCCAAATTCATCCCCAAAATCGTATCACCTGGTTGGATTAACGCCTGCATAACGGCTTGGTTAGCCTGACTGCCCGAATGTGCCTGAACATTGGCGTAAGAACAGCCAAATAAGGCAAGGGCGCGTTCCACTGCCAAATCCTCTGCTATATCAACATAATGACACCCGCCATAATACCGCCGATGGGCATAGCCTTCGGCATATTTATTGGTTAAAACAGAGCCTTGCGCCTGCATCACTGCCCGTGATACAATGTTTTCAGAGGCAATCAATTCAATCTCATACCTTTGGCGGTCAAGTTCGCCTTCAATCGCTTTAAAAATAGCGGGGTCACGGCTGGATAGTTCTTCAGTAAAAAAGTCTGGGTTATTAGTCATAGGGTTGCTTTCTTTGTTAGATGTGGTGTTTTTATTATGCACAGATTATGCTAGAAACGATATTAAGACTTTTGCAATTAAAGTGCAAGCCCCAAAATATGTGAGATTAAAATGAAGTTATCGATGCTTGCCAGCTCTGCCGAAATGGCACAGGGTGGATTATCCGCGTTAATACGGCGGTATGGGGCGAATAATGCGCCTGAGGACAGCGATGTGATCGTCGCCTTGGGCGGTGATGGCTTTATGCTGGATTGTTTGCATGCCTATCAATCGCTGGGCGTGCCGATTTATGGGATGAATTGCGGGACGGTTGGGTTTTTAATGAATGCTTATGAGGAAGATGATTTAATAGCCCGAATAGACCGCGCCGAATTGGCGACATTAAACCCGTTGCAAATGCGCGCCGAATCGTCTGATGGCGCGGTTCATAGCGATTTGGCAATTAACGAGGTATCGTTATTACGTGGCGGACCCCAATCCGCCAAGCTGGCGATTAGTATTGATGGACAGATGCGGTTAGAGTGTTTGGTCTGTGATGGGGCGATGGTGGCAACACCTGCTGGCTCTACGGCGTATAATTATTCCGCGCATGGGCCGATATTGCCGATAGGGGCGGGGGTTTTGGCTCTAACGCCTTTGGCGGCTGTGTTGCCAAGGCGGTGGCGTGGGGCGGTGTTGCCTTTGGCAGCACAGGTGCGGATTGATGTGCTGGACGCAGATAAACGGCCGGTGAATGCCAGTGCCGATGGTAAAGAAGTGTCGGGGGTGCGGTGGGTAGAGGTCGCCATCGCCCCGCAGATAGAGCATCGGATTTTGTTTAATCCAGGGCATGGGTTGGAAGAACGTCTGTTAAGGCAGCAGTTTGTTTAGGGAGTTGTTAGTTGTGAATTGTGAATTGTGAATGATGAATTGTGAATTGTGAATGATGAATTGTGAATTATTGGTTATTAGAGATTAAGAGTTAGGTATTGGAAGTTAAGAGCAGAGGTTTTTTGTTGCGCCCTCACTTCGTTCGGTTGCCCGCCCGCCCACCCCTCCTGCGGAGAGCTGGACGGGCTATTTTTTGGCTGGGGTTTGGCTCAGCGTCTTGTATATAGTCTAAATAAATTTAGAGCAAACCTACCACCAATTCCCAAGTATTCTTTGCAAATAATCCATTTTATAGTCTTGTTATTCCAGATAGTAAATTTATAGAATCATTATCATCTTGTAACCAAAGGGCTTTTGGCATGCTCCCGCGAAGCGGGGGCTACGCACAAAAGACCACGCTGGTCGGCATAACGAAGTTATGACGAAGACCCGTAAGGGCATTCTCACTAACCCTAAAAAACATCCCTCGCGATAATATCGCTTATCTCTGCCCTTGGGCGGATGGTAGAAAATTGGTCGCCTTTGACCATCACCTCGGCGACTAACGCACGGGTATTATACTCACTGGCCATCACGGCGGCATAAGCACCCGCCGTGCGAAACGCCACCAAATCCCCCTCACCCATCGGGGGCAAAAGCCGAGCCTCAGCAAAGCTATCGCCCGTTTCACAAATCGGGCCGACCACATCATAGGGCTGGGGTTGTGCGTTTGTTTGTATCACGGGAATAATATCGTGATAGGCATCATACATCGCTGGGCGAATCAAATCATTCATCGCCGCATCAATGATGAGGAAATCACGCTCGGTCCCGCGTTTCACCCAAATGACTCGCGATAGCAAAATCCCCGCGTTGCCGGCAATCATCCGCCCAGGTTCTAAATCAATCTGCACATCCAAATGCCCCAAGGTATCGCGAATCACCCCCGCGTATTCATCCAGCGAAGCCGCCTTATCCCCGCCGCGATACGGAATCCCCAAACCGCCGCCAACATCAATCCGCGTAATACTATGCCCATCGCCTCGCAAATCCCCGCACAAGATCGCCAGCTTTTCATACGCCAGCCGATAGGGGGTTAAATCCGTGATTTGACTGCCGATATGGACATCCAGCCCGATAATCCGCAATCCGGGCAATTTACCCGCTCGGGCGTAAATCGCGCGGGCTTCACCTAAGGGAATGCCGAATTTCGTCTCCGCACCGCCCGTGGCAATCTTTTTATGCGTGGCGGGGGAGACATCTGGGTTAATCCGAAAGCTAATCGGGGCGGTGGTGTTTAACGCCAAGGCAATTTCATTCAACGCCAGCATTTCGGGTTCGGATTCCACATTAAACTGCCCGATACCTTGTTCCAATGCGGCTCGCATCTCTGCCCGTGTTTTGCCAACGCCAGAGAAAACGATTCGCTCGGGTGCAATACCCGCCGCCCTTGCCCGCATATATTCGCCGATGGACACAACATCCATCCCCGCGCCCAAATCGCCCAGCAGTTTCAATACGGCTTGGTTGGAATTCGCCTTTATTGCATAGTGGATATGGGCGTTTAAACCCTCCATAGCGGTTTTTAATTGGCTATAATGACGGGTCAGAGTCGCCGAAGAATAGACGTAGGTCGGCGTGCCGACAGCCTCGGCTATCGTGCTGAGTGGCACGTCTTCGGCGTGCAAAACCCCGTCTTTGTATAAAAAATGATCCATAGTCCCTGATTATGCTTTTATTAAAAAAATTTCAAGCGGTGATTGCCTGTAAATGGGCGATTTCTGCGTCTCGGGCGGGGGCGTAGTCCGAAAACCCGTGTTTAACCACACGCCAATGGCAATAAACCGCGATTCGCCAATGATAAAGCACGGCGAGCTGATGGTATCTTGCGACAAGATCTCGGTCGGTGAAGGTGGTAAGGAAACGCGCGGTTTCATCGGCGGATAGCGGTGTACCGCGATATAAGGTTTGCATGGCGGGGGAGATGAAGCTGGCCAAATCCACCGCCCCATCGCCAAGGGCGGGGCATTGCCAATCAATCAGGCACAGGGTTTTTTTGCCACAAATTAAATTACCCGCAACAATATCGGTATGGGTCAGAACGGGGTTCGCGATACTTTTATACATGGGGGCATGTAAGGGGGTATCTAAAAGGGGGATAAACCCCCGCAATCCACAATCGGTTTTACAATCGGTCTTATCGCATGATATATCGTGTAAAATCTGCTGGGTGTCGCGCACCATCCGTTCTGGCGTGGGTGCGACTTTCACCTCTGGCGGGGCGGGGGTTGCGTGAATTTGCTCTATAAGATGCGCCACGGGGGCAGTATCGCTCTGCCAGCTCTGCCCCGCGACATAATGATAGAGCAAAACCGCGCCAAAGGGTGTTTGCATCGCCATCTTGGGACGCGGGGTGGTTGCGGTTTTATGAAGGGCAGTCAAACACGCCCATTCCGCCGCAGGGTCATTCGGGTAAAACGGGTTGTTTATATCGGCTGTATTATAGAGTTTGCAAATCAGGTTTGATTCGACCAAACGCCAGACAAAATTGCTCCGCCCACCGCTTTGTACTTGCCAGTTCTGTCCATCGGCAATCGCGCCCTCGGCAACAAGATAGGTGTTTAGGTCTGTTTGGATTTGATCTGTTTGGATTTGGCTTGGCATGTGTTTTTGTGGGGTTTTGATGATTTGGTGTTCGGGGTGTGTGTGATTGGTTTCGCCTCGCTTGTCAATGTTAAAAAATGCTTGCTTATTTCGTCAAATTGTGAAAACAAGCGAGTCATAAAAACGGCTCCGTGGCTCAACTGGATAGAGCAGCCCCCTCCTAAGGGGCAGGTTGCAGGTTCAAATCCTGCCGGAGTCGCCAATCCCCGCAAATTATGCGAATCACACCACCACTGCCACCAATTGCCAAGCTATCAGCGTTTTATTACCCAATATCCCCGATTTATTTGCCCTAAAAAACAAAATTATGAAAAAGCGATGTAAAAAACACGAAAATAAACGCAGTTGTGATTTGCATTCTGTAAATAAATATACTATTTACGCCCGAATTGTCTTAACATCCTACGGGGTCCATCTTGCTTAAACGTTTTATTATTTACTCGGCTTTCTGCTTTGGGGCTTGGGTTGGAATCCTTGCGATACCTGCCCATGCCCAATCAACCCTTACCGCACAGGCGCGTGCGCAGATTGAGGAATTGATGGCCGAAGGTCAACTTGAAACCGCCTTTAACCTATTGCAAGAAAGCAACCCGTCAGAGTTTGATGTCGCCCTGTTTTACGCCCGTAGTTACAAGGTCACCCAAAGATTTAACGAAGCGATCGAACTGCTCCGCCGTGTTTTGGATGAATTCCCTGATAATATAGAGGCACGGCGCGAATTGGCGCATAACTTGTTTTTGGCACGGCGGTATATCCCCGCGCAGTTTCACTTTAATCAGCTTTTAACCTTGGATGGTGACCCTGAATTCACCCAGATTTACAATCAATTCTTGGGGCGAATCGCCGCCAATAAACGGTTTGGGTTCAGTTCATCCTATTCTTTTCTGCCCTCCACCAATATCAACCGTGGCACGGATACCGAAACCACTGCTGGCGGGCAACTTACCATTGGTGAGGAATCGCGAAGAACCTCTGGCTTAGGTATCCAAGGCAGTTTGAATGGATTTTGGCGCAGCAGTGGTGCCAGTGGTGTGCGTAGTACCATTACGCTCAGCCTATCTGGGACGAAATACACCAATACCGATCTTTATGATACCTTGACCACTTCCTTACAGTTTAATCGTGAGCATATTTTAACCCAAACAACACGGCTCAGCTATGGGCCGTTTTTGCGCCACACTTGGCGACAGGATAACCGCGATAGCCGTTCTATCGGGTTTCAGGGCAGTATATCTGAAAATGTCGCCCCGCGGCATCAGATTTCCCTATCCCTTAATATCCAAGGTGTGGATAATCTGTTTGACAAAAGAAGCAATTCGGCGTTTTTCCAAAACACCGTTGGCTGGACGTATTTTTTAAGCCCTAGTACTTCGTTAAACAGTTCAATAAACTTTAGCAGAAACCGCAGCAACGGTGGCAATGATGCCGCGTCCTATGGTGGCTATCGCATCGGCACACAGATCAGCCGTCGATGGAAAGGCGGGTTGGTGACACAATTGGGTGTTGGCTATACCACGCGTAAATATGTTGGCTTTTTCGGCGGGTTTTTAGGCGTGGGCGGGATTCGCGAGGATATCGTCAGAGATTTAAGTATTGCCCTATATCATACAAAGCTGAGCTATCGTGGCTTTGCCCCGCGGATTTCATGCTCGCGGACGCTCAGCAGATCTAATATCGTGTTTTATGATAACCAAGTGTCAGAGTGTTTGATTGGTATTACCCAAAGTTTTTAAGCTTGTTTTTTTATTCGTTTTACCGTGTGTTAAGGCTAGAATAAATCCGTGTTTTTTGCTAGAACAGGCAAAAAGGATAAACAGGTGAAAAAAGAGACACAAAATAATGAGCAAAACGGCGTTTGGAAATCGGGACGCGGTAAGGGGCGCAAGACCCTGAAGGGTCGCCAAGTTGAAACCGATGCTACCACGCAGGTACAGGCGTTATTGAAAAACCGCCCGCAAAGCCGTGATTTATTAATAGAACACCTGCATTTGATTCAAGATAAATACGGGCATATATCTGCCGCCCATTTATGTGCGCTGGCCGATGATATGCGCCTATCACAGGCGGAGGTTTATGAGGTTGCCACCTTCTACGCCCATTTTGATGTGATAAAGGAAGACGAAACACCGCCCCCCGCCCTGACGATTCGCGTGTGTGATAGTTTGTCTTGCGAATTGGCGGGGGCGCAAACCTTGCTGACTGCGTTAAAAAACGGGCTGGATGAAAAAAATGTGCGGGTTCTGCGTGCGCCCTGTATGGGGCGGTGCGATACCGCGCCGACCTTGGAAATCGGGCATAATCATATCGATTGTGCGACTTTGGAAAAAGTCCAAACCGCGATAAAAACAAAGGATTTCCACGCCAAAATCCCTATCTACGAAACGCTTGACGCGTATCAAAAAGACGGTGGCTATGAGACGTTAAAAACCCTGCAAAATGGCACGAAAACTCCTGATGAAATCCAAGACCTTATTGCCGAATCTGGTCTGCGTGGGCTTGGCGGGGCTGGCTTTCCTTCGGGTAAAAAATGGTCGTTTGTTCGCGCCGAACCCGCCCCCCGCTATCTGGCGGTGAATGGGGATGAGGGCGAGCCTGGGACTTTCAAAGACCGCTATTATCTGGAACGCACCCCGCATTTGTTTTTGGAGGGCATGCTGATTGCCGCTTGGGCTGTGGATGCCGAAAAATGTTTCATTTATATGCGTGATGAATACCCCGCCGTTTTGCATATTTTAAGAACCGAAATCGCCGCACTGGAAGCCGCCAAAATCATCCCTGCCAATATGATAGATTTGCGCCGTGGCGCGGGTGCTTATATTTGTGGCGAAGAATCGGCTATGATTGAGAGTATAGAGGGCAAACGCGGTCTGCCCCGCCATCGCCCGCCTTTCGTGGCGAATGTTGGGATTTTCAACCGCCCAACCTTGGTGCATAATGTGGAAACCTTGCATTGGGTCGCGCGGGTGTGTCGTGAGGGTGCTGGGGTTTTGAATACCACGCAGAAAAACGGGCGGATTGGCTTGCGTTCCTATTCCGTCTCTGGTCGGGTGAAAAATCCAGGGGTTTATCTGTTGCCCGCAGGCTCTACCATTACCGATATTATTGCCGCGGCGGGGGGGATGCTGGCCGGGCATGCGTTCAAAGCGTACCAACCAGGCGGTCCGTCGGCTGGTATTCTACCCGCGCACATGGACGATATCGCGATGGATTTTGATACCTTGCAACCGCATGGCAGTTTCATTGGCTCTGCCGCCATTGTGATTTTATCCGATAAAGATAAAGTCCGCGATGCCGCGTTAAACATGCTGCGGTTTTTTGAGGATGAGAGCTGTGGGCAATGCACCCCCTGTCGTTTGGGCTGTGAAAAGGCGGTCAAACTGATGCAGGCGGATAAGTGGGATACGGATTTATTGGAAGATTTGTGCGAGGTGATGGTGGATGCCTCTATCTGTGGTTTGGGGCAGGCCGCGCCGAATCCGATTCGCTTGACGATTAAACATTTTGGCGATGAGGTGTAAGGTATGCCTGATATAAGCGAAGAAACAATCACCTGTCATTCCCCCGCGATGGGCAAAGACACTGCCAAGAAAAGTCCTGTGGATATTCCCGCGTGGAAATTTCACGCCTGTCGCCACGCGATTTTGGCGGTGTTGGATGAGGGGGAGACTATCGGCTGGGATGCTCTATCCCGTAGTGCTGACGCGCGATTAACGCCCGAAGAACGCGGCGATATGGGCGCGGTTGGCTGGCACATGATGACGGTGAAACTGGAAATGCAAGTGCGCGGGGAAATCCACCGCAGTAAGAAAAACAATGTTCAGGTTATTGTGTAATGCCAATAATCGCAAAAAATAGGAAAAATCAATGACAGATAAGACAACAGATAAGATGCCTTTGGGCGCGTTTTCAATCAGCCTTGCGGTAAAGGATTTGGCACGTAGTCGGGCTTTTTACGAAAAGCTTGGGTTTATAACGATGGGTGGAGACCCCGACAATGGCTGGCAAATCTTGAAAAATGGCGACCATATTATTGGGCTTTTCCAAGGGATGTTTGAAGGCAATATTATAACTTTTAATCCGGGCTGGGATCAAGATGCAAAAGAAACACAATCCTTTATGGATGTGCGCGATATACAAGCCCGATTAAAATCAGCAGGGCTCGTGCTGGACTCCGAAGCTGCCGATGGCACAGGTCCGGCCAGCCTTACTTTAAAAGACCCTGACGGCAATCAAATCTTGATTGACCAGCATAGATAATATAGGAACAAACCAATGACCGATGAAAAAAAGATAACCTTCACACTGGACGGCAAAACCGTATCCGCCACGCCCGATGAAACCATTTGGCAGGTGGCGAAACGCAGTGGCACAACCATTCCGCATCTGTGCTATAAGGACGCGGTGTCCTATCGCGGGGATGGTAATTGTCGTGCCTGTATGGTGGAAATTGACGGCGAGCGGGTGCTGGCCGCCTCCTGCATCCGCAAGGCTGGCGAAGGTATGGTGGTTAAAACAAACACCGCACGGGCGGAAAAATCGCGTTCGTTAGTGATGGAAATGCTGATTGCCGATCAACCGCCGAAACAAACCGCGCATGATTCTTCCAGTCATTTCTGGCAAATGGCGGAGGCACAAAACCTATCCACCAGCCGTTTTCCTGCCGTGGAAAAACTCCGCGTGCCTTTGCTAGATGCCTCCCATTTGGCGATGTCGGTTAATCTGGATGCTTGTATTCATTGCAATTTATGTGTGCGAGCCTGCCGCGATGTCCAAGTTAATGATGTTATAGGTATGGCGAATCGCGGGCGTGATGCCAAGATTACTTTTGATTTTGATGACCCGATGGGCGATTCCAGTTGCGTTGCCTGCGGGGAATGTGTCCAAGCCTGCCCGACGGGTGCGCTGATGCCCGCGAAAGCTTTGGATAATAATCAATCGGGCGATTTGGCACAGTTTGATGAAAAGATAGACAGTATCTGCCCCTATTGCGGGGTTGGCTGCCAGTTGTCGTTTCATGTGAAAGATAACGAAATCAAATGGGTAGAGGGTGCGGATGGTCCCTCCAATCAAAACCGTTTGTGTGTCAAAGGGCGGTTTGGCTTTGATTACGTCAATCACCCGCATCGTTTGACAAAACCGCTGATTCGCCGCGATGATGCACCCGCGAAAGGATTGAATGTAGATCCCGCCAACCCTATGACTCATTTTAGGGAAGCAAGCTGGGATGAAGCGCTTGATTACGCCGCCGATAATATGCGTGGGCGTGGGCGTGATATTGCGGGGTTTGGCTCTGCCAAATGTTCGAATGAAGAGGCATATTTGTTCCAAAAACTCATCCGCACAGGGTTTGGGCATAATAATGTCGATCATTGCACGCGGCTCTGCCATGCGTCCTCTGTCGCCGCCTTGCTGGAAAATATCGGCTCGGGCGCGGTGACGGCCACCTTTAATGAAATTGAAAACTCCGATGTTGCCATAGTCATTGGCGCGAACCCGACCGAAAATCACCCCGTGGCGGCGACTTATTTCAAACAATTCGTCAAACGCGGCGGGAAATTAATTGTGATGGATCCGCGTGGCACGGGATTGCGCCGTCATGCCGATTGGATGTTGCAGTTTCGCCCGGGGACGGATGTTGCCCTGTTAAACGCGATTATGAATGTGATTGTGGAAGAAAAATTATACGATACCGATTATATCGGGCGAATGACCGAAAACTGGGACGCTATGTGTGCGCATTTGGCGGGTTTCACGCCAGAGGCTATGTCGCCCCTGTGCGGTATTCCAGCCGATACGATTCGCGAGGTTGCCCGTGTTTATGCTGGGGCAAAGGCGGCGATGATTTTCTGGGGAATGGGAGTCTCGCAACATATCCACGGCACGGATAACGCGCGGTGCTTGATATCGCTTGCCTTGATGTGCGGGCAAACCGGGCGTAGTGGCGCGGGCTTGCATCCCCTACGCGGGCAGAATAATGTGCAAGGGGCGAGCGATGCTGGCCTCATTCCGATGTTCCTGCCCGATTATCAATCGGTGGAGGATGACGGAGTGCGTTCTGCCTTTACCGATATTTGGGGAACGGGGGATTTCTCGGCTGAGAAAGGTTTAACGGTGGTTGAGATTATAGAGGCAATTCATAACGATGAAATCAAAGGTATGTATATCTTGGGGGAAAACCCCGCGATGTCTGACCCTGATGTCTCCCACGCTCGCGATGCGCTGGCAAAGCTGGATATTTTGGTGGTGCAGGATATTTTCCTGACTGAAACCGCGAACTATGCCGATGTTATTTTCCCCGCCACGGCTTGGGCGGAAAAGAACGGCACGGTCACCAATACAAATCGCCAAGTGCAAATGGGTCGCGCCGCCATAAAACCCCCGGGGCAGGCGCGCGAAGACTGGTGGATTACCACGGAGCTGGCGAATCGGTTGGGTTTAGCTTGGGATTATACCCATCCCAAACAGGTGTTTGAAGAGATGAAAAAAGGCATGCCATCGCTGGATAATATCACGTGGGAGCGATTGGAGAAGGGTGCGGTGACTTATCCGTCCAATTCCCCCGATGACCCTGGACAGCCGATTGTGTTTGGCGATGCGTTCCCTCGACCCGACGGGCGGGCGTTATTCACCCCTGCTGGTCTCAGCCCGCCTGCCGAAGTGCCAGATGACGATTATCCGATGATTTTAACCACGGGTCGCCAGTTGGAACATTGGCATACGGGGTCTATGACTCGCCGAGCGTCGGTTTTGGATTGGGCAGAGCCAGAGGCGAATGCGTCCCTGCATCCCGCGACTTTGCGCAAATTGGGCGTGTCTGCGGGTGAGATGATAGCGATTGAAACACGGCGCGGACGGATTGAAGTGATGGCGCGGGTGGATAGAGGCGTGTCGGAGGATATGGTGTTTTTGCCCTTTGCCTATGTTGAGGCGGCGGCGAATATTTTGACGAATCCCAAGCT
This sequence comes from uncultured Amylibacter sp., assembly GCA_959347425.1. The sequence goes on along the minus strand of OY365741.1, from coordinate 988,199 downwards.
GGACCCTTATGGTAAGATTCCAGAGTTTAAGTTTTCGGCTTGCCGTATTTTTAGTTGTTAGTTATTAGTTATTAGTTGCTAGTTGCTAGTGATTTTTTATATCTTTGCAATATTATGTATCAAAAATGCAACTATTGCTCTTGCTTTGGCATCGTCTTTATATTATGTAATAATAAATCTGCAATCTTTTAGGTTGCCTAAAAACTAAACCGAAAAGGAAAAGAAAAATGCCTGTACTTAAATTTTTATTAGATAAAAATAGAAATTCTGCTGTTTTAATTATTGGCGGTTTTTGGATACTTTTTAATTCTGAAATGCCCTATTTTGCGATTCTGGGCGCATTAATTGCAATGATTGGTTTGAATCCTATAGCCAACAAAGCATGGGGAATAATAGTGGATTTTTATAATATCTATATAAAATTAGTTTTTATTGAGAGGGAGCTTAAAAATTTAGAATCAGGCAATTACTATGATAGGCTATTAAGCGATTTTTTAAAAGTTCTGCTGTCTCAAGATATGCAAGTTTTTAGCAAGAAAACGCTGGTTAGTCTTTTAGGCGATAATTATAAAGATAATAGGGTATTAAAAAACTTAGTAATAGGTGATGAAGATTATACTCAATTTAATAATGACTCTTTTTTGCATAAATTAGTTGATATGGGTATAATAAACTATGATGCTCACGAGCGACTTTTTGGAAAATATAGTGTATCAGAAGATTACTGGAGGGCTTTAAAAGGGCTTTACGAGGAAATGCACAAATCAGAAAAAATTACATTTGATTCTGTTTATGAACACCTTTTTAGTTGTGCAAAATAAAGTTCAGTTTTTAATCACGTGAGGCTGTAAAGCCACCAGCAAAACCTACGTCTGAAGTGGTACGAGTTGTAAAAGCCCCCGCCATTTCTGTTTGACCTATAACACCTAATAAATAGCTATCATTTCGGTCTAAACTTAACGTTCCAGTTATTAAACCACGCGGAGTAAAATCAGCTCTTATTTGTAATGCAAGGTTGCCAATAGTGCCGTCATATAATATCTCGTTTTCATCAAAATTAACCTTAAATGTAGCATCTGTTACTCGGTCAGTTGTAGTGCCAAGCCGATTGTTAAATTGTACATGAACTGACCCGCTATAAGTCGCTGTCCCAGTATTATCTGCAAGCGGAGTTATACCAATGACATCAGGGTAAAATGCTACGCAATTCCCCAAGCAACCCCCTGTCCAAGATTGTGAAGAAGAAGACAGAAAGTTGTATCCGACACCATTCGTACTTAAGGGGGTTTCCACGGCTTCCAAATCATCTACCGTAATCGCTTCGCCTGCCTCGCCCGTGGTAGCCGTTTCGTCCGCCCCCGCCCCCGCACAAGCAGATAGCGATAGCCCTGCCAATAGGTAAGCCAGTGTTTTTATTGTTTTGTTTTTCATAGGATTTACTCCAAGTTAGGTTATGATTAAACCCGACCAACGCCGGGCCTTTCGCAACACATACTTGATAGTAAAGTTTCCACTTATTCACCATTTCCACAGACGGAGTCCGCCTATGGAATGATTATTATATTCGGTGGTGACCCGACTAACCTTGTGGTTAGCTGGTCACTATCAAGTGTTGTATTGCGAAATACATGACGACTTTTAACTAAAACCCACCTAAAGTCAAACGCTTTTCCACATTTCCTAAAAAATTCACCATTCACCATTCATAATTCACAATTCATAACTCACCATTCATTTGACAATTCCCCGTTAATCGTTATAGTTAATCGTTAATCGTTAAATAAGGAAACAAAATGAGCGACGACATCTACAAAGCCAAGGCGCGCCAAGCCGCCCTTGATTACCACGAATTCCCCCAACCCGGAAAACTCGAAATCCGCGCGACAAAGCCTATGGGCAACCAATTGGACTTGGCTCTGGCGTACAGCCCAGGCGTGGCAGAGGCTTGTGTGGAAATAAAAAACAACCCCCAAGACGCGGCGCGTTTCACCGCCCGTAGCAATCTGGTCGGGGTTATCACCAACGGCACGGCTGTGCTGGGATTGGGCAATATCGGCGCGCTCGCCTCCAAACCCGTGATGGAGGGCAAGGCGGTTTTGTTCAAAAAATTCGCCCACATAAACTGTTTTGATATCGAAATAAACGAAGCCGACCCACAAAAACTCGCCGAATCTATCGTCCGCCTAGAGCCCACTTTCGGCGCGATTAACCTGGAAGATATCAAAGCCCCCGATTGCTTTATTGTCGAGGATTATTGCCGCAAACACATGAACATCCCCGTGTTTCACGATGACCAGCACGGCACCGCGATTGTTGTTGCCGCCGCCGCCCTAAACGCCATTGCCTTGGCGGGCAAAAGCCCCAAAGCGATTAAAATCGCGTCAGTAGGAGCGGGCGCGGCTGGGATAGCCTGTTTGAATATGCTGTTAAAACTGGGAATACAGCGTAAAAATATCTGGCTGTGTGATAGCGGTGGTTTGATTACCAAAAAACGCGACCCGCAAAACAGCCAAAAAGCCGCCTTTGCCCAAGATAGCGATTTAACCAGCCTAGACCAAATAATAGACTCCGCGGATATGTTTTTGGGATTATCGGGGCCTGCTATCCTGACCCCTGCAATGGTTAAAAAGATGGCAAAACGCCCGATTATCTTTGCCCTTGCCAACCCCACGCCAGAAATCATGCCAGAGGCGGCGAAAAAAGTCGCCCCTGATGCGATTATTGCCACGGGGCGGTCGGACTATCCAAACCAAGTCAATAACGTTCTGTGTTTCCCCTTTATCTTTCGCGGTGCCTTGGATGTTGGCGCGACCACGATTAACGAAGAAATGCAGGTTGCCTGTATCCATGCGATTGCGGCGCTGGCGCGGGAGGCAACCGATGCCGTCGCGGCAGAGGCGTATAATGATGAGGATTTGACCTATGGTCCGAATTACCTGATTCCAAAAGCGTTTGACCCGCGTTTGCTCTGCGTTGTGGCGGGTGCTGTGGCGCAGGCGGCGATGGAATCGGGTGTGGCGAAAGCTCCACTGGATATAGAGGAGTATAAAAACAACCTTGAAGCCATGACGAATAAATCCGCCATGCTGATGCGTCCGGTATTTGAGGCGGCCAGGCGTTCGGTTCGCCGTATTGTTTTTGCCGAGGGCGAAGACCGCCGCGTTCTGCGTTCTGCCTATACTATGTTAGAGGAAACCTGCGATATTCCAATTTTGGTTGGTCGCCCGAAGGTGATAGAGGAGAGATGCCAAAAGCTGGGCCTGCCGATGGATGTAACCGCGCGTTTTGAGATTGTAAATCCCGAAAAGGACGCAAGGTATTTTGATTATTGGAACAGTTATTATGAGATTATGAAACGCCGAGGCGTCACCCCCGATACCGCTCGCGCGATTATTCGCACGAATACCACGGCGATTAGCGCGGTTATGGTTCATCGGGGCGAGGCTGATAGCATGATTTGTGGCACCTATGGGCAGTATCATTGGCATTTAAAATATGTCCGCCAGATTTTGGCACGGCAGGGGTTATCGCCGATTGGCGCTCTGTCATTGAATATCATGGAGTCGGGGCCGATTTTTGTCGGGGATACCCAGTTAAATATGCAACCCACGCCAGATCAAGTGGTGGGATGTGTGATTGCTGCCGCCCGCCATGCCCGCCGTTTCGGGGTGGAGCCTGTGGTTGCCTTGTGTGCGTCTTCGCAGTTCGGCAATCTTAACACCCAGACGGGCGGGGTTTTGCGCCAAGCCGTGCAGATGCTGGACGCGATGGATTTGGATTTTTCGTATGAGGGAGAGATGAACGTGGATACCGCCCTGGATGGTGCCTTGCGCCGTCGGCTGTTTCCTGCGGCTCGGATAAAAGGGACTGCCAATGTGCTGATTTTCGGCAGTGGCGATGCGGCTTTGGCGGTCAGCAATGTATTGCGAAAAGCCGCCCAAGGGTTAGAGGTTGGTCCTATTTTAATGGGGATGGGCAACCGCGCCCATATATTGACCCCCGATGCGCGGTCGCGCGATTTGCTGAATGCGGCGGCTTTGGCGGGGAATGATGTGGCGTGTTATGCGTGATTTAATAATCCAACAACCCCAAATCGTGTAAACTGGCATGGCTTTGTGCGCCAATAATAATATGGTCGTGTACGTCAATACCCACCGTCTTTAACGCAATTTGAATATGGCGGGTTAGTTCAGTATCGGCTTCGCTGGGCTTTGGGTCGCCAGAGGGATGATTATGCACCAAAACCAAAGAACAGGCGTTCAATTCTAAGGCACGTTTCACCACCTCCCGCCGATAAACGGGGACGTGATCAACCGTGCCTTTTTGCTGTTCCTCATCGGCGATAAGATTGCCTTTTTTATCCAAAAACAAAATCCGAAACTCTTCATTTTCCTTATGCGCCATAGCAATATGGCAATAGGTCAGCAACGCTTGCCAATTTGATAAAATATCGCGGTTCAAAACCTCTACCTGTGCCAATCGCTCTGCCGCCGCGGTAACAATGCGGAATTCTTGGATAACCGACTCGCCCACGCCTTTTATTGCCAATAGGCGACTGCTCGGCGCGGAGATAACACGGTTAAAATCGCCGAACTCTGCCAGCAGGGTTTTCGCCAAAGGTTTTATATCACGGCGGGGAATGGCGCGGAACATAATCAGCTCTAACAGCTCATAATCCTGCAAAGCCTGCTTGCCAGCACGCATAAACCGACTGCGCAACCTTTGGCGATGGTTGCGGTTGTGGTCTTTTGGTTTTTGGCTCTTTTGCTTTTGAGGGGTCTCTATAAGAAGGTCTTGTTTGAAGGTTTGTTTGGGCGGTTGTTTCGGCTCTTGTTTCATTTTATCATGCGGTTTATCATGCGGTGCCTCCCCATCCCCCATATCATCGCGACTATCATCACGGGCGGATTCATCAGACACCATTGCCCCGACCCCACCAAACAGGGGCGGTTGCGGCAATTCATCAAAATAAAAAGGCATTCTGTCCATCATACTCACACCCTATTCGCCAATTCCTTAACAAATAATGAATCCACACGATTTTTTATATTTTTATTCATGCCCCGAAAAAATCCATAAAAAGAGTCGCAATCCCCCGATAATTCGTGTATAACCCGATTAGAAAATTCTAACCGCCTACAAAAGGACTCGAGTCATGGGCTTTTTTTCAGACATGTTTTCCATTGATATGGCCATTGATTTGGGCACTGCCAATACCTTGGTTTATGTAAAGGGTAAGGGGATTGTGCTGAATGAACCTTCGGTTGTTGCCTATTCTATCAAAGATGGGCGCAAGCAGGTGCTGGCCGTGGGTGAAGATGCCAAAATGATGCTGGGGCGCACGCCTGGAACTATCCAAGCCATTCGCCCGATGCGCGATGGCGTGATTGCCGATTTTGATGTGGCAGAGGAAATGATAAAACATTTCATCCGCAAATCGCATAAACGTTCATTTTTCTCTAAACCTCGGGTGATAGTTTGTGTGCCTTACGGCGCGACTCCTGTGGAAAAACGGGCGATTCGTCAATCGGTTTTGGGTGCGGGGGCGCGTAAGGCTGGGCTTATCAGCGAGCCGATAGCCGCCGCCATCGGCGCGGGTATGCCGATAGCAGAACCGACAGGCAATATGGTCGTTGATATCGGCGGTGGCACGACAGAGGTTGCGGTGATTTCCCTTGGTAATGTGGTTTATGCGCAATCGGTGCGGGTTGGCGGTGATCGGATGGATGAGGCGCTGATTTCCTACCTTCGCCGCACGCAAAACCTGTTAATCGGTGTGTCCAGTGCAGAGCGGATTAAAACAGAAATCGGCATCGCGCGAAAGCCCACTGATAATGACGGTAAGGGCAAATCCATGATTGTCCGTGGGCGCGATTTATTAAACGGCGTGCCAAAGGAAATCACCATTTATCAATCCGATGTGGCGGATGCGCTGAGCGAACCCGTGCAACAGATATGTGAGGCTTTGATAACCGCGCTGGAATCCACCCCGCCTGATTTGGCCGCCGATATCGTTGATCACGGAGTGATGCTGACCGGCGGCGGGGCTTTGCTGGGCGAATTGGATGTTGCCCTGCGTGAGAAAACTGGGCTGGCGGTGTCCGTGGCAGAGCAGAGCCTAAATTGCGTGGCTTTGGGCACGGGGCGGTCGCTGGAATATAAAAATCAACAAGCCCATATTATTGATTATTAATCTTTATTGGTGAGCGGATGGATGGGGCAGAAACTTGGCACAGCATAAAAATCCACCAACAGGTTTTGGGCGCGTTCTTGGGCGTATTCTTTTGGGCTTGCTGATTGTTATTTTGCTTGGCTTTTTTATCCTTTGGCGGGTGGATAATGTCCGAGCCGAGCGGTTTCGTGCCTCCATAGCCGATAGGGTTGTTACCAATTTATCTTGGACTCTGGTGCCGATAACAAAAATATCTGCGATGGTGCGCGATTATCAATCCTATGAGCAATTATATCAGCAAAACCAAGACCTACGGCGTGAATTGCAACAGATGAAGGCTTGGCGGGAATCGGCCTTGCAGTTGGAACAAGAAAACGCCCGTTTGCTGGATTTGAACAAGGTCAAAGTCAGCCCGAAATACAGCTATTTGTCGGGTCGTTTGATAACCGATTCGGGCAGTCCGTTTCGGCAATCTGCTATTATCAATCTTGGGCGGTTTGATGGGTTACGCGATGGCTGGGCGGCGATGGATGGCTTGGGTTTGGTTGGGCGGATTTCGGGATTGGGCAATCATTCGGCGCGGGTTGTGTTTTTAACCGATACCAATTCGGCAATTCCTGTTATTATCAAACCCTCGGATCAACGGGGGATTTTAACCGGGGATAATTCGGCATACCCGTCCTTGTCGTTTATTGAATCGCGTGGGCAGATTAAGGCGGGGGATAGAGTTTTTACCTCTGGCGATGGGCAGGTGTTTCCGCCCGATTTGCTGATTGGGCAGATTATCATTGATAAGGACGGAGTGTTGCGGGCCGATTTGGCGGCCGATTACAAACGGTTGCAGTTCTTGCGGATTATTCGCTATAACTCGGTTGAACAGATTACCCTGCCGAATCAGCCGATAGTGCCCGCCCCCGCGTTTCAATCGGGGGCGCGGTGATGGCGCCAGATGTGCGGGTTTGGCGGCATCAATTTGTCTATGGATTCGTCTGTGGGGTGTTGATTTTAAGCCAGCTGATTGCCTTTGATTTTTTCAAAGGGCAGGGCAATTCGGGCGATGTTATGTTGGCTTTGACTTTCGCCTTGGTGATACGCAAGCCAAGCTATACCCCGATTTGGCTGGTGGCGGTGGCGTTTTTCTTTGCCGATATTATGCTGAATCGTCCGCTTGGGCTGTGGACCTTGCTGGTGGTTTTGGCTGTTAATGTTGTGCGTTCCAATTTGGGAGTGTTTCGCGATATGAACGTGGCGGCCGAATGGGCGAATATCGCGGGGATTATCTGTGTGATGGTGATTTTAGAGCAAGCGGTTTTGTCCGTGGTTGGCGACCATCGTATTTTGCTGGGCGCACTGGTGTGGCATGTCGGCGCGAGTATTTTTGCCTACGGAGTGGTGGTGTTTTTGCTGACCTATATTTTTAATATAGAGAAACCCGCTTCTAACGATTAGTGATTAGTGATTAGTGATTAGTGATGAATGATGAATGATGAATTGTGAATGGTGAGTTATGAATGGCTTTAGCCCTTCGGGTCTTCGTCATCGCGACATAGGGCAGTTGAACCTGCCCGTAAAATAAAATAATGAATGCCGACCAGCGTGGTCTTTTGTGCGTAGCCCCCGCTTTGCGGGGGCATGCCAAAAGCCCTTTGGTTACAAGACTATAGATTCGTCATAAATTTACTATCTGGAATAACAAGACTATAAAGTGGATTATTTGCAAAGAATACTTGGGAAGTGGTGATAGGTTTGCTCTAAATTTATTTAGGCTTTGCCTAGATATAAAGACAGGCTTTAGCCATAAAAACCCGTCCGCCCAAGCCTCGCAGAGGGGTGGGCGGGCGGGAAGCCCGAACGAAGGGGCTTGCCCCCAAGTGAGGGCGCAACAAAAAACCTCTGCTCTTAACTTCTAATAACCAGCCCCCAATCCCTAAAAACTAACCCCTCTTTACAATCTGCAAAAAATAACCCAAACTAGCAAAATAACTCGCACAAAAAAACCCTGCACAAAAAAACAAAAAGAATGCGCCCAATCCAAACCCAAACCCCGAACCACCAAAAAACCCGCCTGCCTCGGCGGGCGTTCATGCTGGGCGGATTGCAGGCCGCGACTGCTCTTATCATCGGCGCAAGAATGTATCATCTGGGCGTGATGAAAAACGACCAATACCGCCTATTGGCGGAAGAAAACCGCATTAGCATTCGCCTGTTATCGCCGTCTCGGGGTTTGATTTATGACCGTAACGGTGATTTAGTCGCCCGCAACGCCCATGTTTATACCGTTGAAATGATATCCGAACAGGTGCAAGACCCCGAAAAAATCCTGCATCGTTTGGCGCAGATTATCCCGCTCAGCCAAACCCAGATGGACAAAGTCATGGCGGAAATCGCCAAACAACACGCTTTTATCCCCGTCACCATTGCCTCTGATTTGCGGTGGGAGGATATTGCCGCCATTTCCGCCAACGCGCCGTCCCTGCCCGGGATTATTCCGCGGCTTGGCTTTAACCGCGAATACCCCGTGCGCGGGCATTTCTGCCATATTATCGGTTATGTCGGCGCGGTCAGCGTGGCGGATTTGGAACGCGATACAACCCAAGACCCTCTGTTGCGGATTCCTGATTTCAAAATCGGCAAGGTCGGGATTGAGGAATCGTTGGAACATTCGCTACGCGGGGCTGCGGGCAGCAAACAAGTGGAGGTGAATTCCACCGGGCGCGTGATACGCGAGCTATCGCGGATTGACCCGAGTGCTGGGATTAACGCCCAAATCACCATCGGGCGGGATTTGCAAACCTTTGCGCTGGCGGCGATGGGGGATTATATCGGCTCTGCCGTTGTTATGGATATAAAGAATGGCGATATTTTGGCGCTGGCTTCCACGCCGACTTTTGACCCTAATGTGTTTTTAAAACCCCTGTCGCAAGAGACTTGGACCGGGTTAAACGATGCCCGTAGTCGCCCTTTGATTAACAAGGCGATTTCGGGGATTTATCCGCCTGGTTCCACCTTTAAAATGGTGGTTGCCTTATGTGCGTTGGAACATGGGCTGGTGTCTTTGGATGAGAAAATATCTTGCAATGGCGGGCTGGATGTCTCCAACCGTAGATTTCATTGTTGGAAGAAAAATGGGCATGGGGCGATGACCCTGCGCCGCGCCTTGCGTGAATCCTGCGATGTGTTCTTTTATACCATTGCCCTGCGTCTTGGGATTGAGAAAATCAGTGAAACTGCCAATCAGTTGGGTTTGGGGGTGATGCCCGATTTGGATTTATCCTCGGTTAAACAGGGTTTGACCCCAACGAAGGCGTGGAAACAACGGATAAAGCAAGAGGGCTGGTATCCTGGCGATACCGCCAATTCGTCCATCGGGCAGGGGTTTGTTTTGGCAACGCCCCTGCAACTGGCGATTATGACGGCACGATTAGCCTCTGGTCGGGCGGTGAAAACCCGCCTGATAAACGCGGTTGGTGGCAAGATGGTGCCAGCCATAACACCCGCACCTTTGGCGATTAAACCAGAGCATCTGCAAGTAATACGCGAGGGGATGTTTGATGTCTCAAACCACAAACGCGGTACGGCTTTTTATTCACGGATAAAGGAAGCGGGCAAGGAAATGGCGGGTAAAACAGGCACCAGCCAAGTGCGCCGTATTGCCGCCAGCGAACGCCAAACGGGTGTGATTAAAAACAAAGATTTGCAATGGAATCAGCGCGACCATGCTTTGTTTGTCGGCTTTGCCCCTTATGATAATCCGCGTTATGCTATTTCTGTGGTGGTGGAACACGGCGGTAGTGGTTCGTCCACGGCCGCGCCGATTGCCCGTGATATTATGACAAAGACATTAAACCTTAGCACCGATGGCTATGGTGATTTCCCAAAGAATAAAAGCGAGCGAATATGACAACCTGGAGCCATACCCGCACCCCCGAAGTTCTGGGGTTGCGCAAAATACTATATTTCCACTGGGCTTTGGCATTTTTAATCCTGAGCGTGGCGTTAATCGGTGTGTTAATGTTGTATTCCGTGGCGGGCGGGGATTCGGCGCAATGGGCAACAGCCCAAGCTATACGATTCGGCGTGGGTTTTGTGATGATGTTTATCGTTGCCCTGATTCCGATTGATTTCTGGCAAAAATTAAGCATCCCGATTTATATTGTCGCCCTTGCGTTATTGATTATCGTGCAATTCGTTGGGATTTCGCATGGCTCTGCCAAACGCTGGCTAGACCTTGGGGTGTTTATCATTCAACCCTCTGAAGTTATGAAAATCGCGCTGGTGCTGATACTGGCGTTTTATTATGATTTATTGGATGAGGCACGGATTTCAAATCCGCTCTGGCTGATAGTGCCATTGATTTTAATCGCCCTGCCGTTTTATTTGATTTTACAACAGCCCGACCTTGGCACGGCGGTGTTATTACTGGCGGGCGGGGCGGTGATGATTTTCATCGCGGGGGTGAGTCTTTGGTATTTTGTCGCCGTTTTGGGTGCGGGGATTGGTTTGGTTTTTGCCATAATTATGACCAAAGGCAGTGAATATCAGTTATTAAAGGACTACCAATATCGGCGGATTGAAACGTTTTTAGACCCGAGCTCTTCGCCCTATGATGACGGCTATCATATCACGCAATCAAAAATATCGCTTGGCTCTGGCGGGGTATCGGGGCAGGGCTTTATGCAAGGCACGCAGAGCCGTGGCAATTTCCTACCCGAAAAACATACCGATTTTATCTTTGCGATTTGGGGTGAGGAGTTTGGTTTTATCGGTGGATTGTCGCTGCTGGTGATTTACGTCACGATTTGCGTGTTTTGCGTGATTGCGGCGATGCGCAGTGCCGATAGGTTTTGCTCGCTTTTGATTGTCGGGATTACCGCGACATTTTTCTTTTACTTTGCCGTTAATATGTTAATGGTGATGGGGTTAATTCCGGTTGTTGGCGTGCCACTGCCCTTTGTTTCTTATGGTGGGTCTGCTATGATGGTGTTGCTGTTTAGCTTTGGTCTGATACAATCAGCCCATATTCATAAGACTATTAGGTAAATATTAAGTAAGGAGAATTACGATGTTAAACATTTTATACGACGGCGAGCCTTCGCGCTGGGACAAATACCAACGCGGGCTTTTGCCTGTCTTAAAAGCAGCGGGGATTGCCGCCAATTTCGCCCCTAGTTTTGATGACCCTGCCACGGTGGATTATATTTTATATTGCCCAGATGGTGTGTTGGATGATTTCACCCCTTATACCAACGTGAAATTGGTGCAAAGCCTGTGGGCAGGGGTAGAGGCGGCTTTGCAAAACAAAACCCTTTATCATCCGGTCGCGCGGATGGTAGAGGTGGGATTAACCCAAGGTATGATTGATTATGTTATTGCCCATGTGATGCGGATTCATCTGAATCTCGATCGTTTTATTCTTGCCGAGGCTGGGGAATGGGATGATACCCCGCCGTCTTTGACAACGGCGCAGGTTATAGGGTTTTTGGGTTTGGGAACGCTGGGGATGATTTGTGCCGAGCGTGTGGCAAACATTGGCTTTCAAACGATCGGCTGGGCGCGGGGCGAAAAATCGCAGCATGGATTGGTCGCTTACACGGGCACGGCTGGTCTGCGTTCGGTGCTATCGCAAAGCGATATCCTGGTGTTGCTGTTGCCCCACACCCCGCAAACCCGCCATATTATTAATAAAGAATCGCTGGCCTTGATGAAGCCCAGCGCGTCTATTATCAATGTCGGGCGTGGCGGGTTGATAGACGATACGGCCTTGCTGGCGGCCTTGGATAATGGGCGGTTGCATTCTGCCACCTTGGATGTTTTTGATGTGGAACCACTGGATGCGAACCATCCCTATTGGGCGCATGAGTCGGTTTTGGTGACCCCGCATGTTGCCTCCTGCACGCGGATTGAAACCGCCTGTGATTTGATTGTTGAGAATATACGGCGGACTGAAGCGGGCGAGCCACCCTTACATTTGGTTGATAAGGAGGCGGGGTACTAACGATTAGCGATTAACGATTAACGATTAGTGATTAGTGATTAGTGATTAGTGGTGAATTATTTTTTATCACCCATAAAATCAATACGAAATATTTTTCATCACTTCATCGCGGGCGCGAATTTTTGCCACTAGCACTTGCATAGGTCTGTCGCCGCGTGCACGATTACAATTCCCACATAATAATTGAAAGTTTTCATAATAATCCCCGCCACCTTTGCTTTTGGGGATAATATGGTCAATTTCAAAATACCTGATTTCAAATCCTGTACCACACCCATTACACAAACCTTTTTGTGCGGCAAACAATCTGTCTTTTATCGGCTTGGACGGCTTTTCAAGTTTAATATCGGTACGCTCAGGTATTTTATCCGTGGGCAGAAAATCTTTAAACATCCCCGCATCCGTGCCAAGCCGCCTCATCAATAAATCCACCGCTTGCGCCTCTATATCAATCCCTATCCATTGTCGCGCTCTTTGTTGCGCCGCCACGCAAGTTGTCGCACAGCCACAAAACGGGTCAAACACAATATCCCCCACTTTTGACGAAGCCTCAATAATCCTATAAAGCAACGCCAGCGGTTTTTGCGTGGGATAGCCCGTGCGCTCTTTCGCCATAGGATTAAGAATCGGTATATCCGTCCAAACATTTCCCATAATCGCCGCGCGGGCTTTTGTCATACTGATGGGGATGTTTAACTCTTTCGCCCGTTTCATCTTTTGCGCGGCCTTTTCGGCATCATAAACCAATAATTTGCGCTGCCCTTTATCAACAACAGTATGATAGCCTTTTTCATATCTTTGGGCATCCCTTGGCGGAAGGCTCTGCGGGGTAAAATGATAATCATCCGATTTCGTATAAAAGAATATCGTGTCCTTCATAGACGGATAAGCATCGCCCCTGCGTGAAAACCTGTTATAGACCCAGTCAATTTCGTTTCTAAAATTCTTTTCGCCAAAAATCTGGTCTAAAACGATTTTCAAATAGTGGCTGGCGGTCGTGTCGCAATGTAAATAAAAACTACCTGTGGTGCGCAAAACCCTGTGCATTTGGATAATCCGTTGTGCCATATAAACGACATAAGACATCATGCCTGTGCTATGAATCGCGCCGATTGAATATATGTATTCCACCAATTTGGGGTATTGTTCCAAACCATCCAAACACTCCCTATCCACATCTTCCCACGTCCAGATATCTTTGAACGAAGCCCCTGCGGCTCTGCTACCACTTGGCGCGGAATAGATGCGTTTGGAATTAAACGGCGGGTCTAGGTAAATCAAATCCACCATTTCACTGTTCATCCCATTAAGGATATAAAGATTATCGCCCGTATAAAAAGTGTTTTGCACCTGTTAATCCTTGTGTGCGACCTGCCACACTATACCAAAAATTTTACTGCAATCAACCCCACTAATCACTAATCACTAATCGTTAATCACTAAAAGACTAGCAACTATAATACAAACCATATTCCACAGGATGGGGGGTGGTTTCATAGATCATCACTTCTTTCATTTTCAAATCAATATAGGCCTCTAACTGCGCTTTTGTAAAAACCCCGCCTTCCAGTAAATAATCCATATCACTGCGCAACGCATCCAGAGCTTCACGCAACGACCCACACACGGTTGGAATATCGCTCAGCTCTTCTGGTGGCAAATCATACAGGTCTTTATCAGACGGCTCGCCTGGGTCAATCTTATTGCGAATCCCATCAAGCCCAGCCATTAATAACGCCGAAAAGCACAAATACGGATTGGCAGAGGGGTCTGGAAACCGAGCCTCCACCCGTTTGGCTTTGGCCGATTCGGTCCATGGAATCCGCACACAGCCCGACCGATTGCTGGCGGAATACGCCCGCAAAACGGGGGCTTCAAACCCAGGCACCAGCCGTTTATAGCTGTTCGTGGACGGATTGGTTATCGCATTCAGCGATTTCGTGTGTTTTAAAATCCCACCGATAAAATACAACGCATCTTGCGACAAATCGGCATATTTATCGCCAGCAAACAACGGCTTACCACCTTTCCATATTGACATATTCACGTGCATACCAGAGCCATTATCACCAACAAAAGGCTTTGGCATAAAGGTTGCCGACTTACCATAAGCGGCCGCCACATTATGAATGATATATTTGTATTTTTGCAGATGGTCGCCCTGTTCCATCAAACTGCCAAAGACCAACCCCAATTCGTGCTGGCAAGAGGCAACCTCGTGATGGTGTTTATCCACCTTCATGCCGATGGATTTCATGGTTGAAAGCATTTCTGAACGCAAATCATGGCTGGCATCCACGGGATTGACTGGAAAATATCCGCCCTTTAAACCAGGGCGATGCCCCATATTGCCCATTTCATATTCGGTATCGGTGTTCCAAGACGCGTCATGCGCATCCACTTCAAAAGACACTTTATTAATAGAATTGGAAAACCGCACATCATCAAACAAAAAGAATTCCGCCTCTGGCCCCCAGTAGGAGACATCACCAATACCAGAGGCTTTTAGATACGCCTCTGCCCGCATAGCCGTGGCACGGGGGCATCGCTCGTAGGTTTGCCCAGTATCAGGCTCCACCACATGGCAATGCACCGCCATGGTTTTTTCGGCATAAAACGGGTCAACATAGGCGGTGGTTGCGTCCAAAAGCAGCTTCATATCGGATTTTTCAATACTCGCCCAGCCATCAATGGAAGAGCCATCAAACATCAGACCGTTTTCAAAAAAGTCCTCATCCACTTCGTCGTTAATCATGGTGACGTGTTGCAGGGTGCCGCGCGGGTCGGTAAAGCGAACATCCACGTATTGGATATCCTCGTCTTTGATACGTTTTAGCAGGTCTTTGATTGGGTTTGTCATTGGGTTAATCCTATGTTTGGGGGTTTTGGGGTTGGCGTTATAACGCCTCAACCCCGTCTTCACCGGTACGCACGCGCACCGCTTGTTCTACGTTTAAGACAAAGATTTTGCCGTCACCGATTTTGCCAGTATGGGCGGCGGTGCTGATAGCCTCCATCGCGGAGTCCAGTTGTTCGTCGCTGACGACCACTTCGATTTTCACCTTTGGCAGGAAATCAACGACATATTCGGCGCCGCGATAGAGTTCTGTGTGTCCTTTTTGCCGTCCAAAGCCTTTGGCTTCTATCACAGACATGCCTTGGATGCCGATGTCTTGCAGGGCTTCTTTGACTTCGTCCAGCTTGAACGGTTTGATGATGGCTTCTAATTTTTTCATAAGACGGGTCTCTTTGTTTGGCGGGTTTGCTGGTGGCAAAATCCGCGTAGGGTTTGATATGGCGAAATATCGCTGGCAAAGCAAGGATGACGATGGGGGTGTTGGATGGATTGGTGGGTTTTTGCGGGGGTTTGCCTAAATATTAGGCAAATTGCCCAAAATATAGGCAATATCGAATCAAATAGGGTGCCGATTCGCCCTTATTGCGGGTTAATATCGCACATGACAAACAACCGCGGATAATCGCGCCGTCCATTGACGCGATGAATCCGTGCGTTGGTGATTTTGTTTGCCCGCGCCCACGGTTGAACTTTTTTAACTTGGCATCGGTTGATATAGCCCAGCCTTTGCCCGTTTGTATCTTTTAGGCAAACAGCAAGGGGATCATATTTATTATCGGTCTCGGCATCAAAAAATACCTCATCCCCTTGTTTTGCATTTGAGGTTTCGGGGGCGTAATGTCGCCGACCTGCCAAATCAAAAATATATTGGAACGGAGCATCAAAGCCTTCAAAAGTTTCAGCGATACTAAATGGATTGCCGATTTGACGCGCCCCAGTATAGGCAAGCACGCTTAACGGATTTAGATTATCGGCGATATTTAAGCCAAACCGTGCAAGGTATTCGGCAAAATCGGGGCGATTTGGCGGTGGGACGCGCCTTTGTAATAAAGAAAACGCGCTTGGGTTTTTATCCTTACGCCATAGGGGAATTCCGGTGTATCCTTTAAAACCGTTTTCTTTGGCTTTGTTAAAATCATCTGAATTATTTAAATATGTAAAATCAACCTTATTACGGTCTTTTGTCGCACGTAAAAGCCCCACGCGATAGTGCGGACCAGTCCCTTGGGCAATTTCTTTGGGTGATTGCCAGACAAAATGGGCCACCTGCGTTTGCGGTGGATTGGATATGAGCAAGGGTTGCTCGGTCAGTATTGGTGCAGTAAGGGTCATTTTTTTATCATTTCTAGGCTGTTTTTAACACGATTTTGTCCAGCTTGCAAGAGCACGACAATCACCTCCGCCTGTTGTGTTGAAAGTGTTGCCTCTGCGGGTAGGTCTTTCATTGCCATAATATCATTTAAAATAGGGTCTAATCTGGATAAATCAAGGGTGGCAATGGCTTCAAATTCCGCACGGGTTTGTGGCTGTTCGCTCAAAACACGTTGGCAGAGGGTTTCAAAAGGAAACCTTTTACCGTCAGAATCGCGCAAATGATGACAGCCTTTTTTTATGTGTTTTGTCAGTTTATCGGGGTTCATTTTACCGTTTTGAAACCATTTCGCCAATCCCTTTGCGTCATAATCACAGCCCATAGAGGTTGCGTTATCATAGAGCGAAGACATTGATGATGCGGTTATATTAGAGTCATCTATTGCATCGGGTTTTAGTATAACTGCCCAATTTTGGGCATGCCTATCGGTATTTGAAATAAGCGTATCAAAGGCAATCGCCCGCGCCCAAAAGTGAAAATAATTATCGCGTTGCAATCCTATTTCGGACATATAGCTGTCTGCAATAATTTTATTAATCAAATCCCAAGTGTGCCGTTTCCCCACCTTTGTATCATATTGCGGGTCTATTTCTGTGCAAAATTCCTCACCATGGCTGAATATATTTGGTTTGTTATAAATATACCCCAGCAAATTACCAATCCTACCATTATTGATTGCAATCGTGCTATGCTGAACATCCCAGCCCAAAAGATCGCCCGCGATGTAAGAGGCAATAAGCTCTGACCATATCTGTGCTTCCCTCCCCACTTTCGGCTCTTTGAAAATATACAACTTTTCGCTATCTTTTTCAAAAACAGTTTTTTTACTGCGCGAACCGCCTGGGTCCGTGCTATCAATTTCCCAACCATCAATGTTAATAACCTGTGACAGGTCAATGAATTTATATTTTGACATAACCCCCGATAATTACCAAAAACAAGACAATAACGCCAGCCCGCCCCTTACCCCCGTTTAATCGCAATATTCTTCGTTTGAACATAGTTCCACAACGCCTCGCGTCCTTTTTCACGACCATAGCCCGATTTGCCATAGCCACCAAACGGAGTTTCCACCCCACCTGCATACCATTCGTTAATAAAAATCTGCCCCGCACGAATCTGCCCAGCCATCCGCATTGCTCGGTCTAAATCACGGGTGAAAACCCCGCCAACCAGCCCGTAATCGGTACTGTTAATCATGGCAATCGCTTGGTCGTCGGTTTGATACGACATCACCGATAATACTGGGGCGAAAACCTCTTCCCGTGCAATCGTCATATCAGGGGTTACGTTTGAAAATACCGTGGGCTCCATAAAAAACCCGTCCTTATTCATGCGATGCCCACCGCAAACCAGAGTCGCACCCTCTGCCTGCGCCCGCTCACACATTGCCACCGCCCGTTCCAACTGGGGCAAGGAAATCATCGCACCCATATTCGCGCCGAAATCCGTACGATCTATCCCCGCCCCCACGGATAATCCCCGTGCCATATCGGCAACTGCCGCGACCAGTTTATCGTGCAGACTGCTATGAACAATCACCCGTGATAGTGCCGAGCACACCTGCCCCGCGTTAAAATAAATGCCCCAGCGGACATCGTTAATAAAACCATCAATATCCGCGTCTTGGCAAACGATAGCTGCGGATTTGCCGCCCAGCTCTAACACACAGGGTACGATATTTTGGGCGGCGGCGGTGCCAACGGCTATCCCCGTTTCAACCGAGCCTGTGAAAACAATCTGGCGCACATCGGGATGCGCCGCCAAGGCGGCACCCGCGACCTTGCCATGCCCGCAGACGATATTCACCGCACCCGCAGGCATATCGGCGGATTCGGCGGCTTTGGCGATATAAAAGTGAGTCAGCGGATCCAATTCGGGCGATTTAATGACACAGGCGTTGCCTGTTACTAATGCCGCCGATAGCGACCGTGCCGTCATTTCCAAGGGATAATTCCACGGGATAATCTGCCCCGAAACTCCGTAAGGTTCATAAACCGTGAAATCATAATAGCCATCGCCAAGCGGGATTGACCGACCCTCCACCGTTTCGCCCTGATTGCCGTAGTATTCAAAATATCGCGCCGCGCCAAGGACTTCCATCTCGGCTTCCCATAAGGGTTTGCCCGATTCTAGGGTTAAAAGCGGGGCGATTTCTTTGACATTTTCTGCCAAATATCGCCCCATTTGTTGGACTTTGCGCGAGCGTTCCACGGGGCGCAGGGCGGATAATGCACGGCTATCATGGCAGGCTTTGGCGGCAGTAACGGCGCGATCTATATCATCGGCATTCCCGCAAGCCTGCTCGGCAAGCGGTTGTCCCGTTGCTGGATTATCCACGATAATAGGCGGCTCTGTGCCATCGCAGAACGCGCCGTTTATGTAGTTTTGCCATTTTTTGCGGTCTGGTGCACTCATTTTGTCGGCTTTCGGTTTGTGTATTTGTTTTGTGTAAAGGATTTTTGCCAAAGGTCAATGGGGTTAATCACTCACTGCTCGCATCCATTCGTGCAATGCTTTGACAGAATGCTCTGAATTCACGCCACAGTCGGGATCGACAACCAACGGACCTGGGCGATACCCGCGTGAGCCCAACCCGCGTTGAACCGATTCGACCAAGCCAATATCCTCTGCCACGGTAGTGGCACGATCTTGGACTGCCAAATCGTGAATCATCTGTTCATCGCACCCGTCAAACCGATACCACCCGCGCCAAATCACCACCTTATCCACCGCCACCGCATGCCAATGATAGGTGTTTAAAACATTACCCGGATAGACTTGAAAGCTGAAATTCGGCCAGAGATACCAGCTTGAATACTCCCGCGCATGGGCAAAGCCACTGTTAATATCATAGGTCATATTATCCAGATTTTGACACTCGGTCGTGTGGCGCAAACAATGCCCTTGGGGCATGATATTATAGGTCTCTGGCTTCACAACCCCCGTGGAAAAAGTAGGGTGGTTCAACGCACAATGATAACATTCCGAATAGTTTTCCACACTGACCTTCCAATTGCATTTTTCCGGTATTTCCACCCGTACTAAGGGCGATAAATCACGATAATTCGGCACGAATTCCTGCAATTCCGCCCGTGTGTTTGGATACCAATGCTCCATCGGGGCGGCGTTTTCATCCAGATTAACGAAGATAAAGCCCAAAAATTCCTCTACCTGTGCCGACATTAAACAAATATCCTCGCGTTTGAACCCCGCGACTTTCTGCACATTCGGGCCAGAACGTAACTGCCCGCTCAATTCATAGGTCCAAGCATGATAGGGGCAAACCAGTGCACGGGTATTGCCCGTGCCTTGCACCAATTGATGGGCGCGATGCTGGCAGACATTGTAAAACACCCGCAAAATACCGTCCTTATCACGGATGCAAAACATATCCTCGGTGCCAATAGTGAAACTGACATAATCGCCGATATTTTGCACCGCACTGCTATGACAGGCGAATTGCCACGTGCGGGCAAAGAGGTTTTGTTGCTCTTGCGTGAAAATATCGGGGTCGGTGTAATACCGTCCGTCTAATGATTTTGTCGGTTGTGATTTTGTGGGTTGCTCTTTTGCCATTTTATCCCTATTCCTTTATTTTCCATATTGCCTAAAACTTGATACCAAGCTATTGATACCTTGTAAAGCGATTTTTTTCTTTTAACGGAGAGACCATGACAAAAGAAATCCCCCAAAAAAACCCCAGCACAAAAAACTTCCCCAGCCAAGCACGGGTGGTGATTATTGGCGGTGGGATTATGGGCTGTGCCTTGGCCTATCATCTGGCGCATTTGGGGTGCACTGATGTTGTGCTACTGGAAAAGGGCGAGCTGACCAGTGGTTCCACTTGGCACGCGGCGGGGCAAATCACCCAATCCACTTCCAGCTATGGTTTGGGTAAAATGGTCGATTACAATATCGGGCTGTATTCGGGTGCGTTAAAGGCGGAGACGGGACAGGATGTCAGTTGGCACGGCTGTGGTTCTTTGCGACTGGCGTATTGTGAAGATGAAATGGATTGGCTACGCCATACTTTATCCGTGGGGCGCGGTTTGGGGTTTGAGATTGATTTGATTGATAAAGAGAAAATCGCCAGCCTTCATCCCTATTACAATCTGGATGGAGTCTTGGGCGCACTTTATACCCCGAATGATGGGCATGTTGATCCGTCCAATTTAACGGCTGCCTTTGCCACGGGGGCGCGGAATCTCGGCGTGCGGATATTTCGCCAAACCCGTGCGACGAATATAAAACGGGTCGGTGACGACTGGCTGGTTGAATCGGAAAAGGGTGCGATTACCTGCGAACATGTGGTGAATGCGGGTGGCACTTACGCCCGCCAAATCGGCGAATGGTCGGGGTTGCAGTTGCCAATGACCTCTATGACGCATCACTATTTGGTGACTGATACGGTGCCAGAGTTTCAAACCCTCACCCGCGAGCTGCCCGTGGTGCGGGATGATAAGCTGGTATCGGGGTATATTAGGATGGAGCAGAAATCCGCCCTGATTGGTATTTATGAAAAGCAAAATCCAAACGCGGTTTGGCTGGATCATTGCCCGTGGGAGGCGGAAAATGAACTGTTTGCCCCCGATTATGACCGTATTATGCCGTGGTTAGAAAACGCTTTGGAACGTATGCCGATATTGGCGGATTTGGGGATAAAACGCGAAGTTCATGGCGCGATTTCCCATCCCCCCGATGGCAATCCTTTGGTGGGGCCGGCACCCGCGGTGCGTAATTATTGGTGTTGTTGTGGCACGCAGATTGGTATTGGTTGGGGGCCTGCTTTAACGCGGGAGCTGGCACGGTGGATGTTATTGGGCAGTGCCGATATATCCATGCGTGAATATGACCCGCGCCGTTTTGGCGGCTATGCCGATAAAACTTGGCAGGTGATAAAGGCGAAAGAGGATTATTGTTTGCGTCATGAAATCCCTTTCCCGCATTTCAATCGGCTGGCGGGGCGACCGATTAAACCCTCACCCCTCTACGCGGTTTTGCGCGATAAGGGGGCGGTGTTTGAAGAGGTTTATGGTCATGAACGCCCGCGTTGGTTTGCCACTGATGGCATGGCAGCGCAGGATATTTATTCGTTCAAACGCAGCAAAGTGCAAGAGGTGGTTAATGCCGAAGTCTTTGCCGTGCGCAACCGTGCGGGCCTCATGGATATCACGGCTTTTACCAAAATAGAAATCAGTGGCACGGGGGCGGGTGCGTTTCTGGATGGACTGGTTGCCAATCGCTTGCCGAGCAAAATTGGCGGGTTGTGTTTGACCCATCTTTTGAATCGGCGCGGACGGATAGAGCTGGAAACAACGGTTTTGAAAAAGGCGGATAATCGGTTTTATCTGGTGTGTGCGGCGTTTTTTGAACAGAGGTTACTGGATCATTTGGCGCAAAACCTGAAAGATACAGATTCGGTTAAAATCGAAAACCTATCCGATTCGCTTACCGCTCTTGCCCTGAATGGTCCGAAAGCCCGCGATATTTTATCCCAGTGTAGCCCCGCGGATTTGGGGGATGTCGCGTTTCCGTGGCTCAGTTCACAGGAAATTACAGTTGCCGGTCATTCGGTTTGGGCTTTGCGGATATCCTACGCGGGCGAGCTGGGGTGGGAGCTTCATATGCCAAACGCTGCGGCTTTGGCGGTTTATCAGGCGTTATCACAGGCGGGGGCGGCTTATGATATGGTTGATTACGGCTCTTTCGCGATGAATGTTATGCGGATGGAAAAGGGTTATCCTGGCGCGGGGGAGCTGAATAATGAGGTGACTTTGCCAGAGGCAGCCGTGATGCGGTTTGTCAAACTGGATAAGGGCGATTTTTTGGGGCGTGATGCCACGCTTAAAAGTGCTTCCGCGTCCAGTATGCCGTGGGTTTGTGCCTATTTACGGATAGAGGCGGATGGGATCTATGATGGTGTTGGCGGCGAGCCTGTTTTGTGTGCGGGTGAGACGGTCGGCAGTATATCCTCTATCGTTTATAGCCCGACGGTGAAATCGTTATTGGCCTTCGCCTATATCAAACCGATGGCGGCGAGCGTTGGGCAGAAGCTGGAAGTTATGATAGCGGGCGACTTGCGAGCGGCGGTTGTGCTTAATAACGATTAACGATTAATGATTGACAACTCACACTTAATCCCTAACATCAAATAAACCCTATACCGAAAGAAACTCCCACATGACTCAAGAAAATCCTCAAACAATCCCCAAAACCATGAACGCCTTTGTTTTGCATCACCACGGCGGGCTGGACGCGTTGCGTTATCACACCGATTGGCCTGTGCCACAACCCGCACCCCACGAAGTCCTCATCCGTGTAACCGCCTGTGGCATGAACAATACCGATATTAACACCCGCTCTGGCTGGTATTCCAAAAACGTAACCGAGGCGACCACCGGCGATGCCTATGACTCGGTTAATCAGAATGACCCGACTTGGGGCGGTTCGGGGATAGACTTCCCCCGTATCCAAGGTGCGGATGTTGTCGGGATAGTCGTGGGGCTGGGCGCGGACGCGCCAAAAACCCTGATGGGCAAGCGGGTTATGACCGATAACTGGCTGCGTGATTGGAACGACCCGATGAATCGCGAGTCGGCACGTTATTTCGGTTCAGAAAAAGACGGCGGGTTTGCCCAATATACCACCATAGATGCACGCAATGTCGCGCCGATTAACAGCCCATTAAGTGACAGCGAGCTTGCCACCTTTTCCTGTTCCACCACCACGGCAGAGGGTATGCTTACCCGTGCCAATGTCGGGCAAAACGACCGCGTGTTAATCACCGGAGCCTCTGGCGGGGTTGGCTCTGCCCTGATACAATTGGCCAGGCGGCGTGGGGCGTTTGTTATCGCGCTGGCAGCACCAGAAAAACACGCAGGGCTTGCCGCGTTAAACCCCGATGTTTTGCTATCGCGTTCGCCAAGTGATTTGCCCGCCGAATTAACCGCGAAAACAGGCAACGCCCGCGTTGATGTGATTGCCGATATTGTCGGCGGGTCTGCCTTTGCTCCGCTGATAGAAATTCTTGAGCGGGGCGGGCGTTATGTCACCTCTGGCGCGATAGCTGGGCCGATTGTCGATTTGGATTTGCGCACGCTTTATTTGAATGATTTAACCTTTTGTGGCTCTACCGTTATCCCCCCGCATATTTTCACCGATGTTGTTGGGTATATTGAGGCGGGGGCGATAAAACCAATGCTGGCCGCGACCTATCCCTTGGCCGATTTACACACGGCGCAAAAGGCGTTTATTGCCAAGCAACATAGCGGTAATATCGTTATCAACCCCTAGGAGTGTATTATGAAAATTACAGCCATTGATGTTTTCCAAGTGGATTTACCCCTGACAAAACCGTATTTTTTATCGGGTGGGCGGTTAAAATTCGAAGTCCTTGATGCCACTTTTGTGCGGATTGAAACCGATGCGGGGCTGGTTGGCTGGGGCGAGGGTACGCCTTGGGGGCATACCTATGTTCCTGCCCACGGGCCGGGTTTGCGCGCTGGGATTGAAACCCTAGCCCCTGCGGTTTTGGGGCTAGACCCACGCAGGCATATTGTCATAAACCGCGCGATGGATAAGCAATTGCCCGGGCATCTCTACGCCAAATCGCCGATTGATATGGCGTGTTGGGATATCGCGGGGCAGGCGGCGGGGTTATCCCTGCCCGATATGCTGGGCGGGCGACATGCCGAGGCTACGCGGATTATGTCGTCTGTGTCGTCTGGCACTCCGCAAGAAATGCTGGATATTATCAAGGAGTATCGCGCCATTGGCTATCGCGGGCATTCGGTAAAGGTCGGCGGGGATGTTGCGCTGGATATTGCCCGGATTCGGTTTTTGGAGGAAAACCGCGTGGCGGATGAGCGGATTTTATACGATGTCAATCGGGCGTGGTCGCGGCGGGAGGCTGTGATTGTTATGAATGCCGTCGCCGATTTGGGGGTGAGTTTTGAGCAACCTTGTGAGACGCTGGATGATATTGCCGCCGTGCGCCGTTTGACCAGCTCGCCGATTAGCGTTGATGAATCCTTGGTTAGTTTGGGCGATATGGTGCGGATTGCCCGCGATGGCTTGGCAGAGATTGCTGGGATAAAAATAAACCGAGTCGGTGGTTTAACCCGTGCGTGTCAAATCCGCGATGTCGCTTTGGAACACGGGATTCAGATTTATGTGATGGCAACGGGTGGCTCTGTTTTGGCGGATACCGAGGCGGCGGCCTTGGCGCAAACCATCCCGCCAGAGTTTCGTTTGGGCGGGTGGGCATGCCAAGATATGCTTTCGGTGGATGTCGCCCCTGGACGCGGAGTTCGTGGGGATGGCACGGGTGATTTGTGCGTGCCAGAGGATTTGGCGGGGCTGGGTTTTTCTCCGTCCGTCAATATGCTGGGCGGGGTTGTGGCGCGGTATGAATTTTAGTGATTAGTGATTAATGATTAGTGATTAGTGATTTTTTGGCTTGCTTATGTGCGAGGGTTATCCCTCTATAATCCGTTTTTTTATTTCCGCACTTACGCGTTTAGCACGATTATCAAAGAATTTTTTATAGTTATCTTCTAAAACCTCATCTTTGTCTAAATCAATAAGATGGGTTTTAAGATATTCTTTTAACTTGGGGTCTTCGTCTTGGAATCTTGATAAGTAATCGGAGGGCGCACGAGCACCAATGGCTCCTTTATTCAATTCAGCATCAATAATAGTTATGTTTAGAATATGATTGACATAAAACTCTTTTTTATCTTCACCATCATTAAAAGATTCTTCTACTATGTTTATATTTTTTTTATTTAAAAATCCTTTAGGAAAGAAATGATGATAGTTTTTACTGCTTGCTATTTTAAGATAGCTATTATCAAGAATAACATCGCCACCCGTCCTAAAACATCTGGGCTTTTTTGCAGCATAAATTGCTAAAATTGCCTTAATAAAACTTCTACCAACACTGAATTCGCCATTATTTTTGATGCTTTCGGGGGAGGGGTCAACTGGCCAATCATAAGATGGTTTTTTCCCCTTAATAATCTTTTTAACCCGCCCAATATCTTGGGCTACTTTTGATGCTACAGAAGAACTATAACGTCCCGATAAGGCAATTCGCCAAAAAAGATCTTGCAAATATTTTTTATCATCGCCAATTGGTGATATTACCTTTTTGCCTTTATCATTCTTTTTTCTGAAAAAATAATAGGCAAAGGGAATAGTTAAACCGTCATAAGGTAGCAATTTAGAAACAGGGATTTGATAATTCTTTTTGAAAAAATCAATAGCTCTTTTGATGGAATCAACTACATCCTCCCATATAGCAATGAATTCATCTTTTTTTAATGCAAGAATTACTTTTCTGGAACATTGTTCGGTCAATAAAACTGAGACAATTTGCAAAACTGTGGAATCGGGTATTTCCCAGTCTCCAAGTTCTTCGCACAATTTTTTGTATTTTTCTGATAAATCAAAACTAGGTTTTTCACTATAAGTTTTGGCAACCATAATTTCAAAAGGACTCAAATCTTTTCCGCCTGTATTTAGGCGGGTAAAAACCTCTGTGGCAACTTCAATATCTGCATTTTGCGGTAAATCAATTTTTGGTAATTCAAATGAAATTATTTTGTCCCTATAAGATCTTATCTTATCTAGTCTATCTTTTGAGTAGTTTCTAATAAATTCAGGGTCAAATTCTAATAATTCATGTAGCCTGATGTAGCGATATGAATCTTCTTCACTCTCTTTTTCTAAAACAACAATTCTTTCACCCTCTTGTGTTTCTAAATCAACATAAACATTTTTATAGCTTGTTTTTTTGCCATCTCTATCTATTTCCTCCACACCTTTTAAAATTGCATAGAGCGAGGTAACTCTTTGTTGCCCATCAATGATATAATTAACTGATGTACCCTCTTTTGCAGTATCAAAGTCAAGCCCACCTATATTTCTTACTGTACGCAAGGTTTCTGTGGTATTCCAAAGAATAATAGAGCCGATAGGATAGTCTTTTATGACACTATCCAGCAGAGCGGCTGATTCTTCCAAAGTCCAAACAAAATCACGTTGAAATTGCGGAATTTTTAAACGCCCCTCTTCAAGAGCGGTTTTAATATTAGAAAATTGCATGTTCATGGTTTATTCTTTCATTGTTATTTTCACAGCCTAGCGAATAATAAGTACTAGTCAAGCACAAAAACCAACCTTAACGGGATTATTTCACTAATCACTAATCACTAACCACTAATCACTAACCGGTGATTTCCCCCGCCTCACCAACAGCTTGTTCAACGCATTGACGTATGCCTTGGCACTGGCAACCACCGTATCCGTATCGGCGGATTGCCCAACGACTATCCGCCCGTCCTCTTCCAGTCGCACGCTGACCGTCGCTTGGGCATCGGTACCGCGAGTCACCGCCTGCACTTGGTATAATTGCAAATGCGCCTTATGGGGAAATAACGCCTTCACCGCATTAAAAGTCGCATCCACAGGTCCATCGCCCGTCGCCTTGCCCTGATGCTCTGCCCCATCAATCAGCAGAGTCAAATCGGCACTTTGCGGCCCATCCGTGCCACAAACAACCCGTAACGCCTGCACTTGGATAAAATTATGGGCGGTTTGGCTCTCCTCATTGCTAATTAACGCAATAAGATCGTCATCATAAACCTCTTTCTTCCTATCCGCCAAGGCTTTGAACCGCACAAACACATCGTTCAGCTGATTATCCGCCAAATCATAGCCCAAATTCGCCAATTTAGAGCGCAAGGCCGCCCGCCCAGAATGCTTACCCATCACAATACTGGTTTCAGACAAACCAATATCCTCGGGGCGCATGATTTCAAAGGTATCGGCCGATTTTAACATCCCGTCTTGGTGAATCCCGCTCTCATGCGCAAAGGCGTTTTTGCCAACAATAGCCTTATTATTCTGCACTTGAAAGCCAGAAACCGTGGCGACTCGGCGGCTGATATTGATGATTTTCTGTGTGTCAATCCGCGTGCGATAGGGCATAATATCATTGCGCACCCGCAGTGCCATCACCACTTCCTCCAAAGCCGTATTACCAGCCCGCTCGCCCAGCCCGTTTATCGTGCATTCAATCTGCCGCGCCCCGCCCATCACCGCCGCCAAGGCATTGGCTGTCGCCATCCCCAAATCATTATGGCAATGGGTGGCAAAAACAACCGTATCCGCGTCAGGCACGGTTTCAATCAAAAACCGAATGATTTCGGCGGATTCATTCGGCGCGGTATAGCCAACGGTATCGGGGATATTAATCGTGGTCGCGCCCGCGCGAATCGCCACCTCAACACACCGTGCCAGATAATCGCGTTCGGTACGCGTGGCATCCATCGGCGACCACTGGACATTATCGCAGAGGTTTCGGGCGTGGGTGACCGAGGTTTGGATTTTTTCTATCAGCTGTTCGGGGTTTAGGTTTGGAATGGCGCGGTGTTGCGGGGAAGTGCCTATGAAAGTATGAATACGCGGGGCTTTGGCGTGTTTCACCGCCTGCCAACAGCGGTCTATATCGCCGATAACCGCCCGTGACAGTCCGCAAATGACTGAGGATTTTGCCAGTTTGGCGATATCGCTGACCGCCTTAAAATCCCCGTCAGAGGCGATTGGAAACCCAGCCTCAATAATATCCACGCCCATATCATCCAGCATTTCCGCGATTTCCAGCTTTTCGGTATGGCTCATGGTGGCACCTGGCGATTGCTCACCATCACGCAGAGTGGTGTCAAAGATCAAGACGCGATCTTGGGGGGCGGCGTTTGGGGAAGTTGTCTTTACCATAGGGATGGTTTTTATAGGCAAGAGGCGGGGATTGCAAGGGGGGTTTAGCAATGGGGTATTTATGAGCGAATTTGTAGCTCTTCCCCTGTCCATTTTTTATAGAGGGTGCAACATTCTTTATAGATAGCATCAGGGGTTTCGTATGCGTTTTTTGGCTTCAACTTTTTGCGAATTGTGCCGATGAAAGAGCCAGACATGCGTAAATCGGATAGAATAATTTGCCGTCTGCTTATTTTTATTATTTTTTTGTCATAGACACCCATTCTAATAGCAATAGCCATAGATTCGTATTCGTTTAGGATTTTTCTAATAATATCGTGGTTATCAATAATAGTCTGTTGTTTTAGGGACAGTTTTCCCTGTTTGGCGTTATGTTTTTTATCTGGTAAGGCGTGATAGTCTTCGGCTATTTTTGAAAAATGAATTCCCTGTGCTTTTAGTTCCAAAAACTTTTTACGCACTTCAGTGTAATCACCATCCCAAGATAGGTGCGACATATAAGCAACTGTTACACGCCGTCTTTGAATTTTTTTGTTTGCTAGGATTGTCCAAATCGCGATTACCCACGCGATGCTTGCCGCACCAAGAATCGCAAGAGGCGACAAAAGAGGTTCAGGAATGAACTCCCAAATTGGCATGTTTTCAGTGGAATTTGCCCATGCGGTGTTGACATTAAAAGCCAGCACCGCAAAGGCTATTATTAATAAGAAAGGGCGGTTCATCCACCGTATTTTTCTTTTGGGATACAGGTAGTGTTCATCTGTTTGTCCTTTTTTGAAAGAAAGACAGCTTAACCGCCGTATTCCTCTTTTTGAATGTAAGTCGTGGTCATCATCATTTCCTTTTGTTGTTATATCCAAACTTGGATTGGTATAATCAATATATACATGTTTTTTGCTCTTCGCAAGTCCTTTTTGCTTACTATTGTAAAATAATCGCATATTAGCTTGTTTTGTTGCAAATCTACAAAATCTCCACATGGTGATATAAAAAACACGCTTGCAAAGGTTTTTCACCCCGCATGGCTTGTTTTTTATATTAAAATCGGCAATAATCCCCACACCCACATAAAAATTCACCCAAAAATAGCTCGTTTGGAAACGGGCAGACTCTTAAAACCATAAACCCATAAGGAGCCCCAAAATGACCCTTCGGCAAAAAACCCGTCTTTATGCGACCCCTAATAACACCCGCGCTTGTTTTGAACTTATTGGCACGATAGGCGTGTTTCTTATCGCCGCCTTCGTTGCGCTGGAGATGATAGGCTCGGTTTGGCTGCAAACACCTTTCATCCTGATTGGCGGGCTTTGCGTTTTGCGAATCGGTGTTTTGCAACACGATTGCGGGCATAATTCGTTTTTCACCAGCAAACGGGCGAATACCGTTATTGGCACGATTTTATCGGGGTTTTGCCTGATTCCCTTCCGCTCTACCCAATATAATCACAACCGCCACCACGCCCATATTGGCGATTTGGAACACCGCGAGTCGAGCGAATTTTTTGTCATGACCAAGGCGGAATACCTGCAAGCCACCCCGCGCGCTCGGCTGGGTTATCGGATTTATCGCTCGCCCATAACCTTGTTTCTTTTGGGACCGTTTTTGATTTTTATGTTACGCTATCGCTGGCCAAAGAATATCGATAAAACTGGTGTTATGGATGCGATGATAACCAATGCTATGCTGGTTGGCTCAACCATCGGAGTGTTTTATTTTTATGGCGGAATTGGGCTGTTAGTGATGTTTATTATGCTGATGATTGGCGGCGGGCTGGCGATATTTTTGTTTTATGTTCAGCATAATTTTGAAACGACCTATTGGGATAGAAAACCCGATTTACAGTTTGATGAGGCGGCGTTGAATGGCACTTCGGTGATTGATTTCGGGGCGTGGTTTGATTTTGCCGTGGGCTATATCACCTATCACGATTTGCATCATTTGAACGCGGGTATTCCGTTTTATCGGCTGGCAGGGTGTTATCGCGCGATTGCCGAGGATATGAGCCCTACGCAAACCCGTATTGGGTTGTGGGCGGCTTTGGCCTGTGTGCGGTGCAAGCTGTGGGATGAAGACCAGATGCGGATGGTTGGGTTTCCCAAACGGGCAGAGGTTGCAATTTCGTCTGCCTATGGTATATAGTAGGGGTTGCTTATCGCTATACACAGAGTTTGACATTTGTTTTGCCTGTGGTATATAGGATAAAAAGGAGTCGTGAAATGGGACGTATTGAACAAGATATTAAACCTGCCCAATATGATTTGGGTCAAGCTACAAAGTGCTTTGAGGTACCAATAACCCGTAGGGATGTTAAAAAGATGATTCTGTTAGAATCACCTGTAATCCGTATGTTTGCTGGTGTTTTATCAGAGAGTGCGATTCCCGAAGCTATTGAATTTTGTTTGCAAAGTGCTCTTGAACGCGATGGGTGCAAGCCAGAGGTTTTTATCAATGGTAGCCTATCTGGTCCAACCATAAAAACGCTTGTGAAATTTTCTAACTAGGCAAAGTTTTTATTAATTTTTTCGCTTCTTGGGGGCAATATGACCGAAGAAGAGTACGAAAAAGCCATAGATGATTTGCTAAAATCTTTGGGTGGTTCCTATGATAGACCCTCTGGTTGGTTGGCAAACGGATTGGCCTTTTCATGTGGTCTTTCCCCTATTATTGTTATTAATGCATCATCCCTTACCCCTGAAAAAAGAAAGGCTTTTGTTGAAAATTTACGCGAAAGATTAGCCAAAAATTAACCTTATTGCAAAAACCCCCTAAACCCCCCTTGCGTTTTCTTCCAAATCCGCTATACAAGCGAAAACCCAAACCTCAAACCACCATATTTTATCAAAAGGATATACCATTATGGCACGTATTAACCCGATTCGCTTTATCAAAGAAGTCCGCTCTGAAGTGGGCAAAATCGTCTGGCCTACTCGGCGCGAATCCATCGTAACCACCATTATGGTTTTTATTATGGCAGCCGTTGCCGCAGGTTTTTTCTTTCTGGTAGATCAACTGGTGCGCTTGGCACTTAACGCAATCGGTATCGGGGTTTAACCACCCCGCCACCCCTAATAACGCTTATTCACAGCAATAAAGGCAGGAACAGCAATGGCAAAAAGATGGTATTCCGTGGCGGTCTTATCCAACTATGAAAAAAAGGTTGCCGAGGAAATCAACAAGCTGGTTGAAACCAAAGGCTTGCATGATGAAATTGAACAAGTCCTTGTGCCAACCGAAGAGGTGGTCGAGGTTCGGCGTGGCAAAAAATACAATGTCGAGAGGCGGTTTATGCCTGGCTATATCCTATTACGGATGGAGATGAATGAAGCCAATTTCCACCTGATTGATAAAATCAATCGTGTGACCGGATTTTTGGGGCAACCCGGAAAACCATCGCCAATGCGCGATAAGGAAGTTAAATACATACTGAATCAGGTGGAAGAGGGTGCGGAATCGCCGCGGACGCTCATCCTATTTGATGTCGGTGAAAATATCAATGTCACGGACGGTCCCTTTGCGGGCTTCAGTGGTATTGTAGAGGATGTTGATTCAGACAACGCTCGCCTAAAGGTCAGCGTATCAATATTCGGGCGCGCCACCCCGGTAGAGCTGGAATACGCTCAAGTGACGAAACAGGCTTAATCACAAGATTAAGCCATATTATGTGGGAGGGTGTTCGCGTCGCGATGCGAACAATCCGAACCACACCAACCTAATCCAGGCGACACGCGGTCGTTTGGATGGCATAAAAAGGAGGCCATTATGGCTAAAAAAATTGCTGGCACAATGAAACTGCAGGTTCCTGCAGGGCAAGCCAACCCATCCCCCCCTGTCGGTCCTGCTCTTGGGCAGCGCGGCATTAATATCATGGAGTTTTGCAAGGCATTCAACGCCAAAACCCAAGATTTGGAGGCAGGCGCACCCTGCCCAACGGTTATCACCTATTATGTTGATAAATCGTTTTCCATGGATATCAAAACCCCACCTGCGTCTTATTTTCTTAAAAAGGCCGCCAAGGTGAAATCTGGCGCACCTTTGA
The DNA here is from genome assembly GCA_959347425.1 of uncultured Amylibacter sp. The sequence goes on along the minus strand of OY365741.1, from coordinate 955,983 downwards.
CGGGGCGTGAGTATGTCGGCTCGGTTAGCCTGAAACAGGTTGAAGATATCGCCAACGCCAAAATGAAGGATTTGAACGCAAATTCTTTGGAGGCTGCGGTTAAAATTATTATGGGCTCGGCCCGTTCTATGGGAATAGAGGTGAAGTAATGGCGCAATTTGGAAAAAGAACACTGGCGGCGCGTAAGGCTTTCGCTGATAAAACAAATGTCACCGTGGAAGAAGCGGTAAAACTGATAAAAGCCAACGCCAAGTCAAAATTTGATGAAACCGTTGATATTGCTATGGTTTTGGGTGTTGACCCGCGCCATGCCGATCAAATGGTACGCGGTGTTGTTGGCTTGCCCAACGGCACAGGCAAAGTTTTGCGTGTTGCGGTCTTTGCCCGCGATGCCAAGGCGGAGGAAGCACTGGCGGCTGGTGCCGATATCGTCGGGGCAGAGGATTTGATGGAAACCATCCAAGCGGGTAAAATAGAGTTTGATCGCTGTATTGCCACGCCCGATATGATGCCTCTGGTCGGTCGTTTGGGCAAAGTCCTGGGGCCTCGCAACCTGATGCCCAATCCGAAAGTTGGCACGGTAACCGCCGATGTGAAAGCTGCGGTAAGTGCGGCCAAAGGTGGCGAAGTCCAGTTTAAGGTGGAAAAAGCGGGGGTTATTCACGCGGGTGTTGGCAAAGCGTCCTTTACCGAACCCAAATTGGTGGAAAACATCCGTGCCTTTATTGACGCGGTGCAACGTGCCAAACCCGAAGGTGCAAAAGGTGCGTATATTAAAAAAATCGCCCTCAGCTCCACCATGGGGCCCGGTATTTCGGTGCAAATGGACTAATAAAACTGCGAATCGGATAAATTCGTTTAACCGATTCGCAAAGTTTTGCCCAAATGATTAAAAAACCGTAAGAATCACCCTAAAAACCGAAAATACTTGGCAAAAGCCTCTTGCATCTCAACCACTTTCACCCTATAACCCCAAAACATGAGGGAATTATGATTCGCAAACGCGATTCGCAACCCCTTTAACTTGTCCGAGACGGTGGGTGTCCAAAAGACATAATTCCTGCCTGAGATAGGGAACACGATAAAACAACCCCGCGCTTGCGCGATGCCGTTTGACCCAGTTCCTGTTCATGGATTGAACCGCCAAAGGCAACTTTGGTCAAACAGAGCCGTAAAGCGAAGGCTTTACATAAGTTGGAGCATTGCTGTGGATAGAGCCCAAAAAGAAGCGTTAGTCAAAGAACTAGGTGGAATTTTCACGGACTCTGGTGTTGTTGTGGTTTCACACTACACTGGTCTTACAGTTGCAGAAATGCAGGACTTCCGTGCGCGTTTGCGCGATGCGGGTGGATCTGCGCGTGTGGCAAAAAATCGTCTGATTAAAATCGCGCTGGACGGCACTCCGTGCCAAGCGATTGAACCGTTGTTCGAAGGGATGACTGTGGTTTCTTATTCCACAGACCCAGTGGCGGCGGCAAAAATCACCAATGAATTTGCCAAGGATAATGAAAAACTTGTTATTCTTGGGGGATCTATGGGCGATAAAACCCTTGATCTGGCTGGCGTAAAAGCCGTGGCTGCCCTGCCATCGCGTGATGAGCTTATTGCCTCTATCGCGGGATGTATTGGCGCACCTGCGGCCAATATCGCGGGCGCAATCGGCGCACCTGCGGCCAATATCGCATCCTTGATTGAGGCTGTGGAGAAAAAAGCCGCATAACCCCGACTAATACATATAACCCCTATAAACCCCGTGAAAACACGGATAAACAACCCCAAAGATTGGAAAACAAAAAATGGCTGATATGAAAGCACTTGCCGAAAGCATCGTTAAACTGACCCTGCTGGAAGCACAAGAACTGAAAACTATTCTGAAAGACGAATATGGTATAGAACCTGCCGCTGGTGGCGGTGTTATGATGGCCGCCGCTGGTGGTGATGCTGGTGCTGCAGAGGAAGAAAAAGATGAATTTGATGTCATCTTGAAATCTGCTGGCGACAAGAAAATTAATGTTATTAAAGAAGTCCGCGCCATCACTGGCCTAGGCTTAAAAGAAGCCAAAGATTTGGTCGAGGCTGGTGGCAAATCTGTCAAAGACGGCGCGTCCAAATCAGAAGCGGAAGAATTGAAAAAACGTCTGGAAGAAGCAGGCGCGGAAGTAGAATTAAAGTAACAACCAGTTACAAAGCGGGCTGGTCCCGAAATCCCGCCGATTTCGGATGACCGCCCGCTTTGTATGTTTTCTTTCTTTTTGGGTGTCCTTTTTTCACGAAGGGCACCTTAAAAGACAGAAAATTCGGGCGGCAGATGATGGGTGTCTGCCAAGAATAGAATTTTATGTCCCCCAAAGGTAGGATGCGCCGCGCCCAAGGTGTCCCATCCAACTGCGCACACGGGAAACCGAATTGAAATAGAAAATAGAGTTTCGCGCCCTTGCATATCGGGGCGTGTTAGTCTGAAAATGCTTTTGCCAAGTTCCCATTATTAAAGGGAGTAGCGGTCTAAAGGCACAAAAAAGAAGGATACCAAACCGATGACAACACCTTTTGCTGGTTATAGACGCATTCGTAAGAATTATGGCAAAATCCGCGAAGTTCAGGCTTTGCCGGATTTGATTGAAATCCAAAAAAACAGCTATCAGCTGTTTTTAAAATCGGGTTCGGGCGAAGAGCCAACATCGGATGAGGGCTTGCATGGCGCGTTTGAATCGGCGTTTCCCATCAGTGATTACAATGAAACGGCGTTGTTGGAATTTGATAAGTATTACATTGAATCGCCAAAGTACGATATCCAAGAATGTATGCAACGCGATATTACCTTTGCCGCGCCCCTTCGTGCGACCTTACGTTTGGTTGTGCTGGATGTGGATGAGCGCACGGGCGAGCGGTCGGTAAAAGATATAAAAGAACAAGATGTGTTCATGGGCGATATTCCCCTGATGACCAATGAGGGCACTTTTGTCGTTAATGGCACGGAACGCGTGATTGTATCGCAAATGCATCGCTCCCCTGGTGTGTTTTTTGACCATGACCATGGGCGTACTCATAGCTCTGGCAAGTTGTTATTTACCTGTCGTGTGATTCCCTATCGCGGGTCGTGGTTGGATATAGAATTTGATGCCAAGGATACGGTTTATGCCCGTATTGACCGTCGGCGTAAATTCCCTGTGACCACCTTGCTTTATGCCTTGGGTTTGGATCAGGAAGAGATTTGTTCAACCTATTATGACACGGTTAGCTATCAATACGACAAAAAGAAAAACGCTTGGGTTTGTCCGTTTTTCCCCGAACGGATTAGTGGTACGCGACCAACGGAAGATGTTATTGACGCGAAGACTAATAAAGTTGTTATCAAAGCGGGTGATAAAGTCGCCCCGCGTTTGGCCAAGCAATTACAGGCAGAGCAGAAAACTCCGCATATTCGCGTGTCCTTTGAACAGATTGACGGGCGGTATGCCGCGCTGGATATTATCAATGAAAAGACCGGTGAGATTTATGTAGAGGCTGGTGAAGAGCTGATTATTGATTATGATAAAGACGGCAAAATCAAAGGCGGCAATGTCATGGCTTTGATAGAGGCTGGGGTGACTGACGTGCCAACCTTGGATATTAACGCCGATGCTGGTCCCTATATGCGTAATACCATGATTATGGATAAGAACTATAATCACGAAACCGCCCTGTTGGATATTTATCGGATTATGCGTCCAGGTGAGCCACCCGCGTTGGAAACCGCCTTGGATTTCTTTAACGGGTTGTTTTTCAAACCAGATAACTATGATTTGTCGGCCGTTGGGCGGGTGAAAATAAACTCTCGCCTTGATATGAAGGCGGATGCCAGCGAGCGAATCCTCAGTAAAGAGGATATCGTGGGTGTCGTAAAAGAATTGGTGGATTTGCGCGATGGACGTGGTGAGACCGATGATATTGACCATCTGGGCAATCGGCGTGTGCGCTCGGTTGGCGAATTGATGGAAAACCAATATCGTATTGGGCTATCACGGATGAAACGGGCGATTCGCGAGCGGATGTCAAATGTGGAAATTGACACGGTGATGCCGCAAGATTTGATTAACGCCAAGCCTGTTGGTGCGGCGGTGCGTGAATTCCTTGGCTCTTCCCAATTATCGCAGTTTATGGACCAAACCAATCCTTTGTCCGAAATCACCCACAAACGGCGGTTGTCGGCTTTGGGACCAGGCGGGCTGACACGCGAGCGCGCGGGTTTTGAAGTGCGCGATGTTCATCCAACCCATTACGGGCGGATGTGTCCGATTGAAACGCCAGAAGGTCCGAATATCGGCTTGATTAACTCCCTTGCGTGTTTTGCTCGGGTGAATAAATATGGCTTTATTGAAACACCCTATCGGCGTGTGATTGATTGCAAACCCACGGACGAAGTGGAATATATGTCCGCCGATGTGGAAATGCGCCATGTGATTGCCCAAGCGAATGCCGCCTTGGATGAAAACGGCAGGTTTAAGAATGATTTGGTATCCACCCGTAAGGGCGGGGATTTTATGTTAAATCCGCCAGAACGGATTGAATATATTGATGTTAGCCCGAAACAATTGGTCTCGGTCGCGGCATCCTTGATTCCGTTTTTGGAAAATGACGATGCCAACAGGGCTTTGATGGGCTCTAACATGCAACGCCAAGCTGTGCCTTTGCTACGGGCGGAGGCACCGTTTGTTGGCACGGGGATTGAGCGGATTGTCGCCCGCGATAGTGGTGCGGCGATAGAGGCGCGCCGTGGTGGGATTATTGACCAAGTGGATGCCCAGCGAATCGTTATTCGGGTTACCGATGCGATGGATGCGGGCGACCCTGGTGTGGATATTTACCGCCTGCGCAAATTTCAACGTTCCAACCAAGATACGTGTATTAACCAACGCCCGCTTGTGAAAGTCGGAGATACGGTTCGTGCCAGCGATGTGATTGCCGATGGACCTTCCACCGATTTGGGGGAATTGGCTCTGGGTAAAAACGTGCTGGTCGCCTTTATGCCTTGGAATGGCTATAATTATGAGGATTCAATTCTGATTTCTGAGAGGATTGCCAAGGATGATGTTTTCACTTCGGTGCATATTGAAGAGTTTGAAACCACCGCCCGTGATACCAAACTGGGTGCAGAGGAAATCACCCGTGATATTCCCAATGTCGGCGAAGAAGCCCTGCGCAATTTGGATGAGGCTGGTATGGTTTATATCGGTGCAGAAGTTGGTCCCAAGGATATTTTGGTCGGCAAAATCACCCCCAAAGGTGAAAACGCCATTACGCCAGAGGAAAAACTGCTCCGCGCTATTTTCGGGGAAAAGGCGGCGGATGTGCGCGATAGCTCTTTGAAAGTGCCAGCAGGGAAATCTGGCACGGTTGTTGAGGTGCGTGTGTTTAACCGTTACGGTGTTGATAAGGACGAACGCGCCTTGCAAATTGAACGCGAACAGATTGAATCTTTCACCCGCGACCTTGCCGATGAGATTGAAATTTTGGATAGAAACACCTATGCCCGTTTGGAACAACGTTTCATGGGGAAAAAGGTTGCCAAGGGGCCGAAAGGCATTAAAACAGGCAGTATTATTGATAAAGAAATGCTCTATGAAACCCTTACCAGCCGTGGTTTGTGGTGGCAGTTAGCGGTCGATGACGATAAAATCGCCCGTGAAATAGAGGCTTTGAACGAACAATACGATAAGCAAAAAAATCATCTGCAAGAGCGGTTTGATGATAAGGTGGAAAAAATCCGCCGTGGTGATGATTTGGCTCCTGGTGTTTTGAAAATGGTCAAAGTGTTTGTTGCGGTGAAACGCAAATTGCAATCGGGCGATAAAATGGCCGGGAGGCACGGTAATAAAGGCGTGATTTCAAAAGTTGTCCCAGAAGAAGATATGCCATTCTTGGCGGACGGAACTGCGGTTGATTTTTGCCTGAATCCTCTTGGTGTGCCATCGCGGATGAATGTTGGGCAGATTTTGGAAACCCACATGGGTTGGGCGGCGCGGAATTTGGGTAATTCTATTAACGAAGCCTTGCGTGCCTATCGTGCTACGGGGGATATGTCGCCCGTGCAGGAGGCTATGCGAATCGCCTATGGGGATGAGATTTACCAAGACACTATTGCCAAAATGAAACAGCCAGAATTCATGGAATGTGCGCAAAATGTCACCAAAGGTGTGCCGATTGCTACCCCCGTGTTTGACGGCGCGAAAGAGGCGGATGTCAATGATATGCTGACGCGGGCTGGGCTGGATACCTCTGGTCAATCCACGCTTTATGACGGGCGCACGGGTGAGGCGTTTTCACGCAAAGTCACCGTTGGGATGAAGTATGTTTTGAAACTGCATCACTTGGTGGATGATAAAATTCACTCGCGTTCCACTGGACCTTATAGCCTCGTTACACAACAGCCCTTGGGTGGGAAAGCCCAATTCGGCGGGCAAAGGTTTGGCGAGATGGAAGTTTGGGCGTTGGAGGCTTATGGTGCCGCCCATACTTTGCAAGAAATGTTGACGGTCAAATCGGACGATGTAACGGGCAGGAATCGCGTTTATGAATCTATTGTGAAGGGCGAGGATAATTTCCAAGCTGGCACACCAGAATCGTTTAATGTGTTGGTGCGCGAAATTCGCAGTCTTGGGCTGAACGTGCAACTGCTTGATCAAAAAGAACAAGAGGAAGAATAAATGCCAAATATAAACCAAACCACACCTGCCCTAACCGCGTATAACAAAGGATAAAATGATGAACCAGCAAATGATAAATAACCCGTTCAACCCTGCCGCTGCCACCAGTGGCTTTGATGAGGTGCAAATCTCTCTGGCATCGCCAGAGAAAATCCTATCGTGGTCTTTTGGCGAGATTAAAAAACCAGAAACCATTAACTATCGTACCTTCAAACCCGAACGCGATGGGCTGTTTTGTGCGCGGATTTTCGGTCCTATTAAGGATTACGAATGCGTCTGCGGTAAATATAAAAAACGCAAATATAACGGGGTTGTCTGTGAAAAATGCGGTGTGGAAATCACCATTCAACGGGTGCGACGCGAACGGATGGGGCATATTACCCTGGCCGCTCCTGTTGCCCATATTTGGTTTTTGAAATCCCTGCCATCGCGGATTGGTCTTATTTTGGATTTGACCCTGCGGGATTTGGAACGGATTTTGTATTTTGAACAATATGTAGTGATTGACCCTGCCTTGACCGAATTATCGGCGGGGCAACTTATGAACGAAGACGAGTATTACGAAGCCCAAGACGAATACGGCGAAAGCGGTTTTCATGCGGGTATCGGCGCCGAAGCCATCCGTGAAATGCTGTCCAATGTTAATTTGGAAACCGAAGCCGACCATCTGCGTGAAGATTTGGCTGAAGCCACGAGTGAGCTAAAAATCGCCAAAATCATCAAGCGGTTAAAGGTTATAGAAGCCTTTATCGAATCGGGGAATCGCCCCGAATGGATGGTGATGACAACTTTGCCCGTGATACCGCCAGAATTGCGCCCGCTTGTGCCACTGGATGGCGGGCGGTTTGCTGCCTCCGATTTGAATGATTTGTATCGCCGTGTGATTAACCGAAATAATCGCCTGAAACGGCTGATGGAACTCCGTGCGCCCGATATTATTGTGCGTAATGAAAAACGTATGTTGCAGGAATCCGTGGATGCCTTGTTTGATAACGGGCGGCGTGGTCGGATTATCACAGGCACGAATAAACGCCCGCTGAAATCTTTATCTGATATGTTAAAAGGTAAGCAAGGGCGGTTCCGCCAAAACTTGCTGGGCAAACGGGTGGATTTTTCTGGGCGTAGCGTTATTGTGACTGGACCAGAATTAAAACTGCATCAATGCGGTTTGCCCAAACAAATGGCGTTAGAGCTGTTTAAACCTTTTATCTTTAGCCGATTGGAGGCAAGGGGGCTATCCTCTACCGTCAAGCAATCGAAAAAATTCGTGGAAAAGGAACGTTCAGAAGTTTGGGATATTTTGGATGATGTGATTCGCGAGCATCCAATTTTGTTAAACCGTGCGCCAACCTTGCACCGTTTGGGTATCCAAGCGTTTGAACCGATTTTGATAGAGGGTAAAGCGATTCAGCTCCACCCGTTGGTTTGTGCCGCGTTTAATGCCGATTTTGATGGTGACCAAATGGCGGTGCATGTACCGCTCAGCCTTGAATCGCAATTGGAAGCCCGGGTTTTGATGTTATCGAGCAATAACGTCCTATCCCCCGCCAACGGCAAACCGATTGTTGTCCCATCGCAAGATATGATTCTGGGGATTTATTACCTTAGTCTTGCCCGTAAAGGCATGCCTGGCGAAGGGATGATTTTTGCCTCCCCGAAAGAGGTGGATCACGCCTTGGATAATGCCATCGTGCATCTGCATTCCAACATCGTTTGTCGTATGGAAGTGGTTGATGAACAGGGTAATACCGTCTATGAACGTTTTGATACCACCCCGGGCCGGGTAAAATTGGGTTGCCTTTTGCCACCCAACAATAAAGCTCCGTTTTCTTTGGTTAATCGCCTGTTGCGTAAAAAAGAAGTGGGTGAGGTTATTGACACGGTTTATCGCTATTGCGGTAAGAAAGAATCGGTTATTTTCTGTGATAAGATTATGTCGCTTGGCTTTAAAGAATCGTGCAAAGCTGGGATTTCCTTTGGCAAAGACGATATCGTTGTGCCAGAGAAGAAAGAGATTTTGGTCAATGCCACGCGTGAGCTGGTGAAAAGTTTTGAACAGCAATATATGGACGGTCTGATATCTCAGGGTGAAAAGTATAACAAAGTTGTGGATGCTTGGACAACCGCCAATGAAGAGGTGACAGAGGCTATGATGACCTCTATCTCCACCGCCAAATTTGATAAGGATGACGTGGAACAAGAACCCAATTCTGTCTATATGATGGCGCATTCTGGTGCGCGGGGTTCTACCACGCAAATGCGTCAGTTGGGCGGGATGCGGGGGCTGATGGCGAAACCGAATGGGGATATTATTGAAACGCCAATTATCTCTAACTTTAAAGAGGGTCTTTCGGTGCTGGAATACTTTAATTCCACCCACGGGGCGCGGAAAGGTCTGTCCGATACCGCGCTGAAAACCGCGAATTCGGGTTATCTAACACGGCGACTGGTTGATGTGGCACAGGATTGTATCGTGCGCCAAGATGATTGTGGTACGCCATTATCCATCACAGCCCGCGCCGCGATAAAGGATGGGATTATTATCTCTACTTTGTCCGAGCGGTGCTTGGGGCGTGTCGTGGCAGAGGATGTTTTGCACCCTGCAACGGGTGAAATCATGGCAACCAAAGGGCAGATGTTGGACGAACGTATGTCCGATGAGATTGAAAAATCCGGTCTGGTATCGTTGTTAATCCGCAGCCCGCTGACTTGCGAAGCCGAAGAAGGTGTTTGCGCCCAGTGTTATGGTCGCGACCTTGCCCGTGGTGAAAAAGCCAATATCGGTGAAGCCGTCGGTATTATCGCGGCGCAATCCATTGGCGAGCCTGGAACTCAGCTGACCATGCGTACCTTTCACATTGGTGGCGTGGCAGAGGGTAGCCAGCAGTCTTTCCAAGACAGCTCCCAAAACGGGATTATTGAAATCCGCAACGCCAATATATTGAAAACCCGCACGGGTGAGTTTTATGTTATGGCACGGAATGTTGTTGTCGCTATTATGGATGAAAATAAGCAAGAGCTGGTCACCCATAAAGTGGATTACGGCACAAAGCTGTTGGTGAAAACGGGCGATAAAGTGGCGCGTGGCGATAAATTGTTTGAATGGGATCCTTATACCCTGCCAATCATTGCTCAGCAAAGCGGGATAGCCCGTTTCCATGATTTGGTCGCGGGTGTGTCTTTGCGCCATGTGACCGATTATGAAACGGGAATTACCCAGCGTATCGTGTCCGATTGGCGTTCCATGCCCTCCAAATCCGATTTGAAACCAGAGGTTTCTGTGGTTGATAAAAAGACTGGTGAGGATGTGTTGCTGGAAAACGGCAACCCAGACCGCCATGCTATGTCGGTTGATGCGATTTTGTCCGTGGAAGACGGTCAAGAAATCATCGCGGGTGATATTTTGGCGCGGATTCCCCGTGCCAGCACGAAAACAAAAGACATCACGGGGGGTTTGCCTCGTGTGGCGGAATTGTTTGAGGCTCGCCGCCCGAAAAATCACGCGATTATTGCTGAAATGGATGGTTATGTGTCCTTCGGCAAGGATTTCAAAAACAAACGGCGGATTCAAATCACGGCGAGTGATGATGAAACCAATGTCCGTCATTATATGGTGCCGAAGGGCAAGCATATTCCCGTACGCGAAGGCGATTTTATCCAAAAGGGCGAATATATCATGGACGGCAATCCTGCCCCCCACGATATTTTGAATATCATGGGGATTGAGGCTTTGGCCGAATACATGATTGAAGAAGTTCAAGAGGTGTACCGCCTGCAAGGTGTGAAAATCAACGATAAACATATTGAGGTTATCGTGCGCCAAATGCTGCAAAAATGGGAAATCAGCGAATCGGGTGGCACGACTCTGTTAAAAGGCGAACAGGTGGATAAGGCAGAGCTGGAAGAGATTAATGCTCTTGCTTTGAAAAAGGAGTTAGAACCCGCCGTTGGTGCGCCAATTTTGCTGGGGATTACCAAGGCTTCTTTGCAAACCCGCTCGTTTATTTCTGCCGCGTCTTTCCAAGAGACTACGCGAATTCTAACCGAAGCCGCGATTAAGGGTAAGAAAGACCGATTGATTGGGCTGAAGGAAAACGTGATTGTTGGGCGGTTGATTCCTGCTGGCACGGGTGGCGCGATACAAAAAATCCGTGCGATTGCGGCCGAACGCGATGCGGTTATTTTGGAAGATAAGCGTAAAGAGGAAGAAGCAAGGTTGGCTTTGAACGCGCCCACGGATTTAGACGGGGATAAAGACCCGTTTGATGAAGCGGCGATGTTTGAACGTCTGCAAGCCGATGTGCCAGAGGATATGAGCGATGATACGACAGGCTCTACCGCCGATGCTATGGAAGTTATGGATACCACCAGTGATGATGCGGATGATGCGAATCTGGTTGCCGATGACACGCCAAGCGACACACCCGCACCAAGTGAAGAGTCGGATATCGTTACATAGGTCTTGCTATGATTGATGAAAAGAATGTTGAGCGGGCAAGGCAAGGTAAATTACCGCCTTGCGATGGTTCAAAAAACAAACCAATGCATGAGTTCTTTTGCAATCGTACAGGTGATAGGTTTTCTATTGGCTTTAAGGAACTTGGTCGCACAAGGGGGGATGGGATATTACCCGATAGTGCATACAATAGTCGCTCATGGTGGGAATTTCGTTCAGAACACGATGATAGCAATGGAAAGAGGCGATATTATCACGCCCTTGCATGGCTTACGGCTGGATGGCGAATTGAGAGTGTTTCCCTTGAAAAACAAGAAGTTGTATTCGTTCGTTTCAAATAAAAAGCAATAAAAACCATAAAAAAGTAAAAATAAGCATAAAAATCCATAAAAAAGACATATACCCATTGCAAACCTGTAAAAATATTGGTATATGCGCCTAATAATTGGGATAACACCCTTTTAACACCAGCCATAACTGGCGGACATGATCCAGACACTTGTCGCGATCCTCTGATACATAAATGTCGGTAAGACCTGTTTTTTATAGGTTTTAACGCGGGATTGCTTGTTTTCTTAACGGGCGGTTCAAACGAAATTCGGTAAGCGGGGAACCTCATGCCAACGATACAACAGCTGATTCGCAAACCGCGCCAGCCAAAGATTAAACGCTCAAAGTCCATGCACCTTGAGAATTGCCCGCAAAAGCGGGGTGTTTGCACTCGCGTTTATACCACAACGCCGAAAAAACCGAACTCTGCTATGCGGAAAGTTGCCAAAGTACGCCTAACCAATGGGTATGAGGTGATTTCGTATATCCCAGGTGAGGCACACAATTTACAAGAACACTCGGTTGTTTTGATTCGCGGCGGTCGGGTAAAGGATCTTCCCGGTGTTCGGTATCATATTTTACGGGGGTGTTTGGACACCCAAGGCGTTAAGGATCGTAAGCAACGGCGTTCCAAATACGGCGCGAAGAAGCCGAAGTAAGGGATTTAAGTTATGTCAAGACGCCACGCCGCCGAAAAACGCGATGTTCTGCCTGATGCCAAATTTGGCAACACTGTGCTGACGAAGTTTATGAACAACCTCATGTTAGATGGTAAAAAATCCATTGCAGAGGGTATTGTTTATGGCGCGTTGGACCGGGTAGAAGAAAAAATCAAACGCCCGCCGATTCAAGTTTTTGAAGAGGCTTTGGAGAATATCAAACCCACGGTTGAGGTTCGCTCGCGCCGTGTTGGTGGGGCAACCTATCAGGTGCCAGTGGAGGTGCGGGTTGAACGGCGCGAGGCCTTGGCGATTCGCTGGCTGATAAAAGCGGCACGTGGCAGGAATGAAAAAACAATGCAAGAACGGCTTGCGGCAGAAATGATGGATGCGGTGAATACCCGTGGCGCGGCTGTGAAAAAACGTGAAGACACTCATAAAATGGCAGATGCGAACAAAGCATTCAGCCACTATCGCTGGTAAAGGATTACAACAATGGCACGCGACTTTACGCTTGATCACTATCGCAACTTTGGGATTATGGCACATATTGATGCTGGTAAGACTACATGTACAGAGCGGATTTTATATTATACTGGTAAATCGCATTCGATAGGCGAGGTGCACGATGGTGCCGCCACGATGGATTGGATGGAGCAGGAACAGGAACGTGGGATTACCATTACCTCTGCTGCCACGACTACTTTTTGGGAGCGGACAGAAGACGGCGAAAATTCTGAGGGTAATAAGCATCGTTTGAATATCATTGATACCCCAGGACACGTTGATTTCACCATAGAAGTGGAACGTTCCTTGGCGGTTTTGGATGGTGCGGTTTGCGTGCTGGATGCCAACGCAGGGGTTGAACCACAAACAGAAACCGTTTGGCGGCAGGCCGACAGATACAAAGTCCCACGGATTGTTTTTGTCAATAAAATGGATAAAACGGGCGCGGATTTCTTTAACTGTGTTGCGATGATTAAAGACCGTACGGGTGCGCTGGCTATGCCAATTCAAATCCCGATTGGGGCAGAGACGGAGCTGGAAGGCATCGTTGATCTGGTCACCATGGAAGAATGGGTTTATGCGGGCGAAGATTTGGGCTCAAGCTGGGAAAAACGCGAAATTCGCGATTCGCTGAAAGAAACCGCCAATAAATTACGCCATGAAATGCTGGAATTGGCAGTGGAGCTGGATGATACCGCGATGGAGGCTTATTTGGACGGGACAGAGCCTGATGTTGATACCTTGCGCAAACTGATTCGCAAAGGCACGATTGGGATGAATTTTGTGCCTGTGCTGGCTGGTTCTGCTTTTAAAAATAAGGGTGTGCAACCTTTGCTAAACGCGGTGATTGATTATTTGCCTTCGCCCTTGGATGTCGTTGATTATATGGGCTTTAAACCTGGTGATGAGACGGAAACCCGTGATATTCCCCGCCGTGCCGATGACAATATGGCGTTTTCTGGGCTGGCGTTTAAGATTATGAATGACCCGTTTGTCGGCTCGCTGACCTTTACGCGGATTTATTCGGGCGTGATAAACAAGGGTGATGCTATCATCAATTCCACCAAGAATAAACGCGAGCGTATTGGGCGAATGATGATGATGCACTCTAACAACCGCGAAGAAATATCAGAGGCTTTTTCTGGCGATATTATCGCGCTGGCAGGTTTGAAAGATACAACAACGGGCGATACCTTGTGTTCATCGGCAGAGCCTGTTATTTTGGAAACAATGACTTTCCCCGATCCGGTGATTGAAATCGCGGTAGAGCCTAAAACCAAGGTTGACCAAGAAAAAATGTCGCAAGGTTTGGCGCGTTTGGCGGCCGAAGACCCGTCCTTCCGTGTGGAAACCGATTTGGAATCAGGGCAAACGATTATGAAGGGCATGGGCGAATTGCACTTGGATATTCTGGTTGATCGGCTGAAACGCGAATTTAAAGTGGAGGCGAATATCGGCGCACCACAGGTTGCGTATCGCGAGACTATATCCCATGAAGCCGAAATCACTTATACCCATAAGAAACAATCTGGTGGTTCTGGTCAATATGCCGAAGTGAAAATGCTGTTATTGCCGACCGAACCTGGCGAAGGCTATTCGTTTGAATCAAAAATTGTCGGTGGCTCTATCCCCAAAGAATATATCCCAGGTGTGGAAAAAGGTATTAAATCCGTTATGGATAGCGGACCTTTGGCGGGTTTCCCCGTGATTGATTTTAAGGTAGAATTGCTGGACGGCAAATACCACGATGTTGATTCCTCGGTCATGGCGTTTGAAATCGCTGGACGGATGGGCATGCGTGATGGTCTGCGTAAGGCTGGCGCGAAAATGCTGGAACCGATTATGAAGGTAGAGGTGGTGACACCAGAAGACTACACAGGCAATATCATTGGCGATTTGACATCGCGACGTGGTATTGTCCAAGGACAAGATACCCGTGGTAATGCGATTGCGATTGATGCACGGGTTCCACTGGCCAGCATGTTTGGCTATATTAATACGTTGCGCTCTATGTCCTCTGGACGGGCGAACTTTACCATGCAGTTTTCGCACTATGAAACTGTTCCTTCCAATATTTCTGAGGAAATTCAATCGAAATTCGCCTAGGCGTAGATACCCCCGCGCGTTGCGCATAAAAAACAGGAGGCCATTATGGCAAAACAAAAATTTGAAAGAAACAAGCCGCATTGCAACATTGGCACAATCGGTCACGTTGATCACGGCAAAACGACGCTTACGGCGGCGATTACCAAGCAATTCTCGGATACCTTTAAAGCATACGATGAAATTGACGGTGCGCCAGAAGAAAAGGCGCGTGGAATTACGATTTCCACCGCCCACGTGGAATATGAAACCGAAGCTCGGCACTATGCCCATGTGGATTGCCCGGGACACGCCGATTATGTGAAAAACATGATCACGGGTGCTGCGCAAATGGACGGCGCGATTTTGGTGGTGAGTGCCGCCGATGGTCCTATGCCCCAAACGCGCGAGCATATTTTGCTGGGTCGTCAGGTTGGCATTCCCGCGATGGTTGTCTTTATGAACAAAGTCGATCAGGTTGATGATGATGAATTGCTGGAATTGGTTGAGATGGAAATCCGCGAATTGCTATCCAGCTATGATTATCCTGGTGATGATATTCCCATCGTTTCTGGGTCTGCTCTGGCGGCTTTGGAAGGGCGCGATGATGCTATCGGCACGGAAAAGATTTCCGAATTGATGAAGGCTGTTGATGCCAATATCCCCCAACCTGCACGGGCTGTTGATCAGCCGTTCTTGCTGCCGATTGAGGATGTGTTTTCAATCTCTGGTCGTGGCACAGTTGTCACAGGTCGCGTGGAACGCGGTGTTGTTAATGTTGGCGATGAGATTGAAATCGTTGGTCTGAAAGCCACGACGAAAACCATCTGCACAGGTGTGGAAATGTTCCGCAAACTGCTGGATCGTGGTGAAGCTGGCGATAATGTCGGGGTTCTGCTTCGTGGCGTGGAACGCGATGCTGTGGAACGCGGGCAGGTTTTGTGTAAGCCGAAAAGCGTTAATCCACACACGAAATTTGAAGCCGAGGTTTATATTTTGACAAAGGATGAAGGCGGGCGGCACACTCCGTTTTTCGCCAATTATCGTCCGCAGTTTTATTTCCGCACAACCGATGTGACGGGGACGGTGGAATTACCGTCTGGCACGGAAATGGTGATGCCTGGTGATAATTTGAAATTCAATGTGGAGCTGATTGCGCCGATTGCCATGGAACAAGGCTTGCGCTTTGCTATCCGTGAAGGTGGGCGGACTGTTGGCTCTGGTGTTGTTGCCAAAATAAACGAATAAAAGAAACCGAACGACGGGGTTTTCAAAACTCCGTCGTTTTTAACAAAAGCAAGTCTTGAAAGACAAAATGATGCAAAACCAAAATATAAGAATTCAGCTGAAAGCGTTTGATTACCGCGTGTTAGATGCCTCAACCGAGGAAATCGTTAATACCGCCAAACGGACGGGTGCGCAGGTGCGTGGCCCGATTCCTCTGCCGAATAAAATTGAAAAATTTTGCGTTCTGCGTTCGCCTCACGTGAATAAAAAATCGCGCGAGCAATTTGAAATTCGGATACACAAACGCTTGTTGGATATCATTGATCCAACGCCACAAACGGTTGATGCGCTGATGCGTCTTGATTTGGCGGCGGGCGTGGATGTTGAAATTAAACTATAACTATAACTCTTTAACGACACTGGTGTTGTTAGACAAAAAGGCAAAATAAAATGCGTTCTGGTATTATTGCAAAAAAATTGGGGATGACCCGCCTGTTTATGCAGGATGGACGACAAGTCCCAGTAACGGTTCTGCACATGGATAATGTGCAGGTGGTTGCCCAACGCAGGCTGGAATCGGATGGTTATACCGCCGTACAGCTGGGCGCGGGGATGGCAAAAGTTAAACGTCAATCGGCTGGACAACGCGGGCATTTTGCCAAGGCAAAGGTCGAACCCAAACGTAAAATCGTGGAATTTCGTGTTTCAAGCGATAATTTGATTGATGTCGGGGAAGAGCTGACAGCCAATCACTTTTTGGAAGGTCAAAAGGTTGATATCGCGGGTGTGACTATTGGTAAGGGCTTTCAGGGCAGTATGAAACGTTGGAACTTTAGCGGGCTTCGGGCAACCCACGGGGTATCCGTGTCGCATCGCTCGCACGGGTCAACTGGGCAATGCCAAGATCCGGGTAAGGTTTTCAAAGGTAAGAAAATGGCTGGGCATATGGGGGCAAAACGCCAAACCACGCAGAATTTGGAAGTGATAAAAACCGATGCTGAACGCGGGCTGATTATGGTAAAGGGTGCAGTGCCTGGTTCCAAAGGTGGCTGGGTTATGGTGAAGGATTCTGTAAAGAAAGCCGCGCCAAAGGATTTGCCGATGCCAGCCGCGTTGCGTAGTCAAATGAGCACAGCACCCGCGCCTGACGCGCCAAAAGCCGACCAAGTTGCCGATACGGCTGAGGTGATGGAAGAAGTTGTGGATGCAGTTGTGGATGCTCCTGTAGCAGAGGCAACACCTGCACCAGAGGCGCAAGTGGAAACACCAGCAACGCCAACGCCAGAAACACCAGAGGTTAAAGCCGAAGAAGTGAAAACTGAAGAAGCCAAAACCGAAGCACCTGCTGAAGAAGCCAAAGTTGAAGAGGCACCAGCCGAAGAAGTAAAAGCTGAAGCCCCTGCTGAAGCCCCTGCCGATTCGGAAGTATCTGCCGACGCTCCAGAGCAAAAAGAAGCTGAAGCCCCTGCTGAAGCACCAGCCGATTCGGAAGTATCTGCTGATGCCACAGAGCAAAAAGAAGGAGAGTCCAAATGAAGACCAAGGTCATTAACCTAGAATCCAAAGCCGCAGGCGAGCTTGACCTAGACGATGGGATTTTCGCCTTAACTCCGCGTGTTGATATTTTGCACCGTGTTGTCCGCTATCAGTTGGCGAAACGCCAAGCTGGCACGCATAAGGTAAAAACCCGCCGCGAAACCAGCTATTCCACCCGTAAAATCGTACGGCAAAAGGGCTCTGGCGGGGCGCGTCATGGCGACCGTAACGCCCCGATATTCCGCGGTGGCGGGATTTACAAAGGTCCAACTCCGCGTAGTCATGCCCATAAGCTCACGAAGAAATTCCGTGCCTTGGGATTACGCCATGCCCTATCGGCAAAGGTCAGCGCGGGTGAATTGATTATCCTGGATGAGGCAACATTGAAAACCGCAAAAACCAGTACACTGGCGAAAATGGTCTATAACTTGGGTTGGAAGAAAACTCTGATTATTGACGGCGCCGAGCTTGATGCGAATTTTGCCATGGCTTCGCGTAATATAACGGGTTTGGATGTTTTGCCAAGTGCCGGCGCGAATGTCTATGATATTTTGAAATCCAATACTTTGGTTATCACCAAAGCTGGCGCAAAAGCCCTTGAAGAGAGATTGAAAAGAGATTAACATGAGCACCAAAGCCGAACTTTACGATATTATCCGCAAACCCCTTGTAACGGAAAAATCCACCCTAGCGTCCGAATACGGCGCGGTTGTGTTTGAAGTGGCAATCGCGGCGAATAAACCCCAGATTAAACGCGCCGTTGAAACCTTGTTTAACGTCAAGGTGAAGGCGGTCAATACCACTATTACCAAAGGCAAGGTCAAGCGGTTTCGCAATAAATTGGGCAAGCGCAAGGATGTGAAAAAGGCCTATGTTATGCTGGAAGACGGCAATACCATAGACATAACAACAGGGCTGTAAGCCGAACACTTAACCGCCCCGAGGGGCAAAAAACTGAGGCTTAACCGCCCAAGGACGAAAGAAAAAACAATGGCATTGAAGTCATACAAACCAACAACACCAGGCCAACGCGGGCTGGTTTTGATTGATAGATCAGAGCTTTGGAAAGGGCGGCCTCTAAAGGCGCTGACCGAAGGTATCAGCAAACACGCTGGGCGTAATAATACTGGGCGTATTACTATGCGGCGTAAGGGTGGCGGTGCCAAACGGCTGTATCGTAAGGTTGATTTCAAACGCAATAAAATGGATATGCTGGCGGTTGTCGAGCGGATTGAATATGATCCGAATCGCACGGCTTTTATCGCATTGGTGAAATATGATGATGGCGAGCTGTCCTATATCATCGCACCCCAGCGATTGGCGATTGGTGATAAAATCATCTCTGCCAATAAGGCCGATATCAAGCCCGGAAATACCATGCCCTTTACGGGGATGCCGATTGGCTCTATCGTGCATAATATCGAATTAAAACCTGGTAAGGGCGGGCAAATCGCGCGGTCTGCTGGCACTTATGCTCAATTCATCGGGCGCGATGGTGCTTACGCACAAATCCGCCTGTCTTCGGGCGAGCTGCGGATTGTTCGCCAAGAATGTCGTGCTACGATTGGTGCGGTTTCCAACCCCGACCATGGCAACCAGAATATGGGTAAGGCGGGGCGCAATCGGCATAAGGGGATTCGTCCTTCTGTCCGTGGTGTTGTGATGAATCCCGTTGATCACCCGCATGGTGGGGGTGAGGGGCGAACCTCTGGCGGGCGGCATCCAGTTACCCCTTGGGGCAAACCGACAAAAGGTGCGCGCACAAGAACAAACAGAAGAACGGATAAATTCATTATTCGTTCACGTCATAGTAAAAAGAAGGGGCGTTAGAACATGAGTCGGTCAGTATGGAAAGGTCCTTTTGTGGACTCCTATGTGCTTAAAAAAGCAGAAAAAGTGCGCGAATCAGGGCGCAACAATGATGTGATAAAAATTTGGTCGCGCAGATCAACTATTTTACCACAATTCGTTGGTTTAACTTTTGGCGTTTATAACGGCAGAAAACATATTCCTGTGAATATATCAGAGGATATGATTGGACAAAAATTTGGCGAATATAGCCCAACCCGCACCTATCATGGGCATGCGGCGGATAAAAAAGCAAAACGGAAATAGTCATGAGTAAAACAAAAAACCCACGCAGAGTGAATGATAACGAAGCCTATGCGGTATCGCGTGCCATGCGCACCAGCCCGCAAAAGCTAAACCTTGTCGCGCAACTGATTCGCAATAAACCTGCGGAAAAGGCACTGACTACCCTGCATTTTTCAAAAAAGCGTATCGCGCAGGATGTTAAAAAGACTCTGCAATCGGCGATTGCCAATGCCGAAAACAACCATAATTTGGATGTTGATGATTTGATTGTGGCAGAGGCCTATGTTGGCAAAAACCTCGTCTTAAAACGCGGTCGCCCTCGCGCCCGTGGTCGTTATGGTCCAATTCTTAAACCAACCGCACAATTAACAATTTTGGTGCGTCAAACTGTACAGGAGCAAACCTAATGGGACAGAAAATAAATCCAATCGGGTTTCGCTTACAGGTTAATCGAACATGGGATAGCCGCTGGTTTGCCGAATCAAAAGATTACGGCGATTTGCTGCACGAAGATATTCGTATCCGTAATTTTATCAAAAAAGAATGCATGCAAGCTGGTATTGCACGGGTGATTATTGAACGCCCGCATAAGAAATGCCGCGTGACGATTCACACAGCCCGCCCTGGTGTCATTATTGGCAAGAAGGGTGCGGATATTGAAGTGATTCGCCAAAAACTGCTACGGCTGACAAATTCCGAACTTTTTCTTAATATCGTTGAGGTGCGTAAGCCTGAAATGGACGCGGCTTTGGTTGCCGAATCCGTGGCGCAACAGCTGGAACGGCGGGTGTCGTTTCGCCGTGCGATGAAACGGGCAGTGCAGAACGCTATGCGTATGGGGGCTTTGGGCATTCGTATCAATGTCGCGGGTCGTTTGGGCGGGGCAGAAATTGCCCGTACCGAATGGTATCGCGAGGGGCGCGTGCCGCTTCATACTTTACGCGCTGATGTTGATTATGCACGGGCGGAGGGCTTGACTGCTTATGGAATTATTGGTATTAAGGTCTGGATTTTTAAGGGTGAGATTATGGAACATGATCCTGCCGCACGGGATCGCCGTATTGCAGAGCTTCAAGAAGGCGGTGCTGGACGGGTTATGTCAAACACTCCGCGACCAGAACGCGCTTAACGGATATAGGGAACACAAACAATGCTTATACCAAAGCGACCAAAATACCGCAAACAGTTTAAAGGCCGTATCCACGGCTTGGCCAAAGGCGGTTCGGATTTGAATTTCGGCTCTTATGGGCTGAAGGCAACCACGCCTGAACGCGTGACTGCGCGTCAGATTGAGGCGGCACGGCGTGCTATGACTCGTCATATGAAACGGCAAGGGCGGGTGTGGATTCGTATCTTCCCCGATGTGCCTGTTACCAAGAAACCGACCGAGGTTCGCATGGGTAAAGGTAAGGGGTCTGTGGAATTCTGGGCGGCTCGGATAAAACCGGGACGTATCATGTTTGAAATTGATGGTGTGAATGACGGTATCGCGCGGGAGGCTTTGCGCCTTGCCGCCATGAAATTGCCCGTGAAAACCCGCATCGTTGCAAGAGAAGACTGGTAATAAGGATTAAACCGATGAATGTATTAGAATTACGTGAAAAAACGCCAGATGAGCTGGACGAACAACTGGCTCTTTTGAAAAAAGAGCTGTTTAACCTGCGCTTTCAAAAGGCATCAGGGCAAAGCGAATCAACCGCGCGGATGCGCACGGCTCGGCGTGATGTTGCGCGGGTGAAAACCGTTGTGAATGAAAAAAAACTCGGCGAAAAAGCCAAAACCGCCAACGCTACCACGGCGGCGAAGTAAGGAAAAGGAAAGACTATGCCAAAACGAATCCTGCAAGGAACCGTCACGGGTGATCAAAATGCGCAGACCATAACGGTTTCTGTTCAACGTGCTTTTCAGCATCCTGTGTTGAAAAAAACGATTCGCAAGTCAAAGAAATATCGGGCGCATGACCCGGCTAACCAATTCAAAATCGGCGATACGGTGCGTATTCGCGAATGTCCGCCGATTTCGAAAACAAAACGCTGGGAGGTTTTGGCAGAGGGCTAACCCTTTATCCAAACCCCACAGTATCACGAAACCCTGAGGCGGAAGTCCTCAAAGGTCGAAAGGTAAAAAAATGATCCAGATGCAAACCAATTTGGAGGTTGCAGATAACAGCGGCGCACGCCGTGTGCAATGTATCAAGGTTTTGGGTGGCTCTAAACGTAAATATGCCTCTGTTGGGGATGTTATCGTTGTGTCAGTCAAAGAAGCAATCCCCCGCGGGCGCGTTAAAAAAGGCGAAGTTCGTAAGGCTGTTGTCGTGCGTACCGTGAAACAGGTTCGGCGCGAAGATGGCTCTGCTATCCGTTTTGATTCCAACGCCGCCGTTATTTTGAATAACGCGGGCGAGCCTATTGGCACACGGATTTTCGGTCCAGTTGTGCGCGAATTACGTTCAAAGAATTTTATGAAAATAATCTCTTTGGCACCGGAGGTTCTATAATGGCTGCGAAATTAAAAAAGGGCGATAAAGTCATTGTTTTGGCTGGTAAGGATAAGGGCAAGGAAGGCGAAGTGCTTTCTATTAACCCGTCCACCACCAAGGCAGTCGTGCGCGGTATCAATGTTGCCGTGCGCCATGTTCGCCAAGATCAAAACACCCAAGGCGGGCGCGTCCCCCAAGATATGCCAATTCATTTATCCAACTTGGCCGTGATTGACCCAAGCGAGGGCGGTCCTACACGGGTTGGATTTAAAATGGATGGTGAAACCAAAAAGCGGTTCGCTAAGAAATCAGGAGCATGGATTGATGGCTGATTATACCCCCAGAATGAAAACCCATTACAAAGAAACGGCGCGTAAAGCCCTGCGTGAAGAATTTGCCTATAAGAATGATATGCAAATCCCTCGGCTGGATAAAATCGTGCTGAATATGGGTATTGGTGAAACGGTGAATGATACGAAGAAGATTCGCTCTGCCGTGGCTGATATGACCGCGATTGCGGGACAGCAAGCGGTGATTACCAAAGCAAAAAAATCCGTTGCCAGCTTTCGCGTCCGTGAAGGCATGCCTTTGGGCTGTAAAGTCACCCTGCGTGGCAATCGGATGTATGA
Source organism: uncultured Amylibacter sp. (assembly GCA_959347425.1). Next base: position 933,301 of record OY365741.1, on the reverse strand, counting down.
GTTTATGGATCGTTTGGTCACCGTGGCAATGCCGCGTATTCGCGATTTTCGTGGCGTATCGGCGAAAAGCTTTGATGGCTGTGGCAATTATGCCCTTGGCTTGCGCGAACATATCGTGTTTCCAGAGATTGATTTTGATAAGGTTGATGAAATCTGGGGCATGGATATTGTTATCTGCACAACGGCAAAAACCGATGCAGAAGCGAAGAGCTTGCTGAAACAATTTAACATGCCTTTTGGCACCAATTAGGGAAGAAATACAATGGCAAAATCTGCAATGGTTCAACGTCAAGTTAAACGTGAAAAGCTGGTAAAAAAATACGCAGCACGGCGCGAGGCGTTAAAACTGATCGCTAATAATAGGGAACTGCCGATGGAAGACCGCTTTAAGGCGCGTTTGAAATTGGCCAAACTGCCCCGCAATTCTTCACCAACACGGCTACACAGTCGGTGTTTGGTGACGGGTCGCCCAAAAGGGTATTATCGTAAATTAAAAATGTCTCGGATAGCTTTGCGCCAATTGGCCTCTGATGGGCTAATTCCGGGCATGGTTAAATCAAGCTGGTAAAGGGAAAAAGATATGAACGATCCTCTTGGTGATATGCTTACACGGATTCGCAACGCACAAATGCGTGGCAAGTCAACTGTTATTTCCCCCGCGTCAAAATTGCGTGCTTGGGTCTTGGATGTGCTGAAAAATGAAGGCTACATCCGCGGCTATGAGAAGCAAAAAAGCGATGGCGGTTTTGCGGAGCTGTCGATCTCGTTGAAATATTTCGACGGCTCGCCCGTGATTAAAGAACTAAAACGGATATCCACGCCAGGTCGGCGGGTTTATTCCAGCGTGAAGGACCTGCCCCAAGTACGGCAAGGTCTGGGTGTCGCTATTATTTCAACACCCAAAGGGGTGATGTCGGACGCACAAGCACGCGCTGCCAATACTGGTGGCGAAATCTTATGCACAATTTTTTAAGGGGTTAGGGATGTCTCGAATCGGTAAAAAAGCAGTAGAATTGCCCGAAGGCGTTAATGCTGTTGTCTCTGGTCAAAAGATAGAGGTAAGCGGTCCGAAAGGAACCCGCGCCTTTCACGCCACGGATGATGTCACGCTCAGCCTTGCGGATAACGCGATAACGGTAACCCCGCGTGGCTCGTCCAAACGCGCCCGTCAGCAATGGGGCATGTCGCGCACGCAAATCGCCAATTTGGTGACAGGGGTAACGCAAGGCTTTGTCAAAGAATTGCAAATAGAGGGTGTTGGCTATCGTGCCGCGATGGCAGGCGCACAGGTGAAGTTGGCTTTGGGGCTTTCCCACGATGTTTTGTTTGATGTGCCAGAGGGTGTGAAGGTAACTGTTGCCAGTCCCACCTCTATGATTGTTGAAGGTATTGATCAGCAATTGGTTGGGCAAGTCGCCGCCAATTTACGCTCATACCGCCCGCCAGAGCCGTATAAAGGCAAAGGCATCCGCTATAAGGGAGAGTTCATCTTCCGCAAAGAAGGCAAGAAAAAGTAAGGAATGAATTATGAGCATTGATAAAAAAGATCTTTTCGCGCGTCGCCGTCGGCGTACCCGCGCCAAACTGCGCCGTGTATCGGGCGAGGCTTTGCGCCTGAGCGTTCATCGCTCTGGCAAAAACATTGCCGTGCAACTGATTGACGATGCCAAAGGGACGACTTTGGCGGCGGCCTCTTCTTTGGAAAAAAGTTTGGGCGTGGTTGGTAAGAATAATAAAGAAGCCTCTGCCAAAGTTGGCGCGGCGATTGCCGAGAGGGCAAAAAAAATCGGTGTTGAAGAATGCTATTTTGATCGGGGTGGGTTTGTGTTTCATGGCAAGGTGAAAGCCCTTGCCGATGCAGCCCGCGCTGGTGGTTTGAAGTTTTAAGGGAGACAGGATATGGCAAGAGACGAACAAAGAGGCGGTCGCGATGACAATAATCGGGGCGAAAATCGGGGACGGGGGCGCGAAGGCGACCGCGACCGCGACGAAGCACCCGAATTCGCCGACCGTTTGGTGGCGATTAACCGCGTATCCAAAACGGTAAAAGGCGGTAAGCGATTCGGTTTCGCCGCATTGGTTGTTGTTGGCGATCAGCAAGGGCGTGTTGGCTATGGCAAAGGCAAAGCCAAAGAAGTGCCAGAGGCTATTCGTAAAGCCACCGAACAGGCGAAACGCAAAATGATTCGCGTGCCACTGCGTGAAGGGCGGACTCTGCACCACGATATCCAAGGCCATCATGGCGCGGGTAAAGTTTTAATGCGCACTGCCCCGCAAGGGACAGGTATTATTGCCGGCGGCCCCATGCGGGCGGTTTTTGAAATGCTGGGTGTGCAGGATGTTGTGGCGAAATCTTTGGGGTCGCAAAATCCCTATAATATGATTCGCGCAACCATGCATGGCTTGATGAAGGAGACTTCGCCAAGGCTCGTCGCCCAAAGGCGCGGTAAGAAAATGTTGGATGTCAGTGCGAAAGAAACACCGCCAAAACCAGCACAAATAAAAGAAACACTTGAGGGTTAAATCTGATGGCAGACACGGATAAAAAAGTAGTGAAAAAAACACTGGTGGTTAAACAAGTGGGTTCGCCCATTCGCAGACCCGCCAAACAACGTCAAACCCTGATTGGGCTTGGCTTGAATAAAATGCACAAAACGCGGGAGCTGGAAGACACACCAGCGATTCGCGGGATGATTCGCAAAATATCCCACATGGTGGAAATTATAGAAGAAAAAGGCTAGGATTATGAAACTACACGAATTACACGATAATCCAAACGCGACAAAGAAAAGAAAACGCGTTGGGCGCGGTCCGGGCTCTGGCACGGGCAAAACGGCTGGTCGCGGCATGAAGGGGCAGAAGTCCCGCTCTGGCGTTTCCATCGGCGGTTATGAAGGCGGGCAAATGCCCCTGTATCGGCGGATGCCGAAACGTGGCTTTACTCCGTTTAATGCCAAGCAGTATGCCGAGGTTAATCTGGGCGCGTTGCAACGGTTTATCGATGAAGGCAAAATAAAGGCGGATGCGCCGATTACCGAACAAGTGTTGCTGGACTGCGGTCTGGTGCGCCGTTTGCGTGATGGTGTGCGGATTTTGGGCAAAGGTGAGCTGAAGGTCAAAGTTGATCTGGTCGTAACGGGCGCGTCCAAAGGTGCTGTTGTTATGGTGGAAAAGCTGGGTGGCACATTGGCTGTTGCCCCTGCGAAGCCTGAAAAAGTAACACGGGGTAAGGCTTTGGTACGTAAAAACGAAGCCGCGGCTTTGTTAGCTGGCGGTGCGCCAAAAGCGAAGCCTGCCCCTAAAGCAGAAGAGCCAAAAGCCGAAGCCCCAAAAGCAGAAGCCACGAGTGGCGAAGAACCTAAAGCCGAGGCTCCTAAAGCAGAAGAACCAAAAGCCGAGGCTTCAAAAACCGAAGACTAAACCATAGGTGATTGCTTTGCTTTCACATTGATAAATACGCGAAAAAAAACAAAACAGAAGGTACAAAAAAAATGGCATCAGCAGCAGAACAAATGGCGGCAAACCTAAACTGGGGTACTTTTGGCAAAGCCAAAGAATTGCAACAGCGGATTCTCTTTGCCCTTGGGCTTTTGATTGTCTATCGTATTGGCACTTATATCCCCGTGCCGGGGATTGACGCGGTTGCTTTATCGCAATTTGTCCAAGATATTCAAGGCGGTATCGGCGATGTCGTCAATCTGTTTTCGGGCGGAGCGATTGGTCGTATGGCGATTTTTGCCCTTGGGATTTTGCCTTATATCTCTGCCTCTATTATCGTTCAACTTATGACGGCGATGGTGCCACAGCTGGAACAGCTAAAGAAAGAAGGCGAACAGGGGCAGAAGAAAATCAACCAATACACCCGCTATGGCACGGTGTTTTTGTCGGTATTCCAAGCATACGGTTTGGCACGCGGGTTGGAGGTTTCCAATCTGGCGACCTCGCCTGGATTTCTCACCTTTCAATTACCCTGTATTATTACGCTGGTTGGCGGGACGATGTTTTTGATGTGGCTGGGCGAACAAATCACCGCACGGGGTATCGGCAACGGGCTGTCGCTGATTATTTTTGTCGGTATTATTGCCGAATTACCCGTGGCGATTTCGCAATTCTTTAGCCAAGGGCGGGCTGGATTTCTCTCCCCCGCGATTATTATCGGCGTGATTGTGATGGTTGTTGTGGTGATGGGTATCATTGTCATTGTCGAACGAGCCCTGCGAAAAATCCTTATTCAATACCCGCGTCGCCAAGTCGGTATGAACGTCTATGGCGGGGAAAACAGCAATCTGCCGTTGAAGGTCAATCCCTCTGGCGTTATTCCGGCGATTTTCGCGTCTGCCTTGTTGTTGATGCCAACCAGTTTCAGTACGTTTTCTGGCACGCAAACCTCGCCCGTGGTTAATACCATATTGGCGGTTATGGGGCCAGGTCAGCCGTTGTACTTCGTTTTATTCGGCGCGATGATTATCTTTTTCAGCTATTTTTACACCGCCAATGTGTCGTTCAAAACCGACGATGTGGCGGATAATTTGAAGCGGCAAAACGGCTTTGTTCCGGGGATTCGCCCTGGGCAACGCACCACCGAATACCTTGATTATGTGGTAACACGGGTTTTGGTTTTGGGCTCTGTTTATCTGGCACTGGTGGCTTTGTTGCCAGAAATCCTACGCTATCAGTTGGAAATTCCGTTTTATTTTGGCGGGACATCTTTGCTGATTGTCGTCAGTGTGACGATGGATACGATTAACCAAGTGCAATCGCACCTTATTGCCCATCAGTATGAGAGTCTGATTGAACGCTCTCGCCTAACTGGTAAAAACCGTGCCAAGGCACGGGTTCGCAAAAAGCCCCGCAAATGATAAATATCATTCTTTTGGGCCCGCCCGGAGTTGGTAAGGGTACGCAGGCAGGTTTGTTAGTGAAGCAACGCGCAATGACGCAGTTATCCACTGGCGATATGCTCCGCGCGGCCAAGGATTCTGGGTCGGCTTTGGGGAATAAAGTGGCGGATATTTTGAACAGTGGCGCGTTGGTCAGCGATGATATTGTCATTGCTTTAATCAAAGAACGGCTGGAGGCTGGGGAAGATACCCAAGGGTATATTTTTGACGGGTTTCCGCGGACTCTGGGGCAGGCGGATGCTTTGGGTGCGCTTTTGGATAGTGTCGGGCAGAGTTTGGATTATGTGATAGAGATGCGGGTGGATGATGCGATTTTGGCGGAGCGAATCACCGGGCGTTTTACATGCGGAGCATGTGGCGCGGGCTATCATGATAGTTTTAAGTCGCCCAAAGTTGCGGATATTTGTGATGCTTGCGGTGGGGCGGATTTTGTCCGCCGTGAGGATGATACGCCAGAGGCGTTAAGAACTCGGCTGATGGCGTATTATAAAGAGACTTCGCCCCTGATTGGCTATTACCACGCCAAGGGTGTGTTGCACCCCGTTGATGGTTTGGGTGGGATTGATGAGATTAACGCGAATATCGCTGGAATTCTTGCTTGATTAAAAATAATTAAAAATAACGGGGGATGCAAGCCTATGCAAAAAACTACAAGAATTATTGATCTGATTATGCGGATTTTCTATTTGGCTATTTATTTTGGCGCAGGTATCACGGCGCTGTTTTTCGTGGGTGTCTATTCTGATAGTATGACCATTTCATTCCTTGAGCCACAAGGCAGGGGTGAAATGCAGGTTCTGGGGGCGTTTTATATCACGACCGCTGCGGTGTTTTTGTATCAGTGGATTAAAGGGCAGGTTGCGACTATCTATATCAACCCTGCCTTGGTGCTGAGTGCGACTTTGGTGTCCCGATTGGTCTCTGTCTTGAAAGGCGATGTTAATCAAGCCCTCGTCATTCTTATCGTTTTTGAAATTGTGCTTGCACTGTGGGCATTTTGGGGCTTAAGTAGATATCGCGCAAAGGTGGTTTAGCCCTTCGGGTCTTCGTCATCGCTTACGCGAGCGCCTAAATTATTAATGACTAATGAAAGGGTCTTTTATCATGATGAAAAATTTTACACCAAAATGGTTTTTGTGCGGATTTGCCTCTGCACTTGTCGTTGTTCTGGCAGGGGCGGGGCTTTGGATGTTTATTTTTGTTTCCACGCAAGGACAAGGTCATGCGGGTCATTCTCAATACAAAGGGCAAGAGGCGCGTTTAATCAAAAGCCTATCGCCTGATGATATAAAACAGCTCCGCGCTGGGGAAGGTTGGGGGCTGGCGAAAGCGGCAGAGCTAAACGGCGTGCCCGGCCCCGCGCATTTGTTAGAATTAAAAGACGAAATTCCACTTAACCCCGCGCAGATTACCGCGATTGAATCGCTTTATGATGCGATGAAAACCGAAGCTATGCAGATGGGCGAACAGCTGGTCGCGCAAGAACAAACCCTTGAAACGCATTTTAGAAACGCGAGCATGGATGATGCCGACTTACGCGGGTTGCTTTTGGAAATTGGGCAAACGCTTGCGACCTTGCGTTATACGCATTTGCGCATGCATTTGAAGGCAAGTGAGCTTTTGTCCGAAGAACAGATTAATCGGTATAATATTTTAAGGGGCTATTGACAGCCCTTCGGGCTGAAGTTTTTTGGTTTCCCGTCCGCCCACTCCTCCACAAGGGCAGTTGAACCTGCCCGAAAATAAAAATAATAGAGCTGGACGGGCTATTTTTTGGCTGGGGTTTGGCTCAGCGTCTTGTATAGTGTTTAAATAAATTTAAGACATATTTATCGTCTTGAAACCCAAGGGCTTTTGCGCCACGTCTGCTTACACGTCCGCAGGACGGGTAAGAGACTACGCGCAAAAGACCACGCCATCGCATGGAGCTGGTCGGCATTCGCGTAAGCGATGACGAAGACCCGAAGGGCAGACTCACTAATAACTAACAACTAATAACTAAAAAAAATCCACAATATTAACAAAAAACTCATAAATACCCATATTTCCCCAAAAATCCCCTTGCAATTTGCCAAAATCCGCTCTATAACCCGTTTTTTGGAGACATTTTTGCCACTTTATCACATAAGTGATTCGCAAAATCCGTCTCTTTTTTAATGGTCGCGCCCAAAACGCGGCTTTGTTGTGAAAACAGGTTCCGGAGATACGGAACCGCAACGATAAGGATAAGACTTTGGCACGGATTGCCGGCGTTAATTTGCCATCACATAAAAGGGTACCGATTGCCCTGACCTATATCACTGGTATTGGTCGCACATCGGCAGAAACTATTTGTAAAACCGCGGGTATTGACGTGACACGACGCTTGAATGAGCTGTCGGACACAGAAATCCTATCCGTGCGTGAAGCGATTGATGCCAGCTATTCGGTTGAAGGCGATTTGCGCCGTACCAACACCATTAACGTCAAACGCTTGATGGATTTGGGTTGCTATCGTGGCTTGCGCCATCGGCGCGGTTTGCCAGTTCGCGGACAACGCACCCATACCAATGCGCGCACGCGCAAAGGCCCAGCCAAAGCAATCGCTGGTAAGAAGAAGTAAGGGATAACAATGGCAAACGCACCTCGTATCAAACGCAAAGAGCGTAAGAACATCACATCAGGGATTGCCCATGTGAATTCTTCTTTTAACAATACAAAAATTCTGATTTCAGATTCGCAAGGCAACGCAATTGCGTGGTCTTCTGCTGGCACGATGGGCTTTAAAGGCTCTCGTAAATCCACACCCTATGCCGCCCAAATGGCAGCAGAGGATGCGGGGCGTAAGGCACAAGAGCACGGAATGCAAACCCTTGAAGTGCAGGTACAGGGTGCGGGGTCTGGTCGTGAATCAGCCCTTCGTGCGCTGGCAGCTATTGGTTTGAATGTCACGGCTATCCGTGATGTGACACCAATGGCGCATAATGGATGTCGCCCACCTAAACGCCGTCGCGTTTAGGTATTTTAAAATAACCTCGAGCGTTTTTTTGGTCTGGACAGCCGAAAAGACAAGAATGGAGGCATAAATGATCCAGAAAAATTGGCAAGAATTAATTCGCCCAGAAAAAATGGTTATCCAACCAAACGAAAATTCCAAAAATCAAGCAACTGTTGTTGCCGAACCTTTGGAACGTGGCTTTGGTTTGACGCTTGGTAATGCCCTGCGTCGTGTGTTGTTATCGTCCCTTCAAGGGGCGGCGATTACCTCGGCAAAGATTGATAATGTATTGCACGAGTTTTCCTCCATCGCTGGTGTGCGGGAGGATGTAACCGATATTGTTTTGAACCTGAAAGGTGTTGCTATTTCAATGCATGCCGAAGGGGCGAAACGTGTTGCTATCGCGGCGACTGGCCCTTGTGTCGTTACCGCGGGCGATATATCTGAAACGGCGGATATAGAGATTTTGAACAAAGACCATGTGATTTGTCACTTGGACGATAACGCGAATCTGTATATGGAACTGACCGTGGAAACGGGTAAAGGCTATGTCCCTGGGGATAGAGGCCGTATGGAAGACGCGCCAATCGGCATGATTCCCATTGATGCGTTGTTTTCCCCTGTGGTGCGGGTGTCTTACGATGTTCAACCGACCCGCGAAGGGCAAGTTTTGGATTATGACCGCTTGACGTTAAAGCTGGAAACGGACGGCTCTATCATGCCTGATGATGCTCTTGCTTACGCCGCGCGGATTTTGCAAGATCAATTGCGTATCTTTATTAATTTTGAAGACCCGCAAAGCGACAAACGCGACAGTGACGAGGATGAATTGCATTTTGACCCCGTATTGTTGAAAAAGGTGGATGAGCTGGAATTATCCGTCCGTGCTGCCAATTGCTTGAAGAACGATAATATCGTTTATATCGGCGATTTGATTCAAAAGACTGAGGCAGAAATGCTCCGCACCCCCAATTTTGGGCGTAAGTCTTTGAATGAAATCAAAGAGGTTTTGACTGGCATGTCGCTCCATCTGGGTATGGATATTATGGATTGGCCACCCGATAACATCGGCGAGCTGGCAAAAAAATACGAAGACCAACTGTAAGAAAGGAAGAGCAATGCGTCACAAAAGAGGATACCGCCGATTAAATCGCACACACGAGCATCGTAAAGCTCTGTTTGCCAATATGGCTGGCTCTTTAATAGAGCACGAACAAATCAAAACCACCCTGCCGAAGGCGAAAGAACTCCGTGCGGTGATTGAAAAGCTGATTACGCTGGGCAAGCGGGGCGATTTACACGCCCGTCGCCAAGCCGCCGCCAAGCTGAAACAACCCATCCTTGTGGGCAAGTTGTTTGAGGTTTTAGGGCCACGTTATCAAGCACGTAAAGGGGGTTATACCCGTGTGTTAAAGGCTGGATTTCGCTATGGTGATATGGCGCCGATGGCGATTATTGAACTGGTTGATCGCGATGATATGGCTAAGGGTAAGGCGGATAAAGAACGCGTGCTGGCTGAGGCTGAGGCGGCAGAGGACTAGGTCTTTACGCACCTTTACGATACAAAATTTGGATAAAGGCGTGGGGGTAACCTTGCGCCTTATCTGTTTTTAGCGTCTTAAACCCTGCCATAACCCCCCCCATAAAAACGCTTTGCAAAATCGCATCTTTTGTGCGATTATCTCCCCATGTCAAAATCTGCCTCCGACCTGTTCCAACCTGCCACAAACAAAATTGGCGATAAGCAACCCAGTGCTGGCGTTGCGCCTTTGGCCGATAGGATTCGCCCCATCCATATTGACCAAGTCATCGGGCAAAAGAAATTATTGGGCGAAGGCGGCGCCTTGCGCAGTATGTTACAGGCGAACGCCTTGACGTCGTTAATCTTTTGGGGTCCCCCAGGGGTTGGCAAAACCACCTTGGCACGGTTATTGGCGGATCAAATTGACGGTACTTTCACGCAAATCAGCGCGGTATTTTCTGGCGTTGCCGATTTGAAAAAAGTCTTTGACGCGGCACGATTGCGCCAGCAAAACGGCACGAAAACTCTGTTATTTGTCGATGAAATCCACCGTTTTAACAAAGCCCAGCAGGACAGTTTCCTCCCCTATGTCGAAGACGGCACGATTATTCTGGTCGGTGCAACCACGGAAAACCCGTCTTTTGAATTGAATTCTGCGCTGTTATCGCGCACCCAAGTGATGGTTTTGGAACGATTATCGCTGGCGGATTTGGAATTGATAGCCCAACGTGCCGAACAGGCACAGGGATCTGCCCTACCGCTGGATGCCCCTGCACGCGAAGCCCTATTGGAAATGGCCGATGGTGACGGGCGGGCGTTGTTAAATTTGGCAGAGCAATGTTTCGGCTGGGCCGAGGCGGGTAAGAAAACAAAACTAACCCAAGAAGAGCTGGGCAAACGCCTGATGCAACGCGCCCCGCTTTATGATAAAAGCGGGGAAGAGCATTTTAATCTTATCTCCGCCCTGCACAAATCGGTGCGGGGTTCAGACCCAGATGCCGCACTTTACTGGTTTGTGCGGATGTTAAATGGTGGCGAAGACCCGCGTTATTTGGCGCGGCGAATCACCCGCATGGCGGTTGAGGATATTGGCTTGGCGGATACCCGCGCCCAAGATATTTGTCTGGCGGCGTGGCAGACTTACGAACGTCTTGGCAGTCCAGAGGGCGAATTGGCACTGGCACAGGCGGTGATTTACATGTCGCTCGCGCCGAAATCAAATGCCTCTTATGCCGCGTATAAAGAGGCTGTTCGGGATGCGAAAAAGACCGGATCGCACCCCCCGCCCAAACATATTAGGCAGGGTGTGACAAAGTTGATGAAGGAACAGGGCTATGGTGCGGGCTATCAATACGACCACGATTCGCCTGATGGGTTTTCTGGGCAGAATTATTTCCCTGACGGGATGGCGCGGGGGATTTATTACCTGCCTGTCGAGCGTGGCGAAGAACGCGAGATGAAAAAACGTATTGATTATTTTGCCAAACTGCGTGTGGCCAGAGGTAAAAATAATGGCAAAGATAAAAAGGATTAGGCGATGATTGTTATTTTTGTTGGGCTTGGCGGGGCGATAGGTGCGATTTTGCGTTATGGAGTCGGGGTGCTTGTGGCAACACCTTTGGCGACACCCTTAGCGACTTTGGCGGTTAATGTTATTGGTTCGTTTTTAATCGGGGTGGTCTGGGTGATGCTGGCGCAAAAGGGGTTTGACCGAGCCTCCGCCTTTTTAATCACTGGGGTTTTGGGCGGTTTCACCACCTTTAGCGCGTTTTCGCTGGATGCCCTGCGTTTGTTTGAATCGGGGAGGTGGGGTGCGGGTGCGGGCTATATTACCGTATCGGTGCTGTGTTCCCTGCTGGCCATATTTTTGGCTGTTATTATGACTCGTGCATTAAATACGTAAGAAAGAAAAAAAATGTTACCAACCCAAACCCCAACAGACCCACCGATAAAAATCGGTGTGCAGATGATAGAGGTCAAACCAGACGATGCCGAACAACGGCTTGATCGTTGGTTACGGCGGGTGTTTCCCCAGCTCACCCAAGGGCAGATTGAAAAGATGTGCCGAAAGGGGCAACTCCGTGCCGATGGCGAGCGGGTGAAATCGGCAACACGCCTGATAGAGGGACAGATGATTCGCGTCCCCCCCATCCCATCAAAGGACGCCGCCTTTGATTATGACCCGCACGCGCCACGCACCCGTCCCTTAAAACAAAGCGATATTGATGAAATCCGCGCCTGTGTGCTGTATAAAGATGACGATATTTTGGTGATTAACAAACCCGCAGGCTTGCCAGTGCAAGGGGGGTCTAAACAAACCCGCCACCTTGATGGCTTGGCCTCTGCCCTGATGTTTGAAAGCGATATAAAACCGCGATTGGTGCATCGTTTGGATAAGGATACTTCGGGGGTTATGGTGATGGCGCGTAGCCGTATGGCAGCGGCGCGATTGGCACGGGCTTTCGCTGGGCGGGAGGTTCGCAAAATCTATTGGGCGGTGGTTGCGGGCTGTCCAAATCCCCGTGCCGGGCGGATTCGTTATGCCCTGATAAAATCCATTGGCAAAGATACCGATAATGAAAAAATGCGCTGTGTTCTGCCCGATGTGGCGAAACATGATAAGGATGCCCAGCCCGCGATTACCGATTATATGATGGTGGAGACGGCTGGCAAACGCCTCTCGTGGCTGGCGATGATGCCGATAACCGGGCGGCGACATCAGCTCCGCGCCCATATTGCCGAATTGGGGAGTCCTATTTTGGGCGATAGGAAATACGGGGCGGTGGTGAAAAGCGGTGATGTTGGTTTGGCACGACCAGGGGAGCCTGCTGCGCCAAGTATTGCTGGGGTGGATGAAAAATTGCATCTACACGCCCGTGTGTTAATGTTGCGCCATCCTATGACGCAAAAGAAGCTGGAATTTGTCGCGCCTTTGCCAGAGCATATGGCGCGGACTTGGGCGTTATTGGATTGGCCAGATGATACGGATGTCAGCGATCCTTTTGATGAAGGGTAAGGTTATGAAATCCCCTGTGGAGTCTGCGAAGACTATAAAAAGCATAAAAAGTTTAAAAAAGCGGTTTTGGCAAAACGCATGTTTTGATGCGGTGGTTGCCAAGAATTCAGAAGGCTTCCGCATTTCGCTGGATTCCTATGGTTTGACCACCCCTGCGGGGCATGCGTTTATCGTGCCAACCCGTGGATTGGCGGTGAAAATCTGTGCCGAGTGGAACGCCCAAGCCCAAGATATTGTCCCTGAGACTATGCCTGCCACGCGCTCTGCCAATTCCGCGATTGATGGGATTGCGTTTAATAGGGACGAGGTTCGCGCCATGCTGGGTGATTATGGTCGCGCCGATTTGCTGTATTATCGGGCGACTTCGCCCAAGGCGTTGATTGACCGCCAAGCCCTCGCCTGGAATCCGATTTTGCACTGGGCAGGGGCGCGATTTGATACGGAGTTTCAAACCACCCAAGGTGTTATGTTTATTGACCAGCCAGAGGCGGGAGTTGCGCGGTTGCGGGCGGAACTCTGTCGGTTAAATGATTTTCAATTGGCTGGGATGCACGATTTGATTACCATTAGTGGCTCTTTGATATTGGCGATTGCGTTAATAGATCGGCAGATTGATGTCGCCCAAGCGTGGCAAGCGGCAAGGATAGATGAGGTCTGGCAGGCGGAGCTCTGGGGTGAGGATGAAGAGGCGGTTCGGGTTAGTGATTTACGCTATCGCGCGTTTTGCGAGGCGTATGATTTTTATTGTGAAGCGAGTCTTTAGTTATTAGTTGTTAGTTATTAGTTATTAGTGATTGGTTATTAGGGATTTGGGGTTCGTTATTAGGAGTTAAGGATAGAGGTTTTTTGTTGCGCCCTCACTTCGTGGCAAGCCACTTCGTTCGGTCGCCCGCCCGCCCACCCCTCCTGCGGAGAGCTGGACGGGCTATTTTTTGGCTGGGGTTTGGTTCAGCGTCTTGTATATAGTCTAAATAAATTTATGATAATCTTATCGTCTTGTAGCCCAAGGCTTTTGTGTATGGGCTTTTGCCTATGGGCAAAAGCTCTATATGCACAAAAGCCCGCCCATCGCTTGGGGCTGGTCGGCATTTCAAAGAAATGACGAAGACATTGTTTTTATTTTCGGGCAGGTTCAACTGCCCTTGTGGGCAGACTCACTAATAACTAACAACTAATAACTAACAACTAACTGTTATTGATTCGCTTTTTGAATAAAATTATCCCTATTTGCCCGAAAAATCCTCCAATTCCCCGACAATTCCCCGTCAAAATCCCCAAAAAACAGCAAAACTCTGCCACAAATATCGTTTGTTTTCAACCAATTAACAAACTTTTTCATAAAAATCAAAAACTACCCTTGATTTTATCCATAAAACTAGGGCATGGTCTTTGGCAACGCTATGGCAAGGAGAGATTTTCTTAACGTAGTTATCAAATACATGACCCAGTCCGTCTTGGATTGGGTTTAACCATCCCTTTGGGGAAAAACAATCTATGAGGATTTAAAATGAAAAAAACAACTTTTATCAGTGCAATGACGGCCGCAGCTTTTGCAGCCAGCGTTGCAGGAGCTGGTACGCTTGAAGATGTCAGAGCAAAAGGCTTTGTCCAATGTGGCGTCAATACGGGTCTCGTTGGGTTTGCTGCTGCTGACGCAAATGGTCGCTGGGACGGATTTGACGTGGCTGTATGCCGCGCCGTTGCCGCCGCTGTTTTGGGCGATGCCGAGGCCGTGAAATTCACGTCTTTGACAGGGAAAACACGCTTTACTGCGCTGGCCTCTGGCGAAATCGACATGCTTTCACGTAACAGTAGCTGGACTTATTCCCGCGACACGGATTTGAAATTCACCTTTATCGGGCTGAATTACTATGACGGTCAAGGCTTTATGGTTCCAAAATCACTGGGCATTACTTCTGCCAAAGATTTGGACGGGGCGACTGTTTGCATTCAAACAGGTACAACGACAGAATTGAACTTGGCGGATTTCTTCCGTAAGAACAAAATGTCTTATGAGCCTGTACCCATTGAAACCAATGCTGAAGCGCGTGCGCAATACTTGGCTGGTGCTTGTGACACATACACAACGGATCTTTCAGGTCTGGCTGCTACACGTGCCAATTTTTCAGAACCACAAGACCATGTTTTGTTGCCTGAAGTTGCGTCAAAAGAGCCTTTGAGCCCGCTTGTTCGTCATGGCGACGACCAATGGGCAGACATTGTGCGCTGGTCTTTGAATGCGATGATCGCTGCTGAAGAGCTGGGGGTTACCTCTGCCAATGTTAATACAATGGCGGCGACACCAACAGAAAATCCAGAAATCAATCGTATGCTGGGAACAGAAGGCGATTTGGGTGCTATGTTGGGTCTATCTACGGATTGGGCGCACAAAGTTATCTTGCAAGTTGGTAACTACGGCGAAGTTTTCGCCCGCACAATCGGTGAGGATACTCCCATCGGTCTGGCGCGTGGTTTGAACAAGCAGTGGACAGAGGGTGGCCTGATTTGGGCTCCGCCTTTCCGCTAGGTTGAAAAATGATAGGGGCAGGCTTTAACGCCTGCCCTTATTGTAAAGAGGTCTTAAAAGACAAATCATTAAAGGCAAATTATCGCTTAAAACCCGCGTTTGGATTTTATGCTATTGTTTGGCTACCTGTTTGCAAAAATGGATTTTAGGGAAAACTATGGTTAATAGCAAAAATAACGCTCCGACTGCTGATAGCTTTCGCATCAGTATGCTTTTGTACGATACTCGCTATCGGTCTATGACTATACAAATTATCGCTTTGGTCGGAGTTATTTCCGCCCTGTTTTGGCTGGGTGGCAACGCCTTTGATAACTATTTCAAAGAAAAACCCCCGGGCTTTGGCTTTTTGGGCGATACTGCTGGCTATGATATTAACGAACGCCTGATTGAATATACTTCGCAATCCACCCATGCCCGCGCGTTGCTGGTTGGGCTGTTAAATACCCTGCTGGTGGCGTTGGTCGGCTGTACGTTGGCGACGGTTCTGGGCGTAGTCATTGGCGTTCTGCGCCTATCGCGCAACTGGATTATTGCCAAGATTATGACGGTGTATGTGGAGGTTTTTCGCAACATCCCCGTGCTGTTATGGATTGTTGCCTTTGTCGCGGTTTATATTGAGATTCTGCCCTCCCCTGGTGAATTCAAAGGCGCGAATCCCACGGCGGCGATGTTATTTGGCGACACGGTTGCCCTGACGAATCGCGGGCTGTCTATCCCGATGCCCCTGTTTTTGGATGGTAGTTTGTTTGTTGGTATTGCCTTTGTTCTGGCGATTATTGGTTCTATAATCTTTGGTCGCTGGGCTAAGACGCATCAAGAAAACACAGGCCAAATTTTGCCAAGTTTCTGGATTCGTCTGGCGATTATTATTCTGCCGACCTTGGCGATTTTTTATCTGCTAGGGCGACCGATTACCGCCGAATACCCCGTTCTAAAAGGGCTTAACTTTCAAGGTGGGATTTATTTGACCAAAGCCTATATCGGCTTGACGGCGGCCTTGGCACTCTATACTGCGGCGTTTATTGCTGAGGCGGTTCGTGCTGGGATTTTGGCGATTGAGCATGGGCAGACCGAGGCGGCGGCTGCCTTGGGTGTGCGCCCTGGTCGCACGATGCAACTGATTATTCTGCCCCAAGCCCTGCGGGTGATTATTCCCCCGCTGATTTCGCAATACCTGAATTTGACCAAGAATTCATCGCTGGCGATTGCCGTTGGCTATGTGGAATTGACGGGGACAATCGGTGGGATTACCCTTAATCAAACCGGGCGTGAAATGGAATGTTTGCTGATTTTAATGGCGTGTTATTTGGTTATTTCTTTGACCATTTCCACTATCGTCAACTATTACAACGAACGTATAAAGTTAAAGGAACGATAAGATGGATAACCCCGCCACAAGCGATGTAGCCTTTGTTCGCAAAGACATGTTACCAGAAAAAACCGCCCCGATTGGCGAGGTGGGTTTGCTGTTCTGGCTACGCAAAAATATGTTCTCCTCTTGGTTAAACGGGGCGATGAGCATTGCTGCGCTGACCTTTATTTATATCTGCCTGCGTGGGATTGTGCCATGGTTAATCGCGCCGACTTGGAACGCCGATAATTTGATAGAATGCTATGAAATCCTGCTATCGCAAAACAAAACCGGCGAGTTTTCGGGTGCGTGCTGGGGGGTTATTCGGGCGCGGTGGTTGCAACTGTTATTCGGGTTTTACCCCGCCGATGCCTATTGGCGACCTATCTTAAGCCTTGTTTTACTGGTCGTGGCGATTGCCCCCGTGCTGTTTTCTGGCGTACCGCGTAAAATGCTGTGGTTCTCTGCCCTTTATCCGCTTATCATGGTGTGGTTATTGTGGGGTGGAAATATCTGGATTCCCATGCTGGTTATTGCTGGTCTTGGGGTTGTTTATGGCGTGTTTTATCTCGCGTCTAGATTTATGGGAGAGCTGTTTGGGATTATCATTTCCGTCCTTGCCGCGATTGTGTGGATGTTTGCTTTGCCGAGTATCAATGCTTCTTTCAACGCTGGTTTTACCTCTTTACGGATGGATTCTGCGACGATTACCGCGCAAAATACGATTGATGAAATCACCCCGCAAATTGCCGAGTTGGAGCAAACAGTTATCAGTTTGACCCGTCAAATAGACGCGGATGTGGTTGTTAAAGACAAGATTGTTGAGGAAATAGAAAAAACCCACGCCCTGTTGCATGACGACACCCAGAGTGACGCGCAAAAGGAAACCCATTCCCAGCATTTGTATGTGTTATCAAAAGACCTTCGGGCTCAGTTAAGCATGATGGTTGGGATTCGCACCGATAGAGTCAGCGCGTCTGGCGAAATGGGGCTGTTGGATAAAGAGCTTCGGGCGGCGAAGAAAATCGTCAGCGCGATTGCCACCCTGCCCGCGCGGATTGCCGAATTGCCGGTTTTACAAGAACAAGCCAGTGCGATGCGCGATGCCTTGCCTAGCGAATATCAAGGGATTGATGAGTTGGGCGATATTCCGGAAAAGCTAGACCCCGATTTGACGCAACGAATCATCGGCACGGTGGAGGCTGATGCCAAATACCAAGACGCGAAATTGGCGATTCATGATGACCGTGCTTTGATTGGCTTGGTTGGGATTCGCCCCGTGGAAAGCCGCGTTTTCGGCGGGTTTATGCTATCACTGGTGATTGGTATTACCGGGATTGCAATGTCCCTGCCGATTGGGATTGTTTTGGCTTTGGGTCGGCAATCCAATCTGCTGATTGTCAAATCGGTTTGTGTCGGGTTTATTGAATTTATTCGCGGTGTGCCATTGATTACTTTGCTTTTCGTGGCTTCTACCCTGCTGAATTATTTCCTTCCGCGTGGGACATCCTTTGATATTATTCTGCGGGTGATTATTATGGTTACCCTGTTTGCTTCGGCCTATATGGCGGAGGTGATTCGCGGTGGGCTGGCGGCCTTGCCGAAAGGGCAGTATGAGGGTGCGGATAGTTTGGGGCTGAATTATTGGCAGGCCACGCGATTGATTATCATGCCGCAAGCGTTAAAAATCTCTATCCCCAGTATTGTTTCCACCTTTATTGGGTTGTTTAAGGATACAACTTTGGTATCCATCATCGCGTTGCTGGACCCAATCGGGCTATCAACCAACATCCGCGCTGACCAAGCGTGGAATGGCATTATTTGGGAGCTGTATGGTTTTATCGCCGTGGTCTTCTGGATTTTATGTTTTTCCATGTCGCGCTATTCAATTTATTTAGAGCAAAAGCTCAAAACATCCCATTAAGGAGGGGTTTATTATGGCAGAAGCTATGAAAATGGAGGTCTCGACAGAGATTGCAATCCAAATTGAAAATATGAACAAGTGGTACGGGGCGTTCCATGTGCTAAAGGATATTGACCTTACCGTCTATCAGGGCGAGCGTATCGTTGTCTGTGGACCTTCTGGTTCTGGCAAATCCACCTTGATTCGCTGTATCAATGCGTTGGAAAATCACCAAGAGGGCAAAATCACCGTGGATGGTGTGCATTTATCCTCCGATTTGAAAAACATTGATAAAATCCGCTCAGAAGTCGGTATGGTGTTTCAGCATTTTAACCTGTTCCCGCACCTCAGCATTTTGGAAAACTGCACTTTGGCACCGATTTGGGTGCGCAAAATGCCAAAGAAAAAAGCCGAAGAGATTGCTATGCACTTTCTGGAAAAGGTGAAAATCCCCGAACAGGCGGATAAATACCCGGGGCAGTTATCGGGTGGGCAACAGCAACGGGTGGCGATTGCGCGATCGTTATGCATGCAACCACGGATTATGTTGTTTGACGAGCCGACCTCGGCGTTAGACCCAGAGATGATAAAAGAAGTTTTGGACACGATGATAGAGCTGGCGCAAGAAGGCATGACGATGATTTGCGTGACGCACGAGATGGGCTTTGCCCGTCAGGTGGCGAATCGCGTTATTTTTATGGATGCGGGGCAGATTGTTGAGCAAAATGAGCCAGAAGAGTTCTTTAACAACCCGCAATCAGAGCGCACGCAACTGTTCCTCAGCCAGATTTTAGACTAGGCGTTTTGGGCTAGGGATTTTGGGCTAGGGGCTGTTTTTGAAAACCCGCATGTGATAGGCGGAATGTTCCGTGCCCCGCCCCGCCCCCGCACTTATTGGGCAGGAACGGCGGACTTTACAGCCGTCCAGACATCCCGTGTCGGTTTGCAGAAAATCCTTACAGGCACGGACGTTATAAAACCCATCCGTTTTAATTGTATCAAACGCCCCAACAGGACAGGCGGTTAAACAGGGTTTGCTCAAACAACTATCACAGGGGGATTTAGGCTGATGCGATGGCAACGGCAGTTTTTCAACAAACCCCAAAGCCCCGCGATAAGATACCATCAATCCTTGCGTATCATGCACTAACATCCCAACGGGCGAAGAAAACGCCCGCCCTGATTGTTTGGCATAGTCCAAAAACGGCGCATAGGGCGGACCACCAAAAGGAAACACAGGTGTTGCGCCAAGGCGATTCGCCAATTCGGTAATCACTCGTTTTGACCATGTATCTATCGGATCAACATCGTTTGTGGCTTCTGGTGCGGTTTGAAACCGTGTCCAAAAATCAGGCGCGGGTGAGAGCAAAACCAACGTTCCCCAATCTTTTTGCGGATGAAACGCCCCGGACTGTATCAATCCGCAACCCTGCACCGCATTATCTATCTGTGCAAGATTCATTTCTTTTTATTCGCAGAGGCAAAAGGCAACCACAAAGACCAGCCCAGTTTCTCAGGCTTATCATCCTGCCAAACCAACCCCAGCTTCATCGCGTCATGCCCGTCTTCGGGTTGGGGAATATAGGTGCCGCCCAGCCGATCCCAAATCGATAGAAAAAATCCATAGTTGCTATCATGCTCGCGCCGATGGGTGGAATGATGCACGCGGTGCATATCGGGGGTGACGATGAATTGGCGCAAAATCGCATCCAGCCAAAGCGGCAAACGCAGGTTTGCGTGGTTAAACATAGCCATCGCGTTCAGAGTTATTTCAAAGACCAGAACTGCCAAAACCGACACACCCAGCAGATAAACCGCGCCGATTTTCAATAGCATGGACAGGGCGATTTCTATCGGGTGAAACCGCAGACCAGAGGTCGCGTCAATGTCTCGGTCGGCGTGATGAACCCGATGCAACCGCCATAAAAACGGGATTTTATGGGTGATGACATGTTGCCCCCAGATGATAAAATCTAGGATTAAAATCGCCAATATGAATTCCGCCACACCCAGCCAGCCACCGCCAAAATCCAGTATATTAAACAACCCCCAGCCTTGGTTTGCCGCATCAAAGGCAGCACCAATCGCCAGCATGGGAATCGCCAGCCCTAGGAAAAACAGGGCAATCATATTGCTGATTGTCAGGGATATATTGGTGAACCAACGCGGTTTGCGCGGGCGCACACGGGCTTTGCGTTCAAAACCCGCCTCTGCCAGAATAAGAACCACCAGCAGGGTTGAAAAAATCCCAAACCGAATCAGGGCTTCACTCATCATAATATATTTCCTTTAAGACCGTATCATAGTGCCTGCGCCATAGTTGGTAAACAGCTCCAACAAGCACACATTATTCACCCGCCCATCAACAATAACCGCGGCTTTCAGCCCGTTTTCCAAGGCTTTCAAAACGGTTTCCGTTTTGGGAATCATCCCATCCTTTATCACACCCGCCTTGGTTAATTTGATAACATCCGCAGGTTTCATTTGCGTGAGCAACTGCCCCTTCGCGTCCTTCACCCCCGCAACATCGGTCAGCAATAACAGCCGAGACGCACCCAAACCAGAGGCTATCGCCCCCGCCGCCGTATCGCCATTGATATTAAATGTCTGCCCGTCAGCGCCCACGCCAAGCGGGGAAATCACCGGAATATAACCCGTTTGCGCCAGTGTATTCAGCAAATCCGCGTTGATTTGCGTTGGCTCCCCCACCAGCCCCAAGGCGGGATCAAGCTGCCGACACATAATCAAATTCGCATCCTTCCCCGACAGGCCAACGGCCGCGCCACCTTGGGCGTTTATCGCGCAGGCAATACGTTTGTTAATCGTGCCAGACAGAACCATTTCCACAACGGCGACGGATTCAGCCGTGCTAATCCGTTTGCCGTCTTTGAATTCGGACGGAATATTCAGGCGATTTAGCATATCGGTAATCATCGGGCCACCGCCGTGAACTATCACAGGGCGCAGGTTGCATTGATGCAGCATGACGATATCACGGGCAAAGCTATCCAGCGCGGCATCAGAGGACATCGCGTGACCGCCCAGTTTTATCACGATGGTTTCGTTATCATGGCGACGAATATGGGGCAGGGCTTCGCTGAGTATCCGTGCGGTTTCGATATTGTCACGTTGGGTGCAGAGTTGTTTTTTCATGGGATTTTTTTGCGTTGGGGGTGGTGTAAAGGTCTATTATAGTCTTTTATGCGACACTTGCCAAGTGTGATTTTTAAAGCGTGATTCGCCCGCCTATCATTAAACCAAAGTCGCTATCGTATGTTTTATCGTTTCTATCCCAAGTCCTTTGGCAGAGGACGACACGATAATCTCAGAAAAAGACGCAGGATATTGCTTAAGAACCTTTTGCGTATCGGCAATCACACCTGCCAAGTCCGCCTCTTTTATCTTATCTGCCTTGGTTAAAACCACCTGAAACGTCACGGCAGCTCGGCTTAACATCTCCATCATTTCCTTATCCACCGCCTTTGCCCCGTGCCGCGCATCAACCAGCAAAAACACACGGCGTAGGTTCGCTCGCCCAGCCAAATACGCCCGCAATAAAGCCTGCCATTTTTGCACTACAGCCAAGGGTGCTTTGGCAAAACCATAGCCCGGCACATCAACCAAATAATGCGCCTCGCCCAAGGTGAAATAGTTAATCTCTTGCGTCCGTCCGGGGCGGTTGGAGGTTCTTGCCAGCCCATTGCGCCCGCAAATCGCGTTAATCAGGCTGGATTTGCCAACGTTGGAACGCCCAGCAAAACAGACCTCTATACGGTTCGGTGCGGGCAAACCGCCCATCGCGACCACGCCCAATAAAAAATCAATCGGTTGGGAAAACAAAACATGGGCTACGCGTTTTTCGGCATCGGTAGGCTCTGGGGTCAGGGTGAATTCCATATTACAAAACGCGCAAGGTATCGCCCCTGCGCAGGACTCCGCCTTGTTTCACCACGGCATAAACGCCGAAATTCGTATGCCCCCAATTATCTTTCAAAACCGCCAGAGTATCGACATCAATCTGCCCAGTTTTCGGGTCGGCTCGGGTGGCGTTGCATCGGGCTATCGGCTCGCGTATTTCCAAAATAACCGTGCCGATTTGGATATCACGACCGATCCAGTGGGACTCCTCCCACGCATCATATCCATCAAACCACAGATTGCCGCGCCAGCGTTCCATGGATAAATCCGCGAGCCCAGCCGCCTTTGCGACCGCCGCGTTTGTCGCGGAAGAATTCAGCGAAATGGAGGGATAATCGGTATCGGTCATACCGCGTTCCTTCAAGCGAACCAATCCACGGGGTTTGGCACGATTTGCTGGCACCATCGCGGATACCCAATCGATAAACCGTGCGTGTTCCTCCGTATCATCAGGGTGAAAAACCAATGGCGGATAGTCGGGATGGGTTAAGGTCATAACCCCCTGCCCAGCATCCCACTCCGCGTTAATCGCGTTTAATGTCGGGGTTTTCGCGCCAATGGAAAAGTTAGCACAGGCAACCCAAGCGGGCGCATCCATATCAAACTTCGTTGCCTCATGCGTCACCGCCCAAGCCCTATCCATCGGCATGGTTTTGCCCGCCAGCAATGACACTTCGCCCAAGGACTCGCGCCCGTGGGATTTTATAGGATAGCGGAATATCGCGGATAAAGTCGCCATCAAATCGCCTATTTTTTACGGTTAGTGATATTGCCCAAAATATCGGGTTTCACCCCTTGGCTACGCATAATACTGTATTGCTGGATAAAGGTGATGGTATTATTCGCCACCCAATATAAAATCAGCCCAGCCGCGAACTGCCCTAACATAAACATAAACACCCACGGCAACCATGCGAAAATCTGCGCTTGGGTTTTGTCGGTGGGGGCGGGATTCAGCTTTTGCTGTAACCACATGGTCACACCCATTAAAATCGGATACACCCCGATGCTGAGGATAACGAGGAAACTGCTTGGCGACGGCACTCCCCAAGGCATCAGCCCAAACAGGTTAATAAAAGAGGTCGGGTCGGGCGCGGATAAATCCTGCACCCAGCCTATGAAAGGAGCATGGTACATTTCAATCGTGACAAAAATCACTTTATACAGGGAAAAGAAAATCGGTATCTGCAATAAAATCGGCAGACAGCCCGCCGCTGGATTGACCTTTTTTGCCTTGTATAATTTGATGAGTTCTTGTTGCATGGCGGCGCGGTCTTCGCCGTGTTTATCGCGCAGTTTCTGCATTTCTGGCTGTAAATCCTTCATCCGTGCCAGTGAAACATAGGATTTATACGCCAAAGGAAACAGCAGAGTTTTGATAAACAGAGTCAGCCCGATAATGGCAAACCCCATATTGCCCAGCCAGCCGTTAAAGAAATTCAAAATCAGAAAAATCGGTTTGGTTAGAAAGAAAAACCAACCCCAATCTATCGAATCCACAAATTGTTCCACACCCGTGTCTTGATAACTGCGGATGATTTCGTATTTTTTCGCACCCGCGAAGAGGGTGGTTGCGACTTCGGCACGCTCACCCGCCGGGATTTCCATCACAGGCAAGCGCATATCGGTTTGGTAAATATCACTACGCGGCGAGTATTTGGACACGGAGGTAAAGCTCTGCCCTGGGGCGGGGATAAGCGTGGACATCCAGTATTTATCGGTAAAGCCAATCCAACCTTGGCTGGCGACATCTATCTTGCTAATATGGGCGGATTCGACCGTGTCCAAATCTTGGTCGGGCATATCGTTGTAATCAATTTCCTCAATCACGCCGTCAGAGGCACGAACTACGCCTTCGTGCAGGATATAAAACCCGACCGTATCAGGCTCGCCCTTTCGTGCGATAATACCATAGGGGGCAAGGGCAAAAGGGCTGCTTGTGTTGTTTTCAACGCTTTGCGTTATGGTGAAAAGATAATCCGCGTCAATGGTGATTTGACGGCGAAAGATGATGCCTTTGCCGTTATCCCAGATGAGGTTTAATGGGGATTGCACGGATAATTCCGAACCAGACTCCACCTGCCAAGGTGTTTTTGCCGTTGGCACATCGTCATAATCCAGCCCAAAAGCAGGTGCCCAGCCGTGAATCGCGTAATAAGCATCTGGTGCGCCTTCGGGTGAAAACAGGGTGATTTTTTCACTATCGTCATTCAGGCGGACATTGTAATCCAGCAGACGTAAATCATCAATCCTCGCGCCAATCAAGGCGACAGAGCCAGCCAGCCGTGCGGTTCTAATCGGAATACGGGTGGTGCGGGTGAGGGCAGTATCGCGCGCCTCTTGCGGGGTTAGGGCAGGGGTGGTGATAATCGGCGCGGCCGCGACAGAATCGGTTTGCGTGGACTCGGCAGTCTCCGCGACAGGGTCAGGGATGGTTGGGGGAAAGAAATACATCCAGCCCAGAATCACCACAAGCGACAGCCCCATCGCTAGAAAAAGATTTTTATCGTTGTTGCCTTGGTCGTTCATATTTTTGCTCTTGCCCGTGCCTGTGTTAGTGTTAATGTTTGTTTTTATACACTTTTACTTGGGGTGCAAAAAACTTTTCGCCCCTATTGCCCAAAAACGCACCAAAGGTCAAGGGGTGATTTTTAATCCAGCAAAATCAAATAATTCGGTATCCAATAAATGCGACGGGCGGGCGGTCATGAGTGCGTTAAACATCACTTGACGGCGGTTTGGCGCGTGTTTTTCCCACTCATCCAGCATGCGTTTTATTTGCACCCGTTGCAAACCCTCCTGTGCGCCACATAAATCGCACGGAATAATCGGGTAATTCATCGCCGCGGCAAAATCGGCGCAATCCTTTTCCGCGACAAACGCCAAGGGGCGATAAACAAACAAATCCCCTGCTTCATTCAACAGTTTCGGTGGCATAGCCGCCAGCCGTGCGCCGTGAAACAGGTTCATTAAAAACGTCTCTAATATATCATCCCGATGATGCCCCAAAACAATGGCGCTGCATCCTTCCTCGCGCGCTATACGGTATAAATGCCCACGGCGCAGACGCGAGCAGAGCGAACAATAGGTGCGTCCCTCGGGGATTTTATCCATAACGATGGAATAAGTATCGCGGTATTCAATTCGGTGGTCTATCCCCATTTTGGTAAGGAATTCGGGCAGAACCGTGGCGGGGAATTCGGGCTGTCCTTGGTCTAAATTACACGCTAGGATTTGCACGGGCAGAACCCCGCGCCATTGCAATTCTATCAGGGCGGCCAGCAGGGTATAGCTATCCTTGCCCCCAGATAAACACACCAGCCATTTGGCATCGCGGTCAACCATTTTGAAATGGTCTAGGGCTTCGCGGGTTTGGCGGATGATACGTTTGCGCAGGTGTTTGAATTTGGTGCTTTGCGGAGCGGAGGCAAATATCGGGTGAATTTCTTTGAGTTGGTCTAGCATTTTTTTAGGTGTGAGTTGTTAGTTATTAGTTGTTAGTGGGTTTGGGAAGTTTATAGCGGGAATGAACGAGGAGTCAAGTTTTCTTGTATTTTATACTTGCGTTAATTTTAATAGGGGGCAGAGGTTTTTTGTTGCGCCCTCACTTGGGGGCAAGCCCCTGCGTTCGGGCTTCCCGCCCGCCCACCCCTCTGCGAGGCTTGGGCGGACGGGTTTTTGTGGCTAAATCTTATCCAAGCATCTAGGCACAGCCTAAATAAATTTAGAGCAAACCTATCACCAATTCCCAAGTATTCTTTGCAAATAATCCAATCTATAGTCTTGTTATCCCAGATAGTAAATTTATAGAATCATTATCGTCTTGTAACCAAAGGGCTTTTGGCATGCTCCCGCGAAGCGGGGGCTACGCACAAAAGACCCCGCTGGTCGGCATTCGTGTAAGCGATGACGAAGACCCGCAAGGGCAAAAAAACTAATAACTAATAACTAACAACTAATAACTAGTCAATGATATTATGCTCAGGCCCATAGCCAAAGCCCGTGATATTCTGCACATCATTGCCACCTTCTATCACCAAAATATCATGCTCGCGATAGCCCCCCGCGCCCAAAACACCCGCAGGCACAGTCAGCATCGGTTCCATAGACACAACCATCCCTGGACTTAAAACCGTGGTTATATCCTCGCGCAGTTCCAATTCCGCCTCGCGCCCATAATAATGCGATAAAATCCCAAACGAATGACCATAGCCAAAAGTCCGATACTTCAGCAAATCCCGCTCGGCAAAGAATTCGTTAATCTCGGCACAAATATCATTGCATTTCACGCCAGGTTTTATCAAACCCAAGCCCAACTCGTGCGCGGCGACATTGGCGTTCCATATCGCCAAACTCTCCTTATCAGGCTCGCCCAAAAACAGCGTCCGTTCCAAAGCGGTATAATACCCGTTAATCATCGGGAAAGTATTCAGCGATAAAATATCCCCCTTTTGCAGTCGGCGGGTGGTGACGGGATTATGTGCGCCATCGGTGTTTAGCCCCGATTGAAACCAAACCCAAGTATCGCGCAGCTCGCTGTTTGGAAAAGCCTCGGCAATCGCCAATTCCATGGCATCACGCCCCGCCATAGCCACGTCTATTTCACGGACACCTTCGCGTATCGCATCGCGCACCGCCGCCCCGCCAATATCGGCAATACGTGCGCCACCTTTTATCATTTCAATCTCTGCTGGGGATTTAATCATTCTATGGCGCATAGTCGCAGGGGCAATATCAATCAGCGATTTGGGCGATAGGAAATCCACGGTCTTATCACGCATAGCCAGCGTCATATGGTCGGATTCTATGCCTATCTCTGCCCCCGCACCGCATAATTGCAAAACCGTGCGCCAGTAATTATCCCTCTGCCAATCGGTGTAGGTGATGTTTTCACAGGCAGACCGCCGTGCGGGTTGCCCATGGTCTATCCCCGCCGATACCGTGGTGATGGTTGCCAAAGTCACAACACACGCATAAGGTCGCCCGAACGCACAATATAAAAACCCAGAATAATAGGCAATCCCGTGCATAGAGGTTAGGATAACCGCGTCCAATTGCTTTGCGTTCATAATATCGCGCAAGCCCGCGACTCGGCGGTCATATTCGGCTTGGTCAAACGGCAGGATACGCCCGTCTTCGGGTGGGATTTGATAATTTACCGCACGGGTAGAATGCTGGGTTGTCATAATGGAAGCTCCTTTGGTTGGGGTTATTAGGTGTGGCAAGATTAGGGATTTTATGTTAAAAGGCAAGTTAAATCGCCGCCATTTTAGAACGCCCATTAGAAAGCCCTTCCATGACCCTGACAAAAGAGACTATATTACAAGAGCTGGCACGTGTGCAGATGCCCAAATCTGGTGCAACGGGTGGTAAGTCCATTGTTGATTTGGATATGGTTCGCGCGATTGTTATTGAGGATGGGGCGGAGGGCAGCCACGTGCGGTTTGTTTTGGAGGCTGCACCCGATGACGCGCCAAGGATGGAACCTGTTCGTGCGGCGGCGGCGCAGGTGATACAGGATATCGCGGGTGTTGATTCGGTGCAGGTGGTTTTAACCGCGCATGCACCGCCAAAACCTCCACCCAGTTTAAAAATAGGCGGGCATCCAAAACCCTCTGCCGACAGGCAAAAGATAGACGGAGTGAAACAGATTATCGCGGTGGGTTCTGGCAAAGGCGGGGTTGGCAAATCCACGCTCAGCTGTAATTTGGCGATAGCCTTGGCGCAAACAGGCCTGCGAATTGGGCTGTTGGATGCGGATATTCACGGACCCTCGCAACCCCACATGATGGGGGTTTCTGCCCGTCCGCAATCGCCCGATGGCAAGCGGATTATTCCCCTAGTCGCCCACGGAGTCACCATGATGTCGCTGGGTTTGATGGTTGCTGCCGACCAAGCCGTGATTTGGCGTGGCCCGATGTTAATGGGTGCCTTGCAACAGATGCTGTTACAGGTGGAATGGGGTGAGCTGGATATTTTGCTGGTGGATTTACCGCCTGGCACGGGTGATGTGCAACTGACTCTGTCGCAGAAAATCGCCCTTGATGGGGCGGTTATCGTCTCCACCCCCCAAGATATAGCCCTGCTGGACGCACGCAAAGCCTTGGATATGTTTGTGCGGTTAAACATTCCCATTTACGGACTGGTGGAAAATATGGCGCATTATATCTGCCCGAAATGCGGTGATACCGCGCATATTTTTGGCACGGGCGGGGCGAAAACCGAGGCAACCAAGCAAAACATAGCCTTTCTGGGTGAAATCCCCTTGGATTTGTCCATTCGTCAAAGTGGCGATGATGGTGTGCCGATTGTCGCGATGGATGAGGTTATAGCAAAATCCTATCAAACTATTGCAAAAAACCTCTTGCATAATATATGAAGGACGGCTAGGATATATGTCATGAAACAGATTAAAAACTCCTCCCTTGTTGGGAAATTGCTGATAGCCACACCCCATGTGGAAGACTCGCGGTTTGAGCGGAGTGTGATTTATATATGCTCGCATTCCAAGGACGGCACGATGGGGCTGGTTATTAATAAACCGATTGACGGGCTGGGGTTTGACGATGTTTTGAAACGGTTAAAGATTAAACCGTTGCGCCCGATTACCGGGGTGGATATTCATTTTGGCGGGCCGGTGGAGCGCGAATGTGGCTTTGTTTTGCATTCAACGGATTATAAAACGGGGGCAGAGACTCTGGCGGTGAATGAGACTTTTGGCATGACGGCTTCGCTGGATATATTGGAGGATATATCGCGCGGGCAAGGGCCGTTGCAAAAGTTATTTACGCTGGGTTATGCCGGGTGGAACGCCGGGCAGTTAGAGGCGGAGCTTTCGGGCGGCGGGTGGTTATTGACTGAGGGGAATTATCGGCTGGTGTTTGAGGTGGCGAATGATGATAAATGGGGGGCGGCGATGCATAGTATCGGCGTTGATCCGAGGGTGTTGTCGGGGGTTTCTGGGCGAGCTTAACGATTAGTGATTAGTGATTAGTGATTAGTGATGAATTGTGAATTATGAATTATGAATTATTTTTGACCTATACATTTCAAACCGCCTATGGTAGAAAGATTATTGAATACCCTATCAAAAGGTAAAATAAGATAATTTATCAAGGAGATAAAAGATGACTGATAAGCCAATAAGTCAAATGACAAAGAAAGAAATGAACGATTTTCTGACTAAGCATTTTGGTAGCCTTAGAAAAGCAAAGAAACAACTCGAGACTTTTGAATCAGAAGTTAAAAAGTTAAAAACAGACGCTAGAAAAGAGATTAAGGATGAAACGGATCTTATAAAAAAGCATATTAAATCCGAAAAAAAAGTTGTTAGCGACAAAACGCAAAATACAAGAACGTTTGCGGTCAATAAACAAAGGTTGATTGAAAAAGAACTAACAAATACAAAAGACTACACAAAAAAAACCAAAAAATTAACGGATGAACAATTAAAAGAGATAAATATTTTACTCGCAAAGATAAAAAAATATCATGATGATTTACTTACTGATAAAAAAGATAGAGAGGGAAATATTGTTCCGTCTATTAAAACAAAAATGGTGGAATACATCAAAGACCAAAGAGGTGACTTTAATCAACTTCGTAAAGACTTAAAAAAAGAAATTCATGATTTATTGCCCGAAGCAGGGGCAGCAGGATTAGCCAGTGCCTATTTTGAAGCAAAAACAAGATACGGCGCAGTGCCTTACAAAAATCCTACTGATGAAGAAAAAGTTGATGAAAAGAACGCTGATAAAAAAACCGATGATGAAAAGAACTCTGATGAAACTACATTTAGTCGCCCTAATGCGTTTTGGCATTTCATAGGAACAAATATAAAAGGAATAATGTTTTATACTCTATTTATCGCACCGTTAGGGTTTATTGTTTATTTTATTTTGTTTGGTGATTTAAAATTGGGCGAATTTATAGTTGATGAAAAATTTAATTATAATGCTTTGTGGAACAGATTCTTTATTTCATCACCTTTTGCAACGCTGAGTTGGTTTGGTTGGAGCTCTATTCGTCTTAATAGGCGACTTTACGAAGAATATAATCATAAACAACGGGTCATGCAATTATACCATAGTTTTAAAAAGGAAGTTGGATTACATGGGACAGAAGAGCAAAGAGAAAAACTTTTGGATATTATGTTAAAAAATGTTGGTGATAAACCATCCCTAGCCGTTCATAGCGGGAAAGAGCAAACTGAACAGATGTCTTTCTTTAGGGGGTTGTTTGTTTTAACCAAACGGGTAACAAAATTACCTGACCCCGAGTCCAGTACGGGTAAAAACAATTCTGGTACAGATAAAGGAAACAAAAAATGAACATGCAAACCGCCGTCATAACTTGTTTTAAAAAATTTCTAATGACAGGGGGGCGTGCCAGCCGTTCTGAATTCTGGTGGTTCATGTTGTTTAACTTCATTGCAAGTGTTTTGTTGATGATTGTTATTTTTCCATTGGCGGGCTTATGGGCGTTGGTAACGGTATTCCCTACAATGTGTGTATTCATAAGACGGTTTCAAGATATGAATATAAGCGGTTGGTGGTTGCTACTATGCCCTGCTCTAATATTTAGCGTAATTATGGCGATAATCGTAGCAAGAAACGCTGAAATATTAAGCTGGGAGGTGGCAGAATTGGTTTCTATTATTTGGTTTGTTGGCTGTCCTGTCCTTATTTCCCTTATTAATTGCATAAAAGGCACGGCAGGTGATAATCGTTTTGGTGCAGACCCTCTGGCGGAAGAAAACCCCCATTAATCATTAATCGTTAATCGTTAATCGTTAACGAGAGGCGCGGCGCAAGCGGTCATTAATCCCCACGCCTAGCCCGTGGTTGGGGATTGGGGCAACGGCTATGGTCTTACCCAAAGCCAGTGCTTGGCTGTCCAACCTATGCAAATAATCAAACAAATTATGGGCGGCCTCGGTTAAATCACCGCTCGGGGATAGGTTTAATACCGCAGAAGCCCCCGACTCGCCATCGCCAAACCCAAGATAAATCTGGTCGGGGCAGGGCGACAAAACCCCCATGGCTAGGGCGGTTTTTGGGGCGTAATGAACCGCCAATTGCCCAGGGGATAAAATAGGGGAAACAGACGAACCCCCCATAATCGGCAGCACGCCAATCACGTCTGCTATCGCCTCGGCACTTATGCCACCCGCCCGCAGCACCTCAACCGAGCCATCGGCTCGTGGATATAAAATCGTTGATTCCAACCCAACCGCGCAACCCCCCCCATCAATCACTGCATCAATCCGCCCATCCAGCCCCGCGATAACATGTGCCGCATTGGTCGGGCTTATCCGCCCAGACGGATTGGCAGAGGGTGCGGCTATCCCCACGCTCCCCCCCCGTGCCAAAGCAAACGCCGCCAGCACCGCCTGCGCGGTTTTATCAGACGGCACGCGAATCGCCACGGTATCCAACCCCGCCGTAACCAACCCAGATAGTCCTTCAGATTCTGGCCCAACATCCCGCACTGGCAAAACCAAACTTAACGCACCAGGCCAAAACGCCAAAGCCAAATCCATCGCCACCTTATCAAACCGAGCAAAGGCGCAAGCATCCCCAATATCCTTCACATGCACAATCAGCGGATTATTGGCGGGTCGGTTTTTCGCGGTAAATATCGCGCCCACAGCCGCGTTATTCTGCGCATCCGCGCCCAGCCCATATACCGTCTCGGTAGGAAACGCCACCAGCCCCCCCGCGCACAGAATATCTGCCGCCCGCGTTATATCATCGGGGTGAGTGGATAAAATGGATGTTTTCACAGGATAATTCATAACCGCATTTTTATCTTATTTACGCACAAAAGACTATACATAACCGCCAAATAGTATAAAAGCAAAATAAAAGCCTAAACGATGACTCCAATAACCTATCCCTTTGATACCCCCCCAAAAATTGGCGAAGCGATTGAAATCGCTGATGGAGTTCTCTGGCTACGCCTGCCCCTGCCTATGGCACTGGATCACGTGAATATCTTTGCCCTGCGGGATGGCGATGGCTGGTGCGTGATTGATAGCGGGTATTATAGTAAGGACGCGATTGCCCTCTGGCAGGATATTTTGCGCGGCCCTTTGGGCGGTTTGCCGATAACCCGCCTTATTTTAACGCATCATCATCCAGACCATGTCGGCATGATGGGCTGGTTGCAAACAACGCAGAACGCAAGGCTTTATACCAGCCGCACGGCTTGGCTGTATTCGCGGATGATGACCTTGGATGTGTGTGAGACTTGGTCGCAGCAAGCCGTGGAGTTCTACCGCACGGCTGGGGTCAGCGCCGATATGATAGCCGAGCGCACCCGCAAACGCCCGTTTAATTTTGCCGATTGCGTGTATCCGATGCCTTTGGGCTTTCATCGCCTGGATGAGGGCGATGTTTTATCCATTGGCACGCGTGATTGGCAGGTTCGGCTGGGCGGGGGTCACGCGCCCGATCAAGTGACGCTTTGGTCGCAGAGCGATAATCTGGTGATTGCGGGCGATCAAGTCCTGCCGACTATTTCCCCCAATATCGGCGTTTATCCGACCGAGCCTTTGGCCGACCCTCTGTCCGATTGGCTGGCAAGTTGCGAATCGTTCCGCCGCGTTGCCCGCGACGACCATTTTGTTTTATGCGGGCATAAACTGCCGTTTATGGGATTGCCCGCACGGTTGGGGCAGTTAATTGACAATCATCATGGGGTGTTATCGCGGTTGGTGGAATTTTTGCAAGTGCCGAATACGGCTGTCGGGTGTTTTGATGTTTTGTATAAACGAGCGATTAAGGATGGGGAGTTTGGACTGGCCTTGGCAGAGGCCTTGGCGCATCTTAACCACCTGTATTTGGCGGGGAAAATAACGCGGGAGTTGGATGAGGAGGGGGTTTTGCGGTTTTTTGCCAGTGATTAGTGATTAGTTGTTAATCGTTATTTACAATCCCCCGCACTTATGGCATTATTATGTCAAACCACTAATAACTAACAAAGGAGTCCAAAATGGCAAAAACTCAAAAAGCACAAAAAAGCAAAAAAACCCACACCCACGGGCAAATGGATATAACCGCGCAGGAGCAAACCTTTGATGGCTTTGTTCGCTGGTCAATCCGCCTGTGCGTCCTTACGGCGGTTGTTTTAATCATCCTGACCTTCACCACTCCATAAACCACAAAACCGAAAGACCGTTATGAAATTATTGCGATACGGGGAACGTGGCAAAGAAATCCCAGCCATGCTGGACGAAGCTGGGCATATCCGCGATTTATCCGCCTATGTCCATGATTTTTATGGCGAGGCTGTTTCAATAAAAACTCTAAAACGTCTGCAATCTTTGGACACGGACAGCCTGCCTACCCTGCCCAAAGGTGAGCGTATCGGCGCGTGTTTGCGCGATATTCCCACGTTTTTCGCTATTGGTTTGAATTATCACGATCATGTGAAGGAAACGGGGTCTCGCACCCCGCCAGAGCCTTTGTTGTTTTCCAAAGCAACCACATGTATTAACGGCCCCTATGACCCTATTATCCTGCCAAAAGACGCGGGCAAGCCGTCCGTTCATACGGATTGGGAGGTGGAATTGGGTATGGTTATCGGGCAGGATTGCTATCAGGTGAGCGAAGAGGCGGCTTTGGATTATGTATCGGCCTATTTCGCCGCCAACGATGTGTCGGAACGCGAGTTTCAGAAAAACCGTGGCGGGCAGATGATTAAAGGCAAATCCGCCCCCAGTTTTGGTCCGATTGGGCCTTATCTGGTGACTCCTGATGAAATCGGCGACCCGCAGAATTTGAAACTGCAAACTCTGGTGAATGGGGAAATCCAGCAGGATTCCAATACGCGAGAGATGATTTTTTCCTGTGCTATGATTATTCATAAAATCAGTGGGTATATGGCGTTGAGGACGGGGGATGTGATTATCACGGGCACACCCGCAGGGGTCGGGTTGGGGCAAACTCCGCCTCGGTTTCTGGGCGCGGGGGATGTGGTGGAAATCAGCGTTGAAGGCCTGGGGGCGCAACGGGCAGAGGTGATTGCGGGGTGATTATACCTTGGGCAAGGTTTCAAGGATTTTTAACACCGCATCGCGTGGGTTGGGGGCGTTCAAAATCGGGCGACCTATGACGATATGATTCGCTCCGTTTTGGATAGCCTGTGCGGGAGTCGCAATACGTTTCTGGTCGTTATTATCCGCCCCCAATGGGCGCACCCCAGGCGTGATAATCAGTTTATTTTTGGCTTCGGGCAGGTCGCGAATCGCGGCTGCTTCGTGCGGCGAGGCTATCACCCCATCCGCCCCCGCCAAAAACGCACGGCGGGCGCGGTCAACCACCAGCGTTTCAATCGCCCCGTTTTGTATCAGTGCCTCATCCAAATCGGCGCGGTTAAGCGAGGTTAAAAACGTCACGGCAAGGATTTTCATCGGGCTATCCCCGCGTCCTTTTACCGCCGCCCGGACGACATAAGGGTCGCCATGCACGGTTAGAAAATCCAAATCATATTGGGCAACGCCTCGTACGGCTTTTTCCACCGTCGCGCCGATATCAAAGAATTTCATATCCAGAAAGACGCGTTTGCCTTGGTTTTTTAACTCGATTGCCAAGCCCAACCCACCTTGGCAGAGCATCCCCAACCCGATTTTATAGAAATTAACGCTATCGCCAAGTTTTGCTACCATTGCTTCGCAGTCAATAAGATTAGGTAAATCTAGGGCGACAATAAGGCGGTTATCAGGTTTCATAGGGAGGGCTCGGTTTGGTGGGTTTGTTTGTGTATTTTGTCTGTGTATAGAGTATGATGGGGCGGATGTAAATGTTTATGAATTGTGAATGGTGAATGGTGAATGATGAATGATTGGTTGTTAGGAATTGGAAGTTTGTTATGAGAAGTTAAGAGCGGAGGTTTTTTGTTTCGCCCTCACTTGGGGGCAAGGCCGCGTCAAACGGTCGCCCGCCCGCCCACCCCTCCTGCGGAGTGCGGGCGGGATTTTTTTGGCTGGGGTTTGGTTCAGCGTCTTGTATAGTGTCTAAATAAATTTAGAAATAGCCTATCACCAATTCCCAAGTATTCTTTGCAAATAATCCACTCTCTCGTCTTGTTATTCCAGATAGTAAATTTATAGAGACGCTATAGTCTTGTAACCCAAGGGCTTTTGGCATGCTCCCGCGAAGCGGGGGCTACGCACAAAAGACCACGCTGGTCGGCATTTTGAAAAAATGACGAAGACCCGAAGGGCTATTCATCGTTAATCATTCATCGTTAATCGTTAATCGTTATTGTTAAATCCCACCAAACCCGCTAAACACCCCCCATGATGTGGATTATTCGCCTATTTCTCTTTGCCATCCTAAGAATCGCCTTGATGTTTTGGCCAATAACCGCTTTGCTTATCGGGGTGGGCTTGCTCTACTTTGGCATAATCCCCTAACCCCCGCCCCAATAAAAGGAACACAAAATGCTGTATATGAACGTTGTTGGCAATCTTTTAGAAACACTGGCGACAGTTTTTATCTTTGCTGTTGGGCTGGGTTTTCTGGTCGTCATCGTGCTGTTCGTGATTGACCGTTTACAGACAGAGGATGCGGTACGCCGAAACTACCCCGTTGTCGGGCGGTTTCGCAATATTTTCACCGAATTGGGCGAATTCTTTCGCCAATACTTTTTTGCCATGGATCGCGAGGAACTGCCCTTTAACCGTGCCGTGCGTAACTGGATTACGCGGAGCTCCAGCGGTGCCTCTAATACCATTGCTTTCGGCTCTACCCGTAATTTGACCGTGCCGAATACGCCGATTTTTGTCAATGCACCCTATCCGCCTTTGGATTCGGACAAAGTTGAAGTCAAACCAATGCAAATCGGCACCAGTTGCCGCATCCCCTATTTCGCCCCTAGTTTTTTTAATATATCTGGCATGAGCTATGGTGCGCTTTCACGCCCTGCCGTGCGGGCTTTGTCTTTGGGCGCGAAAAAGGCCAATATCTGGATGAACACGGGTGAGGGCGGATTATCCCCGTTTCATTTGGAGGGTGGGTGCGATATCGTTTTTCAAATCGGCACGGCAAAATACGGAGTGCGCGATGAAGCGGGCAACCTCTGCGATGACCGCTTAAAACAACTGGCGGATATAGAACAGGTGCGGATGTTTGAGATTAAACTCTCCCAAGGGGCAAAACCCGGGAAGGGCGGGATTTTACCGGCAGAAAAGGTGACAAAGGAAATTGCCGAGATTCGCGGTATTAAAATAGGCGAGCCCAGTATTTCGCCCAATCGCCATACTGACATTGCTAGTAATGAGCAACTTTTGGATAAAATCGCCCATATTCGCGCCGTGACGGGTAAGCCTGTTGGTATCAAAACCGTGATGGGCAGTTTTACCGCCCTTGCTGATTTATTGGATATGGTACTGGAACGGGGGGTGGACTCCGCACCCGATTTTATTACGCTGGATGGTGGCGATGGTGGTACGGGGGCGGCACCGATGCCTCTGATGGATTTGGTGGGCTTGCCCTTGCGCGAATCCCTGCCCAGAGTCGTTGATATGCTGGCAGAACGCGGGTTGCAATCGCGGATTCGCCTAATTGCTTCGGGCAAATTGGTTGTGCCTGGGGATGTCGCCTGGGCTCTGGCAACGGGTGCGGATTTTGTCAGCTCGGCACGGGGGTTTATGTTTTCACTGGGCTGTATCCAAGCGTTAAAATGCAATAAAAACACTTGCCCCACTGGTATAACCACCCATAATAAGCGGTTTCAAAAGGGCTTGGTGCCAGAAAATAAAGCCGATAAAGTGATGAAATACGCCCAAAGTATCGTCAAAGAGGTCGGTATCGTCGCGCATTCCGTAGGCGTGCTGGAACCGCGTGATATGACCCGCCATCATGTGCGGATGACTCGCGGGGATGGGCAGAGCATGGCGATGGATGAAATCTGGCCAGAAGTCGGGGTAAAAGTTGAGGCAAAATCACAAAATGGCTAGCCGTGTAAAAAAGGTGTTGCAATCTAGTACGGTTTCCTTGTAAAGTGCGGATGGAATATCCATAAACCAAGAAAGACCCTAACAATGACACTCAAATATTCAGACATAACCCCCAAATCGGTGTTTTTAAACCGCCGTCAGATTATTGCGGGCGCGGCCGCACTGGGGATTGGCCACGGGCTGGCGCGTCCAGCACAGGCAAAAGCTATCAACGCGACAAAATCCAAATATACCGTGGATGGCGAAATCACGCCAAAGGAAGTGGTAGAGAATTATAACAATTTTTATGAATTCGGCACGGCCAAAAGCGATCCTGCACGATATGCCCATCAGCTCACCACCGACCCGTGGTCTGTGGAAATTGGCGGGATGGTGAATAAACCTGGGATTTATGATTTGTCCGATGTTTTGGGTGGCAAATCCATGCAAGAACGGATTTATCGATTTCGGTGTGTTGAGGCTTGGTCAATGATTGTGCCATGGATTGGGTTTCCTTTGCACGAGCTATTGGCACAGATAGAACCGCAAAGCGGCGCGAAATACATTGCCTTTGAAACCCTGTATCGCCCCGAAGAAATGCCCGACCAAGACCGTATTAGCGTGATTCCCTATCCCTATGTTGAAGGGTTGCGTTTGGATGAGGCTCTGCACGATTTAACCTTGATGACAACGGGGATGTATGGGGAAGAGCTGCCCAATCAAAACGGTGCGCCGTTACGTCTGATTGTGCCTTGGAAATATGGGTTTAAGTCGATAAAATCGATTGTTAAAATCACCCTGACGGATGTTGAACCGCCGACCTCTTGGAACAAATATAGCAAACGAGAATATGGGTTTTATTCCAATGTCAATCCCGATGTGAATCACAAACGTTGGTCACAGGCGAGCGAACGCCCACTGGGTGGTGGCTTGTTTGCTGGCAAGATTCCAACCTTATTTATGAATGGCTATGGTGATGAAGTGGCTGGTTTGTATGAGGGTATGGATTTGGCGAAGTTCTTTTAGGGAACGTTTGGGTAAATTCGTGTAAAAGAGGGAATTATTATGAACATTATCGCCATCCTAAACCAAGCAACAAAGAAAATCCCTCACTGGCTGATTTATATCCTTGGGGTTGGGCTGGGTGCGTCGTTGTTTTACAATGTTTTCACGAGGTTCATCCCCGACCCGCAGAAATATCTGGAATTTCAATTGGGCGAATGGGCGTTGAAGTTTCTGGTGGCTTCGTTGCTGATTACTCCGATTCGCAATATCACGGGGGTTAATCTGGTGAAATACCGCCGCGCCCTTGGGCTGACTGCGTTTTTCATGGCAATGGCGCATCTGTCGGTGTATTTGTTCTTGGATGTGCAGTTGGAATGGCGTACCATTGTGCAAGATATCACCCGTCGCCCCTATATTATGTTCGGCGTGCTGTCGTTTGTGGTGATGATACCTTTGGCTATAACCTCTCGCGATAAGGTGGTTCGTAAGATGGGACCGATAAAATGGGGTCGTTTGCATAAATTGACTTATATCGCGATTATCGGGGCGGTGCTGCATTTTGTTTTGTTAAAGAAAACGTGGGAGACAGAGCCACTGGTGTATTGCGGGATTGCCCTTGTTTTGCTGGTTTATCGTGATGTAGCCAGACGGCGTAAGAATGCCAAGCGGGCGCGGTCAGCAGGGTAGAACCTCCCGCAGGGTGGTTTATTTTTGCCACAGGTAACGAATTCTTTACCCGTTTCGTTTATTGCGAATATTGCAGTTTGTTTGTTTTGATGCTAGTTATGAAAACAACTCTGCATGTGTGGGGTAAAACGACTAAAAATAGGGAAATAAAATGTCTGTTAAATCTGCGTTCCACGAACGCCTACCCAAAGAAATTGATATTAAGTGTGCCGATAGTTTGCGGCAAATTCTGGCAGCAACAAATCAATCAAATGGTACAACAAAAATCGGTATCACCATAGACAAAGAACAATCAGCGGATGTGGTTCTTACCCATGGTGTTGCTAAGACATTTTTGGATGTTTTACGGCTGATTTCCAGTGGACGTGGGTTTCAAATGGTGCCTTATGGGGCAGATCTTACAACCCAACAGGCTGCGGATCTGTTGAATGTATCGCGTCCCTATTTGATTAAAATTCTTGATGAAGAGCAAATTGCCCATACCCTTATTGGGCGGCATCGGCGCATTAAAGCCGTGGATTTGTTTGCCTATAAGAAAAAACGTGATGCGGAGCGTGAACGTCTGTTGACAAAAATGGCGCGTATTGATGCAAAGTATTTACTTGATACATGATAGTAAATCGTTTTACTATTATTGTTGATGCTTGCGTTTTACATAGTGTTTTGAAACGCAATATCATCATGAGTTTGGCGCAAGAGGGTTTATTCAGACCGCGCTGGTCGCAAAAAATCTTGGATGAATTTGAGAACAGCTTAAAAGCCCGTTTTGACAAAACAATGGCTAAACAGCAAAGACAAATACTAGAAAACGTGTTCCCAGAGGCTTTGGTGGCAGTTGATGCACAGATTGAAACAGCTTTAACCTTACCAGATAAAAATGATAGGCATGTTTTGGCGGCGGCAATAAAGGTGCGGGCGGGTTTGATTGTCACCGATAACTTAAAAGATTTTCCGCAAGATGTATTGGCCAGTCATGAAACCGAAGCCATAAATGCCGATAATTTCATTGCCGATTCAATTTCTATCAGTCCGCGTGAGGCTCTATTCGCACTTGATAATATGCTAAACCGTTTTAACAACCCGCAGGTGGATATGGACGGATTGATTTTGTGGATGGAGAGGGAAGGCATGACTGAGGCTTCTAAATTTCTTATCCGTGTTTTGCCCGAATAACGGTTTAGAATCACTCGTAAACCGTTTCTTTACCGATTCGCAAACGATTCGCCATCAAATCATCATATCCACCCATTCCCCCCATATTTTTGCCATATTCGCCTCCACGCCCCCGCTTTTTTTCATAAAATCGCATTTTTACCCCAAATTAATCCCCTTTTATGCCCTTTTATTCATTTTAGGGCTTGCACTTATTAAAAATAAAGAGTATCTAGCCACAAGATTGGCAGAAATGCGGAATTTAACGGTTCTTATTTTGCTTTTCTTAACATTTTTAAAGGATGTCGGCTTACGCTGCTGTGATGTATATCATGTGGCGACGGTTCGGTTTTCTTTGCTCTTTGAAATTTTTATATCTGAAGAGATATGTGGGCGGACAAGCGCGTTTCGACGCGAAAGACGTTTGCATATCGCATTCCTAGGGGAGTTAAATCCCTGATTATGGAATGTCAGCTTCGGTGTTTGTTATGGGATACATACCCTGTATTTTATGGCAAACACGAATATCTGCCCTTTTGGGGCAGATGATGTGCAAAGGTCCAAACGTTAAGGATAAGCTGTGAAAACAGCTTTTCAACTTGAGAGTTTGATCCTGGCTCAGAACGAACGCTGGCGGCAGGCTTAACACATGCAAGTCGAGCGACCCTTTCGGGGGGAGCGGCGGACGGGTGAGTAACGCGTGGGAACGTACCCTTTTCTACGGAATAGCATTTGGAAACGAATGGTAATACCGTATACACCCTTCGGGGGAAAGATTTATCGGAAAAGGATCGGCCCGCGTTAGATTAGGTAGTTGGTGGGGTAACGGCCTACCAAGCCACCGATCTATAGCTGGTTTGAGAGGATGATCAGCCACACTGGGACTGAGACACGGCCC